>VXLL01000035.1 GCA_009841615.1 Gammaproteobacteria bacterium | reverse complement strand
CCAGTTATGACGGCATCCGATATGGTTCGCGATCGAAGTCAGTGTCGTCCATTCAAGAGTTGTACGAAAATACGAGGAGTCAAGGATTTGGCGATGAAGTGAAGCGTCGCCTCCTGGCTGGGACCTACTTTCTATCCACCAATTCAGCGGAGAACTATGTTCAAAAAGCTCAAAAACTTCGTCGTATGGTGTACGAACTTTACCACGAGCTCTTTCAGGTCGTGGACGTTGTACTAGCGCCCTCCACTCCATCAACTGCCTTTCGGCTTGATGAACAAATTGATTCAACTGATATGTACCGGCAAGATCGTTTTACGGTTCCGGTAAACTTGTGTGGCTTACCCGCAATCAGCGTACCTTGTGGACTAGTGAATGAACTACCCATCGGTGTGCAATTAATCGGACCACAATACGGTGATGAACTTGTACTCGACCTCGCTGATCGTTTCCAGAGAGAAACATCGTGGCATCTCCAACGACCCAAGTTATGAGTGCAATGGATTCCACTTGGGAAGCCGTAATCGGTCTTGAAATCCATGTACAACTCAATACTCGAACAAAGTTATTTTCGCGGACGCAAAATGGAGATGTATCGGCAGCACCCAATCAGAATGCCAATCTTGTTGACTTAGCGTATCCAGGAACACTGCCAGTCTTAAATCAAACCGCATTAACACACGCTATTAGATTTGGGACGGCAATCGACGGATCGATCGCTAGAGTTTGCTCATTCGAGCGAAAGCACTACTTCTATCCTGACCTTCCGAAAGGCTACCAAATTAGTCAGTACGCACGGCCGCTCGTCGGTTCTGGTGTGTTTAACTTGTGGTTTGAGGACGGTCACACCAAAGCCGTTAGAATCCGACGAACTCATCTCGAAGAAGATGCAGGGAGGTCGGTACACGATCGGTTACCAAACTCAACTGTCTTAGATTTCAATCGCGCCGGTACACCTTTACTCGAAATCGTTACCGAACCAGATCTGAGTACTCCTTTGGAGGCAGCAATGTGTTTGAGACAAATTCACGCTCTCGTAATTTGGCTTGGTTTGTGTTCAGGTAAGCTCAATGAAGGAGCCATACGTTGTGACGCGAACGTATCATTGCGCCCACGAGGAAGCGATAGCTTTGGAAATGCTTGTGAACTGAAGAATCTCAACTCTTTCAAATTCTTAAAAAACGCGTTGCGGTATGAAATTGAACGACAAGTCAAGTTACTGTCCGGCGGGGAATCAGTGATACGTGAAACAAGATCGTATGACCCGGTTTCTGGAACCACCAGATCGATGCGACCGAAAGAACAACACAAAGAATACCGCTTTTTCCCTGATCCAGACCTACCTCCGATACCGATCTCTGAAAAGACTATTTCTGACATTGAGTCGAGCATGCCGGAATTACCCGCAACAGTGAGAGACAGATTTGTAAGAAGCTTTAATTTAACACCAATCCAAGCATACCGACTCACTCTCGAAAGACCTCTTGCAGAACTATTTGAGGCTACCGCAAAGTTATGCAAAGACCCTCAGGCAACAGCAAACTGGATTTTGGGAGAAGTGACCGCATTGCGAAAGAGAAAGCAGTCTCGAGCACAAGACATCGCTATCTCTGCGAGACAACTCTCTCAACTCATCGAACGCGTAAAAGATGGTACCCTTTCTTCGAACACGGGTAAGGACTTAGTGAACGAACTCTGGGAGACTAATCTGGATCTTGACGAGATCATCAACACGCGCGACCTTACTCAGATCTCTGATCACAATCAGGTCTCAAACTGGGCTGCAAGAGTGGTTGAAGAAAATCAAGAACTCGTTCCGAAGCTACTAAATGGCGAAGAGAAACTGTATGAGTATTTCATAGGGCAGGTCATGAAAATTTCTCACGGAAAAGCTAATCCTCAGTTGGTGCGACAAGCCTTGGAAACTCTTGTGTTAGTGGAAGACAAGCAACATTCTGCTGAGAATAACGATTAAATTAAAAAGTCTCCAATCGTACAATACTTTGAGGAACAGAAGAGCCTATGATTGATACAGAGACCTTAATTATTGGTGCTGGACCCTGTGGTCTTTTCCAAGTCTTTGAATTGGGATTACAGGGGATAAAAACCCATGTCGTCGATGCGTTGCCGGAAATTGGAGGGCAGTGTACAGCACTGTATCCTGATAAGCCTATTTATGACATACCCGCAATCCCAGTGTGTAGCGCAGAAGAACTTGTTGGTCGACTTCGCGAACAAATACAACCGTTTGAGGCCAGTTTTCACCTTGATCAGCAGGTAGTTCAAATTGAATCGATAGACTCGCATACTTTTAGAGTTGAGACTTCTAAGGGGACGGTGTTTCAAACAAAGTCAATTGTGATCGCCGGTGGCGTGGGTTCCTTTCAAGCAATGCCGCTTCGAGCCAAAGGTGCCGAGGAAATCAGTTCGGATTTCCTTCATTATCGAATTACCGACAAATCTCAATTCGCAAGTAAGCGACTAGTCATCCTTGGTGGAGGAGATTCCGCATTGGATTGGGCTCTCGAGTTAGTAGATGTCGCATCTTCACTGACGTTAATTCACCGTAGTGAAAAATTTCGTGCGGCTGCTGCATCCGTACAGAGTATGCGAGATCTCGTTGCCGAGAATGCAATGGAGTTTTTTGTGGGTAACGCCACGAATGTTGTTAGCGATAACGGCAAACTGACGGAAGTTCACATCACAAAACCTGATCGCGATATTGTGTCCATACCGATCGATCACCTGTTGGTTTTTTTTGGTCTGTCACCAAAGTTAGGACCCATCTCTGACTGGGGACTGGAGATTACTAAGAATCAAATCGAGACTGATACCGAAAAGTTTGAAACCAACATTCCGGGAATTTATGCAGTCGGGGACATTGCAAACTACCCCGGAAAGAAAAAACTCATCCTGTCAGGTTTCCACGAAGCCGCCTTAGTTTCATTCGCTATCAAGAAACGATTGTTTCCGGAAGAAAAAGCGTTTTTGCAATACACCACTACCAGCCCGCTGATGCACCAACGATTAGGGCTCGCAAGTCCACCCGAAGAAGTGTAAGTCTCGTCCAAGGAAAGCCTTGGTAACCTCTATCAATGCGGTAATTGACGGTCATGGGATCCATCGACTCAAACGGCTCTGATCAACACACTTTCGTGGAGTTAGGGCAACTCACTCCGTTTGCGATTGGTGGTACTAGACTGTGTTTTGTTCATCCAGATGACTCGAACAAGTGCATTAAAGTATTACGGGAAGATCGTACTCCTCAAACTCGTCGTAGACTAACAAAGGGTATAAAGAAGTTACGACCCGTGAAACATTGGGATGATCAGCAGAAAGAATTAACTGCATATAGACAATTGCTTGCGCGAAACACGCCAGCATTGTGGCACCACGTCCCAGAGTTTTTCGGTTGTGTGGAAACCGATCTCGGACTAGGAATCATAACGCGGATTTTTCGAAATTTTGATGGCCAGTTTCCAAGAAATTTAGAGGAAGAAGTACCCCTAGGCATTGATGACAGTCTAAAGATCGGAATCGCGGACTTTAAATCGTGGTTGCGTCAGGAGCTAGTTGTTACACGCGACTTATTACCGCACAACATCATCGTGGTGCGCGACTCGTTACAACATTGTCGACTCATGATTGTCGATGGTTTAGGCAACAGTGAATGGATTCCTGTATCCACTTGGTTTAGTTCTTTTGCTCGTAGGAAAATCGAACGTAAGATCTCCAAGTTCAACCATCGAGTCGTATGCTTGAAAACGAAACAATGAAAATTCGATTTCTACTTGCACTCGAACGTAGATTTCGAAACATTAGGAGGAGATATGCGCACATCTTGTATGCTGGAAAGAGTGTGTATTGTCCCATCTGCGACCAAACGTTTCGAAAATTTAAACCAGCTGGTCGGTCCAAGTACAAACGACCTAATTCGGTGTGTCCAAAGTGCGCCGGACGAGAGAGAGACCGTGTCATGCACTTGTTCTTCGCCCAAAAGATGGAAGTTCTCCGCCGCAAGAATTGCCGCTTACTACACATTGCGCCTGAACCTTGCGTCGTACCTAATTTACAAGATCTCGCAACACGACAGTATGTAAGCGGTGACTTAATCCGAGATGACGTGCTGATTCAGTTTGATATACAAGCACTCCCGTTTTCTAATCAATCGTTTGAGGTTGTATATTGCAGCCATGTACTACAAGCAGTGGAAGACGACGATAAAGCTTTAGCGGAAATCTCTCGGGTTCTGTCCAGCAACGGATGGGCGATAGTAAATGTGCCATGTCGTGGTGTATCAACACGCGAATTTCATGCCGGCGGAGACCAAGAAGTCCCTGCTGACTTTGTACGAATCTACGGCTCCGACTTTACTGAGAAGTTAGTAAGAAAAGGGTTTAACGTGGTACCCATCACCGTGCAGGAGATCGCTTCAGATGAAGAACAACGGATGATGAGTCTCAGCGCAGCAACAGTCGGTTCCATTTACTTACTCCAACACGGAACACCATGTCCGGATGACTCAAATGAACGCGATGGTTAATTGCACACTCACTCATATCGTTTAAGATTGTACCCCCGAGTCAGGTGGTCGTAGCGGGATCGGCAAACGATATCTTCTTCGCTCGTAGGGAGAATGCCCTCACTCGCAAAAAGTTCCACAGTTTTCGTCGAGACTGGACCATACCGCCAAGAATTTAGCTCGACTGGTTGGATCACGTTCGACGAGTTGAACGCGCTTTTAAAAGAGTGGCGGGCGTATCTATGAACTAGATACAAGTTGTTTCAGGCCCATAACGAATCTAAAACTTCAGATTCTGCAAATTTTCTTTGTTGCTGTGAATCCAGCGTTAGTGGTCTTTGCCTTCCTCTGCTTTTTTGTGGTGTGCTGGTGGTTGGGGTTTCTTGGCTACCTCCTCACCCATGTAAACAACCCGCGTCGACCACGCGTAATCCGACTCTATTGCCATTAAGAACATCAAAACTACTAGTGCTAACGGCGGTGTTAGTATTCCAAAAATCAGCGCAAATCGTTCCCACTTCATGTGCATAAAAATCGCGACTATGAAGCCTGCTTTCAACAGCATGAAAACTACAATCAAAAACCATCTGAGATTCCCCTGTAGATCTAGATAGTCCACCAGATAGGAGAAAAAACTAAATACGAACAATAACAACCAAATCAAGAAGTAAATCTTGATAGGATGTTGTTGACCCTCAGTTGCCACTTAACTCTGTGCCTCAGTCCTTACCACAAATAGAAAAATGCGAAAATGAACACCCAGACTAGATCTACAAAGTGCCAATACAAGCCTACTATTTCGACAATCTCAAAATTAGTGTGATCATATTTTCCTCGTACAATGCGGATCGCGACTATTGTAAGATAGACAACACCCGCCGATACGTGCAGACCGTGAAACCCAGTCACCATGAAGAAGATCGAACCAAATTGGGGAGCTCCCATCGGATTACCCCAAGGACGAATACTTTCCTCAGCAATCAACTTGTACCACTCAAAGCACTGCATCCCGACGAAGGATGCTCCAAGCAAAGCAGTTGCTAACATAAGCCAAAACACCGCCCACTTTCGTCGTTGGTAGCCCATGTTTACTGCCATGGCCATCGTCCCGCTCGAAGTGATCAGTATGAATGTCATGATGGCGATGAGCAACAGAGGTACGGAAACGCCCCAAACCGTCAGCGCAAACACTTCGCTGGCAACAGGCCATGCTTCGGTCACCGTCATTCTCATAACCATATAACCCACTAAGAAGCATGTGAATATGAAAGTGTCGGATAGCAGAAAGATCCACATCATCGCCTTGCCCCAAGGTACGCCCTTGAAGGTGGTCATATCGGATGACCAGTCTCTTGCCGTACTTGTCAAGATGCTTTCTTGTGTAGATAACGAGGTATCAGTCATGCGGTGTATTTGCAGTCCTTAGCTTCTAGTTGTGTATATTTGCTTAACTTGCTTTTCTGCGAGGAACCGTTTGCGGAATATGATCCTTCTCTTCCCCAGGCACACCGAAGTCATACGCCCAGCGATGTACAGTCGGTAAGCGATCTTCCCAGTTTCCGTGCCGCGGTGGAGTTTCTGGAGTACACCACTCCAGACTATTAGCACCCCATGGGTTTGCCGGTGCTTTCTTACCGTTGAAATAACTATGTACGAGGTTGTAAATGAACAAGATCTGAGAGACCCCCACAATCAAAGCTGCAATCGTAATAAATTTGTTTAGATTGTGAGCAGCAACCGGATAAAAGTCTGCTATTGCCGTTTCATAATAGCGTCGTGGAACTCCAATAAACCCTAAATAGTGCATTGGAAAGTAAATCGCATACGTTCCAATAAATGTAAAGTAAAAATGAGTCCGTCCTATGGTGTCGTTGAGCATACGCCCAGTGAGCTTAGGATACCAATGGTAAATCCCACCAAAAATAGCAAGAATGGGTGAGACCCCCATAACCATGTGGAAGTGAGCAACTACAAAGTAGGTGTCGGATAGCGGGATGTCGATGATAACGTTACCCAAAAACAGTCCCGTGATCCCTCCGACGATGAACGTCAGTACGAACGCAAGCGCGAACAACATGGGCACCGTAATCCGAATATTTGCGCGCCAAAGCGTCAAAATCCAGTTATACACTTTGAGCGCCGTGGGTACGGCAATAATTAAGGTAGTCGTTGCAAAGAAAAATCCAAACGAAGGGTGCATGCCCGCGACGTACATATGATGCGCCCACACGATAAGCGAAAGTGCTCCAATCGCAACTATCGCCCACACCATCATACGATACCCAAAAATATTCTTACGGGCATGGACGGAAATTAGATCAGAGATCACGCCAAAAGCTGGTAATGCTACGATATAGACTTCTGGGTGCCCAAAAAACCAAAACAGGTGCTGGAACAACAATGGCTGACCGCCAGAATAATCTAATGGCTGACCTAAGGACACGATGGCAGGCATGAAGAAGCTCGTTCCCAGAAAGTTGTCTAACAACATCATCACGGCACTAACAAATAGAGCAGGGAACGCAATCAAACCGAGGAAGGTCGCGATAAATATACCCCAAACAGTGAGCGGCATACGCATCAACGTTAGTCCACGTGTTCGAGCTTGAAGAATCGTGGTAATGTAGTTTAGACCCCCCATCGTAAAAGCGACAATAAACACGGCAAGCGAGATCAACATGGTCGCGATACCCCAATCAAATCCGGGTGTACCGGCCGTTATGGTCTGAGGTGGATACAGCGTCCAGCCTGCGCCGGTGGGTCCTCCTGGTACGAAATAACTGACCATCAAAATAATCACAGATAGCAGATACACCCAATAACTCAACATGTTCACAAAAGGAAACACCATGTCGCGCGCACCACACATGAGTGGGACACAAAAATTCCCAAATGCTCCGAGTAAAAAAGCCGTCAAGAGATAAATCACCATGATCATCCCGTGCATCGTGATTGCCTGGTAATAATGATCTGCAGTAAAGAAGTTCATAAGCTCCCAACCTGGGAATGCGATCTGAATTCGCATGAACTCCGATAGGATTAACGCGACCAAACCCACTGCCATCGCAGTGATTCCGTACTGCACCGCGATAATCTTGTGGTCTTGACTAAAAATGTATTTCCCAATCCAAGTTTTTGGATGGTGAAGGGGAACTGTTTCCTGATAGGGTACTTCTACTGTAGCCATCTATGTTCTTCTATTTGTTCGATTTTCTTGTCCAGCGTTAATCTGTAACCGGTTCTTCTGTGGGTTCAGCTGTTGACTCACCCGCTGGTGATGTGTCTGAGGCACCTTGTTCGTCTTCAATCGTTGTTTCTGCTGGTTCGCTCTTTAGAACCTTCATGTAATCCAATATGGATTGCAACTCTTCCTCAGTGAGTTCAACAGCAGTCATCGTCGGAGTATATCCTAATACGATCTCGGCATGAGGATCGAGAATGGACTTTACAATGTAAGCTTCATCCCTTTCACGAGTGGTACCATCGATTAGCTCTACCGTACCTCCCCAAATATCAAGCCAAGTTGGGCCGGTAGCTAACTGTCTTCCATCAACGGAATGGCATGCGAAACAGCCTTTTTCATTTGCGATATCTCGACCAGTTGTCGCTTCCGGTGAGAGGGGTACTGCTCCGGCTTGCATCTCCGCCCAAGTTACCTGATCGTTTAGCCATGTTCTGTATTCATCCATTGAAACGACATGCATTTCACCGCGCATGTTGAAATGATTTCGACCACAAAGTTCCGCACACAGCACCTCATACACTCTCTCCACAATGGGTTCAAACCAGAAGTAGGTGACCATTCCAGGTACAGCATCCATTTTTGCTCGAATCGCGGGAACCCAAAAATCATGTAGCACATCTTGAGAGCGCAAGAGTACTTTCACTGGTCTATCGACAGGGATTTTCAACGTGTTAGACGTAATCAGAATGTCATCTTCCCCATAGGGGTCTTCAGGTTTCATTCCAAATGGGTTGTCAAACTTAACATATTTGTTGTGAGCCGCGCCGAAGATTCCGTCTGCACCAGGGAAGCGAAACATCCAATTCCATTGTTTGCTGTAGACCTCTAGTTCGTAGGCATCACTTGGAGGGTGGATGTAGTCATTCCACGCTACCAATCCTGGTGCAAGCATGACAACTACACCAATGGTGGTAATAATGGTCAGTCGACTCTCAAGTTTCGCGTTTTCTGGTTCATACTCTGAGAACTTGCCGTCTTGGTATTGGAATTTGTAAACCCACCAAGCCATGAGGAGACCTAACGCTACGAACGCTACGCCACAAACTACGAAAGTGATATAGACCGTAATATCGATCAAATCCCAATTTGAACCGATGGCATCAAAGTGGAACGGCGTAGTGAAATTGAACACTACCGAACCGAGTGTGACTAAAAAAAGAAGAATTGCGATATATGCGATACGCATTAAGTGCTATTTCTCAAATTATTCGAAGGAATACGCCGATTCGTCGCGGGATAATCGCGATTAAAAAAAATTTTTAGATATGACTCGCAGCGACGGGGCTGCAAATGTGGACTATTCAACGCGCCACGCGCGAGATGATTTCACGGTCTAGTATTTTAGTCAAAGTACTTGTTTCTTAGTCCGATGGTTTTGAACAATCAGAGTTAGCAGAATGCGTAGCGAGTTTCTATATTGAAAAGTAGTCTTCTGCGGGATGGAAGGACTCACCCACCGCTTCTGCTACCGCCGAATAAGTAACCTTACCGTCAAATACGTTGAGGCCTTCACGGAGGTAAACATCCTCCGTCAACGCTCGCTTTAATCCCTTGTTTGCTAAGGCGACGGAATAACGTAAAGTTGCGTTATTTAATGCAAAGGTTGCAGTTCGGGCGACAGCTCCAGGCATATTCGCAACGCAATAGTGCACGACATCGTGTTCGACATAGGTGGGATCGGTATGGGTAGTCGGACGAGAGGTCGCAAACACACCACCTTGATCAATAGCGACGTCCACAATAACGGACCCGCGTTGCATTCGACGAATCAGATCTTCGGAAACAAGTTTCGGCGTAGTCTTTCCAGGTAGTAGCACCGCGCCGATGACTAAATCTGAATCAGTTACGTAGTTATCCACAGCATCCACGGTTGAGAAAATTGTCCGTAGAGCTGGGCCGAAAAACAAGTCGAGTTCGGCTAGGCGGCGCAAATCAACATCCAATATTGTTACATCTGCTTCCATCCCCATCGCTACTCTTGCCGCATTTGTTCCGACTACACCACCGCCGAGAACGGTTACCTTGGCAGGGGGAGTGCCTGGAACCCCTCCGAGCAGAGTACCCCGGCCCCCTTGAGCGATTTCTAGAGCGTGTGCGCCTGCTTGAATGGACATCCGGCCGGCCACCTCACTCATAGGCGCAAGTAAGGGGAGCCGCCCATTCGCGTCAGTTACCGTCTCGTACGCGATCGCAGTACAACCACTCTCCATTAGTCCTCGCGTAAGCTCTGGATTCGGAGCCAAGTGCAAGTATGTAAATAGTATCTGACCCGGTTTTAATCGTTTTACCTCAACAGCTAACGGTTCTTTAACCTTTACAATCATCTCCGCGTCAAAGACTTCGGCGACATCATCGGCGATTCGAGCACCAGCGGTTTCGTAGTCTGAATCAAACAAACCAATGTTGAGTCCTGCATTACTTTCAACGACAACTTCGTGTCCAGCATTCGTTAACTCTCGCACGCTGGTCGGAGTTAAGCCGATGCGATTCTCGTCTTTTTTTATTTCGCGAGGAACGCCAATGCGCATAGATTTAGCCCTCATATTCCGTAAAAAGTGTAAAAAAAAGACCCCGACAGTTACCGAAGTCTCTAAGTTCCAAGAAAATATTATGTTTATTCGTTCGATAATCCAACACTAAATTTGCAACAACGGACTTTAATGTCGCGTGAAACCAGCCGATAAAAAAACTCTTTGGAAGAGAGCGACGACCGAGAAACATTCACGAACGGAGTTTGATAGTGTCGTGCGTACGCTTTCTGCGTACCTGGACACTAAACTCAATGGAAGTCTCGACGAATCACTGTTGGTTTTCCGGCGACTCAACGACGAAAAAACTGGCAAAACAAAGGAACTGTTCAATGCCATTCAGAACGTTCTTGAAAATCTGAAACTTGAGCTAGTGGAGTCACACAGCGGTGTTGTTAATGTCTTGCGCGATGTGACTACTTTCCTTAAAGAATCAAAATCGTCCTCGGTTCTGGAGGGTGAAACAGCAAGGATCGATGAATTGCTAGAACGTCTAGACTTTGTCGCATCTGGTGGCACTGACGACGAAGTGCCGAGAGTTCAAAAAACGGACCAAGTTACTGCGTCAGTAGCTTATGTTCCGAAATTTCCGATAAAACTGCCAAAACACTTTGAAGATCCTGAAGTGTTACACTTCGCTGAACGGTTAGAGTCTTTAAGTGCTATTCTGTCTGCACATACATTTGGAACTAACGAATCCAACCAGAAGCAAAGATTAGAACGTGAACAGCTCAAGCTAGCCCACTACTGTCTCAACACAGCAAAACACAACACTAAGACAGACCTAAAGAAGTTTGGAGCTAAACTGTCAAAGGACATTTCCACCTCGTTAGCAGAGAGTACGAACGAATCCGTTGACTTCGTTCATTGTGACGTTACCGATGGAGCCATGTATCGAAGTCTTGCCGAAGTATTTCGCTCGAAGTTGCACGATATAGCGGTCACTATTGGTGTTGAATTAACGTCAAGTGCGGACGGGAAGATACTCATTGAGATTTATAGCAGTGGATCTTACATTTCGACTAGGCTTGACTTTGTAGGTCTGCGAACTGCATTTGATCTAATTTGTAAAAGGATGGACGATCTGAGTTTAGAGCTCGAAGAATTTTCGATCTATGAGCGTGACAAATCCAATAAAAAAGCACTAAGTTCAACGGTAAAGACACGCAAAGAACGGATCGCCCTCGTTTTAGTAGAGTTGCAATATTTCGTCGATTGTGCTCGGGGGCTGTTTGAAATATCTGACAATGAAGACGGTCAGCTTAGTTTAGTAGTTCATCTACCATCCGAAGCGCGGGTGTTGCATACGTTTCCAATCGTAGTTGGATCCGATATGTATTTTCTTGAATCTCACTTACTATCTGCAGTGTTGAACTCTGCCGAAGTCAATTGGAATGAGTCACGAACCAGTATCGAATACGCAGATCACAGTTATCAATACTGTCGGATCCACGAAGATGTCAAACCCACCACTGACGTACAGACTTGGATACTGCTACTTGATACGACGGAACGCAAACTCGCACTTGAAGTGGACACGATAAAACAACCAGAGTTTCAATTCTCAGTTCCCTCGGTATCGGAGATTCATCATGGGCACAAATGTTTCGGTGAGAGAAAATTGAAACTATTGTTAGACCCATCGGAATTATGTCCAATTCGCAACAATAGCAACAGCTCGGACTCGGTCCCCTTCAACAATAGTCACTTTCTTTGCCTCAACGTATCACAACCACTTGAAGACAAGATCCGACGGTGCACAGATTCCGATCAAATATTAGTACGACATACCAAGACCGTAGCGGAAACCATATCGCAAATTCAGGAGTTTCGACCAGATTATCTAGTCATAGAAGACCAACTTGACGAGTTTCGCGCGATTGACGCACTAGCAAGGATAGCACATGCGATGCCATTACTGAAGGTACAAGTGTTGATATTCGTCGAAGACAATACCCAGCCACTCAAACAAATGAAGAATGATTCATTCGAGTTGACGAGTTTTGCGCGGGACGTCGACTTTGGTAGGCTTAAGAAGGTTCTCGTTGCAAATTAAGACTCTGCAATATCTGCCTTGGAATCAACGCGCGATTAAGGGTATAAAAATGGAAGCCCGGTGCGCCTTCATCGCGTAAGCGCTCACACAATTCGGTTACTACGTCGACACCAAAATCTTCTAACGCTTTTTTGTTGGTTCGATATTCGCGCATTCGCCTTTCGATCCACCTGGGAATTTCGGCACCGCAATTCTGCGAAAAACGGACGAGTTGATCGTAGTTATAAATCGGCATGACACCTGGAATAATGGGAACGGTTATTCCGAAACCCCGACAACGTTCCACAAAGTTTAGATACGCATCAGCATTGTAAAAATATTGAGTAATACACGCGTTCGCTCCTGCTTGTACTTTTTCGAGCAAAAATTGCAGATCCTGCGACGGTGTCTGAGCGTCTGGGTGCATTTCGGGATAAGCTGCGACGAAGATTTGTAACTCCGAAGCGATTTCGTGCCGGATCAGTCGTACCAACTCACTAGCGTTGTGCATCACACTGGGCACGGAACCAGAAGGAGAATCGCCGCGTAGAACAACCATTCCCTCGATCCCAAGCTCCAAAAAACCTTGCACCGTCAAAGAGATTTCTTCACGCGACACATCTCCCCAAGAAAGATGCGGGTTGACGTTAAACCCTTCAGCGCGAAGATCTTTTACTGTTTGAAACGTGCGATGTTTTGTCGATCCTCCAGCCCCGTAAGTTACCGAGAAAAAATCGGGGTTCTCATTTTGTAGTCGTCGTGCAGAACGCAACAACTTTGACCAGCCGTCTGGTGTGTTGGGAGGAAAAAACTCAAAGCTTAAATGAAAATCAGTGCCGCCCATGTCACTATTTTTTACTCAAGTCTTAATCGGTCGGCAACATCTTTCCGTTCCCAAGTGAAGATATCCAAATCTTCTTCTCTACCAAAGTGTCCAAATGCCGCGGTTGCGCTGTATATAGGACGCTTTAACTTAAGGTTTTGGATCAATTCTTTGGGTCGAAGATCAAAATGCTCATGGACAAGATCTAAGATCGCTTTGTTTGTAAACTTGCTCGTACCGAAAGTGTTGAGGGAAATCGATGTTGGATCCGGGCGACCGATTGCGTAACTTACCTGAACCTCACATCGTTTAGCAAGTTCCGCAGCGACAATATTTTTTGCGACATGTCGTACTGCATAAGCGGCTGATCGATCTACCTTGGATGGATCCTTACCCGAAAAGGCACCACCACCATGGTGCGCCATACCACCGTATGTATCGACGATGATTTTTCGACCGGTCAAGCCACAATCAGCGCGTGGCCCACCCTCTTTGAACTCCCACTCACCAGCCGGATTGATCAAACACTTAGTATAGGACGTTAGCCACTCCGCAGGAATGACTTCTTTGATGATTAATTCGTGAATTCCTTCCTCAATTGTGGATCGCTCCAAGTCCGGAGCATGTTGCGTCGAAAATACGATAGTATCAACACTGATGGGTGATCCATTGGAGTACCGAAATGTTAATTGACACTTAGCATCCGGTCCTAAGAAAGGTAACTCCGTATCACGAACTTCTGCTTGTCGCTTCATCAGCCGATGAGAATATGTAATGGGGGCAGGCATCAACACCTCTGTTTCGGTTGTCGCGTAACCGAACATCATGCCTTGGTCGCCAGCACCTTGAGGATGCTCGGCCGTTTCATCGACACCCTTGGCAATTTGTTGAGACTGTTCGTTGAGTACAGATTCAACTCGAAAACCGTCAGGATCCATCCCTGTTTCCTCGGTGTACCCTGTGTCGCGCACAATTGTGCGCGCAATGCGCTCGATGTCTACTTCGGCAGTGGACCTTACTTCACCCGCGATAACTATAAGCTCTGACTTGACTAATGTTTCACAAGCCACACGGGCGTCTGGATCTGTGGCTAGATATGCGTCTAGTACTGCATCGGAAATCCGATCTGCAAGCTTATCTGGATGCCCATTCGAAACCGATTCCGAAGTAAAAATATCGTAGCCGTTCATGTATTCTCCGGTGAAATTAGGTGCTCATTCTATGTTCCTAGAGGCTTATTTCAGATTCTAAACTTAATATTTGTGCATTGAACGACACTATTCGCTACCATAGAACCGAGCCGATAGGGAAAAAATAGTTGAGTAAATCTTCTCAAATTGAACGCGCCAACGCCATCCGGGCATTAGCAATGGACGCAGTAGAACTCGCCCAATCTGGACACCCCGGAGCACCGATGGGTTTAGCCGATCTCGCGGAAATTCTCTGGCGCGAGTACCTCAAAATCAACCCAACAAATCCAGGTTGGGTAAACCGGGATCGTGTCGTTTTATCGAACGGACACGCGTCTATGCTCTTGTATGCTGTCATGCATCTCGCGGGGTATGAAATTTCCATTGACGATATCAAACAATTTCGACAACTGCACTCCAAAACTCCAGGTCATCCGGAATTCGGAATTACACCAGGAATAGAGACGACGACCGGACCTCTTGGTCAAGGATTCGCGAATGCTGTCGGTATGGCAATCGCAGAACGACAGCTAGCTCAGACATTCAACACGAGTACGCACACAGTCGTCGACCATCGCACCTGGGTCATTGTCGGTGATGGTTGTCTCATGGAGGGTATTTCCCACGAAGCCGCGTCCTTAGCAGGTACTTTACAACTCGATAAATTAATCGCAATTTACGACAACAACGGTATCTCAATCGACGGTGAAACTTCCGGTTGGTTCACCGAAGATGTTGTCGCTCGATTTCAGAGCTACGGTTGGCGCGTAATCCCGCGTGTTGATGGTCATGACCCCGAAGCAATCCAACATGCTTTAGATACGGTGACCTCTAATTCTTGCAATCAGCCATCTCTGATAGACCTGAAGACCACCATCGGATTTGGTGCACCTACAAAGGCTGGTACGGCAGCGACTCATGGTTCTGCACTAGGTAGCGAAGAGGTTCAAGCGACAAGAGAAAACCTAGATTGGCCGGAACAACCATTCATAGTCCCACCAGAAATTGCTGAAGATTGGAATCTATGTACTCGTGGATCTGCATTAGAAGCAGCGTGGGATGATGAATTCGCTAGCTATGCTGAAGCGCATCCTCAACTCGCCGCAGAATTTCAGCGACGAATGAATGGCTTGTTACCGCCGGAATTTGACACAAAGCTGGACCAATACTTACAGTGTCTTTCTCAAACGTCGAAACCTGTTGCTACACGAAAAGCGTCAGGATCTTGTCTGGATGTTATTGGACCTTTGTTGCCCGAACTGATTGGAGGTTCTGCTGATCTCACTGGATCGAACAACACCGAGTGGCAAGGTGCCGGCAAGCTCATGAATGGAGGAAGGTACATAAATTTCGGAGTGCGGGAATTCGCAATGACCGCGATCGCAAATGGGGTATCGCTTCACGGTGGTTTTATTCCATATACAGGAACATTCTTAGTCTTCATGGAATATGCTCGAAATGCTGTACGACTAGCCGCGTTAATGGAACTGCAGCACATCTTCGTATATACCCACGATTCCGTCGGACTCGGCGAAGACGGACCAACCCACCAACCCGTCGAACAACTAACGAACCTGAGAACTACTCCAAATTTTTCGGTGTGGCGACCTTGCGATGGAGTGGAGACACTATGTGCATGGCGGTTCGCATTGCGCCGGACATCGGGTCCAACGGCATTGGTACTAACACGACAAAACACGGTGCAACAAACTCGAACCTACGATCAAATTAACGACATTGAACGCGGTGGATACATTCTCAAACTGGAATCAGACACATTGCAACTAATTGTGTTAGCAACGGGATCAGAAGTGAGTGTAGCAATTGAAGCAAGTAACGAACTCGAACTTTCAGGAATCGGCACGAGAGTTGTGTCAATCCCGAGTACAGATCAATTTCTCGCTCAAGACCAAGCGTATCGTGAGCAGGTCATTCCTTCAGAGACAAGGACACGCATCGCAATTGAAGCCGCCCATCCAGACTATTGGAGAAAGTTTGTGGGTCTGGACGGTAGAGTTATAGGAATAGACCGATTTGGGGTTTCAGCACCTGGCGATATTGCATTGAATTACATGGGTATTCATGCTCAAGCCATCATTGACGTAGCCCGAGTGCTCTTAGCCGACAAACATTCGTCCAATCATGCTGACACTACGTGAAGTCTCAATTGACAACAAGCGCGTAGTCATCCGCGTCGACTTTAATGTACCTATTTCGGTCGGTAACGTAGTCGATGACGAGCGTCTTAAAGCAACCGTTCCTACGATCGAATACTGCTTAGCAAGAAACTCTGAAATCGTTTTATTGTCGCACCTCGGTCGTCCTAAGGGGCGAGTCAACACCGAACTGTCTCTGAGACCGGTAGCTCGGAGATTAGAAACCCTGATAAGCCGACCGATTGAATTTGTCGAGAACCTAAACGACTATTTTCAAAAGCTACAAAACACTGAAACCACAGTCCCTGGCAAGATTTCACTCTTGGAAAATTTACGTTTTGACCCTCGCGAAGAGGCGAATAGCACGGCGTTAGGGGCAACACTAGGTACGATTGGAGACGTTTATGTCTTCGACGCATTTGCAACAGCTCATCGCGCACATGCGTCAACACACGAAGCGATCAAAGTTGCTCCGGTATCTGTTGCTGGTCTGCTCTTCGCGCAAGAGATCGAGACGTTATCTAAAGTCATGCAAACACCTTCAAGACCCCTAATCGCCGTCGTTGGAGGGGCAAAGGTTGCCGGAAAACTTGAAGTGCTTGAAAAACTTGCAAAAGTAGCCGACACGCTACTAGTTGGCGGTGGTATCGCTAACACACTACTGCTCGCAAAGGGGTGTTCGATAGGTCGATCATTGGTGGAAAAAGAGCTTGTCTCTACCGCGCAGAGTCTTGCGACTCAGCCGTCGCTGGAACTTCCTGTCGATGTGATGGTTTGCGATGAAATTTCACCAATGAAGAACGCTCTCTTTCGATTGTTAGATCAAGTTGCTGAAAACGACATGATTGTCGACATCGGTCCCGAAACCGGGCGACGGTTTGCAAGAATCATCAGCAATGCTAGTACCGTTCTTTGGAACGGACCGATGGGAGTGTTCGAGATCGATCAATTTGGCGAAGGAACGCGTGTTGTAGCTGACGCCGTTGGAAGTAGCGATGGATTCAGTGTAGTCGGTGGTGGTGAAACCTTGGCAGCAATCTCGAAGTACAGTGCAATGCAAAAGTTTGACTACATTTCCACAGGTGGTGGTGCTTTTCTTGAGTTCATCGAAGGTCGACAATTTCCTGCTATTGAAGCACTATCCGCCCTCTAGTGCAATAGTCGCCACTTGACTCGTCTCGTTTTCGACTACCATGGTTCTGTGCGACAAAACGAAACAGACTACGTACTTGGGCGTTTTAAACAGCTTCTCCAACCGTAAACGTATTATCCATCTCGAATTCTTACGAGTGTTCCGTCGGAAGAGAGTCCCTACTCGTTAAGTAGTCAGTCGATTACTCGCAATGCGGTTAGTCTTCTTCGTTTGTTGGGTGCCGCGTTATCGCCCGTAAAACAGTACCAGCGATAACACACAAATATGCCGGTACCGCGTATGTAATGCTCAAGAAGTAACTCATGAAATCAACGAAATTTAGACCTACAACTGTTGCCCCTAACAAGATGAAAATTCCTGCGAGCCACAAAATTTTGCTTTGTTGTCTTCCTATTAACAATCCGGTGTAAAAACCCCATGCCATGACAGCAATAAAAACTGCTACGTAAATTCCTAATAGATGAATATTGCCAAACATCAACCAACTAACAAGAGCTAGTACCCCAGCTGCCACCGCGAGCACAATGAAAATGATCGAACCCTTCCTTTTTGTTAGATTCTTTGTGTTATGCGCATTCATAATCGTTCGTTCCCACTGTTGAATGTGTCGGGCTCAGTTCAATTCTGCACCATTACACCGGAAATGGTTACGACTGTTCACTGCGATGGACTAAGTCTGAAAACTCTTAGGGACCCACTCTGTGATCTACGCTTCCGTCAGCTGTTGCGACAAATATTTCCTGAGGTCGGTGTAACGAGAAAATACCAGCGGTAACCACACCTGGAATGTCGTTGATGGTTCGCTCCCAATAATCCGGTTCGTCTATTTCAAGTCCGCTAACGTCTAGGATACAGTTACCGTTATCAGTCAACCCCGATCTAAGTTTCGCGTGCCCTCCCAACTTGCTGAGCTGTGTTGCAACTGGGTGACTTGCTAAGGGGAGCACTTCGACTGGGACAGGAAACTCACCGAGACAATCGACTAACTTGCTCTCATCCACGATGCATACAAATTTGTTCGCCATCGACGCGACGATTTTTTCTC
The DNA here is from genome assembly GCA_009841615.1 of Gammaproteobacteria bacterium. Taxonomy (GTDB): domain Bacteria; phylum Pseudomonadota; class Gammaproteobacteria; order Pseudomonadales; family Azotimanducaceae; genus Bin55. The sequence goes on along the minus strand of VXLL01000035.1, from coordinate 277,441 downwards.
TCGTGAGCGCTCCACCACCACCCTTAATCAACGCGAAGCTCGGATCCACTTCGTCGGCACCATCAATGTAGACCATGACTTCGGGGACGGTGTTGATATCTACTACGTTGATGTTATAAGCCTTGAGTCTCTCAGTGGTTTGTACTGAACTCGATACTGCACTCGCGAAAGTTTGACTCGATTGCGTGAGACAATCAATGAAACAATTAATCGTTGAGCCTGTACCGACACCAAGGACCCAATTTGGTTGAATCTGCTGTTCTAAATGAAGAAACGCTACTTTGGCAACATTCTTCTTGAGTTCGTCAGGTGACATCGCTTCTCAATTTAGTCTTGATACGTATCCTCAGAAACGAGCAAATCTTCGAACACAAATTTAGTCATATCGGTCATACGATCGACAAATAAGTGTCCAGTCAAATGATCAAATTCGTGTTGGCATACAGTAGCATGAAACCCAGTAAATTCGCGTGCGTGCTGAACACCGTCTAAATCTTGGTAGAGTAAATTGATGTGTTGTGGTCGTTCCACCCAACCACGTAAGCCTGGGACAGATAGGCATCCTTCCCAGATTCCTGCTGACTCGGCATTAGCGATCACAGAAATTTCCGGATTGACAAAAACTGTTAATGGCAGTTCTTCTAATACGCCGTATCTTGATCCGAGCTTTGGAATCTGAATTATCGCTAGCTGCACGCTTTCGTTGACCTGGGGTGCTGCTAGTCCAATACCTCCGGCAGCGTGAAGCGTATCAACCATGTCATCCACGAGAGTACGAATCTCCTTTCCAGCTATTTCTTCTTCTCGCAATTTTCGAGCAACTTTACGGAGCGTAGGATGCCCCATTCGAATTATTTCTCTAACTGCCATCTCAGACTTTCGAGTCAAACACTAATTTCTCACTACAAAACACCCGCCACCCAGTTTCAGTAACAACAGCATCAAGTGGTTTGTCGTTTGCATTTGAATGGAATTCATCGGAGAGCTGAAAATCGTAAGCAACACCCACAAAAACAGTTTTATCATTGTTAATAAACATCTGGTCATAGTACCCGCCGCCACGGCCTAACCGCTGACCCTCGGAAGAAAATGCGACTAGCGGCGCTAACACGAGATCGATCTGTAAGGGGTCAACATAGTTTAAGTCTGCTGGTTCTTCAATACCGTACGAACCTGTCACAAACTGAGAATCCGCGTCAATTAGAGTAAATTGCATGCTCTGGTTCCGAACTACAGGTACGACTACTTTGATGGGCGATTGAAACAAGGATTTAAAGACCGGTTCAAGTTCCACCTCGCCATCCTGTGCCCGATAACAAGCGACCAATTCTAGATCTAAATTTTTTAACTTTGAGTTTATTTGGAGCCCAACAGCTTTAGATCTTTCTTGAATGATAGATGAGGATTGAGAACGACGACGTGCTCGCATAGCAGTTCGAATCTGCCGATTACGTGCGAGTGATGATTGAATAGTGAGGTTCTCGCGTGAGTAGGGAGTTGTCCGGAGTATCCATGGAGTGGTTAGACCCTGAACCGTAGGGGTTCAAGGCGGCGACCTAGGATCGGCCTTAGGCTTCCGGTCGCGGGACCGGCCTGCACACCGACGATCCACTCGATCTCCTGAGTCTGTATTAACGGATCGGGCCAAAAACCGACCCCACAATACTCCGCGACAGATTGATTATAAAAAATTTTTAATTGTCTCAGCTATTTGGAGACACCAAGACGTGTAAACGTTCTGAGGAAGTTTTTACATACTCCTCATTTATTTCGTATCCAACGAAACGACGATTCGATAGTAGAGCAGCCTCGGCAGTTGTCCCAGATCCCATAAAAGGATCTAACACAACGTCGTCTTCAAATGAGTAAAAGTGAATCAACCGCAATGGCAATTCCACAGGAAATGGTGCAGGGTGCTTAAATTTTGAGGCACGAACAGTAGCGACGCGCCACACACTCTTACTCCACTCTAAGAACTCCTCGCGACCAATGCTGTCCTGGTGCCCTGTAGTACGCTTATAGCTACCCTTAGAAAAAATTAAGACGTACTCGTGCACATCTCGTAGGGTCGGGTTGCGTGCAGATTGCCAGCTACCCCACGCACAGGACGCACCCGCACTAGCCCCTTTATCCCACACAATTTCACCTCGCATGAGAAAGCCTGTGTCTAGTGCGACTTGCATCAAATATAGATGTAAAGGAATATAGGGCTTTCGACCTACGTTAGCTATGTTTACACACATCCTGCCGCCTTTAACCAATACCCGGTATACCTCCTCCAACACATCTCCAAGCAATGCGATGTATTCCTTCAGCGATAAGTCTTGGTCATATTCCTTACCGACGTTATATGGCGGCGACGTAATCATCAAGTGAATTGAGCGATCAGGCAAGTGGTACATAGACCTACTGTCTGCGCAATGGATTACATCAAGCTGATCAGGAACATTTTCGTCGGTTACTACGTCTTGATCTGGCAGCCGGTCTATGTCTTGGTACAAGCGTTGAGCATAGAATTTGCTCGCATCGTGTCCAATCCGGCTCGTAGTGCCAAATGCTGAAGTCTTAGTACGACGCACTGGAGGCGTTCAGCTCAGTCTGGTTCTCGAAACAAATCGTTTTCAAACTGGCAGACTTTATCGTTCAACGTGTCGATACGTTTCTGAAGCGTAGCTAGTTGTTGTTCCTTTTTTAAAAGCATGTCGAGTACATTAACGGCGACAGCAACGATCACCCTATCGGTAGAAAGATACGAGGTCGATGTTGAGCGGCTCATGTCATCAACATACTCGCCAAACTTCTCCGCAGCTCGCTGGAGCGATTCAGCTTCAGCTTCTGTACATCGCAAGACATGCTGCTTACCTTGAATTTCAAAAGTAACGGTTACATCTCGATTGACTTCCATGGTTATTCAGTTCCTTGAATCGATTGTAGGTGCGAGATAGAGGAGTCGATACAATTTTCTACCTTCTCCAATCGTTGCATCATGTTTCTGCGTTCTTCTAACCACCGTTCATGCGTTTGGATGAGCCGTGTGTTTTGTTCTTGCAAAATACGGCATTTATCAACCAATCGGTAAACGACTTCTTCGAGTTGCACAATAGACTCGTCAGCCATAAGAATTTGATCCCATTCTGCCAAGAACTTGATTTTAGTTTCTTTGTTAAAGTTAACCGGGTAGATTGATTGAGTATGAGTGAAAATGATTTGAGCTCGCTAGCCTTACTCGCCTCACTTTCTTTACATGAAAGTGAACTGCATGGCTTGGTGTCAGGTATGATTGTGCGAACACCAAATGGTGATGAGGAAGCTATAGCGAGACTCGTCGATAGAATGCGTCCAGGTCTCTGTGATCGGCACGCCCTCGAACAATTTTCCAAGGTTGTGTTCGACGATCTAATTGATCCAGACTGCGCGTACCGCCTGTTACTTCCCACGGACGAAGAAGAATTGAGTTCCCGAGTAACTGGATTACGACTTTGGCTACTGGGTTTTTTGGAGGCCGTACGACCCTTAGCTGAACGCAAGTTGAGCGGTCCACAAGCTGATTTCTTCCATGAATTTCACGCGGATCTTGAACAAGTAGCGGACATGGAAGACGTTGATGACTCAGATGAAGACGATCTTGAGGAAATTGAAGAAGCTCTTTCAAGCATCTTAGAATTTCTTCGTATAGGAGTCTTAAATATGTTTGAAATCGTTAAGGACGAAGACATTTGAACGTTTTAGAACTGCAGCGACGACGAAGTCGACTGATGGCCGCGATCGGACCAAACGGGGTTGCTATCGTGTTTGGGAACACTGAAGTACCACGAAACGGTGATACTCACTACCCATTTCGTCAACACAGTGACTTTTTTTACCTGACAGGATTTAGTGAACCTAATGCGGTGTTGGTATTAGCGCCATTCCACGAAAAAGGGGAAACCGCAATATTTTTGAATCCGCGCGATCCTGCTATCGAACAATGGACCGGCTACCGACTCGGTCCTGAACGCGCAAGTGAAGTTCTAGGAGTCGATGCGGCATATGCAATCCAGGAAATTGACACCCAGATTCTCGAATTCATAACGGGCAGAGATGCTGTTCACGTTTTGTGGAATGCAAACTCGAAACTCGACCAACGCGTCCCAGACTGGCTTCACACGTTAAAGCGGAAACGACGAGAAGCACCAGAAGATGTGATTAATCTAGCTTTATCGTTGCATGAATTACGCCTGATTAAATCGGAGAATGAACAAGCGCAGATGCAACAAGCCGCAGACATATCCGCCGATGCGATGGTTCAAGCCATGCAGAGTTGCCAGCCCGGTATGTTCGAATGGCAGCTTGACGCTGAAATTCAGTCTGTGTTTTTACGTAGGGGAGCTAGATCGCCAGCGTACCCTATCATCGTGGGCAGTGGTGAAAATGCTTGCATCATGCACTATATCGAAAATTCTCGTCAAATGACAGCAAGCGACTTGGTGCTCATTGATGCAGGGTGTGAACTGGATCATTATGCGGCCGACATCACACGAACGTTTCCCGTCAGTGGTAAATTTTCTGACGCGCAACGCACGATCTACGAATTAGTCTTAGAGGCACAAACACAAGCGATTACCGCCGCATCTATAGGGAACCGTTTTCGCGATCCTCATGAAACATCAAGAAGAGTTTTGACAGAAGGTCTCATCAACTTAGGTATATTGGATGGCACCTTAGAAGACGCACTCGAGCAGAACCTCGACCGTCGCTTTCTAGTTCATGGTTGTTCGCACTGGCTTGGGCTCGATGTCCACGACGTCGGACGGACTAGCCATAACGGCAAACCAAGGAGTTTAGAGGCTGGTATGGTGCTAACGGTAGAGCCCGGCCTATACGTTCCAAACAACGAAGTGATGAGTGATGTGAAGGAATGTTGGCGCGGTATAGGAGTAAGGATTGAAGACGATATTCTCATTACTACAGAGGGTAACCATGTGCTGAGCAATAAAGCTCCTAAAAAGACTGACGACATTGAAGCACTCATGAATGGCTGACGTAGACATCGTAATCAGCGGTGGCGGTGCAATCGGCACAGCAATGGCTTTGGTGTGCGAACGCTTGCAGTACCGTTGGCTGTTATTGGATCAACCTGCCAAACAGCATTCGATAGGACGTCTTGGGTTCGATTTACGAACCCTAGCACTCTCCCCGCAATCCATAACTTGGTTGGACGAATTACACGAACGTAAGAAGTTTCCGCGGCAGCGTGTTGATCGAATGCACATCTGGGAACAACTAGGCACAAGCACCATTGACTTTTGTCGTGAGGAAGTTGGTTCCGATTCGTTAGCGTGGATTGCGGAACACTCTAGAGTTTTGAAAGCGCTACAAAAGAACTGTGAAGCTCATGTTAGAAATATCAAGACCGCGGGCATCACAAAAATAGCCGATGCTCAACAAAGCCTCACTCTTACCAACGGTGAAACTGTGTCCTGCAAACTACTAATAATTGCTGAAGGGGCAAATTCTCCAACGAGAGAACTGGCTAGGACTCGTTGGGTAGCGCAAAGTCTCGGTCAACGTGCACTAGTAACGGTGATCGAGACCGAACGAACACACAACAGCACCGCTTGGCAACGTTTTGGTAGCGGCATCGTAGCATTCCTGCCCCTAACAAGCCCTCGTACTCATGCCGTTGTGTGGAGCGTTTCCAATCCAATGTTTGAGGAACTAGAATCTCTTGATGATGACGAATTTAAGGAGCGGATAGCTCTTGCAAGCGACCGGATATGTGGTGCCGTACTGGAAGTCGATCAACGACTGTCGTTTCCTTTAAACCACGGTCTCGCGCATACCTTTCTACCTCAATCTTGGATTTTCATCCTTGGGGATGCAGCCCACACGATCCATCCTTTAGCAGGACAAGGGATGAATCTGGGAATTGAAGATGTCCGGGGGCTTGAGTCCGTCTTACGAGCGAGTGCTAGTACTAAATTCATTTCACCGACACAGCTTCACACGCTGGCACAACGCCGTCGTGCCAAAGCAATTATCATGCAACAGTTGATGTCTTTGTTCGACAGCACTTGGCGGTGGAAGAATCCTCTTTCACACTGGTTGCGAAACTTCGGTGTTCGGACGTTTTCCCGAGCACCCGTATTGAAGAGACAAATCATCAGGGAGGCAATGGGATTCGGACCCATGACTAAAGTGAATTGAAAACAGCTCTATACGAAAGTCACGTGCGCTTAGATGCACAAATCGTAGATTTCGCAGGTTGGCAAATGCCCATGCGCTACAGCTCTACCATCGAAGAACACCACGCTGTACGGAAACATGCTGGTATGTTCGATGTGTCTCATATGCTAACCGTCGACTTTGAAGGCTCACAGAGTTCGTTGTTTTTGGGAAAATTACTAGCCAGTGATGTGAACAAACTTGCAATAGATGGCCAAGCACTGTACACGGTGATGCTTAATGAAAGAGGTGGTATCATTGACGATCTAATCGTCTATCGGCTGCACGAATCTAGCTTTCGTATTGTTTTTAACGCAGGTGTAGCAGCTACCGACTTAGAGTGGGTCACTGCTTGGCGACAGACTACAGGCTTTTCAGTGTCGATTCGACCGCGACGGGATCTGAGCATCGTTGCGGTTCAAGGCCCAAAGGCAATAAATACCGTCATCGAACAACTTGGATGTCCTTTGTTGAGGGAAGTTCAACCCTTTACGTCAATACTTCACAACAATTGTTTTATCGGTCGTACTGGTTACACCGGCGAAGATGGAGTGGAGATAATTTGTCCTAATGTCGACGCACCAAGAATTTGGGATCAACTCTTAAACGCTGGCGTAATTCCCTGCGGACTAGGAGCGCGCGACACGTTGAGACTTGAAGCCGGGATGAATTTGAACGGTCAGGACATGACCTCTGACCACACACCCTACGAGTGTGCTCTTTCTTGGGTGCTAGATCTTGATGCCTCGCGCAATTTTGTCGGTCAATCAGCCCTTGAAGAAACGTATCGACAAGGCATCGCAACAAAACTAACCGGCATCGTGCTACAAGGAGGTGTCATGCGTTCTGGATACGAAGTACAATCCAACGCAGGTTCAGGAACCATAACCAGCGGTTCGTTTTCACCGACTCTCGGTTACAGTATCGCCTTAGCTCGAGTACCCCGCGCAACCACAGGAGAATGTGCGGTCTTAATCCGGAACAAGCAGAAAGCGGGAAGAATCGTTCGACCACCATTTGTTAGACATGGAGAAAAAGTACACAAATGAGCGAAACACCACAGGAACTACGTTACACCAATACCCACGAATGGGCTCGATTAGATCCCGATGGCACTGTCTGTGTAGGCATCTCTGATTTTGCCCAAGATGCTCTTGGTGACGTTGTGTTTATTGAGCTGCCAGAGACCAATACTGAAGTAGCTGCAGGCGCTGAGGTCGCGGTGATCGAGTCAGTGAAAGCAGCATCGGACATATACAGCCCCGTCTCAGGTGAGATCATCCGAGTAAATGACCAACTTACAGATGCCCCGGACCTGGTAAATTCTGAGCCGTATGACGGAGGTTGGATCTTTGTGGTTCAGCCATTTTCTGACGATCCCAATGCGGACTTGCTAACTGCCGAACAATACCAAGAATTCTGCGAAACAGATAGTAAAACACACTAAACACCCACAGGTTAGCGTACTCATGCCCTTTATACCCCATACTTCGTCTGAGGTTAAAACGATGTTGCAGAGTATCGGTGTCGCAAACATCGATGAATTGTTTGACGAGATCCCAGACAGTGTTCCCGTAGCGAACTTCCGAGCGATCGAAAGTTCACTCACAGAGATGGAAATGGTGTATCGTCTTGCAGAAAGTGCGAAACAAGATGAACTAGGATCATGTTTTCTCGGTGCCGGCTCTTACGATCATCACATCCCGGCGGCAGTGTGGGATCTTGCGACACGCGGCGAGTTTCTGACTGCATATACCCCTTATCAAGCGGAAGCAAGTCAAGGCACGTTACAGTTGCTATATGAGTTTCAAACAATGATGGCATCTTTGGCGGGCTTAGATGTTGCTAATGCCTCAGTCTACGACGGTGGATCGGGATTGGGAGAGGCAATTCTCATGGCGGTGCGGAGCAACCGCAGAGCACGTAACCGCAAGATCGTTATCGGTGGCGCAGTGAATCCTTTCTACCTGAAGACAGCCAATACTCTCGTTCGCAATCAAGGGATTGAGTTGGTAGATGTTCCCCACGAAAACGGAGTGTTTGACCCCAAACAATGCCCTATTGATGACCCTAACGTGGTAGTCGTACAACAACCAAATTTCTTTGGACTGTTAGAGAACGTTGATGCGATTTCAAATTGGGTTAATGAACGAAATGCATTATTGATCGCGGTAGTGAATCCATTGACATTGGCGGTATTAAAACCACCAGGTGAGTGGGGTGAGTCGGGTGCCGACATCTGTAGTGGGGACGGTCAGCCGCTGGGTGTGCCAATGGCGTCGGGAGGTCCATCATTTGGGTTCCTTTGCTCCAAAATGAAACACGTGCGGCAAATGCCCGGTCGAATAGTCGGCAAGACGGTAGACGCGAATGGAGATGTCGGGTACACGCTTACTTTGCAAGCTCGGGAACAACACATTCGGCGCGCGAAAGCAACTTCAAATATTTGTACGAACCAAGGGCTTTTAGTTACCGCGGCCACAATTTATATGTCGATCATGGGAGTATCAGGACTTCGAAATACTGCGTCTCGATGTCATGAAAACACCAAGTACCTCGTCGCGCAACTCGAAGCAACAGGTCGAGCACAACGAGCTTTTCATTCACCGTACTTTCATGAATGTGTCCTTCGATGCGCCGGAGATGTCGCTGCCTTGACAAAGTCTATGATCACCGACCACGGCGTTCTTGCCGGCTACCCCTTAGGCGAAATCGACGAGTCGCTCGACGATTGCCTACTACTTTGCGCGACTGAGAAACGTACTCGCGATGAAATTGATCGCTTTGTCGAACTTTTTAACCGCATCCTAAACGAAGGTTGAGTAATGCCAACGATACCGTCCATTTTTGACACTTCAAAACCCGGCCGATTGGCGGGTGGTCAAACTCCGAAAGAAGGGGACTTAACAGGACTACCCGACGCACTGCTCCGTGAGTCAAAGCCGGTGTTGCCGGAAGTTTCAGAGCTTCAAGCTGTACGCCACTTCACGAAGTTGTCTCAGCAAAACTTCTCGATCGATGGAAACTTTTATCCGCTCGGCTCATGTACGATGAAGTACAACCCGCGAGGTGCACATCGAGCCGCATCGCAACCAGGTTTCCTAAATCGCCATCCATTGACTCCCGCGTTCGCAAGTCAAGGCTTGCTGAGTTGTTTTTGGGAGCTGCAAGAAACACTTAAAACGGTCACGGGGATGGAAGCAGTATCGTTGGTTCCAATGGCCGGGGCACAAGGGGAATTAGCCGGTGGGTTGATGATTCGCGCTTACCATGAAGACTGCGGTGACTTTGAACGGGATGAAATTCTCGTACCAACAGCCGCCCACGGGACAAATCCGGCTACTGCTACGATGTGCGGGTACAAAACTCGGGAAATCGGCGTTGCTGCAGATGGGGACGTTGATATTGAGGACTTAAAGCGTGTGGTTGGGCCGAAGACTGCTGGAATAATGCTCACTAATCCATCCACTTGTGCAGTTTTTGAAAGACGAATTTTGGAGATTGCTGACACTGTGCACGATGCTGGCGGCTTACTTTACTATGATGGTGCTAATTTGAACGCGATCCTCGGCAAGGTTTGTCCAGGAGACATGGGGTTTGACGTACTGCACTTAAACCTCCATAAAACGTTTGCAACCCCTCATGGTGGTGGGGGTCCGGGTGCAGGGCCCGTCGCAGTCAACAGTTTGCTACAACCTTATTTACCCATCCCTATGGTGGGTAAACTGGACGACGAATATATTTGGCTTGACGAAAGTTATTGCCCGTTGACCATCGGTAAACTTGCCGCTTTCATGGGTAACGCCGGGATCTTGATTCGAGCTCTGGCATATGCTCTCATGCTCGGCCGGGAGGGAATGGTTCGAGTCGCGGAGTACGCGACACTCAACGCGAACTACCTAGCTGCAGAGTTATCAAAAGCCGGATTTCAACTTGCCTACCCGACACGGCGAGCGACTCATGAATTTCTCATCACGCTAAATAAAGAGGCTAAAGACCTTGGAGTCCGAGCACTAGATTTCGCGAAACGATTGCTAGACTTTGATATGCATGCCCCAACAACTTACTTTCCCCTTCTGGTACCCGAGTGTTTTTTAATCGAACCCACCGAAACTGAAACCAAAGCAGTGTTGGACGAGTTTGTTTCTGCAATGTGTAAGATTCGAGAGGAAGCACAAGAAAACGCGGAATATGTGAAGCAAGCTCCGCATAATCAAGTGGTAAGGCGACTTGATGAAGTACGCGCCGCACGTGAGTTAGACTTGAACTGGTCTGGGAATAAGGAATAGAGACTAGTAATCGGTACAGACCTGTCTCGAATTCAAGAGCGTCGCTCAGACGGAATTCACTTTCGTTTTAGCGTCGAGGGGGATGTACTAACTTGACATCTTCATCCTATCGGCCAGCGATTGGGATCATCGTTACCAACGAGCGAGGTCAAGTGCTCATAGCTAGACGCAATGACATGGACAATCAATGGCAGTTCCCACAAGGTGGTATCGACCCGCACGAGACCCCGCACGACGCAGTACTTCGCGAGCTAGTGGAAGAGACTGGTATTGATCAAAATAGTGTGGAAATTCTTGGGAACACTCAAACCTACCTGAAGTATGATTACCCTCCTAGTGTGATGCAAGAGTTGAATGTGAAAAAAACTTGGCGATTTGCTGGGCAACAAGTGCAGTTTTTTCTCATGCGATATCACGGTTCAGATGAGGATATTGACGTTCAAAACGTTCCAAAACCGGAATTTGACGCGTGGAAGTGGGTGGACTATTGGGAACCATTGAGTCTAATCGTCGGTTTTAAACGCGACATGTATGATCGTGCTATGTCAGAACTCGTTTCTTATTTACCGTTCGAGGCGCAGTAAAAGTGTACGAGGCTATGGTACGGCTGGCTCGCGATATCCTTGCGCAACCTGACTGGCGTAAAGGTGCCGCAATGGCGGTAGCTCGTATAGGTATGAATCTCGGTGTAGATTGCTGTTCTTTGTATGCTTTCGACCATACTACCGATAGCTTTCGTTTAATCGCACACGAAGGTCCGTTCTCTGATCAAATCAATCAACTGTCATTACCTGAAAACACCGGTTTGGTAGGATTCATTGCTCAACGCGCTGAACCTCTCAATTTACTTGACGCTACTTCGCACCCAGCTTTTACGAAAAATTCCATCATCGCCGAGTCAGAATTTAACGTGTTTCTTGGGGTCCCGATGGTCCATAACAGGAAATGCGTTGGCGTACTGACGGTCCGTCGAGATAGTCAAAAGTTCACCGACGACGAAGAAGGGTTTCTCACTTCGTTAGCTACGGCATTGGCATCCACCATTGCACATGCCATCGAGTTTGGGGAGATCGTAGCGACTCCAAACTATCATCGCCACAGAGTACAGAAAAAGTTTCGAGCAATACCTAGTTCGCCTGGATCTCGTATCGGCACTGGGTTTGTACTGTACGATGACTTAATGCTTGATGACGTCCCAGAGCGGGAAACTGAAGAGCCAGAAGCAGAATTTCAGCGATTTTTAGTTGCGCTCAAAGCCGTTCGCGACCATAACGAAAAGATTTCACAATCGTTTGACGAACTCGATCCAATGCATCAGGAGATATTCAACGCGTACTTGCATATTCTCGACGACGAAACTATGGTGGAAGAAGTTAAAAGTGAAATCTTCGAACAGGAACAATGGGCGCCTGGCGCTGTTAAACGAGTGTTCGCCCGACATATCGTCACGTTAGAGGAGATCGAGAACTTTTATCTCGCTGAGCGCGGCGACATGTTACGCGACATCGCAGATCAACTACTAGAGAAACTTCAGAACATTCAGAGTCGCGATCGCAACAATCCACCGGCAAACGCGATCTTAATAGCCGAATACGTCACTGCAACAATGATCGCGGAGGTTGTGCCCGATAACATCATCGGTATAGTTTCAAAGACCGGATCAGCGAATTCGCATACCGCGATCTTGGCTCGAGCATTGGGAATTCCTGCGGTAATGGGCGCGATGGATTTACCGTTATTCGAAGCAGAAGAGGCTCCGATCGCGCTCGACGGTTCGAGTGGCGAGATTTACATTAATCCGACCGCTACGACCCTCGACCAATACAAGGTTCGCATTCAAGAGAGCGCGAGCTTTGATCGTGAACTCGAAGCACTGCGCGAACTACCAGCAGAGACGATAGACGGTCACAGAGTGCAAATCCAAGTCAACATTGGGATGTTGGAAGAGATTCAACAAGCCTTGGACAACGGCGCAGAAGGAGTCGGACTATTTCGAACAGAAGTCCCCTTCGCGTCCAAAAAGCACTTTCCAACAGAAGCGCAGCAACTGGAAATCTATCGTCAGCACATGTTGGCGTTTGAACCAACACCCGTAACCATGCGAATACTTGATATTGGCGGGGACAAAGAACTACCATACTTTCCTATTCGAGAAGAAAATCCTTACCTTGGTTGGCGCGGTATTCGGGTTACTCTAGATCATCCGGATATCTTTCTTGTACAAGTTCGCGCAATGCTGAAGGCGAGCGATGATTTGCAAAGCGAATTACGTATTTTGTTGCCGATGATCTCCAATCTCGAAGAAGTTTGTTTCGCTAAGAATCTAGTAGATCAAGCCTTCGAAGAGATAAAGGACGAGGGCTTTACAGTACAGCACCCAAAAATCGGCGCTATGATCGAAGTTCCGGCGTTAGTCTTCCAGATTCGTTCTATCGCTGAACAAGTCGACTTTCTCGCGGTCGGGTCAAACGACTTGACACAATATTTGCTCGCGGTATCTCGTAACAATGCCCGGGTCGTTGATCTTTACCACGAATTTCACCCTTCAGTTTTAATTGCGTTGTATTCCATTGTTCGAGACGCGCATCGGGCGGATACAACTGTCTCAATTTGCGGAGAAATGGCCGGTACAATGGAAGGCGCGGCATTACTGCTTGGTATGGGTTTTGACTCGCTCTCGATGAATGCTACTCATATTCCTCGGGTCAAATGGTTGATTAGAAATCTTTCGTATGAGTCTTGTCAGCAACTACTAGCTGACGTTTTAGCGATGGACGACGCGACTGAGATCGTCGACTTTGTTCGTAGGCACCTCCAGCACGCCGGTGTGGGTAAGGTGCTAGCCAGTATGTAGTGCTATTTCTTCAGCGATCAAAGTACCTACAGTTGCTCTTGGTCCGTATTGTTGTTCATTCACAACAATGTTGGTTCTACTGAAGAATAGAGTCGTGCTGGAACGCGTTCCGTAGGTGTCTCCGCGAACAAAACAATCACTGTCATGAAATGGTTCTTTAGGTGCTAGCAACTCGAGTAACTCGTCGGTATCTGGCTTTATCGTTAATTGCGCAAATTGCTCGAGTCCAGACTTAGCCCGAAGCGAGGAGTTGTTAAAACATCCATTCGTGATCACGTGATATCCCGGATTTAATGGTGTGAAGAAATTCTCGTGATTACTCCAATACGCTAAACTAACCCCATCGTATACGATCAAATTGCATCCGCGGTATTCGCTGTTATTGATCGAACGAACAAACTCCAACGACTTGCTTTTCGTAAGAAGAAAATCTCGTACCAAATCTCCGCGCGAGCGGTAACCCGATGCTCGTTCGTTGTTCCGCGACCAATTCGCTACGGCGGCGAATCGACCAGTGGTGGTGACTCCCATCCAAGTGCCCTGTTCCTGTAAGTCTCGTCCGCCAAAAATTTTTGGATGGTCGGACCAATAGTGAACAGCACGCGTCGGGCGATCGAAGTATTCATCTCGATTTGCTGCTACTATCAACGGATACTGTTGGTCAATCTTGAATGCAAGAAGTATCAAGCACACAGATCTAGTTCCGTACAAATTTGACGTTTAGAGGGCAATCCATAGATCGAGAAGTAACAATCTCGCATCTCAATTACAATTTCTTCATGCAATAAATGTACAACCAATTTATTCAATTTTTCGGTCTCAAAACTCCACTCTAAGAAAGAAACACATTGAACTATCCCGATATAAATCCAATAATATTTTCTCTTGGACCGATTTCCTTTCGTTGGTACGGACTACTTTACGTCGTTGCTTTTACCGTTTGTTATACCTTAGGTCGAAAGCGGCTAAAAACTCATTCTAACTTAACTGTCCAACGATGGAATGACTTACTGTTTTGGGGTATTGTCGGTACCCTCCTTGGTGGCCGGTTTGGTTTCGTTCTGTTCTATGGCGTTGACAAATTCTTAGCCGATCCTCTCTGGGCAGTGAAGGTATGGGAAGGCGGAATGTCTTTTCATGGCGGTGTCATCGGAGTAGCAACTGCGATCCTTTTGTGGTGCAAGATAAATAAAACTGCTTTCTTCAGCGTAGCCGACTTTATCGTTCCGGTTATACCTATCGGTATCGGGATCGGTCGGCTGGGAAACTTCATTAACACCGAATTACCTGGGCGTGTAACCGAGAGCTTTTTAGGAGTGCATTTTCCCTGCCATGCGGTTACGAGTCTAAACCCTACCTGTGTCGGAGACTACGAGGAATTGACGCGCCACGTCTCAAGCCTATATCAGGCTTTCATAACAGGAATAGTCGTTTTTGGTCTACTCTGGTGGTTCTCTCGAAAGCCTAGAAACCGAGGTGTTGTCAGCGGTCTTTTCCTCTTGCTGTACGGTGTCGGCAGGTGTTTTACAGAGACGTTTCGCGAGCCAGATGTTGAACTTGGATTCATCGCAGGAAACTGGCTCACAATGGGACAATTACTCTCAATTCCAATGATTCTGATTGGAGGTTTACTGCTAATCCCCGCAGTCAATCAATATTTAACAGATCGCTCAAAAACATGAAACAGTATCTTGAATTACTACAAAGAATTGTCGATGATGGAGTACCGAAAGAAGACCGAACTGGGACGGGAACACTGTCTGTTTTCGGACATCAATTTCGGGTTGATTTGAGTGATGGATTCCCGCTAGTAACCACTAAGAAAATGTTTGTTCGCGGGATCGTGCACGAATTACTCTGGTTGTTGTCTGGTTCTTCAAACATCCGTTATCTTCAAGAAAACAATGTGCATATTTGGGATGAATGGGCGGATGAAAATGGCGACTTGGGACCCGTTTACGGTTATCAATGGCGCTCATGGCCATGCTCGAATGGTGAATTAATCGATCAAATTTCGCGAGTGCTCGCGTCTATTCGTACCGATCCGTCATCGCGTCGGCACCTAGTCTCAGCCTGGAATGTCGAATTCATCGACGAGATGGCGCTACCACCGTGTCATACTTTTTTTCAGTTCTACGTCGCGAACAACAAGCTGTCTTGCCAACTATATCAGCGTAGCGCTGATGTCTTCTTGGGTGTACCGTTCAACATTGCTAGTTATGCATTACTAACTCACATGGTTGCTCAAGTAACCGATTTAGAGCCAGGAGAGTTCGTTCACACTTTCGGCGACGCACATTTATACGTGAATCACTTGGAACAAACTAAAGCGCAACTCGCCCGTGAACCGCTCAAACTACCAAGACTAGAACTCAACCCGATCATCACCGATTTGTTCGGATTCCAATATGAGGACATTCGAATTGTGGACTACACAAGTCACGGAATATTGAAAGCAGACATTTCCGTGTAATAACGGTTTCGGCACGATGAAAATGTCCAAGTTAGGCGTAGTGAACAACTCACTCCAACTAAGAAAACTACCAGCTCAGGCGTTCCGCGATCCCGCAACGGTTTTCAACGAAGACCGGTGGATGATGTATACATTTCTCTCAGTATTGGACTAGCAATTGTCTGTGAGTAGACGGTGATCATTTCTCTCATTTGGGCGATGTCGCGCAATCGAGTAATAGGTCGCGACAATGAATTACCATGGAGACTCCCTGATGAACTCCAATATTTCAAAGAACAGACTCTCGAAAAGCCAGTGATTATGGGTCGTAAAACCTATGAGTCGATCTCGTCGCCCCTCCCAAATCGATTGAATATCGTTTTGACACGCAAAAAACAGATCTTGAAAAACGTAATCGTCGTCAACTCACTCAAAGCAGCTTTGGATCGTGCGAAACAATATTGTGAATCGAACGCGATTGAAGAATGTTTTGTAATTGGAGGCTCAAGCGTGTATGCAGAAGCTCTACCGCATGCACAGAGGTTGTACGCAACCACGGTAAACGCTGAGATTCAGGGCGATGCCTACTTCCCAAAATATGACGAGAGCCGATGGACGCTTGTCAACGAAACTCATCATCCGATGGACTCAGAGCACGCTTACTCCTATGACATTCGACGATATGAACGAGCTTCCTAATCTCGCAACAGGTCGTTGATCGATGTTTTTGCCCGTGTGCTAGCGTCGACTTTTTTGATGATCACCGCACAGTACAAGTTTGGATTCGACCCGTCAAAGTTTGGATTCTGCATCGGCAGCGTGCCCGGTACAACTACCGAGTACGCTGGTATGCGACCACGCAGTATTTGACCAGATTGAGTATCGTAAATCTTCGTCGATGCCCCTATGAAGACCCCCATTGATAGAACTGAGCCTTCTTCAACGATAACGCCTTCGACAACTTCTGAGCGCGCACCGATAAAACAGTTATCTTCGACAATAACTGGTTTAGCTTGCAGCGGTTCGAGTACTCCACCGATCCCAGTTCCTCCCGAAATGTGGCAGTTTTTTCCAATCTGCGCGCACGATCCTACGGTTGCCCAAGTGTCAACCATCGTACCACTACCGATATGAGCGCCAACGTTGACGAAGCATGGCATGAGTACGACATTAGGTGCGATGTATGCCGAGTGTCGCACGAACGCACCAGGAACAGCACGAAAACCTCGTGAACTGAACTCTTCCGAGTCCCACCTAGAAAACTTGGAAGGTACTTTATCCCACCAAGTCAATGCGTCGTTTTGAGTTGCGACCCGCTTAAACGGATAGAGGACAAAACTCAGCAATACAGTTTTTTTTAACCATTGATGAACAACCCATTCACCTTCAAGTTTTTCGGCAACCCTCAACGTACCGTTGTCAAGTGCTGCTAATGTCTCGTCAACTGCAGAACGCACGGGACCTTCGCTAGTTGCAGTGTACCTGTCTCGTTCTTCCCAAGCTCGATTGATTAGTTGTTCGTTGTTCAAACTAGTTTGCCTTTTGAAAATCTGATCCAACAGATGAAATTATGTGGGTTCCGAAAAATCTGACTCGAAACGATTCTCAATTGGACTCGACAATTTTGTACATCACCTTCTACGCTTTAAAGAAAATAATCAATGTGGGCGTCCAACGATAGTACTTCACAGAATTCTTCATCTTTAGAATAGGGAATCCTGATGATTGTGAAACCAAGAATTCGAGGCTTTATTTGTACCACCGCACATCCAACTGGTTGTGCTCGAAATGTACAAGATCAAGTGAATTACGTGCGCGGGAGACCGCAAGTGAAAGGTTCGTCCAATGCTCTTGTTGTTGGTTGTTCAGCAGGGTATGGTTTAGCTTCGCGCATATCGGCGGCCTTTGGCTGTGGAGCAAACACCATTGGTGTGTCTTTTGAAAAAGAACCCTCCGAAAGAAAAACTGGCTCCGCGGGTTGGTACAACAATTTTGCTTTTGATCGGCTAGCAAGTTCAGCTAATCTGTTCTCTCACACGATCAATGACGACGCGTTCGCTGATCATACCAAAATTGCTGTGATCGAAGCTATTAGGAAAAACTTTGGTTCAATTGATCTACTAATTTATAGCCTCGCGGCACCCATCCGTACGCACCCGAAAACGGGTGAAGTGTTTCGGTCGACGATCAAACCCATTGGGCAAACCATGAACTCGCGCACACTAAAGCTCGATGTGTTGACTGGGAATTGTGAAGTCGCAGAGATCGACATTGAGGAAGCGACAGATGAAGAAATACGATCAACGACCGCGGTCATGGGCGGAGAAGATTGGGAATATTGGATCGAAGTGCTTTCTGAGGCTGGAGTACTGGCCAAAAACTTTAAAACCGTTGCATACACCTATTTAGGTAATGAGCTCACTTGGCCGATTTATCGTGGCGGAACGATCGGAAAAGCAAAAGAACACCTTGACGAAACTTGTCATAAACTGAAACAACGATTCGGTCAGTCCGGTGTCGATGCGTCCATAGCAGTTCTCAAAGCCGTGGTTACCCAGGCAAGTACAGCTATCCCAGTAGTCCCTTTGTACTTTTCAATCTTATTTCGAGAAATGAAAGCCAAGGGCACTCACGAAGACTGTATTGATCATATCCACCGGCTCTTTCATGAACAACTATATCAAGAACCGCGTCGCGAAGATGACTCTGGACGTATTCGCATGGATAACTATGAACTCGACGAAGCAGTTCAAGCTAGTGTTGCAAAGAGCTGGGAACGGATCAACTCCGATAACGTCCATGAACTCGCCGATGTCAACGGATTTCAGGCAGATTTTCTAAGACTGTTCGGTTTTGGGCACCCTGAAGTCGATTACGACGCGGAGGTCAACCCGGTCCCGTTGCAGGGATGATTGAACGATCGCGGAACACAACATTTCTGAAGGCGTGTCGCGGAGAACCTACAGAATATACACCGATTTGGTTAAACCGCCAGGCTGGTCGATACATGCCGGAGTATCGAACTGTCAAAGGCAATACCAAGAGTCTAGATTTCTTCACAAATCCTGATTTAGCAGCAAAAGTCACTTTGGACGCGCAGCGGATACTTGGTGTTGACGCGGCAATCGTCTTCGCAGATCTATTACCGATACTCCACTCAATGGGATTGGAGTTGGATTACTTGGAAGGGGTGGGTCCTCGTTTCGCCAAGCCAATCCGTGAACCGCGGGATAGCTCGCAGTTGCGACGATTGGAAGCTGAAGAAAGTTGTGGGTACATTGCACAGACCATTCAAAATGTTTTGGAAGACCTACCCACCGATGTCAGTCTAATTGGTTTTGCAGGAGCACCCTTTACGCTTGCCGCTTACGCGATCGAAGGTCAGGGATCACATCACTTTCAGAATGTGAGAAAATTCATGTATCAATATCCCAACAGTTGGTTCGAGCTTCTTGAGAAGATCACGTTATCGGTAATCGACTATGTAAATCTACAAATCCGAGCAGGTGCGGATGCTATTCAAATTTTTGACAGTTGGGTAGGATGTCTGGGTACGAAAGAGTATCAGACTTATGTCTTTCCCTTTACCCAGCGATTGTTTAATGGCATAAATCACACAGTACCAAGAATTTACTTCGGTACGGGAAACACACATTTACTAAAAGCCATGTATGAAACAGGTCCTGACGTTTTAGCACTCGACTGGCGACCCCGACTTGTAGACGTATGGGACCACTTACAGTGCAGATCAGTGCAGGGGAACATGGATCCAATCGCGTTATGTGCCGACGAGAACGTGGTAATTGAGCACGCTCGGCGCATCCTATGTGATGTTGCCACTAGACCCGGACACATTTTCAACGTGGGACATGGTATCATTCCATCGACACCCGTCGAAAACGTTAAACGTCTAGTCGACTATGTGCAGTCTTTCAGATTCCAATAGAGCTGGCACGGAAGTCTTCACGTTCAATGACACCTTTTTCCGATGATTCACACTTAAATGTTTGTCGGTTACGGTCAAAGACAGTAAACATCAAGCACGCGAACTAAGGTATCTTGTGCGGTTCGCACCTGACCAAGTGACAAATATTCGTCGACTTGATGTGCTTGGTCAATAGAACCAGGACCGAACACAATCGTATCGAGACCCATACGTTGCAGAAACGGTGCCTCAGTACCGAATGCGACGGTCTTAACTGTTTTTCCCGTTAGTTGTTCCATGAGTTTTGATAATCTTGAGTCAGATTTCGCCGAAAATGGTTCGATCGGTGGCATTCCCAACTCGATATCGATAGGCATACCTACTCTTGACTCAAGCGACTCTAAGTGTTGCCTGAGTTCTTCGGCTACCTCGGCACTGGACATCCCGGGAAGAGTTCGACAATCGATCAGCAGTTCTGCACTATTGCAGATTCGATTCGCGCTGTCGCCAGCATGGAGGCACCCAAGATTCATGGTAGGATAGGGAATATCGAAGGCGTCATGGTGATGTCGCCGACGAAGTACGTCTCGATAATTAAGGAGCGCACCGAGTATTTGGTGCATTCCCTCTAGTGCATTGACTCCGAGATTTGGGTTAGACGAATGAGCTGATCTACCTCGCGTTGTGATCTTCATCGTAAAAATCCCTTTGTGCGCGGTGACCAGTTCTAATGACGTCGGTTCCCCAATAATTGCCGCTTCGGCAGTCAGTTCTTCAGTGTCGAGTAAATGTCGTGCGCCCGCCATATCCGTCTCTTCGTCAGCCGTGGCTAGTACAGTAATCGGTGCTGTCAATTTGGATGAGGACACCTGTGCGAAGATCTCAAGTATCGTAGGGAAAAATCCTTTCATGTCACAAGTACCCAGACCAAAGAATTTGTCAGCCCTAGATGTCAACTCAAATGGATCACTGTTCCACTGATCGGGGTTGCACGCGACCGTGTCGGTATGACCAGAAAGCAGTAAACCTCCTTTTCCCTCACCTTTTCGCGCGACCAAATTGAATTTGGTATCGTTCGGTAACGTCTGGATTGAAATATCAAAACCAAGATCCTCCAACCACGTAGCCAACAGTTCAACGACAGCGCGATTACTACAATCAAGCTCGCGCGACAGATTGCTGACAGACGGTGTCTGTACTAATGCTCCAAGCATTTCTGAAAAACTTGGTAAGGACATAACGGTGATGCGGAAGCTTAGTCGCTCTTTAAGTGATAGATGTAGAAAGTTTACAGAGGATGAGTACGTATGGTAGAGACGCCCGCTAGTTTTGCAGACCGCGATGGCACTATTTGGATGAATGGGGACTTTGTAGATTGGCGGGATGCCAACGTACATGTCTTAACACATACTTTGCATTATGGAGTCGGTTGTTTTGAAGGTGTCCGCGCGTATGCTAGTTCGCAAGGTCCTCAAATATTCAGACTTCACGATCACACTCGAAGACTCTTTGACTCGGCAAAAATCTTACGAATGAACATCCCTGTCTCATACGATACTCTCATTGAAGCACAAGTGGATACGGTGCGACGCAATCAGTTGGAATCCGCATACATTCGACCCATAGCGTTCTTAGGCTCAGAAGCTATGGGACTACGCGCCAAAGGTTTGTCGGTGAATGTCTGTGTTGCAGCCTGGTCATGGCCCAGTTACATGGACCCTGCCGCTCTTGCTAATGGCATTCGAGTCCAAACGTCTTCCTACACGCGCCACCACGTCAATATCAGCATGTGTAAAGCTAAAGCTGTCGGCCATTACATCAATTCTGTGTTGGCACTATCCGAAGCACTTGATGGTGGTTATGACGAGGCTTTGTTGTTGGACAATGAAGGGTATGTCGCGGAAGGTACAGGCGAAAACGTTTTCTTAGTAAAAAATGGCGTCATTCAAACGCCCGAGCTCACCTCATGTCTCTCAGGCATCACACGCGATACCATACTGACATTTGCTAATGAACTGGGGTATGAAGTTATTGAACGCAGAATCACTCGAGATGAGTTTTACATTGCGGATGAGTGCTTTATGACTGGTACCGCTGCTGAAGTCGTCCCCGTTTGTGATTTGGACAATCGAACCATAGGCGATGGTACCCGCGGCCCCATAACAGAACAGCTACAAGCAATGTACTTTGACCAAGTCCAAGGCAAGAGCACAAACCATCCTGAGTGGCTCACCCTAGTCGCGTGATTTGAACTCCTTAAAACGGTAATCGCGTCGCTGCCCGTTTGCCATCGTTTTGAATCGACGATGTACCCAAAAATATTGCGCCGGTTGACTTCGAATGACCTGTTCAATCACTCGATTGACGTTGGTTGCGTCAGCAACATAACACTCTGGTGCCGCAAGCTTCGACAACTCAATGGGAAGTAACTCAACGTCCCAAGTTCGTTCTTCGTTATTCCGTGTGTGGGTCATCAACACGACCCGAGCACCTGTTAAACGTGCTAGTCGAAAAGGGGTAGTGATTGTTGATACTTTAACTCCAAAAAAGGGTGCGAAACAAGTAGCCTTTCGAGTCCCCATGTCCTGATCTGTTGCGATCCAAACAGTTTTACCGTCGCGCAATTCATTCACGACTGTCTTTAATTCAGTTGCAAGATATAGCTTTTCGTATGCTCGTCGTCTGCAATTGACCGCGAACTGATTTGCCACTGGATTTTTTATGTCCCGATAGGTGATTTGGAAAGGTGAAATCTGGCTTACTGCGGTTCCACAAAGATCTAGGGAAGCAAAATGCGCACCTAACAAAATCGTTCCTTGCGAGTGTTCGTGATTACTCAGATGTTCAAGTCCCGAAACATTCACTCTTTCCAAAAGCGTGCGCACGCCACGAAACCAGACAAACAGTGTTTCGACCATACTTCGTGAGAATTCATCGATCGTGCTTCGTGTCAGTTCATCGCGTTGCGACGGCGAAAGTTCGGGGAATGCTAACTGTAAATTTACTCGAATGATTGCCTTCCGTCTGGGTACTAACGAAAAGAACACACGCGCAATCAACCTACCTACTCTGTATTGAAGTCCCAAGGGTAGTCGTGCTACACACCAACCAGCACCGAACAATGCCCATATCGGCCAATGCCAGGGTAACCACAAATGTTTCATCGGACAACAATCCAATTGAAACCGGTGGTCCCTGAATGAGGTGTATCAGAACTCACTAACGTTGCTGGAAGACTCTATGATTTATGACCGCACCCTTAGTAACTCCAAGGAGAGCACTCAGACCAGCGTTAACTTCAATAACCACTCGGACAGGGGTATCTGACTTGATCGAATCTAATGAATGCGGTACGGTATGAGGTACGACTTTTTGGATTTGTCCCCGTTGATCCACGAACCACATGTCTAAAGGCACATGGGTGTTTTTCATCCACATACTCAGTATTTGGCTTCTTGAATACGAGAAGAGCATACCTCGGTCTATGGGTAAATGGCGTATGTGCATTAAGCCTTGAGCTTGATCGGCATCGGTCGTGACAGTGACAACTCTAAACTGCGCGGACAATCCCTCTGTTGTTTGCACGACTAGTGTTTCAAGTTCGTTTAAATAGAGAGGCGAACGAATCTGTCCTTCAATGCTGGACCAAACCGTCAACAACGCGATCAGTGCAACGATTGATACGGTTGGATATGTACTTGCGTGGTTTGAAATACGCTTCAATGGACTTTCACCGAATGATTATGGGAACTAATTCAAAGACCGATTCGAAAACTAAATTATTAGCCTACACGCTATGAGTCTCTTTGCATTCACAGTACAGAATTAAATGTATAAAATTATTTCGTTCAAAACTTGTTGCTAACTCGTGTTGGCTCAGTGTGTATGCCCATCCTCCGGGCATGGATGTGTTATAGGATAACACGATAGGAGAATCATGATCAAATCAAAAATTGTAAAAATTTGGATGCTACTCGCTGGCACATTACTCTGGGTGGGAGTCACGACCACGGCACAAGATGCCGATGATGACACGCCGACCGCAGAGAACGACGAGGAGATGGAACTAATCAATGTCATTGGAATTCGAAACCCAAATCGATCTATTTCGGATTCTCCCGTCCCGATTGATGTTATCGACGGCGCGAGCTTAGACGTAAATAACGGTGGTGCTGACCTGATGGCTCAAATCGCGAGTCAAGTACCGTCGTTCAATATTGAACAGTTTCCAATTGCCGATGCGGCAACCATTATTCGCCCCCCCCATCTTCGTGGGCTGTCTTCTGACTCGACGTTAATACTCGTTAACGGTAAGCGACGGCACCGTGGATCCGTAATTTCATTACTTGGTGGTGGGAAGAACGAAGGAGCACACGGTGTTGACATTAATGCAATCTCCAACATTGCACTCGAGCGAGTTGAAGTGTTGCGCGATGGCGCATCAGCTCAATACGGTTCTGACGCGGTAGCCGGCGTCATGAACTTTGTACTTCGAAGAAGTGACAATGTACGCGCTTTTCAAGTTAAGGGATCTCAAACCTATGAAGGGGATGGTACTACATTCTCTCTAGCAGGGATCTATGGCTTGCCCATAGGTGAAGGTGGTTCGCTCACCGTCAGTGCCGACTACAGTGCAACTGAAGCTACGATTAGAAGTGTTCAAGTAAAGGAAGCAGAGAATTTAATCGCTGCTGGGAATACACATGTTCGCGTACCCTATGCTCAAATCTGGGGCGCACCCGAGATTCATTACGATTTCCGCGGTGTAGCAAATTTTGACATGCCGATGGAGAACGGTTTAACGTTCTACGGTTGGGGAAGTGTCTCTCGACGAGATGTTGAAGGAGGATTTTTCTTTAGAAGCCCCACGACTCGCTCTGGTGTGTTCACAATTGACAATGGCGAGACCTCGCTCATCGCGGACTTAGGTGACGATAGTAGTGATTGTCCGGTTGTTCCGATCGTTGATCAGCTAGTACCAGATGCAGACTTACTCGCACAAGTTGAGGCTGATCCAAATTGCTACTCTTTCTTGTCTCGGTTTCCAGGGGGCTTTACTCCACAGTTCGGTGGTGAAGTTTCTGACTACAGTTTAGCAGTAGGTGTTGAAGGAATGATCTTCAAGGCCTGGGATTTTGATATGAGCTTCGTTTGGGGTACCAACGTTGTCGCCTATTACATGCACAACACCATCAATCCTCAGCTTGTCGATCGACAGAACAATATCCCAACTTCCTATGACGTGGGAGAAACTGGTGAGACAGATTGGACCTTCGACTTGTCAATGCGTAGACAAATCAACGTTGCATCGGGATATGACGACATACACTTTGCGACTGGCCTAGTAGTTCGAAGTGAAGGTTTTGTGACCGAACAAGGCGAAGAAGACTCCTGGTTCGTCAACCCGGATTTCGTCAGCCAAGGATTCGGTGTCGGTTCCAATGGTTTTCCTGGCTATCCACCCTCTGCTGAAGTAGATGAATCTCGAATGAGCGTAGCCTTGTGGGTAGATGCCGAACAAATGTTCACCTCCAACGTACTTGGTACGTTTGCGATGCGATATGAAGAATTTGAAGGCTTTGGAGACACGCTCGACTTTAAAGTCAGCACACTTATCAATTACACCGACAACTTCGCGATTCGTTCTGGGTTCAGTACTGGTTTCATTGCCCCTACCGTTGGGCAAGCGAACTTCCGTGTAGTTACCACTAACTTCCTAGTTAGTGATATCTGTCCGGTTCCAGGAACTCCGTGTCTCACAGATGAAGTTACTGTACCTGCCACTGATGCCATCGCTTTAGCTGTTGGGGGAGAACGCTTACAACCAGTTAAGTCGCATAACACTACTTTCGGTATGGTTCTAAAAGCGTTGCAGGCCGACATTACAATCGATTTCTTCAGGATCGATGTCCTAGACCGTTTAGCCCGTACTTCAGCCATTGAATTGTCGCCGGCGATTTTTGATGAGCTCGAAGCACGCGGTGAAATCGTTGATCGAAATCTTCGGGCAGTTAGATTTTTCACGAACAACTTTGACACTAGAACCGAAGGTGTAGAAGTTACTGCGGAGAGGTCTATGGTGATAGCCCGTCGCAAGATAGATTTCACTCTCGTAACTAGTTTTATCAAGACTACTGTTGAGAATTATGATCCCGCGGTAATTAACGAACAACGCATTCTTGAACTACGAAAGGGACTGCCAAAGCTTCGGTTAACACTTTCAGGATTTCACTCGGTAAACGCGAAATGGACCGTCCAAGGAAGACTTCGATATTACCACAAGATCTGGGAACCACATTTGTTCTCGGACGCTTACCCGTTTCATGTTGCCGAAGACGTCCTCCTTGATTTAGAAGTCAACTATATGTTCGACGAAAACACAACGTTCACGTTTGGACTCGAAAACACGACAAATATCTTTCCTACTGGGAATCCTTGGGCTGAAGTAGCAGGTTCAAAATACCCCATGACCAGTCCGTTCGGATTCAACGGTGGAGTTGCATATTTTCGAGCGAATATGAACTGGTAAATTGCACCAGACAATCATAAATAAAAAGCCCGATTATCGGGCTTTTTTTGTTACTAAATATTGTGATCGAAAAAATTTTCCAAACCGACTACTATGAAGCATTGAGGTGCTTTAAAACATTGGTCATAGCCGTCTTTGTTTGAATATTTGCTCGATATAATCGTTGAGTATGCGGGCAATTAAAAGTGATGATTCTCACATCTTTTCAAGTGAGTTTGTAGTGTATCGGACATTCAGCGTAGCACTTCTGTTTCTCGTACTCACCTTAGTAGGTTGTGGAGGTGGTTCGTCAACTAGCGCACCACCAGTAGACATCTCAATCTCTACACCGACCGACTCAATCTTTGAAGACTCACAAGATGCTGTCATAGTCACGGTCTCCCTCTCAAAATCGTCTTCTACGAATATCTCAGTAGCACTAGACGTAACAGGTACAGCAACTCCCTTTGTGGACTATGAACTATCTGCTACAAGCGTTAGTTTCCCCGCGGGAACGACTTCAGTTGAACTTACTTTAACACCCTATCGAGACTGGGAGAATGATCCAAATGAGTCCATAACTATCCGCATTGGAGACATTCGAGGTAACGGTACTGCGGCTTTCGACGCGAATGAAGTACAAATATTTCTCGAAAATGGACTGACACCATCAAACTACAAGCTGAGTGTGAGTGCAAACATCATAATTTTTTCTCGTGCAACGATATTTTCATCTGGTATTCGATATCGCCTGACGGCGTATAACATCGGCCGTGCATCAGCATCAAGTACACAAGCAAGAGTCGTTCTGCGTAAAGCACTGTGGGACGCAAATAGCACTGTTTACAGTAATACGATTGAAGTACCAGCGTTACCTCCGAGAAGTAGTTACAGTACTTCAATATTGATTCCATTGACGAGTTCTACGTTTGAACCCAATACGTCCTACTATGGATTTGCCTCGTTAGAGGTTACTCCTGAGGAAATCAGTGCAGCATCTCGATATGGTACGAGCTACTTTGGTTTTTCTCTCGACAATGAGTTAGAGGTAGTTTCACGATGTACGATTACCGAACCAGAGACGACCACCGAGGAACCGGACACATTCCTCGAACATCATTGGAATCTTAACAATACTGGCCAAAACGCTTTTGCGCAAAACGGAGGGGTACCCGGCGCGGATCTGAGCATGGAAAGTGTGTTAGATGAAGGTCCCTACGGCGAAAACATCACAGTGGCAGTGGTCGACACTGGTCTCGAGATATGTCATCCCGATCTAGCTCCAAACGTGGATTTAAATGGTTCATACAATTTTGCGGCTCGCGGAACCTATAACAAACAATGGTACGGAGCTACCGAACTCGATCCTTTTAACCCCGACAATTTAGGAGACCACGGAACTTCAGTTGCCGGAATCATAGGTGCTGTGGCTAACAATGGGATCGGAGGACGTGGCGTCGCTCCTCGTAGCCGACTGAGAGGGTTCAACTACTTAGGCACTACCTCTGATACAGAAGAGGCTTTGGGATTTAGTGACGACAAGCCTCGTTCTTCTGATGTTGACATTTTTAACATGTCATATGGTACGTTGTCTTACCTAGGTAATAGTTCATCATGGACTTACAACTTATACCAACGGGGAATTTCTGACCTTCGAGGCGGCCGGGGAGCCCTGTATGTGAAATCGGCAGGAAATAGTTTCTTTGCTTGTGAGAGTTTAGAACACACGATTCGGGGTGAAATAGGCTGTAGTTCGTCGAACGGTGATCCCACGAATAATTTGCCCTTTCTTGTTGTAGTAGGAGCTATGAATGCTAGTGACACTCGCGCAGGATATTCTTCAACGGGAAGTAATCTGTGGATTTCAGCACCTGCTGGCGAGTATGGAGCTCGATTCCCAGCCTCAATCAGTACAGATCAACAAGGAAAAGATCGCGGCTACGTGATCTTGGCAAACCGAGGCCTCGCAGTTCAAGAGGCTCTAAATCCGACGGGCAATTACATCAGTACTTTTAATGGAACTTCCGCTGCTGCACCGAATGCTTCCGGAGCCATCGCCGTCCTTCTTTCGGTGAATCCAAACTTAACATGGCGAGACGTTAAGTACATCTTGGCGAAGACCGCGCGCAAAATTGACCCAAACATCCTCCCTGTGAGTATCGCTTTTGGAGGTGGAAAACCGCACGTCTTACAGCACGCTTGGATTCAAAATAGCGCCGGGTACAACTTTCATAACTGGTTTGGTTTCGGTGCTATCAATCTAGACGATGCGGTCGCTTTAGCAAGAACTCACGAGCACGATGGTCTGGGAATTTTCGCCAGGTCCCAGGAATATCGAAACCAATCTTTGGTCGTGATTCCCGATTACCACAGTGATGGCGTGGAGTCGAGAATCACAGTGA
The DNA here is from genome assembly GCA_009841615.1 of Gammaproteobacteria bacterium. Taxonomy (GTDB): domain Bacteria; phylum Pseudomonadota; class Gammaproteobacteria; order Pseudomonadales; family Azotimanducaceae; genus Bin55. The sequence continues at coordinate 248,807 of VXLL01000035.1, read as the reverse complement.
CCGGTTTTAGCGATGAAGCTAATATAGAAGCGGTTGTTCTCAAACTCGAAGGCTCACACGACTTTATGCCGGATGTGGGAATCACCCTGATTTCACCTGACGGTACGGAGAGTATCGTTAATCAAGTATTCAATGATTTTTTGGTTCACAACACAACCCTATCGTGGAGTCTGTTGTCAAACGCGTTTTATGGAGAGTCTCCAAACGGAGATTGGACGCTGAGAGTAGTCGATGCAGCTCCCGATGACACTGGTACCATTACCGAATGGTCCTTAGAGTTTTACTACGGCACTCACCCGCAGTAGAATTTAGTGAATCGACTCAAATGTGCGTCTCTTCTGAATCTCCCAAATCGAGACGAACAGAGCGCCAAGGTAACCCAAGAAGGTCCCGATCACAATCTCCACGCTCGCGGAAAGATAATCTAACGACACGATCGTTATCGTTCCACCGAAGTCCTGTACGAGTTGATTGATGGGTTCTTTAATAGCAAAGAGTGCCCCAAAAACTATTGCCGTAGCCACTACACCACCTCCGAATCCGTACAAAATTCCACAATAAATAAAAGGGCGACGTAGATAACGGTCTGATGCTCCAAGGAGCGAAAGCACTCGTAGTTCCCTGAACCGTGACTCGATCGCTAGGCGTACTGAGGCGAATGTCACAAACACGACCCCAAAACCGAATAATGCACCCACAATCCACATAAGGGTCGAAACAACTTGATGTATCGCATTTAAGTTTCGAATCCACTCAGTATCAAAATCGATACTGTCAACGACGGTAGATGTACGTAGCGAGTCTAGTAGAGACTCGACTTCCATAGTTGGTGTATTCTGATGTATGACCACGGACAACGACGCAGGTAGTGGGTTGTCTTCTAGAGTTACCAATTCCTGGTCATATCCAGTGACCAACTGAAATTCTTCCATCGCCTGCTCGGCAGAAGTCAGTTCTACGGATTGAACCAGCGTACTTCGTGTTACATATTGTTGAATCTCTTCGATTGTCTCGGTGGAACTGGCTGGAACAAAATACACTGTAAATCCGGTATCGTCATGCAATTGTTCAGCTAGGAGATTAATGTTGTGTTGCACTAGCCAAAAGCCAACTGGAAGAGACAGCGCAACCCCGATCAACAACCAGACAAACAGAGTGATCAATGCATGTCGACTCAAGTGTTGTACACTTTCAAGCAAGCTGTGAGCGCGAATTCTCAAATTCGAGCCGCGGGACTCTGGCTCCCTTTGCTTGAGGAAGGTCTGTTGGTTCATGAATTTGGAGAAGGACTGTCAGTCACTCGTACATGAGGAGCAACCCGATGCAAGCTACCGTCCTTTAACTCAAACACATGTCTCATGTGCTCTGTCAACTCCGGTTCGTGCGTTGCTACGATCACAGTCGTTCCTAGTTCGGGAAACATGTCAAAAAGCGAACGAACTTCTATAGATAATTGATTGTCCATATTACCCGTTGGTTCATCCGCTACAAGCAATTTCGGGCGATGCGCAATTGCACGCGCAATCGACACTCGTTGTTGTTCGCCAGTTGACAGTCGTACGGGGTATAAGTCTCTGACGGCGTCTAGTCCGACCACATTCAAACAACGATCAACGCGATGACGTATATCCTTGGAACGAAGACCTCTCACCCACAAAGGCATCGCTACGTTGTCAAAGATCGTTCGATTTGGAATGAGCGAAGGGTCTTGTAAGACGATACCGACTGATCGACGGTAACGCGCAATCTCTGCACGGCCCAGGGTCGTAATATCTACCTCGTTAAAGAGTACTCGTCCTTTGGTAGGAGGAGTCAGTCCAAGCAAGATTCTTATGAGAGTCGTCTTCCCAGCCCCGGAGCGACCAATTATGAAATTTACTGATTCCTGATCAAAGGTAACACTAATCTCTCGTAGGACTTCAAAGTCGTTCTCGAAGGTCTTTCCAATATTTTCAAGCACCACCTTGCTCATGAACCGAGTAGTCCACTGACGTAGTCTTGAGGTTCAAACGGTTGTAGTGCATCGACACTCTCTCCCACACCAACAAAGTATAGCGGTAATGTAGTGACACAAGGTAGAGCTAGCACTACTCCACCCTTTGCGGTCCCATCGAGTTTAGTCATGATTAAGCCAGACAGGCGAACTGCAGTGTCGAATTGCTCCACCTGCAACAATGCATTCTGACCTATCGTACCGTCTAGGACAAGAATCGACTCATGCGGGGCGGAAGAATCTAATCGTTGAATCACTCGATGTACTTTTGCCAGCTCGTCCATCAGACCTTTGTTTGAATGCAATCGGCCCGCCGTATCGACGATTAGCACATCGATGTCTCTAGATTTGGCAACTTGGAATGCATCGTGAGCGACCGATGCACTGTCTGAGCCGGTCTGTTGAGCAAATACCGGGATGTCATTCACTTGTCCCCATCGCTGTAGCTGGTCGATAGCCGCCGCACGATACGTGTCTCCTGCCGCTAACATCACAGAGAGTTTTTCTCCCTTAAAACGATGTGCAAGTTTGCCAATAGTAGTCGTTTTACCAACTCCGTTAACCCCCGTTACTAGCACTACGAATGGTCGGGAATCTGATATCGAAAAGGGCTTAAATAATTTGTTCGCAAGATCTAGTAGAACGGTTTCCAATGCACCGATGAATTGTTCTCGAGAACTGAGTTTTTGTTTGGAGATTTCTCTTCGAAGTCGATCCAATACTTGTGTCGTTGTGCTCGCGCCAATGTCCGCGCTCAAGAGACTAAATTCCAGTTCCTCAAGTAAATGCTCGTCAATCTCTCGACCCGAGGAAAACACGTTAGCAAATCCGTTGGATACGCGAGCTCGAGTTTTTGCGAGAGCTTTCCCCAAGCGCGACCAAGTTTTGGGTTTATTATTGCTTGTGGATGTTTCCCTGATTTTTCTCATCAATCCTTAACGTTTGCCCTTTGGATGCGAAATTTTCAATTTTTGTGAAAAATATGGTAATTACACACTTAGGTTGAATACATGTGTATAATACCAGTATGGCCTCTGGGATTGGAGCGTCTGGACAGCGAGAAGCGTTCACATCGGTGACTTCTACGGCCTGTCAATGAGTATATTTTGGATGTTCAACCTAAGTATATAAATTCCAAAGATATGCGTTTTCCAATGTGTTAAGCAATTGTAGACCGCACCGTGTTGAATCACAGAGTACGTATCGTCTCCGGCCGTTTTAAGGGTCATCGCCTTAAACTCATCGATCAAAAACGATTGCGTCCGACCTCTGATCGAGTGCGGGAAACACTCTTCAACTGGATTGGTTCCAACATAACTGGTATGCGAGTACTAGATCTATTTGCGGGATCGGGTGCGCTGGGGTTTGAAGCACTCTCGCGGGGTGCTCCCAAAGTAACCTTTATCGAAAAACAAGCCAAAATTGCTGCTCAGATAAAAGATACCTGCCACCGGTTGGATCTTTCCGCACAAGAAGCTGAGGTCATCTGTAGAAATTGTGTACCTTGGTTAAAACAAGACGATCAAATATGGGATCTGGTGTTCGTCGATCCGCCCTTCGCTGATTCAAACCTCTACGCGAAAGTTCTCGTTGAACTACAAACTCGCGTGAGTAATCTTGGATTGATTTATTTAGAGCACTCCAAACGAACACCGATCAACACGCACCCCTACACAGTGTGGAAAGAAGCTACTGTCGGTGAAGTAAAGTTCTCTTTGTTGTCGTTGGACTCGAGTACGAGTAACTGAAGCACTTGCTGAGAGCGAGTAATCTTTCTCCAACGTCTCTCGAAACGAACGACGCACCAATTAGCACGCGTGATCCAAAACTTCGAATCTGACTGAATTGCTGTTTGGAACAGTTAAGCGAGATATGAATGGTTTTTTTTAACAGTCATCGTTTCGACGTTTCAGTACGACTTGCTGTTCCGTGCGAACTAACCGTCTAGAATCGTAGAAGAAACGATACGGTCCCCCATACGGATTCAATCTCTTTTTCGAAAACCTTGGTTACCGCAAGTTCGATAGCTGGTTTTGGACCGAAGCCCTTTCCAAACGGAAACTCAACACCTAAAGAGGCTGTCGGAGTTAGGCCGAAGTCCTCCTCTAATTTACCACTAAACTGAAGACCACTATTAGATTCAAACTCTACTTTGGATCTATAGGAGTAGTTTGAGTATCCAACTTTTCCTACGATGTTGGTGGACTTGCTTACTGGGACCGTAAACGTACCAACAAACGAGGAAAATCGATTGTAAGCCTTTTTGATATCGTAGTTCGTAATTGTGTCTTCAAAGTCCAGCTCAAAATCCTTGACTATCGCCGAATCGTTCATTGCCGGCGCGGAGTCCCGTGCAAACTCAAGCCCAAAAAAATTATTTATCTGGAATCCAATGCCCCACCGATTGCCGTAGCCTTCAGTATTGGCAACTTCAACAGAAGTACCCTCTGGAAATACGGTAAATCCCCCAATAAAGTACCAATCAAAATCGTTCCCCTCCGCGGCTATTGGGACACCGAGCGTGCCGATCAAAACTATAAACAGACTTCGAATTTTCATTTTTTGTGATTCCTTAGAGTATTACATTACATCAATGGTTTTGCAGCAGTCAACATCCAGTATATTCAACCATATGTTGACATCTTACAGATTACATTGACCACTACTGTGACAAATACAAGCAATAAGTGTTCCACATGGAACTTAGAATGTAACGTTGTGTTTGACGGGAAACATAGAACTAAGCACGACGTTAGTATGCAATCCAAGATGAGCCTGAATAGTTCAAGCTCCGGATACTGGCAATTTCAAAACAAGACCATAGGATCATCAAATTTACCATGCGAATCATCATCTATCCTGGTAGCTTCAATCCAATAACGTTTGGACACATGAATATTGTTGAGCGAGCACTGGGTCTGTTCGACAAAGTAGTTGTAGCCTTTGGTACAGCTACAGACAAAAACCCAGATGTGTTTCTCGATGAACGTATGGAACTCTGCCGACAAGCGTTGAACCAATATGGAACTCGCATAGAAGTAGAAAAGTTCTCTGGTCTGCTGGTCGACTTTGTTCGTGCCAAAAACACTAAGTTCATATTACGGGGTCTACGAACCTTGATGGACTATGAGTACGAATTCCAAATGTTAGAAATGAACCGTCATCTCGACCCGGAACTCGAGTATGTGTTACTTCCCACGGCGAGTAAATGGTCTTTTGTGTCGTCGACACGAGTACGAGAAATTGCAGCACTTGGTGGAGACGTTTCGGAATTTGTGCATCCAGTCGTTGCACAATTTTTAGCAAAGCACTATCGATCTCCTCATACATCAAACTAGCGCTGACACTGAGGACAGTAGACCGACTGTCGCTGACTATTCTTCACAATCTTCAACGGAGTTGTGCATCGCAAACACGGTTTTCCACCCCGGCCGTATACGTGTAGCGCCATCTTGAAGTAACCAGTCTCACCATCGGCTCCAAAGTAATCTCGTAGAGTTGTACCACCTGCCTTAATCGCATCTTCCAACACATTCTTGATTGCAATAACGAGACGTACACTCTCTGCGCGAGTTAGCTTGGCGCACTTTCGTTGCGGTCGCACTCCCGCGAGAAACAGGGCTTCATTGGCGTAAATATTTCCAACGCCAACCACTATTTGCGAATTCATGATGAGGGACTTGACCCCTGAGTTACGCTGTCTAGTCTGTTTAAACAAATAGTCGCCATTGAACTCGTCAACAAGTGGCTCTAAACCTAAATGTTGTAATGTCCAATGAACCGAACCTTCTGGTTGCCAGTGTATACTTCCAAAACGCCGAGGATCGTGGTATCGAAGCATCTTGCCATTCGTGAAGACTAAATCTACATGATCGTGTTTTTCATGCGATTGAGTTGTTGGTAGTACTCGAAGGCGACCGCTCATGCCTAAATGAATTATTAGGGTACCGTATTCGAAAAGAAAAAGTAAGTACTTGCCACGACGAGTCACTTCCACTAGTCGTTGCCCTAGTAAGTTTTCTGGTATTTGTAGTGGCCAGCGAAGCCGGGATTCGCGAATTACACAACGCTGTAATTGCGATCCTTCTAGATGAGAAGCAACCCCTCGGCGGGTGGTTTCAACTTCTGGAAGTTCAGGGATTTACTTGATCTTCGCTTCTTTGTAAATGACGTGTTTGCGAACCACGGGATCATACTTTCGGAACTCTAACTTGTCCGGGGTGTTGCGTTTATTTTTGTCCGTGGTGTAGTAATGCCCAGTGCCGGCACTGGACACAAGTTTAATCTTGTCTCTCATTAGAACTTTTCTCCGCGCTTACGCATATCATCGAGTACGACATCTATTCCCTTCTTGTCAATAAGCCGCATTCCAGCCGCGGAAACTCGCAACCGAACGAATCGATTTTCACTGGCGACCCAAAAACGATGGTAATGTAGGTTGGGAAGATAACGACGCTTCGTAGCGTTGTTTGCGTGTGAGACGTTGTTACCCGACATCGGACGTTTACCAGTGACTTGACAGACTTTACTCATAACGAGGGGTAGTAAAAAAGATTGAGGAATTTTAATGAAAAGCTCTAGTATTTAGGTCTACCCTCTGACTTAACCCACCGAAGAAACACCCTCTGGATTCAATTTTGTAGAAAATACCCCGATAAAAAAGTTCTTTACCCAAATGCAGCATAAGAAAATACTAGTTGGAATCACGGGCGGTATCGCGGCATACAAAGTGCCCGAACTCGTGCGGTTGCTTGTGACTCGACACCATGAAGTCTCGGTGATTATGACCAGCTCCGCGCGCAAGTTTGTAACTGAACATACATTGTCTGCGCTTACTTCAAAGCGAGTGCGGACTGATCTATGGGATTTAGACGCGGAACGCGCAATGGGACACATCGAACTCGCCAAATGGCCGGACATGTTCGTTATTGCGCCGGCCTCTGCAAACACACTCGCCAAGCTTGCACAAGGTCTTTGCGACGACCTACTGTCGACAGTTTACCTTGCGACCACAAGTCCAATCTTTCTGATCCCTGCAATGAATCAAGCAATGTGGGACCATCCCGCAACTCAACGCAATCTTGAGCAACTCAAACACGACGGTGTTCGAATCATGGATCCAGAGCACGGTGAACAAGCTTGTGGAGATATAGGAATTGGGAGGATGCCTGAACCTCAAGACATTCTGTCGTTCCTAAACACGATGTAGTAGCAAAACTATATGCCCCATGCGCTAAAAAACCTCACAGTACTCGTTTCCGCAGGTCCAACGCAAGAGAGGATAGACCCAGTGCGATTTATTAGCAATCGGAGCTCTGGCAAACAAGGCTTTGAAATTGCGCGGGCAGCCGAGGAGGCAGGTGCAAGTGTAACTTTGGTTAGCGGACCAGTTAACTTGAAATCACCAGCTGGTATCGAACGAGTAAACGTACGGACCGCCGCGGAAATGAAGTCCGCTGTATTGTCTCGTATCGACAAGTGTGATGTGTTCTTCGCGGTAGCCGCAGTGACAGATTTTCGACCTAGAAAATTGCTTGAACAAAAGTTGAAGCGTCCGACCCACGAGACAAACTCAGAACTTACTATTCAACTCCAAACTACCGAAGACATCGTACAAGCAGTTACAGCAATGCATGAGCGGCCGTATGTCGTCGGATTCGCAGCTGAAACTAACGACGTAATCCGCAACGCGCGCGAAAAACTCAAACGCAAAAACTTGGATGTGATCATAGTCAACGACGTTTCTGATCCGTCGATCGGATTCGAAGGGGATGAAAATCAAGTGACAGTGGTGTTTCCAGAATCCGAACAAGAACTTGAGAAACAGTCTAAGTACAAGATTGCACAACAAGTGATTAAATTAGTCGCTAACGCGCTACCGAGATCAAACTAGGCGATCAACACCACTAGTGTCAAACTTGCCGCTCAACATTTTTCGAGCTTACGATGTACGTGGTCGCGTAAACGACGAGTTAACTGAAGAAAATACTCGCTTAATCGGCCACGCATTTGCGAATCGTGCGGCAACTCAAGGACACAACAGCGTTCTCGTAGCAGGAGATGTCCGTTGCTCAACGGATGCACTTAGAACCGCACTTCAGCGAGGACTAAATGATGGTGGAGTAAACGTTATCGACATCGGTACGGTCCCCACTCCGGTACTCTATTTCGCCATCCACGAATTAAAGGTTCCAGCAGGAATCGTAATCACCGGGTCTCACAATCCACCCGAATACAACGGACTAAAGTTTGTCTTGGATTACGTTCCATTTGCGGCCGATGAACTACTGGATTTACACCGTCTTATCGCTAATGACAGTCTAACCAAAGGATCGGGAAGTGTCTCCCAGCAACATGTCTTGGACTCATATGTGGATCGAATCATCGATGACATCAAGCTCGAGCGAAGTCTGCATATAGCTGTGGATTGTGGTAACGGTGTAACCGGAGTTCTAGTACCTCGGTTATTCGAAGTGCTTGGTTGTGAGGTCATCCCAATGTTCAATGAATTGGACGGTACGTTTCCAAATCATCATCCGGATCCGGTGGACCCAAAGAACTTACAACAGCTTCTCCAAACAGTAGATCATCATGTGCTAGATTTTGGAATCGCGTTCGATGGTGATGGCGATCGTATCGGTGTCGTAACTCAAAATGGAACGATTGTGTCAGCCGACACGCTATTGGCATACTTGGCAAAGGACATACTGCAACGTCGTCCTAGTGCTCCAATTGTGTTAGACGTGAAGTGTGGAACGAATGCGCTCAAGAGCATTCACGCTAGCGGCGGACAAGCAGTTCTGGAAAAGACCGGACACACAAACATCAAAGCGAAAATTAGAGAAATCGACGCACCTCTCGGTGGTGAATTCAGTGGTCACATTTGCTTCGCAGACCGTTGGTACGGATTTGACGACGCACTCTACACAGCATGTAGATTCCTCGAGTCGGTGTCCAGAGATCCCGAAGATTTCAAGAATTTTCTGGACATGTTGCCACCAACAAGCGCAACGCCTGAGATTGAAGTCCGCGTACCAGATAGTGAAAAGTTTGATCTTGTGGAAGAATTTGGTCAAGCAAGTTCTTTCGATCAAGGTGAGGTGATCACGATAGACGGAGTCCGAGTGAACTTTCCAGATGCTTGGGGATTGATTCGCGCTTCAAATACGTCGCCCAAAATAGTGATGCGTTTTGAAGCGAGTACGCCCGCTAGACTTCATGAAACGCAAGAGCTCTTTTTCGAACAACTCCGCCATGTTGCCCCACATCTAGAGATTCCCGATGCAACGGACTAAGTCAATACACAGTGTTTAGCAGCATAGCGTTGTAGAACTGCATAAGTATCGCTGCGGTTATCATGAAGTTCAAGATACGCTAACACATCTTTGATTGTTGCGACCGAATAGATTCCTAGTCCTATCTTCTCCTCTACGATCTCTAAGTATGTGCGACCGCTGACGGGTTCTCGTTCTTTGCGATCTAGAGCCACTAATACTCCAATGGGTTTGCCCCCGTTTTGGCGTATGAGCTCAGTCGCTTCAATCTTAGAAGCACCGTCGGTTATGACGTCATCAAGAATCAAGACGCGTTTGGTCTTTAAGTCAGCACCGATTAACGAACCACCCTCACCGTGCTGTTTAAGTTCTTTACGATTAAACGCTACACCGACATCGAGTCCAAAGTTCAACAAATTTGTCGAAGTAGTTGTAACTAATGGTATTCCTTTGTATGCTGGACCAAAGAGAACGTCCGGACTAAAGTTCAACTCGGAAATGCGTCTTGCGTACGCGTACCCCACCTTATCGATCCCGCTGCCCGACGCGACATTCCCCAGATTCATAAAGTACGGACTGTGTAGTCCAGACTTCAATTGAAACTGGCCGAACTGAAGAGCCTGTGCTTCAATCAGATCAGCAACAAACGCTGTAGCTGACAGCATCACGTAGTCGTGCTACTTTCTTGAAGCTCAAACAGCTGCGTAATCCCTTGTTCCGCTAACTCTAGTGCCGCTTGAAGTTTTGAATGAGCGAGAGGCTTTCTTTCAGCTGTACCCTGAATTTCGACGATTCCTCTATCTTGCATCATGACAACATTCACGTCTGAGTCTGCTTGACCATCTTCGGAATAGTCCATATCCAACAAGACTTCGTTCCAAACTTCCCCTACACTCACGGCAGCAACCCAACCGAGAAAAGCATCCGGAGACACTTGCCGTAGCGCGTGATATAGCGCGACGCAGCTTCCGGTGATAGCAGCTGTGCGTGTCCCCCCATCAGCTTGAAGCACATCGCAATCGATTTGAACAGTACTCTCCCCGAGTTTCTTGAAGTCTACAGCCTGTCGTAAACTCCGTCCTATTAGCCGCTGAATCTCCATAGTGCGGCCCCCTTGTCTACCACTAGCCGCTTCTCGTGGTGTTCTCGTGTGTGTAGCGCCTGGTAACATTCCGTACTCTGCAGTTAGCCAACCCAAACCGGTATCGCGTCGAAATTGGGGGACGCCAGAATCGACGTTGGCAGTACACAACAGCATAGTTGATCCACATGTAATTAACGCGGAACCGCCCGAATTCGATACAAAATTTGTTTCGATTGAAATTGGGCGCAACTCATCGTGACCTCGACCTTTAGTTCTTTTATACACTCGACTGTTTGTTAATCCTAATACAATAACGTGCCATAAAAAATTATACGATTGCACATATTTCTAAGATGACCTGTTCCATGACTGCATTCGCTCGAATCCAGGAGTCCTCGTACGCTTGGGAAATTCGCTCGGTGAATCATCGTAGTTTAGAAATTCGCACGAAAATTCCAGAAGCGATACGGGAGTTGGAAGCTAGTATTAAAGAACACGCTAGACAGTCTCTCAAGCGTGGGTATGTAGAAATTTTTTTTCACGAGATACCACCCGAACATGTTTCACCAACCGAACCGCAAAGACTCGATCCAGAATTACTGCAAGCAATCCAAGAAGTGAGCAAAACACTACCCACAAAAAAAGTATTAAGTGTCGTAGATGTCACTCGACTTCTACAGAATCCTAATTTACTAAGAGCGCGAACTACTAAAACGGAGTATGACTTAAACGAACTCGTGGTGAGGTTCAAATCCTGTCTTAAACAGCTTGTCGAAACAAGACAGCGAGAAGGTCATGCGTTGCGTACCATAGTCCAAGCATCTGTAGAAACTTCGCGTAACTTGCTCACAAGAATTGAAACGTTAGGCAAGGAACAACCGAAGCTAATTCAAGAACGTCTGACGGAGCGATTACGTGCTCTTGATAGACATGTCGATCCAAACCGAGTAGCTCAAGAAATTGCATTGCTTGCACAGAAGTCTGACTTCAAAGAAGAGCAAGATCGCCTGACAATTCACTTACAAGACGTAGAACAGTGCCTCACCGAAACAGTTCCTGTAGGTCGTCGTCTTAATTTCCTCGCGCAAGAAATATTGCGGGAGGCAAATACTCTCGCGGTAAAAGCTCAGCTACCTGCTTGCGCATCCTTAGTAATCGATCTCAAAGTTTGTGTAGACCAAATGCGCGAGCAAGTACAAAACATTGAATAGAGTTCAATCCATGGTTCGGGCTAGAAACTGTCCAAGTATCAACCGACTGAAAACCGCACTTTAGGTAGCTAGTGAGTACTAGAATTGGACATTGTTTCATCTTTTCCGCACCATCCGGCTGCGGAAAATCTACCATTGTCAAGAGACTCTGCGAAATGGATTCCAAATTGGTATCCTCAGTGTCTACCACTACTCGACCTCAGCGTGCTGACGAAATCGAGGGCCAGCACTACTACTTCGTGACCGAAACCGAATTCGACAATCTGGTCGTAAACGATGAATTTCTCGAGCACGCAACCGTGTTCAAACACCGCTATGGAACGCGACGTGAACAAGTCAAAAGTATGCTACAGAACGGGTTCGATGTACTGTTTGACATAGATTGGCAGGGAGCGCGGACGATTAAACGACATGCACTAAACGTGATCAGCTTCTTTCTTATGCCTCCTTCCCTTGACGAACTCGAGCGGAGACTGAGTAGAAGGGGTCAAGACTCCCACACAAGCGTCGAATATCGTATGTCACAAGCGATCTACGAACTCTCTCATTATGATGAGTTCGATTATGTGATCGTGAACGATGATCTTGGTCGCGCATGCGAGCTCATTCACACGTGCATCGAATGGATCAGACGGGGCGAGAGTTATTCAGTCCCCTCCGTACATGGGCTCATGAAAAAAATGTTAAAACCTGCGACATGACGGTATCATCGCTACAGTAAATCGAATCGTATGTCCGAGTGAAATGTTCGATTACCAAACAAAACAAACCAGTGCAACCACAGTACCAACCGGTTAAACCAATCGCTTAGACTATGAAGGCAAAACGTCGAAGTTTATTCCATAGATTTCGTAATTTGTGGATTTATAGATATTGTGATAAACAAGGTCATAAGCCTAAATCCTACCACCGTTTTATGTGTACGTGTAGTGTTCTACTCTTGGTGTTGTGGGTTTTTCTTTCTGGATTGTCTGTATTGATGATGTTTAGTTAGAACGATGAACGAACTTGAAAAAATTTATGCCGCACCGAAATCAGATTTAAAACGGTTGAAAATCGACATCAGCAAGTTCAAGAAAACCATAAAGTATGCTAAGTTTATGTTTCGTTGTTGGGTTATTTATTTCTTATTAATCGGTTTGATTTACTTGCCAACTTCCTTACTACGACTTTTAGTATTCACAAATTTATAGTGGTGAAGGTCTGTTGGATACACAAACCTAATCGATGCAAGATTCCCATTGTCCACTACAAATGCACTCCTTAACAAATACTGGAAATAGATAATTCATAATTAGTATGGTTAGAAGGAAGAAATTCAGAAAAAATATTTTTCAACGATTTCGGACTTGGTTCATCTACCGGTATTACTCGCATAATGTTCATAGGTCTCAATCCTATCATTTATTTGAGTATGTGTTGGGTGTGATTTCAATCGTTTGTGTCGGATATTTGATAATCTATTTCTTACTATTTTGAGGCACAAATAAATTGTCAGAGTTGGAAGATATTTATGGCGAGCCTAAATCAAATTTGGTGAATTATCCAGTTGAAATTGACTCACTCATGAGAAAGAGAACGATTAAATGTGCGAAATTTTTATTTCGATGTTACATAGTTCAAATCTGTTTGACGCTGATACTTTTTGTTGTTTTTATCGCGCGTATAGCAGGCTATTCTGGAGTGCTGTGAAAAAGTCGTAACACCCAGTCACAATATTTTCTGCGCCCTCAATTCCTTCCATTCCAGAATGCACCAGGGCGTGTAATCGTCTGGCTTCGCCACAAGTTCCTGACTAAGTATTTCAGGCTCGATCCACATCAATTCAGAGATTTCCTCTGGATCGATGACAGGCTGTCCCTGGACTTCACCAGTAAATACGGAAACTAGTTCGTGCTCAGCATGTTCTTTAGAGAACGAAGCTTGATATCTCAATTTGAAGTGAAACGACAACTCTACAGACAGTCCCAATTCCTCGCGAACTCGGCGTGTTGCGCAATCGATTGTTGATTCACCAACAAAGGGATGCGTACAGCAACTGTTTGACCAATAGCCTCCCCAAACGAGTTTGTCCGGATGCCTCTTTTGCATGAGAACACGACCAGTCTCATCGCTAAGAAAAACTGAAATAGCTCGATGAAGCGAACCTCGACCAGAATGTGCGGACAGCTTGTCTGAAGTACCAATCTCCCGATCTTGGGTGTCGACTAGAACTACGGTGTCTCGTAACTCGGCACTATTATTCATAGATTATTTCGTCCAATTTTTTCACTCTTTTGGTCTTAACGCCCGAGGCTCCTCTCATCTCGCTACGGGTCCGATATCGCGATCGAACCATCGAGAAGTGAGCGCAAAAATTGAATCTGAATCGCGAAGGAGTGGTCTTGATTGACTTTCTTTCGAAACCCGTGACCTTCGTCCATATAGAGTACGTACCACGCTGGGATTCCGGAATGTTCTAAAGCTTTTGCTATCTGTTCACTTTCGGAGGCTGGGACTCTAGGATCGTTAAATCCCTGAAATATGAGCAGGGGTTTTCGAATTTTCTCAATTTGGTTCATAGGTGCGATCGATTCTAAAAACTCTCTCATTTCGGGGATACGTTCGTCTCCATATTCAACACGTCGTAAGTCCCGTCGATAACCCTGCGTATTTTCTAAGAACGTAACGAAATTACTGATACCTACCCTTTCAGATCCACCGAGCAATCGATCACTGTAATGCACCAAGCAAGCTAACACCATATATCCTCCGTACGAACCACCATCAACAATGACTCGTTTAGCATCGAGATCAGGTTGCTCTTCGATCCAATCTAATAATGCACCAATGTCACGAACCGAATCTTCCCGCTTCTTCCAATCATCCAAAGTGAGATACTCTTTACCATAGCCACTTGAACCCCGAACGTTTGGTGCAACTACAGCGATGCCTAGTTCATTGACGTAGTATTGAAATCTCGACGAAAAGCCAGGTCTATATTGAGATGCTGGACCACCATGAATGTAGATCAAAACTGGGTGTGGTCCATCTTTCCGAGGTTTGTACACAAACGCCGGTATCTTCAATTCGTCAAAGCTGGAATAGGACACCAACTCCGCGCGAACAAGTTCGTTTGCGTCGATACCTCCTAGTTCAGATTGGGTCCACCTTACGACCTCCTCTGTCGCTAGATCGAGTACGTACACATCACTTTGAACCTGCGCTGAATGAAACGTAAATGCTATCGCAGAACCGTCGCTATTAAATCTTGCACCACCTAACAGTCCATTTGAGAAATCAGGTAACAGCTGAGACAATTTCCCGGTCGCAACGTCGTACAGATGAAACAGTCTATACCCTTGCAAATTTTGTGAGACTACCATCTTGGAACGATCCCAAGCGAGCGAGTACGAGCTAACATCTGAATCGTTAAACTGAATTAATACTTCTAGCTCCCCAGATTCAGGATTGATTCGATGCAAGCGTCGAAAATTTGATCCATGATCACTTATCAGAATGACTGTACCATCGGGTAAATACTCTACACCACCAATCGAAATTTCACCGTACTGTTCCAACAATCGTATTTTTTCACCAGTCTTGAAGTCAATCTCAAATAGGTGCGATTCTGCGACCGAGATATATTTACGAATCAGTGCTTTGTCTGCACTCGGATGCCAAGCAACGAACGACCAGCCCACTTCATCAACGATGTGTAAAGGTGTCTCAACTTGGTTTTCAAGATCATAGATGTATAGATCGGAATATTGACCTGTTCTTTTGGTCGAGGTGTAGCTGATCTTAGAGCTATCAGGGTTATAACTAACGCCAGTATAACGCCCTTCACCACTGGTGATCATCGTTTGTTTACCGTCGACAAGATCGTATTCGTAGATTTGAAAAGACTCCGTACCGCCTACATCTTGAAGAAACAAAAACGACTGAACCTCCTTTCGATCCGGTACTAGAACACCAGAAACAGGTTCATCCGCAAAGGTAAGCTGTTCTCGCATTCCCATAGGAGCACGCACTCGATGGAGTTGTGAAGACTCTCCAAACCGGGTGCGAATCAATAAGTCGCCGCCTAGCCAGTCCACCACCGAAGCAGTTCGAACATTCCGGTACCTTTCAATCGACTCTAAAACTACTTCGTCGATTTCCGGCACGTTCCTTACTACTACGTTTTCGTGCGCTTCAGATTGTTTAGCAAATGGTAGGCTCATAAGCAGAATGACGATACTACACAAGGTTGGGTTAAATTTGATAGCTGACCCCCTTTTAGTTGAACACATAATGGTTGACCATCGCAAAAGTTCTCAAAATTTTGCATTTTCATTATGAATGTCGAGTTTTGCGCGCGCGCGCAACTTGCATAATTTGTCGCCTTGTGATGACTCACTCGCATCATTCAAGTCAAACAACTCAACAGTAACTTTCTCCCTTTCAACTCCACTATATGTCCGACTCACTCAACCAGAAATCAGTGTTCTCGTTTCCTCAGATGGAACAAGAAGTCCTTCAATATTGGGAGACGCATGACACCTTCAGAGAATCGATGCGCCAGAACACATCGCAGCAACCCTTTGTATTTTTTGACGGACCTCCATTTGCCACTGGACTTCCACATCATGGAAATCTGCTTGCGTCGGTAATCAAAGACATCGTTCCGCGTTATTGGACAATGAAAGGCCGCTATGTAGGTCGTCGCTTTGGATGGGACTGTCATGGTCTACCCATTGAACACGAGATCAACAAAAAGCTTGGGATGCCGGCACATCAAGCGATCAAAGAACTAGGGATCGCGGGATACAACCAAGAGTGCCGCAACATTGTTGAGCGATATGTCCAAGATTGGAGACACATCATCACGCGGTTAGGACGTTGGGTCGATTTTGATGACGACTACAAAACCATGGACATCGACTTCATGGAATCTGTCTGGTGGGTGGTTAAAGAACTTTGGGACAAGGGACTCATTTACCGCGGGAATAAGGTCATGCCTGTTTCCACCGGACTAGAAACACCGCTATCCAACTTTGAAGCTGGAATGAACTACATAGATGTCCAAGATCCATCGATTACTGCGCTTTTCAAGCTAGAAGATGATGATGCATACATCAGTACTTGGACCACGACACCATGGACTCTACCGTCTAATCTTGCTCTTTGTGTTGGAGCTGACATTTCCTATGTCCTAGTGCATGACGCAGCCTCAGATCGGAAGATTTATTTAGCTGAAGAGAGACTTGACAGCTATAGCGCGAAGCATCATCTATCAGTGTTGAAACGTACGACTGGACTACAACTAGCAGGGCGGCAATACGAACCATTATTTCCTTACTTCGCAAACCTGAAGAAGGACGGAGCGTTTCGTATCGTTAGCGACGCTTACGTGAAGACTGATGAAGGTACTGGAATCGTTCATCAAGCTCCTGCTTTTGGTGAGGACGACTATAGGATTGCTCAACTGTACGGTATTCCCACTCACGTATGTCCTGTCACCATGAGTGGTGTTTTTACGGACGAAGTGTCTGACTTCGCGGGAGCGTTTATTAAAGACGCGGACCCCCACATCATCGCTTGGTTGAAAAAAAACGACGGGTTGTTTGAGCATACTACTTTACAGCACAGCTATCCCTATTGTTATCGTTCCCAAACTCCTTTGATCTATCGGGCGGTTCCTTCTTGGTTTGTACGAATTTCCGACTTTCGAGATTCTTTGCTTGAAGCAAATCAAAAGATCCGTTGGGTTCCTGGCCATATTCAAAGTGGTCGAATGGGTAACTGGCTCGAGAATGCGAATGACTGGTGTATTTCTCGAAATCGAGTCTGGGGCACCCCCGTTCCAATTTGGGAAAACGACGTCACCGGTGCATTTTTGTGTATCGGTTCTCGCGAGGAGTTGAAGCAGTACACCGGTGTTGAAATTGACGACTTGCACCGTGAGTTTGTCGATCCCCAGACATTTCAACTTGAGAATGAAGAAGGTGCATATCACCGAGTCTCTGAAGTTCTGGACTGCTGGTTTGAGTCCGGTTCCATGCCATATGCTCAGAGCCATTACCCTTTTGAAAACAAAGCTCAGTTTGAACAAGGATTTCCGGCGGATTTCATCGCTGAAGGACTTGATCAAACGCGAGGCTGGTTCTACACGCTAATCGCGCTTAGCACACTGTTGTACCAGCAACCACCCTTCAAGAATGTAATCGTTAACGGGCTCGTACTCGCTGAGGATGGGAAAAAGATGTCGAAGAGCTTGCGCAACTACACCGATCCGGAGCAGTTGATGGACGAACATGGTGCAGATGCTTTGCGCTTGTATCTAATTAACTCTGGTTTGGTCCGTGGAGAAGAGCAAAGATTTGCAGACTCTGGAGTAAGAGAAATGACTCGTCGAGTACTCTTGCCCTGGCATAACGCGTACTCATTTCTGGAGCTATATGCGAAAATCGACGGGTGGACTCCCGACAGACTAGATCTCTCGGACACAAACATTCTCGATCGGTGGATTTTGTCGCGTTTACAGACTCTGAAGTCGACAATTGCCTTTGAAATGGAGCGTTATCGACTGGACAACGTCGTACCTCGACTATTCGTGTACATTGAAGAGCTCACGAATTGGTACATCCGACTGAACAGGTCAAGATTTTGGGGACCAGGACTAGGGGTTGACAAAGTAGCAGCTTATTCCACACTCTACCTCGCGATCAAAGAGCTTACCCTAGCTTTAGCTCCTTGTGCGCCGTTCTTATCTGAATATGTTTACCAGAAGTTAAGTGGTATCGGACACAGTAAATCTTCCAATAATTCGGTTCATCTTTGTAGTTATCCAATCGCCGACGAGAGTCTCCAAGATCAATCGTTGGAAGCCGCCGTCTCAAGGTTGCAACAAATCGTTCTTCTTGGTCGCAAACAACGCGAAGATCGCAAAATTTCCCTACGTACGCCACTCTCTCGCCTCACCGTTATCCACAAAGACAAGGACTTGCTTGCAGATGTACGACAGCTAGAGTCCTACCTTAAAAAAGAACTAAATGTGAAACAGGTCAATTACGACCAAAACGAACGCGATTACATCGAGTGGGTAGCAAAGCCAAATTTTCCCGTATTAGGCAAGCGATTAGGTAAGCGAATGCGATCTATTCAGCAACTCATTCATCAGCTCACTTCCGCAGAGTTAGAAGAATTTCTGGAAAACGGTACGATCGTTTTAGATGAGGAATCCTTCAATTTGGATGAAGTTCACGTGTTTCGACAAGCAAAACCAGGCAGTGCCGTAGTTTCCGACCGGCTCATTTCTATCGAGCAAGACTTAGAGGTAACTACCGATCTCAAAAATGAGGGAGTTGCCCGGGAAATCGTTCACCGAATCCAACTTGCTCGGAAAGAATTAGACTTCCAAGTAACTGACCGAATTCGCGTAACCTATCAGGCGACACCGAAAATACTTCCGATTGTCGACCAGTTTCGCGAATACATTGGTAGAGAAGTGCTAGCAGTCGACTTCACTCTTGGCGAAGGTACAAATTTCCGATTTGAATTGAATGACGAATCGTTTGAGTTTGGATTAGAACAGGTACCAACCTAAACGAGAATCACTCACACTTTCCTCTCGTATTGAACACTCTTAACGATGTGGTTGGATCTGTAATAAGCACTGCATCGAGACTCATTCTAAATTTACCGGAGAATCCAATATCGAGAGCACAGTACAAAAGTACTCACTCACCTCACTTGAAGATCACATTTGGTCATCAAAAACTCTTTGACGGCGCTCTTTGGTCCACTGTAAATCAGCCGATCTTCCTTCCGGGACAACTGATAGTCATACATCGGATCGTAGTAGTATCGCAACAATAGCGAGAGCCAAGAGAAGTGATCTTCACGGTCATCAGTGTGGTATGCGTTCTTGATAGAAGAGCGAATTTCATAATAGTGTTCCATCCCAAGACGCTTTTGAATTTTCTCTAGATTCGAGAGCATCACATTCTCGGCAGTCCCTCGTACGTAGCTGTGATAAATGAACTGTATTCGCTCGGCTTGATCCGCGTGTAATACAACAACGGGAGACTGCCCCATCTTCTTGAAGAGCGACTCAGGTATCGCTAACTTCCCGATTACCCTGCTTTCGTCTTCAACAAGTATGGCCCGGGTATGCAGGAATCGTAAAAGGTCTTTAGTGAGCGTGCTTTCAAAATTAACTGGAGGTGGTTGGGATGCAGTGTCCCCACCAAACGCTGACCCTCGATGATGAGCAAGACCCTCTAAGTCAATCGAAGGTTGTAATTCTCTAAGCAGTTGTGTCTTCCCAGAACCAGTACGTCCAGCCAGCACGATATAGTTGTGCTTTCCAGCGGCGTCAATTGTGTCCAAACAGAAAGTTCGTATCGCTTTAGATCCACCAACGATTCTTGGTACCTGCCAACCGGCCTCGCGTAGCCACATCTGTACGATTCTCGAACGCAGACCACCTCTCCAACAGCAAATCAAGGCATTAGGATGATGTTCCAGAAATCGAACCCATCGCACTACGCGATCGTCTCGAACTTCATTCGATAGGATTTCTAATCCTTTAGTGATGGCACTGACCTGTCCGCCTTCCTTGTACGCAATCCCAACCCTCTTACGTTCTCCGTCGTTGAGTAAGGGCAAATTTACGGCATTCGGTACAGCACCTTGAGCAAATTCAAGAGGGGAACGTACATCGATGATTGGGATCGACTCGAGCAGAATTTGTCGAAAATCGTCGACTGTTTCAAATGCCTCTGCTTCAAGAGTCTGTTCAAGGAACCGATTCGCTAAGTGCTTCTCCATTTAAAAAACTGTCAAGATGACTCTTGATTTCGTCAATAAAAGCCGCAAAATTTTCATCGCGATTTGCCAGTTCTAACGCTTCTTGTTGTAGTTCTATCGCGCGAGCAAAGTTCCCCAAAGCTGCATGAGCCGCTGCCCAAGTATCAACAATCATCGGATTCGCGCGAGACTCTTCGTCGTTCTCCATTAGGTGGTCGACAATCTTCAATGCATAAGCGGGGTTCCGTAGTCGTTTCTTGTCCGTAACCGCAAGCGTCCACGCCACACTGTTGACGATTTCTGGGTTTTCAGGTGCTGTCTCTACGGCTTTACGATACCAGCGCAGTGCTTTGCGGTAATTAGGTCTTTGAGGGCATCCGCGAATATAACAATTACCTAGTTCAAGCATTGCAATAACGTCATCGTTCGCGGCCAATTCATGTAGCCAATCCACCGCTTTTTTACTCACTGCTAGGCCAGCATCTGGATGAGCAACTACCCGATAGTATTCAATGCGTGCCATGCGGTCACCTATTTCCGCAGCTCGTTCATAAAACCTAGCTGCCCTCTCGAGATCGACTTGCTCCCCATCCTCAATCCCCCAACGATACACATTTCCCAAATATCGAAGGGCTACGGTATCATCGTAGAAAGCGGCGCGCTCGAGCATCTCCAACCCCTCAGGTATGTAGGCATCACCTAAACGGCCACTGTGAAACAACCACCCGAGTTGCCTTAGCGCAGTGTGGTAGCCGTAATCGATAGCATGAGAGTAGTGAGATTGAGCTCCGACTAGATAACGGTGCGGATCGCGTTCATTTGGGTTGGATGCTAGATTGATAAAGAGATTTCCATAAAGCACATGTGCGTAGCCGTTGTCAGCACTAATAGCAGCTAAGTACAGAGTCTCTGCGCGGGCGGTTGCTCCACCATTAGCAAGGAACCGGCCCAAACTCAATTGTGCCGACGAATCTCCAGCATTGGCCAAACTAAAGAGTACCATCGGTAAAGGCGCCGGTGAATCTTGAGAACTGCGCGATTCGTACTCGCGGAGGAGTATTGGATATAGTGCACTTAAATCAAAAAAGACTTCGTCAAAGGGGCCTTCTCCTCTTATGCGCATAACCCGTAAAACCATCGGTTCCACATTTGTCCGAACGTAAATCGACCCGATCACGCGATAACCGGACTGTTGAACAAACAGTAAAGCATCCATTGGGCTGAATGCTCGGTAAGGTTTCTCCAAAGAGCCATCCCGTTCTGTAGTCATGTACTCAACAATTCGATCTAGTTGTGCTTCGTGAACACTTGCATGCTCATGCTCAAAGTGTTCGTAGTAACGGTACATTGCTAAATGACCCGCATAGCTAAATTCAAGACGATCGAGAAGCGCGCTTCCTATAGAACCCAAGCGCAACGGACTGTTGAGTAATCGTGCTACACGTCGTCCGAAGGTGTTAAGTTCAGCAATCGTTGTCCCCGTTAAGTTCGACTCAGAAAGAACTACTTCAATATTTGATAAATCCAGATCTTCCTCGCTGAACACCATTGCTAAGAATTCTTCGTAGGAATATGTTGTGGGTTCTGTCATGAATGCACAACCGAAGAGCGCACAAGTACTCAGCAAAACAAGACTACGGAGGAACAACCTTAACACAATATCACTTGCAACTCTGAAAAATAAAAATATATCATAACCAACCTATTATCCACGACAATCGAGACCATGTTCAACAGAACCTCTAAGAGAAATCGCAGCTATCTTCCCGATCGTGAGGAGTCAATGCACGTACCAAACGAGCACTTTGTTAACGGAAATCGCATAACGCCGCCATTCCCTCCAGGTCTAGCAACTGCCTTGTTTGGTATGGGTTGCTTTTGGGGAGTCGAACGAAAATTCTGGCAACTGCAAGGTGTGTACAGCACATCTGTGGGATATGCCGGCGGTGAAACGAGAAATCCTACTTACAAGGATGTCTGTTCCGGCCGCACCGGACACGCCGAAGTTGTACTCATTAAATACGTACCTAGTGAGATTGGATTTAGCACACTGCTGAAGACCTTTTGGGAAGGACACGATCCGACTCAAGGGATGCGCCAAGGAAACGACATCGGAACTCAATATCGGTCCATCGCGTTTTATTTTGACTCGACACAACACAAAGAGTTCTTGCACTCATTGAAAGAGTATCAGTACAAATTGAGTCAGGCTGGTTTTGGTGAAATAACTACGGAAATCTCACCGTTTTCCGAATACTTCTTTGCCGAGGAGTACCACCAACAGTATTTAGCGAAAAATCCGTCTGGCTATTGTGGTGTCGGTGGTACCGGAGTCGCCTGTGATGTCGAGTCCCCTGTAGTGGAGTAGATACGGTCTGCCGCACTTAAAACAAGCACTAAACTAATTCAAAGAGTCTCAGCTCCGAAGTTCGAACAATCGAACAGATCGTTCTAGGTTTCGCCGATAATCGAAAAAAACCGTTGAAGTATCCGATAGGTCAATCCCCATACAAATTGTTTGTCGTTCAGACGAAAACCAGGTAGTTGATACTCGTTCCGATTGAAGTGTACGGTCTTGAGGGTGATGAGTTCGCCGGAGACTAACTGTGCCAGGGGAACCCAAATCGCTTCAGACACCTCATGATTGAGGTTTAGGTCCGGTTCGTGAGAGAGAACAAACACATAGGGTAGAACAACGAGATCTGTTCGTTGATCGGAAGTGTAGGGCTTTTCAAAGGGGAGTTGACTCACACAATCCGAATGAGTAAGAGTAATACCGACCTCCTCTTTGGTCTCACGGACGACAGTTTGCAATACATCGGTGTCTGATCGTTCTTGATGTCCTCCTGGAAAAGCTATGTGCCCCGACCAAGGGTCTCCCTCTCGTATTGCTCGTTGGATGAAGAGAACGCTCAAGTCCGTTCCTAATGCTTTCAATATCAATGCTACACCGGCACGACGAGAATTTGCAGGAATGATTTTCTTTGGAGTTTCGTTTTCACGTAGCGCTCGAACAATCGCTGCAAGGACACGTGATTCTTTATTATTTGCGAAGCACATGAGGTGGATTCAATGAACTTGTTCGAACGAAATGCGAATCATTGTTTTGTCTGCGGTCCTAGGAACGCAAGGGGATTGCGAGTGCGCTTCACGCTTAATTCTGAGGGGAATTGTCAGGCAAACTGGACTTCTACCCAAGATTACATGGGATACGACGGAGTTACTCATGGGGGTATTCTGTTTTCGCTGCTCGATGATGTAATGGCAAATTTGTTTTTCCTACAAGGCGAAATATGCGTGACGGCTAAAGCTGAAATCCGGTTTCGCAATCCTCTACAAATTGGTGAATCTGTACTTCTGCAGAGTAAGCTGGTATCTCGCCGTCGCAATCTAGCGGTTATCGAAGCAAATGCCACTCGCAAACACGACGGTCTACTAATTGCATCTTCGACCGGACACTTCATGATCACTGGAAAGTTGTCTGCGGATCAACTCTCGCAGCTACACTAATCCCGTAACCGGAAGTGCTGCACCGTGAATCGGGTCTGCGCTCGCTGAAGCGAGGAATAGCACGATTTGCGCTAATGCAGCAGGGGGTACCCACTTGGAAAAGTCGGCGTTAGGCATATCTTGACGGTTGCGCTCAGTATCGATTATGCTGGGCAGAACACAGTTAACGTTGATACCGTCTTGCTTTAGTTCAGCTGCTAAGCTCTCTGTGGTTCGGATTACGACACTTTTGGCTGCAACATAGGGAGCCATTAAAGCACTACCTTGTAAAGCTCCGTGAGCTCCAACATTGACTATTTTGCCACCCACGCCAGACGTACGCATCAACGGTACGACAGCACGCACCAGGTTTAACATGGTGCGTACGTTCAAATTCATCATATAGTCCCAAGTTTCATCTGAAGTCTCAGCGACGGATTCACCCATTGTGAAGCCACCTGCAATGTTCGCAAGGACGTGAATCGAACGCAGGGCTTCCATCGCTCGTTTGGTTTTATTCAAATCTAGAAGATCTAACTCAAGCGTCTTAAATGGTGCGGAATGTGCTACAACGTCAATACCAATCACAGTCGCGCCAGCTTCGTGAAACGCTCGGCCAACGGCTTCTCCCAAAACTCCTGCAGTCCCAGAGACTACAACTGCTTTATTTTCAAATTCGTTCATGTCAATTCCTCCGAATGTCTTATGAAGAAGCTAGACCAACACCAGAGGTCAGACGACTAAGTTTCCGATCGTAGCGTCGAAGAAGAAACGTCACATTGAAATTGCGTAGCGTCCACTTGTTGACAACGTTGGCGTATCCCCTCTGGTATTGAAAGATCTTTGATGGTCTTAAATTTGTTTCCAACCGTGCGGCCGAAAACTAGAAATTCTGTGCCAGAAGTAATAAAAAAATTCATCACATCGTCCAGTTGCTCTCCCGTGTCGTAATACTTCGGTTGAATGATTCGCGCAAGAGTGTCAATCCCAACTACAAATGAGACTTTTTCGTTCTTGCTAAGGTGTTTGGCTTTGTTGAAAAAATGGGGAAGATTTGTAAGTACAACTTCGTCAGGTGCAAATTGGCTTAATCTTTGATTTAACTCAAAATAGTCTAATGGTAACTTATCGACATTCTTGACGCTCAGCTCGTACTGTACTTCACACTGTAACAATTCCTGCGCGAGCGCGTGCATCCGACGATGTCCGGGATGTATTGGATTGAAAGCACCAGGAAAATAAGCTGTCGCACGTGCACCTATAGCAAGTGGTTCGCGTTTATACAATCGACTATGACAATTTTGGGCGTTCGCCGTGTGAGTCTTGTAATTTGGGTAAGAGTCGGACGCTAGTTCAAGCCCGGCACAGAGCTTTGAGTAAGCTATTCGGGCGAGCATCGGTTCTTGCTCTTCCCTAGTTTTAGAGTCTGTAAACTGCACTTCCGTAACCTGTGATCGGCTCAAGGTCTGGAGTGCGACGAAAGCTCTTATTGCACCTCGTTTTTTCCTATTCGTACTCAAATTTGCAGTGATACCTAGGCCAAAGAGCCTATCCTCGGATCTCAGTTGTTGCGCATTAATGAACGCGTTCATTGCAAGATTGCGTGCCGTGGTTTCTGAGCAAGCCTGTTCAGGTTTGTTACCAAGTAATTGAGCCAACGCTTCGTAGCTGTAAGGTACTTGCGCGTCAAGGATGGTATTAGATGCTCCAGGTACACTAAGTAATTGACTTAACAACAGCGATCCGCCCCCCGTTAAATAGCACACTCCAGCCCAATCCGACGAGTGTAGATCGGCAACTTTCATCTTTACAAGAAGTCACGTACTAGTTGCATAAACTCGTCCAATTGATCGTGATGACACCAATGGCCTGCATTTGCGATTGATTGCACTTTGACGTCTTGCATAGATTTCACGCGCTCGTCTTGTGATGGATGTAAGACCCAAGAGTCTTGACCATGCACTAAAAGAGTGGGACAGGAAATTCGCGCATAAATTTGTTCGGTCTCCTCATACGACAGAGTAATGGGAGCTAGTACCCGAAAATAGTTATCAAATTTCCAGCTAAAAGTGCCGTCCTCGTTTTGAATACTTCCATGGATCGTGAGATGACGGGCGTGCTCTGCTGAAAGGTGAGGATTCACTGTTTGTAGACGCTGAATGGCTTCTTCAAGAGTAGCATATCTTCGGGGTCGTCGTCCAGAAAGTTGGTGCACATCTTCAACCCATCCGCGAATATGCTCATGCATTCGGTTCGTTGCCATTCGCCACTGGTTCAGCATGATCCCCATCCCTTCAACCGCAATGAGTCGATTGACGTTTTCTGGGTAGTTTCCAGCATAAAGTAACGCGATGATCGCACCTAACGAATGTCCGATCACACTCATTGGGGCGATACTAGTTTGACGAACCAGCTGTTGTACATCGTATATGTAATCAACAATAGAGTATGCACCGCCAACCATCCACTGCGAGTCTCCGTGTCCGCGTAAGTCCGGTGCGACGATGAAATAATCGTCCTTGAGAGCTGTAGCTACCCAATCCCAATTGCGGCAATGATCTCGACCGCCGTGAATGAGTAGCAACACCGGCGCGTCTGGATCTCCCCAAGCGACATAGTGAAGTCTTAATCGTTGTGAGAAGTAAATGTGTGAGGTTGGAGAATCTTTCAACATGCGGAAATTCTAAGTGTCTAATGAAGTAGTACTAACTGATCCTAACGCTCCATGTATGGTGACAATTCAACGGAACAATAAACCCGGTTGCGAAAAGCATTCAGTAACGCAATCCTGATAAAATCTCAAATTCTGTTCTTATTCAATATTCAATATTTCTTTATTGGAGACCTTTCTATGCGCGATGCCGTAGTTATCGATAGTGTTCGTACTGGATTAGCAAAGTCGTTTCGAGGGAGTTTTAATCTTACCCGATCCGATGACATGCTGGCGGTTGTAATCGACGCACTATTAGCTCGAAATCCAAGTGTCGCCCCTGACGAGATTGAGGATGTCATAGTTGGCGCTGGTAGTCATACAGGAGAACAAGACGGGAACTTAGCAAGACTCGCTGTCGTACTCTCAAGACTGCCAATTACCTCCGCTGGACTGACAATCAATCGGTTCTGTTCATCCGGACTTCAATCCATCGCAATTGCCGCTAACCAAATCGCGACAGGTCAAACAGAAGTTGCCATGGCTGGGGGCGTCGACTCGATATCCATGCGGAGCCGGCAAACAGCGGCGCAAGCACAGCAGAATCAACGACTACTCGACGAGAAGCCAGAAATATTCATGGCAATGGGCAACACAGCTGAAGTCGTAGCTCGTCGCTACAACGTTACCAGAGAAGTGCAAGACGAATATGCTGTACAGAGTCAAAAACGGTACGCTCGCGCTCAAAAATCTGGTTGGATGGATGAAGAAATCGTTCCCATGACAGTCGAAATGCTCCACGTCGACAAAGAAACCAAAGCCGAAAGTCGTCGTTCCGCTACCGTGGATCGAGATGAATGCAACCGGCCTACGACGACAATGGAAGGACTAGCGCGCTTACCTCCTGCTTTTGAAGAGGGCGGCACGGTTACCGCTGGTAACGCTTCGCAACTCTCGGACGGGGCTTCAATGGCTTTAGTCATGAGTATGGAACGAGCAAATCAGTTAAATTTGCAACCCATGGGTGTGTACCGTGGATTTACCGTTGCAGCCTGTGAGCCAGATGAGATGGGCATTGGTCCGATTTATGCTATTCCCCGGTTGCTAAAAAACGCCGGCTTAGCGCAAGACGATGTCGATCTCTGGGAACTTAACGAAGCGTTTGCCAGTCAATGCGTGTACTGTCGCGATTACTTAGACATCGACAATGAAAAGTACAACGTGAACGGTGGGAGTATCGCTATTGGTCATCCGTTTGGCATGACCGGTGCCCGCCTCACAGGAACGTTGTTGCGTGAGCTTGCTCGTAGAGAACAACGATATGGAGTCGTCACTATGTGCGTGGGTGGAGGTCAAGGAGCTGCGGGTTTGTTTGAACGAATATAAAGCCGCTTCAACTTTAGCTAAATTCAGTCTAAAACGACTTTACTATCGCTTATAATTCACTATGATTCAAGGCTACTGTCGCTTAGACAGAGCAAACATTTAGCAGGAGAGGAGGCGCACTCAGGTTTGAATTCGAGAGGAAGCGTGTGCCAAAAAATCTGTCGTCAGCATACATCGGAGCTCAAGCTGACGAAATCGGGTTTTGAAACAGGGAGGTTTTGAAACGTGGATAATTCAACCAACCAGGGACTAAACCGCATGACTGTGAGACACCGCCTATTGGGTGCTGTAGTTTCAACACTAATTGGACTTTCGGCGTATGTGCTCACGGCACAAGAAGTTGATGAAACCGATGATTCTTCAACCGTTGATCAAGTCACTGCAGTGTCTGATGCAAACGACGCTGTCGACACCGCGTCGATCGATGACCAATTCACGAAAGAGTTCCTCGAAGAATTATCCAAGGAAGAGTTTACACAGTACATACTTAACGGCCATAAGTACAGTAAAAACGATCAAGATGCACTACTTGAGGAATATCAACGTCGATGTTCTGACGAAAGCACAGCCAGTTCTTCTGATCTTTGTCCGGATGATATCGAACCAAATTGGGGTGACACCGACCAAATTGCTGAAGAGACTGAACAGGAATCTGATGAGAGTGAAGAGGAACATCAAATCCCAGAATTACAGGAAGAAACAGTTGAGGTTCGGGTTGCACCTCCGAACGAAGGCACTGAGAATTTAGCAGATCCAAGACGGAACAATAAGCCCTCAGAGAAAAAACAACTTGTTCCAGCATGGAGAAATAAGTAACTCAATTAAGTGGCTTAACGGACACCGGTCAACGCGTTCTGGTCGTCGACGACGACCCTAACCTATGTGAACTTCTCGCAGGATTTTTAGGTAAACACGGTTTAAACGTCGACACCGTCGCCGATGGTTCGGCGATGGACGAAGCACTTCGCACCTATCAATACGACCTGATCGTACTTGATCTCATGTTACCGGGTGAAGACGGTTTGTCCATCGCGAAACGACTTAAACAAGTCACAACAGCCCCGATAATCATGCTAACGGCACTTACCGACAGCATCGACCGTGTGGTCGGTCTTGAAGTCGGTGCTGACGACTATGTCGCCAAGCCTTTTAGCCCACGAATTCTCTTAGCGCGCATCCGTTCGGTGTTACGTAGACGGAACGCTCCATTCAAAGATCAAGTCCACCACATTGGGAAGCTCTTAGTCGTTGATGATGACCCCAACATTCGAGAATTGCTGTCTGACTATCTGTCTCGTCAAGGATTTGAAGTGGTTACTGTACCAGACGGAGCAGAGTTAGAATTAGAACTGAGTCGGACTGATTTTGATCTTGTAATACTGGATCTGAGAATCCCAGGCGAAGACGGGCTTCAGCTGACAGCTCGAATACTTCGAGATCACGATTTACCCTTCATCGTGATGACTGCGATGGGTGATGATGTCGAGCAAGTTGTTGGACTGGAATTAGGCGCCGACGACTACGTAGATAAGCCTGTGAATCCACGTGAATTACTTGCCAGGATTAAAGCAGTACTTAGACGCAACACAGGAGCTTCCACAATGCGAAGCGGTGACGGAGTTTACCGCTTTGGAGATTTCACTTTCGATGTAGCTCAATTATCGCTTACTCGCAAAACCGGTGAAATAATATCCCTGACCTCGGGAGAATTAGAAATGCTCAACGTTTTGGTTAAACATCCTTATCGCACCCTCGATCGAGATCGCATTCAGGAGCTGCTTGGCGATGAAAATAAGTCAGGAGTAGATCGCAGTATTGATGTCAGAATCACTCGACTTCGAAGTAAGATCGAAACTAATCCTTCAAATCCAAAGTTTATTAAAACGGTGTGGGGAAAGGGGTACGTATTTTGTCCCGAAAGCTCTTAAATCGAATTCGCGCTAACTCTCTGGCCGGAAAATTTAGCTTGATTATCGGTACCGCGACTTTATTGTTAGGCGTGTGTTTTGTGATTCTGTACCAACTGTACGGCTACTCTCCGATGAGACAACAGTGGATAGAGAGTCGTGTATCTGATGTTGGGGTAATCGAGCGTTTATGGCACGTGAATCCAGAAATTTTTGACTTTAATTTGCTCTCTTACATGGTTGATAAAAAAGGGTTAGTCATTAAGAACAATTTAACTCAACAAGACGAGCTAAGTCAGATAAAACGGACCGATGGAGTCCTCTATGGATTGAAATCCGCTTTTGAAGAAAATTTCAGCAATGAAAATATTAGCACGTACGCGGATTACAGTGCCGATCAGAACCCAGCATTTTGGGTGATTTTTCGCTCTGGGACTAATTCCGATGACATTTTGGTGATAAAGTTTTTTGTCAGTCCTAAACCGTTGCGCACGTTGGATTTGGTGTTGATCGCGATAATCCTGAGTGTTGTTGCGACAGCAATCACAGCACTCTATAGCATGAATCGAATCAGTCGACCGATGACACAGCTAGCTTACGCGACACAGTCTTTTCGAGGTGTATCCGGGTATGACCCTCTTCCTGAAACCGGCTCAGACGAAGTTGTGCTATTAGCGAGGAGTTTCAATGATATGGCGGAGGAAATCTCAGCACTAATATCGAATCGCACGACGATTACGGCTGGACTGTCGCACGATTTGCGTACGCCTTTGACGCGTATGCGCTTGGCATTAGAACTTCTACCGGAAGACACTGATCCCAACCTCCTGAGAGCTTTTGAAGAAAATCTGCAACACATGAATTCATTGATTTCCGACGCGGCACTGTTTGCGAAAGGGGAACAGGAACGACTACAAAGAGTAAACTTTCGAGACTTAGTTCAATCGATTGTTCACTCCGTCGATAATACTCTAATGGTGGAGTGGTTTGGAGCTCCGCCTGCGCACATTCACACAGCCCAAAATGCTTTACGTCGATGCGTTATCAATCTAGTACAGAACGCGATGCAATATGGCAAAAACGTACGGGTACAAGTACGCGTGACTCAAGACGATGCAGAAATACATGTGCTGGACGATGGACCAGGAATCCCCAAAGCAGAACGCCAGCGAATATTGCAGCCATTTGTTCGACTCGATAAGTCACGCAATTTGGAAACTGGTGGTAGCGGTTTGGGTTTAGCAATCGTCAACCAGTTGTGTTTAATCCACAATTGGAAGTTAGAGATTGGCGCGAGTTCCGTGGGTGGTACAGACGTAGCAATCACAATCCCAACGAAAATTTCATCCGAGATTTTGAGAGGGACACCGGATTTAGCCATTCAAGAACGTCTTGCCGACGTAAAGTAATAACAACTACTTAGCACTTAGATGTGCTAGGACTTTGAGCATAATTCCCTGCAATTCAGAGACTCTTCACTCAACACATTACGCACAGCAATCTGAACATATGAACTCTAACAAAACAGAAGAACAAGACGCAAGCAACTCCGCGTTATCCCGAGTACGAAATGCACTTTTTGAAGCACGAATAGTTACTCTTTTCGGAAACATTGACCAAAAAGTAACTCAGCAAACTGTGGAGCAGCTTTTAGCTTTAGCTACGGAAAACTCGGAATTTATTACTTTGTTTCTTGGATCCCCAGGTGGCCACGTCGAATCTGGAGACACGATACATGACATAATTCGCTTTATTGAAGCACCGGTGAGAACCGTTGGTACCGGCTGGGTTGGGAGTATCGCAACGCACATTTACTTAGCCGCCGAAAAAGAAAACAGACTCTGTCTTCCAAACACCAGATTTCTGATCCACCAACCATCCGGACGATTGCAGGGAGATGCTTCCGACATCTCCATTCAAGTCAAAGAAATTGTCAAAATACGGGAGCGAATTAACGAGACCATCGCGACGCGAACGGGTCAAAAACTTGAGCAAGTCAATAAAGATACAAACCGCGATCACTGGCTCTCGGCTAAGGAATCGCTGGAGTACGGCTTAGTGGGACGCATTATTCAGTCGGTGGCGGATCTCGATTCGTGATTTCGACACGCGATGAACAGTCGTTAACGGTCGAAGGCCAAGAGATCAGTGTTTGCTTGACAACGGGCAGTACATCGAGATGTACCGTAATATTTGGCCATGGTGCTGGTGCTGGGATGAGGCATACATCGCTGGATGCGATCGCGAACGCCAATGCTGAATTAGGGATTTCCACCCTTCGGTTTAACTTCCCCTACATGGAAGCCGGTCGAAACCGGGTTGACGCACTTTCGGTCTCGACACAAACGTTCAAAGAACTTCATTCCTTCGCCAAAG
This sequence comes from Gammaproteobacteria bacterium, assembly GCA_009841615.1. GTDB lineage: Bacteria > Pseudomonadota > Gammaproteobacteria > Pseudomonadales > Azotimanducaceae > Bin55. Next base: position 216,662 of record VXLL01000035.1, on the reverse strand, counting down.
CAAAAGGGTTAGATCCACTCTTTCTCGGCGGTCATAGCTTCGGAGGAAGGATGTCAACACATGCCGTAGTGGAACACAATCTAGTTGTCGAAGGACTCATTCTGAGCTCATTTCCCCTACACAATCCAAAGAAACCTTCACTTGACAGAGCCAGCCACTTTGAAAGGATCGATTGTCCTATCCTATTCTTGATCGGTACTCGAGACGGCATGGCGAATGCTGATCTCATCCAGCAGCTAGCGGTTAGACACCAAGCCACGTTGAAGTGGTTAGACACAGCAGATCATGGATACAAGACTCTGAAACGCACTCGTACACGTCAAGATGATGTCTTTCGAGAGATAGCAGAGTATACCGACGCATTTGTCAGTGACATGTTGAATCAACGCTAACGCTGCGTGAGAGAGTCTCTTGTCATTGTCGGTGGTGGCATTGCCGGACTGTCTTTGGCTTTACAGGCCGCTTCTGAATTTGACATTACCGTTCTCGAAACGGAATTTCAACCTGGGTATCACAGCACAAGTCGATCTGCCGCGGTTCTGCATATTCCATTTGAAAACGATGTAGTGCACCGACTCACACTAGAGTCTGTCGAATTCTTCCAATCACCCTCTCGAGGTTTTAACGGCATCGCGGATTCTATGTCCACTCTGAGAGTCGGTAGAGTCGTAGGCAGACCGAAAATTGAGCAATTCTTTGAAACTTGGATAGAACGATGTCCTTGGCTCGTTCGATTGTCAAAGGATCAATTGCTGGCAAAGTGTCCCATTCTTTCGAGCGACTTCACCAACGGAGTAATTGACTGTCGGTCGTTGCATCTCGATGTCCACCACTTGTTGACTTGTACGCGACAAGCGTTCAAAGAACTAGGTGGAAGAGTGGAGACTAATTTTCGGGTTGTATCCATCGAGAGTGTTCAAGGATCGTGGAGATTGACATCGGATAACGGATCCACAGTACACGCTGACATAATCGTAAACGCGGCTGGAGCTTGGGTTGACGAAATCGCCAAGTTAGCTGGTGTCCAGCCGATAGGAGTGCAAGCAAAACGAAGAACTGGTATTCGGTGTAAACCGGAGGTCTTCTCAAGTTCGTGGCCGATGTGTTACCTGATAACAGATGACCTCTATTTCAAACCGGAAGGACAGTCTTTAATGTTGTCTCCATGCGATGAGACTCCAAGTGAACCGTGTGATGCCCAACCAGAGAGGATCGACATTGCTCAAGCTATCGCACGCCTAGAAGAGAACACCACGCTATACGATGTTGTTCCCGAAGAATGCTGGGCGGGATTACGTGTTTTTGTACCGGACCAATGCCCAGTCGTTGGCTATGACTGCAATCATCCGGGATTCTTTTGGTACGGCGCGTTTGGCGGCTTTGGGGTACAAACTGCTCCTGGTTGTAGCAAATTGGGAGCGAGACTACTCAGGCACGCACCGTTTACTGACACGTCGCTAACAGAGTTAGAACTGAGTCCGAAACGATTGATGGGATCTGTTTGACTATTGCACGCTCAGCGATGAGCTCACACTAGCCAATTTCAACGCAATATTGCGTTCAGTCGTTCGGCTAATTTCATTAGTCCCGGAGGAGCGTGCGCGCGCCGTAGACGACCAGCGGCTAAGCGGACTGCTTCCATGCGCGTAGGATACACGTGAATCGTAGACAGAATCGAGTTAGCTCCGTATCCATGGCGCATTGCATTGATGCAACTCGAAATCAACTCCCCTGCACCAGTACCGACAATACTCGCACCCAATATCGTGTCTTTTTTTGGTTTGGTGATTAACTTCACAAAACCCTTTGTCGTACCTTCTGCAATTGAACGATCCAACTCGGCAAAAGGAAACTTAGTTATCTCGTGTGGTAGATTCAGTCGTGTTGCTTCATGTTCAGACATCCCTACCCTAGCTAATTCTGGGTCAGTGAAGATCGCCCAAGGTACAAATTTCTTATTGATCTTGGCGCGCCAAAAAGGACGCATCAACGCGTTCATACTCGCGTACCAAGCTTGATGCGCAGCCATGTGGGTAAATTGATAAGGTCCAACGACATCACCGCAGGCAAAAACAGACTTAACCTCGGTTTGCATATAGTCATTTACAGCAACAGTCTGAGTCGCTGACAGGGAAATACCGTTTTCTTCGAGTCCAAGATTATTCACTCGGGGAGTGCGACCCGTCGCTACTAGCAATTGGTCAAAGTCTAAAAGCTTTTCTTCGTCGCGAGTATGTATTGTTAACTGTTGGTTTTTGCAAGCACTTGCTTGCCAACCTGTATACACATCAACACCTTCTGATAGTAGCACTTCGGTGATGACTTCTGCAGCGTCCATGTCTTCCAACGGCAGCAATTGATCTTGCACCTCTACGATAGCGACTTTACTCCCTAGTCTAGAAAAGGCTTGAGCTAATTCACATCCAATTGGACCTCCTCCTAAAACTACCAATCGGTTCGGTAACTCTTTGAGTCCCCAAAGTGTCTCAGAAGTGAGAAACTGACAGTTTAAAAGTCCCGGTACGGGTGGTGTTGTCGGAGAAGCTCCCGTAGCCAAGACAATGCTCCGCGTCGAATGTCGTTCGTCATTCACCTCTACGCAATGTGGGTCGATTACGCGAGCATAACCTCCCTCGCAATGCACGCCTAAGGAGGTGTAGCGTTCAACCGAGTCATGAGGTTGAATTTGACTGATAGCTTCTCGTACTCGGCCCATCACAACTGAAAAATTAGTCGCATTTCGCGCAGTTTCGACTCCGTATTGTGAAGCATTTCGCACTTGTTGTGCGACTCGGGCGGACGCGATCAACGTCTTACTAGGAACGCATCCGGTGTGCAAACAATCACCACCCATGCGATTCGCTTCAACTAACATCGTTTTCGCACCAGCAGTTGCACCGACCAAGGATGCAATCAGACCGGCACTACCAGCACCAATCACGATGAGGTTGTAGTCGTACTTAGCCATAAAAATATGTTATTGCTTGACTTCCGCTGATATTATGTGTCGATTTCTACGACAACAAGTTTAGCGGTTTACTAGAATTTGGTTTATCTACACAAAATATCTTCACTTTCTGTTGCTGTAAATTTCAATGGTTGCTAAGTTTCCTCACAGTCGAATGCGGCGAAATCGGTCCGACGAATTCATACGGCGGCTCGTACGTGAACACGAAGTCACTGTTAACGATCTCATTTACCCCATATTCGTGATTGAGGGCAAAAATCGACGACAACCAGTAGCATCAATGCCCGGTATTGAACGTGTATCCCTGGATGAACTTGAACGTGAACTAGAAAGTATCGTCACCCTGGGAATTCCTGCCGTCGCGCTGTTCCCAAACGTGGCTGTTTCATTGAAAGATTTGAGGGGTTCGGAAGCAATCAATCCCGAGGGACTAATTCCACGTGCAGTGGCTATTGCGAAAACTTGTGCTCCGTCTATCGGCGTGATCACTGATGCCGCTCTAGATCCATATACGTCGCATGGTCAGGATGGAGTCATAGACGACAACGGTTACGTCTTAAATGACGAAACTCTCGAGATTCTTATTGAACAAGCATTAGTCTGCGCTCGGTCGGGCGCTGATGTCATCGCCCCTTCAGACATGATGGACGGCAGAATTCGAGCTATACGCAACTCACTTGAAGAAAACTCTTTCCAAAATACCAAAATATTAGCCTATGCTGCAAAGTATGCCTCAGCGTACTACGGTCCGTTTCGAGATGCCGTGGGATCTTCAAGTCATCTTGGTTCAAACAACAAACACCAGTATCAAATGGATCCTGCGAACAGCGATGAAGCCTTGAGGGAAGTTGCCATGGACATCGAAGAAGGAGCGGACATGGTCATGGTCAAACCGGGTTTACCCTATTTGGACATAATTCATCAGGTCAAGCGTGAATTTGGTATGCCCACATTTGCCTACCAAGTCAGTGGCGAGTACAGCATGCAAATGGCGGCTATACAGCAAAATTGGGTGCAAGAGTCAGTCATATACGAGAGCTTACTCTGCTTTAAACGAGCTGGTGCGGACGGTATTCTTACGTACTTCGGTAAATACCTTGCCAAGCAACTTCAACAAAACTCCGAATAGTAGAAGCTAACGACTTACGCCTCAGCAAAGAATGAAAGCTAAGCGCGAGTTGAGGATAGCATCTCGAGCGAGCAAACTCGCCCGCATTCAAGCCCAGTTAGTGGGGCAAGCCGTTGAAAAACAATTTTCCAATCTAAACATCACCTATATACCGGTCATTACTACTGGAGACCGATCAGCCGAGATGGGAAATCTACCCCCGAAGAATAAGGATGACTTTGTCAAAGAAATCGAGAAGTTATTACTTGAGGATGAGGCAGATTTAGCTGTGCACAGCTTAAAAGACGTACCGAGTAACACGCCTGATGGACTCGCTGTCCATACAGTCTTGCAACGTGAAGATCCACGAGACGTATTGGTCGGTCAAGCGAACGTGTTTTGCTTAGATCCGAGCGCAAAAATAGGTACATCGAGCCCGAGGAGACGGGCACTGCTGAACTTCCGTTTCAAGTCTAACCATGTCGCACACATACGAGGTAACGTCGACACGCGCTTGCGAAAACTGGATCGTGATGAATATGACGCGATTCTCCTCGCTGCCGCTGGGTTACACCGAATGAACTTGAGAGACCGAATAGATGCTTATCTTGATCCATCAAGCTTTGTTCCGGCACCGTGTCAGGGTACGCTCGCGGTTCAATTCAAACATGATGATGCACAATTGGCAGCTACTATCGCACCCTTGCAACACTCAAGAGTGGAGGCGGCGGCTCGCTGCGAGCGCGAGATCATTCTCGCGCTTAATGCGGATTGCACTTCACCCATAGGAGTATATTGTGAAGATCTAGATGTTGAATATGCTCTACATGCAATCGTACTAAATAGTGATGGAACCGAAACATTGGAACTGAGAACTTACGACCATGACACAATTCGGCTTGCGTCAAACACAGCTTCAAGTCTAATTGCGATGGGAGTGGACGAGCTCTTGCACACGTGACCAAACGTATTTGGATCACGCGTACGGAACCAGGGGCGAGTCGACTCGCTTCAAAGTTGCTCGAGACCGGGTACCAACCTATCACTGCGCCCGTCTTTACAATCGAGCCAGTCCAGTCACCAACTCCACGGATAGAAACCGATCTTTGGGTGTTTGTTTCTACCCACGCAGTATCCCATGCGGCTAATCATCAGTGGGATAAAACCAAACCAGTGATTGCAGTGGGACCTGCGACGGCATCGCAGTTTGAGTCAATGCTGGTTCAACCCTTGGTTCCAAGTCAACATTCTTCTGAAGGAATCTACGACTTAATTCGCAGCCGGTTTAAAACCGGTCTACGCGTGACAATCGTATCAGGACGCGATGGACGGAAGGATTTACGTACGTGGCTGAGTGATGATGGCTATGAATGCGATGAATGGATCGTGTATGAGAGAAAACCCTCGCGGATCCAAGTATCAACCTCACAGTTAGATGCCATCGTTGCAGCTAGCGGGGCTGCAGTTTCAGAGATTCGACAACAATTTGCTACTCTGAGTTCAGTTTCGATACCCGTGGTTGTACCGTCCACTCGCGACGCTGAACTAGCCAAATCAATGCAATTTAGTACTGTGTTGATTGCCGAGGGAGCGTCCGACGACGCTATTGTCAATTCGTTATCGGACTTGTTCTCGACTAGGGGACAACAACTAGGGTAAAGTCGTCAGCCAACGGTCGAACGACCTTTTCGCACTAGCGCTTCGAATTCTATAGGGCGTCCGCAGACTTCATGGAATTGAAGAATTCCACGTTCGTTATAGATTTTTTGAGATGATCGATGAGAAACTCGATCGCGTCGATGTCTTCCATTTCGTGTAAGAATTTGCGGAGAATCCATACTCGTTGTAATTCCTCTTCAGTCATCAACTTTTCTTCCCTGCGCGTAGCAGAACGTCGGATGTTGATTGCTGGATAAATTCGTTTCTCCGCGATGTGACGTTCCAAATGTATCTCTTGGTTACCTGTACCCTTAAACTCCTCATAGATCACTTCGTCCATACGTGAGCCCGTATCAACAAGTGCAGTAGCAATGATGGATAGGCTACCACCTTCGATGAAATTTCTCGCCCCTCCGAAGAAGCGCTTGGGTTGACTCAACGCATTCGAATCCACTCCTCCGGTTAGGAGCTTTCCGCTGGAGGGTACGGTATTGTTGTACGCTCGTGCCAGTCGAGTTATGGAGTCTAATAGTATCACTACATCGTGTTTGCATTCCACTAGCCGTTTTGCCTTCTCGATGACCATTTCCGAAACTTGTACATGTCGTGTCGCTGGTTCGTCAAATGTACTAGCCACGACTTCGCCTTTTACGAGACGCTGCATTTCCGTGACTTCCTCGGGACGCTCATCAATAAGAAGCACTATCAAAATCGCATCGGGATAGTTCGAAGTGATTGCTTGAGCTATAGACTGTAACAACAAAGTCTTTCCTGCCTTCGGTGGGGAAACGATCAATGCGCGTTGCCCCTTACCGATGGGTGCGGCTAAGTCGATGATCCGACCGGATAAGTCCTCTGTACTCCCATTACCACGCTCCAACGTGTATCGCTCTTCGGGAAATGTTGGCGTGAGGTTTTCAAACAATACATCGCGCTGTTTCTTCTTATTTTCTGTCGGACGGTTGTTGACTTCATTGATCTTGAGTAGAGCAAAGTAGCGTTCACCGTTCTTTGGGGCACGTACTTTTCCGGAGATACTATCGCCTGTACGAAGATTGAAGCGACGAATTTGCGTCTGAGAAACATAAATGTCGTCCGGTCCGGCAAGATAACTTGCGTAGGGTGATCGTAAAAAACCGAATCCGTCGCTAAGAATTTCCAACGTGCCGTCGCCGTACACTTCGATCCCACTTTGAAACTGCTTCCGCAATATCTGAGTAATAATGTCTTGTTTGCGTGCGCGGCCGATGTTGTCAATGCCGATTCCTTCCGCTAACTCTACCAACTCTGGTGTTGGACACCGTTTCAAATCCGATAAATGTATTCGTTCGGTTGGTTGTGCTTGGGGAGCGTTAGAGGGATTCGAGTTGCCGTGGTGGCGATGGTGAGAACTAGATAGGTTTTCTCTCATGATTAAGTGGGTATGAGGTGGAATGAAATGGTGGAGTCTTTTAGTTGATTCAGAGTCGCAGAAGGTTCGTGGTTAATAAATTTACAGCCTGTGGGGAAGTGGAAGGTAGCCTCGTGAAAACCGGGCACCACCATCATGTAAATGATGTGTGGGAAGATGAGATGGTGATTTCGTCGATTAGTATCGTGAAATCTTACATAAGGATTTTACTCAATGACGTGCACAAATCGCAACTAGCAAGTTCGATTCCGCGGGATTTCTACGTTGGCACTCAGCGTACTGAGTAATAAGCCTGAGTGCTAGATGTTGCTATCGAGAAATGCCTCCAGTTGGGATTTCGACAACGCACCAACTTTGGTTGCTTCGACTTGACCATCGCGAATAATCATCAAGGTAGGCACACCACGAACACCGTATTTCGCTGTCGTGCTTCTGCTTTCGTCAATATCGAGCTTACAAATCTTAACTTTGTCGACATACTTTTCAGCTATTTCGTCAAGAATGGGCGCGATCATTTTGCAAGGGCCACACCATTCCGCAAAATAATCTACCAAGACGGGAACGTTGGATTGCAATACTTCAGATTCCCAAGTCTCATCGTTAACGTGTTGTATGTTGTTACTCATTAAAAGCTCCTGTGACTAATCGCTATTTTAGACAATCTCCCCTAGACTCGAGTGTTCCTTTAATCGAATCCAAGAATCGTACAAGAACGTGCTTTTCGCGACTCTGTGCGAAGGTTTGTTCAAGATCTGTTTTTACTATCGGGATCATCCTCGTTCTCTTTGTATGCCTTGGTTCAGGGGGCTGTGGTATGAAGGGACCGTTAGAACTCCCACCCGAAGAAGAAACAAGTTTTCGTGCCATTAGCTTGGAATATTAGAGCAAAACAGTGTGACTGCACTCCGGTCGCGAAACGAAGTACTCAAGCTAAAAACCAGTATCTGGTCAATGCCCACCAATTCGATCACGTAGTTGGTCACTTCACACGGCTCGGCAGCGAATTCGCGCCCTGGTAAAGGGTGCCTCCATTTTGTTACCACAGAACTCTAAACTTTGGACTCGGTCGAATGAACACGGAGATTCTGTAACGTACACATTGCAAATCAAGGACCGAAGTTGAGCTATTACGAAAAATCGCTGGTGTTTACCAAAATGCATGTTTGTGGCAATGACTTTTGCCTGGTAAACAGGACATCGGACAAATTCTCACTAACACCAAGTGCGATTCGGATTTTAGGAGATCGCCATACAGGCATCGGCTTCGATCAACTAATACTATTGGATCGCCCTACAGACTCTAACGGCGACGTAGCAGTACAGTTCTTCAATAGTGATGGCACAGAAACCGAACAGTGTGGTAATGGATGTATCGCAGTCGCAGCATTTTCATTCAAACATCGACTAGTTCGAGAATCCCAAGTCCGATTGGAAATCTCCAATCAAATAACCGAGTGTGAAATCATTCGATTCAATTCAAAAAATGAACACACCGTTGAGGTTAATCTCGGTTCACCCAACTTCCATCCGAACGATGTACCATTTCGCACCAACAAACAACAAAAGCAGTACGAACTCAAAGTTCCTAGTCAAGCAAAACCCTTATTTGTGACTGTGCTTTCCTTAGGAAATCCCCATGCAGTGGTCGTAGTACCCAGTTTAGACAATGTACCGCTCGACATCCTTGGCGTCGAGATTCAACAGCATGAATCGTTTCCGCGCTCGACCAATGTCGAAATACTAGAGATTCAAGACGGCTCGAACGGCAAAATCCGAATCTTTGAACGGGGGGTTGGGGAAACTCGAGCTAGTGGCACTGGTGCCGCGGCCGCGACCATCGCGGGACAATGCCTAGACTTATTTGAAGATTCGGTAAATATCTCGATGCCTGGAGGATCAGTATTAGTACGTTGGGAAGGCCCAGATTCCCCAGTGAAGGTGCGCTGTAAACCTTCTTTCACCTTCACCGGAACTATACCCTTCTCAAGTTTCTCGTAACCGTTGCAATATGAGCACTAACAAGTATCATTAACAGATAGAAGACAACGCTTCACTGGTTTTTCGAGAACATGTTATGTCCACCGTAATTGCCCACCGTCTCTCAGCACTAGAAGACAGCAACTCAGAAATTAAGCAACAGCTTGAGTTAATGCTGGAGATAGGCCGCCGAAACGAAGAAAAGTTTCTGTGGCTCAAGTCATTCATCCTTAAACTTCTTGAAGTCCAAGGATTTGCGCAACTCGACCAAGTAATCTTTCACCAGCTAATCGATTTCACGCACGTGAATCACGTGACGCTGTTCTTGAAAGAACTACACGAAGAAGGCGAGCTTTTGCACATCAAGGCCGTGAACACACCGGGCAAAATTCATCCAAGGTTGTTCGAGTTACAAAAAACACTCTGCGAAACATGTCGCGAGGAAGAATATTACAATTTGTTCGGAGTGCCGGTGAGCGATCCTCCATCAGTCGCGCTAGTGCCCATTGTTTATCGATCGTATCTTGGCACTCTGGCTATAGGTTCAGCTGATCATGCTAAATTCAATGTGGATGTTGATACGCTGTTCCTAGATTTTCTAGGCGAAGTAATCGCTCGTGTCATCGTCCGACTACAACATTGAGACTAGGACAAACTATTCTCCTACCAGTAATGATGAGTATGTAGAGGAGTTTCTCGAACACCTCAAAGTAGAACGACAGTTGTCGTTCCACACTCAGATTACCTACGCTAATGCGCTTCGACGGTTCGTGTATCAAAGCGCACCTCCAAGTCTAAGAGATACTACCGTATTTGACATTCGCGACCACATAAGTTGGTTGCGCAGTCAAGACCTGTCCGCGTCGTCAATTCGAAACGCTCTGTCCTGCTTGCGCACATTCTTTGAGTTTCAACTACGCAAACGACGACTGGATTTCAACCCAGCCAAATCCGTTCGAGGACCAAAATTGGCGAAAAAGATTCCGAGTGTGCTCGACGTCGACGTGACTACACAACTCGCCTCGGCAGAATCGCGCAAGGAACCGAGGCATCTTCGTAACCGCGCCATCATCGAACTTCTCTACTCCAGTGGACTACGACTATCTGAACTTGTAAATCTCAATGTCTCAGATATCGATTTTCGGGCGCAGATAGCCCATGTGTTGGGCAAAGGAAACAAGACTCGTCTAGTTCCTGTTGGCTCGCATGCGATTACAGCATTAAAAGAGTGGCTCGGTTGTCGCGACGACTTTAGTCCAAATGCACCGCTTTTCACGGGACGACAGGACCAACGGATTGCTTCCAGAACGGTCCAAGATATTTGTAAAAAGTTAGGCGTCAAGGTTTTAGGTTCAAATGCTCTTCACCCGCATTTATTGCGCCATTGTTTCGCGAGTCACGTATTGGAAAGCAGTGGAGATTTGCGTGCCGTACAAGAGCTACTCGGACATGAAGACATCGGTACTACTGCCATTTACACGCACGTTGACTTCCAACAACTCGCAAGAGTCTACGACGAGAGCCATCCTCGAGCAAAGCGAAGTTCAAACATCAAGAACAAGTGATTCGACTCATAACGTTTGACCTTGATGAAACACTTTGGGGTGGGACTGAAGTGGTACTCCGTGCTGAAAACGAAATGATCAATTGGGTTTCCGACAAAGTACCAAATTTTTCTGAGCAATATCGAATTCACGCAGCTGATATTCGCGCAGAAACGCTCGTTAAGCGTCCGAGAATTCACTACGACTTCAACAAGATTAGGGTTGCGGTCGTTGAACACATCCTCCAAAAGTGCGGCCTTCAACCCGGTGAAGCCAGTGAAATAGCAAGCGCAGCGTTGTGTATCTTCCACGGGTTCCGAAATGAATTACAACTTAACCAAGACGCAGTCGCTATCTTACGTGAACTGCAAGAACACTATTTATTAGCGTCTATCTCAAATGGAACTTCAGAAGTCCACCGATCGCCGCTAAAGAATTTCTTTGAACTGTCCGTGTACGCTAGAAATATGGGAACCCGCAAACCGGACCCGGCAATGTTTCAGGTTGTGTTGTCCCACACCAAAACGCTACCGCAACAGGCGATACACGTAGGAGATCATCCAATTGAAGACCTTGAAGTTGCTAAACGGGTCGGTATGTACACCATTCAGTACTTCACCGGTCAGTACGCGCATTCACCGCACGCGGACAAAGTAGTGGATCAGTTAGCTGATGTTGTGTTGGCAGTGCAAGCAATCAATGAATCAGCAGTGAAGAATCAAAGCTAGCTACAACGCGTCCGGACCACGTTCCCCCGTTCGTATTCTTACTACTTCCTCGACGGGAGAAATCCATATCTTACCGTCTCCGACCTGACCTTTATTAGATATTTTTTGGATGGTTTCAACACACTCATCGACAATTTCATCAGGAACGACCATCTCAATCCGAATCTTGGCAAGAAAATCAACCGCATATTCCGCACCCTTATATAGTTCGGTACGCCCTTTTTGTTGACCAAAGCCTTGGACTTCAGTGACTGTCATACCAGCAACACCAACTTTTATCATCTCTTCTCTGATGTCATCCAATTTGAACGGTTTGACCAAGGCGGTTATAAGTTTCATCTTTTTAGTTCCAACGGAGTGATTGCAGATTTTTAAGGTGAAATATGATAATCGGTAGTGACTGTTACCACGACAAATGAACCAATACCATTTACAAGATGTACTAGCTGTACGGGAAAACGGCAACTTGCCACCTTTAAAATTGTAACGGTTTCAAGTCTACTGGTTTACCTCTCATGAAAGCCGCAAATTTCGTCGCCGCTTATCCGTATCAAAATGATGTTTTGGCTTTGCCAGTGTCAAATGTCAATGAGGCCGCGTCTTGGTATGGACAAAATTTTGGAATGCAAGAAATCGAGCGCGGGGAACAGCCAAATCCTTTCGTGATTCTAGAGCGCGATGGAGTGAAAATTGGTTTTGCCGAGAATGGAGGTGACCCGACTCAGGATGGTGCCGCAGTGTTAGTGTCTGGTATCACCGAGATTCGAACTGAATTGGAGTCTCGTGAAGTCAATGTGAGCGATTGGCGAATAGACGAACGGGAGGGTAAACAACTAAAAGTGTTCTTTGTTACTGCTCCTGATGGCTTGTGTTATTACTTTCACGAGGAAGTAGCGTCAACTCCGTAACGCAATCCACGTCAAATTACTATTCGATTGATACGATTGAGTTAAGGTTTTAGGCCTGAGCGCTTGGCCGCGCGGAGACTGTTCGATACCAGCGTTGTAAGGCCGGATAAAAAATGGGAAATGGTATGCGCGCGTAGGTGGTCGCAAAATCTACGGTGCACAAAGCAGTAATATCTGCTATTGAGAATTCTTCTCCGGCGATATACGGAGACTGGTTTAGTTCTTCTTCCAATCGCGCAAAAAATATCCACATTAGAGTCTTACCGCGAGACACTAGATCTGGAATCGCATTGATTTCTCCTACGTTTCCCCCAACACCCCGTGTTTGAAAACGCGGGTAAGCGTTTCGATACACTTCCGACGCTGGCAGCAATCCGTCGAATTCAATGTGTCGTTGACGTGCTTCTATACGTGCTCTACTTAGTGTATCTGTACCCATGAGCGGAGGATCGGGATAGAGTTCCTCGACGTAGCGACAGATCGCGACCGATTCGTCTAAGATTGATCCATCGTCAAGGACGAGAGTGGGAAGACGACCGCGTGGATTGATCGAAAGAAACTCAGGCGAAAGGTTCTCGGCTTTCACAATGTTTAGTTGTTTGCGATCGTAAGTGACTCCCTTCTCTGCGAGAAAGATTCGAACTCGACGTGGGTTGGGGGCATTCTGTTGGTCATAGAGAAGCAATTGAAAATCTCGTTGAATCGAACTGGGCAACATCAATTTTGCTAATCACACAGATTTGCAAGGAGAATGTTAATCTCGCATAGCTTTCGAAAGAGCTGCGCATATCAAAATCCCGGTCAACGAGCTATGCTGACATTGAGAATTTGACAAGCACTAAAACCGTGAGGAGAGGAGGCGTCCCTAAAGATATAATCTGAATTGTCGAAAGAATCAATCAGACGAACGTCCTATGCAGAATTTTCTCACGCGCATTCTAGCACTATCGGCTGGTGTAGCTATTGGTATTGGATTTGTCATTGGAGCGTTTACTCTAATACAAGAAGATGAAGGCACTTCGACGACGAGACCGAACAACGAAGGTCGTAATACCTTGAGGGTTTCCGATGATTCGGTAGGCGGTCCAAACCTCTCCACATCCTCCAATATCGACGCGTTAGTATTTCCAGAGCAAGCCTTTGAGCGTAAGGTGGCCATCCTGTCTTGGATTGCAACCCTTTCTGACGATCAAATACTAAGTTGGCTCGAAGAATCCACCGACCCTTCCTGGAATGTTTCCACAGAAATTCTGAACGAAATTCAATCTACCCTTTTGCAAAAACTCACTATTGAGGCACCGGAACGAGCAATTGAGTTTGTTTGGTCTTTGGACGAGCAACGGAGGACCCCCTTAGCCTCAGTCGTATTCCTGACATGGGCAAGTTCAGATTTAGAGGATGCAATCACACAGGTAAAGCAATGGGCCGAAGATGAAGCCGTAAACTTTTTACCGACCATTTTGCGAGCGCGAGAAGACTTGTCCCTAGATCGTCAACGGGAAATCGCAAGAGAGTTCGGAGATGAAAATTACGCGTTCTTCAAATACTTTAAGAGCCTAACATCTGAAGGGATCGAAAAACCAAAGGAAACTTGGCACGAAATTCTGAGAGTAGCAAACCTTGAGAATGTTCAAGGCACGGCTGGCCATGCTCTGAGCGAACTCGCGGTTGCGTGGGTCGAACGAGAGGGAATGGAAGTTCTTGATGAAATAGTATCTTCTATTTCACACACAACCGAATACGATTTTGCCCTCACTCAAATACTTAACGCACTGTCTAAAGACAAACCAGAAGAAATTTTTGATTTCGCGTTGAGCTATCTTGGCGATCGAGCTTACGACATACTACAAAATAGTAGTGTCATTTTTTACTGGGCACAGAGGGATCCTAAAGCTGTGTTGGCAAAGGCGGAGACCTTGCCTGCTAGCGGATTTCGGCGCAATATAGTTTGGCGTGTGATATGGCAATGGGCAGATGACAATCCTCGTCAAATTCTTAAACAAATTGACCTAGTCCCTGGAGAACATCAAGTACAAGCGCGTCGTAACGCGATTCGAGCGCTGACTCGTTCATCGCCCGATGAAGCAGCGAAGTTCGTTCTTCAAGAACAGGACTTCCAGACAAGGTTAACGCTAGCGAACAGCTTAGTCTCCACTTGGGCTTATCAAGACACTGAAGCTGCGAAAGATTGGGTGTTAGGCTTGCCAAGTAGTGACCCTTTGCGCGCCGCGCTTCTTCGCCCTCTCGCGATGGCACTTGTTCACAGCGATCCTCGAGAGGCATTTAGACTTGCACTTGAAGAACCCATTAAAGAGAACCCTTCGTCTCCATATTCTTCAACGGGCTATGAATCTTCGATCATAAGTATGCTCGCATATCAAGACGTAGATCTTGCGCTAGAACTGTTACCTCAAGTGCGAGAACAAGGAAGGTCGATGGCGTATAGTAGCATTGGAGTTTCATTAATTCAAAAGGGAGAGACGCGACAAGCGATTGACCTCGCAAATCAATTACCCAAAGCTGAACAAAAAAATTACTTTCGGAGCATGTCTTCGTCATGGGCTTGGCAAGACCCACAAGGATTACTGAAAGCTTTCGACGAATTTCCCTCCGCGGAGATCCAATCACGAGTCGCATTGTCGATAAGCATGATGAATACCTCTACGAATCTATACACCGACGAAGAAATCGCCAGCTTGAAAAAGTACATGACTCAAGAAGTTCGGGAAAAGTTGCAACAATTCCAAGAAATAGACATGCGCAACCCGTCTCCTGAAGATCGGAAGCTTCTCCAAGAGTTGCATTCGTGGTAGTACGCAGTTGTCATGTTCGTAATTGCGCCTTTTGCAAAGTAGATCAGCTAACGCTCCAGCATAACTTTTCCAATTCCGATTGAATTCTTTAGAGACAAAGACAGCACTCCAAATTAGACTCCCATGAAAAAATCTTTAGGCATTTTGTTACTTCTTGTTACATCTGGATTTGTGATAGGAGGTGGAGGCACGTACTTGGTACATCTTGCAACCTCAAGCAACGACAGCAACACTTCAACGGTGCCTGGAGCAGTTTTGGGTTCCCAAGACACTGAGGAAATTACTACACCGAGTGCTGAGGCAGATAGCTCTCGAGACCCGATATCGACCAGCAACATTCAATCAGTCTCCAAGATCGACGATCCGTCTTTAGAAAAGGACTCGTTTCAACGTAAATTAGTGGTATATTCTTTCGTAGCAGGCTTATCCGAACAGCAAGTTGCGAAGGAACTGCTTCGTTCCGTGGATCACGAGCTTGAACTGTCTCGTAGCGTGCTAGTGGAGCTACAGACTGCACTCATCGAAAAATTAGCTACACTAAATCCAACATCCGCTATGACTTTTGTCGCAGAGCAGAGAAACTTGGGTAGAGATTTTGTGGCACTCAACTCATGGGGTGTACGGCTGTACGATACCCTAGGAACTACGTCTAGCTCAATGCCGTTCGTTCAACGTGTGTTTAAAGAATGGGCGTTGAACGACAGGGACGGTGCCATCAAAAACGCAAAGTCCCTGAGAGAGGACGTAAAGCACGAAGCACTTGACGGAATTCTCGCTTCCCTTACAGACGAGCCATTATCGACATATAGAAATATCGCCAAAGAGTTAGGGGATGAAGAACAAGGTCTCGATTTCTACGTGAGGTCATTCAATTCAAAACGCGTTGACGATCCAAAAACTATTTGGAACGAACTCGCGACTATCATTAAACCGAACGACAGTAACCATTTGGTAGCGTTGGGAGCTGTTACGCAGCAGTGGTTCCAGAAAGATGGCATAAGCGTGATTGACCAGGTGCGCGCGAGTGCGTTGAACGAAGACGTCAAGAACTCTCTTCAATCTGGTTTACTTCGCAGCGCCGCAATGGAAACCCCATATCAAGCCTTTCAATATGCACTGAATTTGCCGATCCAAGGGTTTGCAGGGATGTATTCCCAACCAGAGTCTACCGTTGTTTTGGTGTGGGCGGAGTCAGACCCGCAAGCAGCTTACCAAGCAGCCACTAGTATTGAACAGAGTGGACGACGAGACAGTCTTCAGCGGCAAGTCGTATCAGTTTGGGCAGCAAACGAACCTTACTACTTCTTAGAAAACTTGGATAGTTTTCCTCCACAAATGCGAGACCTTGGAAGCTCGAGTGCTCTTCAGGCTATCGCAGTAACTTCGCCGCAGGAAGCGGCCGAAATCGCGCTTGAGCAAATAGAAGGAGGTTTTGGAGGATTGAGTTATGTCCCTACTTACATACTCCGACACTGGGTTGATCAGGATACCGAAGCAGCTATACAGTGGGTACTTAACGGACCGATGAGCGAGGAAAATCGGTACTCGTGGGTTAGCGCGTTAGCGACAAATTTAGTTAATACCGATCCGCGCCGCGCGTTTGATATAGCTCTTCAGCAACCCATTCCAGAACGCATGGGGGGCATGTACACGCCTGCGCTTGAAGCGCAAATTCTTGGGCAGATAGTCTATCAAGATTTCGACCTTGCGGTCGAACTGCTACCGAAAGTACGTGAAGGCAGTTCACGGCCGCAAGCCTATACCTCCGTAGGGAGTCAGTACATCAATTTAGGCCAGTCTTCGAAGGCTGTTGACTTAGGGCTCAAACTAACTGCAAACGAGCAAACACAATACTTTCAAAGCATCGCTTATACTTGGGCTAGCATCGATGCTAGTGGGTTGGTCGAGTCCTTTAAGAATCTGCCCACTGCAGAAATTCGATCGAATCTAGCGCGAACTTTGACGAGTCAGTGGATGAAAGATAATTTCACTGAGGCGCAACTAGAAGTTCTAGAGTCCTATTCAAGTGATTCTGACTGAATAGCTTTAGAGAGTCGACTTTGAGTCTGAGCGAGGATGCTACACCTTTGAAGCTTTCAACCTGTAATTCGAGAACTCGGCACTAGTTTAGAGTATCCTCCCGGGGATTCATGCAAACTCTCTTTTCACGTGTTTTAGTCTTCGTAATAGGTGCGCTTATGGGCATTGGCGGGGTCGCAACTGTCCTCTTTTTGCTTAAAGATGAGATGACCCGCAAACCAGTTGAACAGACATCATCCACACAAACAGCAAAGTTAGTTCCGATCGCGAGTACTCCTAGCGAGGACGGAGTTAGTCCACCATCGATCAACGCAATGGTCCCCTCCCGGATCGATGATATTGTCTTTCCAAAACGTACATTCGACCTCAAAGCAGGTATTGTTTTCTGGGTTGCTACTCTAACTGACGACCAGATCGTAGATCTGCTCAAGCAATCCACGGAATCGAGTTGGTATGTTTCTTATGCAAATCGAACTGAACTACAAACAACACTCTTGCAAAAACTTTTGACAACCGCACCGGCTCGCGCTCTCGACTTCGTAATAGAAAGAGACCATCACCAACGTAATTCGATAATCAGGACGGTGTATTCGTCCTGGGCTCGAGACGACTTAAACAAAGCTATAGAACACGCGAAAGAGTTGGATGAACCGGATTCCTACTTTGCACTCGATGCCATCTTAGATGCGCGCACTGACTTACCGTTCGAAAGAAAACGGGAAATAGCTATTGAGCTGCGAGATGAACGGCATGCGTTTTATAGTCACTTCACAAAATTAACCACAGATAAGATAGAAAATCCACGTGAAACTTGGTACGAAATCGTCAATCTAGCAAGCAGAGAAAAGTTCCAAGAAGAGGCGGAAGACGCGTTGAATCGTATTGCGTTCGTTTGGATCGAAGAAAGGGGCTTGGAGATCCTAGACGAATTAGTGTCTTCGATCTCGGAAGATTTCGATTACTACTCCGTACTCGATGGGCTGTTTGACGACTTGTCTGCTGATCGATCTCAAGAAGTCTTTGACTATATCATGAGTAATCTGGGCGACCAAGCAATTGACGTCATTCGGGAGACCCGTCTCTCCGAAAACTGGGCACGAAGAAACCCTAAGAACATGCTAGCGAAGGTAAAGACCCTTCCAGCTAGCGACTTCCAGGAAGATCTAATTCGGTTGTCGGTTCGAAGATGGGCCGATAACAACCCACAACAAATTTTTGAACAACTAGAACAAGTTCCACCCGGTCTACGGGAGTATGCAAGGGAGCGCGCTATTGACGAATTCACGCAACAGTCGCCGACAGCCGCCGCTCAATTCGTCCTGCAGATTTCCGATGAAGAAATGCGAGAACAGCTTGCCTACAGACTAATCCGAACGTGGTGCGAAGAAGATGCGGCTTCCGCCAAAGAATGGGTACTGGACCTACCCACGAATGATCCAATTCGGGCGTCTATGATTAGCTCTCTAAAGTGGCGACTTGTCTCAACAGACCCGAAGGGCGCGTTTGAACTTGCATTGAGCGAACCCATCGCCGATGGTTCGGAAGATTCAATAATAGCCAGCATCGCAGACGACGATTTACAACTTGCTCTTGAGTTGCTGCCGCAGGTCAGAGAAGGTAGAAAGGTTTCCGCGTACGCTCATATTGGCAGTTCTTTGGTCGAACAAGGTTTCTCAACACAAGCACTCGATCTTGCGAACGATTTGGATCAAACTGAGCAGAAAGAATTCTATCAAAGGATCGCAATGAGGTGGGCATATGATGACCCCAAAGGACTGTTGAAGGTTTTCGACGACTTTCCGACTTTCGCGAAGTCGAGAATCGCGGTCGGAATAAAAATTACGAATGAGGTTGGGAACTACTACTCAGAAGAAGAGATCGCAAATGTGGAAAAACACATTAGTGATAAGGACAAAGAGTTGTTCAAACAAGTTCAAAACATTGACATAGACAATGCGACTGAAGAAGAATTAGAACTGCTTCACCAGTTGCACTTATATTAACTTGTGTCTCTATTAACGTCCTAACCACGAACTAAAACGACGAAGCGATTGTTTGAATAGGGACAAATAGCCGTATCCGCACTCAAGAAAAGTCGGTATTCAGTCTACACAAACACCCAATGAAAAAGTCTCAAAGAATTTTCTCAATGCTTTTGTTCGCAGGGATTGTGTTAGGTGGTTTGAGTATGTATTTCGTGAACATCTTGGTCTCGACGAACGAAACCACGGAGACCGCTTCATCTAATAAGATACCCAATTCAAAGGGAGAAAGCGCTGGTGAAGGGTTTCGATTAAACCATTCCTCCCTTCTATATTTACACAGCAGAAATCTTTCCGCCGCATCGCTTGAAGACCCAAACTTACATAAAAACTCATTTCAACTTCGACTTGCTGTGTATTCGTTTGTTGCTGGTCTATCGACACAAGAACTCATGACTGAGTTGCAAACAATTTCGAGTGACGTACATGAACGTTCGCATTATGTTCGAGATAAACTTCAAACAGCCCTTATCGAAAGACTTGCGATAGTGAATCCGCATGTCGCAACCGAATATGTGGTTGAACAATTTGAACCAATTTCAAACCAGTCGAAATTTGTGCACTCGCAACGCTACTTGAACGTAGAACAGGAAACTTCTGTGTCTATGGTTCAAACCGTGTTTAAGGACTGGGCAGCGACTGATCTTCAAAGTGCGATCGACACTGCAAAAAGACTAGTTGACAACTACAAGAGTAAAGCGCTTATCGGCATATTGGCGGCATTATGTGGCGAATCGCTCAACACTTATCGAGAAGTAGCTAAGGTTCTTGGGGATGAGGAGCAAGGGACAAACGCTTACATATTGTCGTTCGCGACGAATCGCATCAACGACCCTCGCGCGGCATGGCATGAGGTCATCGCACTTTACAAACCAAATAACTCTAGCCACACTCGAGCACTAAGAAACATCACGAGACAGTGGTATGAACAGATTGGCTTTGGTGTTCTAGATAAGGTAAACAGCAGCGACTTAGAAAAGAACGTTAAAACCGATTTGATCTTACAGTTGCTAGAACACGCGGTTGCGGATGAACCCTATCAAGCGTTTCAATATTCGCTGGCGGTGCCGAGCGAGAACAGGGACTCGTCAGCTACGTCCCGGGTAGTCAAGACATGGGCAGTATCTGATCCGGAAGCCGCCTATCAAGCTGCTAGTAGTATCGAAAAAAGTAGGGATCGAGAGTACTTCCAACTTCGTGTAGCCAAAATTTGGGCGTTAAACGAACCAAGGGACGTCATCGAGAAAATTGAAAATTTTCCACCGAATATTAGAGAATGGGTAACTTTAGATGCGATTAGAGGTATCGCACGTGTATCCCCCGAAGAAGCTGCGGATCTTGCTGTTAAACACGGACGTGGCGGACTAAACGACTTCCTACCATCAAGTGTCATCAGTATTTGGATAGAGATTGACTTAGAAGCGGCCTTGAATTGGGTATATAGTACCCCTCTCGATGAGGGTAAACGGTACACATGGGTAAGTGCAATTACAAGCAATTTGGTCGAATTTGATCCACGTCGTGCATTTGACTTAGCTGTTAAACAAGAAATACCGGAGATCAATATCCTGGGCATGGAAATGTATGAAACGGGATTAGAAGCCGAGGTGATTTGGACGATCTGTTACCAAGACCTTGAGCTTGCAGTCGAACTACTACCAAGAGTAAGGGAAGGAAAAACAAGAATTAGAGCATATAGCGCAATTGGACAGAGGTACATTGAGCTCGGGGACTCGAAGAAAGTGTTTAACCTAGGTCTACAACTTACGGAGGACAGTCAAGCTGAGTACTTTGTTTCAATTTCTTGGTTGTGGGCTCACATTGATCCGGCAGGACTGATAGAGTCCATTAAAGACTTTCCTACGAAAGAGATTCGTGCGAGTGTCGCGTCGAGTCTTGCAAGAGAATCGAGCCAAAATAATTTTTCGTACGCGCAATTAGAAATACTGAAGCAATATATTGACGATTGAGGTCAGACAACTCTATAGCGTTAGTTATCTATCTGTTCACCTACTTTTTTACACTAACTCGTTCTCTGCTAGAACGAATTCACTCGCAAGTGTGGAACCTGCAATTACTTTCGAGATTCATACAGGGAACAGGTTCATGACTTTTACCAGGTCGCCGTTGATCAGAGGTACCGACTAAAAAATCTGTCATATAATCTGAATTGTCCAAAACGATTCTCTAGCCTCTGTCCCATGAACAACCTCTTAGCACGGATCCTCCTTCTAGTCGCCGGTGTTTTAATAGGTGTTGGTGGCTTCGTCGGAATCAAATTGATACTTCAAGACGATGCCAAGACCATTCCTCGAGATCGGACTGAGACAGTACGGGGAGACGAGCATCGGTCAACCTCCGTAGATAGTACTGACGCTAATCAATCCGATGGCAACATTGCGGTACCTTCTCGAGTTGACCAGTTAGTCTTCCCAACGCGAACGTTTGATCGCAAAGCGAGTATTGTTTATTGGGTTTCAACCCTTTCTGACGATGAAATCTTGAGTTGGCTCGAACAATCTACAGAACCATCTTGGCAAGTTTCACCGGCTAATCGGACCGAATTGCAAACCACATTGCTGCAAAAACTATCGACTACAGCACCAGAGCGCGCGATTGATTTTGCATTGTCAAGAGAAGAGCCGCAACAAGTCTATTCAATGTCTCGCACAGTATTGCAAGTCTGGGCCAATACAGATATAGACGGAGCAGTTGCACGCGTCAAGGAGTTGAGCGCACAAGAAAATTCTTCATATTACCATGTAAGTACACTTCTTACGGCGCGTGATGATTTGCCGCTAGACCGAATGCGAGAAATTGCGGCCGAACTCGGAGACGAAAGTTCTGCTTATATGTTTTACTTCGGAAACTTAGTCCGGGGTGATATTGAAAACCCTAGGGACACTTGGTACGAAATACTAGATATAGCAAACCGTGAGAGCGTCCAAAACACTACCGGAGGTTCTTTGAGTAAAGTCGCTACTGCTTGGGTCGAGGAAAAAGGCTTGGATGTCCTTGACGAGTTAGTGTCTTCCATATCTAATGATTCCGAGTATTCATCCATACTCCCTGAAATTTTTAGCGGAATTTCTGAGCGCCAACCAGAAGAGATTTTCGACTACATAGTCGACAATCTAGGCGATCGAGCGACTGAAATCATTCAAAGAAGCAGGCTTTCGTACTCCTGGGCTCAAAAGGACCCCAAGGGGATGATAGCCAAGGTAAGTACCTTGCCGGCGAGTAGATTTCGGCAATCATTGATTCAGAATGCTACATGGCGTTGGGCTGAAAATAACCCCCGTCAACTTCTCGACCAAATAGAACTATTCCCTCCTGGCGAACGCGAGGGCGCAAGAAGGAGTGCCATTGGAGCACTCGCACGAAAATCACCGCACGAAGCCGCCCAATACATCTTGCAAGTAGCCGATGAAGAGTTACAAATTCGACTGGCACAGAATTTCATTCAAGAATGGAGCTACTTCGACCCGAAGGCCGCGAAAGAGTGGGTATTGGGCTTGCCGGCAGCCGGTGAGATGCGCCATGCACTACTTCGTCCACTTATTGATTCCCTAGTGGACACTGACCCGAAACAAGCATTTGAACTTGCGCTGCAACAACCCATGGAAGAGGATGAATATTTTGGTGGCGGGATGATGATTGGTCAAGAAGTGTCGGTGTTGCTTTCCATTGCTTATGAGGACATTGATATTGCAATTGAATTATTACCGCAGGTAAGAGCTGCGGGCAAGTCTTACGCCTTTACTATGGTTGGAGGCCTTTTGCTCGAAGCAGGAAACACCAAACAAGCTCTTCAGCTCTCAAACCAGTTGACCGAAAAACAGCAAAAACAATATTTTCAAAATATTGCCATGGGATGGGCGTATAGTGACCCGGAAGGATTGCTCAAGGCGTTTCCTGACTTTCCAGACGCGGCGAAATCAAGAGTAGCAGTGTCAATTGTTATGATCCATGAGACTGAGGGTACTTTTTCAGACGAAGAGATTGCAGACCTTGAAAAACGCATCAAACCGGAAGACATGAAACTGCTCGATCGCTTGAAAGAAATTGACGTGTCCGGTCCATCCCCTGAGGACATGAAATTCCTTCAACAACTCTACTCATGGTAGTGTATCTTTGACAAGTCCAAGAGTACATGTTTCACTGAGAGAGCGCTCCTTCACCCTAAAGGCTAAGAATGTACGCTAGCTACTTCTCACGAGACAATTGTCGTCGAAATCAACGAGTTAGAATCCTATGAAAAGCTCTATATTTACCTCTCTACTCTTTCTTTCCTCCGGTATTTTGTTGGGTGGTGGGACAATGTACTTGTTACACATCTCGTCGTCAGCAAACCATCCCACAGAAGGAATTGAGAGAAACGTAGTAAACAATTCGAACGGATCATCGTCTGCACATGCTCCTCAGTTGAATGGAGACTCCACGCGACATGCTCTTAGCAACGTTCAACCCTCCCTGTCGTTAGAAGACCCGAGCCTACACACGAACGCATTTCGGCGGAAACTTGCGATCTACACCTACGTAGCGGGACTGTCCGTACAGGATTTGAAAACAAAACTAGAAGAACTGTCGAGCGGTTCGCAAAAACTCTCACTTCACGTACAAGACGAACTTCAGTCTGCACTAGTGGAAAGACTGACAATTGTCAACCCAGAAACTGCTGTAGAGTTTGCTGTTGTACAAAAGGTACCTGACATGGATAGGACGGCAGAGTGGTACACATGGCAGGACTCGTCCGGGGAACCTGCACCGTTATATATGCCAGTTGTACGAAGTGTATTCTCTGATTGGGCGTTGAGTGATCTTAAAGATGCAATCAGTAAGGCCAAGTCCCTAAGCGGAGACGCAAAGAGCAATGCGCTTAGCGGAATATTGACCGTACAAGAGGGTCAATCGTTAGCAACATATCGTCAAATAGCACGGGATCTAGGAGATGAAGAGCGCGGAGTTGCGTTTTATGTGCAGTCATTTTCAAGTGGGCAAATTGACGACCCTAAAGCCGCATGGAGAGAAGTGATAGACTTACTAGATCCCAATAATTACAACCATTCGATTGCATTAAACAACATCGTAAAACAGTGGTACGAACAAGATGGTTTCAACGTGCTTGATGAAATTCGCGAAAGCACCTTGGATTCGGAAATCAAACATGGTGCGATCCATCAGATTCTATGGCAAGCGGCGGAAGAAAACCCGGCGCAGGCTTTTCAATACGCGTTGAACATGCCGAGCGAAGGCAGGCATTCCCCAACACTGTACACGGTCGTTCGTAAATGGTCTGAATCTGACCCACAGGCAGCTTTTCAAGCTGTTAGCGCGATAGAAAAGAGTGGTCAGCGCGAGCAACTCCAACAGACCGTCGCTGGGTATTGGGCGAGGCAAGAACCTTGGTACGTCTTGGAAAATCTAGATAACTTTCCGAACAATATTCATGAATCCTTGAGAGCGAATGCGATTCGTGAAATTGCTAGAACATCTCCGAAAGAGGCCGCCGAGCTCGCGCTGGAACATACAGAAGCAATGAGATATAGTTCCCTTCCTTGGTATGTTTTGAATGAGTGGATTGAACAAGATGTGGAAGCAGCGATTAATTGGGTTTACAACGGTCCCGTGAAGGACAAAGATCGATATGGTTGGGTACAAGCGTTGACTCGTGAATTGGTAGATTCGGACCCACGTCGAGCATTCGATTTAGCTGTAAAGTATGACATTCCTGAGGATGCGGACAACATGGGCATGGGTCGGTATCAAGAGGGATTAGAAGCCGATGTGATTAGTCGAATTACTTATGACGATTTGGATCTTGCCGTGGAGTTACTACCGCAAGTTCGAGAGGGGATCACCAAGACGAGGGCTTACACATCTGTTGGAAGTCGTTATATTGAAAACGGACATTCCACCAAAGCATTGGAACTCGGCTTGAAATTGCCCCTCGAGAATCAAGCGAGTTACTTTCAAAGCATCGCGTATTCGTGGGCTCGAATCGACCCCGCTGGGTTGGTGGAATCAATAAAACGGTTACCCACGGAGGAAATTCGTACACGTATTGCTGCTACTTTGTCTAGTCAGTGGGCTCGAGAGAACTTCACTGACGAACAAATCGATACTCTAAAGCAGTATTTATCTGAATCCGCCAGACAGGCTTTAGAAGACCAGTAAAGTTGCAAAAGATCGTTCAGTGCAGTGCCGATAATCACACCAAATCAGTTCGTTTTTACTCGTTGACAGTTCGACTATCTTGTCAGTCAAAAAACTTTGAAACTCACGTCAGTAATTGCTCTAGTTGCTGCAAGCAACTACCAAGTGTGCGGAAAGGTCATGTTTATTCCAGCCAGAGTAGGTGTAAATCTGCTATTAAAATATCGGGCTTGTCTTCCTCAAAAGAATCGATGACTACGATTGGTAGTCCTATTTACTAACGTGTGTTTGACACTTCTGCGTCTCCGAGGTTTCTTTCGTGCGTCCAAGTATCGCGCGACGGATAAATATAGATCTACAAACATGCGAGTAATTTCCTAAGATCGGATTGATTAGTGTGTGCGCGGTTATGCTGACCAATAAGAGCACCGAATAAATTGCTTCAGAGAAAACTCTCGATCAAGCCTGTGACTCAAGGAACATAGTGAACAGACGAACAGTAACTGTTGTAATGTTGTTGATACTTGGAGCGTGCATCGGTGGTGCTTCTTCTTTTCTCGTATTGACCGTGTTTCAAAGTACAAGTACGAGCATCCCACCGGAAAACGTAATTGAAGATCAAAGCTCCCCCGATGCAACGTTGAAAGATATCGATCCTTCAATTGAACATCAGAGTTCATCGCGGGACGTGATACCACAGAATGTTACCACCTTGAAACTCTCAGCGTCCGCCTACGAACGACGCATCGAAATATTCTCGTGGATTCTCGTACTCGATGAGCGTCGGTTGGTTGACTGGCTCGAACAGTCGGTCGATATCAGTTGGGAAGTTTCCTCGAAAGTCCGTAGCGACTTTCAATCGATCTTACTTACTAAACTGACTTCCTACAACCCCAACGCAGCATTGGACTTTGCTCTAGCACGAAGCGACCCACAGAAAGCAAACTTTGTTCAGACGGTGTTTTTTGAGTGGGCAGTCGCGGATGTAGATGCAGCTGTCGAGCAAGCAGGCAGTATCAATAAAGAACTTCAACGGTTCGCTCTGCAGGGTATTTTGGAAGCTACAGACTCACACACACTTGACGAACACCGAGTAATAGCTAAGAGGCTTGGGGAGGAGATCTACGCGACAACCTACCATTTACAGAAATTTCTACAAAGCTCAGTGGAAAATCCTAAAGAGATTTGGTTCCAAGCTGTTGCACTTGCGGGTCTCAATCAAGAGCACTATCAAATACTTACACGGCTAGCAGCCACTTGGATTGATGCCTCAGGTATCGATGTTCTTGAAGAAGTAATTGCCTCTATGACGAACATTGAAATGCGCGCCGCGGTATCCCGCGCCGTTCTTGTTGAAGTCGCCAAGTCAATGCCAGATCAGGCGTTCAAGTTTGCACTGACTCTAGCTTCCGACAATCATGGGTATATAGCCAGAAGCGTCGTCGAAGTATGGGCTGAACAAGACCCTCATGTTGCACTTAAAGCTGTCGAAATCGTGCCTCCTGGTCAATTTCGTAGCGATCTAGAATTTTCAGCAGTCATTCAGTGGGTGCAAAGCGATCCTAGAGGAGTATTGGTTCAATTGCAGGAGTTACCTGTCTCTACTCGAGAGTCCGCAGCCACAGACGCGATATATCTCATCGCTAAGGACTCGCCGACCGAAGCGGCTTCATTGGTCGCTCAGTTAGACGAAGAACTGCAATGGAGAGCTCGAGATATTCTGTTGGAATCTTGGGTAAATCAAGACTTCGAGGCTGCTATCGATTGGGTTGAAAATTCAGAGTCCATTAAGTCTACCGACCGACCGTACGTGCTCCACGATTTAGCCAATAAAGTAGCGTGGATTGATCTTGAGCGCGCTTTTCAAATTGCACGACAAGTTTCTCTACTTGGTGAAAGTACGATTGGTACCGAGGCTATGATAATTGGACGTATCGCGAATTCGGATCTGAGTCTAGCATTGAAGCTATTGCCTCAGGTTCGTGCTGGCGATACCAAAACTCAGTCCTATGTTTCTGTCGCTAGCACGTTAATTCAACAGGGAGATGCCGAAGAAGCATTCAGCTTAGGTTTGCAGTTACCAGAATCTGATCAAAGTGACTTTTTAATTGATCTAGGTCAGCGGTGGGGTTCTAGAGATATCACTAGTTTGTTAGCGGAACTGGAAAATTTTCCAACTAGTGAAGTACGATCCAAAATTGCACTGTCCTTGACTCGAATGCATCGCACCTATCCGCGTTTCACTGACTCCCAGATTGAGGAATTGGAATCCTACCTTAGCTCTGAAGACAAGGGTTCGCTGGAGAATGGCTCGCCATGATCGATTCCTCGACACTCTCTGATAGAAACACTCAAGCGCCCCTTTCATTGGTCAAGATTTTCGTTTGGGTAGCTGTTGGCGTCGCGATTGGGGCAACTGGATTTTTGGGAGTACATCTCAGCACCAAGGATGGAAATCTCAACAACACAGACATCGTACCACAATCTAGTGACGCAGCATCCAGCGAATCAAGCCACGAACTAGGACTAGGTACAAAGAACAATTCTGGCGCTGATCTGAACGATCCAGCACTAGACGTTGACACCATTCAACGCTTTAAAACAGTGTATTCTTATGTTGAATCCGTACCCGATCAAAACTTAGTAGAGACGTTGAATCGTACTATCAACGATAATTGGATCCAGTCGTCACGAGTCAGAAGTGCTTTACAAACCGCACTGTTAGAACGTCAGGTATTGGTTGCACCGGCGACAGCGTTGAAGTTCGCTCTGGCGCAGCGGAATCCGATTCGTTCGAAGATGGTAAAAACAGTTTTTGGTGAATGGGCTAGTACGGATTTGGAAACATCGTTAGAAGAGATTGCCAATCTAGCTGAGCCGCTCAGAGTTGTGGCGTTGGAGGGAGTCATCGAATTTCGAAAGGAATTACCTTTGTCGCGAGTGCGCGAAATTGGTCTTGAGCTTAACTTAGAGTCGCATGCTGTATCACATTACATCGAATCATTGAATACAGAGTACCTTGAAGATCCCAAGTCGAGATGGTACGAGTTGATCGCAATCCCAGAAGCTGAAACAAATTTGGGTTACGTGTTGGCGAGTCAGATCGCGCAACTGTGGTATCTACAAGAAGGTATTGACGTGCTCCAAGAGATTCTCAACTCTGACGCTGGAGATTACTTTCAGAGAGATTCGATCAACCTCGTTCTTGAATTGATTACGCGCGAAGATCCTATTCGCGCATTTCAGTTCGCACAAGACATCCCTCAAGAAGGTGCTTTTCAGATGTTCCCTCCTACCTTTCGAGTTGTGTTCGTATGGGCGGAAATGGACCCACGCGCCGCGCTTGAGGCAGTTAAAGTCGTAGAACCGAGCGGAATGCGCGAAAGATTGCAAAACACGGCAGTAAACTCTTGGGCGAGTGCCAATCCCCGAGAGCTATTAGCGAATTTAGAAACTATACCCAAGTCTACCCAAATGTCTGCTGTGAGCCGATCGTTTTCTAGCCTCGCACAGTCTTCGCCAAACGAAGCGAGTGAATTAGTTCTGCAACTGGAAGATGCGGAGATGCGGTCACGAGCAGCTGAATCGTTGGTTTATCAATGGGCTCAAGACAATGTAAACGCCACATTGGATTGGGTGTTGGAATATCCCGAAACCGAACCAAACAGAGGGCGGCTACTTGAGAGTGTCCTGTCCATGATGGTCGATTCAGACCCAAAACGTGCAATCCAGATTGCCGCCCAGCAACCCATCCAGGAAGGACGAAATATTGGACTTGAAGCCCAATTACTGTCAGCACTCGCATTTAGGGACGTCGATACTGCTATAGAGTTACTACCAGAAGCTAGAGATGGAGAGACTACAACCGCGGTCACCCGATCCATTGGAGTCAGTCTTGTAGCAAACGGAGAACCAGAAAGAGCACTAAGTCTAGTGCAGCAACTACCGGACGATGCGAGAGACAGTTTCTACCGCAGCATCTCCTATGAATGGGCGAAATTCGATCCGACCGCAGTATTAGCTGCGCTAAAAGACTTTCCAACGGCGGAGCTTCGCTCAAATGTTGCGAGCGAGTTGTCTCGAATGCATGTTCAAAACTTCTCTGATAGCCAGCTCGAAACACTAAATCAGTACATAATAGAAGAAGAACGTCAGACACGAGAAGAGTAATGCGGGAATACATGTGCTTCAGTTTCAAGTTGCACCGTTGAAATCTGCGTTATACAGTTTGCGAAACGTTCTCGTGGTGATCGCAACGCTTGCCGTTGTAATACCTCTTGACGAGGAAAGCGTCGTACAGTCGAAGTTGGATACCGGGGGTGAGAATACCACGCGTTCAAGTCAATTCAAGAAAGTTGCTTCACGCGAGTCAGCACTACCTCTTCGTATCGAAGATCTGGAGATTCCGGATGAACCCTTCGCGCGCAATGTCGCAATTGCCTCTTGGATTTTGGAACTTGACGAAAAGAAGTTGGCCGACTGGCTCTCCCAGTCTACTGAAGCTTCTTGGGAAGTGTCACAAAGTACAAGAGACCGAATCCAAACGTTATTGGTCCAACGTCTCGCAACGAACAACCCCGAACAGGCCTTGGCGTTTGCACTCGCACGTGTAGACCCGATACGCAAACAATTGCTGAATACTGTTTTTTCCGAATGGGGAACTAGAGATTTATCTACCGCAATCGAACAGATAAAGAGTTTGGACGTTTGGGCTTATGAACGATTGGACCTACTAAGAACCATCGTTGCAGACAATGATGAACTCAACGACGACGATAAAAGGCAAATCATAAATGATTTTCGCTTCGAAGAAAACCTTCCGGATCACGCTTTAGATTCAGAAAAACGTGACAGAGTGGAAGAACCCAAAGAAGAGTGGCATAAAACATTAAAACTTGCTCAAACACAGCCCCAAGCCTACGATGACTTAATCCCTATAGTCCAAGTTTGGATTGACGAATCTGGTATTAGTGTACTTGATGAAATCAACGACTCTATTGCAAACTATGGGCATAGAAAGAAAGTTCTCACTGAAGCACTGAATTGGTTAGCTCAGTCTCAACCAGAACAAGCGTTCGACTACGCGTTGAAACATGACGTTGCAGATAAAGAACTTACATTGCACGAAATTGTTCGAACGTGGGCTAAATATGGAGATGCCATCGAAGCACTAAGAAAAGTGCATGGACTACCTTACAGTCAACTGCGGAGAGAGTTAGAGAGCCGAGGCACAATGGTCTGGATGGGTATCGATTGGAAATATCCTTTTGCCTCGTCGCGGTCTGAACCCATGAAACTGTTAGATAACCTACACCAACTCCCTGCTTCACTACACGAAGCAGTCAGTGTCCAAGCAATCGAAAGACTAGTCAGGACTAACTCACCTGCTCAAGCGGTTGAAATGGTTTTCCAACTCAACGAGGATTTGCAATTGAGTGCGGCAAGAGCACTCGTTGAAGAATGGGCAAGTCGAGACTTGAACGCTTGCGTCGAATGGGTTCTGTCAAGTCCAGACAGCAAAGACCTACGAAACAAACTCTTCCATACACTAGCATGGAAATTGATAGATAAAGGCGAACGAGAGCTCGCTTTCCAAGTCGGGCTCAGACAAACAATTCCTTATCACGGCTTTGGTTTGGAAGGAGACCTGATGCGCGATATCGCTTCAGATGATTTGTCTCTGGCACTTGAACTGCTACCCGATGTTCGAGAAGGAAAGACCCAGATGAACGCTTATGTGAGTGTTGCAGAAGAATTGTTCAATCGGGGAAAAACGGACGAAGCGATTGATCTTGGTACCGACTTAAAGTCAAACGACCGTTATTCCTATTACTTACGTTTATCCTGGCCATGGGCAAGCTCCAATCCTGCGGGGTTACTCAATGCGATCCAAAAATTTCCAGGGGCAAGGGTTCGTTCCTACGTTGCACGGCAACAGATTTTTTGGAATCATTCGACGAATTATTTCACGGACAGCCAGTTACAAACGCTGGAGACATACTTGAATGAGGGAGACAAGATTTTTCTTGATGAAAATCGTTGATTCGATCAGGGACATTTCGTAGTGAAACCACTTTTCACATGTGGATTGTTCGTAGTTGCCGTGGGGATCTTGTCGAATAATGGAGATCTCTGTGCGAATCCGTTGACGGACAAGAGACTACACGAAGACTCGGTAGAGAGATTTGTCGCAGTTTATTCTCATGTAGGTGATCTACCGAGTAAGGCTGTTGAAAGCAGGCTCGAAGAGCTCACGAAGAACACACGGCAAAGAATGTCCTCTCGAGTGAAAGATGAACTTCAGATAGCATTGTTGCAGCGACTGACGAAAGAAAAACCGACAGTTGCTCTCGAGTTCGCGTTAGATAGTGCTGACGAGAATCGAAAAAAATTTGTTAAAACCGTATTCGATTCTTGGTCGATGGTGGATTTGGAAGCGGTAATCACCCACGCCAAAGATTTAAATTGGAGTGATAGAACTCAGGCCATGAAAAGCATCGTTAGAGCAAATTTAGAAATGCCTTTAGACAGTCTACGTGACATCTCGGTAAGACTAAATCTAGACAAAAAACAGGCAGTAGAGTACTATCAACTCATAGTCAATGTGGAGCTGGTTGACGATCCAAAAACTGCTTGGTATGGAATAGCAAAAATGTCGAAACAGGACAACTTTAGTTGGTCTAGTGACTACAACGAAATATTGTCACGCTTAGCTATTCAATGGTTTAAGCAAGATGGGGTCGCGGTTTTAGACCAAATTCACGACGCACCCGAGGACACCTACCGCACCGGTGTTTCTTTAAGTGCTGTATTGGATTTTCTTGCACAAAGGTCACCTCGCACCGCGTTCGAATACGTAACTAGTCTTCCCGAACGAGATTACAGCTTAGAGGAATTAGTGATTCGAAGGTGGGCTGAAACTGATGTCCATGCGGCAACTGAAGCTGTGGCTGATATTGGGTCTGCGGATACAAGAGAGAACTGGCAACGAGAGATTGCTACAGTTTGGGCAGCAAAGGAACCTCGCTATATCCTTCAAAATCTCGACGTTATTCCAGAAAGGGCAAGATATGTTGCGGCAAGAGTGGGAGTCGCAACGATCGCAGAATCTTCATTGCAAGAAGCCGGAGACTTTGCACTGCAGATTGAAGATTCGTCTTTACGAACTATAGCGGTACAGTGGCTATTACCTATTTGGTCGAAAGAAGAACCGCACACTCTGCTTGACTGGTTTCTCAAAAACCCTTCTAGTACAGGCTTGATCGAAAAAATACGAGAACAGTTGGTTTATCACACATTAGATTCAGATCCGGTGCGTGCTTTTCAATTCGCGCGCGAACAGCAAATAATGAATTCGTCAGGTACTTCTGGTATCGGATTGGAGGCGCAAATTTTGTACAACATATCGAGAAAAGATTTAAATCTGGCAAGAGAACTACTAGCAGATGTACGAGACGGTATCACAAAGAGAGTCGCCATGCTCCACGTTGGACGTGCGATGCGGTATCAAGGCGACATACGAGAAGCAATGGATCTCGCTCAGGATTTGACTGAAACTGATCGAGGCTGGTATTTCGACTTAGTCACTTATGATTGGATCGACGGAGACCCTATCGGCTTCGCTGATGAAATTTCTACACTTCCAACGACTGAAACTAGGTCTACCGCAGCACAGCTATTGCTGCGTTGGAATAGACGATATGACAAACTCACCGATAAGCAGATTGAAACTTTACAGAAGCACTTAACGGAAGATGACGTTGATCAACTATATTTTCAATGGTGAAAACCCTCGAAGTGTTGCACGCAAGGTTGTACGGTGAGTGCATTGAATCAGCGGTACTTGCTACAGGACTGGAAGTTTCGAACGCAATCGAAAGTCTGTACTTGAAACTTTCTGAAATGCACCTACCAGCAAATTTCATGAAGAGAGAGGGTGTCGATTAGGTGAAAAGAGTTTCTAGAAACTTAGTAACACTTTTCGTGATCGGAATTTTTTTCGGTGTCGGCGCGACACTTTTCGTGCAGTTCACCATCAACGACCGTGACTCACAGACACCAGTGAGTACTTCCGGAGGAAGTGCGAGAACAGAGAACCTAAGCAGTATTGATCGAAGAGTTAATGACACTGTTCAAATTGACAATGCGCAAGAATTACTCACTAGGCTTGAGCAAACATCGGCTCTCCAGCACAAGTTTGAACGCAATGCAGCTCTATACGCATTACTTTCGAACTTAAATGAAGACCAAATTCAATTTCTGCTTTCGCAATCAGCAAACGCAATTTGGGGTCGAGACCGCCAGACACACTCTGAAATTCAGCTTGTCTTACTCTCTTTCCTGGCCGCCCAGAGTCCAAATCAAGCATTGCAATTTGCCCTGCGGACCGCAGGACCAAACCGGTCTTCATTCATGACCGCGGTATTCACGCACTGGGACGAGTCGACCTTTAGTGAAGCGATTGCACATGCTAGCAACCTCGACCGTACAGATAAGCCAAGTGCACTCAGAGGGCTTCTAGCATCTGAAACTAATCTTTCTCGCACGACGAGCCAAAAATATGGTCAAGAATTACAACTCGAACCCCTTGCAACAAGTATTTACCTAGAAATTCGATGTAACGACTTTACTGCGGATCTAGAAGAAATCTGGAACGAAGCCGTCGGCCTAGTCGAACCTGTTGACGCACATTTCGAGACCCTTGTGCACGTAGCTCTAACGTGGGTCTCGCGAGATGGCTTTTCGGTGATGAAAACCGTCCGAGAGTCGCTGCCGTACGTAGATTGGGAGCGCGACACACTATTTAGCGTTGTTTCCCAACTCGCACCCATAACCCCAGCAGCGGCCTTTGCATACGTCCGTAACGTAGACTTCGAGTATCGAAACTCACTATTAGAGCTTGTAATCGATGTGTGGGTAACAACCGATCACAAGGCCGCGCTTAACGCTGTTAACACATTAGAGCCTAGTCCATTTCGAAACCAATTACAGTTCACCATCGTACGGGCTTGGACACAAATCTCGCCCCAGGACCTTCTCACGCACCAAGATTCTCTTGACCCTGCTATAAGACCAAATGCTGTACAACTAGCGATCTACGCCATGGCGGAGTCTGCACCGGAAGATGCTGCCGAAATCGTATCGAGTTTGGAAGACGAAGAAGCACGGCAAACTGCCGCTGGCTTGCTCGTCGCACATTGGTCACTTCAAGATGTCGATGCTGCATTGAATTGGATTGAAGGTGAACCGAGCTTGGATTCGTTTCGTACGCAGGTGTTGTATGAATTTGTCCTTCATTTGTCTTTTACGGACCCAACGCGCGCAGTTCAAATCGCCTCACAACAACCACTCACTGCTGATGGACAAGCATGGGAGGTCGAGTTAATTTATATGCTAACCGAGACGGACCTCGAAGCTGCAACCGAATTGTTGCCACATGTTCGAACGGGTCAACCTAAAGTTCAGGCACATTCAGTTGTCGCGTACACGTACCTCCAGCACGGGGAAATCGCGAAAGCTCTATCTCTCGGTCAGAATTTACCAATCGAGGACAGTACTCAATTTTATGATGTTCTCGCAAGTGTATTGGCGTACGACGACCCTGAAACCTTACTACGAGAAATCGAGAACTTCCCAACAGGAGAGGCACGTTCAAAGGCAGCGTTGTACCTCATTCAACAACAAAGCCGAGTTGCTAGTTTGACGGACGAACAAATAGCTTCCTTAGAAGACTATCTCATCGAAGAAGATCGTAAGTTGCTGAAGAAAACAGAAAACTAGCACTATGAAGAGCTTGCAACTAAATTCCTTTTTAAAACCAGTTCTAGTCTTAGCTGCGGGCCTGATACTTGGTGTCGGTGCGACCCTCGTCGTTGGTATGCTCGTAAAGCTCAATACTCATTCTTCTGAACAACAACTAAGCAATGCGCCGGACGACTCGCTAAAACCGAGACAAACCGACGGTGAAATCAGCTTCGATAACAATTTGTTTAACTACACTCAGGGTACTTTGAACAATGTGCTTGCTGAAGTTGAAGCTTTAGCAGACCAGGGACAGAGTATTGATAGATTTGCAACGCTATATGCGCTCATTTCACTGCTCAATACTCAAAAATCTGAAGATCTACTGAACCGATCTGTTGACTCGCAATGGGATATTCCACCAAAAATTCGTTTGGAACTGCAAGACGTGTTACTCGAGCGGCTTTCCATGACAAGTCCGGCAGAAGCGATAGAGTTTGTTTTTAACCAAAAACGAAGTATGCATACTCTTCGTCCCACTCTCATTTCTATTTTTGCCGACTGGTCGAATGCTGATGTAGAAAGCGCAATTGCGAAAGCCAATACTCTACCAGTGGAAACCCGAAAGATTGCGCTCCAAGGTATTTTGCAAGCCTACTTCGTCCATCCGATCTCTCATCACCGCGAACTTGCCGATCAGTTAAATCTAACCGCATACTTTGTTAACTTTTTCCTGAACTCCACAGATTTTGAAAGTCTCGAGGAACCTGAACTTGCGTGGACAGCCGTGATTGACGTAGCGGAGAAAGACTATTTTTTCGTGACACAACTAAGTGAATTGGCGAAACAGTGGTATGCAAAGAGTGGCTTCAACGCATTCGACCAGATACTGAGTACGATGAATGACATGGACATGAAAAGTACGCTAATAGCAAACGTGCTGCGGTTCGTGGCCGAATCAGAACCTGCTCGCGCGTTAGACTATAGCGTCACGCAACTCACACAACTCGATGTGGGTTGGGGATGGGAAGCAACTGAATCGGTAATTCAAGAGTGGGCCATCCAAGATCCGAGGGCTGCGCTAGAGTCAATAAGCGGGTTGAACGCGAATGCTTTGAAACAAAATTTGCAACACCTTGTTGTGCAAAGCTGGGCCAATCAAGACGCCGATTATGTTCTAAATCACTTATCAGAGTTTCCTCGTCACACACAATCGGCTGCAGTGGCTAGTGCGATTACAAAGCTCGCTTCCGAATCACCCGATCAAGCGGTTTCTCAGGTTTTGCGTTTAGACGATGCGAATATACAACTTGAAGCCGCACAAGTCTTGGTTTCTATTTGGAGTCGTAATGAATTGGAACAAGCACAAGAGTGGGTACTGGAAGAACCTGCGATCAACAGCATTCGCGAACACTTGATTGAACCACTAGCGTATGCGATGGTCGCAACCGACCCCTCAGGAGCTTTTGAGCTCTCTCTCAAACATACTTCAGCCGAGGGTCAAGTCGGACTGGAAGCTATCATCCTTGAAAAAATTGCTAGTCAAGATGTCGAGCTAGCCCTGAGTCTGCTGCCGAGTGTGCGCGATGGGCTAACTAAAGCGATTGCTTTTGGTTCAGTAGGGAACGCTCATGTGGAAAACAGCGACTTTCAAAAAGCCATTGATCTCGGTCTTCGGTTAGACGAGTCCGATCATAGTACTTACTTTGAAAGCATTTCTCTTGCTTGGATCAATGTGGACGCTGAAAGGCTATTTGAAGTGCTCCCCAGTCTTCCGAACCAAGTAGCGCGTTCTAAAGCGGCATATGCACTCAGTCTACTTAGTGTCCACACTGACGTTTTAACAAAGAAACAGATCGAAAGTCTCGATCAATATCTCAGCGAAAAAGATCGTGAAGATCTAGGAACCCTTGTTCCATTCGGAGATCCTTAGCGGATCTTTAGTTCGAGCTAGGATGTGTGTAGCTGTAGAAGCTAGAGAAACAAAGTAAAAAGTCGGTGCTCGTTTACCAAATGAACTGGTCTCGATGCTAGAGCATATCGAATCGACGACGAAAGGAATTAAGAGAAAAAACATTAGACCGGAATCATGATCAGAATCAAGATTCTTCCCTCGACTAAAGCACTAGTACTAATCATTACAGGAGTGATTGTCGGTGTCGTCGCTACGCTAACCGTATGGATACTAGCAAATCTTAGTAGCTCTAATCCCGTTCAACACCAAAGCGATAACTACAACGAAAGCTCACCGTCAATTCCACCACACAGTGACGACACACTGGTTAGCAAAGTCAACACCAATAGTACCGATCAAATAAAAAGTGCTGTTCGTCAAATTGATGCATTGGAACAACTTCAAAATCACTTTGAGCGAAGAGCTACACTTTATACACTTGTCGCACCACTCAGTGATGAAAGCATCGCCGAATTGTTAACCCGATCTGAGGACCAACAATGGAATTTATCATCGAAAATTCGTGCTGATCTTCAAAGAGTCTTACTAGAAAGACTCTCTAGTTCAAAACCAATAGATGCAATACAGTATGTTCTTGACCACAGTCAGGACGGTTCGGGTATTGGAGCGATGCTGTTTTGGCTCTTCAAAGATTGGGCTAACTCTAATTTAGCTGCCGCAGTCGAAAACGCTAAGAAACTACCGACGGCAATTCGAAAAATCGCGTTCGAGGGAATTTTGCAAGCTTATACTCAAGAAACGAATGAACATCACCCTCAAATTTCCAATGATTTCAACCTCGACAAGCACTTTGTTAAATCACTACTCGATGTCCTGGATTTCGAAAATCTTACAGATCCTGACTTAGTGTGGTTTGCCGTTATCGATATAGTCGAGCAAGACCTTTCCTTTGCTCCGCAGTTGGAGGGATTAGCAAAACAGTGGTACCTGAGCAGTGGCTTTGACGTACTCGAAGGCATAAGGACTTCGGTGAGTCACTATGAAATGAAGGTAACGCTCTTTTCCAACCTGTTGAGATACATCACAAAGTCAGAACCTGCTCGTGCGTTCGACTATATAGCTACTCAGCTTGAACTAGGATTGCGATGGGATACCGCGCCTCATGTAATAAGCGAATGGGCAACTCAGGATCCCAGCACTGCTCATGATGCAGTCAGCAACATAGATCCTATCGCGCTACGAGAATTTTTGCGAAAAACAGTTATTGAAACTTGGGCTTTGAAGCACCCGGAGTACGTATTACAAAATCTGTCAAATTTTCATCAAGAGACAAGAACACATGCCGTGACGTCAGCGATTGAATCCCTGACCTCTGAATCTCCAGACGTGGCAGTTAGTTGGGTATTGCAATTAGAAGACGACATCGACCAATTCGATGCTGCTCGCGCGTTGGTTTCGGTTTGGAGTCAACACGACCTAAATGCTGCACTTAATTGGGTACAAAGTGAGTCTGCGATCGCCGAATTTCGCCATTTCTTATATCAAACTTTAGCGATTTCGATGGTTTCGACCGACCCTTCTGGTGCATTTGAGCTAGCCTTGACATTACGGTTAGCGAACGGAGGAGTCGGTTTTGAAGCAGAAATCGTTTCGCAAATCGCGACTGAAGATGTCGAATTAGCGCTCACTCTGCTGCCCAAAGTTCGCAATGGTAAGTCTAAGGGTTTTGCATATGAACAGGTCGGCGATGCGCTTGTTAGAAGTGGAGAGTTCAAGAAAGCTGCTAATCTCGGTACTCAATTAGATGAATCCTATCACAGCAGCTACTATCAGTACATTTCCTACATTTGGGTGAATATGGACCCAGATAAACTGTACGCAATGCTACCAGATCTTCCGAACGCGGAAGCACGTTCGAAAGCAGCCTATGCACTGTTTGTACTCTACGATGGAAACGACTCTATTCCCCAAAAAAAGGTCGAGAGCCTTGATCAATATCTCACCGAAATAGATCGTGAAACTCTGGGTCCCTTAGCTCCAACGAAGGACCCATAGAACGACCTAGGACTGAGCGTCTGTAACGTGTTTCGGTCGAGATTGAAGAGCTAGTGTAACCGCCACTAACAAGAGGATTGCAGCACCAGCATTGTGCAATACCGCGATCGGCAGTGGTAACACGAAAAGAACGTTCGAGATACCCAACGCCACTTGGGCACAAACCACTAATCCAAGAACCATACCGGGCATTTCACGGATTCGCCAAGCCAGAATTAGACCAAAAACAAACACCACGTACGCGCCCCACCGATGTAAGTTCTGAATCGCGACCCGACCCTCATGCGACATTTCACCACCAGTGTAGTCCGGACCAATCGTTTGGAAAATATTTAGTCCTGCAACGAAATCCATTTCCGGTAATAAAGTGCCATGACACAGAGGAAAATCAGGGCAAATGAGTGCCGCGTAATTTGCACTGACCCATCCTCCAAAGGAAATTTGTACGACTAGCAACGCGCTAAATACATACATCTGAGCACGAAACTTCGTAGCTATCTGAGGAATTTTGAAGGACCTGAGGGTGAGCATGTACCACCAGAGTAACAAGAGCGTAGCAAATCCACCCAACAAGTGCGCGACTACCACTTGAGGCCACAGTTTTAGAGTTACTGTCCAAGCTCCAAACGCACCTTGCAGAATCACGAGCGCTAGAAGGACTAAAGGAAAGCGTAATGACGCTTTGTAATACCATGCGAGTACCACAATTCCAATTACAAGAATACCTAGACCCGTCGCGAAGTAGCGGTGGACCATTTCGGTCCAGGCTTTAGCTTGATCCACCGGTGTTTCGGGAAATAGAGCTTCTGCGGCCGCGATTTCCTCTGCGGTACTTGGTACCACCAACTGCCCGTAACATCCGGGCCAATCCGGACATCCCAGCCCGGCATCCACTAATCTAGTGTATGCTCCGAGCACAACGACTACAAATGCAACACAAATGCTAACGCAAACTAGCAGTTTCAATGGTGGCGGCGAATGTTGCGAATTCACGGGCTCAGTTGGCTGCGTTTCTTCCATTCTCCGTCTTTTCTAGTGAATGTAACAATTGGTTAATGCGATTCGCCATAATTGTAGAGTTGTAAGTGTTTCCCATCGAGGCTAATCTATGAATCGACGTTTGCTGCTTAAGTTCGGTGCTTCATTTCCTTTCGTGCTACCCTTGCTTGGACTGAAAGCGACTGAAACCAAACCGTTGTTGAAACCACTCAATGACCCGACCACGGGACTTGATTTGCTAAAACTTGCTCCAGGGTTTACCTACCGATCCTTCGGTTGGACAGGAGACAAAATGAGTACTGGACACCTGACTCCTGATCGACACGACGGTATGGCTGTAGTACCCGGAAACGACGCGAACGAACTCTTACTACTACGAAATCACGAACGCTACGTTGGTCCAGGCTTTACCAATTGGGCTGGTGATGCGTACGATAAAGCAGCGGTAGACTACGGAACCGAAACTCCAGATGTGCCGGGTGGTGGTGTCACAGCCGTGACTCTCAAGAATGGCGACTACTCCACGACGACGCCGATTTTAGCAGGTACGATGGTGAACTGTGCTGGCGGTCCGACGCCGTGGGGTACTTGGCTCAGCTGTGAAGAAATCGTATATCGCCGCTCGCTAGAAAAGTCGACGAATGACCACGAACCAAAAGATCACGGCTATGTATTTGAAGCTATACCTGCACATCTTGGGAAATCTTCGCACAAACCAATAAAAGGTATGGGTTTTATGCGCCACGAAGCCACAGCGGTCGATCCTGAAACAGGGTATGTATATCTCACGGAAGACAATAACGATTTGTCCGGTTTTTACCGATTCATCCCTAACGATGACTCACAAAAACCGGGTTCATTAGATCGAGATGGTAGACTCGATATGCTTCAGGTTAACGAGGGGAAACTGACAAATTTGATTGAAGCTCCTTTCAAGAGCGAGTACGATGTCAATTGGGTTGAAATCCAAGATCCGGATGCCGACCCGCAAACGCTAACCCCCGCCTTTGACGGTGGACCTAAAGCCGTAGGAGAAGGTATGTCAGGACCGTTTCTCCAAGGCGCGGCACAACAGGCAGCGAGATTTTGTCGTGGTGAGGGCTGTTGGTACCACGGCGGTCTAGTTTACTTCATCGACACTGCGGGTGGCCCAACCCGAAATGGCAGTGTGTGGGCATACGATCCCAAAAATGAAAAACTCACGAATTGCTTCGCCTCATCGAGTGAACTAATGGCCGACGCCATTGACAACATCACCGTTAATCCGATTAACGGGAAGATTGTTGTGTGTGAAGACGGCGGGGGAATTAGCAACGCAGACAACGAACTTGTGATGGGTGCTCGATTATTGGTTCTCGGTTCTGATAACACCGCTAGAGTCATTGCTGAGAACAACGTGCGAATTGACAAGACACTGGAACAAAAAGAGACAATTCAAGTCGACAATTACCGATCTAGTGAATGGGCTGGCGCGACCTTTTCTCTTGATGGTAAAGTTCTTTACGTGAACATACAATCGCCGGGCATTACTTTTGCGATCGAAGGACCTTGGCTAGGATGAACGTCACGGTAAGAGCTTTCTGGTCCGTCATTTATCAAAGTTTCTGAACCAAAGTCAGACCATCGCCGATTGGTAGCATTGTTGCGAAAACGCGATCATCTTGTCGTACCTTCGAATTGAGATTGCGCAACGCAACCGTCGCATTGTCATTCACAGTTGGGTCTGACGTGCGGCCTCCCCAAAGAACGTTGTCGATGGCTATCAGTCCTCCTACTCTGATCAACTGTAAGCATAGTTCGTAGTAATCGTCATAGTTAGTTTTATCCGCGTCAATGAAAGCAAAGTCGAAAGTTCCTGTTCCGAGCTCTTCAAGTAACTGGGAGAGAGTCTCGGTCGCAGGCGCAAGTCGCAAATCAATCTTATTAACAACACCAGCTTTTGCCCAATACTCCCGCCCAACATCGGTCCATTCCTTCGATACATCACAAGTTATTAACTTGCCATCTCTTGGTAGAACTTGCGCGACAGCTAGTGCACTGTAACCGGTGAACGTTCCAACCTCGAGTGCTAGGCGAACATTAAGGACACGACACAACAACGCCATAAATGCTCCTTGTTCCTGAGAAATTTGCATCGCGTACATGCTCAATGTTTCACGGGTAGTTTCCCGAAGCTCTCGTTGCTCTGGAGTTTCTGGATGTATGTTGCTCAGTAAGTAAGCGTAGACTGATTCATCAAGATTGAGAGTCCTACTCGACATCGTTGTATTCCTTATTTCTGTGTAAAAATTTGTTTAGAAGTGCGTGGAATAATACCGATACAAAATCATGAGGTCTTTAATTATCGATTGTGACCCGGGTTGCGACGATGCGATCGCAATCTTGTTGGCACTACGAAATGCGAATGTCAAGGGGATTACCACTGTTAGTGGAAATGTACCAGTCTCTCAGGCCACCGAAAATGCATTGATGACTGTAGCTATCGCAAATACCGACACACCAGTTTATCAGGGCGCGAGTCAGTCTTTCAATGGAACCCGGATACTCAACAACGTTAGCCACGGTAATGACGGGTTGGGTGGTATCACAAGACTTTCCCACAGTCGCTCGAA
Source organism: Gammaproteobacteria bacterium (assembly GCA_009841615.1). Taxonomy (GTDB): domain Bacteria; phylum Pseudomonadota; class Gammaproteobacteria; order Pseudomonadales; family Azotimanducaceae; genus Bin55. The sequence goes on along the minus strand of VXLL01000035.1, from coordinate 173,986 downwards.
TGAATCTGTATCTGCTTGCGACTTCCTTTTAGAATGTGTCACCAAGGACGATTGGGTAATCGCTCTAGGTCCTCTGACAAATCTTGCGGAAGCATTAGCGCGAGATTCCGAGTGGGGTAAACGCATCGGTGGCATATCAATCATGGGTGGAAGCACATCCATCGGCAACATCACTCCCGTTGCCGAATTTAACGTATTCGCTGATCCTCATGCTGCCGCCAAGGTTTATACCTCAGGTGCAAAACTCAAAATGTGTGGGCTCAATCTAACTCATCAATTCCAGGTGTTGGATGAAACGGTGACCTTGGTAAGTGAACTTGCTACAGCGAAGAGTACTTTCGTAGCGAACCTACTAGAGTTCCTATTGAACCGAGCGGAGAAAATAGTAGGATCTCGATGGGCACCACTTCACGATCCCTGTGCTGTTCTAGCAGTTACTCATCCAAAGTTGTTTGAGTTTGAAGCGTGCTCCGTTACGATTGAAACTCAAGGTACCTTAACCAGCGGAATGACGGTGATCGATCAAAGAACGACGCGACCACGACTAATACCGAACACTCTTGTAGCGACAAAAATTGACACCACCAGAGCGGTAGATGTGCTAGTCGACTCCTTGGAGACATAGTAAGTGAGCGAGGAACAGGCATTCGAAAAAGCGGTGGAAATAATGAAAGTAGGAGATCACCACGCGCTACGAGTGCTTTTAATTCAATATCCAGCTCTTGTTAGGCGGCGCGATGAAACAAATTCCACCCTACTGTTAAAGTTGTTTGAATTTCCGAACGGTATCCAATTCAAGGCAAATTTGGCTCGCGTTCTGCTCGTAGCAGGATCGCAAGTCAATGCTCAAAGAAACCGACAGAGTGCGGTTCCGATATTGAGCGCAATCCGCTCTGAACGACTTGATGTAGTGCAAACACTGCTAGAATTTGGTGCCAATCTACGTATACAAGCACACCCAACCAAAGGAACGGTTCTAGACTACGCAATAGAATTGTGTAAAGAAAAAGGTAACGAGTCAGTCTTTACCACCAAATTACAAGATCTTATATACGCATATACAGGTGGAAACTTGTCAAGAGACCTCACATGCAAGTGACTCTGAAAATTCTGATAATGAAGTTCATCGTCGGCCTTGGAGTAGTCTGCATAGCCGATGAGACTACCGACGGAATCACCGAAGAAACCGATTCGGATATTGTTGTTACCTCTGGTGTGGTAACAGAAATCATAGATGGGGACACTTTTAAATACTGTCCGACCAAGGACGACCCGTGCTCGGAAGATGAGTGGGTGGAAGTCGATCTATGGGGTGTAGACGCCCCAGAACTAATACCCGAAGAGCAGTTTTTTTCAAAAAAAGCTAGTCAATATCTCGTGGATGAGCTACTTAAAGAAACTGTGGTTTTGGAACAAATGGATACGGATGCTGCAGGAAAACCGATGGTCAAAGTACTTATAGTCAATCATCCGAATTCAAACTTCAACGTACATCTTCTAATGGAAGGACATGGTTGGACCACGACGACGGACGAAGACGACGTTACTGACGTAGTTTCTTATCGTGAGGCAGAAAAATTTGCACAAAAACGAAAGTTAGGGTTGTGGCGCGAAGTTGAACCTGTAGCACCGTGGGACTGGCTGAAAATGCACTCGGACAAGCTCGAGTCGGATCGAACTATGGATGCCGATTCCACTGAATCAGAGTAAGAGTTCTTGACATTTGAATTCTGACTCAACTACGCAGGTTGGTCTGTATGCGTCGAAGTTTTTGACGCGTGAATACCGATGTGTAAATAAAAACCTGCTAATCAACATGCAGCGTGAGAGGAATTTTTTATCTCTTGAATAGCTGAGATTGAATCCGTGTTGCGATAAGGATTTTTCTCAGCATATGTGCGTTTCACAAAGTCGCTGGAGATGTGCACAATTCAATAACATACTCTTTTTGAGCTAAACGCACCGGAGAATTTTCTCAATGAAGATCAACGTGAATGGCACCACACACGACCTCGGTGAAATCAACCCCCAAACTCCTCTCCTCTGGGTATTGCGCGATCATCTTTCTCTCTTTGGTACTAAATATGGATGTGGAATTAATCAATGCGGCGCTTGTACCGTAATGCTGGACGGTAATGCGACGAAATCTTGTCTCTATCCAGTGTCAGCTGTGGGAGATGCACCAGTCACCACTATCGAAGGAGTCGCCGCGGAAGATGGTACGCTTACACCATTACAACAAGCCTGGATCGATCTAGATGTCGCTCAATGCGGGTACTGCCAAGCCGGTCAAATTATTTCGGCTGAAGCTTTGATGCGAAAGAACCCAACGCCGACCGACGATGAAATTTACGCAGCTATGGATCCTAATCTTTGTCGATGTGGCACGTACATCCGAATCCACAACGCGATCAAACGAGTGGCAGACTCAAACAAGTCTGGGCAAAACGGAGGCTAACGATGAGTACTTTGAACTACGACAGCGTAAATGAGATCACTGAATTCTTCACAAGGGAAGCTCATCCGGACGAAGCAACACAAAACACACACATCTTCAAGTTAGACCGACGTCAGTTTCTAAAACTGACCGGAATGGTTGGAGGTGGGTTAATGTTGGGATTCGCTTTTCAGAAGACTCGTGCAGAAACTACCGATTCCGTGTTTCAACCCAACGGCTACATCAAAATCGACCAAGACGGTATAACGTTATATGCACCCAATCCAGAAATTGGCCAAGGAGTCAAAACTTCTTTGCCGATGATTGTCGCGGAGGAACTAGATTTAGATTGGACTGAAATCCGAGTAGTCCAATCTGAAATTAATACAGCGGTATACGGGCGGCAGTTCGCAGGAGGTTCATCTTCTATTCCGGAGAATTACACACGACTACGGCAAGCCGGTGCTACCGCGCGCGCCATGCTAGTCCAAGCCGCGGCCGAGCAATGGAGTGTATCTCCCAATACCCTATCCACCGAATTGAGTCATGTTTCACGCGCGGGTACTAGTGAAAAGTTTTCTTATCAGGAACTTGCGAGTGCTGCAGCAACACTACCGGTACCCTCCCCAGAGAGTGTGAAACTGAAAGATCCAAAACAATTTAGATTGCTTGGAACTCGCATTACCGGCGTCGACAACGAAGCTTTGGTACGCGGCGAACCTTTGTTTGGTATCGATGTTTCTTTACCCGATATGAAATATGCGATCTATCAAAAGTGTCCCGCGATTGGCGGTACTGTCCTATCGGCAAACATTGAAGAAATCAAAAAAATGCCTGGTGTGGTTGATGCCTTCGCTTTAGAAGGGACCGGTAACGGCAACGACCTACTTCCTGGTGTAGCAATTATCGCGAATAGCACTTGGGAAGCATTCCATGCAAAACGTGCGCTCAAGGTTGAGTGGGATGAAACTAATGCCTCTAAAGACAGCTGGAGTGCCGCGAGGAAAGAGGCGGCTAGACTAGCTCAAGAACCTGCTACTCAGATAGCTAACATTGGTGATTTTGATGCGGCCATGTCCACCAGTACTGCGACTTCAAGCGGTTTTTACCAATATCACTTTGTATCGCACGCTCCACTAGAGCCACAAAACTGTACTGCACACTATAAAGGCGACTCCTTAGAACTCTGGGCACCGACTCAGACTCCCGCCTGGGCTATTCCTACCGCGGCGAGATTGACTGGTTTGGAGGCCTCTCAAGTCAAATTGCATCAAATGCGTTGTGGTGGTGGATTTGGACGGAGGTTGTACAACGACTTTCTCTTTGAAGCAGCGGCAATCGCTCGTCGATCCAAAACCCCTATAAAACTACAGTGGACTCGAGAAGATGATGTACGATACGACTTGTTTCGAGCGGGTGGTTTTCACCAAATGGACGGATGTGTTGATGACAAAGGTAAAGTAACTGGATGGCGTAACCGATTTATCACCTTTGCACCAGGAAACCGACCCGCTAGTAGCATGAGTGGTGGTATCTTCCCTGGCGGAATGGTAGATAACTTACGAGTTGAACAAACCGCACTAAATTGGGCGCACCGATGTTCTGCGTGGCGCGCGCCCAATGCCAATGTGTTCGCTTTCGTAGTACAGAGCTTTCTTGATGAACTGGCTCATGCTGCACAACGAGATTCTCTCGAAGTATTGCTCGAAGTCCTTGGTGAACCTGAGTCCATCAGAGGTGGCAGGCGAGGGAGAGGTGTGCACAGGGGTCGAGCGGCAAATGTCGTAAAACTTGCTACTGAAAAAGCTGGATGGGGGAAAGAACTTTCTAAAAATTCTGGCATGGGTGTAGCTTTCTACTATAGTCACGCAGGTCACATCGCTATAGTTGCTGAAGTAAGCGTTGGGGGCGAAGAAGACACAGTTACAAATCGTAGCGGTGAGAATGTCGTACGGCGCAAACTGAAGGTTCATAGAGTCACCGTGGCCTCTGATGTGGGACCCATCATAAATTTGAGCGGTGCCGAAAATCAAGTGGAAGGTAGTGTGATTGACGCACTATCGACGATGATGGACTTATCAATAACGTTTGAAAATGGTCGGGCCGAACAAACCAATTTCGATAAATATCGAATCATGCGCGCTTCAGTCTCACCAGCCGTCGATTCGCACTTCATCGATACCGGTGAACACTCTCCTACAGGTCTTGGTGAGCCCGTATTTCCCCCTCTCGCACCAGCCGTAGGAAACGCAATTTTTACGGCATGTGGGCACCGAGTACGAACGCTTCCGATAAGCGAGGAAGGATTTTACCTAGGTTAAAGCACGAGATTTGTAATCACAGTAAGGCTTGTAAACCACATACCCGGTTGTGGTTTGAACACAGGCGCGTACGCGTATGCTAGCTCGTAATGGCTTATAAGCGTTTTACTTTTAACGAACAGACTTTCCTAGCAAACTACGCACTGTTCAAAACGCGCTCGCTAGGTGCTTGCGGTGCTGTAGTAAAGGCAAATGCTTACGGAACCGGTGCTCGTCGAGTCGTAAACCTATTACAACAGGTAGGTTGCCAACACTTTTTCGTTGCCACACCAAGTGAAGGCATCGCAATTCGCGATCTGACGACCAAGAGTGTCTATGTGCTATCCGGGCCGATGAACAACTCGGCTGCGCAACAGATTTCGCAGCACGCGTTGATCCCAGTGTTGAACACCCCCGATCAGCTAAAACTTTGGGAGCCCTATCGAGAACATCCTTGCGTGATTCACGTCGATACCGGGATGCAACGTCTTGGATTGGATTCCAACAGTTTGGAAGGACTAGACGTTTCTGCGTTACAAGTTTGTCTTTTAATGACCCATTTGGCCTGTGCAGACCAACCCGATCACCCGCAGAACGAGATCCAACTTGAACAGTTTGAAAAAGTGAAAATTTATTTTCCAAATACACCGACGAGTATTGGGAACTCGGCGGGTATTCTCATGGGCGAACCGTTCCAAGGGGATGTGGTACGTCCTGGTATAGGACTCTATGGCGGTAACCCATTTGTGAATCAAGAGAGTCCCGTTGAGCCGGTATGCACTCTTGAAGGACGAGTCCTACAGATTCGAGAAGTACGACCGAACGTACCCGTAGGATACGGTGCTTCCTTTGTTTCTTCTATGCCAACTCGCGTAGCTGTTGTAGGCATCGGTTATGCTGATGGCTTGTCGCGCGCACTGTCCAATAACGGGGAGGTGGCCTTCCGAGGACATCGCATGCCCATAATAGGAAAGGTCACTATGGATGCAATTCATGTAGACTGTACACAGGTGTCAGATCTAAAAGAAAATGATTTTGTTGAGCTCTTTGGTCCTACAATCTCGGTCGATGAAGTTGCGACAAGAACGAATACGATCGCATATGAGGTACTCACTCATGTTGGAAACGCGACGGTGAGGGATTGAACAGAAAAAGGGACCAAACATGAACAATTTTCAATCCAAAGTGAACTCTCGAGACAAGACGTTCCAACAGAATCAACAAGAAAATCAATTACTCGCGTCGAAACTAAGTTCCTTACTTGAGGAAATCGCACAAGGCGGTACTGAAAAAGCTCGAAACCTCCACTTGAAACGCGGTAAACTCTTACCGCGACAACGCATCTCGACACTGCTTGATCGAGACTCGATGTTTTTAGAATTTTCAGCACTCGCAGGCTACCAACTTTATGACGACGTTGTACCGTGTGGTGGCATTATCACCGGCATTGGCAGAATCCATGGAACACCATGTGTCATCGTCGCGAACGACGCAACTGTCAAAGGTGGTACTTATTATCCGATCACCGTAAGAAAACACTTGCGTGCTCAAACCATCGCCCTTGAGAACAACCTTCCTTGTATTTATTTGGTCGATTCTGGAGGTGCATTTCTTCCGTCGCAAGCAGAAGTGTTTCCTGATCGCGAACATTTCGGTCGGATTTTTTACAACCAAGCAAATATGTCAGCCCAAGGCTTACCACAGATTTCGATTGTGATGGGATCTTGCACTGCCGGTGGCGCTTATGTACCTGCAATGAGCGATCAGACGGTCATCGTCAAGGAACAAGGTACCATTTTCTTAGGCGGTCCGCCCCTTGTCAAAGCTGCAACTGGCGAAGTCGTAGGCGCGGAAGAGCTTGGGGGTGGCGACGTGCACGCGCGAGTTTCCGGAGTGGCTGATCACTTGGCAGAAAATGACGCGCACGCTTTGACTATCGCTCGCGACATAGTCAGTGATAGCAACTTAAACTACCGAAGTAGTGTCGTCGTTGAGTCTCCGGAAGAACCACTCTACGATCCCAAGGAGATCTACGGGATCATTCCTCCCGATACTAGAACTCCTTACGATGTTAGAGAATTACTCGCGCGAATATTGGATGGATCGCGGTTACAGGAATTCAAACCACTGTACGGCGAGACTTTGGTCTGTGGTTTTGCCCGCATCTTTGGCTACCCCGTAGCAATCTTGGCAAACAACGGCGTGTTGTTTGGCGAGTCTGCATTGAAGGGTGCGCACTTCATTCAGCTCGCGGATAGACGGGGAATCCCTTTGGTGTTTTTCCAAAACATCACCGGCTTCATGGTTGGCAAGAAATATGAAAATTCGGGAATTGCGAAAGAAGGCGCTAAGATGGTGACTGCGGTTGCCTGCACTTCCGTTCCGAAATTTACAGTGATCATTGGTGGTTCGTTTGGTGCAGGAAACTACGCTATGTGTGGTCGTGCATATGACGCTCGAATGTTGTGGACTTGGCCGAACTCCAGAATCTCAGTGATGGGGGGAGAACAAGCCGCGAACGTACTCGCCACGGTGAAGAGAGATAGTCTTACCACAAAGTCGAAGACTTGGACGGATGCTGACGAAGCAGAATTTGTCGCGGAAATCCGCGAGCAGTACGAACTGGAAGGACATCCATATTACGCGAGTGCGCGCTTGTGGGACGACGGTGTCATCGATCCTGTAGACACTCGCAGCAATCTTGGTTTAGCATTGCAGTGTGCGACACGCGAATTCGACGCAAACACATCCAAGTTTGGTATTTTCCGTATGTAGCTTAGCGAGGCGGGGAGCTGGAGGTAATGGGAAGCTCCGTGGTGTACTTCACCTGGCGCAATGCAAACATCGAATTTAGAGTCCCAACTTCTCGTAGTCGAATAAGCTTCTTATAGAGAAGCGTCTCGTACGTTGCTACGTCAGCGACGACAATTCGTAACAAGAAGTCAGTGTCCCCCGAGACGCTGTAGCACTCCACTACCTCAGGAATTGTCGCGACCGACTCTTCAAACTCTTTCAGCATTTCATCGCTGTGCGCTTTCAATTTCACGTGGACGAATACATTAACCTTTAGTTCCAGTAACTGGGCATCCAACAGCGCGACCTGCTTACGAATCAAGCCTTCATTCTGGAGTCGCTTGACTCTTCGCCAACAAGGTGTAGCTGACAACCCTACTCTGGCCCCCAGTTCCTGGATGGAAACAGATGCATTCTCCTGAAGCTCGCGGAGAATGGAAATATCTAGTCTATCCAATTGCATTGTATTTCATACTAAATAATCTAACAATATTGAAATTATATTTTAACATTTAACAATAAAGAGAAAGTATTGGTGCACATATTTTAAACGTTTTGCATAACATAATATGTCCCCTATGATTACACTAATGTTCCTTAAATGAAGCGTCGCGCCGATCTTTTCGAAACTCAACTTTCTGACAAGTATACGATGACGGAGGGGCCGATTTGGATTAACGGAACGCAAGTAATCACTCGCCTGCTTTTGGAGCAGAGCCGTCTTGACACAAGAAACGGTTTAAAGACTGCAGGATTTGTGAGCGGTTACCGTGGGTCCCCATTGGGTGGCGTCGATCAAGCTTTAATGCAAGAAGCCAAGCTTCTCAAAGACCATAGGATCAAGTTCGAACCAGGAGTAAATGAAGATTTAGCCGCTACGTCTGTTTGGGGCACCCAACAGGCGAATATCTACCCGACTGCGAGCTATGATGGCGTGTTTGGTTTATGGTACGGAAAAGCCCCTGGCGTAGATCGTTCTGGAGACGTGTTCCGGCACGCGAACCGGGCAGGCAGTTCAAAATATGGCGGCGTTGTTGCTCTAGTAGGCGATGACCCAGCGTGTAAATCTTCAACTCTACCCTCAAATAGCATCGGCGCGCTTCGAGAGTTTCAAATCCCGGTCCTCACACCGACCGATATTGAGGATCTCATCAATCTTGGTCTCGCCGCGTGGGCGCTCTCGCGATACTCGGGATGTTGGGTGGCACTTACGGCGATTACCGCAATCATGGACAGTGCAACCACACTTAGAACCGAAAAACTGAATTTCTCGTTTGAGTGCCCTGAAACAGAACTAGACCCACACATCCGTCTGATCGATACCCCTCAAGAACAAGAACTGCGAATCGCGTCCAAAATTGCACTAGCGGCTCGTTTCGGCGCAGTCAACAACCTGAATCATATTACCGTGGATAGCGACAGGCCGAAACTAGCAATCTTAGGTGTCGGGAAAGCCTACACTGACGTTCGGCAAGCACTTCGATTGATAGGGTTCGCCGATGAACAAACGTTGGCTGCTATTGGTGTTCGGATCGTGAAGATCGGACAAGTTTGGCCGCTAGAAACCACACATGTGAAGGAGTTACTGAAAGACGTTCCAGCGGTCTTAGTGGTCGAAGGCAAGTATCCCTACTTGGAAGATTCACTCAAGAGCATTTTGTACGGTAAAGATGCGCCGGAAATTGAAGGACGTAGGACACGACACGGCAAAGAACTCTTTCCAACTGTGGGAGAAATTAGCTGTGACATGATCGTGCGCGCGCTCATCGATGTGTTTCGAGATCACGGTATTTCTATTCCGAGATCGGATTTAGCGCTCGGCGAAACTTGGGGCAGTACGCACACACCCGCTAACGCATCAAGATTACCGTTGTACTGTCCGGGATGCCCTCACAGCGTTTCAACAAAAATTCCAGAAGACAGTCGGGCACTTGCAGGTATTGGTTGTCACTACATGGTGCAATGGATGGACCGAAACACGCACACCTTTACTCATATGGGGGGTGAAGGAGCAAACTGGATTGGGCAAGCACCTTTTGTAGATGATCAACACATCTTTGTGAATCTAGGAGATGGTACCTACTTCCATTCTGGTCTTATGGCGATTCGCGCCTGTGTCGCCGCGGGTGTGAATGTTACTTACAAAATTCTGTACAACGATGCTGTGGCAATGACTGGCGGACAAGCGGTTGAAGGCGATCTCACGGTAGACGACATTGTGCGGCAGGTACTTGCAGAAAATGTTTCGGCAGTGCACATCGTAACCGATGATCCTCGGCGCTATGAAGAACGTAGCTACGAAGTCAGCCATCGCGACGATTTAAATAGAGTACAAGAACAGTTGCGACAAGTTAAAGGGTGCACCATTTTGATCTACGATCAAGTCTGCGCCAACGAATTGCGGCGACGTCGAAAGCGTGGCTTAATACCGAAGAAGATGAAACGCGTCGTAATCAACGACGCCGTTTGCGAAGGATGCGGCGATTGCACGAGGGCTTCGATGTGTAGCGCGATCGAACCCATAATTACTGATCTCGGTGTGAAACGCAAGATTAATCAGACAGCTTGTAATCAAGATCTGAGTTGCATGCAAGGTTATTGTCCTGCGATGATCGAAATCGAAGCTGAGCTAGTCGAGCCCGAGACTGTGCAAATTGATTTGAGTTCACTTCCGAATCCTACTGTAGCACTACCTACAAGTGCAAATATTTTGGTCGCGGGTGTTGGTGGTACAGGTGTAGTGACTTTGAGTCAAGTTCTAGGCATGGCCGCCACTATTGAGGGTAAACATGCTTCGAATCTCGATATGACTGGACTCGCTCAAAAGGGTGGTGCCGTTTTTGCTAATGTCCGAATCAGCGACAATGAGGTTCTTCGGACCCAAATTTCCGAACGTGAAACTGATGTGCTCCTTGGGTCCGATCTCGTAACCTCGCTTTCCCAAGAATCAGTGACCACACTCGACAACACCCGAACCAACATCGTGGTGAATACACATCTCGTCCCAACATCCAAGTTTGTTCTTCAACGCCAAGCGGATATTGAAAATTCAGAACTAGTCAATCAGCTAGCGGCTTTTGGTCAGACGCTGAAAACCATCGATGCCGACAGACTCTCGGTACGAGTCAGTGGAGCGAGCACTACCGCGAACATGACGTTGCTTGGCTATGCGTGGCAATTGGGGCTGATCCCGTTGAAGGCAGCTAGTATCGAACAAGCCTTGACTATCAATGCCACCCTTGTCAAGAAAAACATCTTAGCGTTTCGCGCGGGACGCAAGTTTGCACTTGACTCCAACTTTCTTGACATCTCAGGTCAACCTGAACAAGCGATGTTTCCAAAAGTTGAACGAACGCTGCCGGAACTCATTGACGATCGAATAGCGTTTTTAACAGAGTACCAAGATGCGAAGTACGCTGCTCGCTTACAGACTTTCGCAGACAAGATTCAAAATGTAGAAAAACAGGTAGCTGGAGACTCAGAGGAACTTTCAAGACTAGCTGTAGAGACTTACTTCAAACTTCTAGCTACTAAAGATGAGTATGAAGTCGCACGGTTACTTACGCATCCAAACTTTCAACGGTTCATGGATAGTCAATTCACCAACGTCCATAGTTTTCAATTCGCGTTTGCGCCGACCTGGCTACCGCGGGCTCAAAAATCAAAAGTTCGCGTGGACAGTTGGGTACGAGTGTTTTTGAGACTACTGGCAAAGTTCAAAGTGTTAAGAGGAACAATCCTAGATCCATTCAAACACATCGAAGAACGCAAATTTGAACGAAAGCTCCTACGCGACTTCGATGAAATGATGAATTCATTGATTACTAATTTGAAAGAAGAGAACTTCTCCAGCGCAATCGAACTCATACGATGTTACAGTGAAGTGCGTGGCTACGGTCATGTGAAGCAAGCGTCTTGGGATCGAGTAGCCGAACGTGTGAAAGCACTGAAAAACTCGATCATTACAGCACCGGAGAAAGCTACTCAGACAGACTCTGTGGAAGCATAGGTCTACTTATAATTTTTTGCGATGATTTTGTGGTCTAACACGATAGTACCATTGATACGCCGTTGCGCGTTGATTGCAAGTTGTGCGTTGCTTGGATTGATCGTTCTCACTGCGATTGGCGAAGACGAAGAAGAATGGAAACGACGTGAAGCTATTGCAGCTAATCTCAAACCTTTCGGCAAACTTTGTTTAGTTGGAGAAGACTGTGGTTCAGTCGGGTCATTCGTATACGATCCGGACATGCCGCGCGGTACCGGACTTTCGGGTAAGGGTGTTTACGACAAATATTGTCTTGTTTGTCATGCCGAAGGTGTAGCCGATGCTCCGCTCGTTGCGAATGAGGAAATGTGGGCTCCAAGGGTTGCTCAAGGCTATGACGTTCTATTGCAACACACAAAGGATGGTTACGGCGAAGAAATGCCTGCTAAGGGGAATTGCTTCGATTGCACAGACTCTGAGTTAGAGGCCGCGATTCGATACTTAATCACTGGCAAAGAAGAATCGGAAACGGAAGAAGAGTCCGAAGAAGAGGAAGAATCGTAAACGACCTTTGCTCTGGCTGCTGGCGCGAGCGCTCAAGCTAGGTACTGGTAAGTTTCAAATTGAGACTGTAGATCACTTGGTTCGATAAAGGAGGACCCTGATGAACACACTACCAAAGTTAGTACGACTTTACCTGACTGCCGTGTTCGCTTTTTTTGTATTCTCCCAAAGTGTAAATGGGGTGGAAGCAGAAGCAAATGTGGCATTGAGTTCAGACTATTCATTCCGTGGCGTATCCCAAACTGGATTGGATCCCGCGATCCAAGGTGGATTTGACATCTCTCTAGACAGTGGCTTCTCCATCGGGACATGGGCATCAAACGTGAACTTTAATTCTGCGACGTCAATGGAATTAGATCTTTATGCGTCCTGGGAATCTGACACCATTGGCGAATTATTTACCGTCAGTGCGAGCATTATTCGATTCGAATATCCGACAGAAGGAGATATTTTGGACTATATGGAGTATTCCATCGGAGTCAACTTCTGGAATGCTTCGTTCGGCTTGAACTTTTCCAATGAGTACTTCGGCGCGGATGGACCGTCATTTTTCTATCCCTTTGTCGGCGTAAGTTGGGAGCAAGACGATCAGTTTTCCGTCGCCGCTCACATCGGTTGGAGTAGTGCTGACTCCGAGAACTTTTTCGGTCCTGGTGAAGATAGTTACATGGATGCGAGCCTCAGCATTACGGTACCGATCGCAGAGTTAGATGTTACTGGTTCGTTGGTTGGTTCGACGTTAGACGACCCCAGCGCTGAATTTCGCTTTATACTGTCCATCGGGAAGAGCTTCTAAAGTTCCCAGACTCTCTAACAGCATCGCTTCAGCTCAGCCACTAAAGCGCGCGCAAGTGTCCTGGCGTCGGTACTACTTGCGGTTGTCTTACTACTAATAGGATCTTCACCCGTGGTTGCAGACGAACTTGCTGTTGCTCCGATAACGGAAGTGGAGTGGAAGAACATGTCGGAACTCATGGGTGAACTCCGAAAAATTCAACGCGACGATCTTTTCGTTCCCGTCGCCCGCTTGCAGCTCCATTACGCTCTGAATCAAATCAAGCGAACCGACAAGAACGATGAAAATGAACTGAACAGACTGCGGAAATTTGCCAGAGGCGTCGCCTATAACATAGCCGCATTCACTTGGCCAGGTTGGGACGATATGGGACCGATCGCGAGTAAAGATCAGGAGCTGGGGTTGTCGGCCGCACGCGTCGCGCTAAACTTCGCGACTCAAACTGAAGATATCACATTTAATGCACTGTGGATCAACGGCGCGCACGAGTTGAACGCCAAAAACTTTGATAGTGCGATTGAGTTCTTCGAGCAGGCAAGGGATAAAGCCGACGAATTGAGTGGGAAGAAAATGGCTTCGGGTTGGATCGCATTGACCAAGTTTCTAGACGATGCAACCCAGAAGAAACAGGCGAGTCTAGAGGATGCAGTTGCTGAACTCCGGCAAGCAGACGAAAAAAACGGAGACTTCTTCGCACAACAAATTGAGACTGCGCTGACAGTTTACACTCGAGACGAGTAAACTCTCGCACAGTTTCAACTACGCCGGTTGAAGAAGCTTAAAGAATGGACTCGTAGCGGTTCGGCTATCTGGTTGTTGTATTATCGACTCGCTATGAAGAGGTTGGACTTCTCGTCTATTCGATATACAAGATTAGCATTACGACTCGTTTTTGTGATTACGTTGATTTGCCAAAAATTGTGGATTTCGAATAAGCATTGCGCCGACGATGCTCACCACAGCGCCGATAACAAACATCTGTAAGAATGCCATCGCAATGCGTAGAAACGGGTTGGCAAAGGCTTCAACAATTTTCGCGTTTCTTTCCATCAGTGTGGCTATTTCTACCGCAGTCGCGCCCTCTAGTTGAGCTCTTTGGACCAGATTTTGAGATACTTCTCGAGCAAATTGATAATCAGTTGAATAGTAATAGACCTCCCAAGACATGGAATAAATCAGACTAGCGAGAGCAACTATTCCAAATCCGACAACGATGCCCGGCGGCACATAAATAATTCCACGTCGCATCCGGACACTTAGGCTTTTAATTCCAAAAAAAAACAAAAATACCACGACTGCTATAGTGACATATTTAATCACTAACAGGAAAAGGGCCGGTTGTGTTGGATTTCCAACTGTGGTAACTAGTAGCGTCAATGCAGCCACGATTAATCCAGCGATAAGACCGAGCAACAACACCGATCGGAACATGCTCAGAATTGTAGTGGTATGACTGTTGCATAGAATGCTTTTGTGCGGTAAAACATTCTCTCGATTACGATAAACCTCAGGAAGTAAGAATTCAAAATATTTTCAGAAGTCTCAAATCGATAGAGAACTACCTCATCTTCGATTACTTGCATATTAATGAGGTCATCGTTCGATGAGACATCAATATCACAACCTGAAGTCGGTGCTTTTAGCATTTGTACTTGCTTTTTTCTTCGGTCCTTTCGGAATGTTTTACGCGGGAGTCGGTTGGGGCTTCCTTGCCATACTGATGACCTTCGTGTCAATGTTCATGGGTTGTGCAATCGCCGTAATCTTTGGTGGGATTGGTGGCTGGTTCAATTTAGACGCCCTCGGTCCGTTTATTCTCGTTGTTGGACTTGCTCTTGGCTATGGTATGATGCATCTAATATCGCTTGTCTTCAGTCCTGTGGTGGTACACTACAATCGCCAAGATCAACTTGATGAACTTGACGAGTTAGAAGCAAAACATGCACGTGCGGCGAATCGATATCGACCCAAGCGTCGTCGTTACTCCTACACTTAAACTCCCAATCTTACCGCCAAAAGCAATATGTCTGCTGTCGAGTTGACGGACAGTACTTCTGTTACTCATAATCCGTTGCTCACGGAAACACTCAAAGGAGAAGTACCGAGGTGATAGTGCCACTCCGATACGGCAAACTTGGATTACAGATCCCTTTACCACCAGACAGTCGAGTGACGATAATCGAAAAACCGTCTATGCCGGTGCTCAGAAATCCCGCGTGCGCCATTCTATCGGCACTGGACGCCGGAGTCGGTTCTCCTTCTCTGAGACAACTAGCAGCGCAATGCAGGACTGCGTGCATATTAGTATGCGACATCACACGTCCGGTACCGAATCAAGAGCTACTTCCACCGATGATCGAAACCCTACTTGATTCAGGAATCGCGCATGAGAACATTTTGTTGTTAGTGGCGACAGGGCTACATCGTCCCAATGAAGGAGAAGAACTCCAAACAATTCTCGGGAAAGACCCGATCTTGAATTCAATTCCAGTTACAAACCACTTTGCTCGCTCCGCAGAGTCGCATGTAGATTTGGGTTATACCAGTCGTCGAACCCCAATCAAGTTAGATCGGAGATTTGTAGAAGCAGAATTAAAACTGGTTGTTGGATTTGTTGAACCTCACTTCATGGCGGGCTTTTCTGGCGGTAGAAAAGTGATAGTGCCAGGGATTGCGCATGAAGACACGATTCGAACTCTACACAGTTCTAAATTTTTGAGTGACCCGCATTGCGCCGTGTGCGAGGTGGTCGAGAATCCGTTACACACAGAGTTACTCGAGATTATCGAGAGCTTGCGCAGATACAGTAGTTCGAGCATTTATGGCGTAAATGTCGTCATAGATGCTGATCGCCAACTGGTCTTTATGAATTTTGGTGAGGTTGAAGCGAGTCACCAAAAAGCTATGGATTTTTCTCGTCGAATGTCAGTTGTCGATTTGGATCGCCAATTCCCCGTCGTCTTGTCTTCGGCCGCGGGCTTCCCTCTAGACCAAACTTTCTATCAAGCGATTAAGGGAATAGTGACTCCTCTTGATATTGTCAAGCCTAACGGTACTCTAATTCTAGCAGCAGAGTGTAAGGAGGGACTCGGGTCGCAATCGTTTCAACAAGCACAAGCGAAACTGTGTCTGAATGGAACTACAACCTTCTTACGGTCGATAAAGCAAAAAGCCCAAGCAGATATCGACGAATGGAGTACCCAAATGCTAGCATTGGCTCGACAACGAGCTCATATCATGCTATATAGCGAGGGTTTAACGCTAGCACAAAGTGAACTCACAGGAACGCAACGAATATCCTCAATCGAACAAGGCTTAGAGCTTGCACGACAAGCGAATCAATCACTCGAAATTGCAGTGATCCCCGAGGGACCATATGTGGTACCACGAGTCAGCAGCTAGTAGACTAACTGTTAGAACATGCGATGCTGCTTGAAGACAGTATGTCGTGAGTAGGGAATTACCTCATTGGCTGCTCTTTGATACGGCGACGCGATATCTAGGCTAACTCTACATAGAGTAGTTAATTTTGAAGAAGAAGTATCGACCGGCTGTATCAAACGTCCGTACATCGGTATTGTCGTTCAATCCGTCGAGAGAAAGCGGTGGGTCTTCATTCGATAGATTGTTAATACCTCCGGACAATGAAAGTCCGTGATCAGTGAGATCCACGCTTGCTAAAACATTGTGATATACACGTCCTTCTACAGTTCGTTGCAAAGTGTTACCAGTCAAAAAGTCTGTGAAATCCTCTTCAGCTTCACCTATCGTTCGAACTTGGTAAGTGACTTTCAGGTTATCGCGTTTCATTGAGACTCTTATGCTACTTCGATACTTCGCAAAATACCCTTCTAAATCGTCCACAAACCTCCCGGTAAGATCATTGGTGGTCATATCAGCGGTTGTAATGAGATATTCACTCAACAGTGAAGCTTCGTATCGAATAGACATCTCGCCGAGGAAATTGTTCGACCAATCATAAGCTAGTGCAATATCCCACCCGTTCGTGTCGACTCCTCCGACATTTGTCACAGTGTTTTGGACATTAACAGGATTTCCTGCTAGAGCGCCAGTGCTGAATCGCTCGATTAGATGACAAAAGTTTCCTGTGGCGGCGCATTGACCAAGAATGAAACTTGTACCAAGAGTGGACAACGCATCAGTAAGCGCTACGTCAAATCTATCTATGGTGATGGAAAAACTTCCCATTGGACGATACACCAATCCAAACGTTTGAATCTCAGCGGTCTCCGGTTGAGCCGCGGAATTTCCCCCAATCGTAGTTCGGATCTGTGTTGATATCGGTTGGAATCCGGTAGATGGCACACCGTCATCAATACAAAACTGGGTTGGATTTTGAGAACATGGATCTACTAACGCGGGATAATCAAAGCCATTGCCACCGAACAGATCTGAAATTGACGGTGCTCGGAAAGCTTGCGAATACGTTGTTCGAATTGTCAAGCTGGGGACTGGACGATACTTCACAGCAAGTTTTCCGTTTGTAGTATCGCCGAAAGAATCGTAGTCGGAATAACGTAAGGCAAAATTTGTTTCTAACAAGTCCGCAAAATCTAGCTGCGCAATCAGAGGAATATTGAGTTCAACGTAGATTTCGTTGGTAGCATAGCTACCCGATGTCGGTTTGCGCGGAAAACCTGTGGCGGCATCTCCCAAAGTGTTTACCAGCGAGTCTGGTTGGTCCACCCCTCGTTCTTCACGCCATTCCCATCCCGCAGCTATACCGACAGGACCTGCCGTTCGAACCCACAGAGCTGAATTCACTATATTAAAGCCCAAGACTCTTTGGTCTTGTACGCTTGATTGATTATCAATAAATGTCAAATAGCTGAGCATTTCTAACGTCACGCTGTTCTCGCTGAAAATGTTCAAGACGACACAATTCACAGTGTCGTTAGCGCATTGGGGATTGCCGTCAGCATCTAGAGCCCAAGCACCAGTCTCGTCACGCAACGAAGGACCGACAGCATTTGCGACTTTATGTAAGTTGTACACGCGTCCGAAGTTACCCTTTGAAGTTGTTTCTCCAAACGCATGATAAGCATCCCATTGCCATTCTCCTGTCCATCCTTCCATGCCTATAGTCACTTGTTTTGTTTGTGTGATAATGTCTTGTACTCTTGCACCTCCTTCGACCATACGTCTACGCCAATCTGGAACGTCTACACCGAAAGGGTTGTAATAGTTGTCCTTACTGTAGGGTGCGTCATAGGCGAAGAATGCAAGCGGTGCTAGCGGTGTCGGTGCAATTTTCTGGTTTCCGTCTCGATTGAGGTAACTTGCCGAGATAAAAGTTCGCACTTCTCGCATACCTAAGAAGTCTCGCAGGGAGCGATCTCCAAAGAAGATCATGCTCCACCTAGTACTTGGTTGTCGCTGGTGATTTACAGGAGCAAAGTTGTAAGAATCTCCTCCGAAGAAACTGAAAGGTCGAAAATCGCCAAACTCTGGTCCTCGGGTAAGATCGAATTCCTCTCTGCCGTCTGTGAATACATAGCGTCCCCACGGAGGTGCAGTGCTACCTAAAAAAATTACATCGTCACCGAAGTAAGCCATAGGCACCGCAGCCCACTCGCGATCGCAAGCACAGATTGGTTGTTCATCAACGTAGCCGGCAAAAAAAGTAAACCCGCTACGCTCGTCTCTGTCGCCGAACGTTATATCAAGCAGATTCCTTGCACCATCACCTTCCTGGGTGATTCCCGTTTGTATATTTACCGCTAAACCCCGAAAGTCTCGTCGCGTAATGATGTTTACCACACCTGCGACCGCATCGGATCCATAAATCGCTGATGCGCCATCCTTAATGACTTCAATCCGTTCGACGATAGACACTGGTACGGTATTGAGGTCAACAGCACTGCTAATACTCGTCGCCGACAAGCCCGTAGTGCTTGGTGGTAGTCGCCGACCGTTCATTAAGACCAATGTACGCGTCGATCCCAACCCACGCAACGAAATCTGATTTGTTCCGTCACCGTTGTAGTTGACCTGTGTAGTCTGAGCTCCACCAGCTACTGACGGTATTTCACGTAACAGTTGTCCTACTGAAGTTTGACCTGACTCCGCAATGTAAGCAAGATCAATTACTTGAATTGGACTGGGGCTCTCTAACTCTGACTTGCTAATTCGAGAGCCAGTAACGACAAGCTCTTCAAGTTCACGATCCGTTGGATTCGCGTTTTTTGTCTCTTGTGTGTGTACGGACAGGGGAATGCAAACTAGACCAAATAATGCGAGATACCTTGCTAGTTTAGTGACTCTCGCGCTCGCGCGATCCCAAATAAAGTCTCTATTGAAATACGTTTCCAGCGATGGATTCGCACAGAAGTTCGAAGTTGTTGAATACAAGATTTGGACTGGTCTCCTTTATGGCAGGTTGTTTAGTTTTCGACGACGATGTTGCTATTCTAAATCTGAATACACGACTCTCTCGGTTCACACATATCTGTAAGCACTAGAACAGCCCTCAAAACACTACCCACCCCGTGGATGCGACTCATCAAAATCTCACGCAGACGTCGTGTTTCTTTAAAAAAATAGGCACACGTGAGTGTGCCTATTTCACCAAACCTAGGTTTAGGTTGTGTTACATTGAATAATTTATCTTGAAGTAGAAGTAGCGACCTGCGGTATCGAAGGTTCTTACGTCCGTGTTGTCATTGAATCCATCCAAAGACAAAGGAGGCTCTTCGTCCAACAAATTGTCGATGCCACCCGAAAGAATTATGTTATGTTCTGGTAGGTCGAGATTTGCGTGAATGTCGTGATAGATACGACTATCGACCGTTCTCTCTAGAGTCGCACCCGTCGCGAAATCCGTGTATTCTTCTTCCGCTTCACCGATAACTCTCATTTGGTAGCTGAAGGTGAACGCATCGCGTGTTACTACCACACTAGTACTACTTCGATATTCTGTGAAATATCCACCAAGATCGTCGGAGAAGCGACCGGTTAAGTCGTCGGTTGTGTTGTCCGCACGGGTAATTAAATATTCACTCAAAAGAGAGGCTTCATAGGTGATTGAGACATCGCCTAAGAAAGTCTCGCCCCAATCGTAATAAACTCCGATGTCCCAACCACTAGTGTCTACCCCGCCGACGTTGGTGATAGTGTTCACAACGTTTATCGGATTACCAGCGTTCGGACCGCTCGTGAAACGCTCAACAAGATTACAGAAATTACCCGTCTGCGCGCACTGTGACAAGATGAAGCTTGCACCCAGTGTCGTCAAAGCATCTGTCAGAGAAACGTCAAAGCGATCGACCGTGACAGAAAGACCGTTTATAGGTCCAAAAACAACAACTCCATATGTTAGGATATCGGCCGTTTCTGGTTGTGCTGTAGGATTGCCACCTACAGTGGTACGAATCTGAGTGGAGATTGGTTGAAACCCAGTTGCAGGTACTCCGTCAGCAATACAGAACTGCGTTGGGTTCTGAGAGCAAGGATCCGCAAGCGCTGGGAATGAAAATCCACTGCCGCCGAAGAGGTTAGAGGTCGATGGCGCACGGAACGCTTGGGAAAAGGACGTTCTTAGCAGTACGTTGTCAATCGGCCGATACTTCAATCCAAATTTCCCGTTCGTGGTAGTACCGAATGAGTCGTAATCAGAATAGCGGAGTGCTACGTTCGTTTCTAGAAGTTCAAACATCGCTTGGTTTGCAATGATGGGAATATTTAGTTCTCCATAGAGTTCATTTACGGTATACCCACCAGAAGTTGGTTTTCGAGGCGTACCGGTAGCACCACTACCCAAAGCATTGACTTGAGAGTCAGGTACATCTGCTCCGCGCTCCTCGCGCCATTCCCAACCAAACGCCATGCCGACTGGGCCTGCATCTCGTTCCAAAATCGCTGAATTAACAAAGTTCACAGCGTAGATTTTTTGGTCTTGCAGACTGGACTGATTATCGACAAACGTGATGTAATCGACCATTGCCTGAGTCACACTATTCTCACCAAAAGTGTTAAGCACAACACAGTTGGCCGTATCATTCGCACACATCGGATTGCCATCAGAATCCAAGACCCAATTACCATCAGCATCTTTTAACGACGGTCCGACGGCGTTCGCAACCTTTTCAAGGTTGTAAATTCGACCGAAATGTCCCTCGGAGGCAGTTTCGCCGAAAGCATGGTATGCATCCCAATGCCACGAATTGAGCACTCCATCGAATCCAATAACAATTTGTTTAGTTTCAGTGAGGGTATCTTCAGTTCTCGAACCGTCTTCGACCATACGTCTGCGCCAATCTGGAATGTCAGCACCAAATGGGTTGTAGAAGTTATCCTTACTGTAAGGTGCGTTATATGAGAAGAACGCTAGTGGCGCGAGTGGAGTCTCGGCAAGTTTTTGATTGCTATCACGGTTTAAATAACTTGCGCGTACGAACACTCGAACGTCCCCTAGAACAGGGAAATCAGAGAGATTTTGGTCTCCGAGAAACATCATGCTCCAACGGATACTCGGTTGTCTTTGATGATTTGAAGGAGCAAAGTTGTACGAATCGCCGCCAAAGAAGCTGAACGGGCGGAAATCACCAAATTCGGGACCACGCGTGAGATCCATATCTGTTCCGTCTTGGGTAAATCGATAGCGTCCCCAGGGAGGCGCTGAACTCCCTAAGAAAATTACATCACCACCAAAGTAAGCTAACGGCGTAGCGGCCCAATCTCTGTCACAAGCACAGATACTCGCTTCGTCGACGTAGCCAGCATACGCCATAAACGAGCCGTTATCGGAACTGCCGCCAATTGTTAAGTCAACAACATTGCGAGCACCGTCACCTTCCTGTGTGATCCCGCTCTGCACGTTCATTTCCATCCCTTGGAAATCTCGTCGTGTAATAATGTTTACCACACCTGCAACTGCATCCGAACCATAAATTGCTGAAGCGCCGTCCTTGAATACGTCAATTCGATCAACCATAGATACAGGAATTGTGTTCAAGTCCACGGCACTACTAAGGTTCGTGGACGCTAAGCCTGTCGAACTTGGTGGAAGCCGACGGCCGTTCATTAGCACTAGGGTACGCGTCGAACCCAATCCGCGTAATGAGATTCTGTTCGTTCCGTCGCCCCCGTTGTTGATTTGCGTGGTTTGTGCACCGCCTGCTACCGAAGGAATTTCTCGCAGCAACTGACCGATGGACGTTTGCCCTGACCTCGCGATTTCCATACGCTCAAAGATCTGTACCGGGCTCGTGCCTTCCAAATCGGTTCGCACAATGCGCGACCCAGTGACGACAACTTCTTCAATTTCTTCAGATGCTTCATCGTCGTTCGCATCCTGTGCGAACACACCGAGACTTAAAAAGATACCGCCAAGAATTAGCAAAATTGTTTGTATTCGAGAATGTAAACGTTGGTCTAACATCAATTTCTCCTATCAGTGGTTGGACTATTAGTTCAGAGCACTAATGTCATTGTGAGAATTTCACCAAATCCAATTAAATTTCATGTCATGGTTCCGTAACCATTATACGTTGCAATTAACCACTCTCATTCGTCGTGAACGCACGAAATCAACGGTGTTTTCTTGGATTGTTGTTGCTTTTCTCACACTGTACAGTAGTGAGTATTTCTTGGTCCCGTTTCGACACGCTCCGCGCTAAGAAAGTTCCAACTTGATTCAGTGCTACTACAAGATTGAAGATAAAAATTACTGCGGCAAGCTACGTTGAACCGTCGCGAATAGCAGTAAAAATTCGATATGTTGGAACATTCGCGTTCCTCCGAGTATTCCAAACTCTTAAGAGTGAAACACATTCGCCCGATTGCGACGTTGTAGACCCAATCAACTTCTAATAAAGGATTACTCTTCGAATCGCGTCAGTATTTCTCAGGCTGTTGCAAAGAGCAATCTCGTGAACCACCCAAGGTTGTCAGTTGCCGTATTAGCCAGTATCGCGTATAACGTTTAAAAACTGCTGCTTGTTCTATCCACAAATTGTCGACTCTAACTGCAGATAAGCTCGGTGGTCGTGGGTCATTCCAACATTGCTTGAAAGCATTTGAAAACTATTTAGATGTGCGCAAGAACTTAGAATGCTAGAGCTCCTTAAAACCGGACTCTTTCAAAATCAGGTCTTCTTCATCATCGAAACGCTCTTCTCTCGTTCTCAATATTTCACTCAACGGACGGGCGTATTTCAACTGACCTCCGTCTGAAACGTATTCAATCGCGTCCTCTAGCTCGATAGGATCATACTCTTTGCGTGCGTTGTTCTCGCCAACAGAATCCTCCAACAAGAGAAAAGCTTTCGCTTGATGTTGCAGACGTTCTGCGAACGTCAATTCGCTCCGGAACCACCCTGTGTGCGAACCTAAATGTCGGTGCATCAGTAGTGGATGCCGTTCTTTTACATCATCATTGAATTCATGACTGGTAAAGATTCCCAAAGGATAGCTCTGAATCGCCCACGAGTCTCCACACTTCGCTGCAATTTTCAGAATTGTGTCGTGTGTACGATTAATCCGCTGAAACGCGAGATCTAGATTAGCTGACCAAAGGAGGGACGTCGATTCCTTAGGAGGTGGCGTGGTCTCAATGTCCGGTAGTAGCGAATAACCCCATGGCTCACATTCGTATCGCAACCATATAGCGTGCAAAAATCCTTTTTCGAAACGTTGCCGGGCAAGCTCGCGTTGTGAACTATCTTCGATTTTTTCTTCGATTACTTCTAGTACCGCAGCATAACCACTGGAACTCTTACTATCAAAAACTTGGCTCAAGTCGGGATGATTAATGAGAATCATCATTTGTTGCATTGAGACGTTACAACCGTCGAGAAAAGTCGCATATTTAAACATTGCTCGAGCCTCACATTGTTTTGCTAAGTCCGCACTAATCCCAATACTTGTCTGTTTGCTCAATTCCATACACTCGTCATTTGTAATGACACGTTGAAAACGAGATATGGTTCGATGGAGGTTTCCATCAAAAATGTCCCGCCAATACGGAATGTCTTCCTTAAGAAAGTCCGCATAGCTATAAGGCAACATTTGGGGTCGAGAATTAACTAGCTTAACCGGGAGTGGTTGTAAACCGTCCCGACGGTCATAGTGATACAACATGCTATATGCCCACACTGGTTCGTTGAGAAAATATTTTTGTAGAGCTTCAAGACACTCTTCATCTTCTAGAATCTCGAATCTGTCGATCGGGAGACACTTCTGTTGTGCTTGTTGCCACGCATCTTGGTGCTCTTCAGATTCCTCGATATGAGCAGTAGGATCCGGAGGAACGGTAAAGTCCCCCATGTTCCAGAACGTATTAAACGTCGCGCCGGACATCGTGTTTGCAACCAAAAACAATGCCACACAGAACCCGAATAAAACTCTCCTTAACATTCTTTAACTCCTATCACCAAATGGATCAGGATTGATATTGCGAATACATGAGCTAAAGTGAATTCGAAAATCGACCAAAAATCCCATTTAAACATCAAAAATTGAATCAGACATTCAATCGTAAGAGCTTCGTCAAAACAACTCGCCCTTCATCTCCTTCAACATCTCATCCTCTTCATATTCCTGCAACCATTTTCTCGTTTCCTTCAATATCTCTGCTCGAGACGGAGGAAACCTCAAACTCCCACCGTTCTTTACGTACCGAATCTCTCGTTTCAATTTTGACGGGTCATATTCAAGCTGGGCAACTTTTTCGCCGGCCTGCTCAACTAGCAGGAGATATGCTTTCGCACGATGTCGGGCTTTTTCTTGTGGAGTAAAGTCATACCCCGCTCCCTTTCCCATTTCTCGATGAAACTGTAGCGGATACCTCTTCAACAAGTCCTCGTTGAATTCGTCGGTAAGATAGCGACCCATTGTTCTACTTCGAATGGCCCAATCATCTCCAGTCTTCGCTGCGATTCTCAACGCTAGATCGTAAGCGTGATTGACGAACAAGAAATACTTTTCGAGGTCATGTTCCCAAGACATCTTTTCTTCAGTTGTTTCTAAACCCAGGTGGGACTGTCCAGGTACGAGGACGAAGCCATGTACTTTACACTGTTCGGCAACCCAAGATGCATGTAGGAAGCCTTTCGCTAGTCGTCTCTTCGCTGAGTATCGCAGCGGAACGTCAGATACCCATTCGTCTAGTTTACTAAAGCTGAGCTCATAATAGTTCAATTCACCTGTTTGGTTTTCCTGAGTGATCTCTTGGCTTAGGAAGGATAGTCTTTGGTGAGCACGTGAGCAAGCATTGAGATAAGCTCCATATTTATATAGTTCTCGAGCGGCGCAAGATTTGTGGTTGGTTGGGTGTATTCCAAGTTTGTTTCGACTAGCGAGATCTAGGCAGGAAGAATCCGCTACGACTTTCAAAAATTGTTTTTTACGCTGTTCGATTTGACCATCGAAGACATCATTCCAATAGGGAACGTCTTTATCCACATAGTCAGCTGTAGTGAAATTCTTATAAGTCAACTCACGTATGAAAATAGGCACCCAGCCGTCCCATGCATCGTAGTAATACATTTGGCTATATGGCCACACTGGCTCCTTAGAAAAGTACTGCTCCGCTAACAACATACACGACTCACTCAACGGTTCCCTAGTGTCGATCGGCGTACACTGTTCAATGAGTTCTTCCCAAGAAGCATTTTGTTCGTCGGAAACTTCCAGAAACGTCTCTGTTTCTGGTCTGACTTCAAATCTCTCATAATGCACCAACATAGACCGCACGTCTCTGTTCCAGTCCGTCCCTGACACGGACGCAACTAAGCAGGCTAACAATCCATATAGAAGGAGTTTCGTCATGGGAGTTTCCTTATTCGGCTAGTTTCGTACTGTGTTACAATTGATTCCTAAGTTTGAAATCAGTTCCCCTAGGGTTGTGTTACACAGTCTTCTGAGCATTGGTTCATTGTACAACAAAACTAACGATCAAATTTCTAAAATTTGTCCGAACTTCTTTTAATTCTCATCGTACAGAGACCAAATACTGGTGGCTTTACTTAGTGCCCTAGGGAGCGTGAGCACCACTGGTTATATTCAATGTCACCACGAACGTGTTTGTGCGTCCCAAGCTATGTTGATGCGCTAGTTCGCAGTCTTGCTCCCGAGCCACCAGAACAAGCTTTAAGAATTGGTTCCAATTGTTGTTTTCTAACAAAGTTTTAGAAGGAGAAAGTTCGTGAAATATTCAAGTGCCATAGGAAGAATGGATCACATAGGAATCGCGGTTCGTAGTATCAATCAAGCACGCAAGTTCTATGAAGATCAACTCGGCGCGAGGTTTCTACGTGAGTTTGTACATTTCAGCGGGGACTTCAAACTTGGAATCTTTGATCTAGACGGGTTTTGCATTGAACTACTAGAGCCCATCAACCCAGACGGTTTCCTAGCGAAATTCATTGAGAGAAAGGGGGAAGGAGTCCATCACATCACTCTGCAAACTCCAAATCTACCACAACAATGCAGTCGCTTGGAAGAAAATGGCGTTCGCGTGGTTGATAAGAACTTTGATCGGGATACAGGCGGTGTCGATGCGTTTATTTCACCCAAAAGCTCGCATGGAGTGCTCATTCAACTTGGAGAGAATCTGGGGCCGCTTAATAACGTCCCTTTTTGGGAGAACGAATAACGAGCAAGTCTAAACCACATTACGACGTTGGCATATCACTTCATAGAATACCTCAAATTACTTGCTGTACAAACATTTGTGCGTTTCGATCCAAATTTAAAAGGTAGAGTTACCTTGTTGTGCATGTAGTAGCGCTACGGGAACAATGGCCAGGTGAATATCGAGTCGCGCTCGTTCCCGCGATTGCTAAAAAACTGGTTTCTCTCGGTTGTACGGTGACGATACAACACGGTTTGGGCGACTCCGTGGGGTTCACGGATCAACAATATCTTGAAGTCAACGCACACATCGGTCATGACGTCGAGGAAATATTAAAACACGCGGTCCTAGTTTTAAGCGTCCGGCCACCATCCGATCAGCGCGTCTCTCTTATGCGTCGAGGCACGGTGCACCTGAGTTTTCTTGACCCGTTTCAAAACAACGATTTGATTCAAAAACTAGCAAACCACGGGGTAACCGCTACTTCGTTGGAAATGATCCCTCGGACGACGCGAGCCCAGAAAATGGACGCTCTTTCGTCCCAAGCGAACTTAGCCGGTTATGCGTCGGTTATCGTCGCCGCTTACCACCTACCGCGAATATTTCCAATGATGATGACAGCCGCAGGAACGTTAGCACCTGCACGGGTATTTGTTATCGGGGCTGGAGTCGCAGGATTACAAGCGATAGCGACTGCTCGCCGGTTGGGTGCTAGAGTCGAAGCGTTCGACACTCGGCCCGTAGTCGCCGAAGAAGTTCGTTCTCTGGGTGCAAGATTTGTTGAAATCGACGTAGGTGCGACGGGTCAAACTCAAGAAGGCTATGCCCGAGAACTCACTCCTGAACAAATTAAACTGCAACAACAAGGGATGGCGGACGTTATCGCCCGTTCAGACGTCGTGATAACAACAGCACAAGTATTCGGACGACCTGCTCCTCGAATTGTGACCCTTGATATGATCAAACAAATGCGCCCGGAAAGTGTAGTTATCGATATGGCAGTGGAAAGCGGTGGTAATGTCGAAGGCTCTAAAGTGAACCAAATTGTCGAAGTTGACGACGTACAACTGGTTGGATTCGCTAATCTTCCAGCAAAAGTAGCTACACATGCAAGTGAAATGTACTCGGCTAATCTCTTTCACTATTTTGAAGAATTTTTTAACAAAGACACCAAAGACTTCGAACTAGACTTTGATGATGAAATTGCACAAGCAAGTGTAATTACCCATGAAGGGAACGTCAGGATAGAACTACACAACGGTTAGGTACTCATGGAAATCGTGTTCCTCGCGCTCATTCTCGTTCTCGCAATCTTTTTGGGATTTGAACTCATCTCAAAGGTTCCAGCTACGCTTCATACGCCACTAATGTCTGGCGCGAATGCAATTTCTGGGATCACGCTAGTAGGCGCACTGTTGGCCGCCGGCTCTGGTAGCGAAACCCAGGAACTAGCCACTTGGTTAGGTGCGGGAGCGGTCGTGTTTGCGACCATAAACGTTGTCGGAGGATACTTGGTTACCGATCGAATGCTTGGCCTATTTAAACAACGTTCAAAGCCAACAGAAAATGACGGGTGACTTTCAATAGCAGCACTTCAAATCGCGTCCAAGAAATCTATTAAGTGTTAAGCCAGTTTCACATTAACGCGGTCTACGTGATCGCAGCAATACTCTTTATTCTTGGGTTGAAACTGTTAAGCAAACCCAAGACAGCACGCACTGGAAATTTGCTCTCAGCGCTAGGGATGCTCGTTGCCATAGCAATAACGCTACTCTCCAAGGAGATCGTGGACTGGACGACTATCATTGTTTGTCTCGCGATTGGCAGCGTAATTGGCGTACTAGCCTCACGCCTCGTCGCACTAACCGCGATGCCACAGATGGTTGCTGTGTTCAATGGGTTAGGTGGTGGCGCGAGTATGTTGGTTGCTTGGGTAGCCCTATTTGGGAGTGCTGACCGATTTGTGGCTGTCGCTGTGATTCTGTCGATTGTCATAGGAGGTGTCACGTTCGCCGGTAGTGGTATTGCGTGGGGCAAACTCTCTGCAGTTCTAGCAAGCAAGCCCCTACTCTTCCTCGGTCAGAGATTCATAAACGCCGCGCTATTCGTCGTGCTAATCGTGTGCGCCGTATTGTTCGTATTGGAACCAGCTCCAACCTCATACTATCTATATGCAATCATTGGAATCGCTTTGATGCTCGGTATTTTGACAGTGCTGCCGATCGGAGGCGCAGACATGCCGGTGGTGATCTCGTTGTTAAACAGTTACTCGGGACTCGCCGCCTGTGCCGCTGGACTAGCGATCGACAATGTGATCCTAATTGTTTCGGGGGCACTCGTAGGAGCCGCTGGCATCATCCTCACCAATATCATGTGTAAGGCCATGAATCGCTCACTCGCGAACGTTCTATTCAGTGGATTCGGCGCGCAGAAGTCCGCAACCAAAGTCGAAGGACAGGCGAATCCCATCACTCCAGAGGACGCTTACCTCATCTTGGAAGCTGCAAATTCAGTGGCTTTCGTTCCCGGTTATGGCATGGCCGTCGCTCAAGCACAACACGTGGTCCACGAACTTGGTACGCTGTTGGAAACACGCGGAACCGATGTGACTTATGCAATCCATCCCGTAGCAGGTAGGATGCCAGGACACATGAATGTACTTCTGGCAGAAGCCAACGTTTCTTACGATCAGTTACTGGAAATGGAAGACATAAATCCGAAGATGAATGCCATTGATGTAGCGGTCGTTATTGGCGCGAATGATGTTGTCAATCCAGCTGCGAGGGAAGACGATGCCAGTCCAATCTATGGAATGCCGATTATCAATGTGGATGCGGCTAAGACGGTTTTCGTATTGAAGCGCTCGTTAGCCTCTGGTTTTTCCGGTGTTGACAACCCATTGTTTTTCAACTCCAATACACGAATGCTCTTTGGAGACGCTAAACAATCGATCTCGGCATTGATTACCGAATTTAAAGATTAAATCTTTGAATTGACGCGGGTTTGTATCTAGAAATCTTGGACCAACTAACTCGCCTAGTAAGAATAAAATTTTCGGGTGAATACTAAGTTAAGCTGTAGGATTTCTGGTTTGGTGAACGCGTTAACACGCAACTTGAGATTCTTACACCGCAACTGTTTTACAGTCGACTTTATGCGGTTTGTATTTGTGATCTGGTCGAAACCCAATTCGTGCTTTAGGAAATTGGTCGCTCAGTTCAACAGAATGGCATGTTCCCGCTACGAAGTTGGTTTCGGGACTATATTTATTCGGACATACCGACCCAGACAAGGAGTACCGCTCGGCCATGGAACTTTATGATGTGATGCGAACAACTTTTGCAGCGCGGCAGTTTACGGCCGACGAGGTTTCTGACGAAACGCTTCATCGTATACTAGACAATGCAAGGTTTGCTCCAAGTGGTGGTAATCGTCAAGGCTGGCGAGTGATTGTAGTTCGCGAACAAGAAAAAAGGGAGCAATTGGTTCCGTTGCTTGAACCTGTGATTCGAAAATACCGTGCTCAAGTTGCGGCGGGCGAGAATCCATTTAATACGGTTGTGCCCACTCAAGTTACTGAAGTGGATATTTCAAACACCGAACTGCCAGCAGGTTACTCTGACCCTTATCTCAAGTCTCCCGTGTTACTGTTGATCTTCGTAGATCTGTCAGTCGTCGCATCAATGGACTCCGCTCTACAACGAGTTGGAGTGGTATCGGGCGCGTCGATTTACCCTTTCGCGTGGAACCTTTTGCTAGCCGCTCGCAACGAGGGACTCGGTGGCACACTCACTACTTTCGCCGCAGTCCAAGAACCGGCTATGAGGGAACTATTCGATGTACCAGACAAATATGCTCTCGCGGCCGTGTTGCCTATTGGTAAACCAGTGAAACAACTTACAAAATTACGACGCAATCCAGTCTCGCACTTTACAACGATAGATTCGTTCGACGGTGAACCTTTCGGTTAACTCAATCTCACGCATGAATAACCGCAAATCGTTTTGAAATTTTCAGGTGAACACGTGATTCCAGCGACGCGAGAAGAAGTGTGGGTGGCACTTAGAAGTCCAGAGATCTTACAAGAGTGTATCGACGGGTGTGAGGAAATGACTGCTTTGGACACAAACGAATACGAAGCACTGGTACGAGTCAAGCTTGGTCCTGTACGAGCCAAATTTCGTTCAATCATTCGTATGCTGAATGTGGTAGCACCAGAGAGTTATACATTGGCGGTCAACGCCCGCGGAGGTAACGCAGGCTTCGGTATTGGCCAAGCGCACGTTTCCTTAATGCCAAGCGAATCTGGAACAACTCTGAGCTACGAAGTGACAGGTACCGTTAGCGGTAAACTGGCACAGCTCGGCTCGCGGTTGTTTCTCAGTGTAGCAAATAAGATGACAGCATCGTTTTTCAACAAATTCTGTGCTCGATGGGACAATACACGATCCGCTTAAAGACAACCTAGGAGGAAACATTGGTAGACATCACAATCACTGTTAATGGGACAGGCCATTCATTGTCGGTCCCAGACAATACTTTGCTCTCGGACTTATTGAGAGAAAACCTCAGGCTCACCGGTACACACATCGGCTGCGACACCAGTCAATGTGGGAGTTGCACGGTTGAGTTAAACGGCCGTGCGGTCAAGTCCTGTACTGTACTCGCAGCTCAAGCAAACAATGGCTCGATTACTACCATTGAGGGTCTCGGAACGCCCAATGATTTACACCCCGTGCAAGCTGCGTTTCGAGATAACCATGCGTTACAGTGTGGCTTTTGTACGCCGGGGATGATTATGACTGCTATTGAAATGATTAAAGATGCGACAGAACCGTTGAGTGCCGATCAAATTCGCGCTGGTTTGGAAGGAAACTACTGTCGATGCACCGGCTATCAGAATATCGTAAAGGCGGTTCTTGCTGCTCAAACACAACTCAGGAGTGTTTAAATGACTACAAAGACTGGTATTGGGGCTTCCGTCTTGCGCAAAGAGGATGCTCGATTTATTACTGGTACGGGTGCGTACACTGATGATTTGAGTCTGCCTGGTCAGGTTTATTGCGTTTTCGTGCGGTCACCACATGCGCGTGCAATTATCAAAAGTATTGACACTACCGATGCGGAGAGCTCAGGAGGAGTGATAGCGATATTTACCGGTGAGGATCTTCGATCAGACGGGATTGGAGATTTGCCTTGCGGTTGGCTGGTGAAGTCGAAAGACGGATCCGATATGTTGGCACCATCTCATCCGGCAATCGCGACAACGCACGTGAACTATGTCGGCGACATCTATGCGATGGTCATTGCAGAGACTATTGAAGAGGCGAAGAACGCCGCGGAATTGGTAGAAGCCGACTTTGAGGTTCTTACGCCGGTCGTCGATGTCGCAACGGCCACAACAGCAGATCAGATCCACGAAAACGTACCGAACAATCAGTGTTATGACTGGGAGTTAGGTGACAGCGCGGCGGCGGATGGGGCATTCGCGAACGCCGTACATGTCACTTCTCTAGACATCGTGAACAATCGACTGATTCCAAATGCGATCGAACCTAGAGCGGCACTTGGTAATCATGACGCTGCTTCCGGCTCGTACACCCTGTACACGACTTCTCAAAATCCACATCTTGAACGCTTGATTCTCGCCGCGTTTGTAAATGTCGCGCCGGAAGCAAAGCTTCACGTCATTTCTCCCGATGTGGGCGGTGGATTTGGTTCGAAGATTTTTGTATACGCGGAAGAGACTGCGGTAATTTGGGCAACTGCAAAGGTTGGGCGACCAATTAAATGGAGAGCTGAACGCATTGAGTCTTTTCAAGCCGACGCTCATGGCCGCGACCATGTCACTCGAGCCGAACTCGCATTATCGGGAGACGGCGAATTTCTTGGTTTGAGAGTGAAGACCATCGCAAACATGGGAGCTTATCTCTCGACTTTCGCATCCAGTGTTCCCACGTATCTCTACGGCACTTTGCTGTCTGGACAATACAAGACACCAGCCATTCACGTCGAGGTCAAATCAGTGTTCACGAATACTGCCCCTGTTGATGCCTATCGCGGCGCAGGACGACCCGAGGCTACTTATGTGGTGGAGCGGCTCGTCGAAACGGCCGCAAGAGAACTCGGTGTCGACCCAGCGGAACTGCGGCGTAAGAATTTCATTCAACCTAGCGACTTTCCCTATGCAACCCCAGTAGCACTTACTTACGATACAGGCGACTACGAAGCCAGCTTAGAGAGAGCGTTAAGCCTCGCAAAATACTCTGAATTTGCTAAGCGACGAAATGAAAGTGAGGCGAATGGTAGGAAACGTGGTATTGGTTTCTCTTGCTACATCGAAGCTTGTGGATTAGCTCCATCTCAAGTTGCTCTATCGTTGGGGGCTGGGGTAGGTCTCTTTGAGTCCGCAGAAGTACGCGTCGATGTAACAGGATCGGTAACGGTTATGACGGGTACTCACAGTCACGGTCAAGGGCATGAGACGACGTTCGCACAAGTCGTCTCTGACAAATTGGGTATTCCCTTTGAAAACGTGACCGTTGTGCACGGAGATACGAGTAAATCTGACTATGGCTTAGGTACGTATGGATCACGATCTCTGGTTGTTGGGGGCTCGGCGATCGCAACTGCAACCGACAAAGTAATCGCAAAGGCTAAGAAGATAGCCGCCCATATGTTGAATAGCACCGAGGAACAAGTTTCTTTCGACGACGGCATTTTTAAGATCCCAGACTCTAACGAGTCACTGTCGTTTGGAGAAGTTGCGTTTTCAGCATATGTGCCAGGGGACTTCCCTATTGAGGAATTAGAACCGGGACTCTCTGAAAAAGCGTTTTATGATCCTGCGAATTTCACCTATCCAGCGGGTACGCATATTTGCGAGGTAGAAGTAGATCCCGGTACTGGGACTACCGAAATTGTATCTTTTGTCGCGGTTGACGACTTTGGTACCGTTATTAACCCCATGATCGTTGAAGGACAAGTTCATGGTGGAATTACCCAAGGTATTGGACAAGCTATGTTAGAACATGGCGTATACGACGCCGATGGGCAACTACTAACGGGATCATATATGGACTATACCATGCCACGCGCCGATGACGTGCCTGATTTCATTGTTGACACTACAGTTACCCCTTGTACCCATAACCCTTTAGGTGCTAAGGGCTGTGGTGAGGCCGGTGCTATCGGTGCAACCGCTGCAGTGATGAACGCCATCACAAATGCCTTAGACGTAAAAGAACTTGCGATGCCAGCCACTGCGGAAACTGTGTGGCGAGCAATTACGGGAGATTAAGATGTATTCTTTTAAATATCACAGTGTTAGTTCCACCGAAGAAGCATGCACGTTGTTTGAATCCAGCGAATCTGCTGTGTATCTTTCGGGTGGTATGACACTCATACCTACGTTAAAGCAACGATTAGACTATCCTACTGATGTAATCGATTTGGGAGCGATTGATGATTTACAAGGGATCGATACGGAGAATGGTTCTGTTAGAGTGGGTAGTCGCACGTGCCATGCGGACGTAGCATGCAACCCACATATCCAAGCGCTTGCTGACTTAGCTGGCGGTATCGGAGATCTGCAGGTACGTAATTGCGGCACGATTGGTGGCTCAATTGCAAACAACGATCCCGCTGCCGATTATCCAGCAGCGCTACTTGGCCTCGGTGCTACTGTACATACCAATAATCGAGACATTAGAGCCGACGAATTCTTCCTGGACCTATTCGAGACTGCGCTCCATACGGGCGAGATTGTCACTGCGGTTTCGTTCCCGACACCACTACGAGCTGCCTACGTGAAATTTCCCAATCCAGCTTCTCGATATGCTATCGTTGGAGTCTTCGTCGCGGAACATAACACAGGAATCCGAGTAGCGGTTACGGGCGCGGGTTCGTGCGTATTTCGAGCGACCGCAATCGAAGAAGTATTGCAACGAGATTTCCGACCGGCTGTAGTTGAAGGAGTCTCAGTGGATCACTCAAAATTCAATTCCGACATCCACGCCTCGCAGGAGTTTCGCGGTCATCTCGTAACCGAAATGACCAAACGAGCTGTTGCTAAGATTGCTTAGTTTGGATCGAGACTGTATCGAAAACTGCGTGATAAACTGCTCAAAATAACTACAAACAAACACTCAGTCGACGCGGGTGTCGTATAACGGTTATTACCCCAGCTTCCCAAGCTGGAGACGAGGGTTCGACTCCCTTCACCCGCTCCAAGTGATACTCACTCAAACATAATCACGTTTCTGGTCACCGTACGGGAACGTAGCTGCGCGAGACAGTCGTTGATGTGTTCGAGCTGGACATGACCAGAGATCAAATCGTCTAGGTTCAATTTACCGTTTAGGTAAAACTCCACTAGTCTAGGCATGTCGACTCGAAATCTGTTTGAACCCATCAGCGAACCCTGCAGTTTTTTCTCTTGAATCAAATCGTTTCCATGTATTGAGATCACGATTCCTTCTGGAATCAAGCCGATGACAGTTGCACAACCTCCTGGACGAAGCATATTCCAAGCTTGTTCC
Source organism: Gammaproteobacteria bacterium (assembly GCA_009841615.1). Classification (GTDB taxonomy): domain Bacteria; phylum Pseudomonadota; class Gammaproteobacteria; order Pseudomonadales; family Azotimanducaceae; genus Bin55. Next base: position 138,974 of record VXLL01000035.1, on the reverse strand, counting down.
GTCGTGGATTTAAGACCAATCGCCTCAAATGAGTAATGCACACCATCGGTTGTCAGATGACGAACTGCTTCTACAGGATCAGTGTTGGACGCGTCGATTGTGTCTGTTGCTCCAAACTTCTTGGCTAGCCTTAGCTTGCTGTCGACTGTATCGATCGCAATAATCTGTCCTGCGCCAATTAAAGCTGCACCATTGATACAAGAGAGTCCAACACCACCACAACCGATCACTGCCACAGAAGAGCCGAATTCGACAGCGGCGGTATGCACGACAGCACCTACCCCAGTAGTGACGGCACAACCTATCAATGCGGCGCGATCAAGCGGCATGTCCGGCCGAATCTGCACTAGTGCGTGTTCGTGGACCAGCATGTACTCGGCAAACGCCGAGACATTTAGAAATTGATGAATCTCGTTCCCTCTCTGAAATAGACGAGGTTCTTGATCCTTGTCTCGATTTAGAGTCGATGCCGAACAACGTACTAAGTGCCCCGTTAAGCAGTGCTCACACTGACCACAAAACGCGCTTAGACATGTTATTACGTGATCTCCAGGCCGCACATACGTTACATCCGATCCAACTCGTTCTACAACACCTGCAGCTTCGTGTCCTAAAACGGTAGGTAACTCAAAGGGAAACGACCCTTGTTGAAAGTGTAGATCAGAGTGACAAATCCCAGTCGCGACCGTTCGGATCAAAACCTCTCGAGCAGCAGGTTCGCTTACGTAAACTTCTTCGATTGTTAGGGGAGCGTTTACTTCACGTAGAACTGCGGCTCGCATCAGTAATCACTTCGCTGTGGTTGCATGTTCTGTGATTCACTCTTCAGCTACAAAACAGCTCATACCCGATTGTGCGTAACTCTCATTGAAGTACGCGAAACGAGAAATTTACCCTCGGCTCGGTAATGCTCCTACGTTTCGGCAGTTCGTGCAACCAATACTCTTGCAGTGGCGGGTACATCATCAATAACGAACCGTGCGCGAGGGAGGTTGTTACACGTAGACTCTTGTCATGTCGGTGTCGCAATCGCAGTTCGCGCACAGCTCCGACACTCAGCGACGCGATAGTTACTTCTGGTCCAAGTTCAGGTTCGTCATCAGCATGCCAGCCCATACTTTGGGTACCATCCCGATAGAGATTCACCAATATTGAATTAAAGTCGATCCCAGTCCTCATTACGACTTCACATAGTAGTTCGCTAACGAAATCCGGCATTTCTTGTGGTCGGTGTACTAAACCTGAATACTTGTACGAGGCATTGATGCTCGAGAACCAAGCCGACACGCGCGGAACAGGCATCGACTTGCCGAAGAGTTTTACATGATCTTGAGCCCATACTATTTCAGCAAGCGACCTAGCTAACAAATGATCGCTAGCGGCTGCGGATAAGAAGCCGGGAATATACCGAACGATGCCGTCTTCTTGTATGATCGGAATCGCGTGCCTAACAGACTCTACAACTACTGGGTGATCATATTCCCGTGCACTAGACGCTGAGTAACTTTTCACGTCGTTCGCCGCGCATGTAGGCTAAACATATAAGACCCATTATGACGAGAAAGTAACCAATGCGGTTTTGAAGCGTGAAAGATAGTAAGTTCACAGACTCATCGATGTTCGCCGCGTAAGGGTTGAAGAACGGCAAGAATTTTTTTATGTTTTCTTGACCTGCTCCTTGCATCATGAGCATGCTAACACCGAATATGAGTGCGGCAATAATCGCGCCAGACACCTCACTGCGAAACAAAGCAGAGAATCCCATGGAAATAACCATGAAAAACATTGAAGCCAGAAATGCACCCAGCATCGCTTCAATAGGAAAGTGGGTAAAGTAGAACCAGGTGTATGAAGCTAAAGCTATTTCGGTAATCAAAACCATTGCAATTGCGGCAAGTAACTTGATCGTCCAAACGCGAATTGCGCCACCCGGTACGGTGTAGATGATCTCAATCGTCCGAGCATTTATCTCCCCGGCGATGATTCTTAGTCCAAGTATCCCGCCCAATATTGCTAACGGTATTCCCAGCATTCGATTCTGAACATCCGAAACGGTGATCGAATTGATAATGTTGATCTTATCGTGTTCGAGGAATGTATGTACCGACAACCAACCAACGACCAGCACAAGCGGCCAAATCCAAAAAAAGTGTCCGGCTATCGCCACCATTGCAAGGCGTATTAGTTCAAGCCACTGCGAGACTTTTAACCAGAATTTTCTCACGCTTCTGCCTGTGCAAGGAGCCAAAGATAACCATCTTCTGGTCGTGGTCCGATAGACTTCGCTCTCTCGCTTGGTGATACCGCAGCGACGATGCGTTGTAGTTTCCCTCCAGACGGGGTGGGTGATTCCTCGGCTAGGGTGGCTTCGGTTGGTAGCTCAAAACTTGCGCCTGGTTCAAGTTCCACCTCCCAAACCTTGTCGATCGCTTTTTGTGCAAGCTCGGTTGGACTCCCGTCAAATCTTAGTCGGCTCTTCGCGATAACCAGCACGCGATCGCAAGAAATCGCGACATCTTCAACTACGTGAGTCGAAAATAGCACAATACGTGAAGCGGCTAAGCGCGAGAGCAAATTACGAAAACGAATTCGTTCGCGTGGATCCAACCCTACGGTTGGTTCGTCTACGATAATGATGGACGGTAGTCTCAGCAACGTCCGTGCGACAGCTACACGTTGTCGCATACCGCCCGACAGTGAGCCAATCTTTTCATTGATCTTATCGCCCAGACCTACTTCTTTTAGAAGTGTTCGAACTCGTTCAGCTCGCTCTGCTGGAGGAATCTCATAGAGTGCGGCGTAATACGCGAGGTACTCCCGCGACGACAAATTGCGGGGAAGACCAGCATCTTGCGGCAAGTAACCAACCCAACGCGCAAGTACGTGTCTTATCGGACCGATTGATACGCCACCATAACGGACATTGCCTCGAGTAGGATCTAATATGCCTGCCAACTGGCGGAGCAGAGTCGTCTTTCCAGCTCCGTTGGGTCCTAAGATTCCAATCATCCCTTTAGTCGCGGTGAACGACACGGATGACAGGGCATGTATTTCTTTACCCGGAAGATCGAACCCTCCAAGTTTCAATGTCATCCGGCGATACCAAGTACGGGGATACTTCAAGAATCCCCTGGTGACACGCGGCCCAATCTTCCCATTGGATTGTTGGAGCGCATTACGACGCACCATTTGTCCAAATAGCAACAACGCACTGAACAATATTGGCCAGAACCAGTTGGATCTTGCAGGTTCATCGTTCAAATATGCGGGATTGACTATTTCCAAATAACAGAAACTGAACACCGCGATCCAAGGAAGCAAAATCTTGAAAAAACCTTCTACGCCACCGCGAATGTGAGCGCCTTCTGGAGTCACTCGTCCTCGAAACTTCCTAATCTCAATACAAATCAGAGAGAGGAATGTCGAAGCGACCAACCAAAATAACAATTTCCAGCCACCCGCGTTGTTAATCCACCCTATCGCGCCGAAACCAACTGCCAAAATAAGTAGTACCGTCGCTCGTTCCAGTGTTTCCGTTCGGGTAAAGATAGTACCCTTTGCCTCCAAGACTTTAGCGACAAACTCCTTGCGAGAAGTCAACGCGCGCCGAATTGCGCCAGGTAAACCATAAATCTTGCGCAGGTAAGTAACAACAAGCTTCGGAGGACCGTCGTGCGTCTCGGGTTCAGGCAATTCGACTCGCCGGAAAAACAACACAATCAGGGTTAAATAAAAACCAGCGATTAAAACCGAGCACACGATCTGCCAGAAAAACTTATCAAGTCCAGCGAACTCTACGAGAACAAACATGGTTCCGATGGTAAGCGTCATCCAACCAATCATGAGCCAAGCACCTAACCGACCGAATGTCTCGTCTAGGCGTTTGAGAAACACATAGCCCACCGGAATGATGATGAGAGTGAGAATCGCACTGGACACTAAGCCGCCCATAACTACGATGGCAAACGGCGGCCACATCTCGTTTTCGCGACCCGTTGTAATGGCGAGTGGAAACAGGGCTGCAACCGTTGTCGCGGTGGTCATTAACACTGGCCTTGTGCGTTCGAGGACAGCTGCGAATGCTGCTCCCCCGCGTGTGAACCCAGCGCGTGAAAATTGTTGCATCCGATCAAGCAATAAGATGGAGGGATTAATGCTCAAACCGGCAAGCACGAAGAAACCCAGAACAGCAAAAAAGCCCAATGGAGTACCGGTCAAGACCAACCCCCACATCGACCCCACGATTACTAGTGGTATCGCAAGAAATATCAACACCGGCACAGCTAGGGATTCAAATGTAAAAGCAAGTACTAAGAACAACAATCCCAGTACCGGCAACACTAACTTCTGCGCAAATTTAAACTGTTCCGCTTCGCTTGGAGTATCCACTATATAGCCTGCCGGTAGTGGGATCTGACGAATAAACTCCTTAACGCTTTCTTCAATTGCGACGCGCTCTGGACCGCTTTCTGGTACATCATTGTCCAACTGATAGGTCACTGGCATTTCTCGTCGACCGTTTCTATAAGTGATGGTTGCTGGCGGCGTCCCCCTTCTAATGCTCGCCAGGGCACTTACGGGTAAGACACCGTTGGGAGTTTGGACGCGCATTTCCCGCAGCTCTCTTAATGCGACGTTCCGTTCTCTCGCGCTTTCAAGTTCAATGCGAATAGGAATTTCGCGACCATTTGATAGCGGAAAATCAATTTGCGTAGATGTCACAGCACGGCCAGACAGATCAACAAATGACATCGCTTGTTGCAACGTTAAACCGAACGCGTCTAGGGCACGTCGGTTGGGTTCTATCCAAAGTTCTGGAGAACTTCGTCCTACAGGAACATCAGTGCGTCGAACGCGAGTGTGTTCGCGTAAACGAGTACTAATTTCGTGCGCTACATCATAAAGGATCTTAGGATCCGGTCCTGAGACGATGACTTGTTTTGGAATACCCCGGAAGTAAGATCCTCCGTAATAACTTCCGCCACCCCACCCGTATCCGTAACCGCTATAGACATCCACGATATCAAAAACGTCGGTCATTGCTTTCTCTTGGATGATGCGGTCTACCATGTCACTAAATTCACTAGCACGGAAGTCATCAGGACGTTCCTTGATATCGACGAAAGAAATGTCCAGAGATACCTCGTCGACATTCACGCGGGACTGAATCGAATCGACTCCCGCGGTGTCTAATAGAATTTCTTCAATTATTTGAACATGTTCCTCAATCCGATCTAATTCTGCCCTTTTATCGTCGTGGACCTGAATGGATACCTGTGTTCGGTCGGCTTGATCCGCTTCACGCACAAGTTCACCTGGTGCGATTAGATTGAAAGCGAGGGTTACCACCAGTGTAACCATAACTAAAACTATGGTCGCAGCAATCCAAGAAGCAGGATGGCGAATTGCCTTCGCAGCGAAACCCGTCAACAATATTTTTGCCGGGTCCGGGGCGCGAAAACCACCTCTGAGCTCTCGTACGTCTCGTCGCTGTTTAATGCGCGTAAGCGCAGCTGGTGCTGCTAATTTGTGTGCTAGTAATGGCACCAAACCCACTGCGACCAACATGGATGCGATTACTGGAAGAATTACAGCAATCGCAAAAGTTTCAATCATTTTCTGTAAGTAGGGATCTTCTAAACCTAGAATAAAAACTGGTACAAACACTAGTGTCGTGGTAACACTTGCTGCGACAATCGCGCGCACTGTCTTACGCAATCCTACCCGAGTCGCCTGTACCGCGCTCAGCCCACGTTCGATACCACGCAGAATCGATTCGTAAACAACAACACTATTGTCTACCAATAGCCCAATAGCGATCGAAAGTCCAGCCAAGGTGTACAAATTCACGCTTTGACCCATTAAATACAATCCCGCTAGGGCAAACGTGACACTTACGGGGACAGATATTCCCACGACCAACACTGCGCGCCAACGACGTAAGAATAAAAAGAGAACTAGGAGTGCAATTGCAAGTCCAATAAAGCCGAGCATATAGACTCGCGCAATATCTTTATGTAGATCCTCTGCTTCGTTCTCAATAATCTCGAGGCCTAAGCCCAGATTTTGGATCTCGCGTCTAACTTCTCTAATTCGCTCCTCAACGGCTTTACCCACCTGCACCAGGTTAGAACCTGGTTCTTGAAAAATGCGTAGTCCGATTGCGGGGTTGCCGTTGTACCGCAATCGAGTTTCACCTAGAGCGTACCCTAGTTCGATCGTCGAAATGTCCGCGACCTTAACTCCGCGCGCTGGATCAAGACGTGTCTTCCGGATATGGTTGATTGAATCGACTTGCCCATCTACCATCACGCTGGTCCGACCATTACCGGAATCCAGAGTACCGACCGATTGCACCTGCCCTAAACTATTTGCGATCGCTCCACGAATGTCTCCAAGCGAAATTCCTAACGCTACAGCATCGTCCGGGTCCACAAAAATATTGACTTGACGTCCCCCGCCGCCTTCAAGTTGGGCGCGTGCGACTCCTGGCACCGAAGCTAGTCTCGGTTCAATTCGATCACTCGCGAGATCAAAAATCGCGTCGGAGTGAAGTCCCTTTGAGGTGACCAATACCCGCATGATCAAGCGACTCTCTGCACTCGTCGAATAACTATTTACCCCAATATAAGCTGATCCTCGATCTTGCTGACGTAATAAAACACTCGCAATGTCTTCAATCTCACGCTTGCGATTCTTCATTTTTGTCTTTGGATGAAAGTTCAATGCGAGGTAACCCGATGAACCAGTAATAGACGCATTGTTGTCTACCACTCCACCAAGCCCCGAGATACGAGACAACAAGGGGAGCAGAATCTCGCGTTCGACTACTTCGGGGGTGCTTCCAGGACGAGAGAAATTGACAAATATCTGATTCCCTTCAAAGGAAGGCTCCAGTTCCACAGGCATGCGAGAGATGCCAACGATTCCCAACATAACCATCGATAAGAAGAGCATCGAAACCGCAACCGGTACCAACACCGGAAGACTTAAAAGGTTACGTGGTTTTGCAGGAGCCTGCTCTGAGTTGGATGTCACTGGAGTTTGGGGTTATCGGAGTATTTTCTTAAAGCAAGAATCATACCAGACGTTCGTACGAGTTCGATGAATAAAGTTGTATGAATAAAAAAGGGTATTTTGTACGGAACCGGCACACGTCACTATTCTAAACCTATCGCCAAGTATTAGGGGCAGATGCGACAACTCAGAGAAAAGACACTAACGAGTTCAAGATCAGCGAGGATCATTCGAAACGGTCCGATGTATGCCTCGGAAGAATCTGTGTTGCGAGCAAGACTCTATCAAAACTAGGTAATGCCCCTGTTTACAAAATGAGTCAATACCCAAAACTTTTACAATTGACATATGTTGCTTGCTTAAATTGCATAATCGAATGCAACAGTCGGTATTGATTGTCTCGAATCAGCAAAGAATACGAGGAGATTACGATGGAATTTGACATACTCGTCATTGAATACTTTGCCCGCTTTGCCCACATTCTATTTGGTATTGCGTGGATTGGTTTACTGTACTATTTCAATTTCGTACAGGGTGGGTACTTAGCAAAGGCTTCAGACGAAGCTAAGATCAGCGCATTTACGGGTCTAGTCCCGTCGGCATTGTGGTGGTTCCGTTGGGCCGCATTGTTCACGTTCTTGACAGGTTTGTATCTGTTACACAGTGTTTGGACGACGGATAGATTTTTTGAAGACACGCTAATAGCTGTCGTTGTCGCCACATTGATGGCTGCGAACGTTTGGTTCATAATCTGGCCCAATCAAAAGATAGTGATCAAATCGAACGAAAGTTTGCGAGATGGTGGTGCCGCGGACCCTAATCAAGGAAGTGCAGCAGCTGCCGCGTTACTCGCAAGCCGCACAAACACTCTGTTTTCTATACCGATGTTGGCGACAATGGTATCAAGCGCTCACACACCTCCAACCATAAACGGTGGCCGAGGTTTCGGCGACTGGGTCACGGCAGAATCCTATGGGATGTTCATTTTGCTCGCAATAATTTTGATCATAGAATTAAATGCCATATTTGGGAAAATGAACCCCTTAATCAAGAGCGTACAAGGTGTGATTGCATCCGGAATCGTGTTGACAGCTATGACACTTGTTCTACTTATATTTCTCTAACACTAAATTCTCAGAATTGGTCTGGTTCCGAGGGGCTACGACACTAGTCCCGTGGATACAATTTTTAAATTTGAATCATAGCTAGTCTGCTTTAGATGAATGACCTTCCCATAGTACCAAGTTCGGGCGCGCCACCTGGAGTTGAGCGTCGTCCTAGAAACCCTCGTTCTCAAAGTACCGGATTCAGTATCGGCCGAGTTGTTTTCGTGCTCTTTACCATTTCAGCTCTTATCCTACTTGGCTGGTTTGTCTGGTCAATAAATTCCGTACTAAATGAACGCACGGAGGTTTTGCAGGAGAGTGCCCAACGTATCGCCACACTGGAGTCACAGTTGTCAGCTAGTGCTGAAACTCTTAGTCAGTCAGACGAGACCATGAACGAGGAAATTTCGTTTTGGGAGAGCGAAACGAGGAAAGTCTGGGCCGGGTACCAGCGTCACCAAGATTGGATTAACGAAAACACACCGGTAATAGCGAAGATGCGGGAAGATATTGATGGATTGGAAGTGCGAATTAATACCATTCAAGGATCGCTGACGGATATTGAGAATACGTTGCAGCAGATCGTGGGGCAACAACGTGATTTAAAGGATGATTTCAATACGACCGCACAAACAACCAAAGCATTACTTGAGCAGCTAAAACTAAGCGTAGATAGTCACGACGACGATATCGGTTCGATAGATGCCTTTAGAAGGCAAACGAATTCTTCTATACTAGACATTCGAAAACGCCTAGAAAAATTAGAAACTGGTAACTAATCCAAACCTCAATCACTGAAGAATATGGACACTCCCGAAGAACAAATTAACAATGGAAGATTTCACTGGAACGTGAAGTACAGAAAACTTGCAGGAGATGAAGGAGTAACCATTCGACTCTTCGGTCCCGTACGGGGTAAAACCAAGGAACTCGCGCGCTTCGACTGCTTTCGCAACGTCCCTCACTACCACATCGCCTTTTACGACCACAACACGGTTACTTCACTTGACCGTGAGTCGCCTTTGAAAACTGTTTTAGAAAAGATTGAGCGTGATTTCAACGAACTTGTTGTGGCTTGTGGTAGTGACACACCCACCGAACAGGAACTCAAAAACCACTTCCAAGCTACAAGAAATTTGCAAGGAAGAGCTTACCACATAAACAAAGAATTCAGTTCAGAGTCTCGAACAGAGTAGCACTGAATTCAACTCACGAACGCATTGTTGTCAGTACTCGGTCTTTTCTTTCCCATAGTTTCAAAACTTCTTTTTTCAAATTCTGATTGAAACTAGCAGTAAGAGGGATAGTTTCGACACGAACGGTCACTTGCCTGCACCGTCCGCATAAAAATTGCCAAAATCCCGGAACCGCACCTTCATAGTTGACGGTGACGTTGACGATTCGGTCGACTTCGCCATCTAGCGCTTCCAAACTGAATGCCAAGCCTCCCAGTTTGGGACGCAATAAGTGTTGGTACAAGGGACGTTGTTGGGTGTGTTTTATTGGGGTGTACCTAGTACCCTCCAAGAACAATAAAAGCGAGATCGGTCGTTCGTGAAACTGTTGTGCTGCGCGTTTTAATTCTTGGCGATTTTTTTGTTGTGCTTGTTGTCGCGACTGTCCTTTCTCGCGCTTGCCGCGTCGCACGTAGGGAAATCGCAACAACCATAAACCGAAGCCAAGAAACGGTACCCAAATTAATTCGCGTTTTGTGAAGAATTTAATGGGTGGTGCCAATGTCCGGAACACGATCTCCAAGATCACGATGTCCGCCCAGCTCTGATGGTTACTGGCGATGATCCACCATTCTTTGCGCGTTGGTAAAGTGTCAGGTAGTGTCAACTCAATTCTAATCCAACGCAACAGTTGGCACATCTTTTCGTTGAGAAAAACCCATGCTGTGACTACACCGTCGTTCGCGCCACGTATTTGCTTTCTCCAGCTAGGTACGGGACAGAGGAACTGAGCGAGAGCTAGGACATAAACGGTCACGCAGCCTACCAGCGTATAACAGAACAGAATCGCAAAACTAACGACTCCTCGCAGGGCGTGCACGTTAAATGACGATCAAGAACTCGGGGGTGATCAAAGCCCGAAGTAGAAAAAGCACATCGTCGAGATCACAGCGGCTCCGATCAAGTTCAACACAAACCCTTCTTGTGCCATTTTTTCTATGGGGAATCTACCACTAGAAAATACGACCACGTTCGGAGGCGTCGCTACAGGCAACATGAATGCACAACTTGCACTCATCGTCGCTGGGACCATTAAATACTTTGGATCTACGGCCAATGCAACCGCGGTCGCTCCAAGGATGGGAAGTAACAAAGTTGTAGTCGCGGTGTTACTCGTCGCCTCGGTAAGAAAAGTGACTCCGATACATATGATTATTACAACCACGATGACCGGTAGAACTTCGAGTGCTTGGAGCTCTGTGGCGAGATCTTTGCTCAATCCCGAACTAGTGAAGGCTGTTGCTATACTGAGTCCTGCACCGAAGAGAATCAACATTCCCCAAGGAATCGTTGTTGCCGTTTCCCAGTCAAGTAATTTTCCACCCTTACCATCGGGAATCAGAAATAGTAGGACAATAGCAAAAAACGCGGCCATGTAATCGCTTGTCGCACCACTAAAAAATTCTCCAAATATGAACGACCAACCTTCGAACGGTTCCGGTAGTTTACGAGTCACCCAAAGTAACGCAGTTAATGTAAATACTGCCAGAACTAATATTTCTGCTCGAGTCCATTTGCCGACTTTTGGTAGCTCGATCTGAGTCTTGTAATTTACATGTCTTGTCAACCAGAGAGCTAACAACGGTACGGTCAATATGACCACAGGAACTCCCCACGTCATCCACTCAAAGAACCCTATTTCAGTACCGGTTGTCTGAGAGTAAACACCAAGAAAAACCACGTTCGGCGGCGTGCCGATCGGAGTTCCGATGCCACCGACACTAGCTGCATGCGCCGTGCCCAACAACAAAGGTGCAACTAGCCGTGGCTCATTAATTCGATCCAAGATCGCCAGCGCGACCGGAAGAAGCATCAACGTGGTCGCGGTGTTACTCATCCACATTGACAAAATTGCAGCCGTCGCCATGAAACCTAGAACTAAGCGACGACCACTGGTAGCACCAAATATTCTTAACATCACGAATGCTAGTCTTTTATGTAGGCCACTCTTCGCCATTGCGGTTGAGAGAATGAAACCACCTAGCAACAACAAGATCAAGGGATGGCCGTAAGCTGCCCTTACATCATCGATTTCAATTACCCCAAACAGTGGGAATGCAAAGAGTGGAATAAGTGACGTCACTGGAATGGGAATGGGTTCTAGCATCCACCATACCACTACAAGTGTAGTGACACTTCCAGTAATCCAGGCGGCCGTCGGTAATCCACCCCACCACATTAGAATTGCTACTACTACCGCAAGCAACGGACCAAGAGTCAGTCCGACTCTTTGATCAACTAATGCCATCTACCACCATACGTAAAGCCTATTCCACTCGAAGGAAACCGTCATTTTATTGGTACGATACTGAGACCACAGGACTGCGAAGCAGTTATGATCGAATCATTCAGTTCGCTGGACAACGCACTGATCTAAATCTAAAACCACTCGGGGAACCACTGAGTGCTTACGTCCAACTGCCTCCCGAGATCGTGCCAACCGCTGAGTCATTTCAGATTACTAAGATTCGACCAGCAACCCTGGCGGAACAAGGCATTCCCGAGTATGAACTATTTAGTAAATTGAGACAAGAGCTCAGTAGGGCAAACACCTGCATCATAGGGTATAACAACATATCGTTTGATGACAACTTTGTTCGTTTTGGGATGTATCGGAATCTTCTACCACCGTACGAACACGAACACAAGCGGGAAAACAGCCGATTAGATTTTCTCAACATCGTAAGACTGACAGGTGCTTTACGCCCCGAAGGATTGGAGTGGCCAGTCATTGATGGCGTTCCATCGTTTGCTTTAGGGAATCTGGCGTCGGCTAACGGTATACCAATTGAAGACGCACACGACGCGTTAGCCGATGTGAAAATGACTCTCGAGTTAGCACGCAGAGTTAAAGCTGCACAACCAAAACTCTGGAAATACGCCTACACTCTACGAAAACAAGGTACCGCGAAAAATTTGTTAGACCCAAACGCTCGACAGGCTATCCTGCACGTGTCTCCCAAGTATGGCAATGCTCGTTACAGCATTGCACCTGTCTTACCCATTACGCGACATCCCGATATGTTTAATCGGGTTATCGTTGTTGATTTAGGAAGTAACATCGACTTGATGTTTTCTTCCAGCGCAGATGAACTAGCTAGGCTACTGTTCGAACGCTCTGACACCGACGAAAAAGTCGAACCAGAAGAGCGACTCAATGTCAACGTAGTCGCCATCAACCAAGCTCCTATGGTTGTAGTACTCAAAGCCCTGCGACCAGAAAACATTAAAAGGCTCAGCATTGATCTGGACAGAATTGAAAGAAATTCGAGACGAGTGCTAGCAGCAACCGATCTTCCAAAGAAACTACGAACGATTTTTGGAGCACGCGAGCAAGTCAGCCAACCAAAAATCGCTGAGGAAGCACTTTACGATGACTTTATTTCAGATAACGATCGGATAACGTGCGCGAACTTTTGGAAGGAGTTGACAAACGGCAGGGCGTGGTCGATGGCGCATTTTGAAGATCCTCGGCTACGCGAACTCTACGCCCGCCTGAAAACCAAGATTGCCCCGCAGCAGCTTACCAAAACAGAATTGGAGGGCTATCACCGATTTGTGCAACAACAACTAGTCCGCACAGATAGAAATCTATTTGAAATGCAAGAGTCTACAAAGGAATTAATCAAACAAGAAACCAGTTTAAAGGAGACTCTAGCATTGCAAGAGTTTCAAGAATACCTTCAGCAGCTAGCGACCCAATATGATGTCGAACGGACCGACTAGCAAGCGCACCTCTCTCACGGAAGAACGTACGACCGACAACTCAATCGTTGAACCGCTCCTAGCGGCGACTATGGTACTAATTAGAGACCAACCCACGGGATACGAAGTGTTCATGATCGAACGTCCTGCGGAAGGTGCATTCCCGAAGCTTCATGTATTTCCTGGAGGCAAAATCGATCCTTCAGACTCTGTATTAGCACCGTGCTGTCCCTTGTTGTCAGACACTAGAGCTTCGCAATTACTGAGCGTGACAGATAATGGATTGCGCTTTTGGGTATGCGCGATTCGAGAATGTTTCGAAGAATGCGGAGTTATCTTCGCGCGGCAAAACGATGAGATTCTCACTGTACAAACTGAAAAGGAGCGACTAAGACTGAGAGAGTGGGCTCAGAGGGTATCGAATTCTTCAGGAGAATTCCAATTCATACTCCAAGAACACCAGCTCACTCTAGCGACTGACGAAGTTCACTACTTCAGCCATTGGATCACACCGGAGCTTGCTCCTGCAAGATTCAATACGAGATTTTTTCTCGCCAAATTACCGTCAGGACAACAAGCTGACGCTCTCACAGCTGAAGCAGTCTCCGCATGTTGGGTACGTCCTGACGCAGCGCTTGAAAAATTTAAAACCAAAGAGTGGCGAATGATCCTGCCGACTCTGACGACACTACGCATGATCTCGAACTATACCGATGCGCAAGATCTCATCGAACACGTTCGAACGGGCTATCACAAGATTCCGGTCCGTCCGGGAAAGCAACTTCAAGGGATGCAACCCTTTCTCGATCAGTGGTAATTCATGTCCAGGGCGTTGGTAAAAAGTTTCCCGATGGGAAGGGAGAACGGTGGGTAATTGACGATGTCTCTTTCAAGATCGAACCGCACCAAGCCACTGTAATCCGAGGACCCAGTGGAGTGGGGAAAACCACACTTCTGAAATTGATTGCGGGTCTGATCCGACCAGACAAGGGTGAAATCACGGTCCACCTAAAAGACTCTTCGGTGCCAACTTCTTTGAATCTACTAAAGGCGGGCGAACTGTTACGGTTTCGAAGAGACCACGTTGGGTTTGTGTACCAGTTTTTCAATCTCGTACCCACACTAACAGTACAAGAAAACGTATTGTTACCACTCGCATTAACGAAAAGAGAACACTTACGCGAACGGGCACTAGATCGACTTCAACAATTAGGGTTGAGTGCTCTTTTGAACGCCTTCCCTGCTCAACTTTCGGGAGGTGAACAACAACGAGCGGCGATCGCTCGAGCAGTCGCGCACGAACCTCAATTCCTGTTTGCCGACGAACCCACAGGAAACTTAGATGGAGGGAATTCTGCCGAAGTCTTTAAATTGCTTTGGGACGAGCACGAAAGATTGGGTACAAATCTTGTGGTCGCAACACACAGCGATGACGTTAGTGCATACGTTGCGCGCACAATTCAGTTAACTTGAAATATCTCGTTCGTAGCCAGTGGCGTGATCTAATTTCGCGCCCTTTAGTAATGATTGCATTGCTCGTCAATCTAGTGCTTGCACTGTTCGCAATTACCGTGGTACATGTGACAAACCACACTCTAGTGCATGAGTTTGCAGAAGGACAGCCCCAGTCTGCGTATCACTACATTGTTCCATTTACCGACAATCACGAAAGTTCATACTTCACATTTCGGGAACGATGGCGAGCTGGTGACCTCCCAGAAATAGTCGGAGTAGTACCGGTGATTGAAGGAAATCTGGAGATTGCTGGCCGCGCGATTCCGCTGATTGGTATCGATTTGATAAGTGATCTGCACGCGTCGTTTGATCTTGGGGACACCCAACCACAAACAGCGACACAACTAGTAACTCAAGATTCCGTTGTCGCGTTTGGTAATGACCTAGCAAATACATCCTTTCCAAACCACATCAAAGTACTGGAACTCCACTCCGGAGAACAGTCACTTCTACTCGCGGACATTGCTACGGCTCAGAATTTATTAGGCCGCATGGGAGAAATTGATGCAGCATGGCTTCGAAACAACCATGAGCCAGCGTGGGGATGGTTGGAACATGTCTTCCCTGGTATCACCTCTGGATTCGGATTCACTCTACCGGAACTATCCTTAGCAGACTTCGACATCAAACCGATGGCGGTCTGGCAACCGACTCAAGCATTTGCAGGATCAATTGCGTTCAATATGGGATTGTTGGGATTGCTAGCTGTGTTGGTTTCAGGCTTTATAGTCTACGAATCGACGGTACGTAGCATTGAACGTCGGACGCAAGAATTCAACCGCTTACAGACAATCGGCGTTTCGGTTCTTCAGATTCGATCTGTGTTGATACTGGAAGCAACCGCGCTAGTGTTGTTCTCGGTACTCATTGCGGCGATACTCGCGTTCGTTTTTCTTCAGCATAGCGATCTAATTAGTAAAGTACCCAAGGCTACTTTTCTAGTCGCGACCTCCAAAGGATTGGTCCTTGGACTGTCGACTGCGCTGATAGGGGTAATACTCGCATTCACTCGCGAAGTACGCAAACTAGCATGGATAGTGCTCGTATTTGGGGTTGTACTAGCCGTTGCGATGTTGTGTTTCGGAATTTGGATGACAACCACCCTAGTGGGAGCTTACCTAGCTGTTCTCGCACTCTGCGTGTTACACATCGTTGTACTGACACCAACCATCATGCGATTTCTTGATGCACTTGTATCTCGTATCATCCCAAAGAGTTTGATCTCGCGAATCAACGTTCGTGCGATGTGGCAACATCTAAAACAAGCGAAGTTTGCTGTTGTCGCGTTTTCGCTCGCAATCGCCACCGCAATAGGTATTACACTAATGGTTGGTAGCCTTCGAACGGATTTTTTTGAACTATTGGATGCGCGACTACCACCAGGAGTTCAAGTACGTGAGGCTAGCAGCGTAGACCCAGCGATCATAAGACAATGGGCTGGCGTGGAGGAAGTTCGTGAGTACTTCCGAGGAGAGGGCAATTTATCGATAGGAAAGACGGACGTGATAGCGACTTCACTTGACGAGTTTGAAGCCCGTCGGTACGGCTACGAATACGAAACCGATCGTGTCGGAGTGTATGTAAACGAAAAAATTGCATCACAGCTTCAAGTACAGGTCGGGGACGAGTTAGAGTTAAAGCTTCCCGATTTGACTCCTATAAATCTTCCGATCATTCACATCTTTAAATCATACGGTGACGTGTCGCGTGTAGTTCTGCTACCGAAAAATCAAGTGCCAGCTAGTCTACTTGTACGCGACCGTGTATTGTTAATCGTGCATCCTGATTCCTTCGCTGATGTTGAACGAAAACTGCAAGAGACGTACCCGAGTGCTACTGTGTTGAACCATCGAGAGATTCGAGAACGAGCAGTCCAAATTTTTAACCGTACCTTTGCTCTCACGTATCTTATCGCGCTAATTGCCGTGGTGGTAGCTGTAATCGGCTTATTCAATGCAGCACTTGCTATGCAGAGTGCAAAGAGTAGCGAATATAGATTGTTGAATACACTTGGGTTTTCGAGACTCGCGTTATTCCGACAATCGTTCACCCAATCATTGCTACTGGGTGTTGTTTGTTGTTCGCTATCTGTACCACTCGGAATCGGCATCGCATGGTTATTGTGCGAACTCGTCAATCCGCGCGCTTTTCACTGGACGATAAACTTGCATGTTGCCCCTATGACCTTGGGATATCCTCTTTTACTCGGTATGAGTGCTGCGGCAGTAGCATCAGTGTTACCTTGGTTTTTCATCAGTAACAATCCGAAATGAACCATTACGCGCAATTTCTGAAAGTTCTGACGACACTGCTTCTAGTGCCCTTTATTTGTTGGGGTTGTAGTCAACCATCTTCTTCGTCTGATTTGAGTGCGTGGATGGGGTCGAACTTCAATATCGAGGCGTTTGCACAGGTGGACGGAACCTATGCACTCAGTTTTCCCCTTGATCATGGTCCCCATGACAAATTCCTGTTCGAATGGTGGTACGTTACAGCGATCTTAGACGACCACGACGGTCGTGAGTTTGGTGTGCAATTTACTATTTTTCGCCGTACCTTAGCTACCGGCAACGATTCGTCTAATCTATGGCGAACGGGACAAGTTTACATGGGACATTTTGCTGTCTCCGATATTCAAACGGAAACTCATCGGTCCAATGAACGATTTAGCCGGGGTCATCCAGAACTGGCGGGTGCTCAAATAGAACCGTTTCGTGTCTTTATTGAAGATTGGAAGTTAGTGTCACAATCGTCTTCGTTCTTCCCATTAGAGCTATCCGCAAGGACTCCAGATTACCGAATCAAACTCTCAATCAATCGGGGTAAACCAATGATCCTCCACGGCAAGAACGGTTATTCGCAAAAGAGTCCTGATCACGCTTCCTATTACTACTCATTTTCGCGCTTACCCACTAATGGAACATTGGAAATCGAAGGAGAGAAGTACACCGTCTCGGGTTTCTCATGGTTAGACCGCGAGTGGAGTAGTCAAATTCTCAGCGAACCCTACCGTGGCTGGTATTGGTTTTCGCTAAACTTCGAGGACGGTCGCGATTTGGTGCTGTTCGAGCTCCATGCCGATGACAATAACATAAAGACTCTCCGAACCGGTATGTGGATTGAACCTGAAGGGAGCACCGTTCTCATTCCCGCAGAAGGTTGGTCGATCACACCGAGTCGATATTGGAAGTCGTATCCTGTTGAGTGGATCTTAGAAATCGACGATATCCGTTATCTGATTGCTGCGAAGTTCGACGATCAAGTGATGGACGCAAGTATTCGTTACTGGGAAGGCGTCGTCGAGATAACAGATGCAGGTGCGGTAGTAGGACGAGGTTACATGGAGCTAACCGGTTACGAATAAACGACCTTCGTCAGTTTGGTTACATTCCGAGTTCTAGAACTCAAGAAGTTTTTGCTGTGCATACTATATCGTTTGGTTTTCGAGATTCAACGTTGCTCACTTACCCCTACAGATTGGCCCAATCATGGTAGAGACTGTCCTTCAGACCCAATTAAGTCTGCCGAATCGAAGACAGGGAAAAGTACGGGACCTATACGACGTTGAATTAACGAATCGCGAGGCGGCACTACTGATTGTTGCGACTGACAGGATTAGTGCGTTTGATGTTGTGCTGGCTACGGGCTTACCAGGTAAGGGTCGAGTTCTTACTCAAATTTCTAAATTTTGGTTCGAGTTTTTTGCGGATACTATCGATCACCACTTGATCAGCACCGATCCCGGTGACGTACCGGGATTGTCCGTGTCAGAACAGTCAATGTTACAAGATCGAATGATGCTCTGTCGCCGTACCAAGGTGATTCCAGTCGAATGCATTGCTCGAGGATACCTCACTGGTAGTGGCTTCAAAGAGTATCAACAAACTGGAGCTGTTTGTGGGATCAAACTACCTCCGAATATGACTAACAGTGATCGTTTATCCGAACCAATTTTTACACCATCAACCAAAGCGGAAGTTGGGGACCACGATGAAAATATTAGCTTTGATCAAGGTGTGAGTGTGGTGGGTCAAGAAACCATGGAATGGCTTCAGACCAAGACTCTTGATCTCTACACTCGAGCTAGTGAGTACTCGTGTGGTAAGGGTATCATTTTGGCCGATACGAAGTTCGAATTTGGACTTCTCGAAGATAGATCGGAACCGATCTTGATCGATGAAATCTTCACCCCTGACAGTTCGAGATTTTGGCCCGCCGACGATTGGGTACCCGGGCGTGAACAAAGCAGTTTCGATAAACAAATAGTGCGGAACTACTTGGAAACCGTGGTGCGCGAAGGAGCATGGAACAAAAGGTCCCCGGGTCCAGAGTTGCCTGAACACGTGGTGAAGGGAACGATGCAGCGATATTTAGAAGCGTACGAGCTACTAACGGGGGAGGCGCTAACCCTTTCGTAATATAGATGAACGCCAATCATGGAATGGGACGAATATAAAACGATTTGTGATCATCCCTCGGTACTCACACGTTGGTTGATAGAACAAACTCTTCGAGTCTGCGAAGCTGACAGTACAAGATTGCTTGAATCGATTCTTGACCTAGTACCTATCACCAAACCATTGGGGCACAAAGGTGGTACCACAATTGACATGTTCAAAACAGCACTAAAGAGAGAAGACGTCGCACAGATAGTAGAACAGGTTCAACGAGCGGTCAACGCCGATAAGAAAACGAGCGGTCCAGTTGAAAGAGACTACTCTCACATAGAAAAGACATGGTTGGAATATCTACATTGGTGCGAAGAATTACCCGACTCTGACTGCCCGTCGAGCGAATAGGATTCAAGAAAATGGCCGCGTTGATTTTTTCCCTGGTGGGTGCAGTGATTTTGAGTGGCTTAGTATGGGTTCTCTTCGGCTCGCGGTTGAAATTAGCTAAAGAACCCGTTCAAAATGACATCTTTAATGTCACGCTGTACTTGGTTTGCGCGTTCGTCTTGATGTTGCCGTTAGTACTCTTTCTAGTCGCGTAAATTTAGAAAAACGAGCTCGGTGAAATCGAGTGCGAACCGAATCATGAGTTGGAATCGGACGCGTTTTCAAGAATCTCGCGAATCTTAGTGAGTTCTCTATTCTGTTCCTTCATCGACATGATCATGTCAGGAAGCTCATCCCATATACGATAGATGAAGAATGCGATCAATAATAAGACTATAAAAGAAAGAAAAGTGAGCATCAGCAAGTCCTGTTGGGCGGTTAAGTGAGAATATTAATTGTTGGAAGGTTGATTAAATTAGGTCGCGGCATCACGAAACATACGAGGTATGAAAAATTGCCGTAGCTTGGCGTGCGCGAATTCGCACTCTTCCCACGCACTGCCTAGCTCATAACACACGGTTGCCAGTGTGGGAAAAGCATGTTCTTCAGGCCATTCGTTAGTCGCACGGATGCAGGATTCGATTGTGGGCAAATGGGATACAACTGCTACACAAGACATTGACTCCTCGGTCGTTCGCAAGAGTTTTTCCACCTCGCGGTAAGATCCGGTGTAGAGATCATGCGTTGATGTGATGGGTAGCTTTAGTGTGTCATTAAGCAGTGCAGTTGTTTGTCGTGTGCGTTCAGAGTCGCTCGTGTAAAACTTTTGTGGGACGGGGTCTGATGTAGCAAGAACTTCCGCCATCGTCGCGCCATCGCGACGTCCGCGCTGACTGAGTGGTCGCTCCATATCGGGAGTAGCAGCAGGCCAAGCAGATTTTCCATGTCTTACCAACCAAACAAACTTACTGTCCTTTTTCATAGCACCGATTATGTAATTCGTGATCTGTTGTTTTGGACTATGTTATAGCATACAAGGCTGAAGTTCGGCGATGACAACAACCATCGTTACATGGTTCTTGGTTAATGACGCAACGTAAATTTTTGTTCCTTTTTCTTCATTAGCTTAACCAACACGAGACCGGCAACAAAACCGCCTATATGCGCCCAATAGGCAACTTGGGTGTCTGTCCCATACAAACCGTTAAATACCTGTAGCGCGAAATAAAACCCAAGGACGATTACGGCAGGTACTTCGATAATCATAAAGAAAAACAAAAGAACTTTAATTCTCGACCGCGGATGAAGCAAGATATACGCTCCTAAAACCCCACTCACTGCACCCGAAGCACCAACCATTGGTACCACGGTATTGAAATCTGTAGCAATTTGAGCAGCTGCAGCACCTAGACCACAAATCAAGTAAAAGATCAGAAAACGAACTCGACCTAGTGCGTTTTCGATGTTATCACCAAATATCCAAAGATACCACATGTTTCCGATGATGTGTAGCCACCCACCGTGCATGAACATGTGCGTAATCAAGCGGTAATACTCGTGTTGTCCGTCAAGTACACAAACTGTACCATCCAATAAAAACCAAGTTCCACTCGGAAACTGTCCGAACAAATCACCGCTAATCAGAGCGTAATTACACAAAGATGTTTCATAGAGGCCAGCAACCATCCTTGCTCCCTGACCAAAAATCCATACTGCGAGATTCGTGCCGATGATCGCATAGGTAACAATCGGCTTGCGATCTATCGGATTGTGATCGTAAATCGGAAAGAACATACTAGGAGTAGATGTTAGACTCGCTAAAAGGAGTTTCTCATTCTGATTCTGGTACTGAGGGTTCTGGATCTGAACGGCTCGGTTCAAGCAAATGAGCAATCCAAGCGGTTGCTTCGTGTGCCTCGAACGCAAGTTTTGCCGTCATCGTTAACGGAACGGACAACAACATACCCACCGGACCAAACATCCAGCCCCAGAAGATCAATGAGAGGAATACGACCAACGTCGAAAGACCCAAGGTTCGACCAAGAAAGCGCGGTTCTATACCGGCACCGACTCCGATATTGATTGCAACATAGCCCACTAGTACGATCGCGGCAGGTCCGAAGTCCAATTGTACGATGGTAACTAATATCGCAGGAGCCGCGGCGATTGCGCTGCCAATATTTGGTATGTAATTCAACATGAACGCCAGTAGTCCCCAAAGTATTGCAAAATCAACCCCGATGACGAGAAGTAACACGGTAACACAAACTCCCGTTAGCAGACTCGTACAAGTTTTGACCGCGATATAGCGATTGAGGTTCTCGCCAAACTGGTCGAGCCATTGAACATCCATATTGCGTTCCAACAGCAACCCTCGAAGTTTTCTAGGCAACTGTTTTCCCTCGGCCAAGATGAACAACACTGTCAAAAAAATGAGAAACGTGTTGGAGAGAAGCTGACCGATACTCTGCAAAGCTTGGCTTGCTAGAGGAATGACCCGGCTAGGATCTAGGATAGTAGAAAAGTCAAAGTCCGAATCGGGAAATAGAGTATTTATGATTGGGCCAATGGTGTCTTGTGTTAAAGCTTTTATTCGATCTTGATAATGAGTTTGCTCATTCTGAAACTCATTCACGACTTGGAGGAACACTAACCCCAGTCCGAAGAGCGCTACAACCAAGACTAACAGCACTGCTACCACGGCTAGCCAATGTGGGCACTTCCGCCGAGTCAACCATTGAATCGGTGTACTGGCTATCGTTGCAATGAAGACAGCCAACATGAATGGTACTACAACTTGATGAGCAAGTTTGAGTCCCGCTAGAACTACCACGAATGCAATGAGGATTAGAGCGGTATTACGAACTGATGCGCCTTCGGTCATTGAAATTCCCTTTGGTGTTCAAGACTCGGGAGTTGAGTTCGGATTCGAGTAACCTCTAACGGGTTAATCTCCGCGACAGCAACGCTCGGTTCATCCGTCGAACACTCTGCGACTATCGATCCCCACGGATCTACAACTAAAGCATGTCCAAACGACTGTCGACCCGGATAACCATGATCGCCAACCTGAGCTGGGGCAATGAAGTAGGCTTGGCATTCGATCGCACGAGCCCGTAAGAGTACATGCCAGTGTGCTTGTCCGGTGTACGCTGTAAAAGCCGCAGGAACTGTCACAGCCACTGCACCGGCGTCAACTAAGGATTGATATAAACGTGGGAAACGTAGATCGTAACACACACTCAATCCTAGAGTACCAAAGGGCAGTTCCGTTGTTATCAGCTCTTGCCCCGGCACCGTCGTACGAGACTCTTGCAGTTTCGTACCATCTGCGAGATCTACGTCAAATAGATGAATCTTTCGATATCGAGCTTGGATGTCGCCCGTAGGAGTAACGTGGAAGCAAGTGTTGTAAATTTTGTCTGAAGTAGCTCTTTCAGGAAAGCCACCCGCAATTAAATGCACGCCATGAGTATGCGCTAGGGTAACACAAGACGAAAGAATCGGACCTGGTCTAGTGAAAATCTCTGCGAGCGGGATTTGTCCTTCATCGGATCCAATGTATGCGAAAGCTTCGGGTAGAAAAACAACTTCCGCGCCCTGAGCGACCGCGTCCGCTACTAGATTCTCAACGGTTTGAAGATTCTGCTTAACTTCATTACGCGAACACAATTGCACGATCCCTATACGTGTGCTATTTACCACTTAGGCACGCTCTTACTATTTGTCTCGCATATAGCTGACTACCACTCCTACGTAGAGGCATGTACCAATCTGACACATGTAGTTAGCAATTCCATCGCAATTTGTACTTCATCAACACTAGCATATGTAGGCGCAATGCGAATGTTCGCGTCGAGAGGATCGATACCGTATGGGAAAGTAGCTCCCGCTGGTGTCAACGCCAGACCAGCTTCTTTGGCAACCTCGACAACCTTTTTCGCAGTCCCGCATGCTACATCAAGTGATATAAAGTAGCCACCTGTGGGTTCAGTCCAGGAAGCTATCTGAGGATCTAAGTTTCCTAGTTCCTGAGCCAGCACTTGCTGTGCGACATCGAACTTCGGACCAATAATCGCGGCCTGTTCCTTCATGTGCGCTTTCAGACCATTACCGTTTTGCAAAAATCGTGCCTGACGTAGTTGATTTACTTTGTCGAATCCAACCGTGCGCATCCCTAAGTGGCGCTCATAGTCAGCTAATAACTTCGATGAAGAGCCAATGAATCCGACGCCTGCACCCGCGAACGTTATTTTCGAAGTCGAGGCGAACTGCACAATCCTGTCCTCCGTACCGTGTGAAATCGCCAAGTCGTCGAGACTGGCTAATGTCGGTGTTGGTTCTTTGAAATCGTGGACCGCATACGCATTGTCCCACAATACGTAGAAGGGATTATCGGGTTGTCCGCGACGAAGATTCGGCAACGCGGCTATACGAGCTACAGTCTCGTCGCTGTAAGTGCAGCCAGTAGGGTTTGAGTGCCTAGGTACGCACCAGAGCACGCTAGTGTTAATGTCATTTTGAACCAATGCTTCAATCGCGTCCATATTCGGACCCGAGGCATCCATGGGCACGTTTAACATCTTAAACCCTAGATACTCGGTCATGGAAAAATGCCGATCATAACCGGGAACAGGACAGATCGCACAAGCGCTCGAATTTCGTAGAAGCGGCGATCCTGCTAAGCCACGATGTGCCAATAATTCCAACGTCATATACATCAAATGCAGGCTAGAGTTACCGCCAGCAATCACTCTTTCTGATGCGATGCCGAGTAGCGAAGCGCCCAATTCTCTTGCTTCAGGTATGCCTCTTAATCCGCCGTAGTTTCTCGTATCGGTACCATCTATCGAGAAGTAGTCTCCCTGTAGAACGCCGTCTAGATCATTGCTCAGCTTTATCTGATCACTACCCGGCTTACCACGTACAAGATTGAGCGACAAATTTCGTGCCTTAAATTTTTCGTACTTGCGTGAAAATTCCGTGAGTTTGGTCATAGTTTGAGGTTTCCTACGGGTAATCGCAAAGGAGCACTGTTTTGACAATCAGTGACTTATATTGAATCAATGGAACTAACGCAAAGAAGGAGGCGTTCCTCATATTGCAAGGGATTGTGTAAGTTGCGGGCTTTACCGATCAAGCAAGCTTCTTCCTGCGAGGACACCGAATTTTAGTGAGAGCGCAATTGACTTCTAAGCAACTGACCATATCTATATTAAAGTAAATCACCGTTTAATGTGGTCTTTTTTGCAACTTTTTGTACAAATTTACCCAAAATCGGAGTAAAATTCGCTTCCCGAAATTGAGAACACTGCATGCCCGCTGTAACCGTCCGAGAAAACGAACACTTTGATGTCGCGCTGCGACGCTTCAAGCGCGCATGCGAAAAGTCCGGCGTATTGTCTGAAGCGCGCCGTCGTGAGTATTACGAAAAACCGACAGCTGTTCGTAAACGAAAAAACGCGGCCGCGGTAAAGAGGCACCTCAAAAAGCTCTATCGAGAAGCAAGAAAGTTCGAAAGACTGCACTAAGCATCTTCTCTCACAACAAGTCACACAAAAGAACGAGTCCACGCATGGATTCTGAGCTAAAACTACGTATAAGAGATGACACCCGCACGACAATGCGTGCTCGAGATAAAGCACGTTTGGCGATACTGCGCTTAATTAATGCTGAGATCAAACAAGCTGAAATCGATTCCCGTAGTGAACTGACAGATCAAGGACTACATCAAGTCTTGGTACGCATGCAAAAACAGCGTGCTTCTTCCGCTGCCCAATATCGCGATGGAGGTCGAAACGATCTTGCGACACAGGAGGAGTATGAAATTTCGGTCATTCAAGAATTTTTACCTAAACAACTCACCGAGGTAGAAGTAAGCGACGCTGTTGATCAAGCTTGTAAGACATTGCAAGCAGATTCGATGCAGCACATGGGAAAAGTCATGGGACACCTGACTCAATCTTTAAGTGGGCGGGCAGACATGGCGCAAGTAAGCAAGATTGTTCAAGCGCGTCTGAGTGCTAACTAAACAGTCTATGACGAGTTTCACGCCACAATTCATAACAGAGCTCAAGGATCGAATTGATGCGGTGAGTCTGATAGGAGACTCTGTGGAATTAACCCCAAGCGGGAAAAGTTACAAAGGAAAATGCCCTTTTCATCAAGAGAAGACTCCTTCGTTCCACGTTTACCCTGTCGACCAAACCTACCATTGTTATGGTTGTGGGGCACATGGTTCCATGATTGATTTTGTCATGCACCAAAAAGGGCTCAAGTTTCCAGAGGCAGTAAAAATGCTGGCCGATCTCGTTGGGATACCGCTCCCTCCAGACGGGAAGCAGTCACGTTATACGCCTAAAGAGCTCAACAAATTTCGACTCCTGTATAGTACATTAGAAGCGGCAGCAGACTATTACCAGAAAACTTTAGCGGACGGTTCTGCAGGTTTGAAGTACCTTGAATCTCGCGGCATTCAACAAGAGATCATCGAAAAATTCGCACTCGGCTATGCTCCTAATGCCTTCGATTCCATCAGCTTAGCTCTGGCACGAGTGGAAGAACAAGTACTACTCGATTGTGGACTAATTACTCAAAGCGACAAAGGAAAGTCCTACGATAAGTTTCGAGATCGAGTGATGTTTCCCATCCGCGACATGCGTGGGCGAACCATAGCTTTTGGCGGTCGTGTAGTTTCTACGGACCAAGCACCTAAATATATGAACTCACCGCAGTCGTTGGTATATAACAAGAGCAAGTGCCTTTACGGGATTTATGAAGCCTGGCGTTCGAATGCTTCTTTGAGTAGCCTGATTGTCGTCGAAGGGTACATGGACGTGATCGCTTTAGCTCAACACGGAATCGAAAACGTCGTAGCCCCTCTCGGTACCGCGCTTACTCTTCAGCAAATACAGCTCATGCTCAAGTATTGTTCGGAATATGTCCTGTGTTTTGATGGCGACGATGCGGGAGCTACAGCAACTTGGCGCGCATTAGAACACGGATATTCACTTTTGAAAAAAGGCCAACGAATTCGCGTCGTTCGGTTACCCAAGGGTGATGACCCGGACTCTTACGTTCGCACACATGGAGTGGAGCAGTTCCATGAACTCGTGGAAAAAGCGCCGAATTCTTCCGCGTATTTCTTCAATGAATTACAAGCACAATACGACATCAACGACCCGGAAGGTCAGTCTGCGTTCGTAGAACGCGCGCGGACTGTTATCAATGAAATTCCTTACGAGCTGTATCGAGACTTCATGTTTAGGAAATTACAGGACATCGTCGGGCACGACATCCCCATTCTTGGCCTCCGTGACTACCCTTCGGTAGGGTCCAGAACTACGAGAGAATTGAGTTCTCAAAACAACAAATCTACAGATCGGAAGAGCAAACGACTGAAAGTCGGGGAACGGAATACCCTACGAAGTCTCGTACACAACATGGATGTAGTGCCTCTTATTTCGAAAAAGTCAATGAATTCGATTTCCGAATTACAAAAGGAGTCACTGATATTCGACGCGATTCTGCGAATACGCGAGAACGAGTTGAATAACTTCGCGCAACTGCTCGCATCCTACGAGAATAATTCACCAGAACACAGATATTTAGTGCAAGTTGCAGAAAGCGCGCCACCTGGATTACAAGAAACTGGTCTCAGGGATCCACTCTTGAATGCGATCGACACCTTAATCTTTCGATTTAAACGGGAGATTGCCCGGCGCGATGTTTAATTTATGCATTTGCAGTGTTAGCAACTCGATTGTTTCACTTTAATTAAAGTTTCATCTATAGAGGTAGTAATGCCCAATCCAAATACCGATACCGAACAGAGTCCCATCGAAGAACTCATTGAACGCGGACGCGACCAAGGCTACTTGGTTATCGCAGATATTCACGACGTGTTAAGTAATGACCGCGACGAAGACGAGATCGATGACATCATACATAACCTGATGGACCTCGGGATTAGCGTCGATGAAGCTGCTCCCGACGGAGAAAATCTGTTTACCACTACCGAAAACTCTTCGGACGATGTTGCTGCTGACGAGGCTGCGATAGCTCTAGCCGCGGTCACTTCCGAGGCGCGCCGAACAACCGATCCCGCACGCATGTACTTGCGCGAAATGGGGGGAGTTGAGTTACTCACGCGAGACGATGAGATCAAAATTGCGCGCGAGATCGAAGAAGGTATGCGAGACATTCTCAAAGCCGTTGCAGAATTCCCCGGTACGGTCGATTGGTTAATCGAACAATATGACAACACCAATAAAAAGAAGAAGCTAAGCGACTTACTAGTCGGCTACCTAGATCCTGATGCCGAAATTCAGAATCCAGTACAAATCGACGCGACTAAAAAGCCTCCGCAACAGACTACACCACGTACTCGGGGGCCGGATCCCGAGATCGCCCAAACTCGCTTCGAAGCTCTACGCAAAGTCAACGAAAAACACAAGAAGGTCGTTGAACGGATTACCAAAAACAAACGCCCCAGCCGGTTGAACAAATCTGAACAAGCCGAATTGGCGGCATCGCATGAAAAGTTAATTGACTGTTTCTCTCGATTCAAACTAACACCTGAAGCACATGAAGAGCTGCTCGGCCAACCACTTAATGCTATGGCGGAAGTCCGCCGGCGAATAAAGCTGCTCTTTCAGATTTGCGTAAGGGAGAGCGGTATGCCGAGAGAAATTTTCAAAGAACTGGTACGAGTCTTGCCGCCGGGCACTATAACTGACATGCGCCACCACATTCGGGGAGACTATCCTTACAGTAGTGGTTTACTGATAAAGAAAACAGAGATATTTCGCCATCAGCGACGCGTCAATGCAATTCTTAACGATAGTGGTGTGAAAAAGTACTCGACCCTTAAGGACATTGATAGTCGAATTACCAAAGGCCAGCGCAAGATGGAAAGCGCAAAACGCCAAATGGTTAAAGCGAATCTGCGTTTGGTGATTTCGATCGCCAAAAAATACAACAATCGTGGTCTTCACTTTCTCGACTTAATCCAAGAAGGCAATATTGGGTTGATGAAAGCCGTCGACAAGTTTGAATACCGCCGTGGGTATAAATTTTCGACATATGCCACGTGGTGGATTCGGCAAGCAATTACGCGCTCGATTTCGGATCAATCTCGGACTATTCGAATACCGGTTCACATGTTTGATTTGGTTAACAAGCATAACCGCATCCATAGACAGTTGTCTCAAGAACTAGGACGCGAGCCCACGGTCGATGAACTGTCTGCAAGAATGGAATTAATACTTGATAAGATTCGACATATTCAAGGAATCAGTATTCAACCAGCATCTACAGATGCTCCGATAGGTGAAGACGACGACGCTAGTTTAGGTGATTTTCTCAAAGACCCGTATGAATCTACGCCAATGGATCAAGCAGAATCTCGAGGGTTGAGGGACGTCATTCACGAACGCTTGGGCGAACTTAGTTCCCGCGAAGCGAAAGTTCTAAGGATGCGATTTGGTATCGGTCAGAACACAGAATATACACTCGAAGAAGTCGGTAGAGTGTTCAATATCACTCGAGAGCGCATTCGTCAAATCGAAGCAAAAGCTCTGCGACATCTAAAGTCTCGACTTACGGATTGGAACGGATAAGTCCACTCTTTGCTACCGGTCAAGTCAAGTTCGATTTCGACCGATTTATAGCGATTGCACGAATTGAGTGAAAGTGTTTGACTCCGCTAATCAAAGACTAGGAAGTGCGAGGTTGGTGGGCCCACCAGGACTCGAACCTGGGACCTATGGATTCACGATCTAGAAGAATCTAGACACCCACTGTTTCCAGTGGCGTGGACTATCTCATCGCCCGACAGCACATGCTGGTTAGGGCGCGGGACGCTCAAGCCTGTTATTAAGAACTCTCGATCGCGCGAACTGCGATCAGTTCTCAGGTAGTCTCTGCACCTCCCAACGATGTATCGTTGGTTTGGCTCAAGGTTGCCTTAACGATGACGTAATCGTCTTAGGTTTCCCTGAATTCATCCCGTTCTATTCAACGCTTTCACGATGAACGCACCTATTTGATGAGTCCACTGCTCTAACCAACTGAGCTATGGGCCCGAACTTTTTCAAATATTTTATGTCTCAATAAACGGTTGCACCGATTTTGTCGTACGACAGAACTCCCTGTGATATTTTCGCAACTGCGGTATGCCGAGTACTAATATGCAAACATCACACACTGAGTCAAGGCAAATCCAAATCAAGGATTTGATCGACATAGGTCAGGAACAAGGTTACCTGACAGTCGACGAAATCACCGAATATCTTGACGATGAAACCCCTCGTGAGAATTTACTAGACAACGTCATAAGCTTGTTGTGTAGTTTAGAAATTCCTATTCACGGGCTTCGCGAAGACTTTGAAGTTTCCCAAGAATCATCCAGGACGAATGGTTCGGATTTTGAAACGGATGCAAATGTCGCTGTAATCAGTGTACGTGAAACGCGTAATGGCGAAAGTACAAGTCTCTCATACAGCTATTTACGCGGCTTACGACAGAGCACGTTACTTTCGCGTGACGAAGAGATTGAAATTGCAATGCGCTACGAGGAAGGTATGCGAGAAGAGGCAGCTGCCGCGGCGCGATTTCCGGGCGTAGTAGAACGCTTGCTTACGAAACACGGTAAAGCACGACGAGAACAAAAACTTAAGAGCGTTGTATCCGGTTTTCTCGACCCAGTACGCACTGTAGTACCGGCAACAACAGCTAGTTCCAACTCGGCTCAAGAGTCACATGGGACACGAAACAACATCATCGATCCCAAGATTGCACTAGAGCGTTTTTCAGAACTCAAGAGAGTGTATGGAAATTTCAAAAGAGTGATTCGTTCGGAAGGAAGATCGTCGAGAAAGTATTTAGGAGCACAAAAACGACTTTGTAATACGTACTCACGCTTCAAATTGGTACCGGAGTTGCGTAAGGAACTGCACTCATTACCGCACACATTACAGACAAAAGTACAAAAGCACGAGCACAGAATTTACCAATTGTGTCTCGCTTGCGGTATGCCTAAGTCAAGACTCGTGAATCAAACACTGTCCGATGTGCACTGGTTACGACAAGAGATCAAATCGATAGAACCTTGGAGTGTGGAGTTCCTAGATGCTAGTAGTGATATCGCGAAGTCGCAAAAGTCCATCAACAACTTACTAAAAAAGGCAGGAATCTCTCGAACCGAATTGAATGAAATCGTCGAGCAGATGAAATTGGGTGAAAGGAAAGCTGCCGATGCAAAACAAGATATGGTTCAAGCAAACTTAAGACTCGTAATTTCCATTGCTAGAAAACTGTCCAATCGTGGACCCTACCTTTTGGATTTGATTCAAGAAGGAAATATCGGTTTGTTGAAAGCTGTCGAGAAATACGACTATCGACTTGGTTATAAGTTTGCGACTTATGCGACTTGGTGGATCAGACAAGGGGTTTCGCGCTACATTGCTGAAAACGCACAAACGATAAGAATCCCAGCGCATCTAGTCGAAACTATGAAGCGTCTAAATCGAACTCATCGACAATTGGTGCAGGAGTTAGGACGTGAACCGACTATAGCTGAACTTAGCCAGAAGTCCACAATTAGTCACAAGAAAATTCACCAGATTCAGCGAGTCTGTGTAGAGGCAATCTCCATAGATGCACCCGTCCAGCAAGACAGCGAAAATTCGATCGGCGACTTTCTAGACGATCCCAATACGATCGGACCAGCCGAAAACGCCACGACAGCGAATTTACACGACATCATCACCGAACTTCTCACAGAACTGAGCTCCGAGGAAGCTGAGATTCTTCGGATGCGCTTTGGAGTCGGCTTAGCGCGCGAGTATTCCTTAGAGGAAATAAGAGAATTGCTCAACGTCACAAAAGAGCAAGTCAGAAAAGTCGAAGCTACGGCATTACGTAAATTACGCAACCCCAAAATGTCTGAGCATCTCCGAGGGTTCTTGCGCGACAGGAATGGTGAGTAGCCTCAGTGCTTGACCAAATATATTTCATCCTCGAAATTAAAGGCCTAGCATGTGGATATTATGCATTCCAAATGCATAATATCCACATATGGCAAACCAATACATAGCTCGATCTCTCGAGTCGGTTTTGACAAAAGCTGCGACTGAATTTCCCGCGGTTGTCCTCACTGGTCCCCGTCAATCAGGGAAAACAACGGTTTTAAAGCATGTCTTCGGTAACGAATATCGATACGTTTCACTCGAACTTCCTGACATTCGAACATTTGCAATCGAAGATCCACGAGGATTTCTTGCAACACACCCGCCACCCGTCATTCTTGATGAAATTCAACAAGTTCCAACACTTCTTTCCTATATCAAGGAACTCATAGACAACAATCGAAACGCAGTCGGACAGTACCTGCTCTCCGGATCTCAAAACATCCTACTGTCAGACCGAGTTTCCGAGTCGTTGGCTGGACGTGTAGCTGTTCTTAGCCTATTACCGTTATCGCGTCGAGAGATCGCGGGCGAACCAAATCGCCCGCTCCGCTGGGAACAAAATGACTCGGCTAGAGACTCCTCTCAGACCACGTTCGACCCAAACACTTTGTGGAAAGACTTACTGAGAGGAGGATATCCCGAACTTACTACACACCCCGATCGAGACCTCGCACTTTGGCATTCGAGTTACATCCAAACCTATTTAGAACGCGACGTTCGTACTTTGAGACAGATTGGTGACCTAACACAATTTCAGATATTTCTTCGTACCCTCGCCGCACGAAGTGGTCAACTATTGAATTTGACTAGCATCGCTCGAGACCTAGGAGTCGCTGTGAATTCAATAAAAGCTTGGGTTTCTGTACTCGAAGCAAGCTATCAAGTCACTATCCTACGTCCTTACCATGCTAACGTTGGGAAGCGACTCGTGAAAACTCCAAAGATCTACTTCACGGATGTAGGTACGCTCTGTCACTTGACTGGATTGAAAGACCCGGAACATGCACTTGCTGGACCGATGGGGGGAGCTATTTTGGAAACAGCCGTCCTCTCAGAATTAGTAAAAACTTATACTCACCGAGGTGGCAGGCCGAGTGTGTATTTCTGGCGAACTACTGCGGGAGCTGAGGTTGATTTTGTCGCAGACACCGGATCCCACCTAGTTCCTATCGAAGTGAAGTTGTCCTCTACGCCACGTCGTACCATGGCTTCTAGCATAACAAAGTTCCAACAGGATTTACCTCAACTGACCTCCGATGGCTTCGTGGTTCATCCAGGCAGTTTAAATTCGCCGCTCAGTAAAGGAGTAAGATCCTTACCTTTCGCTGAGTTTTAGGTGCAATGGGGTTCGACGAAATAGACGGTCCTTATTGTTCAGCAGCGGCTTCACGGGTTGTTCGGTCATCAACTAACTGCTGCTGAGAACGACATCGGTTACGAGCGAACCTAATTCTGCTATGCCTACACGCTGCTGCAGCATGGTGTCTCGGTCCCTAACTGTAACCGTACTGTCTTCCAAGGTTTCAAAATCCACTGTCACGCAAAGCGGGGTGCCCGCCTCATCATGTTTGCGATAACTCTTGCCAATGTTTCCAGTGTTTTCAAAGAACATCCGCCCCAGTTTTAACTTCTGTAGTTGTCGTACGATCTTGCGAGCCTGCTCCACGATACCCTCGTGATTTTTCTTCAATGGTATCACCGCTACTTTGATCGGCGATAAATGTGGTCGTAATCTCAGCACCGTTCGCTCAGAACCATTGTCTAGCTGTTCAATTTCGTAGGCTTCGTTCAGGACTGCGAGAATCCCTCTGTCGACACCCGCGGACGGTTCTATTACGAAAGGTACAAACCAGCTGTTGTTGTTTCGATCGTGCAAGGCTAAACGCGTTGTAGAGTCTGGGTTTTCTTCCACTTTGGCTTGAATGTTGAGCTCACTTTGTTGTTTTGTATGTGAACCTAAGTCAAAGTCGGTACGGTTCGCAATACCCTCGAGCTCTTCCACACCATGTGGGAACGGGTACATGAGGTCGATCGTTGCTTTGGAATAGTGCGATAATTCCGATTCCGGTACTTCGTATAGAGACAATCGATCCCGCGCGACTCCTTGAGCTTCCCACCAGTTTAGTCTTTCCTCGACCCATCGGCGATGCCAGTCCTCATCGGTGCCCGGTTGTACAAAGTATTCCAGTTCCATGATTTCAAGTTCGCGCACCCGAAAAATGAAGTTTCGTGGCGTGATTTCGTTGCGAAAGGCTTTACCCATTTGAGCAATACCGAAAGGTACGGTGCGCGCCGTGGCATCAATGATGTTCTTGAAGTTGGCGAAGATATGCTGAGCGGTCTCAGGACGGAGATACGCAAAACTACTTGAGTCTTCCACGGGTCCTACGTTAGTCTTAAACATAAGATTGAAAGGTCTGGGTTCTGTGAGTTCCGTGGATCCACAATGGGGACACTTGTCGGAAGACAGAGAGTCGAACCGACTGCGTCGTTTACAAACTTTACAATCGACGAGTGGATCTGTAAACGTCGCCTCGTGACCTGAATATTGGAGTACTTTTTGGTGCGTCAAGATTGAAGCGTCAATACCCTCGACATCATCGCGCTCATACACCATTGACTGCCACCATGCGGTTTTGAAATTGTTTTTCAGTTCAACACCTAGAGGGCCATAGTCATAAATGCCTTGAAGGCCGCCATATAGCTCGCTTGATTGGAAAATAAACCCTCGACGTTTACACAAACTCGTGAGTTCTTCCATGGTCTTCGCAGTCATGGGATTAGTAAGAAGTACTGTTTGATGTGTGTATTCGAGACGTGATTGTAGTTAGTAACGGGATTACCATGCTCTCAAGTGGACTGTGGCTCTTTCGGACAACTAGTACTCAAAGTTGGATTGCACTAGCCTAAGTCTTGTACCTTCGTGATTGAGGCTACTATCTTCTTCCCCGATGTATTCAATTCATTCAAGTCTCTTTGCGTTTGGTCGAAGTGTTGACCTAGTTTAGTGAGACGTTCGTTGAATCGATTGACGTCTTCGGCAATGATGCCCAGCCGCGTTCGAATGTCATCAGCACGTTTGCGAATATCGACATCCCTAAAGATTGAACGTAGGGTAACTACCGTAGCCATCATAGTCGAAGGGCTCACAATATACACGCGATATTTCTGCGACTCCTGAACAATCTCTGGAAGCTCCGCGTGGATCATGGAGTAAACCGCTTCCGACGGTAAAAACATTAGAGCACAGTCTGCGGTCGTCCCCTCAATAATGTACTTCTCGCTTATGTCTCGAAGATGTCGTCGCAGACTCGCCAACAATTCTTTTTTAGCTAGTTTCTGACTAGTCTCATCGGTTGCTTGACGATAGGCAATGAAACTCTCTAATGGAAATTTCGAATCTACTGCTAAGTGTCCGGACGGTTCGGGCATCTTCAACAAACAGTCCACTCTTGTAGTAGAATCGCGTTTGGTGTTCTCCAAGGTTACTTGAAAGTCATAAAAATCAGCTGGTAACGCATCTTTGACTATATCTTTCAATTGCGTCTCGCCTACATGACCTCGCGCTTGCTTGTTGGTCATGAGGTCGTTTAACGTTTGAAGACCTTGCGAAAGATCTTGAATGCTACGTTGCGATTCAAGTATTTGACCAAGCGACTGTTGTACTCCTTGTAGATGGGAGACTGTTTGGTGCAAATTTCCCGAAAACCGCTCGTCAAGTGTGCGAGTCTGGGTTTGTTCGAGCTCGTGTAATCGGTCTGCAAGCTGACGGGATTCCCGTTTGAGTACAACGATTACTCCAATAGCAACTATTGCTACTAAAACAATAACAATAACGCTTAGCCAGAGGTCCATGGCTACCGACGATCGAAGACGCTTAACGCGACAAGTCTATTCTTGCTTCTGTTAGTCGGCACTATTTTGTAAGTCCTGCCGAGCCTCTATCAGTTCTTTGATTTTCACCCGCGCTTTCTTGAGTTGTTCTTCCTCTAGTGACAACCCGATCAGTGTGGCTATTCCTCTGGTAACGTCCCAGTCTAGTTGAAGAGCACCGTTCAGGTTCGTACCTTGAAAGTTGACGGTCGAAACATCGGCATCATTCTCTAATAGAACTTTCGCAGTCTCTTCGTGTCCGAACAAAGCAGCGACGAGAAGTGGTGTTGAGCCAAGCGCGTCGCGAGACTCAATATCGGCACCGACTTGCAAAAGATATTTCACAGTCTCCATCTGTCCGAGAGCAGACGCCGCAACAAGAATGGGACTACCCTCCGTGGTAACAATGGTGGTTATATCGTCGACTCCGGTTAAATGGCTTTTGACCAAGTCCAAGCGATCCAGAGCTAACGCAACCCAGATGTCTTGCTCAGCAGCTTGTTCCCGTGCTTCCAGCAGAATGGGTCGCACCCTGTCGCGACCAGCTACAACAGCCTCTCGGGTAACCCCTAATTGATAAATTTCATTTGCGTAGTAGTTTGTCATCCGCCAGTTTATACCTACAGCATCGATCACGTCTTCACCGATCACATTTCGATGAAACAAGTTAGCGCCACCCGATATAAGTGCTTGCACAGAGTCGACAGCTCCGAGAAACGCGGCGGTCATTAAGCACGAGTTTCCAACGACATCGCTACCGTTTACATCTGCTCCATTGTCGATCAGCAACTCGACAACACTCGCTTTATCGTGCAAGGTCGCATGCATGAGCGGTAACCGATTGTCTGACTCTCGACCTGAGTTGGGGTCGACACCTTGGTTTAAGAACTTCTTAATCGCTCCGAGATCATCTGCGACGATCGCATCCCACATGTCTTCATACTCCACTTCCAAGTGTGCGCAAGACAACATACTCAGTCCTATGAAAAACACTGATGTGCGAAGAGAGTACTTTAACCACGACCTGTTCATCGAAGTTCCACGATCTCTCGAATCTCTTCAGTGGACAACTCGGTGATCGAAATTTCGCCGTCCGCGACCGTCATCTCGGCTAGTGCCTTTTTATCCACGATCATATCGTTAATTTTCTCTTCAAAGGTGTTTTCAGTTATCAGTCGGTGCACCAATACGTTCTTGGTCTGACCAATCCGGAACGCCCTATCCGTTGCTTGGTTTTCGACCGCAGGGTTCCACCAAAGGTCGTAATGTACTACTTGATTAGCAGCAGTCAAGTTCACTCCGGTTCCTCCAGCCTTTAGAGAAAGAACCATTGCACGCGACTTACTGTCGTTCTGGAAAGAGTCGATCATTTTATCACGCATCGTTCGGGACACGCCACCGTGTAAGAACGCTGGTTCGAACCCAAATTCAGCTTCGACACAAGTCACCAGTTGCTCCCCCATCTTAGCAAACTGCGTGAACACGAGCACCTTTTCGTCAGCGTCTAAAGCTTCTCCGAGAATGTCAACAAACAAAGACAGCTTGCCAGATTCTTCCGTTGAAGTGTAATCCCGCTTCAAAAAGTGACTCGGCGAATTGCAGATCTGCTTCAAACGCAACATCAGATTTAACACACTAGCGTTACGCTTGATTTTTGACTCCGCTTCGTCGATTTTGTGCATCGTATCATCAACGGTCTTCTGATATAGTGCCGCTTGTTCGGAGGTCAGTGAACAGAATCTATTGGATTCAATCTTGTCTGGTAAGTCACTGATAATGGACTTGTCACTTTTAGCTCGACGCAATATGAACGGCGCGGTGATTTTGCGGAAGGATTCCAACGTCTCTTGACTTCGATCTAATTCGATAGGTCTCGCAAATGAGTCTGTAAACTTTTTTCTAGAACCGAGATAACGCGGCATCGCGAAGTCAAAAATACTCCAATAGTCCAGCAGACGATTTTCGACAGGAGTCCCGCTCAAAGCAATTTTGGACGAGGCGTGTATTTGTTTTATAGCTTTGGTCTGTTGTGCATCCGGATTCTTAATGTTCTGAGCTTCATCGATGACTAGAGTGGGAAAGGGGGTCTCTTTCAATTCATCCACGTCACTTCTAATTACCCCGTAGCTAGTAAGGATTACGTCGCTCTGTAGTTGAGTCGCCTCGCGTGCAGTGCCGTGATAGACCTTGACACTGAGAGATGGTGCAAACCTCTCAATCTCTTTGCGCCAGTTCGTGAGTACCGAAGTTGGTGCAACCACGAGTGCGCCGGATTCTTTCAGCTCCCCCTTCGCTTTTTGATGTAAGAGAAAAGAGATCACCTGAATGGTCTTACCTAGTCCCATATCATCGGCGAGTAATGAGCCAAAACCAAATGTGGTGTTTTTTACTAGCCATTGAAAACCAACGCGTTGGTACGGTCTTAGCGTACCGCAAAGTTCTTTTGGAATTTCCACTGGTTCGACTTGCATAATCGAAGTTAATAGTTCATTAAATGAATCATCCAGCTCAACGTCAGCTTCATCGAACTCCTCGGCTAACCCCGCTCGAAGAATATCCATCGACGACATAGAGTTCGGCAGTTCGTCCAATCTCGTTGCAAGGTCTTCTGCTTCATCCGAATCGATAAATACATACTCTCCATTAATGTGAACGAGTCCTTGAGCCGCTTCCACTAGTCGCAAAAAGTCTGCTTGTGATACTTTGGTTTCACCCAATGCGACCTGCCAGTCGAACGCGACTATGTCGTTGAGTTGTAAATAACTCTTCACTTCCTCTTTTGATTTCCGGGAAACTCGGACGGATACCTTCGGTCGTAGAAGTCGATCAAGACTCTTCGGCAGGATTAGATTGACCCCAAGAAGCCGGAGTACCGGTAACACTTGAAGCAATATCGGCGTAAACTCTGCAAAGGAATACGAACGGAGATCTTCATTGCCGCGGGCAGAACTTTGTAGTAGGTCTCTCAGGTCCGGAAAATAGGTGCTAAGAAAGGCGAGATCACTAAGAATGAGCGGACCTTCCGGAATGCTTGTTGCTTCAGCCCCT
This sequence comes from Gammaproteobacteria bacterium, assembly GCA_009841615.1. Taxonomy (GTDB): domain Bacteria; phylum Pseudomonadota; class Gammaproteobacteria; order Pseudomonadales; family Azotimanducaceae; genus Bin55. Next base: position 100,725 of record VXLL01000035.1, on the reverse strand, counting down.
ATTTCAGCGAGTGAATAGACTCTCGTGTCGCGTTCGACTTTGAATGTAACGCCCAGAAGGAGATCCGTAGAAATTTGTAGGCCTTCGCGCGATAACGAGAGTAGTTCTGGTCTTCGGTCCGGAGGCAAAATTTCCTGAATAAACATCAAAACACGATGGGATCGATCACGAAAACTTAGGCAGTTCAGCCAACGTTGGACCACCTGCGGAGTATCTCGGTAACCGAACCACTTGAACTTGTGTCGGGTTCCAGTGAAGAACCACATTTGCACAGTGTCGTCATGGTCTTCTGGAGGAGCGAAGTGGAAAGCCAAACTAATGAAGTGAGTCAATAACAGATTTAGTATGCCATCAACCTGTCGCTTGGGTTCAAGAGAACCCGCGTTTTCGGACGAGTCTATCCGCAACATATCTTCGGGACATTGCTCGTAAAGTTGGGTTAGAATCGCTGTGATCGCGCCATCGATCGTCGCAGCCTCCCAGCGAATGGTCGCCTCCCCATTGGGATATGCGACCATGCGTGGTACGAACGCCTGCTGTGTTAGTAGTTTCAGTGCAACTCGAAACACCACATACCAATAGACTGCATGCGCGTCCCCTTCGTTTACAGATTTCAACCCATGCGTGCGTAAGCGAAAAAGATCTTCGATCCAGTCTTGTTGCCACTTGTGTATGGCCTCTCCCTCTGCGTCAACGGAGCTGACAAACGTACCAAAATCATCGATATAGATCGTATGTCCAAGGTAATCCCTGACATCAATTGCGTCATCGCGTAAACCGGGTTCTAATCGCGCCACTCGTAAACTGGTACGAGCATATTGAGTCTTCAGTATCTCGCGAAAATCGTTTTCGTGGAATAGAGGTCGCTCTTGTAACAGAGTAAACAGTCTCTCACCCAAATCTGGAATTGCCGAGAGATCGAGATCCAGCAACGGTAAGGGAGACTTTCTCGGTACCGATGATGTTTCACCAGTGTGCTGTGATTCAACGGCTTCGGACGGCTCGGGCTGCTCATGATCGACATGAGAACGCTCTTTCACTTCAGCGAGCAAGTCCATGCCGTGTAACCGAAAAATCAGGAAAGGATTCTTGTCGATTTCGTTTGCTAGTAGATAGATAACAGCCGCAAGATGTTTACAGGGAACAGCCCAATCAGGACAACTGCAGGTACCGTTCAGCGACTTCCAATCCTTTGGTAGGAGATTAATACCACGTTCGTTAGCGAGTTCGTGAATATCTGCCGGTAACTGACCGTTTAACAGTTCACCCAACACAAATGGATTACTACTTACTGCTTTTAATATCTGGGAACGTTCAGATTTCGAAAATGGTCGTAATGAAACTTTGACCCTATATGGATGCTTCCTGCGCCCTTTCACAGGAGCGGTCACTGTGGTTCCCTTAATTTCTAAAGACCGAACCCGTGTAGGGTTCGCGTACAACCGACCTCGTGGAATTCTGTTTTGGAAGTCAATTCCAATAAATGAGTTAAGCCAGAGTTTACCCCACCAAGTGCGACCGAACTTACTCTCAGAGGGTGGTCGAGGCTCTCTTCGACGAGGTCGTCTACGATGTTTTACTCGACGACGCACGCGCGTTTGTTGATCTATTTCATTCACTAACTACAAAAAAACTATATGTTTATTAGACTCTACGATCTGAGAGTCAGAGACTCTTCAATTCGACATAAACCGGTACGTGATCTGAAGGTGTTAAATCGTCAATTCGATCTCGATATTCCTTATCGATAACTACTCTCTCTGTCAACGCGCGCACTTTAGGAGTTCCGTAAATCATGTCGATCCGCAGTCCCTCTCCTTTTTCCCAAGAGCCACCCCGATAGTCCCACCAAGTAAACTCCTTTGTCCCAGAATTTAATTCGCGATATAAATCGTGTACGTCCTGTGCTACGAACGCCCAAAGTTTCTCTCTTTCCGCAACCGTGTGAAACATCTCTCCATCACCCTCTTGTCCTCGCCAAGAGTCTCTCGCGCTGGGGACGATATTGAAGTCTCCTCCAATCACCGAGGTATCGTAGTCATGCGTAAGCTCCCGCCAATATTGTCCCAATGAATCAAACCAAGTGAGTTTTGCAGCAAAATCTTGGTGTTCTGGATTCTTTCCGTTGGGACAATACACAGATGTCATGGTAAAGTCATCTATTTTCGCGGTGACTAGCCGCGCGCCTGTGTCTGCTTCGCCAGGAAGTCCGATGGTAAGTACTTCCATTTCTTGTCGCGACAGTAGAGCCACACCGTTCCAGGCGCGTTCGCCATGTATATAGCAGTGGTATCCTAAAGCTTCAAATTGTGCTACTGGGAAAGAAGCATCTTCGGTCTTGGTTTCTTGTAAAGCAACGACATCTGGTTTGCGTTTGTCTAACCAGTGACTAACAAGGTCGAATCGAGCCCGAAGACCGTTAATGTTCCAAGTCGAAAATATCATTGAAAATTGATATTAACCATTCTATTTCAGCAAAAAGGAGAAGGCATCATAACCAGCATCTTTCATAGCATCAATGACAGATTCGGGGGACTCTTCAAAAATTGCTACGATGCTTCCACCACCACCGGAGCCGGTTAATTTCGCGCCAAGCGCGCCGTGCACCCGAGCGATATGTACTAGTTCTTCAATCTCTGGAGTAGATAGTTGCAATCCATTGAGGTATCCTTGGCACAAGTTCATGAGTGTCCCTAATTTTTGAATGTTGCCCTCCTGAAACGCCCTAGCTCCGACATCGGTTAGTTTACCAATTGCATCAAACACTCGTTCGTACTCTGCAGTGTTCTGTTCTCGACCGTCGCGAACTTGCGCGACCATCATCGCCGTGAGACTCTCTTTACCGCTCATGCCAATCAGTACGTGTATCGGCGTTCCAATTTTGAGGTCTTGAAAGGTTGCTTCTTTGGTTTGTTGATCCCTTCGAAAGAGTATTGGTTTACCGTAAGTAGCTAGTGTATTGTCCACACCCGAAGGTGAACCGTGCGCGGCACGTTCGCACTCATAGGCAAATTCATTGATCTTGTCCAGACTCAGCTGCAACTCATAGTGTTCGGAGAACGCTTTGATCACCGCAACAGCGATCGCCGCTGAGCCGCCCAAACCCATAGCTCTTGGAACGTTGGGAAAAATCTCTATGCACATGGTGCGTTCGCTCAGATTTAATCGTTCGATCAGTGTGGCCAACATGCCTAGTAAGCCTTGCGGCCGATCTTCCTGGGAGGGTATTCGTTGCTCCACTCCCCATCTAGGTACGATCAACATGGACACGTCGGAATCTCTGATCGTTGCTTCCACGGCCACAGGTAGCGGAACCGCGAGCGCAGGTCTTCCGTAGACCACAGCATGTTCACCGAGAAAAATAGTTTTACCAAAAGCCGAGCTTCTTGGTTGTGCTTGTTGTTGTGGTTCGTTCGAACGCATCTGATCAACGATCTCTTTAGCCTTCCAGACTTTTATGGTGCCGTTTTCAACCAAGGAGTCGACGACGTGCTCAAAGATGTCGGCTGGAACTTGAGCTGACGTCGCTACACTTCGCGCATGTAGGGTCATATGATTCTGCTGAATTCCTGCCGTAGCCAGCGCTCGGATAGCTGCAAAGTTCTGGGCTAAACCAACACAACCCATTATTCCTGCTAATTCAATGGCTGTCGGATTTCCTAAAAGTCGATGGCAGAGTCGCACAGTTGGATTGGTTTCGAGCGAACCGCCGACGGTTCCTACCTTGATCGGAATTTCGAGTCGACCTACGAGATCTCCATCTTCATTAACTTCCCAGTCAGTTAAACCGCGGTAACGCCCGTCGCGCGCAGCGTAAGCGTGGGCGGCTGCTTCTAGAGCACGATAGTCGTTTCCAGTTGCGACCGCGATGGCGTCGATACCATTCATAATGCCTTTGTTGTGTGTAGCCGCTCTATACGGATCCACCCGTGCAAGTTCGTTCGCTAACACGATACCGTCACAAACTTCCTTCCCGTGAAATCCAGGAATACTAAGATTTTCTGTCGGCATGGTTACTTCTGCCCACACGATTGAGCGGTCCGTAAGGTTCGAAAGGATGCGTAGGAATACAGTTCCACCGGTAATAGATTCAACGAGACTGGCGATGCCTTCGCACATTCCATTCACGACGTTTGCGCCCATTGCGTCTTGTGTATCTACGTGCAAGTGAAGCACTAGCATGGAACCCTTACGGCCAGTTTCGTAGGTATGCACCTCGATGTCTTTTGCACCACCGCCACGAGCCACCATTTTGGGGTGCAATGTGTTAGCTAAATTCAGGATTTCGTCTCGATGTTGCAACAACTTTTCACGGGCAAGTTCTACATCATCGATATACACGACTTGAACTTGACCCGTGATTATGGGTGCTGAACAGGCGACAGCGAATCCCCCGCTGATTCGTGCTGTCCGTGCGGCACCAGAGAGACCCGCGACAACCGAAGGTTCTTCGACCACCAAGGGAACGACATATTCTTTCCCGTTAATTAAGAAGTTAACCGCAACGCCAAGAGGCAAACCAAACACTCCGACCACGTTTTCGATCATCTTATCGGCGATGTGCCGACGCAATGTGTGGGTTCCGGTATCTAGAGATAACTCGTCTGAGGCGTCGATGAAACCGTGTTCGGTCAGCTTTTCGAGTCGCTCAGTTACATCCAACCGGAAAAAGTTTGGAATGCGCGAATTACGCTGTTTTTTCGATTCTGACTCCATTGATATCCTTCTGCAGATCGAGTAAAGTCACTGGTAAATCTGCTACCTCTCGACGCAACGCCGCTAAATTTTGTCGCTCAGTAGCTATTGCTACGCCAACATCACCGCCACCAGCACCAGATGGTTTATACAACGCTCCTACTTTAGTTGCCAGACGCTGCATTGCTTCATGTTGCTTGCTCCAAATTGCAAGCCTCGCTTCTCGATCCACTTCACGATACATGTGAACAAAGTGTTGGAGCGCGGTAAAAAAGCTGAGTCTATCATTCAATGAATCCGCGACCATGTTCGCAGCAGCTATGAAACTTTCCTGTAAAGACACTGGTAAATCTTCGAATGCAATTCGAAAACTGTCGACCATTGTCCTCGTCTCCGTGCTGAATCCGATAGAATAAAAGTCTAAGTATATCCCGCTGGGAAACTCCTCTTTCGAGGTGGTCTGTCGTTTTAGATGAATGAGACCGCCATAGTAGCAAGTTAGTACATCAACACCACTACCGTGCTGATCCGTAGCACGATATACGTCCAACAAATCCTCTAAGTTCATTGGCAGTTCAGTTAAAGTAGCGAGCGACGCGTAAAGGTTGACCAACACACTCGCAGAGGACCCTAACCCTAATTTGTCCTGTTCAAAATAAAAGCCTGTTGTATCCATGTGCAAGACAGCGCTTTCGGGGAGCGACGTCCGCTGAGAAAACCACCTGAGTACAGCACTTGCTATGTCACTTCTACTTTCAGAAAGTAGTTCTTGCAAGGAGACAGACTCATTCCAAAAGGGCGGTGAACCGCTGAGTTGCCAGAGTCCTTCTTCGCTAATCTTCAAAGTGCATTGCGCACGTCGATCAATCGCTAACGAGAGTGCTGATGCACCATACAGTACCGCGTATTCCCCGGCAATAACCAATTTTCCCGGACTTGAGACACTAATGTGCCGAAACGGCTGGGGCATCGCCTACGTCGCTTTCAAGCGTAAACAGAACTCCATCGGTGTCGTCTAGCGCGTCTTTAACGGTCGCTAAAACATCGGGTTCACAAATCGCTTTTATCTGTGGTCCCGCATCACTGGTGAAGAATACCGGTACCCTATCATGTCGCAATCGTTCAATCGTGTCGATTGCGTTCATGGTGCCCGCGCGCCAATATCGAAGTGGGGGTAGGGTAGACATCATCAGTGCATGCATACGGTAACAATTCGCTTCACTAAGCTCGGCTAATGTGTTGAAATCTCGATTCCGAATTGCTTCATTGCATAGTTCAAAATCTTCTTCAGTTTGGGCAACCCAATTCTGATAAAACGGCGAGGTCGAAACCGTCTGTGCCATACCCTTAGTGGATGAAGTGAGCTTCGGTTCGGTTGACGTCACTGCTGCTACGACTCGTAAGTTCCAGTAGTCTGGTGGAACTATTTGAACAGGCACGCATCTTTGGTCATCGGGATTCATGGCGACATAGCCACTCAACAACGAACGCACTGCGGACGCGGAGCCAAGACGAGTGATCCGCGCTAACGAAGCGAAATCTAAATTAAATCCACAGAGTTTGTTTATGGCAACTGCTAACGCAGCAAAGCCCGACGAAGACGAAGCAAATCCACAATTCTTTGGAAAGTTATTATTGGATTCAATCTTCAACCGAGGAATGTCGTACTCCCTACGCAAACAGTCGAGCCATTGCGAGATTTTCTGATCATACACGGACTGACCATCAATGAAAATCCTGTCATCAGCGGATTCTGAAACAGAGGTTCTTGTCTCTAATCCACCTAGAGTGATGGACAGCGAAGGGCTAGCTGGAATCTTCTCAGTTTCGTCTCGCTTTCCCCAGTACTTTACAAGTGCTACGTTGGGATGCGCGAGTACTTCGACTTGGTTCAACAGTATTCGGGTGGCGGAGTAAACCGATACCCCTCTTGCTCCAAAATGTGTGCGATCTCGATAGTGATCATGTCTCCGTATTCCGGTCCAATTAGTTGCACTCCAATTGGCAAATGATCGACTTCACATAGTCCTGTGGGTAGTACCGTAGACGGCAAATAGGCATTTATTGCGAGTCCTGCCCAGAACAGTTGCTTGAAATAGTGCTGAGGCTCACCATTTACCGTGATTGTTCGTTCACCAAAAGGTCCATGATCGTGCGGATATGCTGAGGTTGCCATGATCGGCGCAAGTAAGACGTCAAACTTGTTAAAGAATTCGTACCAAGCCCAACGAACTCTAGTCCGTGCTTCGTGAAATTGCACCCAGTCGCGATAGCGAGCTATTGGAGACAACATTAATTTCGAATCTGGAGAGTCGTCAAATTCATCTACATCGGACAAATCGTCCACAAGCTGACGAAATTCATCGGCTGGAATCCTACAGTGCAACGTTGCGTTCAGAAGACATTGGTAACTACGAAGGATTTCATCAATCGATATGTCCGGACGCGCTTCCCAGTCCACATGTGCTCCAAGCGACTCCAGCGTATTGGCGACGTTACGCACTTTTTGCACCACTTTGGCATCGACCGGTGCAACGACATCGTTTTCCCAAACCGCGATTTTGAGTTCATCTATGCTCTTAGTCAATTCAGGTAGCTCGACCCTTAATCCACGTGATTGAATCTCGTCTGGTCCCATCATGACTTCCATGGCTAACGTCAGATCGTGCGCCGACCTTGCAAGCGGACCTACTGCGGAAAGATCCGGTGGCGCGAGAATTCCGGGTGGTGAGTGTCCGCGTGGTGGAATCAAATTCCATGTCGGCTTATGTCCAAACAATCCACAAAAGTGTGCTGGATTTCGAATGGATCCTCCGATATCGGATCCTGAGTCTAGGCCGGTAAAACCCATTGCTAGCGCTGCAGCAGAACCGCCGGAAGAGCCCCCAGGTGAGCGTGTTAAGTCCCAAGGGTTATTGGTACAACCATAAATGTCGTTGTAGCTCTGAAAGTCCGCGAGACCAAAAGGAACATTGGTTTTACCAAAAATGATCGCCCCAGCTTCCTTTAGCCGTTTTATCGCTAACGCGTCTTGCTGGGGGAAATTTTGCTTCAACATCGGAATCCCCCAGGTGGTGGGGGTATCCACTACATCGTAGGATTCCTTTACAGTCATTGGAACGCCGTGCAAAGGTCCCAGATTCGAGTCGCCGTGACGAATTTGCTGATCTGCTTTCTTAGCTAGATCGAGTGCTTGATCTCGTATCTGCCAAACAATCGCGTTGATTTCTGGGTTATATCGATCCACGCGATCCCAGAAAAGTTGCAGGAGCTCTTCACTCGATACTTCTTGACGTTTGATCTTTGAGGCAAGGTCGACCGCAGTCGCAAACACTAAATCCGACTTAGCCACCCAACCACTCTCTTCTGTTAGAACCCATAAGTTAATCCCACTTCTAAATAGCTGTCATTCTTTAGCGGAAACAGCACATCGTCTGTCGCGATCTCATTCAGGAGCACTAGCTCCATAGCAACTGACACTCGCTCCGAAACCCGTCGTGAAAACTCCAACGATCCAATAGTGCTGTCGTTGTCGTTACCTAGTAGTACACTCGCAGTGATGGTCGTTCCTTGGAAATCGTTGAAACTAACTCTGCTCGCGACGAAGAGGTCATTATCGAAACGTGTCGTCGCGCGCTCACGACGATCGTCGAAGCTCCACTCGGCTACCAACGTCATATCTACAACCGTACCGAAGAGGGAAAAAAATGAATACTCGAAGCCACCCACAAACGCAGTGAAATCTTCGTTGTTTCCCAGTCGATTAAGCGCACCAGTACGGCGCAGTCCCTCAAATTTTAGCAACCACCCACTATGCTGCAATCGCAGGTCAATCGAAGTCTGTGATATTTCAGTATAGAAGGGTGAAAACGTCAACGGGAGGTCCGATTCAAAATTTGGAACGAAAAACGGTTCGCGATTGGTACCAAAGAATCCACTAATACCAGCATCCAAGTAGCCGAATGTGTGACTGTATCTGAAAGCAACGTCGAAGTTTCGTTCGTCGTATACGCTCTCGTAACCGACAGAATCGGTGTCAATCAAAAAGGGAAAACCTAATCGACCTTCGGGTCCAGGAAACGTTCGCTGTCGATGGAAGGGAAGACCGAATAATTCAAAGATTCCAGACTCGGTCGACAGTGTTAAGTGAATCATCGGTTGCCCAAGTTTGAATTCTTCATTTGGATTTTCTACTAGGTCGGTCTGATTGACGATGTCGATGAGATGGTGAGACTCAGTCGCACCCCAAAAAACACGACCAAGCCCAGCACGAACTTCAAGTTCTCCTAGCCGCGTCGGGCGATAATGAACTAAATAGGCTTCGCGAACGTCGCCGCGAGTCCTGTCTCGATCTGTTTCGTCATAGCGGTAAAAACCCACGAGCCGAAAACTAGTGTTTTCGGTCAGTTTTGCGTCCATTTCAGGCATCACGTAAACACTATTTGAAATTCCTTTGTCGCGAGAGTCTGAACCGAACAAGGAATCGTCCCAAAACCAACGAGGTTCAAGTGCGATCGTACCTGAGAACTCAATATCGTCGCTTGCGTTCGCAAAGTCCATGTTTGAAGTTAACGATAAGTAGATTCCGATCGTCAATAGCAACAGTTTTCGCGACATTGATAGAACAGATTCTTGATTATCGCTCGGTGTTACCGAGTCCTTCGTAGGCTTGTCTGTGTGAAGTCATCTTCGTCCAAGTCCACTCGAAACTCAAAGTCCGACCAATTTAGTGTGGTACTCTTGCCATTGACGTGATTGGTCATAACCATCGTCTGTGCGAACCAATATTCGTCCAAGTACTGTTCGTAATCACTGACAGTCAGAGTTTTCAAGTGGTCGCCTCTACGGTCGTAATACTCGATTTTCCAAACGCGATATGCCTCGTCGTCGTGCCAAACTAGTTGCCGGCTGTAGTTCGATCCTTTGGAGACTGGTACCCGTTCGCTCACTGTGCAGTTTAAATCTTCGCAAGGTTCATCTCGTAGGTACTTGTAGGTGAATTTACTAACCTCAGGTGGATTCATGTCTTCGTAGGAAAACTCACTGCCCATGAACGACTTCGATTGACCCGAAGAATTCAGTCTTGTGACTCGATTGGTCGCAGGGAGAAAGAACCACTGGTCGTCGGGCTGGTCCTCATTGGAATGTATAAGCAACGCGGTGCCGCGTACATCTCGTGGCTCTTCAAAAAGGAACAGTATGCGGTCGCCTTGTTCTTCAACCTCGAGAATTTGAACTTGCAGTTCGCGCTTGGACTCTCGACCTTTACGATCCTTTAGCACCATGACTTGTTTTGCTATGTAATTACCAAATCCACTTTTAACATCTTGTGCCGCTTGCGCTATTTCTAGTCCTTTTGCAACTGTCTCTTCTTCGTTTTGTCCGTGGACCGATGGGACGATAACCATCGCCAGTAAGCTGACTATAGCGAGGAAACTGGCCAATTGTTTCAAGATTTTCTCCTATCAATTGCTAACAGCAGAGGCGGCAGGAACAGGAAGTCCGCTATTAAGGCAAATATTACGGTAATCGTGAGCATCATTCCAAGCATCCATGTTACTGCAAATCCCGATAAGGAAAACACGATAAATCCACAAGCTAACACTATAGTGGTCGTCCACAAGGCACGGCCAACTCGATTGAATGTGAAGCGAATCGCGCTTTCTGGGGACTCGCCGCGACGACGGGCCAACTGATACTTCGACAAGAAGTGGGTCGTGTCGTCCACAATGATGCCAAAAGCAATGGCGGTCATGACCGAACCTGCCAGCCCTACACTGCCTACAACGTGTCCCCAAACGCCAAATGTCAACGCGGCCGGTACATAATTCGGCAAGAGGCTGATGAATCCCATAGTGAAACTCTTGAGGAGGATGATCAAGAGTACGGAAATCAAGCCCATCGCGATAACTGTTGCCAACAACATGGAATCGATGTTTCGTTCAGACAGATGCGCAAAGACGATGGTAAATCCAGTAGTCTCTGTCGCTAGAGATGGGGAATTCTCTTTTAACCAATCCTCGGCACGCGATGCGACCGCTTTCAATTCGTCCGCGGTCATCCCGTCTTGTGCCGTAGCCGTCACCCGCGTAGCTGCTTTCGCAATATCTATCTGGTCAGTTAAATCACGCCCGAATGGTAGCGAAAATTCATACAACAACAGATATTGCGCTGCGAGAGTCGAGTCGTCAGGCAGTCTATAGAACGACTCATCATCGTTGTTCATGTTCATGTTCAAACGCTTCATCGTATCGGTGAAGGTTTGTACGTACCCGACTTCTTCTTGTTCCCGTAACCAGGCCGAGAAAGCGTCGACATCGGCGAGAAACTCGACTTCGGTTACGCCGCCGTCTTCACCTGAATCGAGTGAAAATTCCCACGACTCAAGTCCAGTTAAGTTCTCCGCGATAAAGTCGCTGTCCGTTCTGAATTTATACCGTTTGTCAAAGTACTGCGTCCAGTTGTCGGTAAATTCCAATCGAAACACGCCCGAAATCGTAAGCAGAATGAGCAATACGCCGCCACCTAATAACCAGTACCGACGAGATATCACGAAATTTGCAAAGTTCTCAAAAGGTGATCGAGTCCCTTCCTTCCGTGGAATCGCGCGCAGTGGTAACACTGCTAACAACGCTGGCAGTAGAGTGAACGAAAGCATCCATGCCATGATTACACCGAACGCGACGAAGTTTCCTAACACATGAAAAGGGGGTGAATCGGACGCGTTCAAGCTGAGAAACGCTAGTGCTGTCGTAACTGAGGTAACGGTGACGGGAAACGCGTTACTGTGAAGAGCTTCTTTGATAGCCGATCGCTTTTCCATCCCGTCGCGCATGTTGGCGAGCGTAGACGTCACGATATGGATGGAGTCCGCTATTGCTAGAGTCATCACAATCACTGGAATCCCTGCAGTCACTGGATTCAAAATTGTCGCCAACCATCCGGCCACTCCCATAGTTACATTGATCGTGCAGATTACAAGCAATGTCACCGCTAAGGTAGCGAATATTGAACGGAGCAATGCAAAGGTTAAAACAACAATGACTAAGAACACAATGGGGATTAACGTGAACATGTCCGCTTGGGTCGCGTCAAAAAACGTTCGTTGAAGTACGACATCGCCGGTCGTGTACAGATCAAAATTTGTGTACTCTTCCTGCGCGCCGGCCACAAAAGATCGGAGGTAGTCGGTAACTTCGATGACTGCGGCGTCGCGTTCTTCGGGGAAGACAAAGTTGATCACTACGGCCGCAATGGTACCGTCTTCAGAGACTAAGCGATCCACCAATTCTCTGGAATTTTGTGCTATGTCTTGAATCCGTTCGACTTCGGAATCTGTCAGTTCCGCTGCGTTTTCGACAAGAGGAGCAACGAACAAATCACCGTCAATCGCTTCGCTGTGATCAAAATTCACCAGCGAATCTACGCGCGTTGCGTGCGGTACCAGCCACGCTTCCTCAGTGAGGTACTCGATAAAAGTCAACGCTTCCTTGGTGTAAATCGTACCTTCCTTTGGCGCGACGGCAATTAATACGCGATTGGTTTCAACGTAAGTATCTTCAAACTGTTCGAACGTTTGTAATTGTGGGTTGTCGTCACTAAACAACACAAAGTGATCGCTTGTGATACCGACTCTTGGTACTCCCAACGATAACGTTCCGACGACAAGCAAAATTGCACCTAGAAACCACCAGCGATGCGCTAGTGTTGCGTCCGTGAAGCTGTTAAGAATCGCCTTCATCGTCAAGAAAACGAAACGCTAGCGAGTTACGTATCTCAATAGTAAAGCAACGACGACTACCAAGGTTCTGACTTGGTGGACAAATAGTGATTCGGCATCAGATATGCGGTTTTGGGGCTGTCATACGCGGCTACTTCCAACATTTGACCGAAATTGATTTGTCGTGTTGCACTATCGGATCGAATCATTCTCTGTACACGAACCTTGAGGCGCCACAAAGGTAGAGCTCCTAGAGTGTTCTTCTTAGGAAAGCCCAGTTGACTAGCTAGTTCTTTGCCGATCAATGCGCGCGATAACGTGTAGCCAAGGTTCAACGTTTTCTCTTTCTCTTTTGGATCTTCAATACCGGCCGTCAGTGGAATCGCGTGAATGAGAGCGTTCGACATACGTACCGCGTCCGCGTCCGGCCATGGTTCGCAGAGGAGCACTGCGCTCCAGAGTGCTCGCGCTTCTTCCTGATCTCGAAATAGGATTGTTTCGGGAATCCCCATTACATAGCTGGCGTACCGCCAGAGTTCCATGAGACTCGCTTCTTCATCACGGCTAAAGACCGCACCGACTTGCTTAGCGTGCTCCAGTAATCTCATCGAAAACACTGTGGCTGCGAAACCTAAATGCGCTGCACTGATTGGGGTACCATAAAAATCTTCATCCCAAACTCCACCTTCTTTTCGGAACAAAAACCGTACGCGTGCGTGAATGAAACGAAGACGCATGGACAACTTCCATCCGTCGCCATATCGCTTCAATCCCCCAGGCATGTAAGTTTCGAGCAAGTGCCGATTGTTCTGCATTAATCGTCGCTTCGCAGTATTTGCATTCAGTACTCTGCCGGTCGTCGCGAATGACTTCGAAATCAGCGTAGCGAATCCCTCTATCAATACGCCGGTGACAAAGGCAACAAGAACGTTGGTTGTGTTCAAGTGGAATGCACGAATAGCGGGTCGGTGCGCTTCAAAATCCAGCCAATCTGGCTCCCCTACATGGCCGTCAAAAAACTCTCGAAAAGCCTGCGGAGCTTGCTTCATTACATCGTCTTCAAGTTCGATGCCAGCCTTCAAAAACTTATGTAAATCAGCCGGCTGCATATCTGCCAACTCCACGAGGACTCGATCCAGTTCAGGATCTCCGATTCTGGTGTGCTTGAGATAGTTTTCCGTGCGTTCACGGTCAAACTCAAGAGCACCCTCATATCGAGGAAGGTATGCTCCAGGGATGTCGAGTTTTAAATTTTTACCGGATTCAGCTTCCAATAAACCTTTCCTCTTTTTCGTCCGTGGAAATCACAACAGGTGTCAGATGTCTTCTTCTGTGGCAACCGGTTCTTTAACCGTCTCATTTTAAGAATGGGGAATTACGTACTGTTGGAGATTTCCTGTGTGTCGCACGCCGCTTGCGTTAGAAACCAAGAATCTCATGCTTCTAAGATCAATGTTTTTGTGAAGAAGGCATTTAGCCAACGCTTGTAGTTGTCGTTCCGAACGCAAGTGGAACACAACTTCAAATCGACAAGTTAAATTGTCTTTAACGTCCTCTAATATTAAAATGACCTCGATAATAACAAGCTCATCGTTGAATACTCAATTTTGGGCAAGGGTGTCGTCCTACGACAGATGGACGTTGAAACAAAGTCGAGTTTATGGACAAAGCAAGAGCCATTGAATATCAGAACGCGATTCTTCCACACGTGTCGCGTACATTTGCGTTAACGATTCCGCAACTACCAGATGCATTGCAAGATGTAGTAGGAAATTCTTACCTGCTTTGTCGAATTGCAGACACGATCGAAGACGAACCGGCTCTTACTGCGGAACAAAAGAGTACGTATTTGAAGATGTTCTCTGAGGTGGTCGCAGCAAAAGAAAAACCAGAACTCCTCGCAGAACAATTACACCCGCTTTTGACAGACTGGACCTTGAAAGCGGAACGAGATCTAGTACAAAACACTCCGATCGTAATCGAAATTACGCATGACTGTACACCAAACCAACGTGAAATTATGGAAAGGTGCATTTCAACAATGTCTTCTGGAATGGCTGAGTTTTGTGCTAAGCAGCAACTTGCTACAGTCGATGAATTAAAAGACTATTGTTACTACGTCGCGGGTGTCGTGGGCGAGCTACTAACGGATTTGTTCTGCGATTTTTCCGAAGAAATCGCTCGCTCCCGAGACAAACTGATCACTTTGTCGGTGTCCTTTGGAAAGGGCTTACAGATGGTCAATATTCTCAAAGACGTTTGGGTCGATGCGAGCCGTGGCGTTACTTGGCTTCCAGCTGAGCTCTTTCGCGTGTCAAAAAATGCTGACGGTACCACCTCATCTGATCCGGTCTTAACCGTTGAAGGAATGCGCAAGTTAATCGGTACTACCTACGAGTATCTATCGCAAGCACTGCAATACAGTTTGATGATTCCGACGAGAGAAGTAGGAATTCGCCGGTTTCTGTTGTGGACGCTAGGTATGGCAGTACTCACCCTACGTCGAATTAACAAAAACCCCAACTTTCAACGCGGCGATAACGTGAAAATCTCTCGCAATCAAGTGGCCGCAACTACATTCGTAGCAAATAGCATCGTGGGCTTCAATTTTCTAATTGACTCACTCTTCCGAGCGCTAACCAGAGGCTTGCCCGGCAACAGCAAGAAGTCGTAAGCTCCCGCGCGGCGTACGCCAACTAGACATCGCTTAACGCTTGACTACTGTGCTCGTTCCCCTCGAATGTTGCATGCTCTTCTTCGTCGACCATTTCGCGATCCAAATCCTGAACACGATCCAATATATGCGCCCTGAGATTGTGAGCGTAGTCTTTTTCAAAGCCTAAAAACACGCTTTGTGCTCCAGCCGTATACAGTTTGAGCGCGCCTAGATTGACTACACGATCAAAAATGCTGACGGTGGTTTCCGCATGTTGAATGCGCGCAAATGGAATCGAGAACGTGCGCATGAACAATATGCCTTGTTTGTAGAGAAAGTCATGCTCTCGCACTACAAATCCACGTCGTGGGACCTCGAAGATTGGCCAAATCACGCAGACTATGATCAAAATGGAAGCCAACGACAACAACACTAAGCCGAGTGGGTGCATAAATACAACGTTCGCAGGAATCCATCCAGGAATCATCAGTCCAATGAACGCTAGCACAAATATCGCCCATGTAAAACCGTTGCGCAGGGTATTTCGTGTCACTAGCCGACCCGAAACATCGCGCCATTGCACATCGACGACTCGTGCGATGTTGTCTAATTCAACTTCAGGATTAATGAACACTGGAAATTTCTAGTTGAACTTATGGTGCAGAATATTATTCAAGGGAAATCGCAATTCTATGGCTTGGTCGACCACGGTTTTAGGAAATCTTTACTGAGCCGGTATCGATACGATTTGAATGTAGTAGACTTGAACTGATTGAAAGTTCTTTATTTCTAATAAAATTGATCTAAACCAGGTCTCTGAAAGACTTGGTACTTGGAGGAGATACATGAAAAAATATTTGTACGGTACTTTACCGCTTTTTGTCCTGTGTTTAAGCAGTTGTAGCCAAGTAGAAACGGCTATCGGCATCGACTTTTTTCACGGTACCTTTGAAGAAGCGCTTCAGCTAGCAGATGAAGAGGAAAAGCTTGTTTTCGTTGACGTATACACCTCATGGTGCGGACCTTGTAAGGTTATGTCGCAAACCGTGTTCCCAGATGAAGAGGTTGGTGAGTATTTCAACGCTAGATTCGTAAGTTACAAACTCGACGCCGAAGACATGGATATAGACGGGCCGCGAATATCGAACACCTATGACGTGAGAGCGTATCCAACACTCTTATTCCTCAATCCAGATGGTACAGAAATTGGTCGCGGTGTTTCGGGTTACGATATTGAAGGACTACTCGGATTAGCTGAGGACGTTCTGAACCAACAGTCGAAAAATCCTGAGCGTCTCGCCGAACTTAGTGCTCAGTATGAAGGTGGCGATCGAGAGAAAGACCTTGTTCAAGAATATCTTCACGTTGCGAGCTTAGTATCCGGTGCCAATTATGGTGCGGAAGCTTCTTATGAATTATCACAAAAAATGCAACCGGTTTTCGACGAATACATCGAGACTCATCTCGACGACGTCACGACACTGATAAACGGTAAGGATTTTCAACTAATCCGCGGTTATGCGGCACGCCGTCCTAAATCTCATCCTGCAGTGGCCTTGGTAGTAGAGAATTTTGATTCCTTTGCGGAAGTAGTGCCGGAGTTTGCTTTGTGTTACTTCGTCATCGAAACGAATTACAGCACGGTAATAGATCTTGCCCAAGCCGGAGATTCAAGCTACAAAGACCACATTGCGCTCCTTGACACCGAACTAGCGCATGCACATTCTGTGATTGCGGCAGAAGATCCGAGCAATGCGATCTTGAAAGACCAATTAATGCCACGAGCAAAAACTCAGTATCTCATTGGGACGAACGATTGGGACGGTTACCTAGCGGAAGTGGACGCGAAACTCGAGAAAGCCGCGGACGACGCGGAAAAAGCAAGGATTAAGGGTCGCGCAGCCAGTTGGTTAATGAATTCTGGTGATGAAAAGTTCGTACAAATCGGAGACGAATACGCAACTACTGCATATAAAGCAGATAAGACACAACCGGTAAATGTGCTAAACTACAGTAGCGTATTGATTAAGTCAGGACAACTTGACGCCGCACTCGAAATCTACGAAGAGATGTTGAGTACTTTAGATCCTAGTCATCCTAGCTATAACTTCAAAAATGCACTTGAATCGAGTATCGCCCGAGTGAAGGCGATGATGGACGAAAGCTCAGAGAACGAATCCGATACACAGAGTAATATAGACACCTAAATCGCGAACGTGTCTCGCCAACCGGCAGAAAATCTCAGGACTAGGATACTCGTGTTACCGGCGTAGCCTTTAAATTAGCTTACGCGTTCAAAGTTGAAGCAGTTGAAACTGGGTTCACAGTCATGAGGCTGGTTTAGCTTGCCGGTGCCTCATGAATGTACCGGCTGCTAACAAACGCCCTGTGGGATTGGGTGCAGGGCGATTTGCAAGAGTAAAAATGTCTTAGCGGTCACCTAATGCCGCTGGACACTATGAATCAGCGGTGTGATCGACCGAGATCGTTGATTGCGAGGCTTCGTTCTTTTCGTTTCGAATTTTTTCGACCAAAAATTCCACAATCTCAAACATTCGATCGTTTCCGTCTGCGAGTTCGGTGTCGACGACATATTGATTGTCGACTACTATGCCTGGTATACCTTTAAAACCAAACAGACGCATTTGAGATCCAGAATTTCGGACTGCGTCGCCCACTTCATCCGAGGTAAATGCCTCACGGAACTCTTCTAGGTCAACGCCTCTGTTGACAAACAACTTTTCTAAAAGGTCTGTACGTTGCATTTGCAAATCGTGCTCGAAAATCGCTTTAAACATAACATCGTGCACCTGGTCAACAACGTCAAATTTTTCCGCGATGTAATAAGCTCGTGCCAACGGAATCCAAGCCCGCTGAACTGGAACAGCGATTCGCACAAATTCCACGTCGTCCTCTTTTTCCTCCAACCATTCCTTGATAGTCGGTTCAAGTCTATAGCAATGGGGACAACCATAGTTGAAAAACTCAACGACTTTTATTGTGTTGTCCGTGTCGGTATCGTTGTTAGACTTTGCTATCTCTTTCTGAATCTCCGTTTCTACAACGCGGTAATCTTCGCCTTCAACAAAATCTTCAGCACTAGCAAGAATCGCGCCGAAGAACAGAATACACCCTAGCACTAATAAGGTTGTTTGCAATAAATTTGACAATCTTGTATGTGATTCCATGTTTGTAACCTCTAAGGATTGTACAACCCGGTCATGTAATTTGCTACCGCTGAGATTTCACTATCTGTGAGCTTCTTTGCAATATCTCGCATCATTCCGCCGTATTTTTCATCAGTCGTGCGTTCCCCTTCACGATAAGCCTTCAACTGATCTTCGAGGTAAGGGACTGTTTGGCCTGAAACTCGAGGAAAGCCAGCGAGAAAATTTCCGTTTCCAAACGGACCGTGGCACGCCGTGCATGCGGCTACTTCTTTGTCCAGTATCCCACCTCGATAAATAGCTTCACCCAGCTCTAAGTCTGTGTTAGGATTGGCTTGCCCGATCAGGCCTGGTTTAGACGAGTAGAACATCGCGAGTGACTGTAGACCATCGTCATCAACCTCATCTAACGTTTTTTCCATGACCCTAATGAGTCGTTCATGCGACTTTATGTACTTTAACTGCTGGTAGAGATAGCGGAAATTCTGCCCGGCTAAGTTGCCATTTGCAGGAACACCTGTATTGCCTTCATCTCCGTGGCACAACGCACACTCGGTAGCAGCGATCAGTGCTCCTGCCTCGATGCTCACGGGGTCAATGACTACTTCTTCTGCAGCCGCATCATCGTCAGTGAGACTATCCTCTTCAACATCGTTGCTCGCATCTTCAATTTCAGCGCTTGTGGTTTCTTCTTGCTCATGTGAGTCGGCAATGATCAACGCCGCGATTACAAAAACCACGAGTCCGAGAAAAATGCGAGAAATCCAATGTCCTGAGTGCTTGCGCAACAGTTCCTCCTTAGGCGCATAGAAAGGGGACACACACCTTCAATTGATTGCGTGTCAATAGTCGAGCGTACGTAGTGAACGTAGCAAATCAAATTATAGGTATACCCGGCGTTGCTGAAATGTTCGAGTCGAGCAATCGAAATCCAATGTACTATTCGGTAGGTTCGTTCACGGCAGTGGAGTCTTCCATCTCGCGCTCTGACTTGATTTTCTCCACCAAAAAGTCGACCACGTCGAACATTAACCCTAAATCCCCAGCTGTCTCTGGAGTTATTAAATAAGTTTTTGCGACCACAATCGTCGGTGAAGCGTTGACTCCCAAGTCGTGCATTTCGATTGCTGCTTTTTGAACCATCTTAGGTATCCTATCTGATGCCCATACTTCTTCAAACTTTTCTGATTCAACCTCCGCAACACCGGTAAACATACGCTTGAGGAGACGCTTCCGATCCATCGGTTGCTTATTTACATAAATGGCCCGAAATATGAGTGCGTGTACCTTTTCAGTGATTCCTAAGTCTTCGGCAATGTAGTACGCACGTGCGTAGGGGACCCAATCGTCTCGCGTCGGTACCGCTACTCTCGAAAAAGTTACGTCTTCAGCTTTTGTCTTGAGCCAAGCATCAATGAATATCTCCAGCCGATAACAGTGCTCGCACCCATAAGAGAAGTACTCCACAACGGAAATTTCATTGTTCGCGGTCTCATCGTCAACTACGCCATTGTCCGTAGCTTCATTGGTCCCATCTTCAGTGGTTTGAGCTTGCTCATCTACTTGAGCCTCGCTCTTGCTCTTGATAAGCTTGTAGTGCTTACCTTCTTCAAACTTTGCACTCGATACGATACCCGCGTTCAATAAGACTAATGCGCATAGTCCGAGTATCCATTTCATTGAGTAACCTTTCACATGTACAACTCCTGAGTGATTCGTCGCAACATACTAACTCATTAGTTCCTTTATTGACGAAAACATTTCGACAAAGTTCCCTATACTCTCACGCGTTTCCATTGTGTTCAATAGGTAACTTAACGATGTTCACGGTATGTTTATCTACACTCGCGTTTCCCCAGTGTATTTACGAGAACACAGTGTAGAACCGAAAACACACAGTACTGAAAAATTTTAGTTGTAGTGCGATAGAAAATTGAACGACACAACCCGAATATCGGCAAAGTTTCTCACCAGTGCATCAAGTCTTGAGGAGTGTCCGCAGGATTCAATTCCGGAGATTGCTTTTATAGGGCGTTCAAATTCAGGAAAGTCTAGCTGTCTTAATCGAATCACGGGTACCAAGTCGCTAGCACGAGTAAGTAAGACTCCGGGACGAACACAATTAATAAACTTTTTTGGTACCTCGTACCACGGTCGCCTAGTCGATCTCCCCGGTTATGGATACGCAAGGGTCAGTAAACGCAAACAGGCTGAGTGGGGACACGCGGTAGACCGGTACCTCAAGGAAAGGTCAAATTTAATCGGCCTAGTCTTAATCATCGATTCCCGACACCCACCTCAGCCGCTCGATATAGAGATGCTTGCGTGGTGCCGCGAGCGACAATTACCATTGCTCATATTGCTGAATAAAGTCGATAA
Organism: Gammaproteobacteria bacterium; assembly: GCA_009841615.1. Taxonomy (GTDB): domain Bacteria; phylum Pseudomonadota; class Gammaproteobacteria; order Pseudomonadales; family Azotimanducaceae; genus Bin55. The sequence goes on along the minus strand of VXLL01000035.1, from coordinate 80,108 downwards.
AGCAAAGCAAAAGGAACATACCACATGTCTGCGCGCCCTACAAGAAATACTAGGAGACTACCAGCTGGCAGATGTCGTTTTGTTTTCGTCGAAATCAGGTAAGGGTACTGGAGCAGTCCTGCAAAAAATCTTCGATTGGTTTGATCTTGCAGCGAGCTAGTGAGCTTCCCGCCAATTTGCTCCGACTCCCACGTCAACAACAAGCTCGACATCCAACTCGGCGACTTCTTGCATAACGGGGACAATCGATTGTTGTAATGTCTCCGTTTGCTCTTCAGAAACTTCAAAGACGATCTCGTCGTGTACGTGCAGTACCATTCTGGCGTCTACAGCTGAGCCCGCTAGATATTCATCAATCGCGACAGTCGCCAGTTTGATAATGTCCGCCGCGGTACCTTGCATCGGCGCATTAATCGCGACGCGTTCCGCATAGGCCCGCCGGGCAGCAGTGCTACTCTGGATGTCATCAAGGTAGATGCGCCGACCAAAAAGCGTCTCCACAAAACCATGCTCCTGCGCATATTCTTTAGTCGTGTCCATGTACCGCAATACACCGGGGTAGTGTTCAAAGTAATTCTCGATAAATTGCTTTGCCATACTTCGATCGATTCCTAGGTGCTGCGCGAGACCGAACACCCCCATACCGTAAATCAAGCCAAAGTTTATACCCTTTGCTTGCCGGCGCATTTCGTCCGAAACCGCGTCATAAGGTACCCGAAACATTTCGCTCGCAGTAGCCCGATGAATGTCGCGTCCGTGTTGGAATGCTTCTTGCAACCCTTCGTCTCCTGACAAATGCGCCATTATCCGTAGCTCGATTTGCGAATAGTCAGCAGCGAGCAACACTGAACCTTCTTTCGCAACAAATGCTTCGCGTAGTCTGCGACCGTCCGCAGTTCGGATGGGAATGTTCTGTAAATTCGGTCCGGAGGACGCCAAACGACCCGTAATTGCATTCGTTTGGTCGTATGTCGTGTGTACTCGCCCTGACGTTGGATGAATGTAATTCCCTAGTTGGTCCGTGTAGGTCGATTTCAACTTTGTCGCGGCTCGGTACTCCAACACTACTCCCGGTAGTTCGTGCTCTGATCTTAAGTCCCGAAGAATCTCTTCGGAGGTAGAACGAGTACCAGTACGAGTTTTTCGTGGGGCTGGTAGTCCCAGCTCGTCATATAACACTTCTTGGAGTTGTTTTGGCGAATTTAAACCAAATGGCCGTCCCGCTAGTCCGTAGGCCTTGGATGTAAGTTCTTCGGCGCGAGACTTCAATTCTTCACCTAACTTGTCTATTGGTTCGCGTATAAGTCGTACGCCGTTATTCTCAATACGTGCTAGCGTGGTCAACAAAGGGCATTCGATATTCGAATACACGAACGAACACTTCGTCAAAGCCTCTAACTGTTGTCGTAATGTGGGAAATACCCGCACGTTTACTGCTACCAATTCGCCTATAAACATGGCTGTTTCGGGTATAGGCGCTTCCACAAGAGAAATTTGATTCACACCACTTCCTACAAGCGTTTTTGGGTCGATGGTGGTGTGTTGAAGATGTCTAGAAGAGAGGGCTGAAGAATAATGACCTCCTGGTGCAGAACTGTTCAACACATACGACATCAGTGCAGTGTCCCATATCTCGCCCTTCAATTCGATTCCAGAAGCAAGCAAGCACTTCACAGTCGATTTGAGACCATTACCAATTTTCACGATGCTTGTGTCTTCAAGTACAGGTTTTAGAGCTGTAAGGACGGTCTCTACTGTGAGCTGTCGGAATTCGGAATCTGTGTGCGTTAGCGGAATATATGCAGCGCGATGTTCGTCAGTTGCAATGCCAATTCCCATAAAGCCACCGGCTACTGAAGTGTCATTACGGCGGGTTCGGGTCTCTAGTACGATTTGTTGGTGCTGGCGGATTCGGTCTACCCAAGTATTCAACGTGAACGGGTCAGTGACAATCTCATAGGAAGTTCCCAAGCCCTTCGAAGTTGTAGTTTCGTCCAAATCCTTCAAACGACGCACGAGCGTGCGAAATTCCAGTTGTTCAAACATGTCGGTTAGTACTTCGGCATCTATGGGCTTGCGAGCGAGGTCTTCAAGTTCAATTCCTAACTCGACGTCGCACTTAATTCTTACCAGTTCTCGCGACAGATCGAGATGCGCTACCGCAGCGCGTAAATTCTCACCGATCTTTCCTTTGATTTGATCTCTATGTTCGAGAATGTTGTCTAGCGAACCATATTCGCCCAACCATTTTGCTGCCGTCTTTGGACCTACCTTGTCAACGCCCGGAATATTGTCAGAGGTATCTCCGGTCAGCGTTAAAAAGTCAATGATTTGCTCTGGTGTCACTGCAAACTTTTCAATCACGCCTTTGCGATCTAGAGATCGATCAAACATCGAATCAAGGAGCTTGACATTGTCGTTCACCAGTTGCGCGAGATCTTTGTCTGATGAAATAATCAACACTTTTTGATCTTTTTCTTCTGCCAGTCGAGCTAAGGTTCCGATGATGTCATCCGCTTCAAATCCATCCAACATGAGTACTGACAAACCTAACTTTCGAATTGCTTCGTACGTTAGATCGATTTGCTGCACCATTTCGTCCTGCATCGGTGGTCTCGTGGCTTTATATTCCTTGTACATGCTGTGCCGGAAGGTAGGTTTTGCCGTATCGAATATCACTGCAATTGGAGCTTGGGTATACTCGTGCATAAGATTTAGCAACATATTCACCACGCCACGGATCGCGCCAGTCGGTTGACCTGTTGAAGTCTGAAGATTGGGCATGGCGTAGAAGGCTCGATAAAGGTAATGTGAGCCATCTACCAGAATTAGTGGGTGGGAACCGGACATGTCTAGCTTTCCTTGGTCTATATGGAGTAGAGGTGATACATGAAAGTACTGACTAGTTTATTAGGCATTGGCGTTATATTACTGTTCTGTTCCGGAACTCTCGTTGCTGACGACGAAAAGGAACCGGAGGAGAAAAAGGTTAAGGGACCCGATGTGGTTCTGGTCGAATCTGAAAAAAAGTCTATCCACGAGTTCCGGCACAATGGTCGGCTGGTGATGATTAAAGTCGTACCGAAACGAGGTAAGCCTTATTACCTAGTACCAGAGGACCCGTCAAAGCATTTTGGAGATTTAGAACGAGCAGAAAAATTAGTCCCAAAATGGATTCTCAAGCGATTCTAACATCGGACCTAAGTGGCAGTAATTACCGAACTCCATCGGTCCGATATCGACCATATACTTGAACAGTACAGGTTAGGTTCAGTTGACAACTTTCGCGAAACCACCCACGGAATTGAGAATTCCAATTATTTTTTAAGTGTCCAACAGGACAGCTCTGGCACGGATCGCACTGAGTTTGTTCTTACAGTACTTGAGCGCGAAACAGATAATCGCTCACTAGTGTTAGCCGCGTTGGAGCGTTGCTCCGAGCGAGGTTTACCAGTACCCAAGTTGGTAAGTACTAGCGATGGTTCTACGATTGTCAATCACAATGGTCGAGACGTTCTCATTTACGATCGACTGCCAGGAAATCATGTGGTTTATCCTACCACACAGCACTGTGCAGCAATCGGACGATTCTTAGCACGGATGCATTTAATCCTCAAACCATTAGCCTTAGACATTGCTTACGAACGGAAACTAGACTGGATAAAAAGAACCGCGTCAGAGTGTCATCAGGCGTTACCCAAAGAGGACTCCAGAATGCTACGTCGAGCCATCAATCGGGTGGAGTCAATGTTAGATAGGAACGAGATTCAACGGATACCACAGGGTATCATTCATGGCGATCTATTCAGAGACAATGTTCTGTTTAACGAACATGGATTGTGTGGGGTACTGGACTTTCATCACGCAGGCTACGGTTTTTGGTTGTTCGACCTAGCAATTGCAATCAACGATTGGTGTACAGACAACGGAAGCTTGGATCGTGAGAAGACATTTGCAATGTTACGCGAGTACAACTCGATAAGGAATTTCAAAAACACGGAATACTGGTGTTTCCCGAACTTTCTGTTGTACGCCGCTGTTTGCTTTTGGTTATCTAGACTCGAGGTCTCAGTGCGAGACGATTTACCTGAGGGGTTTCCGCGCAAAGACCCTGAGGAATTTACTGAAATTTCCCGAACGCATCTATCGCATCCCTTCCAAATTCATGAACTAGTTACATCCATCTGAACTGAACAAACTACTTCTGAGCAGACCACCAGTCATTTTCTAGCCTACGCAGTACGTTAGCCGTGTTTGACCAGATGTTGATAGAGTTTTGTTAGTTTTACCGTGTCGAAAGGCTCCTTAATGTAACCCATACAGTAACCCTGGGGATTAAACACCACGAGGTGGCCTTGGTGCTCGACAAGATATTGCAACTCGGATCTGGATGGAATGCGTTCATAGCCAACCCCAACCTGCTCAGCAAAGTCTTTAATCTTTGTCTCCGATCCAGTAATTCCTAAAAACGAATCTGAATACCTCGCGACGAACTCGCGAACCTCTTCAACTCCATCGCGAGCTGGATCTACGGACACAAACATCCCTTGAAACAACGCGAATTCTTCCGTAGTTAACGAGTCCTGAAATCTATCGACGGTTCGTTCCAAGATACTCATATATACTGGGCAGATATCTGGGCAGTTGGTATATCCAAAAAACGCGTACGTCCACTTGCCCTTTAATTGCGACCCATCAAATAGTTCGCCTGATTGGGTCAATAGCTCTATGCCTTCTAACACACGCGGAGATGGTAGTTGTACAAACCCGAGAGCTTTAAGTTGTTCGGTATCTAATGGTCGATCTTTATTCGCTTGTCCAAACCAGAACAACCCACCAAGCGCTAGCATTACCGCAGCGAAAAAAAAGAATGCTTGATACTTTTTCACTCTATCTTCTCCCCACCTCGCCTCTTCGAATACCAAAGAACCAGTAAGCACTGACTACGAGTCCACCGATCAGAAGCCATTGGAAAGCATATCCCCAATGCATTGCTGGTTCATTCTCAACTAATAATTGTATCGGTGTAAAAGAGCCAGGGTTACCAGCGAGCAATCGTATTTCGTCTTCGTACGCTTCAGTTATTTCCGCCATTTTTTTAAGATTCAATCTCTTCACGCGTTTAGGCCAACCCTGTTTGTCGTACGACCTATCCGACTGAAAGTGTTTATGCGACCAAATCACGCCCGTAATTTCTACAGTACCATCAGGAGTCTCAAATTTTGGAATTTCGAGAAAACTCTGCTGTATTGGGAGCCATCCACGATTGACGAGGAATACTCCGTAGTTTGTGCGGAATGGAGTCACAATCCAGTAACCAGGTAGCTGATTGTGTCGCTGATAACCTACAACGAATGACCGATCCTTTATGAACCTACCACGAAGTCGTAATTGTCGATACGCGGACTCTTGTTCCTGATATTCGGTTTCCTCGATGGCTTCCTCCTGCAACCGCGCTATGTAACCTGTGCGTTCCTGGTGTTTTTCTATCCCTTTGGTAAGTTGCCACACGGAAAGCGAGATCGTAGCGAGCAGGGCGAGACCTACAAGTGCAAGCATCGACCAGCCTCCCGGAGGTTTCTTGTCGAATAGTTTGTTCACGACGAAAAGAGTGTTTGTAGGACTGTGATAGTCAAGAATTCACCGAACTGTGATGTCATTGACAGCGTTCCGAATTGTACTGGGTCCAACGGCAGTGCCGATCTCGCCCGGCAAGACAAATTCAACTAACTCACCAAACTGTTGACAAACTTCTTCCATTGTCAAAGCAGGTTCCGAGCCCGAGACATTTGCCGACGTAGAGATAACAGGTTTTCCAAAGAGCATCGCTAGTTTTCGTGCTTGTTTGTGATCCGGAACTCGCGCTGCGACTGAAGGACGCTTCCCTGTAACCCAGTCCGGGAATCGTTTAGAGGGTAAGATCCAAGTTACGTGTCCTGGCCAGCTAACTTCGACTTTTCGTCGCAACTCTGGCGCTAAGGCATCCAGCTCGTCTTGGAAACTGGAAACATCGGTACCAATCACGATAAAACCTAGATCAATCGATCGTTCTTTAATCTTAAGTACACGGTTTACTGCGGTCTCGTTCCATGGGTCGCAGGCGAGCCCCCACACGCCTTCAGTCGCATGTGCGACCACCCCGCCTTGTTGTAAAAACTTTACAGCTCTTTCGACTTCACTGGGGGGCACTTTTTATGACTCTAGTTCGCGTTGAACCTCTTGATTGTCTGCCGCAATTTTCGTTACGTTTGTTGCTCTTTCAGCTTGAAGTTTTTGCGCGAGCATCGCGTCCGATAGTGCCAAAATCTGAACCGCTAGATAACCTGCGTTCTTTGCACCAGCGGATCCAATGGCAACAGTAGCAACGGGAACGCCTCCAGGCATCTGTACCGTGGATAACAACGCGTCAAATCCATTTAAAGGACCGCCGTCAACTGGAATTCCGATCACTGGTTTAGTCGTATGTGCAGCGACGGCACCTGCCAGATGAGCGGCGACACCGGCCGCACAGATAAACACCTGACAGCCGTTTTCTTCTACGGTCGTTACGTACTCGGCGGTCTGTTTGGGTGTTCTGTGTGCAGAAGTGACCTTGACTTCAAAGGGAACGCCGAACTCTTGCAACACAGTAGTGGCAGCACGAATTTTCGGCCAATCCGACCTTGATCCCATCAAAATAGCTACTAGACTCATCCCTGTTTCCCTAAGTGTAGGACTGCAACGAAAGGAAATTATTGTAACGAGAAGATATTTCTCAAATTGCCTAAAAAGACGTTAGAAAACCCCAAGCAGGTGATGCAGGAGACGCATTTGCGATCAGTTCAGATTTAAACAATTATCTGATCTCTCGTTGTTCGTAAACAATATAATAATACTGTACGTATTTCTACTGATATGGATATGGTCCGGCAATCCTTTCGCGGTTTTTTGTTACAAACCAACTATCGAATCGAAAGTGACAAAACTGTCCTATATCTCTACGGTCGACTGGAGAATGGACAGTCGTTCCTCATACGAGAGACTCGACAGCAACCACACTTCGTCATACGGGACAAAGACATTGGACATCCAGCACTGCAAGGAAAAAAGGTAGAAAGTTCGGAATACCACACCCTGGATGGACATTCAGCGGTAAGAGTACTATTCAAAACGCCTAGAGACATGTTCTCGGTTCGGGATCGCCTGCACCATCAACAAATACCAACGTACGAAGCTGATTTGCGTTTCTCGGAAGCGTATTTGATCCGGAACAACATCCGTGGGGGCATTGAAGTTTCGGGAGTTCCAGAGTTCAATGATCCACTAGTTGACGTCGTATTCAATGACCCCGAAGTTCGACCAGCTACTATTGAGTTTCAACCAACAGTGCTATCGTTTGACATAGAAACTGATCCCTCAGCGCGTGACTTGCTCGCAATTTCAATGTATGGACCTACCGCCGATGAAGTGATCGTAGTGGATCCCAAGAAACGTCAAATGCCAGAACGAACGGTCGCTGTTGATTCGGCGGTGGAAGCAATTCAGCTGTTCATCGAACGTGTACGCGAGTTGGACCCAGATGTACTCTTAGGTTGGAATGTAATCGACTTTGACCTTGCTGTTTTACTGCGGATCGGCCGAAGAAATCGCTTGAGTTTGCGATTAGGCAGATCTAATGTTGACGTAAGAATTCTTTCCGCACACGGATTCTTTGGAGCGAGCCGTGCCGTGATTCAAGGTCGAATCGTATTGGATGGTATCGGTTTGATTCGTGGCGCGTTTATTCCCTTCTCGGAACACAATCTGGACGCGGTTGCCCGAGAGGTTCTGGGTGAGGGGAAAGCGGTTATTGAAAAAGTACATGATCGTGCCAACGAAATTCTCACACGATACCATGAGGACTTAGCAGGTTTTGTCGAATACTCGAGGGCGGATGCAAGGCTTGCCTACCAAATCATCGAAAAATTGAACTTGATCTCGCTTGCCGTCAAACGTAGTAAACTCACAGGTATGGCGCTGGATCGTGTCGCAAGTAGCATCGCCGCGTTTGATTTTGTGTACCTCTCACAGTTGGAGCAAAGAAAAATCCGCGCGCCGTCGATGTTAACCGACAGAGAACACTACCGCAACCGGCATTCTGGAGCATTGGTGCTAGAACCAAAACCTGGGTATTACCGCAATGTGTGGGCGTTTGACTATCGGAGTCTTTACCCCAGCATCATTAGAACCTTCAACATTGACCCGTTAACTCTGTCCGGCGACGACGAATCCGAAGATGTCATACGTACCACCAATGATGCTTGCTATCGGCGCGATCCTGCAATCTTACCTACATTCCTAGATCAGCTTTTCACGGAACGGGAGCAAGCAAAAGCCGTGGATGATCGAATCTCAAGTCAAGCTATTAAGATTCTGATGAACTCGTTTTATGGTGTGCTTGCGACGCCACTCAGTCGTTTCCACAATCCAGAAATGGCGAACTCAGTAACGTCATTAGGACGACACTTTCTGCGTTTCGCGAAGTCGTGGTTTGAAGACCATGGATACGCTGTTCTATACGGTGATACGGACAGTGTGTTTGTGGAGTCCGACATCACCAACGCGGACACCGCCTTTCAGCATGGGGATCAATTACGCAAAGAGTTTAACTACGATTTGGCTTCATATGTTCGACGGTTATGGCAACTCGAAAACAAACTCGAGATAGAGCTAGAACATCTCTATACAAAATTTTTCTTACAACACATGCGACGTTCAAAGAGCGGTTCCAGGAAACGTTATGTTGGTTTCGATTACCGATCTCAGAAGATTGTGTTCGTAGGGCTTGAATCCGTGCGACGTGACTGGACCGACCTTGCAAAAGACCTACAACGTGAAATGTTTCGAAGACTATTTGCAGAAGAATCAGTTGAAGATTATCTACGCGCTTATATCGCTGATTTGCGTGCTGGAACTTTAGACGAGAAGCTAGTGTATAAAAAACGCTTACGAAAGCCACTTCATGAGTACCGAAAAGTGAGCCCGCCATATGTCGTAGCCGGTCGAAAATTGGCATCCCCCAGCAGAATCATCGAGTATGTCATGACCACCGATGGTCCTGAACCAGTAGAAATACTGACACACGACCCAGATCACGAACACTACCTGCAGAAACAGATACAACCAGTCGTGAAACCGATTCTCGATGTCCTGGGATTAGATTTCCAACAAATTGCGATGCAGGATTACGAACCAGACGATCTGTTTAGAACTGTTGAATACGAGCAAACAGAGAGTCCTATTGAAGAATAGGGAGGAAATTAGATCGCGTTGATCAACATTCTTGCTTGAGAGAAAAACATTCGACGCCGGTATTGACCATCCTCTCGGATTCCCTTAAACGGAGTCAAGAATAGGTCTCTGGTGTCATCTCGGAATTTTGTGAGCTTCAAATTCAGTCTGTCTACCAAGTCTGGTATGGCGTGAAAGTCTCCGCTGATTCGCGTGATAAATCGAGATGACTGTTTAATTTCGTAGTAGGAAATTTCATCTACGCCACAAAATCGAATAGTTCGTCCGCGTGTGTTGTCGAAAGAAATGAAGCCGAGCGTCCCCTGAGGATCATTGAATCGCAACCTTCGGTTTGTTGTCTCCGTTGGAATGTTGGTACGAAGATCATCGAGTCTCCCAATAAATTCTTCATCATAGAACACGTTGGTGGAACGATCTTTAGAACCTGTGAAAAGAGCTAAACAGACTGGATTTTCGGTTTCAGTAAAGATGAGTTTATGCAACAAGATATACGTACTCAACCGTTCCTGGAACAGCCCACTCTGCAAAAAGCTCGCTGGAATGAGTGCTGCGACAAACTCACAGTGTTTCAGACACAATTCCAAGCAATATTTGTAGATGTCGTCATAATCGCAAACAGGGTATGGAAGTTTTCGTCGAGTAGCCGAGTTCCGTGCTAACCATGGTGGATTAGTCACGCACGCGTTAAATCCCGTTGGAAAAAACTTCATTGTGTCGCGTTCCACGACGGCGTTGTGCGCTGGTGTGATGTCATACGAAGTAAATGCTTTACACAACCCGCTTGCTTGAAGAGACTCAATGATGTGATTCGCTCCAGCAAACGGTTCTAATACGGTTTTGTTCCGTAGATTTGCTTCTTCAGCCCACTGTTTGAACGCTGTGAGCTCAAATGGATTCTGACTTACTGTGAAAAATTGACCTAGCGATCGTTTGGTATTTGTCATTTGAATGACGCTATATATTGACAGATGTCTCCCCGTAGCTCAGACACAATGTCCAAGATCGATTGTTAGGATCAGGGAGATTGATTGTTAGTATCTTTTGCAACGGCTGAACAAAGAAATTTGAAACGGTTCGATACTGCGTAACATTCATTGTTAGTATCGAACCTAACAATTGTAAGTTCTTTCAGGTATTAGTAGAAGTATGAACGAGCCAGCAAAACTGACACTTGTATGGGAGTGGCCATTGCGATTGTGGCACTGGGCTGTCGCAATCTCAGTGTCTGTAGCTCTGTTAACTGGATTAGTCCCACAATTGGACTACTTTAGTGTACATCGCGTCGCTGGAATATCGGTGATCGCGTTAATCGTGTTTCGGGTCTTGTGGGGAGTGTTAGGCGGCACCTATGCACGGTTTAAAAATTACTGGACCACACCGAAGGCATTTATACACCACTTCATGGGAAAAGCCGCACCGCGGGCCCACACCTCTCCCGGTGTGCTCCTCACTATTGCTGTGTTACTAACGCTAACGTTGCAATCCGTTGCTGGTTTGTTTACGTCTGACGACGTGTTTTACGAGGGTCCTTTGGTACAGTTTGCCGAAGACGAGCTTGTTGAAGCCGCGTCCGACCTACACGGCCAAGTGTGGAAGTTCATCCTGGCACTGATCGCCATCCACCTTAGCGCGCACATCGTCTACTTATGCTTCTTCCGTAGTAGGATCCCCTTGTCCATGTTCACCGGCCGCAAGTTTACCGAAGACCAAGACACTACATGGTCGGTCTGGAGCTTGCTACTAGCGTTTGGTGTTGCGCTCGCAGTCTTTTTGATTCTGATGTACTACTCGCGGTAGCGTTTATGACAGTCACGACACGCGTTTCCCACCGCACGCACCGCCTTCATGATAGCATCGCTATCGTCCTCAGCAACTTTTTCTTTTAGAGTACTCATTGTTCCTTTGAAGTTGCTGACTGCTTTCGTGAAAGCCTGCTCCTCGCCTTCATTCCAAATCCGATCTAAAGCTTCTCCCCCTTCAGAACCTTCCGCAAACAAATCCGGCATCATTTCAGCATAGTCGGCGAGTGCATTGACATGCATCGACAAGTGATGCTCGAATGGAACATCACCACTTAAGATATCCCTAATCGACTGAAAGTGTACTTCAACCGCTTCCATGCTATGATGGCGGTAATCAGCAATCTTTTCATTTGCTACTACCGCAGTAGCGATCAGCAGAGTCACGAGTAACGTGCCGACGAGGTTTTTCGTTTTATTCATTAGTTGCTCCTCAAACTAAGTGTGGATGTGAGATGTGACATTCAATAGTCTATCGCGACAGGACTACGGACATACTTCATCGCAAAGCGTTTCAAAATGAGTTACCCTTGCTTCCAAGGCATTGACTGTCTCCTGCCAAAACTCTGGCGTAGTTAAGTCCCCATCTAAGTGTTCGTTTGCCAAGTCCTCTGCAGACATGCGACCAGTATCGCGTAAGAGTCCAGAGTAGCGGTCAAAAAATTCGTCGCCCATCGACGCGCGACGTTGATAAATACTCTGGCTAAAGAGATAGCCAAAGAGATAGGGGAAGTTGTAAAAACTAATTCCGGAGATAAAAAAATGTAATTTGCTGATCCAAAACAGTTCATCCGGTTCCGACAAGGCATCCCCGTACCAAGAAATCCATGCATCGGACATAAGCTTCCGCAACTCGGTGGGCAACAATGGTCGTGCTTCACGCGCTTCGTACAAATCCTTTTCAAATTCAAACCGCGTGGGAATGTTGAGTAAGAACGACACTATAGCTGACATTTCCTCCCAGGCCACAGATAGTGCTTGTTGAGGGGTCGTTGCGGTTTGTAGTACCGCGTCACGCACCAACGTTTCTCCAAATGTACTAGCTGTTTCTGCTAGGGACATACCATAAGACCTCTGGGCGTCTGGAAGGTCTTTCATGACCCAATGATGGAACGCATGCCCTAATTCGTGGGCAAGTACTGTGATATCCGACATGGATCCACCATACGTCATATAGACCCGTGGTGTCTTGCTTTTAGCAAACGATGTACAGTACGCCCCGGGACGCTTATGCGGTCCAATCGTTCCTTCGATCCATTGTTTGGACGCCATCATGTCCACAAATTCTCCCATCGTGGAATCAACTTCACCGTACGCTTGCGAGATAACCTCCAGTCCCTTGGCGAACGGGAAGCTAGATTCGGCACTTGGCATCTCTGGAGCGGGCGCCCGGTTATCCCACGGTCCGTACCGACTCTTTCCATAGGCGCGCGCCATTGCTTTCGCCGCACGTCGCGCCATCGGCTTGGAATCAGCTGCGACTTGCATGATCGCATCTAGTGTTTGCCGTTCGATGTGGCTGGCATGCGCAGGCCTATCGAGGAAGTGTACGGTCTCTGCGTGAGATCTGCGCTTGCACATTTCCAATCGCCATCCCGCAAGTGCATTAATCGCCGCGGCACAAGTATCTTCGTGATCCGTCCAAGCCCTGTTTATCGCTTGCCATGCATCTTCACGAGTACGATCGCTGGTAGACTGCATTAACGCGGCCGCTTCAGCGATCCCTACTTCTCGCTGCTCATTGTCGGCGGCAACCAGACAACGTAGCTTGCCAGAAAGTTCCGTGTACAGCCTCCCCCAAGCATGGATGCCGTCTTGACTGAGTGCGCCGACCAAATTTTCTTCGTTCAAACTTAACAACTCGTGCCGCCGCTTGCGAGAATGATTGACCGCCCAAGTAGACTCGGAGATTGGTGGTTCCGCAAGGTAGGAAGTAATTACTTCGTCCTCCGACAAATCCAAAAATAACTGACTTGGCTGCATTAGTTCGCTGAAACGCACGCGATACTTAGTTAATCTCCCAGAAAGTAACTTCGCTTCCTCGTGATTACTTTCCACCGAAAGCACACAGCTGGCGTAAGTACTCGGATTAGCAAGATATTTACGCGCGTCGTTTGCGAGCACGTAAATGTCTCTGGCTGTTGCTACCGCAAGATCTCTACTCGCAGTATCAAGTGGTTCAGCGGCAGAAACGAGTGGCGTGAGAATCTGGTTCTTTTCTTCGATTTGATCGAGAAGCGAAGTCAGCGTAGCTAGGTCAGCGTCGATAGCTGGATCGGTAGGTGATAAATACTCGGTCGATAAATCCCATGACGGACCGGCTACATTGGTCATAAATCTCTCCTATTTATTTCTTTTGAGTCAGCAACTACGGTGCTCGAAGAATTATAGAAGTACACTGGCAAGGGCGTTCACGTAACAAATTTGATAGCTAGATTGGACAGAAGTCACCCGAGAATACGCAGTTACTAGTCATGTCCGGATACCAAAAAATTTCACAAAACTCCCAAGTTTGCTAATATTCTTTATTTAACAAGCCGTTTTTTGATTGTCTTGGCGTAGAGACCAAGACAAAAACGTTTCAACTAACCGGAGCAATTTAAGATAGTTATGATGAAAAATTTCCTTAGAGGCTCGACATTCTTCACCGTTTGTCTCGGCCTACTTGTACCCGCGTTAGCGCAGGATGAGAACGAAGAGTCTTCGCCTGAAATAGAAGAAGTAACTGTTACCGCGCAGCGGGTCGAAGAGAATATCCAGGACGTGCCGTTGAGTGTCAGCGCATTCGGAAGTGAAGCGCTGGAAGAACAGCAGGTGGTCACGCCCTCTGATATTCAGATGAACACCCCAAACGTGTCATATACGGCCGCCAATTTTGGGGGATCCAGTTTTAGCATACGTGGCATTGGCAGTTTAATTACTGGGAGCGCCGCGGAACCTGGAGTGTCCGCGCACCTCAACGAAATCCCTGTGTCGTCCAACTTAAACACGGTAGAGTTCTTCGACATGGAGAGGGTCGAAATCCTGCGAGGACCGCAAGGAACCTTGTTTGGTAAAAACGCAACCGGAGGTGCAATCAATTTTGTAACGAAAAAGCCCGTATTTGGTGTCTTCGATGCCTATCTGAACACAGAACTTGGAACCGACGCGCACACTCGTTTTAACGTGATGCTCAATCTTCCATTAGAAGATCGTTTTGCAGCTCGGCTCGCATTTATGCACTTGAGCCGAGATGGATATACGGAAAATCTAGCTGGGGTTCATGGCATTCCAAGAGTCGACGATAGTATCGACGGTCGGAACGAGTGGACTGCTCGCATCACCCTCTCTTGGGAACTCAACGAATCTGCTTCTGCCTGGTTCTTGTTCAGTAGCAAACGCGAAGATAGCGATCGTGTCCGCATTAGTAATCAAATTTGTGAAAGAAATGATCTACCTACAACTGGTTGTACTCCGAATGGTTTTGGTTTCGACAACCCCTACTTAAGTGGTACCACTTTTGGAATCTTCGGTGGCGCGATAGGCGCGCTACCGCTAGGTGCATCAGGAGTGGACGGTCTGGCTCAGTACAAGTACCCTCGACCTGACGGCTTAGACTTTCGTACCGTACACACTGACGTAGAACCCATCTTCGTTGAGAACGACGACTTCTTCGCGCTGGGAATCAACTACGTTTGGATGGATCTAGAGTTCGAAATCCTCGCGGCCGTTAACGAGACTGATGGTTATTCACAGCAAGACTACCTCTTCGACGTGGGACCAACGTTACAGCCAACGCCGCTCAACCCATCAGGAATTTGGCCGACCTCTGCACCTGTTACGGGCGACACGGGGGATAACTTTACCAGTCGTCAATGCAACATTTTCGGCGGAACAGCAGGGATTTTTGGTGGTTGCATATACGACGGCATCGACCCAACCGTGTTCTTTACCTTCGACCACTCTTCAGGTGTTTCGACGGATCGGGTATTTGAAGGGAAGGTAAGCGGTTCAATTGACGATCGCATGAGCTATCTCTTAGGAGCGATATCTCACAATCGCGAACGTGCCACTGATTACATGATCTTTAGCAATACCTTAGATGCCGTTTCCCTATACGGTGCGTCTGGGTTGGGACTGCCGCCGTTATACCCGGGGCTCTTCATTAACTCGTCTGCTCCTGAGGGAGGGCGCGGTCGGAATGATGAAGGCACCGCCGTCTACGGAGAGTTCTATTACGACATGACCGATACGACGCAATTGACTCTCGGTCTGCGATACAACGAGGACTCACGAACAACGGATGACACCAGCATCCTGCTAAACGCATTGAATCATGTCCCGTTGTTGCAAGCGAGCGTATATCCGGGCGTTCGCGCACATGTAGCAGGGGTTCTTGGCGTACCTGTGGAATTTGTGCCATTAGAAACAGCTTTGCAGGCCGCCTATGCCGCTGGTCTCCTGCATCCTAACCACCTAGTTAATGTAAACGCAGCATCCCGAATTTTCTGGTCTCGAACATCCAATTTACTTCTCGGCCCCTTTGCAAGCGGACCACCAGAGGTTGCACTGGCGCTCTACTATGGCGTTTCTCAAGAAGAGATAGACGCTGCGTTGCAGACGGCCGCGTATAGTCCAGAACGCGTCGCGATTAGCCAACGAGTACCCATCGCACCAGCGTTTGGTGAAGCACGTGGACTTACCAATAGTCCCGATAGTGGGTCATGGACTGCATTGACAGGGCGCGCTGCATTAGACATTAGACTTAACGAAGATGTAATGGTTTACGGCTCACTTAGCAGTGGATACAAGCCCGGAGGAATGAATGCGGCAATCCCCCAACAGTTCCAAGGCACTAGTGGCTTTACATTCGATCGCGAAGATGTCACCGCAATAGAGGTCGGGACCAAGAGTTACTGGTTTGACCGCCGTCTCAACCTAAACGGATCGTTCTTTACCTACCAATACGAAGGACTACAGGTAACTCGTATCAAGAACAACTCCGCGATCAATGAGAACATTGATGCCAATATCTGGGGATTTGAAGCAGAGGGTTGGTTCACCATTGATGGTATGCCAAATCTTATCGTCGATTACGCGTACAGCTACTTGAACACTGCTGTCGACGGCTCAATGTCTCTTGATCCTTTGAATCGTACTGCTGGCAATGACGATTGGATTGTTCTGAACAACGTGGACCCAGGCGTGTTAACGGGGATTAACTTCATCGCGCGTAAAGCACACATCACCAACGAGGTCGTCGCAGCAGCGTTAGCGAGAGGCGCGACTGCGGACATTCGTAACGGCTTGACCGCTGTGTCGGTCTCGTATCCAGTGAATGAATTTGGTGTGTCAATTCCCGCATACTTCTCAAGAGCGTTTCTGGATGCTCTTGGTGTCGAAACTTCGGACGGATTACCGTCAGATCTCGATGGAAACTCGTTACCGAACTCGCCGGAACACACCTTTAAGATAGGGTTGACTTACAGTACTGATTCTCCTTTTGGTATGCTTAACGGAAAGCTGTCTCTGAGATGGGACTACTACTGGCAGAGCGAGTCCTACAGTCGAGAATTCAACACCGCAGGTGACGAAATCGATGCATGGACGCAGATGAACGTTAGTGCAACGTTTGAGAGCCGAAACGGACGGATTATGCTGAAAGGCTGGATTCGAAATCTTGAAGACAACGACAACGTTACTGGGATGTATTTAACCTCAGACTCATCGGGATTCTTCCGCAACTACTTCCTAACCGAACCACGTGTCGCGGGCGTTTCTTTCCGTTATTCTGTAAAGTAAGTTTTTCTAGTCCGAAATAGTTCGAGTTAATGCTCTTACCACGCTTTTGAGTGGTAAGAGCATTTTCTTTGTTCTTCACCGACATCGCAGCCTGCATCAGTCCTTCAACAATCTCAAGTAACGATGCTTTCTGCTAAAAACATCTTGAAGCTCGTACTAGCAGCCGCTGTGATTGTGTGTATTGCGTTATTCTTTTTCTTACCGCTAAACGAGTATCTCTCATTTGAATATTTACAACGGCAACGAAGTGCCATCGTCGACCTTTGTCTAGCGCATCCTGCTCTTTTTATTGCTACGTACATAGCAATTTATGTGGTATTGACTAGCCTATCAATCCCGAGCGCGACCTTACTAACTCTGATTGGGGGCGCAGTCTTTGGAACGATGAGGGGGACTATCGTGGTTGTGTTCGCGAGTGCTCTAGGTGCAGTCTGCGCCTTTATTTTGGCTCGCTATGTCTTGCGCGACTACGTCCAAAAGAAGTTCAGCACGCACTTAAGCCTCATTAACCGTGGAGTGGCAGAAGAGGGTGCGTTTTATCTCTTTGGTCTTCGGGTTGCTCCTGTCGTGCCGTATTTTGTGGTTAATTTCGTAATGGCACTGACCCCGATACGTCTGTGGACGTATTACTGGGTAACGCAACTAGGTATGTTGCCTGGAACGTTTTTGTACGTTAATTCTGGCAAAGAACTAGGTAAATTGCAGTCTGCTTCTGGGATCCTGTCGTGGGCACTCATACTCTCGCTGGTCGCACTTGGACTCTTTCCACTCGTTGCCAAAAAAATGGTTGATGCAGCGCGCTCACGTATTCGCAAATCGCATTAATTTAGGATATACCGGTAAACAGACTCAAGGTTCTAAGGTGCCGTACGAGACTGTCCTTTTAACAATCGTCCTGGGCTCCACTACTGACGCACTCACCACCGATTCCGATCACAGTTTCGATACAACTCGAGGTTGTAAGAGTCTTGAGAGAATTCACCACACTCAACCATAGGCTTTCCGAGGATTGGTGTCTTAAGTAACTAGTAGCTACGCTCCCAAAACTCTCTTTACTACAATGTAGTTCATGCGCGTTATAACGACGAAGATCGCAAACGCGCTCGTTCCATTGATCGAATGAAATTGGAGGTAGATTTTGTTTAAAGAACTCCTGAGTGCAAAGTACTTGGCTTGGCACATTTTGATAGCGTTAGCACTCGCTTGTATTGTCGCATTCTCGATAAATGCTGCCGAGTTGAGTGCAGAAACAGAAGCGTCTATTGGTAATTGGATCGGTATATTCGGTACCTTGTTTATCAATGCCCTAAAGATGATAGTGGTCCCTTTGGTTTTCGCCGCGATTGCGGTAGGGGTGGCTGGTATGGCTAGTCAAAAGTCCTTTGGGCGGATCGGGGGCAAAACCATTGCACTCTATCTGCTTACTGGGATCATCGCCATTTTCACGGGATTGGCCTTGGTCAATGTGATTCAACCTGGAAATATGCAGATTGAAAATGCACAGGCACTAGTCACCGGCATTGAAGGTGCGGATGCGTCGGACATGGCTGCTCGAGTCGAAGGCCGTAGTTGGTGGGACTTAGTCCAAATCATCGTTCGCGCCGTACCACCTAACATTTTTGATGCTTTGACGAACAACACCGGATTGCTCGCGATAATCTTTGTCGCTGTGGTGTTTGGGTTCTTTACAACTAAGCTCACTGGGGCGGTCCGGGAAACCATCGACAACCTGTGGCAGGGAATGTACGATGTGACGATCGCGGTCACGCTTTGGATCATTCGATTTGCGCCCATTGGAGTCTTTGCGCTTGTCACGGTGGTGTTAATTCAAACCGGCTTCGATGCATTTAAACCACTGGCCTGGTTCGTCGTAACGGTCTTGGCGGCACTGATAATCCACTTTTTTGTTTGGTTACCCTTAATGCAGGTCTTTTTGGCTCGAGTCAACCCTCTTAAGTATTACGGTAAGGTCGTAAAAGCACAACTCACCGCGTTTTCTACTGCTTCTTCTTCCGCAACGCTACCAGTTACGATCGAAAGTGCGCAAGAAGCAGGCGTTTCAAAACGAGTTTCTAGTTTTGTTTTACCGCTCGGCGCAACCGTCAATATGGATGGCACAGCACTATACGAGTGCGTGGCGGTGATCTTCATCGCGCAGATTTATTCGGTAGTGTATGGTGTCGACCTTACTATCGTCGATCAACTTCTCGTCGTCTTGCTAGCTCTTGTCACATCCATCGGTGTTGCTGGGGTACCGGCAGCCAGTCTTGTCGCTATAACCCTGATCTTGCTTGTCTTGGATTTACCAGCCGAATGGCTCGCGATCATCCTAGCAGTTGATCGAATTCTTGACATGTGCCGAACCTCGACCAACGTCACCAGCGACCTTACAATTGCTGCGATAGTTGCTCGATCTGAGGGCGAAGAGCTCCCAGAAGTCAGAACGGCGTAACTGAATTTACTCTCGTGCGACGTGGTGTCTTCCCGCGTCGCACGGTCTCTACATACGCTAACCTGAGCGCGAACGTGCTTGTTCGCGTTTCATGTCTTGGTGCATGCGTATAAAACCGATCCAAGAGATTACCCCGATCACCATACAAACCAAAAATAGCTGAGCTTTGATACCTGGAAAATCGGGTAACCAACCAAAACCGGACCAGCCGACATAGAGCCCAATACCTAGTACTCCTGCAATTGCTCCGCGAATTCCCGTGAGAGTCACATGGACTGACATGTAATCCGATAGCTTGTCGAGAGGTGCAAAGTCATTGTGTCCAAGCTGCCAGCCCAGCGATCCACCACTTCGCGCAACACCTTTGACCGATCCAGCTATGCCCAACAGAATAAAACTCTGAAACATCGCTCCTATCCAAACTAAGAGTTGCGACAGCACCCATACCCCGCTAATTCGAGTTCGAAAGTGGGTGATATGAACGCGATCGAGATAGCGCGCCCACAGGGGAACCGTCAGCGTGCTGAAGAAGAATGGCAAGATATTCAAAATCGTGAGACTTACCGTATAGTTTGCCTGAAGCTCGTTCGACACGAGATAAATAAGCGGAGCTTCAATGCTCAAGTTCGAGATTCCGTTCAAAAACTGATATGTCTGATAGCGTGCAAACCGCTTATCTTGTCGCAGAATCCGGAAAAATCGAAAGCGCGTTTTTAACGATCGAGCAACTTTGACAGAGTGCCGCTCACGAACGCGCTGACGACGTTCACCCGCGACGTGCACTCGAGCGAATGCCATTACACCGAACAGAGATATGACCATGGCTACTACGTAGATCCAACGAAATGTCATCGGATTGGCATCTAAAATCGGCGCGGCAGTAACCGTCGTAAGCACCATAACGAGGCTCGTTACCACTTGCAGTCGACCAGTGGTACGGGCTCGCACGTCTCGTGGATAGTTTAAACTCCATACCACGCTTCGAATAGTGATTACTCCAGCGGTGAGTGTCCGGGCACAGACCACCCCAACGACAAGCAGCATGCTTCCCATCGCATTGCGTGGCGCTGTCGCAACGACCAGTAAACTTGCCACAACGAGAAATTGGAGAATTACGATTATGGGTACTTTGGGTCTAGCATTTGCCAATCTAGCCCAAAAGTAACTGGACAAACTACCGAGAAACGGAGCAGCTATGAGTATCGCGATTACGAATGCTGGAACAGCGTAAATCTTGTCAGCGATCACCCCAATGAATGTTCCTTCGAGCATCGCAAGAGCGACCGAATAGGTCAGATCAGTGACCTGTTCGTGTTTTAGGCTTCGTTTCTGTTCCGGTTGTAGTTTGGGGCTACCGAAAATGCCACCTAGCAGTCCCAACAGTGCTAGATCGTTGAAACTTTGGTTAAGTCGAGCTTGGCTGTTTTTGCAAATTTCTTCGCCGTCGCACTTGGTTCGCTCTGAGTCTGTGCTAACGCAGAGAGAGCTGCAAACACAATCCAGTCCGACGATACCTCGAAGTAGTTCCGTAGAGCCTCGCGAGATTCAGACAGACCAAAGCCATCCGTTCCTAGCACCACATACTTGCCGGGAATCCATGGTGCAATTAGCAATGGTAAGGCGCGCTGATAGTCGGTGGTTGCAATGAATACACCGGTCTCGCCTTCTAAGCATTCTTGTACATAAGGCACTGTTCGCGATTCACCTAGACGTACCAATCCGTCTCGTTCGGATTTGAGGGCTTGTCGATGGAGTTCGCAGTAGCTTGTTACACTCCAAACGCTCACTCGCTTCCCAAACTCCCGAAGTATTTTCGCCGCTCTCAATACTTCGGTCATTATTGCGCCGCTGCCGAAGAGGTTAACTTCGGCGCCCTTCTCATACTCAAACGCGTACATACCCCGCAAAATACCGTCTTCAGCTTCGTCGGGCATAGGCGGCATAACGTAGTTCTGATTGGTTACCGTTAGGTAGTAGAACACTTCTTCTTGATCCACGTACATGCGACGCACACCATCGTGAAAGATTACGGCAAGTTCATACGCAAACGCTGGATCGTAGCTCAATAGGTTGGGTATTGTCGATGCTACCACATGAGAATGGCCATCCTGATGTTGAACCCCTTCCCCGTTAAGAGTAGTTCGACCCGATGTAGCACCAATCAGAAACCCTTTGCACATCATGTCCCCACCGGCCCACACTAGATCTCCAACTCTTTGGAAGCCGAAAATAGAATAAAACAGGTAGATCGGAATCATCGGGATACCGTGTGTCGCGTAGGCCGTGCCGACAGCTAGAAACGCGGCCATCGCACTGACTTCACAGATACCTTCCTGCAAAATTTGTCCATCGCTTGCTTCCCGGTAGGGAGCGATGGTGCCGGCGTCTACGGGCGTATATCGTTGTCCATCAGGCGAATAAATACCAACTTGAGCGATCAATCCATCCATACCGAAGGTTCTAGCTTCATCTGGAATGATGGGAACTAGATATGGGGCGATAGACTTTTCGCGCAATAGTCGTTGCATCATCCGAACTAACGCCATGGTGGTCGATAACTCTCGACCTCGGCTGCCTTGCAACACGTCCTTGAAAAATTCCAACTCGGGTGGTTTTAACGGAATACACTCCACCGTACGATGAGGTAAATAACCGCCTAGTTGTGCACGACGCTGTTTGAGATATCGCATTTCGACGCTGTCTTCCGCAGGGCGGTAGAACGCCGCCCTACTCTTCTCTTCGTCATCAAGAGGT
Source organism: Gammaproteobacteria bacterium (assembly GCA_009841615.1). Taxonomy (GTDB): domain Bacteria; phylum Pseudomonadota; class Gammaproteobacteria; order Pseudomonadales; family Azotimanducaceae; genus Bin55. The sequence goes on along the minus strand of VXLL01000035.1, from coordinate 58,052 downwards.
ATACCCAAACTTGAGGCAAACTCTGTTCGTTCCTTTGCGCTCAACTGTTTTTTCTGGTGAATCGTGTTGCGGCCTTGTGAAGCTAACCCTAAGCCATCTCCCTTGACTGTCTTAGCGAGGATTACGCATGGTTTGCCTTGAACCGAAATCGCCTGTTGGTAAGCTGCGTAGATCTTGTGGTGGTCATGTCCGCCGCGTTTAAGCGATGTGAGTTGGTCATCGCTAAGAGAGCTGAACAGTTGTTCTAGCTTCTTGTCATCGCCAACCAAGTGTGCGCGTGTTGCATCGCCTTCAGAAGCGCTATAGCGCTGAAAATCGCCATCAACCAATTCCTCCAATCGCGACCGCAATACGCGTGTACGATCTCTCGCGAACAGTGGGTCCCAATCGCTTCCCCAAATCACCTTAATCACGTGCCAACCCGCCCCGTGAAACATTCTTTCTAGTTCTTGAATGATCTTGCCGTTTCCACGTACGGGTCCGTCGAGACGTTGTAGATTGCAGTTCACGACAAAGATTAGATTGTCGAGTTGTTCCCGTCCCGCAAGGTTGATCGTGCCCAACACTTCGGGTTCGTCTGCTTCGCCATCTCCAACAAACAACCAAACTTTGGCATCGCTTGATTCACGTAATCCCCTTGCCTCTAAGTAGCGTACGAAACGAGCTTGGTGGATTGCACAAGGAGTAGAGAGTCCCATGCTGGCGGTTGGCATTTGCCAAAACTGAGGCATACGGCGTGGGTGGGGATAGGATGGAAGTCCACCACCAGTTTGCAATTCGCGTCGGAAATTCACCAAGTTCTTTGTCGTTAAGCGACCCTCGAGCCATGCACGTGCATAAACACCGGGGGAAGCATGTGCTTGTATGTGAACTTGATCCCCGCGGTCTGCACGAAAGAAGTGATTAAAACCGACTTCCATGAGTGTCGCAGCCGAGAGATAAGTTCCGATGTGACCACCCACACCAGTTCCACTGTCGTATGCTTGAATCACCATCGCAGCCGCGTTCCATCGAATGATGTTCTCGATCTTCTGTTCTATTGCGATATCGCCTGGATACCGTGGTTGCGCTGCAGGCGAGATGGAATTGATGTAGGGTGTATTAAGAGCGTTTTCACCAGAATAAACGCCTCGACTTTGAAGTTCTTCGTGCAGTCGCTTCAGTAACCTAGTCCCGTCTTCGTGCCCTCGCACCTGAAGAACAGAGTCTAATGCTTCAACCCACTCCTGCTGTTCGGCTTCCCAATCATCTTGTGTTCGGTGCAACTATATTTCCCTAAATTCCATTCTTTGCATGTTCATAGAATTGTAAGTACGGCCAAATCTCCGATTTTGTCGCAACCGTTGGACTCTGAGCGATCATCTTTGATGGCTTACTGACACGCTTCCTAGCATTGCCCCTATCAACGTCTTTTTTGTGCGAACCGATACCGTGTGTGTTTAGAGTTTTTCTAAGATTTTTCGTGCTGGAGAAAACGCTACTCACAACAAATACAGTCGCGTGTTAATGAAAATATGACGTTGGATTCAGTATTTCATTAGCACTTAACCCGTGTCTCCGTATTTCAAAGCACTACTATTCTCACTACCCGTTGTCGTAGCATCACTCGTTGGTGGATGGCTCCCCACCACTAAAGAGTTCACTCACGCAAAAACTCAAGTGTTTCTGGCCTTTGTCAGTGGCTTTATGATCGGTATTGCCATTCTGCACATGCTCCCGCACGGGATTGAACAAATCGAGTCAGTTTACCGTGAAAGCTCTGTACAACTTGGTGTGCTTAGCATGGTTTGCGGCATCGTGATCATGTTCGCGACTTTGCGATTGCTAAGCTTTCATGACCACGAGCTAGTGTCCACGACAAACAACGCGCAGGAGACTGCTCGCACCGGACGTGCTACTTGGATCGCCGTAATAGCAGGTATGAGCGTACATACACTATTTGAAGGGTTCGCGATAGGATCGATTCTCAGCATTGACTATACGGCATCAGACCTAAGAACACATACTGATGTCAAGGTGTATTCTTCCACTCTCGTGCTAGCTGTAGTGTTCGCTATAGTGGTGCACAAACCTTTCGATGCCTTAACCGTTGTTGGTGTTATGAAATATGGCGGTGTTGATAAGAAGTCTCTCTGGCTAACCAATGTGTTATTTGCGCTTATTTGTCCCTTCGCAGCTTTAATAGCACTATTTTTCTTAGTGGAGGTTCTTCACAATTACGAACACGTTATTGGATTTCTACTCGCTTTCGTATCGGGGGTGTTTCTCTGCGTCGCCTTAGCAGACCTGTTACCCGAAGCCTTCCGACATCAACATGATCGGCTGAAAATTTTTATTGCATTTCTTTGCGGTTTGCTGCTAGCCTGGATATCTCTGATGTTTTTACCGCACATGCATTAACGATCAGATGACTCTTCAAGCACTAGGATGGTCTTTCCGGTTCGCACGACATGTCAAAGAAGACGATGAAGAATTTCAACTAATTCCTGTGCGGGTGATCGCACAACACCGACATAAGTTGGTTGTGCACGATGGTACGAACGAATTTGAGCTTCCTGCTCTAGGTAAGTGGTTTCGAGAGAGACAGTCTACACAACCCACGGTCGGGGATTGGCTCTTATTCACCCAACAGGACGTGAGTAGCACACTTATCCTTCCTCGCGAATCAGAGATTCAACGCTTAGTGAAAACACGTCGAACCGCACAGGTGATTGCGGCAAACGTCGACCTTCTCCTTGTAGTCATCGCATGTAATGACGACTTTTCGGAATCTAAGCTCGAACGATATCTAGCGCTTGCAGAAGCGGCTGGAGTTGAGGCTCATGTGGTGTTTTCAAAGATGGACTTAAATCCCGACTACACCCGAATAGTAGAGCGCGCTAAACCTTTGCTTTTCGACATAGATTGCACTGCTGTGAATTGCTTGGATGTAGCAACACTGGGTACCATCCGTGAATTATTTACAACTCAAAAAACAGGCTTGGTGGTAGGTTCATCCGGCGTGGGAAAGTCTACGATGACCAATACATTGGTCGGCGAATCCGTGCAAAAAACGCAACAAACACGATCGAAGGACGAAAAGGGTCGACATACTACTTCCGCTCGTCGCCTTATGCAGATCCCCACCGGCGGTTTAATCATAGATGTTCCAGGGATTCGCGAACTTGCGCTGACCGGTGTGGCAGAGTCACTACCGCGGACATTTCCTGATATTGAGACCCTCGCTATTGAGTGTGCGTATCGGGATTGCGCCCACGAACAGGAACCGAATTGTCGTGTTAGGACTGCTGTACAAGAAGGTGATTTGGATGCTCGACGGTTAACAAACTACAAACGTGTTCGGATTCAACTGTCGCCAGCTTTTTCACACGCGCCCAAGGAAATTGAAGTGTGATCACAGCGACATGATGTTCTACTATGGAACTAGTTTCGCTAATCGACTCTCACGAGGCGCACAAAGTCTCGTTCTATCTCTTTGTGGAACCGGTCGGGTAGATGGTTCCAATCATGTGTTTCGACCAGAAATGGGATCGTTGACTCCTGAAGTGCATGCCTGAGTTCCAGCAGCTTCTCGATGGGAATCTCTTGTAATTCCGGGCCACGCAAAACTAGATCAAGGTCACTCCCATCATGACAATGGTTCGTTAAGCGGCTTCCATAAGCCCAAACCTCTACGCCCGGCAGATGCTCCTGGAACAATGACTCAAGCAGTCGCCGATATTTCTCAGGCAAGCGTAATCGATTAGTCATCGTTTTTTTGTTCGATCAAATCCGCCAACGCGTTTGCGTCAACAATGAAATTAGGTAATAACACTAGTGTGGATTCCGCGAATCCCTCTCCGTAATCATGCACGGTATCGTTCCTATTATCACGGTATTGAATCCATCGTTCAACGGTAGCAATATCAATCAAGTCATGCCGGGATGCATGTCGGAATAGATCCTTGTAGGTCAATCTCGCCGCGTCCTTCGCACTAGCGAAATAAGCTGAAATTCGTTTGCGTAACAACTTTCCTCCTTGTTCGAGGACTAACTCAAACTCTTTAACGCAAGCCGCCCTATAGAGTTCATAGTCTGGATGATCCTTTGTTGGAAGTGTGTTCAGTTTGCTATATGCTCGTTCCAAAGTCCGGATACATCGTCGAAGGAAAGTAGTGTCAATTGGGCGGGAAGTCATCGTTGCACAGAGAAATAATTACAGATTTGCCGTTTCTGTTAGTAGTCTGGACTGCAAGTCTACACTGAACCGGTTACGTATAACTCTAGAAAATTTTATCAACAAGAGGAAAATTCGCAGATTAGCGATAGATTGCCCACAACAACAATGAAGATCGGGTCAGTAGAAGTTCAGGATCAAGCAATTCGGTTCAAATTTCACCTGTCAACTGGTCCGGGTGGCCAAAACGTTAATAAAGTTGCGACTGCAGTAGAACTTCGATTCAACGTTGCACAAAGTGGGCTACCCGAATCCATTTGTGAGCGTGTGCTCGAACGGGGAAGATCGCACTTAAACACTGCTGGTGAGCTCGTCATCCACGCTACGCGCCACCGCTCTCAAAAGAGAAATAAAGAGGAAGCGCTCCAACGTCTAGCGAACATTCTCGATACCGCGCAAAAACCACCCAAACCACGTATTCCCACTCGACCATCCGTACGGGCTAAGCAGGTTCGACTCGATCAGAAACGGAGGACCTCTGAGAAGAAACAGTCGCGAAAGAATTCTCTAGATTAAATTGCATGATCGTTCTAAGCTAGCGTCTAATCAAGCATTAAAATATCCGCCTTGGTCTCGTTGAGATCTATTGAACACACTATTTCATATTTTCGATCGACTATTTATCGACGATGTTCCCACAGTTTGCATTATTGGAGAACTATAAATGAAAGCAAAACTTGAATATATCTGGCTTGACGGGTACAGCCCAACGCAGAGCCTGAGAAGTAAGACTCGTATTATCACAGATTTCGACGGGCGATTGGAATCGTGTCCAGTATGGTCTTTTGACGGTAGCTCCACCGCACAAGCGGAAGGAGCCGATTCAGATTTATTGCTAAGACCAGTGGCGATTTACAATGATCCCGCACGGAAAGACGCTTTTTTAGTGATGACCGAAGTTTTAAATCCAGACGGTGAACCACACGACAGTAATGGTCGCGCCATGATCGACGACGACGACAATGATTTCTGGTTCGGTTTTGAGCAAGAGTATTTCCTTTGGGACTTAGAGACTTCTCTGCCACCAGGGTTCCCTGTGAAAGGATTCCCTCGACCACAAGGTCCTTACTACTGTTCCGTTGGTGCAGAAAATAACTTTGGTCGTGAGTGTATTGAAGATCATCTTGACCAATGTCTGGAAGCGGGTATCAATGTCGAAGGCATTAATGCTGAGGTCGCTGCAGGGCAATGGGAGTTCCAGGTATTCGCCAAAGGTGCGAAGAGCGCTGGCGATCAAACTTGGGTTGCACGGTACTTAGCTGAACGAAACGCTGAGAAGTGGGGCTATGGTATCAACTGGCATCCCAAGCCACTTGGACAAACGGATTGGAACGGATCCGGGATGCACGCAAACTTTTCGAACGCGGTCATGCGTGAGAGTGGCGATCAGAGCGTGTTCGAAAAAATCTGTGAAGAGTTCGGGCGCAACATTCGCCGGCACATTGATGTCTATGGCGCAGATAACGAGCAACGACTAACTGGATTGCATGAAACACAATCAATACATGAGTACTCATATGGCGTATCTGACCGAGGCGCGTCCATTCGAATTCCCGTAGGAACCGTCGAAGACGGCTGGAAAGGACGGCTGGAAGACCGTCGGCCTGCATCCAACGCAGATCCGTACAAAGTCGCGTCTGTAATCGTTCGAACGACGAAAGACGCATTGTCATAGTATTCGCCGTTAGTTCTCCAATAGACTAACGAATAATCTGTCAACAGCAGATTGAGCCACACATACGAGTAGCACAATCCACAGGACGTGAAAAACCCAGAGACTTGCGAGTCTTCTGGGTTTTTTGTGTAAATCGCTAGGACTACATATGAACATGCTCGTTGCTTGTTCTGTATAAATAGGTCGATAACATTGCTCTCGTTTGCGAGGTCGCTCGACCCTCTATTCTCACATCCTTTTTAGATCATGCCGGACCAAGAAAACAAGCCTAGACCAAAGCGCGTTTGGAGTTGGTTGTTTAAAACGCTGACCTGGCTGCTCGCCGCTGGATGTTTCTATTGGGTCTACACCAAAATTGCTAGCACCGCTGCGAAAGAGAGTATATCAGCGTGGCGATATCTACTCGATTTCTTCGGGGCAGCAAACTGGTTGTTATGGCTTTCGGTGATGATGCCTTATTCGGTCTTTTTCTTCCTGGTAGATTCCAATGTAACTTGGCGCGTGCTACGTTGGTTCAACGCTCCTGAGCTCAAGTATGGCAACGTTCTGCCCATTCGAGCAAGTGCCTATATCTTATCGCTGGTAAACGAACAGGTCGGGAAAGGAGCCATGTCACTCTATCTCTTCAAGACCTATCAAGTTCCGGGATGGAAAGCGCTTTCGTCCATGATCTTCATTGGTGTCTGCGAAATATATCAGCTACTACTATTCTCATCGGTTGGTCTCATAGTGTTCTTCGGATACGTGCAACAAGCGTCGACCGCGCTCCCTCTCGATTTCATCCTGCCAGCAGTCTTCATTTTTGCATTCGTGTATTTTCCTTTCCATCTAGCCTATTTTCGAGGATACATTCTTAAGGAGTTTAAACTTCGAGACATAAGCGTTCTACATGCGCTACGTGAAGCACAGTTTCATCATTACGTATTAACGATATTGTTTAAAGCGCCGAATATGATCGGTGCTGTACTCGTCTACACTATTGCTCTTGCGGTGTTTAACGTTGAGGCAAATACAGGTCAAATGTTGGTCTTTTTGCCACTGATCTTTATGGCTGCAGCCCTGCCGTTACCATTCCACGCAGGAGCTTTGGTCATTTGGACGGTAGTTTTTCCGGATTATCCCGAAGTCGGAGCATTTAGTCTGGTGATGCACACATTCTTCGTAGTATTTAATGCTCTCATCGGCGTGTGCTTTTTACCTCGCGCCAATCGTGAGTTGTTCGATCAGTAAATCAGGCGAATTTGAGCGTGCATTCCTAAATTGGTACCCGTATGGTGTATCGTTTACAAACGTGCGAAGAGTGGAAGTCTCGCGGCGAATCACAAAAAAACTATACAATAGTAGGAAAGCTGATCGTATACATCAGCGTGAGGCATTTCGGCGCGTCTAACTGACAAATGCTGGAAGTACGCCGTACTCTCTCTCACGAACTGAAGCGATGAACTTTGCATCAATTACTTGTGAGTCACTAGAACGAAATTGGGATTACGTAAATGAGTAAGAGAATGAGATTAGGAATAACGACATTATTGTTCTTATCCGCAGTGTATTACACGGCGAGCGAGCCGGTTGATGAGCCGATTGAATTCGAATTGCATGACGTTGAAAATGAAAAGGAATATGGTAATTGCAGTCTCCTTGATCTGGTGGACAAATTCACCGATGTGCGATCGTTGTACTTGGCCTGTTTTACGGTCGACGAGGAGGAAGACATATTTGTAGGCGTGGTCATCAATTCGAGGCCGGATTTGGCTACAAATGGTCAAATGTTTTTTAATGTTACGTTTGAAAACCATTCATTTCTTCCAAACGAGAATCAGACTCATGTTCGTTACCGATTTGACAAAGACAAAGCAAAAACAGCAGAGTTTCATCGGAATGACGGGCCCCCATTGACGGCTTACTATCCAGAAGAGCAAAATTGGGTGTCAACCGTAGTTTCGCAAGAGGTTGCGGATCAATGGTTAAAGTCGATCTCGGAATCGGATGAATTACTCTTTGAACTAAGACAGGAAGGCAACGTGGCTACTGAAACAATAGTGTTCGAAGAGGCTGACAAAGCCGTTGCAGACTTTAAGGAGCGGTTGAAGCAGTTAGAGGAAACAATGGATGCGGACGAAGAAGCTAGCGACGCGAATGAGGGCTGACTAGCTCAATCTGGCAACGTATTAGTGTGTAATGATTGTTGCCCCATCGCAGTCGTCTCATTGAAATAACCAAAGGGTGGGCAACATTGGGTACGGTCCCTAGGTGACACCTTTTATTTGTTGATACTTGGACTCGCGCCAGGTTTCATTCTTCATAATCTCTTCGAGAATTTCAGCAGCCTTAACGATGTCATTCTCGTCTAAGTAGAGTGGCGCGATCCCGAAACGCATGATGTTGGGTCGTCGAAAATCGCCAATGACTCCCCGCTCAATTAATGCCTGCATGATCGGATAGCCGTGCTCTGACGCGAATGACACCTGAGAACCCCGTTGTTCTGGGTCGCGCGGCGTAACGAGCGTCAACATGGGACATCGTCTCTCTATTTCCTCAATAAACAGACTAGTTAAGGCTATGGAAGACGCTCGAAGCTCTGCCATGTCTACATCCTCCCAAACTCTCATCGCTAGTTCTAGTAATTTGAACTGTATGATTGATGGGCTACCGATACGGAAGCGTTCCGTACTCGCAGACGGCCTATATTTCAACTCCATCGCGAACGGATCTCGGTGTCCCAACCAACCCGTCAATGCAGGGGTAATTGACGTTACGATATCAGGGCGAACGTAAATAAACGCCGGTGCACCTGGTCCCCCATTGAGATATTTGTACGTACAACCTACGGCGAACTCCGTATGAGAACTTTCCATAGATAACGGCACAGCACCCGCAGAATGTGCCAAATCCCATATCGTTACCGCGCCAACTTCATGTGCCCGTCGAGTGATCCCTTCAATGTCATGCACGCGCCCGGTTCGGTAGTCGACATGGGTTAAAAACACTACGGCGACTCTCTCATTGATTGAATCCAAAACTTCTTCCGGCGGTGGTGTTCGAAGCTTGTGTCCTCTATCCATCGTGTCGATCAGACCTTGCGCCATGTATAGATCTGTTGGAAAATTGCCTGCATCGGAAAGTAGAACCCTTCGATCAGGACGCAAGCTTAATGCGGCGGCCAAGGCTTGATAGAGCTTAATTGAAAGTGTGTCACCCGTGGCTACTGTATCCGGGGACACTCCAATTACGGGAGCGATCTGGTTCCCAACAGTCTGTGGCAACGACATCCAGCCCGCGGTGTTCCAAGCCTTGATGAGTTCTTGTCCCCACTCGTCGCTAATGACCTGATCCGCACATTCTGTACTACCACGAATCGGCGGTCCAAGCGAATTACCGTCGAGATAAATGATGTCTTTGGGTATGTCGAAGAGCTCTTTGCGCAGCAGAGGCAATTTCGAAGTCAAAGATCCCCTCGCACAGCCCACAACTCAGGGAATAGGACAACTTTCAACCTATTCGACAGGAATGGTACCCCCGATGATCCACCTGTCCCCTTCTTATATCCGATCACGCGCTCGACCGTGGTCACGTGATTGAATCGCCACCGCCGAAAATAATCTTCGAGGTCTACGAGTTTTTCCGCTAACTCATAAAGTTCCCAATACTTTGACGTGTTCTCATAGACGATTTGCCAATGTTTTTGAATTTTTGTATCTGGTTGTCGAGACTGACGCAATTGGGGAGGAGGCAACAGGTCATCGTTTCCGTCCAGAGTTTCGAAGAGTAATCGAACAGCATGATCATATATGCTTAGTTGTTCCAGTTCTGCTGAAAGCGCTTGGTAATCAGCTTCGTTTTGCTCGTGCATCTTCAACGCGCCAACGTCTCTGTTTCCAAGCATGTACTCAATCATTCGATACTGATACGACTGTATGCCTGATGCTGTACCAAGGTTTGAACGGAACTCCGTGTAATCACTGGGCGTCATCGTCCGCAAGACTTCCCATGCCCCGTTCAACTGGTCAAAAATGCGCGCTACACGACTCAGAGTCTTGAACGCATGCTGTAACTTATTTTCTTCCATGTGTTTTCTTACATGGGACAGTTCATGAATGACCATCTTCATCCACAATTCTGTGGTTTGATGCTGAATGATGAACAGCATCTCGTCGTGAGAAGAAGTGAGAGTGTTTTGTGCGCAGAGAATTGAGTCGAGGTTTAAATAATCGCGATACGATCGGACAGTTGGATGCCCAGCAGCTTTGTCGGTGTCAGCTAAACTCAATTATTTTGTTCTTGGTCGAAGACTCTGACATTGAATCGCGCGAGTATGCAATATAGCTCGTGCAAATTCTTCATTATTGAGCTACTTCACACCTGCGATTCTGTCGGTAGGTTCATTGATTATACTGCATGATTCGACATCAAATTGAACTAAAAAAGAGTGCTTCGTTGCGATTAATCCTTACACTTCCTTAAAAACTTTGATCAATCCACTACGTAGAGTTACTGTCGTTGAGCGGGCGATTTTTTGCAGGATTTTTTACTCATGAGTGTTACTTTGGGATAAAAGAATCGGAGTAGATGTTGAGCAACATTGATTGGGACGATGCTTTTTCCAACGCTGCATACATAAAAGATGGATCCACTTACCCAGATCTTTGGCAGCGCAGTGCGGACGCATTTATTGCAAAACATCAAGATGTAGAGTTGAACATATCATATGGAGAACACTCTAGGCAGAAGATTGATCTCTTTTGGCCTGAGAACAAACCTAAAGGACTGGTTGTCTTCGTTCACGGCGGCTATTGGCTCGACTTTGATAAATCGTACTGGTCGCACTTAGCGGGTGGCGCAAGCGAGCAAGGATGGGCAGTTGCGATCCCAAGCTATGTTCTGGCACCAGAGGCAAAAATCTCGGAAATCACTAATATGATCGCTCAAGCTATCGAAAGTTCTAGTGAACGAGTAGACGGTCCAATAGTACTCTCGGGACATTCAGCGGGTGGTCATCTCGTCACTCGAATGGTCTGTGAAACTTCACCGTTGGCGAACGACGCGAAAGCGCGTATTGCCCGAGTCCTGTCCATTAGTGGAGTACATGACCTTCGAAATCTTATCCATACTCGCATGAACGATCAACTGCAGCTCAGTCTCGATGAAGCCATCGCGGAGAGCCCTGCGTTACAAACGCCAATGGCTTCCGTGAATGTGACTTGCTGGGTAGGTTCAGAAGAGAGGCCGGAGTTTGTAAACCAAGCAAACGCGCTTCGAAACTCCTGGAAGAATCGCGTATCGAATATTCAGGTCACTATCGAGCCGAATCGGCATCATTTCGATGTGATTGGATCGTTGAGTGATCCAGATAGTCCACTTACATTCGCGCTCATTGTCGACCCGTAGCCTCTGCGCCCACTAGAACCACGGGTACTTCTCCGGTAGTAATGTTTTAGTATTCGATCCTTAAACTATCGGCCTTCGCGAGCGTTTCTTCTGCCTAACAGGAACAACCGTTCTCCGCTTGAGAGAATGGTAGAGCCTATTAACACCCATGAGAATGTCTGTCGAATCCAAAGGTTCGATATCCAGTCAAAATTTAGCGCGTTCTCACCTACTACTATTCCTACTATAACAAAGTAACCGATTCCGTTCCAACGACCTAATTTACTCGGTACGAGTTGTTCTCGTTGAAATACTCGAGAGTCAAGTACGTATTGAATAAACGCTAACAATACCAGTATGGGTAACAGTAAAGGAACACTACCATGGATTGCTAACGCAAAAAGAGCGCTCGAAACGAAGAAACAATCGGCACTATGGTCAAGGATCCCTCCAATTGTGCTGGGATTTGCTTCACGACGAGCGAAAATTCCATCGAGCACGTCTGAGACGACCGCGACGACAAATATTGCGCTACTAAGAACAAACTTACCCTCGAGGATACACCATACATTGATGGGTGAAATAATCAGGCGCGCGAAGGTTAAACCATTAGCGATTGACAACGGAGATCTCATGCGTTTAGTCTTTTGACTTCCTATTCCGACTCTTTTCGGAATATAGCTTCGCATGCTTGTACTCCACCAAAACGATTCGCCAAGAATTACCCAAAACTAAAATATTCGTTTCAATCAGTCAAATCCTCAAATATTCTTTGTGATAGCTCCTATGGAAATTTCGGATTCAGATAAACTAAATTCGAAAGCCCTCCCAATCTTAGTCCATCCACATCCCAATCTACGTAAGGTGGCGCAACCGGTTGAAGAATTCAACCCAGAACTACGACAATTAGCCTTAGATCTGCTTCACACTATGTACGAAGAAGGCGGTATAGGTCTAGCTGCAACACAGGTAAACGTCCAGCTTCGTATTTTGGTTATTGATCTAAGTGGAGATTGGAAAGAACCTCAAGTATTTGTCAATCCGGTCTTGAACTCCACCAGCGGTTCCCAAGTTCTGGAAGAAGGGTGTCTTTCTGTCCCAAATTTCTACGACGAAGTCGAACGTCCGTCCCATGTACAGGTTTCTGCGTACGACGTATATGGGAATCAGTTTGAGAAAGAGGCAACAGGATTGGAAGCCAGTTGTATTCAACATGAGATCGATCACCTAAACGGTACGTTATTTGTCGATTACTTATCCCGTCTGAAACAAATTCGAATACGACAAAAGCTCCGCAAAGCGAGGTCTTAACGGCGGCGCGCAAATCACCATGCAATTCGGCTTTGCTGGGAGTCCCAAATTCGCAGCTGACATTCTCCAAATTGTCCTTGATGCAGGACTCAGACCTCAACTGGTCATTACCCAGACTTCGAAACCAACAGGCCGGGGACAAAAGATTCAATACACTCCCGTGTACGCACTAGCACAGCAAGAAAAAATTCCTATCGCTGCTCCAAACAACATCGAAGAGTGCGTGAAATCACTTGAAGAGTTAGAGTTGCTCGCGATCGCGGCATACGGCCAAATTTTGCCACGTTCAGTTCTCAATGCCCCGCTTTATGGATGTATAAATGTACATGCTTCGCTCCTTCCACGATGGCGCGGGGCATCTCCGATTGAACACGCGATATTGCACGGTGACAAAACTACGGGTGTTAGTATCATGCAAATCGAATCTAAACTCGACGCTGGACCAATATATTTACAACAGAGACACCCATTAGATGGAACAGAAACCTCCACGTCTCTATCCAACCAACTTGCCAGAATAGGCGGTAGTGCACTTCTGACTGTGTTGAAAGGCTTCAGTGCTAAAGACAAGCCGGTACCAAGACCGCAAGCAAGAACTGGAGTTACTTACGCGCCCCGTTTATCTACCGATGACGCCCGTATAGATTGGGGACAAACAGCAATAGTTAATGAACGTAAAGTGCGCGCGTTTGTTGGTCGAAATGCAGCTTTTACCTCTCGACAAGAGTTGCGTATCCGCATTTTGGACGCATCCGTGCGGAAAGGCGATTTTTTTCCTGGAAGACTGTATCGTGCGGATAGAACAATCACGATCGGTTGCGAGCAAGATGGCTTACTGCTGCGAACCGTGCAGTTAAATCGTGGGAAAGGAACTCCGCTGAGTGCCGAATCGGCACTCAACGGGTTCGGTCAGTTGCTTGAAGATGGCATCCAATTCGACTAGGCGACATAGCCCCAACTTCCTGGCGGCGAAGATCCTCACTAAAGTATTGCAGGGTCAACCCCTAGAAGAAGCGTTGTACGAACATCATGAATCCAAAGACATCGCATTGCTAACGTTTCTGTGCTACACAACATTTCGGCACTATTACTCGTTACATCAACGATTGTCTGATATTTCTCATCGACCACTTGATCAATTGGATATCGAAGTAAAGTGTTTACTCTTACTTGGGGCGTGCCAGTTACAGTATTCCACTCTTCCGGCTCCGTTGGCCGTAGCGCATGTCGTTACAGCGGCTAAAAAAATTGGGAAGACATCTGCTAGCAGTTTAATCAATGCGATTCTGCGTCGATACGATACGGCGATCGAACCAAGTATGGATGAAGCTCGTTATGAACTACCTCGATGGATGATCGATCGAATCAGAGCGGACTATCCTAGCGAATCCAATGAGATTTATCAATCGAGTACCGCGAGAGCACCCATGACTCTTCGAATCAATGTGAGCGAAATTAGCAGCTCAGATTACTGTGATCTCTTACAAAATTCTAAAATTCCATTCAAACAAACGGCACTAGACAATGCGATTACTCTCGTAAAACCGATGTCGAGGAGTAAGTTACCAGGATATGAAGAAGGCTATTTCTGCGTCCAAGATCTTGCCTCGCAATTACCGGTATCTTTGTTGGAACCACAACCAGATCATCGAATACTGGATGCTTGTGCGGCACCAGGTGTAAAGTCGCGACAAATCGCAGACTTATTTCCCTCTAACCCCGTAGACGCCTATGATATCAAAGCAGAGTGTTCCACGTGGAACATCCCTATGAATAGTGAAAAAGACCTAAAGCTAGTGTTTAAACGCGGTGATTTAACAACTACTTCTTGGTGGGACGGCACACCCTATGACCGAATCCTGTTGGACGCCCCCTGTTCAGGTTCAGGTACTCTCAACAGGCATCCAGACATTAAAGTTACGAGAAACGAAGCTGATGTCTCCCAAGCTGCAGTATTGCAGCTCAATCTGCTTAACAATCTTTGGACCGTCTTAGCGCCCGACGGGGTCTTGGTGTACTGCACTTGTTCGATTTTCAAAGAAGAAAACGATGAAGTCATAACGCGTTTTCAAGAGGAACATCAGGACATCGCTATCGAACCGTTTGAACTACCCATTGGACGGTCCACGGCTAGCGGATGGCAAACCCTCCCTAAGGAACAAGCTTATGATGGGTTTTTCTTTGCGCGACTGAGAAAACAATACAGTAGTTCATGAACATAGTAATCCTCGGTGCCGGCGCCGTTGGCGGCACACTCGCAGAAACGCTCAATGACCACTTGCACCGGATCACGGTGGTGGATAGGAATGTAACACAACTTGAAAGACTGCAGAAGCTAGACGGGGTCATCACGATCTCGGGTAACGCTGCAGAACCCCACGTACTAGAACAAGCGAACGTCGATGAGGCGGATATGGTCATCGCCGTCACGGGGCGCGATGAAATCAATATCGTGGCCTCGCAGGTGGCGCGCTCCGTTTACGAAACCCCGAAGGTGATCATTCGATTAAGATCGCAAGACTATGCAAGGATTGCGAGGTATAAATCTAAATATCTCGACAATCTGGTAGTGATAAATCCCGAAAATGAAGTCCGCGCCCAAATTGAACAGCTACTAAAGTATCCTCGCACCTTTGAAGTCGCTTCTCTTGCTGACAACAAAGTGATTTTTGTCGGCTTTCGAGCTCTTCGAAATATGCCTCCGTGCGGCATGACCGTAGATGCTGTGTTGAACTGGAATCTAACCAGCAGAACGCGCTTCGTCGCGGCGTTTCGAAAGTTCGTTCCTCTTGACCGAACGAGCGAAATCCAACGCAAAGACGAAATCTATTTTTGTGCTCCCACCGAAGAAGTGTCGAACATTCTGTCTGAGTGTCTGGGTTCTGTTCAACCTGAACGTAAGGTATTGATCGCTGGAGCAGGTCGCATTGGTACTTCGTTAGCAAAGGTTCTACAAGTCGATCACTCGGTGCGCTTGATCGAACCTGATCCGGAGCACGCGCGGTTCGCGGCCGACAAATTACAGGACGGCATCGTCTATCCCGGCGATGCAACGGATGCGATCAAACAGCGTGAATGCGAAATCGCGGATACAGATGTTTTCGTAGCGGTCACGAATGACGACGAGATTAACGTGATGTCTTCTCTGCTTGCGAAACAAGAAGGAGCTCGCCAAACGATCACCTTGCTGAATCAAGACCCGTACGTTCGTCTACTAAATGAAACTAACATTGATGTCGCACTATCACCGCAACGAGCCACTTCTAGTTCAGTAGTATCGCTCGTACACGAAAACAATATTCGCGCTGCGCACCGACTGCGTGTTGGTACTTGCGAGGTCTTTGAAACAGTAGTGCGAGGAAGTGCCGGTGAAAATCGAGTAACTGGCAAAAAAGTCAATAAAGTTAGCCTCCCGCAGAACGCCTCAATCTTGGCGATCGTGCGAGACGATAACGTGATCGAAATTGACGACAGCACGGTGTTCCAAGAAGAGGATATCGCTGTGATATATGTCGCTGAAGCAGCAATGATTCAAAAAGTACTCAGACTATTTCAACTTAGCGCGTTCTCCTTTCGCTAGAAACATGCGTTTCCGTGTAATCCTCGGCGTTCTAGGAACAGCCATACTCCTGTTCAGCCCCGTGTTCGTGGTACCTCTAGGTGTAGCCTTAATCTACGGCGAGTCCACGATATTTCAGTTTATGTTGTGTGCAGGCATAGCAGTTTGTCTGGGATTAGGTTTCTTTGCCGTCAGGGAACGACATGTATTGCGCGCGCGCGATGCATTTCTCATTGTTACTCTCGTATATTTTGCTATATCCGCATTAGCGTCTTTACCTTTACTCTTAGTACCAAACATCGCAACCTCCGTACCAGACGCGCTGTTCGAGGCTGTATCTATGGTAACAACGACAGGAGCTACCGTATTGGTGGGATTGGACGAAATGCCCAAATCTGTACTGATGTACCGACAGATTGTGTGTTGGTTCGGTGGTATGGGGATTATTGTGTTAGTGGTCGCCATCCAGCCAATGTTGGGGATCGGTGGAGCACAACTAATCCGAGCTGAACTATCCAGCGATCAAAACAAGTTGTCCGTGCCGCTTAGAGTACGAGAGACAGCAGAAACGTTGTGGAAGATCTATGTGGGCATGACAGCTCTATGTGCCCTAAGCCTGTGGCTCGCTGGGATGACACCATTTGATGCAATCGCACATTCGTTCTCAACGGTAGCAATCGGCGGATTTTCCACACATGACTTGAGTATCGGATACTTCAACAGCACGGCGATAGAGTGCGTTATGATCGTGTTCATCGTGATCGCAGGCTGTAACTTCATGCTTCATTACGCTGCGATTAATCGACCGGGCAGACACGCCGGTCGTCTGTCCCACTTTTTTCGAACTTACACCACCGATGCTCAAATTAGGTTTTATTTTGGGGCGCTGATTCTCACATGTACTCTAATTTGTATAAAGCTAGCCCTAGACGGTGACTACGAAGGAAATCTTTTCCGAGAAGGCATCTTTCACTCTGTCTCGTTTTTAACGACCGCAGGATTTACGACCACGGATTTAAATGCTTGGACTAGTATGGCACCGGTCGTTCTGCTATATGTTAGCTTCATTGGCGCTTGTGCAGGTTCCACCGGTGGTGGGTTTAAAGTGTTTCGCATTGTGATACTGTTCAAACAAGGGGTAAGGGAAATTCAGCAACTTCTTCATCCAGGGGCGATTTTTCAAGCGCGCATGAACGGTAAGAACATCAGCGACCGTATGTTGGAATCCACCGTTGGTTTTGTGTCCGTTTATGTGTTGTGTTTCGCAGTTTTGCTCGGTGCGCTGATGTTTGTGTCGTCGCTCGACTTGGTCACCGCTTTTTCTGCGGTCGCTGCCTGCTTAAACAACCTAGGTCCGGGGTTGGGTGCAGTAGCAACGAACTATTATTCGCTGGCAGATTTGGATAAGTGTATCCTCATTTTTGCGATGATTTTGGGACGTTTGGAGATTTTCACTTTGCTCGTCCTATTTGCGCCAAGATACTGGCGTCGCTGACGAATCTAAAGTAGATGTTCCACGTGGAACATCTGTTTAACAACACTTTTTGTCTCTCTCTCGAGAGTGATAAGAAAGCAACCTAATTCATCCGAGCGACTCCGATTCAATCGAAGACGAATGAGTACTCGTGTTTACACTCGTCGAAGTTCATGATGTGTAACAAGTAGTTCCTAAAAGGTACGATGCTTAGCTGGGGATTTTGTTATAATCGAAACGACGTAATTTGACCGGAATAAGAAGTGCATTGTTCATCTTCTCAATTCCAAGTGATCCTATAAGCCAAACTTGGCAAGGAGAAAATGATATGTTTACGACTCAAAACCGCTGGCTAGCGGTGTTTTTTTGCCTTTGTATCGCACCGGTGGTTTCCATTGCACAAGAAGTGGACGAAGATGATGCTGACGAAGAGGAAATGGAGGAAGTTGTCGTTACCGGTAGTCGATTGCCCACCGGATTCGGAGCTTCTCCAGTGTTTGAAATTACACGCGATGAGATCGATGCCCGAGGGCTCACGAATATAGAAGACATAGTTCGTTTCCTTCCTCAAAATTTCTCCACGATCACCAATGGAGGCAGTCTCGACAACCGTTCACCTCGGTTTCAGATCGGGTCCGTCACACTCAATCTACGCGGTCTCGGAGAAGGTTCGACGCTGGTTTTAGTCAACGGCAAACGCTTAGCAGCTTCGCCGGCGGAGACTGGCACGTTTACAGACGTTTCCACGCTTCCGTTCAGTGCGATCGAGCGTGTGGAAGTGATGACCGACGGTGCAAGCTCTGTGTACGGATCTGATGCCGTAGGGGGCGTGGTTAACTTCATCATGAAGGAGAACTATCGAGGGGCTGATGCTTCATTACGCTACGAAAATAGTAGTTCTGGGGGGCATCGCACAGTCTTCGAACAGTCTCTCGGATATTCCTGGTATGATGGGAACCTTACGGCATCTCTAACTTATCGTGAAGACGAACCAGTGTATGCGCGTGATGCGGGACTTGACACGGACGGGGATTACCGCGAACAAGGCGGCAGACTCTATCCAAACACTTTTGGGCAACCCGGCGTCATCCTAAGGTTTGGACTACCGTCAATTGCACCTCCGAACACGACCTATGGCATTCTACCCCCAGGAGATGGTACGAACTTCAGCCCGGAAGATGTAATATGGGTTTCTAATGAGGAGGTTGCTACGCAGAGTGGAAACTTCAATCTACTACCAAAGGGGCTTTCCGCGAATGCACCAGGTGAGGCTATACCAGCATCGGAGCACATATCGGCGTATGTTAGTTTCGTACAGGAATTCGGGGATAATCTCACTCTCAACCTGTCTGGCACCTACGCTCGCCAAGAGTCCATCCAAGAGGCTGTCGGCGCATCCTTCAGTGGCAGAGTTCCGGCCAGTAATTACTACAACCCATTTGGCGAGAGTGTCTACATTGCATATACCTTCGAGCGAGAAATCGCCGATGGAAAACTAGCGGGTTTTGCGCGAACGACTGATTTGGACCGCATGAATCTCAGTGCTGCCCTGACCTGGGAATCTACTTTCAGAGATTGGACTGCAGTCTTTTCTTTCAATACCGGTAAAGACAATCCCTATGGGGGCTACCCAGGCTCTTTCAACTACAATGGTGCTGCCTTTCGAGAGGCGCTCGCTAGTAGCGATCCCGCAGAAGCAATTAATCCTTTTGGCGACGGAACGGTACAACGTGAGTCGCTCGCAGAGTTTTCGCAATACGCTACGAGGGGAGCACGAGAAGGTAGGCAGCATGTTTGGGGCATTACTGCGTCAGGTTCGATCTTCGAGATCGGAGGTGGAGCCGTCGAAATGGCTCTTGGCTTCGAGGCTCGGACAGATACGCTTGACTTTGATTCTTTCCTGTTAAATCCGTTTACTTTCCGAGTGCCAGGAGCGCCAGAAATCGTTCCGGAATCGACGAACACAGCTTTGTTTTATGAATTCTCCATCCCGCTAATCCGCGGTTCCAATGCTCGTGCTGAAATTCATGAATTGACGTTCTATGTTGCTGGCCGCTATGACAACTACGAGATCGAAGGGCCTTTTGAGGGGATTTTGGATCCTTCAAGCAGTCGAAGCTTCGATGACTTCGTAACTAAACTCGGCGTGGTCTACCGCCCGACAGAAAATTTAAAGCTTCGCGGTACGTGGGGACAGGCGTTTCTGGCGGCAACGCTACCCGAATTGTTTGCGCCAAAACGCGAGTTTACTTTCTTCCGATTCCTTGATCCCTTGAACCCCGTTGAGAACGGCGGTCAGTTTGCGTCTGTTTATCCCGTGACGGTTCTTGGTGGAAACCCAGACCTTCAACCACAAACATCAATCACGACTACTTTGGGATTCGAGTATTCGCCAGAAGACCTTCCTGGTTTGAGGGTATCTGCTTCATGGGTCCATACTGAATTCGAAGACATATTGGGGACATTGAGTGGTGTTTTGGGATGGCCACCCACGTATGCGTTCGAAAATTGGGAACAATTCCCTAACCAAGTGAGGCGCGATGAAAATGGCATATTGACGTTTGTATCTATGCAGTGGGCGAACTTTTCCGCGAAGACCAGCGAAGCCTTCGATTTCGATGTGCGATACACTTTCGATACACACTACGGTGAGTTCATGACAGGGGTGCTTGGAACCCACACTTGGCAGTTGAAAACCATCCCGGGTCCCGGTATTGATCCCATAGAACAACAAGGGACACATCAAGGTCCTGTCGAACTGAAAGGAAGTGCCTTCATCGACTGGACTCGGGGAGCGTGGAACGGAAATGTGACAATGAACTTCGAGAGTGACTACAAAAACACCAATCCAAGTGTCGCGCGGATTGACGTGGACGGCTACAGAACCGTCGATATACAAGGCTCATATGCACCTGCTGGTTCAGGTTGGCACTTTACTGCTGGAATACAAAACATTTTTGATGCCGATTTTCCCTTCTTCGATAGCTATCGAGGTGTTGACTCGGCACACGTTGACTTTCGTCGCCGTGTCATCTTCCTCGATGTCGTAAAAGATTTTTCCTGGTAGAAAAGTGCTGGAGTACGCCGCTTCGTCTAGCGGCGTACCAGTCTTGCTTCCGATCGCCAAGTCCTTCTTTTTTTGCTAGAACATGCGAGCTCACTTCCGTTGAGTAACTGTTATGTTCCGAGATTTAACTAACAGAATTTTTGGTGCTTATCTAATTGCATTAGCGGTCATTATCGCTATTCAATTTACAGTCGAGCTAACCTACGAATCTGCCCAGATTACTTCTTTACAGGTCTGGTTTGTACTAGATTGGTTTTCTTTGATTGGATTTGTGATTTGTGTCGCGGTAAATTTTCTGTATATGCGCTCCAGTAACGGTGGAGACTCCATTACGTGGGAGAAACTGACTTCAAGCGTTTTGTTTTATATCTCGGTTGGTCTCTCATTGGCGTTCTTACATAACTTCGTGGGAACTCTAGTGGGAGGAAAAGACGATCTGCTGTTTTGGAAATTCATCAATGTAGTGCAAATTCCACTTTTTGCTGCAACAGGATTTAGAATAGTTGGCAAAAAGTGAGAAAAGCCCGTTGACAACGATCTCAATTCAAGGACGACGTTTTAGACTGATAGCAGTCGGAGTCTGAAAAATACCGAACTGCAAAGCCTTTTAGTTTTAGATGTCGAGACTCTCGAGCGACACGGACAGAGCGTTGTCTCGGATAAACGCTTTTCGAGATTCGACATCTTCACCCATCAAGGTGGAAAAGAGTTCATTCGCGGTACTTGCATCATCCACGGAAACGCGGGACATGTGTCTTACGTTAGGATCCATCGTGGTTTCCCACAGTTGTTCTGGATTCATCTCTCCAAGACCTTTGTAGCGTTGTAATCGCACGCCTTCCCGAGCTCGAGTAAGCAACCAATCATAGGCTTCCGCGAAGGATGTAATCTCGTGCTCGGCGTTGCCTTGCACAACTTTTGCTCCCTCTTCGAAGAGATCGTTCGTTTGGTCGTTAATTTCTCGGATCAAGCGATAGATACCAGACTCAAAGAAATTAATACCTAATTCTGTGACGCTCTCGAGCCCGCGAGCGACTCTATAGACGACGGGTATATGGAAATTGTGCTCTGGTTCGAACTGCAGTTTGACCTCGTGCGAGCCCTCTTCATTTGCCAGTAAGTCTTGCAAGATGTCTGCCCACTCCCGCATCTCGGTCTCTTGAGCGAGCATGTCAGAATCTACTGGTGGCAACTCGATTAACAGCTTAGTGATGTGAGTTGGGTAAACGCGACGCATACTCTGCAGTCGCTTATACACTTCGAAGTATTTTCTAGAAAGACTAGCAACAGGTTCCTGCGCTAAAGGAGGAGAATCTTTGGTCGGATAGATCAACGCTCCTTCGAACGCGACGCGTAAGTAGTATGCTTCAAGTTCAGCTTCGTCTTTGATGTATTGTTCGGACTTTCCTCGACCAACCTTGAACAGCGGTGGTAGCGCAATGTATATGTGTCCCCGGTCAATCAGCTCCGCCATGTGCCGATAAAAAAACGTGAGGAGCAAAGTTCGAATGTGCGAACCGTCTATATCAGCGTCGGTCATAATTATGACTCGGTGATATCGGAGTTTATCGATTTCCAATCTTTCCCGCGAAGATTCAAAACCGCAGCCTAGGGCTGTGAGTAGCGACTTCACTTCGTTGTTGGCAATCATTTTGTCTTCGCGCGCTTTTTCAACATTTAGAATCTTCCCGCGAAGTGGCAACACCGCCTGAGTTTTTCGATCTCGCCCCTGCTTCGCGGAACCGCCAGCCGAGTCCCCCTCGACAATGAAGATCTCGCTGTACGCGGGATCTTTTTCTTGACAGTCTGCTAATTTACCAGGTAGACCACCAAGATCTAGCGCGTTTTTCCGACGAGTTAGCTCGCGAGCATTACGAGCAGCTTCCCGCGCTCTCGCAGCTTCGATCATCCGCTGAGCGATCAATTTCGCTTCTTTGGGGTGTTCTTGCAGATAAGAGTTGAACTGTTCTCCAACCGCTTGTTCAACCGCCGTTCTTGCTTCACTCGAAACGAGCTTGTCTTTGGTCTGCGAAGAAAATTTTGGATCGGGCAACTTCACGGAGACAATGGCTGACAATCCTTCACGAGCGTCGTCTCCTGTTGTTTGAACATTGCTCTTTTTTGCTAGCCCTTCGTTCTCGATATAGGTATTAAGAGTCCTAGTCAGTGCCGCGCGAAATCCTTGCAAGTGGGTGCCGCCATCCGCTTGTCGTATATTGTTGCAATATGGGCGGACATCTTCTTGGTACTTGTCGTTCCATTGCATCGCTACTTCCACGCCAATAGTCCCACGGGTGTGAAAATAGATGACATCGTCATGTATAGCGTTCTTATTGTGATTTAGGTGCTCTACATACGATACGAGACCACCGTCATACAGGTATGCGTCTTCAGCTCCCGTTCTCTCGTCCTTGAGTCTCAAACTAACACCGGAATTGAGAAACGCGAGCTCCCGCATCTTGTTCGCGATGGTGTCATACGAAAAACTCGTCGAACCAAACGTATCGTTTGAAGGCTCGAAGTAGCAAGTGGTACCCCGACGTTTGGTTTGTCCGACCACGGCCATGGGCTTGTCTGGCACACCATGGCGGTATGTCTGTTCGTAGAGTCTCCCGTCTCGACGTACGGTCAATCTAAAAAACGATGACAGCGCATTTACCACCGAGAGCCCTACGCCATGGAGACCGCCCGAGACTTTATAGCTGTCGGCATCGAACTTCCCACCAGCATGGAGGGTCGTCATAATCACTTCCGCAGCTGAAACGCCTTCTTCAGGATGCATATCAACCGGAATACCTCGACCGTTATCAGCGACGGTGACTCCATCCCCAACGTGGAGAATTACCTCAATGTCATCACAATGATCCTCCAAAGCTTCGTCGATGGCATTATCGACCAACTCTTGAACCATGTGGTGCAATCCAGTTCCATCCTCGGTATCGCCGATGTACATACCGGGGCGTTTGCGAACTGCTTCCAGCCCTTTTAAGACCTTAATATTTTCTGAGGTATAGGTGTTTTGTTCAGCTTCCGTCATAAAGTCCCTTTTATGCAAAGATAACTCGGTGTGCACGGGCTTCTATGCCCGAGATGTTCCACGTGGAACATATCAATATTATACGCTAGACAGCGACGATCTTACCCTCTTCCAATTGGATGACGTTAGGGGTAACGCTAGAGGGCAAATTTGCTTGTATTCTCTCCGCGTTTTTCGTCCCGGTAGCGATGATTTGTGAACCAGTTGGAATAATTAGCTTGAAGAATCTGCGAGTATAATTTTCGTCCATTTCGGCCGTTGCGTCATCCAGCAACACGACACACTGCACCCCGCGTTCTCGTAGATGCTCGAGTTGTGCTAATTTCAGTGCACAAGCGACCGTGTTTCCTTGTCCACGCGAGAGTATTCTCAGCGCCGGACCTAAGACTTCCCCGTTGGCATCATTAACTTGCAACCTAATATCGGCGCGATGTGGTCCCAAGCGCGTATGTCCTATCTTTTGTTCCCGCACTTTATCCCGTTGTAGCGCTTCCAATAGTGAGTTCTCAGACCAACCACATTCGTAATGTAGCGTTAGGTTAAGTTCTGGTGCAAGTAAAGCCATTGTCTTTTGAAAGAAGACATTCAGTCCTTGTAAGTGTGTTTCACGAATTGCGGTAACCTCGATCGCTTTCTTCACGAACTGTTCGGTCCATACATTGAAATCGGTAGATCTTTTCTGTATCGCTTTGTTACGCTGTTGCAAGAGACGTAACAAGGATCGATGCACATCCATAAATCGATTGTTGGAGTGAAACACGCTCCAATTCAACCAAGATCGACGCACACGAGGAGGACCAAATACAAGCTCTGACAAGTCAGGTAGAAACGTCTGCGTCGGAACCAATGCGGCGATCTGTGAAATTTGCCTAATATCTGCGCCGTTGAGTCGCATTCTGATGTTGTCGTTACGAGCTTTGCTAATACCGAAACGAAATGAGCGGTTGTTTGTGCGGCTCGCCGCGGTGACCAACATGTCTTCCGCATCGAAAGACATCAGCGAGTTCAACAATCCAGGACGAAACGATCTACCGCGTATCAGTAGGTAAATGCATTCAAGAAATGTTGTCTTCCCCGCGCCGTTCGGCCCGAGTACGAGATTTAAAGACGGTTGAAGTCGAAAACTCTCATGCTGGATGTTGCGAACATTGCGAACCTCTACTGATTCGAGGATCAACTTCTAATTGGCGAAACCACAAACAGCAATTCTTCTTCATCGGCCGAGTCGATTCGTACAACATCTCTAGGTTCTGGAAGATGTAAAGCTACCTCTTCGCAAGAAAAAGTATCTAATATTCGTCGTAACCGGTCATGCTTGAACGCCACTTTGGTGCTACGATCCCCGAAATCTACGGGGATAACAACTTCCGCACGATCGCCTGCTTCGGTGTTCGCCATAAGCTCCATGCTGTCAGGACTCACGTCCAAATAAATCCGCATGCTCGTATCCGCGAGCGTCGCGGCTTGATCAATTGCTTGGATAAACAAATTTCGATCACATTTCAACAATGCATCGCTGGCGTCTGGTACTATTCGCATGTAAGCTGGAAATGGAGATTCAATGAGATTCGTGATCAATGATCGTTCGGAACCAATAACTACGAGAGCGTTCGCGGCGACTGAGATTTCTAATTCGTCGTCTACAGAGGCAAATGCCTTCGTTAATTCCAGCACCGCTTTGCGAGGAATCAAGGCGGTGACGATCTCACCTCCATCGACGGAGTAGTTTTTATTTGTACAAATGCACATACTCATACCGTCGCTGGATACAGCTCGAATATGTACCGACGTTAACTCTATCAATGTGCCGTTTAGATGAGGCCGAACATCGCCAACGCCCATGGTTGAGATCGCACTCTGCAATAAATGCACAAAGTCCTTTGTCGAAATCGTAAATGTGGCATCTGCCTCAATATTGGGGCGTTGCGGAAACTCAGATGCCGGCATCGTCGATAGATTGAATTTCGACCGCCCTATCGTCAGCGTAACACCGTCCAAATCTGCGTGTATCAGGACCTCACCACTTTGAGACGACGCACGTACGACGTCGAGGCACTTCTTCCCAGGTATGGTCACGGCACCCGTCTCTGTTACAGACATGGTTTCAACGTCAGCCATGAGGGATAGGTCGTGATCGGTGGCTCGTAGATGTAAGATTCCGTCTTCACCAACTTCAAACAGCACGTTGCTGAGAATTGGATACGTAAACCGTCTCTCGATTACGTTCGTGACATACTGCAGGGCATCTCGCAATTTGTCGGTGCTGACGCTAATTTTCATGAGCCATCTCCTGTTACTTTAGTGTTGTCAGAAACTCAAGGTCTAGTTGATTAGCTTGCGTGTGATCACGTCGTAGTCTTCTTCGATTTGAGGGTTAGACTCGCGTAATTGCGCGACTCTTTCGATCGCGTTCATTACCGTCGAATGATCTCGGTTAAAGTGGCCTGCAATCGTTTGTAATGGCAAATCTGTGAGCTCGTGCGCCAACGCCATTGCTATATGACGCGGCCGAACAAATGTTCGTAAGCGCGACGTGCCCAATATGTCTGAAAGTCGAATATGAAAGTGTTCTGCTACGATATTTTGAATCTTTTTGATGCTGATCATGCGGCGATGAACGGCAAATAAGTCCTTGAGAATATCTTGTACATGTTGAATTGTAATGTGCGCGTGGCCGTGGTACTCTGCATTGAAGATTACTCGCTTTAACGCGCCGATTAGTTCACGTACGTTACTCTTGACATTGCGCGCGATATAGAGTGCGACATCAAGATCCAAATCAACCGCTACTTCTCTTGACTTCTGCACGAGAATCGCCGCACGCGTCTCTAAATCGGGATTCTTCACCTCAGTGGTAAATCCCATCACGAAGCGGGAACGGAGACGTGCGCCTAAACCTTCGATTTCATGCGGGTAACGATCGCTCGTCAACACGATCTGAACATTGTCCGAGTCGATCAAGTGATTGAATACATGAAAAAACTCTTCCTGGCACTTATCTTTATCGGCAAATAAGTGAATGTCATCGATTAGCAAGAGCTCCGCACGACGAAACTGTTTTGTGAACTGTCGTACGCGTCGAGTGGCATTGTCTTTAGTCAAGGCCATGACCATTTCGCTGACGAAGTTCTGTGCGTTCATGTACACGATAACTTTAGTCGGATCCTGTTCATGTACGTAGTTTCCGATCGACTGCATCAAATGAGTCTTGCCCAATCCCGTGGACCCAAAAATTAAGAGCGGGTTGATATTTGAACCGGGAAATTTCGCAACCTGCTGCGACACCTTTTTGGAATATTGGTTCGAACTACCCTCTACAAAGCGTTCAAACGTGTATTCTTCTCTTAGCGCGTGCTTACTTTTTCCGTTTCCGCCTTCGCTTCTTATAGGTTGACTGGCAAAATTTCGGGCGGCAGTCCGAACTTCAACTTCATTGATGACAAACCCTGGGTCGCTATATTGCGCAACAAGATCACAGATTCTTTTGAGGTGCTTTTTGTTGACCTCTTTGCTAACGTAGTCGTTCTGCGCGACCAGAATCAGTTGGCCGCCCGTATTCATCGCTCTAAGTGGTCGTATGAACTGTTCGTAATCTCGAGTTGATACCTCTCGTTTGAACTGCGACAAACATCTTTTCCATACCTCTGGCTCGGCCAATTGTTGCTTTCCTAACTCTCAAAACTGTTAAATGTGTGGGCTAAACAGAATTTAAATTTTACGTTATGGACAGACGAAAATTTCGGCGATTTTTGAGAAACTTAGTCAACATTTTTCGCACCTCAAAACCCTCGAAATTGTTAGTAGTGTAAAGCGTGTACCGCAACTTTTGTACTGCTATTGAATGGGTTGAAATTCCACAAAACGTTCGTCAAGGACGTTCGTAAGTCGAGTATCTAGTGCAAAACTTGTGGAGCAAATTGTGGATAACTTTAAGTGCGAGTTTTGCGCGGTATTTATCCTACGTTTTCCACACTGTTATGAGCCGTTTGATGGTATATGGATAACGCCTACCACATCGAAAATAACAAGCATTAATCCACCACCAAAGTAAGACACTACAACTACAACTTCTTTTTTACTATTTTTCCGGTGCTGTGGACAACACCGGGGCACCGGCTATAGAACAGAGGAGATTTATAAAGTTTAGACTAATCGTTGCGACCTTAAACGCCAAAGATATTCGGTTGAACAACCTCCTCGATTTGACACTACAGGGGTTGAAATTAAAATTTATTCCTCCCCCGTGGTACGACAGAGAAAGGAGCCATGAAAAGAACATTTCAACCTAGCGTTGTAAGCCGCAAAAGAACGCATGGCTTCCGAAAGCGTATGTCGACCAAGAACGGGCGAAAGATTCTCAACGCGCGGCGCGCCAAAGGACGCAAGCGTATCGCCGTTTAGGTTTTGGCGCACCCACAAAATCCAGCACGGAAACCCGGCGGATTAACAAGAGCGAAACGCTTAACGAAACGCGCTGAATTCGATTCTGTATTACAAGACGCCGATATTAGGTTGACTCGATATCCCGTTCGATTGGTTGCTAAAGTCAACACCCTTGAGTTTGCTCGTCTCGGTTTGACCGTCTCGAAAAAAAACGTTCGCATGGCAGTGGATCGTAATCGCGTTAAGCGACTTTTGCGAGAGTGGTTTCGAGTAAATGGAGATCACTTTCGGTCTTATGACATCGTTCTTTCGGTTCGTGAGTACGTGAGACCTGGAGATCGGCTAAAGGCAGGATTAGACGAACTGCTTCAAGCTTGGGATCAACGTGTTGGCACATTGGATAGTTAGTTGAAAGACACCACATCATTAATCGTTCAAGCAAAACGAATTAGGCGATTCCCTGCTTGGTGTCTGATTAAGGTGATTCGGGGATATCAGCGTTTCATTTCACCACTTTTTCGACCAACTTGTCGTTTTTTTCCAACTTGTTCGCAATATGCACTTACTGCAATTCGAAAGCATGGAGTACTTAAAGGTAGTTGGTACGCCGTTCGCCGGATTTGTAAGTGTCATCCCCTTCATCCAGGGGGAGTTGACTTTGTGCCCGGCACCGCTACAGAACAAACCAAGATAGCCCATGAACAATCCTGATATTCGTCGTTGGGTAATTTTGATGGGGATAGGGCTCTGTGCCTATTGGATGGTGCACGCCTGGGTGGGGTACCAGCGGGACAAGAACTCGGACGACTACACAGGCACCCCTGCACCTAGTATAGAGACAAACGGGGGAATTGAGGACGCAACTGTACCGACCGATTTGGTGAATAACGAAGGGAGCGCGGAGACGGCAGATGAGGGCGATGTACCGGATGCTTCCTTAGTTACGCCCCAGCAGGAGACAGGTAGTACAACAACCACTAGCATCGATAGGGATCTGATCCAGGTAACGACCCCACTCCTGCAGATTTGGATTGATCCGTTGGGAGGAGACGTGGTTGGTGCGAACCTACCAGAGTACCCGGTGAGCTTAAAAAATCCCGAAATTCCCACGACGTTGTTGACTAAGGGCAACGGACGCACATACATCGCACAGAGTGGACTCATAGAGTCTAAAGGGCAGAACAGGTTACCCGCTAGACCTGTGTTTACATCGGACGCAAGAAATTACGAACTCGGGGCCGACGCTACAGAAGACACGCTGGATGTTGTGTTAACTTTCGAACACGATGGAATCCAGGTGTTGAAAACTTTTATCTTTCATAAGGATCGGTACGATCTACAGGTACGGTATGACGTACAGAACCGCTCGACGCAATCCTACTCGGCAGGCTTCTATGCACACATAAGTCGGGATGAAGGACCACCACAAGGTGTAAAGACCGGTTTTTTCCGGCCGCCTGCATATCTTGGGGGCGCGGTGACAACGCCGGAAAAACGCTACAAGCGGTTGAAATTTAAACAACTTAGGAAAGACGACTTTGAGTATAGAGGTGTTCGAGGTGGTTGGATAGCGTTTTTGCAGCACTATTTCATTTCGGCATGGATTCCACCGAAAGAAGGACAGCATAACTTTTACGCGCAACAACGTAGTTCTGGCAATTTCTGGTATGGATTTACAAGCACGGAACAAACAGTTGCACCAGGATCCAACGGAATATACCAAGCGACGTTTTATGTTGGTCCAAAACGACAAAAGAATCTAGCTCCACTCGCAGACTACCTATCGCTTACGGTAGATTACGGATTCTTTTGGTGGCTTTCTTCACCCATGTTCATGGTAATGGAATGGATCCAGTCTTGGGCAGTGAATTGGGGTATATCCATCATTCTGCTCACCATCATCATTAAGACAATATTGTTCCCGTTATCGGAGATGAGTTACCGATCCATGGCGCGTATGCGCAAACTCACACCACAGATCAAGCGCATTCAAGAAAAGTTTGGGACGGACCGCCAGAAAATGGGCCAAGAAATGATGGCGCTATACCGGAAAGAGAAAGCGAATCCATTGTCTGGTTGTTTCCCGATGCTCTTGCAGATGCCGGTGTTTTTCGCGCTGTACTGGGTGTTGATTGAAAGCGTTGAATTAAGGCAAGCTCCGCTAATGCTCTGGATTCAAGATTTGGGTGCTATGGACCCGTGGTTCATCTTACCAATTCTTAACGGTGCGTCCATGTTTTTAATGCAACGGTTGAATCCACCCATGGCAGACCCAATGCAGCAACGCGTCATGATGATCATGCCAATCATGTTTTGCGTAATCTGTATATTCATGCCAGCGGGGCTTGTGTTGTACTGGTTTACCAATAACCTGTATTCAATGGGGCACCACTACTTCGCGTTAAAGAAAGCCGGAGCTACCTAACCTACTTCAGTCGCTGTTGTGAACGACACGATTTGCGCCATCGCAACGCCGATGGGAACAGGTGGAATTGGTATAGTCAGGGTATCGGGACCCGAATCCAAACAAATTGCAATTCGGTTGCTTGGAAGACAACCCAAAACTCGAATAGCAGAGTTTGGTTCGTTTGTTGATGAAAAAAACGAAGCGATCGATTCTGGCATAGCGCTTTTTTTTGAGGGTCCATACTCATACACGGGCGAGGATGTCCTCGAGCTGCACGGTCACGGTGGAATTGTGGTACAACAGTTGGTGTGCGAGCGCGTACTAGAATTAGGTGCCCGATTGGCAGAACCGGGCGAGTTTACCCAACGCGCATATTTAAATAATCGTATCGATCTAGCTCAAGCGGAAGCAGTAGCGGATCTCATCAATGCCTCAAGTGCAGAGGCGGCGAGAGCTAGTTCCAGATCACTGTCTGGCTTGTTCTCAAAGGAAGTCCATGCTCTGGACGAAAATATTCTTAGAGTGAGAGCGTACGTTGAAGCCGCAATTGATTTTGCTGATGAAGATATCGACTTCTTATCAGATCAAGAACTACAAAATCAAGTAGAAGCAACTCGCGCACATTTGCTTTCCCTGCTCACTCGCACTCGAGAAGGGGCTACTTTACATCAAGGCTTAACGGTCGTCATCGCCGGTGCTCCAAACGTAGGTAAATCGAGTCTACTGAATGCTCTGTTGAATGAAGACCGAGCAATAGTTACAGAAGTAGCGGGCACAACCCGTGATACATTGAGCGAGAGAATACACATTCACGGCATGCCGGTACGGCTAATTGACACTGCGGGCCTACACGAAAGCGAAGATCGAATCGAAGAGGAAGGCATCGCTCGTGCGCAATCCGCCATTGAAAAAGCAGATCTGATATTGTGGGTGACCGAAGACGAAGATGTTAAACTTCCAAGTGAGTTGCCGACAAAACACTTGATGGTCCTGAACAAGTGTGATCTCACCTTCAATGAGCCTGGATTAGTGAGTGTTCACACCGTCAGAATCAGCGCTCTACAAAATACCGGTTTAAATGAACTGCGGGAATTGATAGCTCAGATCGCGGGACATCGGCTATCGGACGACGCGTTTTCTGGTCGACCGCGCCACATATCTGCCTTGGAAGCTGTTCGACAACATCTTCAGAAGGTTGAGGAGTTCCTCGCGGACAGTATGGGTGAATTAGTAGCTGAAGAATTGAGGCAAGCACATCAACAACTGGGAAAAATTGTTGGTGAAACTACTACGGAAGATTTACTAGGAGAAATCTTCTCTAATTTCTGTATCGGAAAATAAGAAACCGTGAGACACGTGTAGGCACCATCGTTTCACTTGGTTTTATTTAAAGTTGGCATTGAATTCGAGCCGAGTCACACGCACCATTCTTGAGAAAAATCGCTTTTGGAAATTCCAAAAGACGTATTTGATTGACGACTGTTGACAGAAGAGCTCAGGTAAAGTGTCGCACTCTTTGATTTGTTTTTCTTGGTGTCATAAATTTAGAATCGAATCAATCGAAAAGTGTGTTTCTTGCTTCTTCTTTAGAGATACAATGGAATTCAGCCAAATCTGCCAATATTTTGTCGAACGTTCCAACGCGAAGTTGTCGATGGCGGGGAATTGTTAATGAATGTCGGTAGCTATGATTAGTTAATGCACCTTCATGTGTTTCCCCTTCATTCGGATAACACGATATCCAAACTGTCTTTCAAGTAATCGCGCAAGCTCTTCCTCGGAGATGTCGCGAGGCAGTTTCAAATAGCGATAGCCTCTTGCCTCACATAGTGTAGTCGAACGACACTCGGTAAGTCTGTGTCTTCAAAGTGACAAAGAACCGCATCACGGACCATTGTCTTTAGGTCATGCCAATCGTCTCCTTCAGTAAATATGCTATATCCTAATGCTCTAGCGGAGTATCCTCCCTCTGATGATTCGGTTACTTCAAATACGATTTCAAGCGATCGTTTGTCTGTTCGTTACACGCAAATTCCTCCTGTTGTTTTGATTGTATGAACACTATCGGTTTTGTTAAACTACAATTTTGTACGCATACGAGCTTTTTGAAGCAGTTTGATTGGAGACGATAAGTAGCGAGAGGCATTGTGAATTTCACAGAACAGTTTGATGTTGTTGTGATTGGCGGTGGTCACGCAGGCACCGAAGCCGCGCTTGCATCCGCGCGCATGGGCGCGTCGACGCTCTTGGTCACTCAATCAATTGAAACGATCGGACAAATGTCGTGCAATCCTGCTATTGGGGGTATCGGCAAAACACACCTAGTTCGAGAAGTTGATGCCTTAGGCGGTGCAATGGCATTAGCTACTGACCGAGCGGGGATTCACTTTCGTACCCTGAATGCAAGTAAGGGACCCGCGGTTCAGGCTTTGCGCGCGCAAACGGATCGAGCGTTGTACAAAGCCGCTATCCGCGAAATCGTTGAGCAGCAAGAACATTTGAATATCTTTCAAGATAGCGTAGTTGATCTTGAATTGGAAGGTGATCGAGTTCAAAAAATACTCACTCGAACAGGGATCAAGATTTTTGCCAGTACGGTTGTACTGACAACAGGTACGTTCTTAGGTGGGCGAATATTCATTGGACACGAGCAACACGAAGGCGGGCGCGCCGGAGATCCACCCTCTAACGTATTAGCACAGCGATTGCGCGCACTTCCTTTTCGCGTAAACCGACTCAAAACAGGAACGCCGCCGAGGCTAGACGGACGAACAGTTGACTATTCGAAACTTGAAATACAACCCGGCGACGGAAACGATACTGTGTTTTCGTATATAGAAAGTGTAAAATCACATCCTGAGCAACGACCGTGCCACATTACGCATACGAATCGCACGACACATGACATCATTCGTCGAAGTGTTGAAGACTCACCGATGTTCTCCGGCGCAATCGAGGGCATTGGACCGCGCTATTGTCCCTCGATCGAAGACAAAGTCGTACGCTTTGCAGAACGTAACCAGCATCAAGTTTTTGTTGAGCCAGAAGGATTAAATACCACTGAACTCTATCCGAACGGAATTTCCACAAGTTTGCCATTTAACGTTCAGTTAGAGTTCGTAAGGTCAATTCGTGGATTCGCGAATGCACATATCACGCGTCCCGGATATGCGATTGAGTATGACTTTTTTGATCCGCGGGATTTGGAACCAACATTACAGACCAAACAGATAGAGAATTTGTTTTTCGCAGGGCAAATTAACGGTACTACCGGTTATGAAGAAGCTGCAGCCCAGGGACTCCTAGCGGGGTTGAACGCCTCGTTACAAGCTGCAGACAAATCTGGATGGTATCCTCGACGCCATGAAGCTTATCTTGGAGTACTAGTCGACGATCTCACGTCGTTCGGTACGAATGAGCCTTACCGAATGTTTACCAGCCGCGCTGAATTTCGGTTACGCTTGCGTCAAGATAACGCAGATCAACGCCTGACTCCAATCGGCCATGATTTAGGGCTTATTTCCAAGGAAAGATGGCAGCGATTTCGGCAAAAATACCAAACAATTACCAAGGTAAAGGAGCAATTGCAACAAACAGTCATCCAGCCCAATGACTCTCGAGTTCCAAAGCTTGAGCAAGAAACGGGCGAATCTATTTCCCGAGAAGTTCGCCTTGTAGACTTTGTTAAACGCCCAAGCGTCACAGTTCGTGCAATACAGCGCGCGGGCTGGCTGCAAGATGTCGATGTAAAGATTGCAGAACAAGCGACTATAGACATCAAATATGAAGGATACATTGCAAGACAGGATCAAGAAATTAAAAAAGCAAAATCGGCAGAACAGATGACGATTCCAGTCCCCTTTAACTACACTGAAGTAAAAGGTTTATCTTCGGAGTTAAGACAAAAGCTTAGTGAATTTCAACCCCAAAGTATGGCATCGGCTGCAAAGATACCGGGGATGACTCCAGCTGCTTTAGCACTGCTAGCAATTTACATCAAACGCAATCGAGAACAGCGGAAGATTGCTTGAACTAGGTACTGATACACTGCTCGGTGTGAACAGAAGCAGATCGCTAACGGCGGAGCAATCGGCACTCGTTGGCGAGTATGTCAAGTTAATCAAGAAATGGAACCGGGTGTATTCATTGGTTTCCAAGGGCGATCTAGACCACTTGGAAGAGCGACATATAAATGACAGTCTAGTGCTCGAACCATTTCTCAAAACATCTGGCAATCATTTGGATATCGGATCTGGTGCAGGCTTTCCGGGTGTCCCCTTAGCCATTTGTCGGCCAGACGTACGCTTCGTATTGAACGACAGGAGCACAAATAAATGTCGATTTCTTCGGGACGTGAAATTTCATCTGAGTCTTACAAACGTCGATGTACAAGAACGCGATATTAGGAAACCAGATTCCTCGAACCAACTCTTTGACACCATTAGCATCCGTGCGGTTGCTCCACCAGAAAAAGCTTGGTCACTAGCCAGCCCTTTACTCCGGGAAAAGGGGGCGGTATTCTTGCACACAAACGATCGATTTACTACCGAAGACGAAGGTTTTTCACAGGGGTTTGTACGTTCATGCACTCCAAGCGTTAGAGGGTTCATTACTATCGTGGCTAAAAAACGCGCATCATGAAGTATGTCATCGCGGTAGCGAATCAGAAAGGTGGTGTCGGAAAGACGACGACCGCGGTTAACCTAGCATTCGAACTATCGCGGTCCGAAAAAGCAGTTCTATTGATTGATATGGACCCACAGGGCAATGCCTCGACACATGTGGGTGTCGCCGAAGATTTCGATCAAGCGACAACTTGGGATTGGTTTCAACGCCGAGTGACGCTTAAGGACGTCGTTCACAAATTAGATTCTGGTTTGGATGTCCTCGGCTCAACATCGGACCTGACAGCAATAGAGTTGCAACTGCTTGAGGCTACAGATCGCACCCATCGTATGCGAGATTTACTTCAAACTGAAAACACCTACGAATACGTCATTATCGATTGTCCGCCCAGTCTAAATATCCTTACTATAAACTCGTTAATGTGCGCTACTCACGTCTTGATTCCCATGCAGTGCGAATACTTTGCTCTTGAAGGGCTGAGCGCATTGTTAAAGACCATTGAGGCCGTGCGTGAATCGGGGAACGTCGATTTAGATATTGATGGGATCGTTCGCACAATGTACGACCCCCGAAACAAGCTCGCGCGGGAAGTTTCCCGACAGCTTTTTGATCATTTTGGAACGAGTGTGTATCGTACTGTCGTACCACGAAATGTCAGGCTTGCGGAAGCACCTAGTCACGGGAAACCCGTACAAGTCTACGATCCTCGCTCCAGAGGCGCGATCGCACACAGTGCGCTCGCTCATGAAATGCTTCGACGTCATGCTAAACACAACGCAGTGGAACAAATCAATGCCTAGACAGTCGCTTGGAAAAGGCTTAGACGAACTACTAAAACCAATTTCGACAACGGAAGCGGAAACTAGTACTACGACGCCTCCGGACTACACAAAATTCAGTCCAAAAGAGTTGCCAATCGAAAGACTTCAACCGAATCCTGATCAACCTCGAGCCCAGTTTCACGAAGACAGTCTACGCGAGCTTGCAAACACTATTGAACAAGTTGGGGTCGTTCAACCGATTTTAGTTCGTCCAATTGACTCAGAAAACTATCAAATCGTCGCCGGGGAGCGTCGTTGGCGCGCCGCCGCATTGTGTAAATTAGCGACGGTTCC
Organism: Gammaproteobacteria bacterium; assembly: GCA_009841615.1. Classification (GTDB taxonomy): domain Bacteria; phylum Pseudomonadota; class Gammaproteobacteria; order Pseudomonadales; family Azotimanducaceae; genus Bin55. The sequence goes on along the minus strand of VXLL01000035.1, from coordinate 21,818 downwards.
TGCGGTGATTAGACCGCTGGACGATGACAAAGTACTACTTGTCGCACTCATTGAGAATTTACAGAGGGAAGACCTTAATATTGTTGACGAAGCAGAAGCGTATTTTCGACTCCACGACGAATTCGGACTCACGCACGGAGAAATTGGCGCTGCTTTAGGTAAGGCACGCTCTTCGGTAACCAACTTAATTCGATTACGCGGCCTTCCTCCGCGCGTTCGCACGCATCTACGCAATGCCGACATCGAAATAGGACACGCTAAGTTGTTACTTGGACTTACACCCGATTTACAAATCTTGGCGACGCGACAGATAGTGAAGAGGCAGTTATCCGTACGTCAAGCCGAAAACTTCATCAAGAAGTTAAAGGGTGAAACGCCAGTCTCGAAAGAGAAGACCCCCGATCCGAATGTCACTTCACTGCAAAACGAACTCTCGGAAAAGCTCGGAGCACCCACGAGTATTCGCATGTTCGGAAAGAGCAAGAAAAAGGGAGAAGTCGCGATTCGATTTACATCTCTTGACGAATTAGACGGGATTCTTGACCACTTGCGACGCCAATAAGCTTTATTAGCCATTGGTTCATGCCCAAAGAGCATGGACTTTGTATAATTCGCACCGCATTTCACGATGAATCACGACATTAGTTGCACCCCTTGTGGGGGTGGCTAGGTTATACCAATCCAACCTTCTGACGAGAACCTAAAAGCCACTAATAAGGATCAACCACACCTATGGGCGGTTGTTATCCAAGGACTGGCGGTTTTCTTGGGTGGTATCAGTATTAGTCTGTTCAACACCCCAATCGCGACGGCAGTTTGGTTAAGCGGTGGTGTTGTAGTGTTAGCAAATGTATGGTTTGCGTGGACAGTTCGCGCAACGAACGCGCCAGGTCGTATTTTGATTTTTCATCTGATACGATTTTTTTTGTACATTCTTGGCATGGTGGGCGTCATTAAATTGTTGGATCAAGACCCTTTGATCAGTGTGTTCGGTATGATCGGAGCACACGTTGTGTATGTATTGGCGAACATGTGCCTCAGTAATTTCACGGGAGTGCGTTCGACGGAATCCTAAATTTAGGATCGAGTTCGTAGGTGATCGAGATTTATGGCTGAAAAAGGCGAAGCACAAACCCCAACAGAATATATTGCGCATCACCTTACGAACTTAAAGTTCGGCCGGCTGCCTGATGGGAGCTGGGGTTTCGCGAGTTCAGCCGAAGAAGCTGCCCAAATGGGCTTTTGGAGTGTTCATGTTGATTCGTTAGCGTGGGCGGTCGGTTTGGGACTAGTCTTTCTCCTGTTGTTTTGGTTAGCAGCTCGTCGCGCGACTGCCGGCCTGCCCGGAATGTTTCAAAGTGCGATTGAAGCAATTGTCGAATTCGTTGATACAACCTCTAAGGACATCTTTCCGCATAAGAGTCCGTGGGTCGCGCCAATGGGGCTCACCATCCTCTTATGGGTGTTCTTGATGAACCTGATGGACTTGGTTCCTGTTGACTGGGTACCCTGGGCGTTTACCAAGATCGGTGTCGATTACATGAAGATCGTGCCTACTACTGATATCAACGTGACACTTGGAGTCGCAGTGGGAGTCTTTCTGATGGTGATTTACTACAGCTTCAAGCGTAAAGGGCCAGGCGGTTTCCTAGCAGAGTTAGCATTTCATCCCTTTCCCAAATTTGCGGCACCAGTCAACTTTATCTTGGAAAGTGTGACCTTGCTTGCTAAACCTTTGTCGCTAGCTTTGCGACTATTTGGTAATCTCTACGCAGGCGAGATGATTTTCATGCTGATCGCCTTACTGTATTCAGCCGGTATTGCCCTCGCCCTAATGGGTGGAGTTTTACAGATTATGTGGGCATTATTCCACATCTTGGTCATCGTGTTACAAGCGTTCATTTTCATGGTACTTTCGACGGTGTACATCGCACAAGCTTACGAAGTACCGGAGGACGATGGACACTAAATCTTTAATTCACTGGAGAAAATATGGATCCTACTTTATTGTCGACATTACTAAAAATGGGTGGTTTTGCCGCCGGCGCATTAATGCTTGGAATGGCGGCGATCGGAGCAGCGTTGGGAGTTGGGAATTTAGGGAACAGCTACCTTCAAGCAATCGCGCGACAACCTGAAATGCTACCGTTATTACGTACCCAAATGTTCATCGTGCTTGGACTAATCGACGCGATCCCAATGATGGCTGTCGGTATTGGCATGTACATCATCTTTGCTGGTAGCGGCTAAACGAGAGTATAAAGCTATGGACATTAATGCGACGCTGATTGGGCTCACACTTGCGTTCTTCGCGTTTATCGCGATTTGTCGTGCATTCGTTTGGCCTCCGCTTATTAACGCGATGCGCGCGCGTCAAGAACGGATCGCGCAAGGTCTCGAAAACGCAGAGAAGGCTGAAGAAGCACTAGCGAAGTCGAATGCTGATGCCGAAGTGCTTTTGCGAGATGCTAGAGCGGAAGGTCAACGGCTCATTGAACAAGCGCGCGCCCAAGCGACAATGGTCGTAGATGATGCGAAGGAGCAAGCCCGAGAAGAAGGAGAGCGCATACTTACCACTGCACGTGCAGAAATCACGCAAGAGATCAATCGAGCTCGCGAGAATCTGCGTCAGGAAGTGGCATATTTAGCGGTTGTTGGAGCTTCTCGAATCTTGAGTAGCGAAATCGACCGTCGCAAGCACTCCGCGATGCTTGAAAACCTCGTCCGGGAACTCTAACAGTTGGTAGAAGCAGCAACTCTAGCACGACCTTACGCGCTTGCCGCGTTTGATATTGCGAGAGAGAGCGATCGATTCGATCATTGGTCGTGCGCGCTTGAACAGCTCGCTCAGGTCACCTGCACGGCTGAGATCAGTGAGTACGTTTCTTCTCCAGTGCATACTGCCGTAGCGAAAGCGACGACGGTGATCGACTTACTCGAAGACGATTTGACGGAGAGTACAAAACGGTTTGTGCGGGTATTAGCGGAGAATCAGCGTCTCGATTTGATCCCAGAAATTCGAGCGACTTTCGAAGAACTCCTAGCGGAAGAACGCAAAACACTCGCGGTGGAGGTCACCACGGCAGTGGAACTCACACCCGAAGAAATCAAAGCATTTGACGATGCACTTACTCGGAAATACCAACGGGAAATCAATTTAACCATCAATGTAGATCCCGAAATTGTTGGCGGAGCTCTAATTCGCGCAGGAGACACTGTGCTTGATGGTACGGTCCGTGGAAAACTAGAGAAACTACAAACATCCTTGATGCGAACTTAGGTTAAAGTAACGAAAAAATGAAGCAACAAGCATTAAATCCATCAGAAATTAGCGACCTTATCAAAGATCGGATCGCCAATCTCGATCTAACTTCCCAGGCACAAAATGAAGGTACCATCGTTTCCGTTGCGGATGGGATCGTGAGAATTCATGGACTTGCTGACGTGCAGTACGGAGAAATGGTAGAGTTCTCTGGTGGCGTCATGGGCATGGCGATGAACTTAGAACGCGATTCGGTCGGCGCAGTGGTACTAGGCGATTACCAAACCCTTTCTGAAGGTATGACCGCGCGTTGTACGAAGCGTATCGCGGAAGTACCTGTTGGCCCAGAACTTCTAGGACGAGTCGTTGATGCCCTAGGAAATCCCATTGATGGCAAGGGGCCGATCAATGCGTCAGCATCATCACCGATTGAAAAGGTCGCACCAGGTGTAATTGCACGACAGTCTGTGTCGGAACCAGTGCAGACCGGAATCAAGTGTATCGATTCCATGATCCCCCTCGGTCGCGGCCAACGCGAGTTGATTATTGGCGATCGACAGATCGGTAAAACAGCGATCGCCGTGGATACAGTGATCAATCAAAAAGACAAAGGCATCAAGTGCGTCTATGTTGCTGTCGGACAAAAGATGTCGACCATCGCCAACATCGTACGAACCTTAGAAGAAAACGGCGCATTAGAAAACACGATCGTCGTAGCAGCCTCGGCATCAGAACCAGCTCCTCTGCAATACATCGCGCCCTATGCAGGTTGCAGTATGGGAGAGTACTTCCGCGATACAGGACAAGACGCTTTAATAATTTACGACGATCTAACGAAACAGGCTTGGGCATATCGTCAAGTCTCGCTTCTTTTACGTCGTCCTCCGGGCCGAGAGGCGTACCCAGGAGACATTTTCTACCTCCATTCGCGATTACTAGAACGCGCCGCGCGCGTTAATGCTGAATACGTAGAACAAATGACGAACGGCGAGGTTAAGGGTCGCACAGGTTCGCTAACAGCCCTACCGATAATTGAGACGCAAGCGGGCGATGTATCAGCGTTCGTTCCGACCAACGTGATTTCGATCACTGACGGGCAGATTTTCTTGGAAACAGACCGATTTAACGCTGGACTGCGACCAGCGATGAGTCCAGGGATTTCGGTATCTCGAGTTGGCGGGGCTGCACAAGTTGACTTTATCCGCAAATTGTCCGGCGGTGTGAAGTTAGCTCTTGCACAATATCGAGAACTCGCTGCATTCTCACAGTTCGCGTCAGATCTCGACGAAGCGACCAGAAAACAGTTAGAACACGGGCAACGAATTGAAGAGCTCATGAAACAGCAACAGTTCACACCGATGTCTGTTGCCGAAATGGGTGTGTCGTTGTTTGCTGGAAACGAAGGCTATCTAGTGGATGTCCCGGTGTCCAGAGTGTTAGAGTTTGAGCGAGATTTGCTTAACTACATGAACACCCACCATGGAGACTGGATGAAAGAGATCACCGAGACTGGGGACTATAACGATGAGATCGTTGCGTACATGCGGAAAGCCATCGATGATTTTGTTGCAACGCACTCGTACGGAGACAGTTAATGGCCGCCGGCCGCGAGATCAAGAAGAAGATCGGTAGCATTCAAAATACCAAAAAGGTAACTAGTGCGATGCAGATGGTCGCGGCGAGCAAGATGCGACGCACACAGCAACGCATGCACGCAGCCCGACCCTATGCTCACCGTTTACGCCAAATAATTGGTCATCTTGCGAGCGCGCGCCCAGAATACACGCATCAATACATGACCGATCCCGAAGAAGTCAAGCGGATCAGTTACATAGTAATTTCTACCGACAAAGGACAATGCGGCGGCTTAAACGCCAACCTCTTTCGCGCACTACTTAAAGACATCAATCTGTGGCAACAACAGTCCGTTCAGGCTGATCTGGCGATATTGGGGAACAAGGCTATCACTTTTTTCCGGTCGGTTGGCGGAAACGTCAAAGCTGCAATTCCCGATATCGGCGAGTTACCTGAAATAGAACCGCTTATCGGGGGGCTGAAGATCGTCTTCGATGAGTTTGTGGATAACACAGTCCAACGAGTAAATCTAGTTTCAAACACTTTTGTCAATAGCATGACGCAGCGACCACACGTCCGCCAATTGTTACCTCTGAGTAAATCTGACGATTTGCAGACGACGCACTCTTGGGATTACATTTATGAACCAGAAGCAAGCGTGTTAATTGAGGGTTTGGTTCAACGATACATCGAATCTCAAGTGTATCAAGCAGTAATTGAAAACGTTGCTTGTGAGCAGTCCGCTCGAATGATCGCGATGAAAAACGCGACGGACAACGCGGCCGCCATGATCGACGACTTAAATCTGCTTTACAACAATGTTCGACAAGCCTCCATCACCCAAGAAATTGCTGAAATAGTCGGCGGAGCCGCAGCGATTTAGCGATTAACTAGAAAACGACGAATTAAGGATCAATAGGAGAAGTATGAGTAACGGAAAAATCGTTCAAATAATTGGCGCGGTAATTGACGTTGAATTTGATCGTGAAAGCGTACCCAATGTGTTTGATGCGCTCACCGTAGTCGAAACAGATGTTACGTTGGAGGTACAACAACAACTGGGTGACGGTGTCGTGCGGACTATTGCGCTTGGATCTTCAGAAGGATTGTCTCGCGGGCTAGAGGTTGTTGATACTGGTCAGCCAATCGCTATTCCGGTAGGGGAAGACACGCTCGGTCGAATCATGGACGTGTTGGGTAATCCAATCGACGAAAAAGGTCCGGTTGAAGCAAAGATCAAACAACCCATTCATCGAAAAGCACCATCCTACGAAGATCAAGTCGGTGGTAATGAACTCTTAGAGACGGGCATCAAAGTTATTGATCTGATGTGTCCCTTCGCTCGAGGCGGGAAAGTTGGCTTATTCGGTGGTGCTGGTGTTGGCAAGACCGTAACCATGTTGGAATTGATTCGAAACATCGCTATTGAGCACTCAGGTTTGTCGGTATTTGCAGGTGTGGGCGAACGAACTCGGGAAGGAAACGACTTTTATTATGAAATGATGGAAGCGGGTGTTCTGGACAAGATCTCGCTGGTGTTTGGGCAGATGAACGAACCTCCTGGCAACCGGCTGCGCGTTGCATTGTCTGGTCTTACTCTTGCGGAGCAGTTTCGCGATGAAGGTCGCGACGTGTTACTGTTCATTGACAACATCTATCGATACACGCTCGCGGGCGTAGAGGTGTCCGCATTGCTTGGACGAATGCCGTCGGCAGTAGGTTATCAGCCTAACTTAGCCGAAGACATGGGAATCTTGCAAGAGCGGATTACGACCACAAAGACTGGGTCCATTACATCTGTTCAGGCGATCTACGTTCCGGCAGATGATTTGACCGACCCGTCGCCCGCAACGACATTTGCACATCTGGACTCAACGGTTACGCTGAGTCGTGCGATCACTGACCTTGGGATCTATCCAGCCGTAGATCCTCTCGACTCAACTTCACGGCAGCTGGACCCAAATATCGTCGGGTCTGAGCACTATGCAGTAGCTAGAGGAGCACAGGAAGTTCTACAACGCTATCAAGAATTAAAAGACATCATTGCAATACTCGGTATGGATGAGTTATCAGAAGAAGATAAAGCTTTGGTATATCGTGCACGTAAGATGCAACAGTTCTTTTCACAACCGATGTTTGTGGCTGCGCAGTTTACGGGTCGCGAAGGAGAATATGTATCGAGAGAAGACACCGTTCGAAGTTTTAAGGCGATACTAGATGGCGAAGTTGATGATCTCCCCGAACAGGCATTCAATATGGTCGGCGATATTGATAGTGCTCGCGAGAAAGCGGAAACCCTAACCGCACGAGCTGCATAGCACGATGGCTTCTCTTATGAATTGCAGCATCGTTAGTGCCGAACAGGAAATATTTTCCGGCAAAGTTACGATGGTGGTAGCCGCCGGCTCCGAAGGGGATCTTGGTATTCTTCCAGGTCATGCACCATTGCTTACAGGGATCAAAGCCGGGCCAGTACGCCTGAAACTTGAAGATCAAACTGAAGAAATCTTTTTCGCTTCTGGAGGATATCTAGAGGTTCAACCCAGCGGCGTAATCGTCCTAGCGGACACCGCGATTCGAGCGGACGACATAGATGAGGCAGAAGCGAAGGAAACTCAGGAACGAGCTCGCAAACTCATGGATGAGCAAGCAAATGAAATCGATTTTGCCCGTGCCGAATCGATGGTCGCAGATTCACTCGGCCAACAACGCACACTCGAAGAACTGCGTAAACGCAGGCGCTAGCCAGCTCAAAACACCCAAGGTTGGTGGATTTGCTATGGTTATTCATATCATTGATATGTTTCCTTAGACTCGTGGTCGACTTTAACCCTTGAAATTTTGATGTCGAGAGAATACCGAAGTGCTTGAAGTGGTTGTTCTAGCGGCAGGTGCCGGTACGCGAATGCGTTCGCGTGTCCCCAAAGTTTTCCACACTTTGTTAGACTCTCCAATTCTAGCACACGTGGTTCGTGCGGTGCAAGCAGCATCGCCGGCGCGAGTTCATGTGATTATTCAACCTTCGATGCAGGAGCTAGCAGAGCAAACTTTCGACCACGACGCAGTAAACTGGGTTCATCAAGAATCTCAGGACGGTACCGGGCACGCAGTATTGCAAGCAATTCCGCACGTAACTAAAGATGCAACTGTCGTGATCGTAACCGGCGATACACCAATGCTGTCTGCACAGTCAATACAGAAAGCTGCAAGCGCTTGTCCGGAAGGAATTACGATCGTCACTGCAGAGTTGGACGATCCATGTGGATACGGGCGTATCGAACGAGATTCGAATGGAAAAGTCATTACGATAATCGAAGACAAAGATGCGTCCCAAACACAGAAAGCGATTCGGGAAGTCAATAGCGGCGTCATAGGAGTTTCGCGAAAAATATTGGAACAATTGCTGGATAGACTGACCCGTAATAACGCGCAAAACGAGCTTTATCTAACCGAGATCGTACAACTAGCAGTCGAAACAGAAATTCCAGTTCAAACCGTTTCGGTTGAAGATCCAGACGAGATTCGTGGGATCAACGATCGAGTCGAGTTAGCAGAGGTCGAAACAATTCTGCGAAGTCGTCGAGTGCGTGAACTAATGCGGAAGGGACTAACGCTTCGAGACCCAGATCGGTTCGATTTACGGGGCAATTTAGTAACAGGAATTGACTGTGTTGTTGATGTGAACGTGCTGATTGAAGGAGAAGTACGCTTAGGGGATGGAGTGTATATAGGCCCCGGAAGTGTTTTAAGGAACACAGAGATCGGAACCGACGCGAAAGTACTTGAATATTCAATATTAGAATCGGCGACAGTCGGAAAACGATGCTCCATCGGTCCGTTCGCGCGAATCCGGCCGGGCACCTCTTTAGCCGATGAGGTGCGAGTCGGAAACTTTGTAGAAGTGAAAGCATCACAACTTGGAACGCGCGCGAAAGCAAGCCATCTCGCGTACATAGGTGATGCGAACATTGGTGCGAACACCAATATCGGAGCGGGTGCAATCACCTGCAATTTTGATGGTGAACGCAAACATCAAACCGTAATCGGAGACGATGTTTTCGTAGGTACGAACAGTACATTAATAGCACCTTTGAATGTACATTCGGGAGCGTTTATCGCGGCAGGGACGACCGTGACTCGTGACGTTAAAAGTCCTTCACTAGTTGTGTCTAGAACGCGCCAACGAGAGATCCAAAACTGGGTGCCACCAACGGTGCGGAGAAAGCAGCCCTAAATATGTGTGGTATCGTCGGTGCAACAGGGACTGCCGCGGTGCAAGCGACCTTGCTAGAAGGACTCTCAAGGTTGGAGTATCGGGGTTATGACTCTGCGGGTATCGCGATCCAAAATACAAGTAATGGCGCTTTCAATCGCGTCCGTGTTGTTGGGAAAGTCCAGCAACTAGTTGACCAACTAGAACAAAAACCTATATCGGGTAGCGCTGGGATAGCGCACACCCGATGGGCGACACATGGTAAACCCAGTGAAAGGAACTCACATCCACATATGTTGGATGGTCGGTTAACACTAGTGCACAACGGGATTATCGAGAATTTCTTGGAGTTACGAGCTGACATCACCGCAAGAGGTGGTCGATTTGAGTCCGACACGGATTCTGAAGTAATTGTCCATCTCGTAGCCGAATTCATTCACGGTGGGATGAATCTCGCAGAAGCTGTTCGTCGTGGCATGTCAAAGCTTGAAGGCGCATTTGCGATCGGTTTGATGTCCAGTGCGGAGCGCGGTCAGATCGTTGCCGCGAAACGAGGGTGTCCCCTAGTTATCGGAATTGGGAAGAATGCAAACTTCATTGGATCCGACGTGCTTTCTTTGCGTTCGTTTACGGACCGATTTCTCTTTCTTGAAGATGATGAATTAGCGGTTTTGGATAGCGAACAGGTAACGATTTTCGACGGAGACGGAAATCAGGTCGATCGAGCAACGGAGATTGTTTTAGATCAAGGTGATCGGATAGACAAAGGTGGCTATCGACACTTTATGGAGAAGGAAATTCACGCGCAACCAGAGAGTATTCGTAACACCTTGGAAGGTCGAATTACAAGTTCGGAAGTCGTAGCCCAAACGTTTGGCATAGAAGCCGTAGATGTCCTAGAAAAAACCGAAGCACTCACGATAGTCGGTTGTGGAACGAGTTTCTATGCGGCTCTAGTCGCGCGATATTGGATCGAAGATCTCGCGCGTGTTCCTTGTGATGCTGAGATCGCCTCAGAGTTTCGTTATCGAAACGCAGCACTGCCGAAAAATTCTCTGTTCTTGTCGCTGTCTCAGTCAGGTGAATCTGCTGACACAATCGCCGCTTTACGATTAGCCCAAACTCGCGATTATCTGCACACCATGAATATTGGTAATGTCACCACGAGCACACTGATGCGGGATTCCGACTCGGCAATTGCGATGCGAGCGGGTGTTGAAGTGAGCGTGGCTTCCACGAAGGCGTTCACGACCGTGTTGGTCGATTTATTGCTCCTCGCTCTGGTACTTGCCCGAACTCGGGGTTTCCCAGGAGAAGAGGAACGCGAAATTGTTCGAGCGCTACATACGCTCCCCGAAAAAATCGAGCAAGTATTGGGATTGAAAGAAAGGATGCAGACACTCGCGGAAGAGTTTGTAACAAAGAAACATGTTCTCTTCCTTGGTCGTGGCACCCACTATCCCATTGCTATGGAAGGCGCGCTCAAGTTAAAAGAACTCTCATACACACATGCGGAAGGCTATCCGGCAGGCGAACTCAAACATGGCCCCCTTGCACTAGTTGATCGTAAGATGCCAGTGGTTGCTGTAGCCCCCAGCAACGAGTTGCTAAGAAAAGTTCAATCGAACCTACAAGAAGTTCGCGCCCGTGGTGGTAAGCTCTACGTGTTTACAGATGAGGGGACTGAATTCGTGCCCGGACCAGATGTAACGATCATTGAGGTGCCCGAGGTACATCGCGTTCTGTCTCCAATTGTGTATACCATCCCGCTTCAACTACTCGCCTACCACATCGCGGTCCATAAAGGGACCGACATCGACCAACCTAGGAATATTGCGAAGTCAGTTACAGTCGAGTGATCTCAGCGAATACGACTAGGTCACTTTAGGAATTATGGGTTCTTCGTCGGTGTAGTTGACGACGGTTTGGTCGTCGCGAGTTTGAACTGACTCGATGAAGCGAAATCGGAGTTGGGTCTCCTGACGAGTTACCACAGGGACACTGTGGTTCGCATTGAAGTGGTTGATTGGTTTTTCAAATTCTTGCACAAACTGTTCGTGTTGCTTTAAACGTTGACTCGTGTATTGATTCAATGCTAGTACTTTCTCGGTTGAAATTTGCGAAAGAAATAATTCGCGTAGATTTTCTTCAATCTCAATCCCAAAGCTGTTGCGTTGGGAAGCCATAGCGGCGAACATTGTGGTCCCTGTCCCCAGGAATGGATCTAGCACCGTATCCCCTTTAACCGAGTACATGTTTATCAATCGATACGGAAGTTCAAATGGAAATGCGCCACTGCGCGATCTGCGACCTGACAAATTGAGTCGTTGCGTCGACCCTGGTAGTTGCCACAGGTCGTTAAACCAGGCATTGCGTTCTTCCCAGAAGTAGGCACTTGCCAGACGGTTTAGCTGTTCCTCGTCAGAATCAAACTGTCTGCGACCGTTTTTCCGAAAGATCAAAATCCACTCGTGTTCCAACGTCACGTAAGCGGACGGCGGCATCATGCCAGACCCCATAAATTTGTTTGGAGCATTTGTCACTTTGCGCCACAGAACACTTGGCAGACATTGATATCCAAGTTTCAAGAACTGTTGTTGGACTCGTTGGTGGTTTGGATAGAGCGAGAAATTTCCGCCGATACTTCGAGTCGCATCACCAATGTTTATACAACAGATTCCCCCCGGTACCAGGGTTCGGTCTACTTCCTTCCAAACTCTGTCTAGAACCCCATGCATCAGTTCAAAGGCTTGGCTACCTTTTTCGCTAGTGAGCGCGCGACGAATCTTTCTATTCTGCTGAGAATAGATATCGTCCCACATTTTGATCATTGGATAAGGAGGTGAGGTAACAACTAGATCCACGCTGTTGTCAGCGATTGAAGATGCATTGCGCGAGTCCTCAATGACTAATTGATGAATTGTGCTACGGGACATATTTAATGGGTAACAGCTATCGTGAACCTCAAAACCGAGTACTGTAGCGTCTTAAACTCACTGCTTAAATTTACATTCGAACGACAACTTCAGGGGCAGATTTTTTTGCTCCAGAGTGTGCTAGCTTGGGTAAATGTTGGGTGATCGATCTAAGACGATTGTAACATAGTGGAGTTGCTTTCAACGAACCCTGTTACATTTGGATTTATTCTGTCTGAATGCTGACAGATCGGGAGATTAAGACGGATTGATGACAAGTGTCCCAATTGATATTGTTTGCCTTTTGCGAGTCACGTAGTCTTGACAACAGTTCAATGGTGAAAAACTTACAAAAAAGATTCGCGTTGAGTTTGAATTTATAGTAGTTAGGATCACCTCAACGAATGGACAAATTCGATCGATCCCATGGTGTCATATTCATCTTAGTATTGACCATTCCGTTCTCATTTACTCATCCACACGAAGTGAACGTCTCAGCAGAGAGCGCCGTACTAAAACAATCTTCACAGGGAGCTATAGTGGAGTCGATAGAACTAATTCAGAGACTAAAACGCACCGAACTGATAAATGGAGACTTGACTCACGAGAGATTGAATCTTGTGGCGGCTCAAAAGCCGCGCCGCCGAACGAAGGAATTTGTCACGTTAGACCCGTTTAATCCACCCCACACACAGTCATTCGAAAATCTAATTGAGCTTAAGTATCCAATACCGCCCACTGAAGAGTTGTACGAACTTAACGAGAAAAGCGGTACGTTCTTGTTTCGAGGACAGGAATCTGTAGCAAGATGGTTTAGTACTGCAGAATCGAATGCGGATGTGTGTGCGCTTCGGTTTGAGGACGATTCTGAAATTGAGTATCAACTACGTACGTTCGTTAGTAGAAATGACGCGCATTCTGCAGGCTACGTTGTCACCCATTCAAGTCATTGTGGGACTTGTTCTTCGCTGAAAAATCTGGCCAGCTACCTCGAAAATCGTGATTTAACATCAGCGGCTAGATCATGTGGTCGCAAACGGAATGCTAAAAAGATCAAAACTTGTTTAATGAATGAAGTTGGTTTTGATGAGCCTTGCGCTGAAACATGGACTTACAACATCCTCCACACGACTGATCACTGCAAATCAATCTGCATCAAATACTACGGTTTTTGGAATGTTCTTCGCGGCAATATGGATAAGCCTCACACCGATGAACAGGGGAAACTAAATCCGTGTTTACAGTGCGATGAAAATACATCGGGACCTGGATTTCAATATGTAGCTGGCCGGACTAGAAGAAATTCCGGAGTAATTTCGGCCATTCATCGGCACCCAGAAGAAATCTATTCGCTGGATCATACAGTGTATTTTGACAATGAATAAAAGAGTCGACGGGTATTGTTGTTTTTGTACACTTTTGGGATAGAATCAAAATATTCCCTTGAATTCGTTAACTAGATGCCATCCCTTCAAAAAGGAAGGTCTCAAAGCTTCCTAGTCCTAGCAATCATCTTCGTTGCTGGCGCAGGCGTATCAGCGGCTCTCTTCTATGGACTTTCATTCATTGACGGAAACACTGACGGAGTCGAGAACGTTGTGTCACATTCTGGAGGTTCACCAAACGAACAGGACACGTCGGTGAGCGAGTCAGAACCCTCCGAAGCACTACCAACAAAACCTAATCAAAAAAAGCCTCTCACGCTTGAGGAAATCGTTCAATTAGGAGGGCCGCTGGAAAGAAACACTGCTCTACATAGTGTTTTAACACACGCCGCTGAAGATCAGGTGCTTGATATGCTGGAAACTTCCAGACACCTAGACCCTCCCGCGCACGTACAGACGCAAGCGATTATTCTTCAACGTCTAGCGCGAATCAATCCCCAGAGCGCATTTGCACAGGCAAAACAATTCGATCGACCGCGTACTCTCCCTCTGCTAACCGGTTTGTTCAGAGAATGGTCTCAGATTGATCTGGACGAAGCAGTTACCCATGCGGCAACCCTCACTGGCGACAGGAAATTGGCCGCTTTGGAAGGTGTTCTGACGGAACGTAGCGATCTTACCAATAGTGCGCATCGCGAAGTCGCGCGTCAACTCGACGACGAACGATATGCGATCAACTTGATCACTCAAGAGATAATCAGTCAATCAATCGACGAACCGGAAAGAGTTTGGAATGAATCAGTTTTAGAAGCAAAGCACGATCCGAAGCTTGCAGAGATGCTCAAAGAGATTGCACTGAATTGGGTCGAAAAAGATGGTTTGGAAGCAATGGATCACATCATCGAGTCTCTTGACAATTCTCTCTCCAGAGCATTGATTTCAACTGCTGTGCTACGTGAAGTTGCGCGCACGGATCCTAGTGGAGCTCTGCGATATGCCATGACATTGGATTTTGACCCTTACCACGACACTAAGTATGCAGTGGTAGACGAGTGGGCAAAGTCCGATCCGCAAAATGCTTTCGAATCAATATCTTCGATGGAACAAACGGGTCGAAAGCGATTATTGATGAAAAGATTAATTAAGACATGGGGTGGATTTCATCGAGAAAGTCTACTCGAATCTCTCGAGTCGCTCCCGACCGAACTCGTTAGCTTCGCAACCGAAAGGGTCATGTCTAGCATTGCTTCGGGCCGTCCCGACGAAGCTGCTAAGATCGTTGCTGCAATGGATGACGATTCATTGAAGATGGTTGCTGCTCGGAGGGTCATCACACTCTGGTCTATGCGTGATACTGAAGCTGCGCTCGATTGGGTTCTCAATGAACAGGGATTGGAGTCTCAGAGGTCCCGATTACTCACCTATCTATTGGTTCGCTATGTTAGAGATAACGTGGATCGCGCTATGGACCTAGCGCTTGAACAACCGTTGGAAGCGGATGAAATCGGTCTTGAAGTATGGGTTGTGGCTCAGCTTGCGAGTACTGCGAATACCGGTGACCTCGACATAGTTTTTGAATACCTTTCTAGGGTTCGAGACGGTGCTACAAAGATGGAGGCGTATCGTTTAGTTGGACTTGAACTCGTCAGGAGACACCGGACTGAAAAAGCTATGAATTTGGTGCAGCAGATTCCAGAGGAGGGGAAGACAAAATACCTTGCGCAGATTTTTGGAAGTTGGGCTATTTCCAGACCAAATGAACTAGTCGAATCACTCGACCAAATGCCATCATCCGAATATGCATCAATGGCTGCTTTAGCACTATTACGAAGCGATCCGCAGAGTAATCAATTGAGCACCGATCAAACTGAAACAGTGAAGACCTTTCTTACTGAGGAAGATGTGAAACGACTCGATGAATAAAGATCAATTGAATACTTCAGGAGCACCTCAAATAAATGTCTAATTTCGACATGCTTACTCCGACTGTAATGGTTCGGATGAAGAGACAACCTGGTTGAACCGAGCTATGGTCTGTTCCCTAGAGACATCATCAAATCGTTTCGAATGGGACTATAAGCTCGCTAACGATCACCCGGTTGTTACGGAGATTCTGTGCTCATTTCATTAATGAAGGCCAAATATGGAGGCTCCATCACGTCGAGTATGTAGATGACATCCGTTTCAACAAGAAAGTCACTGAATTTCATCGTCCTAGCAATCGTGTTTGGGGCCGGAGTGGTTGCATCGGCATCCATCTTCTACGCGTTCTCTTTATCAGAACGGGATGACAAAAAACCAGAGATTGCATCGAACGAGGCCATTAGCAAACCAGTAAATTCCGTTGAAGAGGCCAGCAGTTCGGACGAGATTCCTGCCAATACGATCAAAGCACAAACTAGCAGTCTCTACGACATAGAGAAGCTAGGCGGTCCTTTTGAACGAAACATGGCTTTGTTTAATGTACTAATGCAGATTGAAGAAGATCAATTGCTGAACATGCTGGAACAATCGAAACAACAACACTCCACGACGCGGGTACAAACACAAGCAGCTATTCTTCAAAGACTCGTGAGCTTTAATCCGTCAAAGGCTTTGTCAGAGGCTTTGCAATTCCATCCGCCTCGTTCACACCACTTACTAACAGCAATCTTTAGTGAATGGGCACGAGTCAATCTGAAGGATGCGATTTCACATGCAACAACCCTTGAAGACGACGGAAAACGCGCTGCATTGGAAGGTATCCTGCACGAACGAAATGATCTCACCGATGCTGAACGTCGCGAGATCGCGGTGCAACTAGGCAATGAGCAGATAGCGGTCCACTTATTCTATATGGAAAAATTAAGCGAATCGAACGACTATCCCAGTCAATTGTGGAACGAAATTACCGAAGGAGCGCAGAACGACTCCGCACAGTTCGAAATCCTCCTTCAAATTGCTCATGTCTGGGTCGAGAAAAAAGGACTACAAGTGTTAGATCAAATCATAGCGACGTTTGAAAATTCTCGAACGCAAACTTGGTTTCTAAATACGGTATTACGTGAAGTTGCACAAAGCGACCCGAGCGACGCGTTACAGTATGCGTTGCAATTTGACCGATATCCTTTGATTGAATCGAACAAAACCGTAATACGGGAGTGGGCAACGTTTGATCCGAGAGCCGCTCTCAATGCAATATCCGCCATCTCCAAGGAGGGATTGCGGGATTCATTAACTAGGGAGTTAGTTGAGTTATGGGCTACCGACAAGCCACGTGAAATTCTCGCAGACATGGAATCGATTCCAACGAGATTCACTAAACTGGTTACTCAGACAGCTATTTCCCAGATTGCAGAGAGCTCACCGCAAGATGCAGCTTCGATAGTTTCCAGCATCGAAGAATGGGGAAGGGGATACAGGAAAGTTGATGCCGCTGCAACTGTCGTTGATCACTGGCTAGCAAGAGATATCGATGCTACACTAGACTGGATTGTAAGTGACCCCGGTCTAGGGGCTGACAGATCTTGGGTACGCCGCTATGCTTCGTTTTCGTTGGTAGATTACGACTTAGAGCGCGCTATGCAATTTGCACTTGAACAGCCAATAGGCGAGAATGAAACCGGCCCAGAGGCATGGGTTGTTGCCGAACTTGCTAGGAAAGACATGGATAAAGCTCTTGAATACATGGCACAGGTTCGAGATGGTCCAACAAAGATTCAAGCGTATAAATCCGTAGGCTTTGAACTAATTGAGAGTCGTCAGACCGACGCAGCACTGAAGCTGGCGCAACAAATACCAGAATATGCTAAGGGTCATTACCTTAGTCAGATATTTGCGCTTTGGACGAATCTTGATCCAACGGGTTTGTTTGAATCCCTCGACCAAATGCCGTCAGCGGCAGTCACTTCGAGAGCTGCGTTGTACCTTCTGATTGAGAATCGTCGGGGTGAATACTTGACTCCCGAACAGATTGAAACAGTAACAGATTTCCTTACTAACGAAGACTCAACACTATTCGAACGTTCTACGATGCGAGCATTACCCCGCGCACACTAATAGCTCAGATTAGACAATCGGATGAGATTTGAACAACTGTTGTGACGGTCGTTCATTGAGGCTTTCACTTTTAACCTCCATTGAAGCCATTTAGATATTCGCGCGTGTTCCGTATTGGGGGATTGAACCGCGACGTAACTTTTAGTAGCGTGTCTTAAAAATATGCTTCAGAAGAGATAAGGGGGACGTAGTGCCTCGTCTAAACTGATGGAATGAGGAAAACGCAGACTAGTCCACGACTGTAGAAGTAGAAGTTGTTCTTTGGTCTGGCACTTTCGACAAAATCGCGTTTTTCTTGTGCTGGTAGTATATTACTTGCAGAACCAACCATACGAGCAAAATTCCACATATCAATCCACACCATGTCCAAGACACTAAAAATACCGCTTTGAGTAAGAGAATCAAACCGATGCTCGCGAGGATTTGCGCACCAATTGCTCTGCGTACAAGCGACACGTTTGAGACAGCGATGAGTTGCTCGATCATGCTGAAATTTTTGTTTCGAACTTCTGCCACGGATTCTCCTGAGTGTCTTTGAATCGATTGTAATTGGTGGTGATGATGGTTCGCTTTAGGTGTACACACTCGGTTGCGCGATCGTTTGCGTATCAAGCTAGGTCAGTGTAAATAGTAGTGAATCCTATCCAGTGCTTGTTGAACTATTTTTCGGATCGCGGAATCTGTTAGGTGATCAACGTAAGCGAGAATGTTGGACATTGTGATCGAAAGAAGTTTTTTTAGCTCCTCCGAAGGTTTCCGACTATCAAAAGTCTCGTCAGTCAATTTCGGTAGTAGAAGGAGCACGTTTTGCATTCGTGTGTTTGTCTGCTCGATTGGTTCGATAGCATTGAACAATACATGATATGTACCAATATGTGCCTTGGTTGTAAAGCCGTCCAACTTGATGAGTTCTTCGATGATGGGATCTTCGGGGCACACTTGCTCAATCTGTTCGCATAAAGCTTTCACGTTGTGGATTTGTTTGTAGTTAATTCCTCTTGTACTCATTAATCCCTTTACAAGGAACTCGGCAGCATCCGCGGAGTGTTTGGTTGAGGCGTTATGGTGCTTGAGCCCGTTTTCCCGTACAAAGTTTGAATAACTGAGAAAACCGTGTACTTCACCTAGTACATTGCTTAAAAACAATTCTGCAGAGGGATAGTTAGGTTTCAATTTCTTTTCACTCCTCGGTTTTATTGGCGTTCCAAATAAAGCTACTCCCTGTTCAACTACAGCAGACAATACACTGCCACCGTACTGAGACTCAGACTCAATTTGAGCTACAGACTCACACAGTGCATGAATTGGAGCATCGTCATAGTCTTGAGGTAGGTTGCGACAAATTGCGTCCTCGTCTGGATTGTCGGAACTTGTAAGAATGACAATATCCCAATCACTGTATTGTTCTGCTAAGTTCTTCGCGCGCGACCCATAGAGTGCCAACCCTATAACATCGGAGGGTCTATTATCCCACCAACTTTGGAGTAAAGACCGAATCGGTAACAGGTGGTTGTGGCGAGTTGAGTCAAATGCTTGCATGAGCACGCTACGAATTCAATTTACTTGAGATTTGAATCAATTTTCTTTAACGATCTTTGAAACTCTTGCTTCAACGAAGGATCTTGTAGCTCACGAGTGCTTTCTTGGAGTATGACTAGAACATCCAAGATTTCTGCGCGAATATCTTCGTCAAGCTCACCATCTTCGAAACACTCTGCTACCAAAACTGGGAGAAGTGAGAGCGCTCTACACACTCTTTCTGTAGATTTGGTCAGAGCTTCTAAGGGCCGGCGAATCGATTGATACGGACCTTTGTGGGCTTGGGTCGTAAATCCATCCAATGTTCGTAATTCTTTAACAATTAAGTCTTTTGGCCGCTCTTGTTCGAGTTGGTCGCATAAGCCCGCTACATCGTGTATGAATCGATAGTTGACTCCGCGTACGCTTAGAAATCCCTTAACTAGATGTTCGGCCGCATTCGCTGAGTACGATGTAGCATGATTGTTGTGAGTTTTTCGTTTTGAATAACGTACATTAGCTCCGAGTAAGAACGCAGCTAGTGCTTCTAGAGTTGCAACGACTGACGTTGCCGCAGCAATGTAGCTAGGTTTCAGATCGAAGTCCTCCGTCGTGGGGATTGGATCTCCGAACAGTGCGATGCCCTGATGAACGATTGCCGACATAACATTCCCCCCATACTCTGCTTCCGCACGCACCGTGTCGATAGATTCGCAAAGCGCATGAATGGGGGCGTTCTCGCAGGCGCGAGGAAGCTCACGACAAATCACTTGTGGGTCAAAAATTTCCGTTTGGGTAAGAATTGCAATATCCCAATCACTGTGGTGTTCGGCACAGTTCTTTGCCCGCGACCCGTAGAGTGTGAGCCCAACAACTTCTGATGGTCTGCTGTCCCACCAACGTTGGAGTAACGTATGTATTGGTGCGAGATGACTATGATGTGTGGAATCAAAGGTGTGCATAAGTTCTCATGAACGATGGTTTAGTTGAAATGGGAACGAACTTCGTCCAATGACGTTTGCAACCGTTGTTTGAGATTCGGATCTACTAGGTTCGTTGTATTCTCTTGTAGCGCAGACAATTTGCCATTTATGATGGCATACATTTCCTTTGAAGTTTTAGGTTCGGAGAATATTTCTGAAGCAAATATCGGTAGGAGGTCGAGGACGCGGAGTACTCTTTCGGTCGTTTTTTTGAGTGCCTCCATTGGGATGACTAGTGAACGATACGGTCCTTTGTGTCCTTTTGTAGTGAAACCATCTAACCTTCGGAGCTTGCTAACCAGTGGGTCGTTTGGAAATTCAGCTGCAAATTGCTTACAAAGCTCTTTTACGTTGTGGGTGTGGAGAAAATTGATTCCTCGGGCACTCATGAACGATTTCACTACATATTCTGCTGCATTGACTGAACAAGTAGTAGCCGTGTTATCGAAAGACTTTTTCTCTCGAAAACGAACATTTGCTTCAACAAGAAAAAATAATAGTTCGTCGATAGCTGAACCAAATAGTGATTGTGCATGCGGAAAACTGGGATGTTTAATAGTATCCTCCTCAAATGGTACAGTCGCGCCAAACAGTGAAACACCTTGCTCTGCAATCGCGGACATGAGACTGCCTCCATATTTAGCTTCGGATTTCACAAACTCTATGGACTCACAGAGCGCATGAATTGGAGCATCGGCATAGTTTCGAGGTAGATCTCGACAAATTGCGTCTTCATCCGGATTTTCGGAACTAGTGAAAATGACAATGTCCCAATCACTGTATCGTTCTGCGTAATTCTTCGCGCGCGACCCATAGAGTGCCAACCCTATAACATCGGGGGGTCTTTTGTCCCACCAACTCTGGAGTAAAGACCGAATTGGTAACAGGTGGTTGTGGCGAGTTGAATTAAATGCTTGCATAGGACCGCAAATATGTGCGCACTTATACGAAGAACTCAGTTATTTCACTAAGAGTGTTTTGAAATCGTTTCTGTAATAGAGCATCCTCTAATTCACTAGTGCTTTTTTGTAGAACCAATAACTTATCAGATATCGTGTTCTTAGTGTCCAAGGGCGCGTCGCGCCCAGCAAAGATTTCAATTGCTAGTCGAGGGAGCAGCGCTAAAACTCGGTAGATTCTCTCGGTCGTGTTTTCCAACGATTCAGATGGAAGGTGAAGTAGTCGGTACGGCCCTGTATGTCCTTTGGCGGTAAAGCCATCCAATTCTCTAAATTCTTTGAGTAATGGATCATTGGGAATCTCCTCTTCAATTTGTGCACAAAGCGCTTTCACATCGTGGACGTAGAAATAGTTGATTCCCCGAACGCACATGAACGATTTGACAAGATATTCTGCTGCATGTGCAGAGTGAGTAGTTGCATCTTTGTCGCGAGACTTCTTCTTCAGGAATCGAATGTTTGCTTCGGACAGGAAACCCTTTAACGCTTCCAGTGTGGAAGAAAATAGTGTTTCCGCCAAAGAGTAACTAGGGTGTTTAATGGTATCCTCCTGAAACGGTACGGTCATCCCAAACAGAGATACACCTTGTTCTGCAATGGCAGACATAACGCTACCCCCGTACTCGGCTTCCGACTTCACAGTGGCTATTGATTCGCAGAGAGCATGGATTGGAGCTTTGTCGTAAACTCGTGGGAGGTCGCGACAAATTGCGTCCTCATCAGGGTTATCGGAGCTAGTGAAAATGACAATGTCCCAATCACTGTATTGTTCTGCACAGTTCTTCGCGCGCGATCCATACAGTGCCAACCCTATCACATCGGACGGTCTATTGTCCCACCAAGGTTTTAAGCACTCCCTGAAAGGCAGTAAGTCGGTGTGAGACTTTGGGTCGAAAGCAAACATCGTTCAACAGCAATAATAATATGTTTATTTTAACAGTATTTTGCAAAAAATTTACGACAAATACCC
>VXLL01000027.1 GCA_009841615.1 Gammaproteobacteria bacterium | reverse complement strand
CGCGGCCGCCTCCTAAGCGGCAGGTCGAAGGTTCGAGTCCTTCTCGGGGCGCCAATTCCAATTGAGAACTTTAGACCCGGAGTACTGTATCTGTTAGTATTTCCTGCTTCCATCGCTGGTAATCCACACTAGTATCAACGTCCCATAGCATGGGGAGCAAGAATACTTGCAAACCAAGATCCTGGGCACGCGACAGTGTTTGCTCTAATACGCGTTCGCTACCCCAAGAAATATGCTCGAACAAATACGCACACGGTTCGTTCATTCCTATCAAACAATAGCCACCATCTTCCGTTGGACCCACTACTACATCCTGCTGTGATGCTAAGAGGTCAAGGGCTGTGTGTATGTAATTTGCGCTCATGAGAGGAACATCAGCACCTATCACCAATTTAGTCCCTTCGTTCAATGTAGTGAGCATCTTATGTCCTAAGTCCCCTAGCGGTTGCTCTTTTAATGGTTGGTCTGGTGCTATCTCATCCCAAACCTCGGCGCTTCCCTCGTACCAAATGGTCGTCGTAAACGGTCGCGTAGCTTCCAATGCATTCTGCAGTAGCAGGCGATAACATTCGAGCGCTTTAATAGCTCCTATGTCTCTCGCTAAACGCTGTTTAACCTGACCAAGTACAGGTGAACGCGCAAGCAAGGCAACTTGTGCAGATTTGGTCCGTTTCACCTATGACGATAGTACTCGGAATAAAGAACATCCGGTGAAGCTCCGAAGTAGTATCGGATCCGATATCTCCACATGCGGAGCACCGTTCGAAATGTACCATCAGCCTCCCACTTACGTGTCGACGCTCCCAAGCGACTATTACTACAATAAGGTTTGGCTAGCTTTCGCAAACGCTTACTCACTTCAACATCCTCCATCAGTGGTTGATCGGGAAAACCTCCGATCTGTTTAAGGATGTCTTGATGGAAGAACATTCCTTGATCGCCGGTGCAAATGCTTGTAAAACGAGAGCGCCAATTCATGAGCGTTTCGATCATGCGAAATTCCCATCTTGACCCGTCTAAACTCACATCGAAACGACCCCATCTTACTTGACTGATAGCTGTTCCGATACTCTCAACATTTTCCTCATGTACAAAACTGTCCGCGTGGAGCACCCAGATCCATTCACGAGTCGCCTGTTTAATCCCCAAAGCCACTTGTCTTCCTCGTCCAGGTTTCGTCGTTTGAATGAAAGTCGCTCTACTTGATATTTCTTGTGGGTTGTCACTGCTTCCACCATCGACAACGACTAGCTCTAAATCGGGATGTCGCTCTAGTGTTGTCAATAACCGCCTCAGATGATCACGATCGTTGAGAACTGGAATGACGACCGCAATCTTGCTCAAACCAGCTTGCGCCCGTTCGGAAAGCAATGTAGTTATTACTCGTCGTTTTTAATTTGTGGTTCTGGTTCTAATATTCGATCTCGAGGGTCCGGGTCGACAAAAAAGTGATCCGGCAAGGAAAAGTCAACCTCTGGTGCAATATTCGCACTCTCCATCAACCAGCCATGCGTTCTCGTACCAACCAATTCAACGCTGCCCTTGGCAGTATTGATGTTTGCGTAGGTGTTTTTTTCGCCTAAAGTCAACACAAACGTGTACTCTTGCGAACCGTCTTCAAGGGTGCCTTCCAAAATTCGCGTATGTGCGATGTTTGCGTCTACTTTCGTGAGCTTACCCATCAAAACTACTTCCTGCTGAGGGATTGAAAATTGAACGCTGTCCCCCACAACCTTGGACCAAAGTGCGGAGCTAAGTTCCACTAATACCCGCCCTTCCACGTCTGCAGAATGAACTGGTAGTTGATCCTCTGGAACGGAACTCTCATCCACTGGTTTCCAAGAAGCGAGGTTCACATCGACTATCTCAGAGCTGCCAATACGAGGTTGTATCCCATCAGGCACCGAAGATTCTTCGGAAAGTGGAGTATCTGTTGAACCCGACCCGGCTTGATCGGTACTTGGATCATAGAAATCTCCGTCTTTTGGAGCTGTAGACGTAATTGATTCCCGTGGTTCTCCCCAAGGTTGGACGAAAAATATAAACAAAACCAATACTAGCAACGATAAAGGAATACCAACAACCCAATATAACAGCGAATCCGTTTGTTTGGACTTCTGTTTGTCTTTACTCACCATCTTTTTCTCTACTACGTTTAAAACTTTTATCACAGAGTAATTTTCGTTTGATGACTGCTTGGATAGGTAGGAATCAACGAGGAAAACGTACTTCATGTTCTTGTGCCAACTTTGACGCACGATCCGAATCGACTTTGTCAATTTCTCGTAGAATGAATGGCATCAAGTATGACTTCTTCAATGATTGTTCTTGTGAATTCTCCAAGAGCCACTCAAGCGCGCTCTCGGGATCGCTGACCGCCCAACCTCGTACCAATTCTGATTCGGTAAACTCTGAAAACGCTCCAGGTACAGACTTTATCGTTTCAAACCACCTTCTCGCGGAACTGATGTCTTGTTCCGCAAGTTGCCTAATCGCCTTCCCCACCGCGTAGGTTCTCTTATGCCAAGGAATTTGATCTAACTGGTCCAAGATCCCCACCGGATCCTCCGCACCCCACACATCCAAGAACTCAAAGAGATACACGTTTCCGAAACCCAAATCCTCTAGTGTCTGCGCCGCGACCATTGTTTGTACCGCACCGATTTCAGACCAATAATCGTCAATCAGAAGTCGACCAAGCATTGCAGTTTGTTTCACTTGCTTGCCTGAAGTAACGTGATCCATTGCGGCAGCTGGATCGGCAGTAATCACACGCACGACCAGATCTTTCGCAAGTAAGGTATCCGTGGAGTAGAGTTGATCAAGTAGGATGTTGAGAATTTCAAATCCCATGTCAGGTTGCCAAGCCTCTACTATTCTGTCTAGTAGCGCGATTTGCTCACGGTCAGCTACGTCGTCGTTCACAAGCTGGAGAGCCGCTTTCGTCGGATCTTGCATCAAACCTAAAATCACGACTTCTGCCTCCCGCTTGTCAAGGAAAGACTTCAACGCATCCGAAAATGGATACTCTCCTGTGTTAATCGGAGTCAAGGAATCCTGTTCAGTAATGATCGCATTAAAGGCAACATCTCGGTAGGGTTGATTCAGTTCTCCCGCCGAAGTCAACGCCTCCTGCACGTTCTGTGTCGACCATTCACGAAAAACGACATCGACTAACTCTAACTTTCCCGGTGCAGAAAACTTCCAGACTCGGTCTAGTGCTTCAGAAGGAGCTACTTGTGCTAGTTTGCCTAACAGCAATCTTATAAAGACCGATGTCCGAGGAGTCCAGGGTTTTGTAGAAACTTGGTCGAACATGGTTTGTAGTTGATTCCTATCAGCGTTTGCGACCAAAGTACTAATATCTTTTAGACTGTTGCTTTGAGAGTCTTCGAACCAAAGCTTGTCCAATCTCAATGTTTGAGGTTCTTGGTTTTCCTCAGATTTGACTTCCGTATCCACAAATTGGGAGGAACGTTGCACACCACTATCGGGTTCGGGAGAACGCAGTTCCTCCGAAGAAAAAACTAAGAACAGCAACGAACCGAGAGTTCCACCTATCGTCAACCCGACCGCTATGCTTGTCGTTAATCGTTGAACAGATTTCATCTTAAGCTAGCTTCGACAACTGAATGCTTTCCTTTACCAATTGCGATCTGTTGATCCATTGCATTCTCTAGTCTTCTGTTATCAACGATCGTATGTATCGTAAGTCAGTGTCCGAGATACTATGCCTGCTAGGATAAAATTTCATGTCTACGATTCCGATTATTTGGCGCGCAACATCACTGCGAATCTCTTTGTTCGGTAGCTCAGACATTTTTGCAATAAATAGCTCAGAATTCCTCCAGATCCCCGTTGACGTGAGCTGACGAAAATAATCTGGCCATTTTGATTCAGGCAACTGACTGCCTAATGCAAATGCCTCATCGAATTTTCCAATTTCAATCAGATTCAATCCCATTACTTTATATCCGTCAAATTGCTTGGGTTCTCGCACACGTTTTAAGAATGGTTCGATTCCTTCCATTTGCCCGTTTCGCATCAGCTCTACGATGAGTGCATACTCCATGCCTGATGCGGATTCATCCTTCGGTTGTTCCAACGCGATTGCGAACGCTCGTTCTAAATCAATTGACCCTAATGAGATCAATCCACGAAGTAGATGCTCAGAATCAATCCAATCGTAATGCGGCAAGTTGGTCAACAACCACTCCACCGCAGACTCCGGCTCTTCACTACTCCAAGATTGAACTAACAATCTGACCATCATTGCAGTATCCGGACCAAGTCTTCCATGGTGTTCCAAATGGTCCAGTATTACATCACGAGGCAGTCGATTGACAAGCCGCATAAACACTGACAACCCATAATCAAGTGGTACTTGGTCGATCTCAGCTAATGCCCGCTCCGGATCACTACTAGCCAAACTTTGAAACAGAACACCTAATGCAAAAGACATGTTAGCGTCTATGACTGCTTGGTGTGCAGTCTCAAAATCTATTGCTCCCCACTCTGACACGACCATGGGAGCTAGCTTCTGTTGTACTTCAATCGGGAGTGTCAACACGTGATTCCAAGCTGTCTGTGGATCGAATGCGGCTACTTTCTCCACCAAGTCACGTAGCAAGGAATGTTCGTTTTGAAACTGTGTATAGAAGCGATCAAGCATCTCACCAATACTTGAGATTCCGTCGCGATGGTACCAATAGTCTGTGAGTTTATAAAGCGCGGTGATTTGCTGTTTGTCATCTATTTCATCATCAATAATCGTCTGCAAGGCAGCTAATGGTTCGTCCAAGGACTGACGAGTTGAGGCTTCCGTAACTAATCGACGCACGAGTGTCGGATCCTCGCTATGTTGTCCCACGAGTGTTACTCGTTCCGAGACAGCTATATCAGGTCTACTGAAGAATATTGCCCACAGTGCTCGGCTTCTTATCGCTGTGTGGAGCTCACTCGTCGCTTGCAACGCATCATCGAGGTTGAACTGTGCCCATTCAGTAAAAACTATAGAGACTAAATCAACTGAACGTTGCGGGTCGAACTTCTTTACGAAGGACACTGCCTTTATTGGATCTGCCCAAGTCAATTCTTCTAACAGCGTAGCCTGTATGGACTGAACAGTCGTCGAAGCAGTAAAGGAGAGAGTCTCGTTGAGTAACGCAAGGATCTGTTCTCCATTCAACCCACCGACCAGAGTGTAAATTGCTGTAGATCGATCAGTTGGACTCTTGAGTTCAAGAATTGTGTTCAGATTGACAGTGATTGATGAGGTCGATGGTGCAATACTGGTTGAAGTGTGGCTACCCTCTGCCGATTCTGTTAACTGTTGATTTTGGCGTACCGGCGACACGACTTGCCAAAGAATTAGACTTACGCCGACACCGACAAGCAGCGAGACTGCGAACGAAATAGTCTCGGTGCGCGAAAAGACCTGAATCAAGCGTTGCATCTAGTTAGTGTGTCCAAACCTCACGAAAGTCTCCAACAGCCACAGCTAAATAATCATGTATACCAATGCCGAAGTAACTGTACGTCGACCGGAAAACGACTTGTTTTATTAATTTTAATTTAGATTTATAATGGAGTGAATTCGGTCACAGGAGCGTTCTTCCCATGACATTTGACATCCTCGAGCTCAATTGGTGGGCCATACTTGTCGCAACTTTGTCGTCTTTTGTACTTGGTGGATTGTGGTACGGACCCTTATTTGGTAAGAGGTGGTTACGAGCACTCGGCAAATCCGAGTACGACTTAACTCCTTCCGCAGTCCCGTTTGTTATTGCGTTCGTCACTTCTTTCATCACATGCCTCGCAATAGCTTGGTTAGTTTTTCTTCTTGAGATTAATACCTGGCAACAAGGAGCTCTGTTTGGACTCATTGTCGGTGTTGCATTTATAGCGTGTTCAAGCATTTCCGACGGTGCGTTTTGTCGCTTCTCTTGGGCACTTCTTGCGATTCAGGCAGTATACCGTGTCCTATTTTGTGTGATCGCTGGCGTAATTTTTGCGGTTTGGTAGCCAATCTATCTACTCCAAGCTAGTTCTGTATCTCTAGTAATACTGGCTTAACTGAATAGATAGCCCCTACGGGCGGCAATACCAATTTGTGACTTCTCGCCACTTCTGCGCATTTTTCACTCTGTTTTCAACAATAAAATATACGTTAATAGTTTTAAAAAAATAAATGTCAAACAACATAGCTACTACCCCCGAAGAACTCATTAGCAAAGAATACACCGCTGGGTTTGTAACTGATATTGAGACCGAAACGCTACCTCCTGGACTGTCTGAAGAGGTTGTGCGTGAAATCTCGCGAAAAAAAGCCGAACCAGAATGGCTCACTGAATGGCGTTTAGATGCTCTCCGCAGATGGGAGAAGATGGAAGAGCCTACTTGGGCGCATGTGAAATTCCCGCCCATAGACTACCAAGCGATCTCTTACTTTGCGGCACCGAAAGGCGACAAACCAAAAAGCCTTGACGAAGTTGATCCTGAACTTCTTCGCACTTACGAGAAACTAGGTATACCACTCCATGAACAAAAAATACTAGCTGGTGTGGAGGAAGAACCCTCGCAACCGCGTGTCGCCGTCGATGCAGTTTTCGACAGTGTGTCAATCACGACGACGTTTAAGGAAACGCTAAAAGAGCACGGAGTGGTTTTTTGTTCTTTTTCCGAAGCTGTGCAGTCGCACCCTGATCTGGTCAAGAAGTATCTGGGTTCAGTAGTACCCAAAACAGACAATTTTTATGCTGCGCTAAACTCTGCGGTATTTAGCGACGGGTCGTTCGTATACGTTCCCAAGGGTGTTCGATGCCCAATGGAATTGTCCACATACTTCCGCATCAACGCAGAGAACACTGGGCAATTCGAACGGACTCTGATCATTGCAGACGAAGGCTCGTACGTGAGTTACCTTGAAGGCTGTACTGCGCCGATGCGAGACGAAAATCAACTTCACGCCGCGGTAGTTGAGCTCATTGCCCTCGATGACGCTCAGATCAAGTATTCCACAGTTCAGAATTGGTATCCTGGTGATGAGAATGGAGTTGGTGGAATTTACAACTTTGTGACAAAACGTGGCACCTGCCGTGGGGCACGATCTCACATTAGCTGGACGCAAGTAGAGACAGGCTCGGCGATTACGTGGAAATACCCCAGTGTGATCCTGCGCGGTGACGATTCAATCGGCGAGTTTTACTCTGTCGCGCTTACTAATAATCGACAACAAGCTGATACCGGTACAAAGATGACACACATCGGCCGAAACACAAAGAGTACGATTATTTCAAAGGGCATTAGCGCCGGACACAGTTCTAACGCGTATCGTGGACTCGTTCGTATGAATCCGGGTGCAAGAGACGCTCGCAATTACACCCAATGCGATTCACTACTGATTGGATCTGAATGTGCGGCGCATACGTTTCCTTATATTGAATCGAGACGACAGGACGCTATTGTTGAGCATGAAGCTACCACTACTCGCGTGAGCGATGATCAACTTTTCATGTGTAGACAACGGGGTATCGAACCAGAAAAAGCAGTCTCCATGATTGTTAATGGCTTCTGTCGAGACGTCTTTCGCGAACTACCAATGGAATTTGCCGTCGAAGCATCGAAACTCTTAGAGGTGAGCTTAGAGGGTGCAGTGGGTTGAGCCTACTCGAAGTCTCGGATTTACATGTAAGAGTAGCCGACCGTGAAATTCTCAACGGAGTAAATCTAGAGGTAAATCCCGGCGAAATCCACGCGATTATGGGTCCAAACGGCTCTGGTAAGAGCACGTTGACGAACACTATTGCTGGTCAGGAAGGATACATTGTCGAAAATGGCGATTTACGACTTAATGGCACAAACCTAGTCGAGTTAGAACCAGAAGAACGATCGTACGCTGGTCTGTTCTTGGCATTTCAATATCCTGTTGAAATTCCTGGTGTAACCAACATGGAATTTCTAAAGACTGCGGTTGATAGCCATCGCAAACAGCGAGGTGAAACTGCTCTGTCCTCGGTCGAATTCATCAAGAATATGCGCGCGCTCGTCACCAAACTGGATTTCAATCCCGAATTTTTGAAGCGTGGTGTCAATGAGTCATTCTCGGGTGGAGAAAAGAAACGCAACGAAATCTTACAAATGCTTTGCTTGGATCCCAAGGTCGCGTTACTCGACGAAACCGACTCGGGTCTTGATATTGATGCTTTGCAAGTAGTTGCAAAAGGAATCAACGAGTTTCGCAATTCCAACAATGCAGTAGTATTGGTTACACACTACCAACGACTGCTGAATCACGTAGTTCCCGACTATGTCCACGTATTGTTGAATGGCACCATAGTAAAGTCCGGCGATGCATCATTAGCTCTCGACCTCGAACGTAACGGTTACGCTTGGTTAGAGCAGGACAACAGCCCCTAGCCGCAACTAGTTTTCCAATGATTTCTCAACCGGTCAAAATTGCACCGTGGCTTGACGCGAAACAAATCGAGCAAACCATCAAAAATACGCGGTTGCCGCAGCCACGAAAGGATCCTTGGAAGTACACGAGTGTGAAGCAGGTACTTGAACGTCTGGACAATCCATTCGATGAGACAAACGAATTGCCTGCACAGAATGGTAGTGGCGTAATAATTGGCGACTTTGGGGCCCCGAAGATTTCATCCTTGGCCCGTAAACATGTCAACCAAATCGCGAACAATTCAAACAATGTGTTGGCTAGTCTTAATCTGCTTCGCGCTCAACAAGGATATGCGATTGTTTCAAGTGAATGTAGTGATTCTGCTACTCCTGTGGCTCAGATTCCCGCATCAGATTCTTGCGAGCGCATTCTGATTGTGGTTCAAGAACACGCAAATCTTGAAATCATCGAGCACACCTCGGGCGGTAACCGAGTCATCGAGTGTTTGATCCTTCCCGGAGGACAACTCGTTCATCGGCGCATACAACCGGTGACTACTCACGTCGAGTACAACTCACTCACCGTTAATGTGATGGAAAACTCAAGCTACAAGATGATGCAATATTCTGTCGGTGCCCGGCTACGTCGCAACGATATCGTCATCAACATCGAAGGAGAAGGTGCCAAAGTCGATGTTACCGGGGGGTGGAAGCTCGCCGACACTTCCCACTTAGATACACAACTAGCAGTGAATCATCGAGCTAAAGGTGCAACGAGCCAGCAAAAATTTCATGGTGTCGTAGGCGACTCTGCGCGAGCGATCTTTAACGGGCGAATATACATCGCTCGAAATGCACCAAAAACAGATGCACATCTGCAGAACAAGAACATTGCGACGAGCGACGGTGCAGCAATCTTTACCAAACCAGAATTGGAGATTTACGCCGACGATGTGGCATGTTCTCACGGAGCAACATCGGGCCAGTTGGACGAGCAACAAATCTTTTATTTGAGAACTCGCGGCATTCCAGACGATAGATCAAGAGAACTGATCTTGGATGGATTTTTGGCGGAGATTGTTGAACACGAAGAGGGTGCGAGAGTTCTGGGAATAGAACCTCGAAAGGTAGGCGGAAGATGACAACATTCGTCCCACCAAAGCAGGACTTTCCATTGCTCGTGAATCGAGAGCCGATCGTCTATCTTGACAACGCGGCAACTACCCAGAAACCCGAAGTTGTGATCAATGCACTGGTGGATTACTACTCGCAAAACAATGCGAACGTGCATCGGGGAGTACACCAGATTAGCGACGAAGCAACGGGCATGTTCGAGGATGCGCGCAAAACCGTAGCGAAATTCGTAAACGCATCTGCTCCCGATCAGATTCTGTTCACCCGCGGCACCACGGAAAGCTTAAATCTTGTCGCTTACACCTATGCACCGACGGTTCTGAACGATCAGACTACCGTTTTGATCACAGAAATGGAACACCATTCCAATTTTGTCCCATGGCAACTGATATGTGAATGCATGGGAGCAAAGCTGCTTGCCGTGAAAGTAAATTCGGATGGCACTCTGAACCTTGACCACTTCAGAGAACTGCTAAGATCGAACCAAGTGGCGATAGTTGCTATGACTCACGTATCTAATGTGTTAGGTACGATCAATCCAATTCGCGAAATCACTGATCTAGCTCACGAAAACGGTGCTATAGTTGTCATTGATGGAGCTCAAGCTGCAGCACACGTAGATTTAGATGTTCAAGAATTAGACAGCGACTTTTACGCGTTTTCAAGCCACAAGATGTACGGACCTACGGGGTTCGGTATTCTCTACGGTCGAGCCGAACTATTACGAGAGATGGGGCCATGGCAAGGTGGCGGGGAAATGATCAAACACGTGAGCTTAGAGAAAACTACCTTTCAAGAACCACCGCACAAATTTGAAGCCGGCACACCTGATATTTCCGGTGCGATTGGATTAGCCGCCGCGATCGAATACTTGGCACAACAACAATCGTGCGGATTAAGCGAATTTGAAGAGCAACTTCTCAGTTTCGCGACAGATACATTATTAAAAATCGACGGACTTCGCGTTATTGGTACAGCCGCAGAAAAGTGCGGGGCATTGTCGTTCTTAGTCGATGGAACACACCCGCACGACGTAGGAACTCTCCTGAACGAACAACAAGTAGCGGTACGAACTGGGCATCACTGTGCGATTCCATTGATGGAAGCATTAGGCATTCCAGGAACAGTACGAGCGTCATTTGGTCTATACAATTCAAAGAAAGACGTTGATCGGCTCTATGAAGCCTTGAAAACTGCTATAAGAATACTTAGAAAATAAATGACAATGAAAGTTGAATCTTTTGACCCTACACAGTTAAACGTTACTGACCGCGCGTTAGAACACATTCAACGTCAGTTGGAAAAAGAAAACGCTCGTGCGGTAGTCCTAGATGTTGTCGAAACCGGGTGTAATGGTTTCATGTACGAGCTGAATTACGCAACAGAGTTGGCAGAAAAACAAGACATAAAAGTTTTTAAATTTAACAACGATGTAATGGTGATCGTCGCTACAGAGCATTGGCCCATCTTACAAGGGACAGAGATCGACTTTGTAACCGAGGGGCTCAACTCTGCATTGCAGTTCAACAATCCCAACGCAGACACCCTGTGTGGCTGTGGGGAGAGCTTTTCAATCCGTGGAACGTAGATTATTACCGATTCAACGTGAAGTTGAAGCCCGAATAGTCCCGACCGGGGACAAAGTCACCGTTCCCGCAGGAGTATTTGTTACGTTGACGCAAGCGTTGGGTGGCACGTACACGATTGTCTACAAAGGAAACATGGCTCGCATTGAAAGCGAAAATGCAGATGCCCTAGGCTTTGAACCGGAGATCTTACACTACGAACCGCCTGAAGACGGCAAAGTATCGGAAACGCAAGTTTGGGATACTCTACGTACGGTACACGATCCCGAAATTCCGGTCAGCATTGTCGATCTTGGTTTGATCTACGATGTGCGAGTCGAGAGTACGACAGTACACGTTACGATGACTTTAACCGCACCGGGATGCGGGATGGGACCGGTGCTAGTACAAGATGTTGAAGATCGCTTGAAACGGGTTCCATTTGTCGAAAAAGTATCGGTGAGCCTAGTTTTCGATCCACCTTGGAGTCGAGACCTCATGAGTGAGGAAGCACAATTAGAACTTGGATTGTTTTGAGATGCTCCACGACCTCGAAGAAATCCAAGAATCGATTCAGTTCCTCTCTGATTGGGAGGACAAATACAGCTACATTCTTGAACTCGGTGATTCTCTACCCGGCGTACCTCAAGCGGAACGTCGCCCGGAATACTTAGTAGAAGGATGTCAAAGTAGTGTCTGGCTACTAACAGAGTATGATTCTGCCGAGGACATTCTGACGTTAAGAATGGACAGTGACGCTCATATTGTTCGTGGTCTAATTGCAATCCTACTCTCTGTTTACTCTGACCAGTCTCCACGAGACATCTTGTCTTTCGGTATTACAGAATTTTTTGACGAACTTGATCTCCTAAAGCACTTATCGCCGATTCGAGGTAACGGCTTACGTGCACTCATTCAGAAAATACGATCTGTAGCAAGTCAATATCACTCATGAGCTGACGGCGGTATTTTCCGCTCAGATTTATGCCCCGCGCGTTTAGAGTTTGTGTTCACACACTAGCGTATCCGCTAGTGATGTGCATTGCATTTCTCTTGTTTGCTTGGCTACAAGGTTTCCTGCCCGGTACAGCAGCTGCCTACATCGCAATCATCTGGGGATTACTTTGTATAACGGTGCATGAATGGTTAATGCCATACCAGCAGTACTGGCATCCCACTCGCTTCGATCTTATCAACGATGTCGCGTATATGGTTTTAGGACAGGTTCTGCTTGAACAACTGCTCTTGTTAATTGCGTTCTTTCTCGTTGCAACACTAGCATCAACCACTGAGTGGCAACTATCAGGCATTTGGCCGCACGACTGGCCTATCTGGTTGCAGGCTATTCTGCTACTCGTCGTCGGTGATTTCTTTCGGTATTGGTTACACCGTTTGTTTCATCAAGTGCAGTGGATGTGGGCTTTCCATCAGGTACATCACTCCCCGAAACGACTATATTGGGTCAATGTTGGGAGATTTCACCCCATTGAACAAGCTCTACAATTTGTCGTCGATGCATTACCGTTTGTGTTAATCGGTGTCCAAAAGGAAGTTATATATGTTTACTTTGTCTTCTACGCAATCAACGGTTTCTACCAACATTCAAACTGCGACGTGCGTCTGGGTCCATTGAACTGGATCGTCGCAGGGCCTGAACTTCATCGATGGCATCATTCTTTGGATCTTAAAGAAGCTAACCATAACTACGGCAATAATCTCATTGTTTGGGATGTCTTGTTTGGAACACGATTCTTACCCAAAAATCATCAGATCGGTGAACTTGGAATACCAGTCCCAAACTATCCCATGAGCTATATAAGACAATTAGTAGCTCCATTTCGACGACATCCTACAACAGATTGATTTCGATGGGGCTATTCACTTACTTTCTGTTCAAAACGGTGCTTACAGTCAAGCAGCGACCATTTTATCGAGCGATGATGAACGCTGCGAAGGATCCCAACCTCACTCAAGAAGAGGTATTAAAGCGCATCGTACACTCAAATCGTGATACGGAATTCGGTCGTAAACACCAATTCAATGGTGTTGAAACTGTGGAACAGTATCGAAAACAGGTGCCCGTACACGACTTTGAACTTCTGCGACCCTACATCGAGAAACAACGAGACACCGGCGCCGAAGCACTCACAGCAGAACCAGTCGTACATTACAACCGCACTAGTGGTACGACAGGTACACCCAAAGATGTCCCAATAACACAAACTGGTGTCGGAGAGACTCGCCAGCTTAGTCAATTGGGAGCATTTGCACTAATACAACAAACTTCGATATTTACGGGTAAAGTGTTCGCAATTGGCGGCGCAGCAGTCGAAGGTCGTACAAGGAGCGGTACACCTATCGGTTCTGCTTCTGGTTTGATTTACCGACAACAATCGCGGTTCGTTCGGACACGGTATGCGATCCCACCCGAGGCATTCGATATCCAAGACAGTGAACTACGGTATGTGGTAATGGCTATTTATGGTCTGCACGAACAAAAGGTTTCGACGATGGCCACTGCCAATCCGTCAACCTTCGTTCGTTTGCTGGAAGTAATAAATAACAATATCGATGACATCGTAATGCACATAGAACAAGGCACACTTCCTGATTGTCAAATTTCTCTTCCAACAGTTCAAGCAAATCCAGCACGGGCTCAACAACTTCGAAACCTGATTTCCAAGAGTCAAAGGTTGACCTATAACGACATCTGGCCGAAGGTGAAGGGAGTCGTCGTTTGGTGTGGTGGCAGTTGTCGATTTGCAGTATCGAAATTACGAAAGTTACTTCCGTCTAAAACTCAGATCATTGAGTTAGGTTATAACGCGAGCGAAGTTCGTGGCACCATCAATGTCGACATTGACAAAAACCTTTGTTTACCTTCTCTTCAACATGTTTACTTCGAATTCGTCACCGTCGATGATTGGGAGAATAATGAACAAAATTTCTTGGGGCTACACGAACTTCAAGAAGACACGTTCTACTACATCTTCATCACTACTTC
Organism: Gammaproteobacteria bacterium; assembly: GCA_009841615.1. Lineage (GTDB taxonomy): Bacteria > Pseudomonadota > Gammaproteobacteria > Pseudomonadales > Azotimanducaceae > Bin55. The sequence goes on along the minus strand of VXLL01000027.1, from coordinate 76,480 downwards.
TAGTGGGCTGTATAGATACAACATTAATGACGTAGTCCGAGTCACAGGTAATATCTATGCGACTCCAACTTTGGAGTTTGTTCGTAAAGGACGAGGTGTAACCAACATTACGGGGGAGAAACTTACCGAGTCCCAAGTCATGGAGGGTATGGAGCGTTTGTGTTCCGATTTAGCCATCGATCCGGACTTTTTCGTGCTCCTGGCCGATGAACTAGAGTCTTCTTATTTATTGTGTATTGAACTCGATTCCGGTCACGATCCAGACACTTTGACCTACTCTTTCGACAGCATTCTGAAAGAACTAAACATTGAGTACGAGTCAAAACGAAAGAGTGAACGCTTAGGCGCATTGCGATATCACCGCTTACCCGCGGGCGCCGGATATGCTTATCGTAGTGCCTTGATCAGTGCTGGACAACGAGATTCACAGTTCAAATACCAACACTTGCAATATCTCAGAACAACATCGTTGCCACTAGACACCTCGAGCACTACAGAGTAGTCGTACAGATGTCGGAGGGATTGAGCTCCGCACGGTATGACTTAAATTAAGAACTGTTTCGTATATTGAACTTCGAAATATTCAGCTTCCCTGTTCCGTTCAGAAGAGTATTCCGCCACTCGTCGGCATCGCGCCAGCAGGCAGAAAACTTCATTGTCCGAGTCACTATCAATCAGCAGATTGCTGGCTGGGGGGAGAGTTGTCCGAGAGAGTACGTAACTGGTGAATCCATTGCGACCTGCAGACAATTTCTTAAGGACAATTTGGAGTCTCTTCGTGGAATCGCAGACATCGATTCTTTGTGTTCATGGATTAAAAATCACGAACAATTGATTGATAAAAATCCAAGTGCGTTCTGCGCGATCGAACTTGCTCTTCTTGATGCATTTGGGAAAGAACTCTCGGTCCCAGTCGAGACACTTCTCGGCATCGATCAATTGCGCGAAACTACAAACTATTCGGCTGTACTAGGAGACTCCCCATATCTCGTTTACTGGCTTTTAGCACAACGATATCGAGTGCGTGGCTTCCGAAACGTGAAGATCAAACTATCAGGAAATCTCGACAGCGATCGTCGCAAGTTGCAGTGGTGGCAGACTAAGCGTTTACACAAACGAACGATCCGTCTGGACGCAAATAATTTGTGGGATTCAGTCGAGGATTGCTCGAACTACCTCGAGCAACTTCCCAAAGCGTACTGGGCAGTCGAAGAACCCTTACAGTCAAGAGACTTTACAGGACTAACCAAATTAGCGGAACGAATAGAGGCGAACATCATTTTGGACGAGAGTGTAACGCAAACAAATGATCTGACCCACTTCAACGCAGAAAAATGGATCGTAAACCTACGGGTTTCTAAGCTTGGAGGGATTCACCGAGCGATTCAAGTCGCACAGATGGCGAACACTCGTAAGCTCAATACCATTGTAGGAGCACATGTCGGAGAAACTAGCATACTGACTCGTGCCGGAATCGTTCTAATTCAGTATCTCAAGAATTCACAGCTTGCTACCGAAGGCGCGTTCGGTACGCATCTACTCACGCAAGACCTTGCAACAGAATCGCTTCGATTTGCTCGTGATGGTCAACTCCACTTATCTCAAACTCGTTGTCTAGTTCAACCTGGTTTGGGGTTGAAGGTGCGAAAAGACTTACTTAAACCTGAGTAGCCTCGCGTAACGGTTCTAGATGCCCGCGTAAATAGTAACCCGTATAAGACGACGGTGTACTTGCGATTTCTTCTGGGGTACCTGTCGCGATCACCTCGCCACCTCCCTTACCACCCTCGGGACCTAAGTCGATGACATAGTCTGCCGTTTTAATAACGTCTAGATGATGCTCGATTACTAAAACAGTGTTGCCAGATTCAACAAGTCGATTCAAACACTCCAACAGTTTTGAAATGTCAGCGAGATGTAAACCCGTAGTTGGTTCATCTAGGATATAAAGAGTGTGTCCCCGTCGTTGAAGTTTCGAGAGTTCCGCACCTAGTTTCACTCGCTGCGCTTCGCCACCCGATAGCGTCGTCGCTGACTGTCCTAGGGTGAGATACCCTAAGCCAAGTTCATTCAGCACTGAAATTTTCTTGGCGATGCTTGGAACGCCTTGAAAGAAATCCACCGCTTCTTCAATCGATAAGTCCAATACATCAGCAATAGTTTTTCCGTTATATTCGATCTCCAATGTCTCTTGATTGAATCGCTGCCCTTTGCAAGTACCACAAATCACTTCAACGTCTGGCATGAAATAGAGTTTGGTTGCGATTACCCCCTCTCCTTGACACTCATCGCAACGTCCCCCCTTGACGTTAAAACTAAATCTCCCAGGTTTGTATCCGCGCGTAGCCGCTTCCGTACTCTTCGCAAAAAGATTTCGAATCAAGTCGTAAACACCTACGTAAGTCGACGGGTTCGATCTACTGTTCCGTCCGATTGGAGTCTGATCGATGTTGATCACTCGAGTGATGTGTTCGATGCCTTCCAATCCTTGATGCTGTCCAGAAAGAGAGCGTGTGTCGACTAATTGCTTCCACAATTCCTTAAACAGAATCTCATTTACAAGCGTAGACTTACCCGATCCAGATGCCCCGGTGACACAGACAAACAACCCCAACGGAAGCTCGACATCTATTGTCTTGAGATTATTCTCCGCCGCACCGAGTACCGTGAGTGTCTTGCCGTTGTAGGTCCGTCTTCGGTTCGGAACATCTATAGCTTTCTGGCCGGAGAGATACTGCCCGGTGAGAGACTCTGCACATCGCAATAGATCGTCAAAGGATCCGCTCACGACAATCTGACCCCCGTGTACTCCAGGACCCGGGCCGAGTTCTACTAAATGATCGGCGGCACGGATCGTATCTTCATCGTGCTCCACTACGATGACCGTATTACCGAGATCGCGCATTGATCGGAGAGTCTTGATCATTTTTTCGTTATCGCGTGGGTGTAGCCCGATCGACGGTTCATCTAAGACGTAGAGCATGCCCATCAGCCCCGAACCGATCTGTGTAGACAAGCGAATACGCTGCGCTTCCCCGCCTGATAGCGTCCCAGAAGTGCGATTTAGATTGAGATAGTCCAACCCAATGCCAAGAAGGAGTTCAAGACGTTTAAGTATTTCTTGTCGAATCTGTTGTCCAGCTTCGGGATTGCGACTGCCTTCAGACATATTCTTCAATTTCGAACACAATTCATCAAGATTAAACTGTCCTAGGTCAAAAATGGAGTGTCCGTCAATCTTGAACAACACACGCGTTCGTTTAAGACGGGTCCCCTTGCAATCCGCACAACGATACTCGACCATGACGCGATCCAAGTATGCTTCCATACCCGAATTAGGTACGTCGCGTTGTTTATACCATCGATAGTGCGATTCGATTTGTCCAGCCACGCCACGGAAATTACTTGGCCATCTGAGCCATCGCTCTTTCCGTTCTTTCACGTCCGGTGGAATCTGTAGTTTCACAAGTTTCCCTTGAGTCCCGTACATTACAAGTTTGCGGTGTTCCTCACTGAGTTCGCGCCATGGGGTGTCCAGAGAAAATCCATACTCTTCTGCAACGGAATAAAGCAAATATCCATTAAATTGGTCTACTTTGTAGGAGAAAGCATCCCGCAAGAAGCAACCGTCGCGAATGCTGGCCTCGGGGTTAGTAACCAGCAAATCGGGGTGAGTCTGTTTATCCCGGCCGACACCACCACAAGTGCGACAAGCACTTTCCGGATTGTTGAACATGAAAAAATCTGGTACGATGTCACCGTACACCAGACCGTGAGTCTTGCTCCCAAACTCTTGTGCAAACTTCGTTTCTGCCGACGCTTCAAGACCCTTAACGATACCGACCGTCATGAGTGAATCACCAACTCGCAACGTATGTTCGACCGCTGCCTTTAACTGTTTTTCTACGCCTGGAACAAGCGTGATCTGATCGACCACCGCGAATAATCGCGGTTCGCCTTCCAATGCTTCGGGTAATTCCTGTGTCAAATCGATCAGCTCATCTTCGATATAGACCTTTCGACAGCCCTGTTTTCGAATCTCCGTAAACAGCACTTTGGGTTCTTCTCCATAAATTTGAAATACCGGGGCTAACAATTCAAACTCTGTACCCGCTGGTAGTGCCATTAACGCTTCAACAATCGTAGACGTTGTTTTAATCGGGACCGGTTCACTGGTGTACGGACAGTGTCCATCAGCAATGGTAGCAAACAACAGATTCAGATAACTAGAAATGTCTGTGAGTGTGCCGACCGTCGAACGTGGATTTCGCGCGAGAGTCTTCTGTTCAATCGAAATAACTGGTGAAAGACCGTAGATGAAATCGACATCCGGTTTTTCAACCTGTGCGATGAACCGTTTTGCGTAGGACGATAGCGACTCCATGTATCGTCGTTGTCCCTCTGCATAGATCGTGTCGAACGCCAGCGACGACTTTCCTGATCCAGACAGGCCGGTGACGACGATCAATTTGTCTCGTGGTAATTCAACTGTGAGGTTCTTTAGGTTATGTACCCGCGAACCTTGCACTAGGATAGTATTTCGCATTCTTGGATCCGGATTCGATTTTTGTTAGGTTGTTCTCCGCCGAAGTGGAGTCTCAACTGGGTCTAGCATAGAAAAATGCAAGCTCTTGCACTCGAACTCGACTCAACGGTGTGAGAGCAAGGTCCGTGGATGCCTTTTCGATAGCACCGATGTCTGATAGCCATTCACAAGCCAACGCTAAACCTTCGACACCGTAATTACGGCGAAAATAATGCTCAATTTGAGTCATGGACCTAGGTTCTCCACCCGCGTCCTGCAAGTATTCCAGCACCGGCGAAAATAATGAATCTGCCTTTGATTCAAGGTACTCATCGACTGCAACTAATCCTTTCTCAATCATTGCTCTGGTTACCGGCTTTGAAATCAAATCGGAATAAATCACTCCAAATAGAGTTGGATTTAGTGGTAGTGCACGAGGTAAGCAATCTCGGTCGACTAGTTCTCCATGAAGACTAATTTCGATGTCTGCTATCGCCGACGCAGTTCCAAGCAACCAAGTCGTGGTGTATGCAATGTCGTCTTTGACTTCATACCACTTTCTTGCCTTGTACAAAAGCGCTAGCGCAAATTGCGCGGAATTCAGCACTTGGGTCTTCAGATCCCGCTCCCCTAAATTTTTAATTTGCTGGACCAAAGCATCTATGGATGGATCTCGACTATACACGAGAGACCCTCGTGCATACACGGAATGCCTGCTTGAATTGTGAAATGAACTCTCGAGTTCTCGACGAAACTCTGCCCTTGGAACTACCTGAGCGTGTATATTAATGTCGTCAACGACGAGAGCTAGCGAATGCGATTGAACTTTTTTGTCATCCGCGCTAATGAATACGAGATCAATATCGGACTTGTCCCAGACCACGTCATAGGCGAGACTTCCACAGAGTATTGCAGCGAGTATCTGCCGGTCTTCTTTGACCTCTTCCAGGAGGGTGTCAAGAGCACCTTGAAATCGTGCTTTGGTCGTTAGATTAGCCGTCATTAACTAGCAGATTTGATAAAATTTAAGAGGCAGAAAAGTCAATGAAAAAACTTGCGCTAAGTAGTTTTTTCTTGGAAAAGCATGGTGTCAATGCATCAATTTGCAACTTCCTTCAAACAGAAGTGTGCATATTAAGGAATAAAGCATTAAAATTGTTGCTAAAGTTACGTTATACACGAGTCGTGGAGAATACCCTGAGGAGGAGTATCGTTCTTTGTTAGTCTCAGTCTTGAACAGCAAGACTACTTCGTGGCAACTATTCAAAGGAACTGACTGCGAGCGCGTGAATTAGCTTCAATTTGGAATTTGTAAGGAGAATTTGTCTATGCCAATCCAACATCGTATGGTTCGCTCATGGGTGCTAGCAATAGCCGTGCTAGCGTTACCTTTTTCCTTGTTTGCACAAGAAGAAGACGAGACAGACACCGACGCGACAGTTGATGCTACGGCTATCGAAGACGCTGAAGATATCGAAGAACTTACCGTTTTAGGATCCAGAAGTTTAACACCACGTACGGTTGAAGATTCCACCGCACCGATAGATTTTTTCAGTGGGGAGGAGCTACTTACCATAGGGAACGCTGCGGACATCACGGATGCACTAAGGGCTAACGTTCCATATTTCAATGCCTCGATGGCTTCTGGTGACGGTGATACGTTTGTACGACCGACATCATTACGTGGCCTCGCACCAGACCAACATTTGGTGATGATCAACGGTAAACGCCGCCACCGTGCGGCCCTGATCGCTGAATTCGTTCCAGCAGCAGGTAAAGGTGCACATGGTCCGAATATCGGCATGATTCCGAGTATCGCGATTGATAACGTCCAGATCCTACGCGACGGTGCGTCGGCGCAGTATGGATCCGATGCGATTTCTGGTGTGATCAATTTTCAAATGAGAGATGATGATTCTGGGGTGACTTTTCGATCGCAATACGGCACTTTCTACGACGGTGAAACGGCTTACAAAATCGAAGGCAACGTTGGTCTAAAGTTTGGACCTGACGGTTTTTTCAACGTTAGCTTCGAGTCAACCTACAACGAAGGACATTCTCGAGGGCAAGAACGATTTGACGCGCAAGCATTGAAAGACTCCGGCGTTCCCTTCGTAGGTTTTGACTCTCCTTTTCGAGACAGGCTCGCACAAACATGGGGACGGCCACAAACACAAAACCTCCTCATCTTCTGGAACGCTGGGCGTCCCTTTGTTAAGAACACCAGCTTATATTCCTTTGGCAACATCTCGCACACTACTGGTCGTTATCGCTTTTTCTACCGAAATCCAAATCACGCAACGCTCGCAGCTCTGTCTGAATTAGGTTTTACTGGACTTCCGTGGGGATTCACTCCGTACTTCGACGGCGAGACCGATGATTATTCCATCGTAGTTGGTTGGAAAGGTACGTACGGCAGGAATGTCAATTTCGACCTGAGTAGTTCTGTTGGACGAAACATGATCGACTTTACACTGAACAATACCATCAACCAATCCATTGGTCTGAACGACAATAACGTTCCACGTCAGCGTGACTTTGATGTGGGTGCGTTGAAACAGTATGAGTGGAACGTGAATGCAGATTTTGGTCGTCCGTGGATTAACGACATGTATTTGGCCTATGGCATGGAGTGGCGATTAGAGGTATTCACCATATTTCCGGGTGAAGCTGTCTCTTATGAGGGTGTAGGCGCTAGTGGATTTCGTGGTTTACATCCAGTGGACTCGGGTAAATTTGATCGTCAAAACTATGGGTTGTACGCCGAATTGGAAAAGGAACGAGAGAAACTGCTGTGGCAGTTTGCAACTAGGTTTGAAGCATATGAAGATTTTGGCTTGACCCTCAATGGGAAGCTAGCCTTTCGCTACAAGTTCGAAGAACGTATCACAGGTCGTGCCGCTGTTTCAACCGGTTTCCACGCACCGACGCCGGGACAAATCAATATTCAGAAAGTGACTACCACGTTCGACACCAATGTTGGTGGGGAAGTTGCACAAGGTCTTGTTAAGTCGGATTCGCCGCTTGCTGCGGCTGCCGGAGGTAAACCGCTGCAAGAGGAAACTTCGATAAATTACAGCGTAGGTGCTGTAGTGGATCTTGAAGAAATCTTTGAGAGTGCCCAAGTGTCAATCGATGTCTACGTTATTGATGTCAAAGACCGTATCTACAAAACACAGACACTTCCCGCGGAAGAACCTGCAACAGGTGCTCAAACGAACATTTCTTTCTACACGAATGCGCTAGATGTGCAATCAAGAGGATTTGACATCGTATATTCCGTTCCGTTTGTCTATCAAGAGTATGAAAGTGATTTAAGCCTTGCAATCAGCCATAATACTGTTGAGGTTGAAGGTCAGAGTTTAGTAAACGGTATCGCCCCAGTACCCCTTGCGGATATTGAAGATATTGAAAATAGCTATCCGAAATTGAAAATTTCATTCTCGTCTACTACGTACCTTTCTGATAAGTGGGAATTGATTATTCGAAGTCAGTACTACGGTAGACACTATGATGAGCGTGGTCGGATCGGTGGCAGCCCGCCGACCAAAGAACTTGATGCTTCGATTTACTTTGACCTCATCACGAAGTATCAAATAAATGACATAATGTCTTTTGAATTTGGTGCAATCAATCTGTTCCACAACTTTGTCGACACCATCGGTGAACCCTATGCGAATCGGTTGGATGTGGGATTACCTTACGCTCGTAGAACCGCAGCTAATTTTGAAGGTGGGTCTATTTACGCCACTTTCGGCTTGTCGTGGTAGACAATCGATCGACACACGAAGCACCAATCGCAAACGGTCATTTTGACTGATTAACAGCAGGTCGTGTCGTAAGACACGACCTGCTCCGTACGTTACCGACTTGTTTCGATTACACAGTCTATTTCGCTAGAGGGTTGACTTTTAGACTATGCCGGAACTCATTGAGTACCCCGATCCAAACATCTATTCAGCCTATGGTATCTATTTACTTCGAGGACACCATCCCCTTGTTCGAAAACTAAGACGATACTACAAACCTGTTTCACACGGAACACGTGCGTGGGGTAGTAGCTTTCTTTTAATGGACTTCCTCGAGCAAAATCCTCCTAAGAAAAGAGCAAACATTTTGGATGTTGGATGTGGTTGGGGACCAGTCAGTGTCTATGCGACGGTGCAATTGCGTGCAAAAGTCACGGCAATTGACTCTGATACCAATGTGTTCCCTTTCCTTGATCTTCTCGCATCGCTTAACGATGTGAAAATTGAGAAACTCAATAAAAAATTTGAGGAGGTCAAAAGACCACTTCTAGGAAACCAAGATTTGGTTGTTGGATCCGATATCTGTTATTGGGACGAACACGTTAAGGTGTTGTTCAATTTGGTGAATCGGGCGATCACTGCGGGAGTACCACGCGTCGTATTATCGGACCCTGGCCGAGCTAGTTTCTACCATTTCGTCGAGATGTGTGACAAGAAAAAGGCATGGGACACGAGGCTTGTTCGCTGGTACGCACTTGAACCCAACCGGGCTACGGGCGAAATCGTCGAGATCACGCGCCGCAAAGAGGCAGCCTAGACAGCGTCCTACCGCACTAAGCTACTCTCGTCAGTCTTCGATAAATTCCTTTATCTGATCCGCTAGCGACGCACACGCATTTGACTGGGTTCGCGCGATAAAGGGGATTGGGATTACAACCGCTGGAACGAAACTCATTCCCTTCGACTCTGCACTGAGTTTCCCTACTGAAATGTTCCTCTCGACATCCCAAACTACAGCCTCGTAAACAGACTCGGCGCGCCATGACAAAAATCCAAAGCAAGCGGGTATACTTCCGGTGACAACCGCGCATTGCACGGATCCATTTTGATTTTTTCGCGTCGTAGAGCCGTCAATCCAAACTAAGTATCGAATCCCTAGGGAATCGAGTCGATCCTTAATCTTGTTGTTGCGTGCAATTTCTTTTAAGTCTTCAATGTCAGTTGGTGCGATGCGCGGTTCAAACCAAGGGTAAAAAGCGTCGATAAACTCTTGATTTGAAATCACGTCAATTCCATCTCGCCCCTTACTCGTTTTCTTAGCAATGCAATCAATAAATGCTTGCTCCGAATTTTCACCGGTCAATGAAGTTCGTCGAAGAATAGCGACAATTTGGTCGCCCCCGATTCCAGTGTTTGCTTCGCGAAACTCTTCTTGAGTTGTCTGTACACAACCCTGTATTGCTATCAAACCAGTTAGGGTAACTATGGAAAACATCAGTGAACTCAATGTCCAAAAGTTATCTCTCTTCAATCTTCGTACTCCCATATTCAACGACTATTATTTAAGCCAGTTGCTAACTGCCAAAGGTCTCGACCGAGAACTGAAACTTTCGATTATCAGCGTACTTGCGTCGCGGAGCGCATTCTCGGTCGCTTGTTGTATGGCGTCACTCGTTCGTTCCATTACACTTCCGAAGTCGCGACGATTAACCTTTCCATATCCATTGATAGACCACTTGTGAATTTCATTACCGGCGGAATCCAACAATTGGATGGTATAGTGGATCAAAACTTCGTAATTGTCATGACCCGTGTCCGCAGGAGTAGATAAAGTCACATCGGCAATCTCTGGGTGAAATATTCCATCGACCTCCGCACTCGTGGGGTCCAACGTATCCAGAGTAACCAACTTCTCAAACAGCCCACCGAGACTAGAATCAAAAACTTGAGACTGATTACTACCAAGTTCAATCACGTACTTAGGACGTTCCTTTGGATCTTTCCAAATGTAGTTTTTCAATTCGTCCGAATAATAAATTCCAACCGTCATAGGGAAGGTATCAATCAGTGGAGAGGGTATCGACACTGAGGGTTTGACGAGAGCGCCACTAGCACATCCCCAAAGGATGAGAAATGCCGACAGGCAAGTAACGCGAACGCACCAATTTACAAGTATTTTCATGAACATTTTCTTCATCCCTTGTTGCCATCAAGTATTATAGGACGAAATTCGGTCAAAGCCGGGGTAAACCTACAAACGTTCCATTATTTCGGACCGTTAATTCACGCATCAACATACTCAATCTAAAGTAATTGGTCGGACCGTCAGGAATATAGCCTGGAAACCCTATGCCGTGTATTCTTACTCTACGATTACCATCTTTGTCCGATACATTAATGGTATCAATATAGTCGACCACTGATTCAACCGTGCCTACCATAAAGTCATCACCGAAAACATATATACTAATCTTCTTCGCAGAGTCATAGTAAGTTTCGATCGCCTTGGTGATGCCCTCCACAGGGCTAGAATTTGACTGTTCTTTCCAAGTGCGCATTACACCCTTAATGGTGTTTCGTCTTCTAGGAGTGTCCCGTAGCCATTCCCCAACCGATTGAGTGAACATGTGATGACCGTCGTCATTCAGCACTTGCATACCCTTGACCACCGGATAAATATTTAACACTTCCTCAAATTTTCTTACTACCGACCTCCAAATTCTTTGCATACTAGGAGAAGTATCGATGACAAAGATGATGTATTCACTATCCACAGGAATACCGCCAATAATATTGTCTCTTCTTGTGGGATTAGCACCCAACAGACGGATCTGTTCCTCGGTTAATTGTTGACGAGCTTCTCGAAGGTCCGCTAAAGTAATCTGTTGTTCTACTGTCATTTCCCGCCAATTTTTGAATTCGCTCGTTAACGAGAACAATTCTTCCTGAAGTCGCGTAAGAATTTGTACTTCAATCTCAAGGTCGGCTTCGGTCTCGACTTTGGTGCGTTCGAGTCTTTCGGTTTCACCCAAAATTTCATTAATCGCCTCCTGCCGCTTTGCGAGCTCAGCCACAATGTCTTCTAGGGAGGGTTCAAGTATGGTTGGCAAATTCTGCTTGGTGATCATTAGTAATAGAATGATTGCCCCAAATCCGCAACAGATCACGTCAAGAAAAGCTAAGCTAATTTCGCTTCCTTCGCGCGCTCGTCTCATGGCCAGTCCTTCGACGGAGTCATGAAGGTCCCTCCAGTATTGTGCGACAGAGTCCAATAGGCACCCGCCGCCAACGGATCTCCCTCAAAGGGAAGTAGGATCGAATTTACTGTAATCCCTGACGGAAGTTCCCTCATCGCTCGCCGAAACAATTCGAACCGAGCTTGTCCATCGATCGTCGTTCGGCGTCTACTGGCATTACTGTCATCTGTTGTGGGAAACCCGTCGGTAATAAGAAACACGTTGTCAGGTATAGGACTCATTTTCGCAATCAGTTCGAACAAACCTTTGAGATCCGTACCATGAGCAGGTGGTGTCTCGCGTAAGACCTTGATCGCGTCTTGCAATGCTTGTGCATCTGTCGCATCATGCCAATCACCATCGTCGACGATCAACTTTGCTTCAGTGTTAAAAGTCGCGATCTGCAACTGACTTGAAATAGGTGCCTTGGCTACAAACCATTCAACGGAATCAATAGCTCGGATCCATTTCTTCGACTGTAATTGTGCTTCTTTTTCCCTGTTTCGTAGTATTGCGACATTAACGATATTGTTGTGCAGCATACTGGCAGAATTGTCCACTGCTATCAGAATGCGGTTCCCGCCCAAGAATAGACCTGTGAGGTATTGTCGATCGCCTGCGCCAGCGATTTCCAAAACATCTGGTCGCACATCGTCGAGATTCTGTTTGATATCTTCAAGTTCCTCTTCTTTTGTTTCGATCTCGCTCTGTAATTTCTTTTCAGTTTCGCTCTGATCTAGGGCCTGGCGTTCGACTTCTTTAACTTCTTCTTCTTTTTCATCCACCTCTAGTTGGATGTTCTCGATCTTTTCTCTTGCATCCGCAATCTCAAGCTTCAACTGGGCGACTTTTTCACGTAGCACAGCTAAATCCTTTTCGCCCTCTTCTTTCCTCATGTCCAACAAGCGAACCTCAGCAAGCTGATCTTGATTCGCTGATTCGATTACTTCCATTGTGTTGTGGTCTATGATCAAAAATATGAGCACCACCGCGCCGAAGCCGCCCGCCATGATGTCGAGAAACGACAACAGAAAAACGCTGATCTGACGTTTGCGAGGACGTTTCACTTCTTCAACCTTGAACCATGATCAATTCATAGTTGCGATCAAGCACAGAAATACGATCACCCGGTTGAACAATTTGTTCGGAATGTACTCTCGCGCCATTTACCGAGATCGGTGCCGAAGTACCAATCTTTAACGCCGTACCTCGAGAACGGTGTTCCAGCGTGAACAGCAGAGATTCGTCTAACTCACCACTATTAACGGTAAACTCTGACCCAATCGGATAAGCAGTTGCTTGGTGCAGTATATGTGTAGGATGCACTGGAGTCTCAGCGAGTGTATCGTTGTGTTTTTCGACAAATGGGGCGCTTGTCCCTTGCTTGGTTAAGCTAGTATGTAACGTGCACTGACCAGTAGCTAAATCATCACCTAAGGAAGCCGTAAGCTCGTCGACCACACTTTGAAACGTACTGACAAAATACTTGCGTCCGTTCTGAGTCAGCGCTTCGGTCAGTCCAGGTAGCGTATGCGTTGTGTTCGATAACACAAGGTCTTCTTCCGTGTTGATGCGACTGAGCACGGATGCATATCGGTCTTTCGCGACCTCTATAACTTCAGCTTTAGAAATCTCTACTTGACGCGTAAAGCCACGGTACTCAGTTTCGATGGCAGTATTGTTTTTAGGAGATTGAACAAACACTAGAATTTGATCGAAAATTTGCTGCTCGGTTTCCGCGAATTTACGTGGGTCAAATCGAGAACTCGCTAGAAACTTTTCCGCTACCATACGAATCCATGTGTTGCATAACGGTAAGACACCTAGTTGCGGTGTTACGGACACCTTTTCTCTCACAACTCTGTCAGAAGCTTTTAGATGCGTGATTACGGTACGTTGCATGCCGACGCTGACATACGCAAGGGCACCATGACCTTCAGATGCAAGTGCGCCCGCGACTCCCAAGTCAACAAAATCAACAACGTTATAGCCTGCTTTCAATATTATTCCATACAGTAGCCTTAATTGTTGCTCAGTACGGTCGCTTGGTACTACGATTAAGACTTCATCCTTGTCCCCAAGCTTCGCTTGTGCTTTGATGTGAAGCAATTGTTGATAGACCAGGTCGGCCTGAGTCTCAACAGCAAATCCTTTGGGTTCAACGTGACTTTGATCCATTAGATTCCAATACTGCGTATGAACTCGGGCGGGATAAAGCTTAGCAACCCTCAATGCCGCCTCACCGAACTTTAGTTCTTTAACTTCTGCCCAAGCAATGCCGGGTTCTGTAATGACGACTTCGCCGTCCTTACATAGGCGGATTTCTGTATCGTCGAGTTCTAGAATCCACATGTTAGCGTACCTGTAGATGTCGAAGCAAGTTGTCGTCGCACCATGACTCGATGTCGATTACCATCTCTTCTTGGTATCGTTGAAGTTGATGCACGAAGAACATAATCACAATACTGATCACTAGGGCGACAAGTGTTGAATTGAACGCAATACCCAAGTTTTCGGTAACTCCTGTAATCGTTCCTTGTTGGAACACTTCATGAGCGAGACCGAGTGCTCCTCCGATACCACGTACGGTTCCGATGAACCCAATGGACGGAATAGCCCAAGAAATGTACCGAATCATGGCGAGCTCGCTATCTAATCTATCTGCCTCGCCTTCGCATACCGTCCGCACCGCTTCGGAAGCATGTTGAATCTCTTGAGTAGATTCAAAACGCTGCAACGCGGTCATGGCTGCTCGAGGGAGTAACGAATCTTGGGCTTTTTGCGGTAGCGACTGAATTGATCGCATATACACGCGAGCATCTTCTGGCAACACGCTTGTGCCCTCCACGATCTTCACCAATTCCTGCTTGGTGAGACGATGTTGCCCCCGTACGCTAATCCCCTTCGTAATCATGATGGCAAACGCCCAGAACATGAGAATGAAACAAATTTCTTGCTCATAATCTTTGAGAGTAACGTACACTGACCGCTTAATCTCGTATCCCTCTACTTCATTCTCAATGGCTTCCTTGCGCTCTTCAAGAATTGCGTTAGCTTTAGGCCGAATCAAAGTTTCGTACATCGTATGTACGAGCAATATTGCCACAACCAGTGCTAACAGTTGCGTAAAGAAGTTGGTGGTAAAGCGTTTAGTCAAACTAGGTCCTTAGTATCAAATATCAACGGGAAAAGGTATATCTACGTCTTCCGATAAATTTTCCGTGGGAACGAAATCTTCATAGTCAGCGTCAACCGACTCTTCCGTGTCTTCAGTGCTGGGGGTATCTTCGTTAGTCGTCTCTTCTTCTGAATTGATGTCTTGGGTAGAGCTTGAGTCCTCTTCAGAACTCTGGGATGTGCTGTTTTCGGAATCATCTAAGTCGTTTTCGGATTCCTCTGCTGCTGTGTCTTCGGGAGTTTCTTCCGAGACACTATCAGCCGGTTCGGTCGTCTCAGATTCTTCAACGTTATCTTCTTGTCCAATACAGTGATAGCCAAACACTAGAACAGCGAGGATCATTGCTATCCTAAGTATCAATGTAGGCGTGTTGGCGGGCTTGGAGTGTGTAGCTTGCACCCTACTCCTTTTTCGCGTAACGAGCAATTCTGAACCCCACATATGCACTTCCGTCGGTCCCATAATTGCGATATGACAATCGTAAGGGAGTGATGGTGCCATCTAAGTAACTTGAACCTCGCATCACTCGATATTGTCCTTGGCTCGGTCCTAAGTTGTCGACGGTGCTGTTTACTGCCGGAATGTCATAAAAATCATGTACCCATTCTGCAACGTTACCACCTAGGTCGTGAATACCCTTAGAATTTGGACGAAATGAACCTACTTCCGCGGACACGGTGAAATTGTCGTTGTATTCAAAGATGATCCGGCCCACTACATGCTGTGCGGCTGCGTCAGCAAAGTTGCCCACGCGATCTTCTGGAGGCGGAAAATCCGTACCCCAAGGGAAGTGCATCAGTTCGGCTTGACCTTCCATATGCCGTGCTGCCCAGCTCCACTCTGCCTCCGACGGTAGTCGATACCCAATGGAATCAGGTCTATAACCAACGACCTTAGCACCGCGCACTTCGTAAAACGGTTCTAACCCCTGTTTCTCTGATAAGTAATTACAGTACAATGCTGCCTCATTCCAAGTGACGTTTACGACAGGTTGTTGGTCTTTGTTCAAATTGTGGCCGTGGTAGTCTTCTGAGTCATGTACAGGAATAAATTTGCGAAAGTCTTCATTGGTGACTTCATACTTGCCCAGATAGTACATTCGATTGAGATTCGTAGTACGAAAGGGCTCATTTGCTCGTCTTCCAGGTTGTGATCTCGAAGCCCCCATTCGGATCGGCGTGGGTTGCAAGAGCACGAGTTCCTGTCCGTCAACGGTGGTACGGTTCTGTTCCAAATATTTAATTTCAGCTTCGGCTTCGGTAAGTAGACGAATTCTCTTTACTTGAGCTTGTCCTGGTTGCACTGAAATTTCCCCTGCCCATCCAGCATAACCTTCCTTTTTAACTTCAAAATGATGATTGATAGCGTGTAGTGTAATCTTTCGATCCTCTGGTAGTTGGACGCGCTTACCATCTATATAAAACTCGACGTCTTCAGGATCTGTAATCATTACTACTTCACCAGTCTCTTCTTCCAATTTGATCGTCAGATTAGTTTCTTGTCCTGGGTTCAAGGAAATAGTTCGTTTATCGACGTGATAACCTGCAAGTAACACTTCGACTTGTAAGTCTGCATTTGGTTCCACTTGTACATCAGGTAGTGGAGTCGTACCTTGAAATTTACCATTGATCGTGACACTCGCAGAAGGAGGCGTTGAAACAATCGAAATTTTTCCTTGCACCGGGTGTAGCTGGACAGGGTCCAATGTACGCTGTTCGCCGGCTGTCACGAAAATTAGATCCGTCCACAGCGCGTAACCTTGGAGTTTGACTGATATTTCGTGCTCTCCAGCCAATATTTCTGCAGGACCGGGTGTCGTGAAACCAGAGTCTTTACCGTCGACTAGGATGGTCGCCCCTTCAGGTTGAGTGGGGATTGTGATATCGCCCCAATTTGGTTTTAAGTCGAGGTGTTGGCTCTGTTCGCGAGCCATACCTTCCACATCGAAAGTGATAGTGTCACTTTGATATCGCGGTGCTGAAAATAAAAGCGTCGCTGGTCCCGCAGGGACATCGTGCGAAATCGGTGCCTGTCCTAGTGGAGCTCCGTTCAACGAGACTGTAGCATCGACTGGCGATGCAGTGATGTGTACCAAACCCGGTAAACGCTCAAAATTTATGGGAATTGTTTGCTGGCTTTGTCGCCCGACTTCAATGATTTCATCTACTTCGTAATAACCGGACGCTTGACCGCTTACTCGGTACTCACCTGGCCGGAGTAAGTAACGTTCTCCTGTATTCAACCGTAATCCGTCGAGAATTTTGATTTCTGCGTCTACAACATTGGGTTCGAGTTTTACCGACTTGGCGGTAAGAACAAACCAAAGGGCGAAAACTACAAAGAGCGTGAGGACCGCGGCGATTACCTGAACCCAAGAGACTATTCGAGTACGACGGGGGGGACGAGATCGGGAAGGTTCAAAGACATCAGGTTGTAGTAAAGTGTTTTGGACACCGCCATCAGTCATAGTCTAAATGCCTTTAGATTTGTTCTTCACAAAAGATCGACACCGGATCCATGTCTTGTTCAACGATGAAAGGTTTACGAATGTCGACCCACCCGTCCCGGGTCCCGTGTAGCGTGTAACGGCCCGGTCGTAGCATCAACTCATGTCGCTTAAAAGATCCGATACGCTGCCTGGTAGTAAGAGTTACTTCAGTCATCTCATCTGAGATCAATACTACCGGAAGAAGTGTCCCTGCATAGCTCACCAAGTCAGCGAAGCTCTGTAACAACTTATCATATTCTCCGCTATGACCACGATGACTCTGTGCAGTTTCTAAGGTTTCTTTCGCTTCTTCGTAAGCGTCATCCGCAGATAAGGAATGTGGATCCTGCAATGTGTCATTCATGTCGTTCACGACAGAGATTATTTCAAACACTCTCTCTCTACCCTCAACAGCAAATTGCAACGAGTCATCGAGAGCTAAAGCTTCATCGTAAATTTTCAGCGCACCGCGCATATCTAGTTGGTCTTCTTTTTCTCGTGCCTCAACTTTTAAGGCTTCTATTTTCGCGGCTAGTCGTGCTCTTTCAACTTGTTGCAAACCGGTTTGGGCCGCGGTATTTTCGGGATAATCCACGAGAATTTCTTCGAATATTTGTTCCGCAGAATCGAAGTTGCTGCCGGCTAATTGCTCATGACCGTCAGTGAGTGCATCTTTGAGATCTTGAGATTTAATGCGTTCTAAGATTTGTTCGCTCAGGTCTGTTATCCCAAGTGTAAGGGGATCGAGTTTCGTGACTTCATTCAGATGCTCAAGCGCTTGAACCCAGTCTTCCTTTATCCTTGCCCGTTCACTCTCGCGGATGAGTTCGTTAACTTTGGGTAATAGTTGCACCCGAGCTAATTTAGCTTGCACGTCTTGATCCAGTGGTTTAATCGCCTGAGCGCGCGACCACGCTTCCAATGAAATCTCGAAATCTCGATCCTGCAGAGCTTCTGTACCTTGTTCAACCCAATGGTTAAATTCAGTGTTCATGTCGTCAAGCAGTTGCTTTATATCTTGTAATGCTTGTTCATACTCACTAATGGCTTCATCAAACCGTCGTTCAGAAAACAGTAAATCGGCTTTGTTCGCGCGTTCGTAGATTGCGCTCTCCCGCTCTGAGTGCTCCTCTGTCCCATATTGATTTCTCTCTATTTCGTCTTGATACTGGACAAACTCATCGAAGACGGTCTGTGCAGCTTCACGCGCGCGTTCTTGTTGCGCATCTTTAAAAGGAGTGGTCGGTTCGCCAGTTGTTTGATTACTCCTGTCGCGAAGACTTCCATTGTTCGCGGTCGACAAGCTATCGTTGTTTGGTGTAATCCAATCTCTTGGTGCTAAAAACCAAAAGGCGATAGCGATGCCTAGTAGAGTAAGCACAGCCAGCATATTAAGCTGGCTGCGGTTTGGTTTTACAAAGCGAAAGCGCTTGGTACTTGTACTACCCGCGAGCTTAGGTTGAACCGGTTGCAGAACCACCGGTTGGTGTTCGTCATTCGGGGTCCTGGATGAATTCGTCAGTGGTTTCGTCTCCAGTTGATTCATCCGTAGAACTATCGGGGTCTAGGATGTTGCCTAGCTCTTTCTGGTAAGTCTCGCGAATGTACTCAATGGCTTTTTGGTACTGCTCTTCAAACGTTCCTTGTAACGAAATCGTCGCATTTTCTAGCTCAATTGTTATTGGACCAATCTGTTGCGACGCGCTTACACCGATTTCGTGCAACATTTCTTGATGATTTTTTGCATTAGCACGGTCTCCAACGCCTCCGAGAATTTCTGTCCCGCCACCGATAACAGCCGTGTAACCGCCAATCTCTCGAAACCCACCGGTTTGTCGTTGAAAGTAAGCGCCGACGATCGCGAGAATAATCCCAGAAGCTATACGAGTTTTTGAACGCTGACGCTCCTCACGAAAGGCAATCGCTAACGGATAAGATCCTTCGCGCCAGAACCAGTAAGGTTCGTCCATGTCGTTTGCAAACCGATCAAAACTCTCGTCCAAAGTGTCAATAATGACAAGTTCCCTTTCAAGTAACTGTCGAACGTTGGACATAGTTGGATCATCCGGAGTCGGCAATCTGTTCAATCGGAATCGACCGTTTCTTTCTTTTACGACATAGTCGCCAAATGCTTCTGGAACTACTGCTTTGCCGTACCGCACCAAAGTGGTACTTCGAATTTCAAGAATTTCTTCTGGGGTTAAGGACTCTTGGTACTCGAGCAGTCTGTCAGACAGTTCTCGATAGTTGGTCTGAAAGGGATCAATGTCACGGGGCACGTCTGAATCGTACGAATATTTACTGGCGCGAGTCTCAAAAATGTCATCAAACCAAACGACTCCACGGGAATCAGCAGCTTTGATCTTTAACACCTGAAGCTCGCCGTCGGAATGTAGAATGTCTCCCGTAATGTGAACATCGATTGCCAAGCTAGGTTTGGGAATCGCGCGCACGGCACCCCAATTACCGGTGGCTTGGAGATACTCTTTGGCGTAATTGACGATCCAATTCGCCTCAGCTCGCCGGACTTCAGGAGTAATGTTTGCCTCAATAATGTCATCGTAGAGCTCCGGGACGTTGGAATCGAACACTACGATACCGACGTCCAACAATTGTTCTTCCGGAATGGCTCTAGTAGATTGTTTCGGTGGTGTTGTGTCAACTCGACGCTTGATGACTGTCGAGCACCCGACCATGCTCAGCACCACAAGCGAAAGAAGAGAAATGCGCAGAAATTTCATTTCAATCCGTCCACATAGTTTTCATACTCTTCCCAAAGTTTCTTTTTCAGCTCAGGGTCTTCCTCCGCTAACGCTGCTTCTTTGAGCTGGCGCGCCACTACACTCTTATCTGTTGCATCGGGTGTGTCGGCAACACCTTGTCGAGATTCGGGAAGTAATGGTTCGTCTTGTTCTCCTGCTCCCGTCCCGGCTTGTTGTTCTTCGTCCGCAGTCTCATCACCGCCATCGGTATCTCCGTCCAGAACTCCCGATTCCGGCTCGTCAGTTTCAGTTTCAAAAGAACCGGCTTCAGCGATCTCATCATTAGCCCTAGTGTTCGCTGCGTTTCGTTCATTCATAATCTCGCCGTCAAGATCCCCGAGAACTTCTTGCATTGCATCTTCACCAGACCCACTGGCAACTGCACTTTCATCTTCCTCTTCGTCGGTGTTACCTCCTTCTTCGGAATCGCCGGGTTGCGGCTCTAACTGGTTACTGGTTTCCCAACCTCCAGCTCCCTCACCTTCATCTTCTGGCATCATCACTCCGCCACCATCATTGGATTGTTCGCCACCTTGTTGTCCATTGGGGTCGCCCACAGGAAATTGAAGGTCACCTGGAGGTAGTTCGATGTTATCGCCCATTGTTCCGTCTTGGCCATCTTGTTGTCCTTCGTTGCCCGAGCTCGATTCTGGTGTCGTCGTTCCATCATTAGACTCTCCGGAATTGGGGCTGCCCTGACTTTCGGGCGACGGCAATGACGGTGTTGATGGAGTACCGTCGGAGGAATCTGGCGAAGGCATGGGGGAAGGCGGTCTCGGTAACGAGGGGGTTCCAGAACTCGGAGAACCAGGAGTTGGTAAAGATGGTGTCGGCAACGACGATTGCGAACCACTATTTGGTTGGGGCATCGGGTTCCCCGACGGTTGTCCCGATGAGGAGGAGGAAGTTGGACTACCAGTGGAGGACTGTGGAGACGGTAATTGGATGTCAGGAAAAGTGGAAGGCACACTAGACATGCACCCACTAAGCCCAAAAATAGCGATTACTAAAACGACAACCTTAGCCCCTAAAACGAATTCCAAAAATCGGCGAAAAAAGGAACTTATGAACTTTAAGCTTCCATACTCCAGTAGAGTGTCAATTCGTTTGTCCATGTTCTGACCTCCTCGCTCTTGGTGGTACCTCATAGTAGACAATTGCGTGTTCCACAAAGTTCCAAGTTCTACGTACTGTAAATATTTTATTTTTTTGTCCAATCGCCTTTCGCGTTCGCCCTATTCAGCTTTGGGAAAGAAGATATACCTGTGATGCACCTTGACATTCGTACGCGGCATCGGCTTCCCATCTTCAAAGCGAGGCCGATAGATCGCATTCTTCAAAGACTTCTCGAATTCCTCGACGAAATCGCCTTGCGGTTGCGCAAAGTCTAATTGTACTTGAATAACACGGCCGGTTTCGTCGACATCAACCGTAAATCCAACTTCTCCGGTCGCGGGAGGAGACTCCAATCGCAGTGGTTGGGGATCAGGACTTGTGGACAAAGGAAGAAATAGTGGTACCGCTTCCCTAAATTCACTTGTAAAAAACTCTGTTTCGGTGTCCTCAAACGTTGCTAATATGTCTTGGTAAATGACCACTGCGCGCTCGTTCTGTTCAAACAGTGTAAACCAATCGGCGAGCTGGAGTTTTGCCCGCGCAACGGACTCTGGCGTGCTCTCAGATCGTTCGAGCTCGATTTTGACGAGCTCGACTAGAGCATCCTCACCGGTTTCAAAGTCGTTTACTTTCGCAAAATATCTGAACGGCGTCTCATCCGCCCAATACAACACAGGTATGCGGGCTTGGATTTGACCCAGAGCACTTAGAGGTCGAAAACGTTCTAGACGATAGGTGTCTGCTAGTCCCTGTAGTGCTCGAATGTTTTCAGGACTAGTCCGTTCTAAATGGTGATCCACAATTTCGGTGGCATATTCATACAAACCGCGAGCTGCAAAAACGTTGTAAATCAACACGTACCAATCTGCAAGCATGAAGATGGTTGGCAACAAGTCCACGGAAAACGGTTCGAATTGCTGGTTGTAAATCGAGAAGATGTACTCATAGCTATCGTTTGCGTCCCCGATGTGTCCAAGCTCAAAGTAGGTTTCAGCCTCTCTGTGTACTGCTTCGACTTGCTCAATCGAATTTAGTCCATTTGTTAGTCTCGAAATCTGTCGGGCACGTTCATAAGCTTCAATCGCGTCGATGTATTCCCCCAACTCTCGGCTCGCGTCACCGAACACGATGAGTGGTTTAACCAACGCTTCGTCATACCTTGTACGATTCTCTTCGATTTCTGAGATGACTTCCGTGGCGAGTGTCAACACCTCCTCTGCTTCGCCTGCTTCGATGCGCGCACGCAATTTACTTGGCTCAAGGAGCATCTCTTCATCAGCGTTGTCTAACGTCGGCGTACCCAACGAAGGCACAGAAGCTTCATGGGAGTTGCTAAAGAAAGTAATCGAACAAAGCAATGCGAGCGTACCCAATCCGATTCTCATAGTTTGAAATTCTCTCAATTTCGATGAACCAATTATCTAAATTTACACTACAACGAGGGATGCGAAATCTGATGACTCCGATCTCAAACAAGCATAATCAACAACGCGACCAGCAATAGTTTGAGCGTGACCAGACTTCAACGAATTCAAATCACCAACACTAGCAAATACATTAGCATGTCTTCTCCTGAGTACGAACACTTCGTTGATACACGGGGGCTCGTTTGTCCAGAACCTCTCATGATTGTCAGGAATAAAGTTCGGACAATGCATCACGGCGAGCGTTTATTCGTGCTAGCCACTGATCCGAGTACGGATAGAGATTTTAGAAATTTTTGTCGCTTCATGAAGCATACGTTGGAACTCGCGGAAGTTGCTAACAATGAACATAAATATGTTATACGCAAGGGGGTGCAAGATACGTCATGAGCGGAAGTACTAAATCGGATGCGTTAAACTTGAAAAAAACGTACAACACTTTGTGTTAATGTAAGACATTGGACACGAGAGATAGTTGCGAGGACGTAGTCTAAAAAGCAACACTACTCGACGTTGTACTCCCGTACTCAAACTGACAGAATTGCCGACACCAACAGTTGGTCGCAAACCACTTTGAACTGCTCCAGCAAGTACGAAGAAACACTGTATTAGATGGGAGAAACCGCTGATGTAGTCATCGTTGGCGCTGGTGTAATCGGACTAGCTACTGGTCGTGCGTTTGCGAGAAGCGGGCGCGAGGTTATCGTGCTCGAGCAAAACAGTACCATTGGCAGTGAAACGTCAAGTAGAAATTCGGGTGTGATCCATGCTGGGATTTACTATCCGAAGAATTCACTCAAAGCACAGCTTTGTGTTCGAGGAAAACAACTGTTGTATGCCTTTTGTCGGGATTACGATGTCGAATACAAACGTTGTGGAAAGCTCATAGTTGCGTCGGACGAGAGTGAGCTTCCTCAGTTACAGAAGCACCAGAATCAAGCTTTAGCAAATGGCGTTTATGACCTACATTGGCTGAAAAAACAGACAGTACAGCACTTAGAACCTCAAGTCCGATGCGTAGCTGGTTTGCTCTCGCCTAGCTCAGGAGTGGTGGATACAGCAACTCTTTTGCACCGTTTGCAAGCTGACTTAGAAGCCCTTGGCGGTAGCGTTGTACTCAACACCCTCGTGAATAGCTTTAAAGGTTCAAAGGAACTTTGTGTAGAGGTAGCAGACTTTAAGTTAAAACCAAACCTGTTAATCAATTGCGCCGGGTTAACTGCTTCCTCGCTAGCACAAGGTCTTGGAATTGAACACAATCAGTTCTTTGCCAAAGGTCAATACTTCGAATATCCTAGCCTCAGCTTAGATCGACCTTTATTTCAACACCTAATCTATCCGGTAGCCACGCCAGAAACAATAGGTATCCACATAACGGTGGATTTGCAAGGGACCGTGAAATTTGGTCCCGATGTACAGTGGATAAAAGAAATCAGTTACGACTTCGACGAGTCTCGCAAACACTTGTTTGCAAAAGCTATAAAGCGATACTATCCAAGTCTAGTTGAAGACGCTTTACGACCTGGATACACAGGTATAAGAACCAAGCTAGTATCCGAAGGTCACGGCTTCGTAGACTTTCGGATTCGCGGCCCAAAAGAAACTGGGATTGCAGGATACGTCGAAGCGATTGGAATTGACTCGCCTGGACTGACATCATCGTTAGCGATTGGGGAGTATATTGTTGCGCTTGCTAACGACTAGCAGTAGCTACTTTTGGTTTTGACTATAGGTTGCAAGAAACGCCCCTATACTCTCGCTCGCCGAAAACAGTTCCGCTCGTTTCGACAAAAAAACGATACGGAAATGGTCTGGTACAGGATAGTTAAACCCACTACCTTGAACTACAAGAATTTTCTTGTCCATAAGTAGGTCGTAAACAAATTTTTCATCGTTGTAAATCTTGTACTTCTTGGTGTCGATACGAGGAAATAGGAAGATCGAACCCTTTGGTTTAAAGCATGAGATTCCCGGTATGGAAGTAAGGGATTCATGTGCTGCATTACGTTGTTCGTAAAGCAATCCACTGGGACGCGTTTCGTCAAAAATAGCTTGATAGCCGCCTAAAGCCGCTGGCACAGCATGTTGCACCGGTACGTTCGGGCACAATCTCATTGAGGCCAGGGTGTCCAACCCGTCGATGAAACTTCGTGCCCGCACTAAAGCGCCGCTAACAATCATCCAGCCCACCCGAAAGCCTGGCACATGGTATGACTTGGATAAACCGTTAAAAGTTAATGTGAGCACCTCATCGTCAATCGATGCCATCGGTATGTACTCTGCGTCGTCATACAAAACCTTGGAGTAGATTTCATCGGCAAATACCACAATGTTGTGTTGTCGCGCCCATTCGGCGAGAGATGACAACAAACTGCGTTCGTAAACGGCGCCGGTGGGATTGTTTGGGTTAATTACCACCATCGCTTTGGTGCGGGAAGTGGTTTTAGCTTGAATGTCTTGCAAGTCTGGGTACCAATCAGCCTCCTCATCGCATCGATAATGTACTGGGGTACCACCCGCCAGTAAGACCGCTGCAGTCCACAGTGGATAGTCCGGCGCCGGGACTAGTACCTCGTCGCCCGGATTGAGCAAAGCTTGTGTCGCCATAACGATCAACTCGCTCACACCATTTCCTAGATAAACGTCGTCGACATCAACGTTTGGAATACCGATTCTTTGGCTCTCGTGGACGACGGCGTTGCGTGCCGTGAAAATCCCTTTTGCGTCTTCGTACCCCTGTGAGCGCGGCAATTCGTGAATCACTGCGCGTAAAATGGACTCCGGTGCTTCAAATCCAAACGGAGCTGTATTACCGATGTTGAGTTTAAGAACGCGATGTCCCTCCTGTTCAAGACGGCGCGCTTTCTGGAGCACTTTTCCGCGAATCTCGTAACGGACTTCGAGGAGTTTCTCCGCTTTTTCAATTCTTGATCTCGCACGGCGCTTACGCAGTGATTGTTCGTCAGAATGCTTGTCTGAGTTTTGCATGTGTAATTCGGTTTCTTCTTTCAATATTTTTGAAATCTGGTAGTGGCTCAGTTTGAATTGATGACTATAATATTGTATATGTTTGCAAATACGTTAAACATCGGAGGAGAGGTACTTCTGCGTCAATCGTGGAGAAGGTGTCAGACTAGATGCTATTGAGTATTCAGCAGTCTTCGATGAAACGAGTGGGTTGGGCATCTGTGTCTGGCTCCGAAATGGCTCAGATTTCAAACTGAGTCACTACCGTAAATTTGCGATTCACTCGGGACAACTTGTCATACCCCAATGACCAATAAATATGGCTAACACTCCTAACAAAGAAGATCCACCGACAGAGAAACTTACGGACCTAGAGTTCAAAGTCTTACGCAAACAACATACTGAACGTGCATTCTCTGGTGAATATTGGAATACTAAGGACGCTGGTATCTATGTGTGTAAAGGATGTGGTAAGCCCTTGTTTTCCTCTGCGACAAAATACGATTCCGGTACTGGATGGCCTAGTTTTCATGCACCTATCGAAAAGGATGCTGTAGGAACTCAAATCGACCGGTCGTTGTTCGCGACCCGTATTGAAGTGCATTGTGCGCATTGTAAGGGTCATCTGGGACATGTTTTTGAAGACGGACCTCAACCTACCGGACTTAGGTACTGCATTAACTCAGCATCATTGTCTCTTGAGGAAGACAAAACAAGCTCCGCAGACTAACTAAAAACCTGCTGCTAAGCCTTCCTTGCGGTGATCTGACGCGCCAACATAGCCGTCTTCAATCCGCAAGATCAGTTGTGAGCCACCGAAGAGATCAATGTCGTGGCTGAGCTGTACTTTATGACCAAGTTTGCGTAGTGCTTCCATGGTTGAATTCGGATAACCCTGTTCAAGAAAAATCTCAAAGTTTGGTGAGACGTACCACCGTGGTGCATCCGATGCCGCTTGCGGATTCTCCTTGTGATCGAAAATTCTCGAAATCATCTGCACATGCCCTTGATGCTGCATATGCCCACCCATAACTCCAAACGCAAGTTCGGGTGCTCCATTTCTAGTAACAAATCCGGGAATAATCGTGTGAAAGGGACGTTTGGCAGGTCCTACTTCGTTGACGTGGTTTGACTCTAGCGTAAAACCTGCACCGCGGTTTTGCATCGCAATTCCAGTCCCACGGATTACTATTCCAGAACCAAATCCGTGGAAATTTGATTGAATGAAAGACACCATTTTCCCTTTTGCGTCCGCAGTTGTCAGGTAAACGGTATCACCACCGAAATTTGGTACGCTTGGTACAACTGCTACTTGACTATCGGAAATTTGCGCAGCGAGTTCATCGAGTACCGAATCTTCAAGCAGTTGTGATGGAGACACTGTCATGTAATCCGGATCGGCGAAATATTCAAACGACGTTCGAATGGCGATTTTCATCGTCTCCAATTGACGATGTGTCCATAGGGGTGAAAGGGGGTCAAGATCGCGAGTGGGCAATCGTTCCAATATCCCGAGCGCGAGTAACGCGGCCAGTCCTTGACCATTCGGTGGAATTTCGTGCGCGGTGACCTGACCGTAGGATTGAACAAGTGAATCGCACCAAGTAGGATTGTGCTCTTCAAAGTCAGTACGTTCTAGTAGACCACCCTCGGACTCTGATTGTTGTATGATGCGATCACAAAGGACCCCGCGATAAAAAGCATCGCCGTTCGTTTCCGCGATTAACGCAAGCGTTTGGGCAAGTTCGGGCCTCAAGAACAACTCTCCGACCCGAGGTGCTCGACCATTCTTTAAAAAGTGCTCGCAGAATCCTTCAAACTGCCGTAGGTGCAACGCGGCTCGACCCCAATGGTACGCGGTACGTCGAGCGACATGAAATCCGTTTTCCGCGTACTCGATAGCAGTTTGAAACAAATCTTGGAACGGTAGCGCGCCAAATCGTTCTGATAACGCAACCCAAGCACTCACAGCACCTGGTACAGTTATCGAATCCCAACCATTCATCGGCATTGTCGCATATTGTTGGAAATGCTCTCGATGCCATCGACGAGGTGAGCGGCCAGACGCATTGAGTCCAGTGAGTTGGTTTCCGTCCCACACTAACGCAAACGCGTCGCTTCCAATTCCGTTGGAACTCGGTTCAACCACCGTGAGCGTGATTGCTGCGGCAAGCGCAGCATCAATTGCGTTCCCTCCCCGTCGAAGAGTTTCTAATCCGGCTTGGGTAGCTAACGGTTGGGACGTAGCGACAATGTTTCTTGCTAGAACCGGGTCGCGACGAGACCGATAAGGAAGGTCCCAATCAAGGTCGTCGTAATACACCACAACAGATTAGTGCCCAGACCACTTAGGAGTTCTTTTTGCCGCGAAAGCACGAGGCCCCTCTTTAAAGTCTTCACTTCTAATCAGTTGGGCGACAGAGTCGTAAGGAGTAGTCATAGATTCCTCTAATGAGTTCATAGAAAGACTCTTGTAGACGACATCCTTACTCGCTCGAACCGACATCGGAGCACATTCCAAAATCTGGTTTACCCATTCATCAACGGCCGACATGAGGTCATCATGCGGTACGACTTCGTTCACGAAACCCATCGCAACAGCTTCTTGAGCAGCTACCGTGCGTCCGGTGAGAATCATCCCTAACGCTCGTTTGGTTCCGATTTGTCGAGGTAAGCGTTGCAATCCGCCTGCAAGTGCGGCCAGTCCAAGCCTAGGTTCTGGTAATGCAAAAATGGCTTTATCGGAAGCCACAATCAAATCACATGCTAGTGCGATTTCAAAGCCACCACCCATCGCGGGTCCGTTCACAGCCGCGATAAGCGGTTTGGTGAGATCAAACCTTGCTGTTATCCCGCCAAACCCCTTTTCAGGAAATACGACCGCGTCAAACTTGGCCTGTTCTCGCAGGTCATTACCTGCACAAAATGCGCGTCCTTCGCCCGTAATTACAGCAATCCACAATTCATCATTGTTCGCGAAATCGTCGAATATGTCGGACAGCTCCTGATGTGCGGGGGGATGCAGCGCATTCAATCGTTCGGGGCGGTTTAACGTCACTGTGAGTACGTGATTACGAGTGGAGACCTTACAAAATTTTGTCATCTTTTTGCTCTCTGGGAGATTTACTTTGCGCGATCGATGGTCAATGCAGCCATGAATGCCTGCTGAGGCACTTCGACGCGTCCAATTTGTTTCATGCGTTTTTTTCCGGCTTTCTGTTTTTCCAATAACTTGCGTTTTCGCGTTACGTCGCCGCCATAGCATTTTGCAGTGACATTTTTACGTAGAGCTTTCACTGTGGTACGGGCAAGAACTTTTCGACCGACCGCTGCTTGAATCGCAACATCGAACATTTGCCTTGGAATAACTTCCTTTAATTTCGAAGTTACCGCCCGTCCTCGGGACATCGCCGCTTCTTTGTGCACTATCACAGCAAGACTATCGACCCGTTCCTCATTAATCAAAATATCAAGCCGGACCAAGGGTGCTGGTTCAAAACGAGAAAAGCTATAGTCCAAACTTGCGAAACCGCGGCTCGCCGACTTGAGCCTATCAAAGAAGTCCACGACAACTTCGCTCATTGGAATGTCGTAGACGAGTGAGACTTGAGTGTGGGTGACCTGCATACTCTTTTGGGAACCGCGACGTTCCACGCATAGTTCAATGACGTTTCCGATATACGATTGCGGCACCAAGATATTGACTGAAGCTACGGGTTCCCGAATCTCAGCGATGTCCTTCAGCTCGTCCAAATGCGACGGGTTATGAATCAAAACAGTTTCTAGATTTCGCAATAACACTTCATACACTACGGAGGGGGCAGTAACTACAAGATCGAGCTGATATTCTCGTTCTAATCTCTCCTGCACGATTTCCATGTGTAGCATTCCCAAAAAACCACAACGATATCCAAAGCCCAAGGCGTCGGAGTTCTCGACTTCAAAGTGCAGTGCCGCGTCATTTAAACCGAGTTTCTCCAAAGCATCTCCGAGGGCGACATAATCGTCCGCATCGCTGGGGTACAGCCCTGCATAGACCTGCGGTTTGGCACGCTCAAAACCTGGTAACGGTTCAATCGGGTTGCGCGCATGCATCAAACTGTCTCCGACGGGGGCACCGTTGATTTCCTTGATCCCAGCACTTACATATCCAACGTCGCCCGCATGCAACTGCTCTCGTTTTTCGCGACGCGGGGTGAACACTCCGAGTTCTTCGACAACGTGATCTTTTCCGACACTATGCGAAACGATACGATCACGACGCTGTAAGCTACCGCCCCAAACTCGTACCAACGAGACCACACCAACGTACCTGTCGAACCAAGAGTCAATGATCAACGCGCGAAACGTATCAAATCCGTCTATTTTGGGCGGAGGAATCTTGGTGACGATCGCTTCCAGCAATTCTTCGATCCCTGTGCCTATCTTCGCACTGATTTCTACTACATCATCAGTAAGTAATCCGATCAACGATTCGATTTCGGCGATGGTCCGCTCTGCGTCAGCTTGTGGTAAGTCCATCTTGTTGAGTACTGGCAAAATTTCTACAGCCATCTCGATAGCCGCATAGCAATTTGCCACAGATTGGGCTTCGACACCCTGCGTCGCGTCAACAATTAGCAGAGCACCTTCACATGCGGCGAGAGAACGCGAAACTTCGTAGCTGAAATCCACATGGCCAGGCGTATCAATGAAATTTAGATAATAAAGTTCTCCATCTCGTGCCCGATATCTCAGCGCGACGCTCTGTGACTTAATTGTGATGCCCCGTTCGCGCTCTAGTTCCATTGAATCCAGAACTTGATCAGCCATTTCTCTTTCTGGAAGGGCTTCACAGTGTTGAATAAATCGATCGGCTAATGTCGATTTTCCATGATCAATGTGGGCGATAATCGAAAAATTTCGAGTCCGTGAAATTTTTGACGCGAGCGAGTCACTCATGACGAAGTTGATGTATGTACAAGTATCTGAGACCGAGATTCAATTCAGTTTTGGTGAGCGTGCAAGTCTCAGGACTAGTCGTTAGGTGTCGCGAACCCGACTTCAGTTCAGATTAAGTCTGATACCGTTGATTTACGTGCGCTACAAACGCTGCAGTAGTCAGCGGTTTCCCCGTTATTTCGACGATGCGGTCGAATCCAGATGTCAGTTGCGCTTTACTGTGAATGTTGTCTCTCAACCAAGACAGAACTGATTCGAAATTACCAGCTTCGAATTGTGCTTCGGCATCGGAATTTGTTGTGGTGTAAGCTTGGTAGAGTTGTGCCGCTGTCAGTGCGCCGAGCGTATAACAAGGAAAGTAGCCAAACAATCCTGCATACCAGTGAACGTCTTGCATCACTCCATTGGCGAAGTCGCCACGAGTGTCTAAGCCGAAGAATCGATCCATTAGCTCATTCCAAGCATTTGGTAGATCGTCAATCGAAAGGGAGTCGTCAAATAACGAGTTCTCCAGCTGATATCGCAATATGACATGCAGCGGATACGTACACTCATCTGCTTCAACTCGAATGTAACCTTTCTCCACATAGTGTACATTTCGAATAAAGTTTGTTACAGACCACTTTTCATCCGTCGCGTCCACCCCTAATGACTCAGTCAGAATGGGTAAGACATAGGACAAATAGCCTTCGCTACGACAAACTTGTTGCTCCATAAACAGCGACTGACTCTCGTGAATCATCATTCCTAACGATCCACCGACCGGTTGGTCGTATCGATCTTCTGGCAGTCCTTGTTGGTACAAGGCGTGTCCAGTTTCATGGAGAACGGCATACATAGACTCTAAGAAATCGTCGTCCCCGAACCGAGTAGTGATCCGCGTGTCCCAGAGGTCGCCGCAAGTGAAAGGATGGTCGCTAGTGTCTACGCGTCCGCGCCCGAAATTGAAACCAAGAGGTAGCATCAATTTCTTGGCTAGATCCATTTGCCGATCAGCAGGATATTCTCCTTTTAACGAGACATGTGGACGCTGATTCGCAATTACTTCATTAACAAAATTTGGTAAGAATTCGGATAATTCCTTAAAAATTGGATCAATATAAGCTCGTTTCAGTTCTGCCTCGTAGCCGTCGAGTAGTGCGTCGTATGGTGAGAGGGCAAGTTTTTCACCAAGAATCTCTGCTTTTTGTTTGGTGAGGTTTAAGACTTCTTTAAGTAATGGTTTTACTTCTTCCCAGTTGTTAGCCCTACGATTGCGACGCCAAGATTGCTCGCATCGAGACGAAGCTAATGAGGAGGCAACGACTAAGTCAACTGGTAGAGCGGTCGCTCGAGTCCAACGACGCTCAATTACTCGCAGATTTGCTTGGTCCCATGCTGACGTGGCTTCCTGTTTAGCTGACTCTAGTAGTTCCCCTACTTTTGGTGCTGTGACCATTTCGTGTGAAATCTTGTGTAGCGT
Organism: Gammaproteobacteria bacterium; assembly: GCA_009841615.1. Lineage (GTDB taxonomy): Bacteria > Pseudomonadota > Gammaproteobacteria > Pseudomonadales > Azotimanducaceae > Bin55. Next base: position 44,632 of record VXLL01000027.1, on the reverse strand, counting down.
AGCGAGACTCTTCGCTCGCGCTTCACCACCTCCAGCTGGCATGATCACGGCTTCGTCCCACGACAAATACTGTGCCGCGTGACCAATGTGGTGGAGCGTTTGAAAGTGTTCTTGTAATTCTTTTACGGCGGTCATTTTTATTTCGTGAAAATTAAAAGGTGAATAAGGAGATGTGAATAGGACAGCTTCTGATCAGAATACCTGCCAATTCTCTCTTGATATTTCTATGTCGGAGATTTTAAGTGTCGAAAAAAACACCAAGCCAACCATGACTTTCCTTAGGAACCTAAAACAGCTACTACGAGTTGATTTAACGTCCGAGTGAAGAAACGCAACACCAAAGTAATACGACGAGTTTGAAAGCGCCGAACAGTCGCGATATTGAATACAGTCGGAGATTCGAGCGTGGACTTACTATGCAAAATTTTGTGCGCCAACCATGTCTGATTTGATCGGGCATCTTTCTAACCATCAAAGGAACCAGAAGTCTATGTCCTTTTTTCGTATTTTTTCCATGGGCACTAAGTACAAACACAAAGAGTTCTCTAAGTTTTTCATGTCAAAATTGGTTCGTGTAATTTTGTTTGGAAGTCTCTGGGGACTCAATACATGAGCGTACTTGCACACGTCGTTCGCGGAGGACCACAACAAAACGAACCCGCCGCAACACAAGCTCTAACCTACATTCTGAGAAAGGATCCAAATCTCGTACAGTCTTTGGTTGGTTTAATTAACGATGAAAAACTTCAGTTTGAACCTGGTCGTGTGGATGCCGAACATAGTATTGAAGACGGCCAACCCGATGTAACAATTTACGATCTGGAAGGTCGTTTGCGGGTTTTTGTTGAAAATAAATTCTGGGCTGGTCTTACGAAGGCACAACCTGTGTTCTATCTTAGGAAACTTTCGAACGACTACCCGTCTGCTCTCATTTTTATTGTTCCTTACCAACGTGTTCCGACCGTTTGTGACGAACTCAAGGATCGATGCGAAGCACAAGGACTCGAATGGGGCGCTACACCTAATGAAAGCGGCGAAATACGCCGAGCATCCGTTGATGGCAAAAGCTTGTTGGTAGTGAGTTGGAAGTGCGTTTTGAATCAACTATTGGATATCGCCAACTCTCAAGGAATGGACGAGGTCAGAGCGGACGTTCTGCAGTTGCGCGGTTTGACAGACAGTATGAATTTAGGAGCATTCCTACCTCTCAAGGAAGATGAGACTAACGATCAAGAATTGCCTAGTCGTCTGGTAAACTACATTGATTTAATTGGTCAAATAATGCAGGAACTCCGTCGAGCAGACCTCGCGGACGTGAAAGGCTTGACTTGGGCATCATCGGCTCACGAAACGGGGCACTACTTAAGAATATGTGCCAGAAAGAAGTTTGGCGCGTGGATCGGTGTTCCTCTGCGCTGGTGGCGTGATGAAGGGATTTCTCCTATTTGGTGTCGAATCGGAGATCACGGTCTCAACGCTAACCATTTCCAGACAATGCCCGAACTATTCAAAGTCATCAAGATTAAAGGTAACCAAGTTTGGATCCCTATCCGCCTCAAGACTGGCGTAGAAAGGGAAAGAGTCATTGAGAACTGTGTTGGTCAGATTGAGGAAATTGCTACCAAGGTGCTAAGCAACGTTTCTGATTAGCAATTTAAAGTCGCGTGTCTTCAACCATGGGGATGAACTGCTGAAAACAGTAAGAGCGTTATTTAGCTTGATTTGCTTCCCACTACCATTAACCAAGAGGAATCATCTCCTTCCTGAACAACCCAAAATTCATCACTCACGACTTCCCCGTATGTTTCGGGGATCTCCATACTTAGATTACGGTAAAAATCTGTATGTTCGGGCTTACGTTTGTTGTACATTAAGAAAGCCGAGCCACCAGGTTTTAGAAGCCACTGGATTTTCTGGGAGAGGAATTCGGGGGCACCTATGTACGAAGGTACTCCAAACAGCGCTACAATCAAATCGAACTTCTTCAATGGTCTCGGCCAATAGTCTTCAAACGCAGTTCGACACAATCGGGCGCGGAATTCGGAGTGCTTGTCACCGAAGACACTTAGCATCCCGCGACTGGGGTCAATACCGGTATATTGCTCAGGTCGGATGTGTTTGAAACGAAAGTCGACAAGCGTTCCAGTACCACAACCTATGTCCAGAATTTCTTGATCGGGTTGAATCGGCAATTGCTCGTACACCCGTATACTCCGCTCGACTTCCGACTGACTCTTGTGAAACCCAAGGTCATAATAATCCGCGACAGCTGTGTAGGGATCGATAGGTATGGCATGAGTCGCTCGATTGATCAAGACATGGTCGAGGTTTGCCCCCATCGTCCAGTATTTGTACCCGTTGGCAATGAATCGCCGATACCAGTAGCCTCTAAAAAACTCCTCGACGCGCTCCACTGCCCTCATTTTCCGTAGGGCCTCGACGAACAGTTCGTCGCTTTCCCACATCCGTTTCAGCGTGTAACGGTGAGGCGTGCTGGGCATCGTGAACGCGAAACAGTACGCATGCTGCTCCAAGAGTTCGGCCAGTTCCGAACAAGTGTCAAAGATTGAATCGCTCCATTCCGGAGCCGATTCAATGGGACGGAGCCGTTCTTTCACTTCTGTCAAATTTCTAAATCACTGTTTGTAGCACAGACCAAGACTCAGTATCTCTTCAACGCGTCTTGGCATCGTCCAACCATTGAGACTGCAGATCCTTAAACCTAGATATAAAGCAGTCACTTTGCAGAATTTACTGAAAATATCTATTTCTTTTGTGAAAGATTGAAACCAACTACGGAGAATTTGACTAATGGCTGTCATACTTGATCACACAATAGTTAGCGCGCGCAATAAAGAAGATACCGCAGAGTTTCTTGCTGAGATCTTAGATCTTCCAAAACCGGTTTCTTGGGGACACTTTGCAATTGTGAAAGTTGGCGAACTCTCTATTGACTTTGTAGATACTAAGGACGAAATTCAGTCGCGACACTTTGCTTTCAAGGTTAGCGAACAGGAGTTCGATGAGGTGTTCGCCAGAATTCAAAGCAAGAAGTTGCAATACTGGGCTGACCCATCAAAGAATCGACCGAACGAAATTAATACACGCGATGGAGGTCGTGGTTTCTACTTCTACGACCCAAATGGGCACTTTCTTGAAGTATTAACTCGTTCCTACGAGCTTATGTAAAAAAATAGGCAAACCGAAGTGACGGCTGGCCTACTTAGTACAACTTTGAAAAGTCAACAGTTCTTGATTATTCTGAAGTAGAAGAGGTCTCGGGTTGTTCCTCGCTCTCCTCGTCTTGTTCCGCTTGAGGCATCTCTGGTAAGTCTTCAAGTGGTGGCAAATCCTTCATTCGAGGTTCGAAATCTGGAATGAGTTCTTGAGCACGCTTCCGAACTGCATCGAGTTTAGCTAACGTAGAATCAATAGTCGCTTGGTCAAGGAAATTTAGCACTTGTTCAGGGTCTGCGTTATTGACACTTAAAACAACCTTTTGATCACCTGAAGTCAAAGCACCCTCTGCTTCGGTGTTCGGTGACGAATTCGCTGCGTCGGTAGTTTGTTCGGTCTCAGCCAATTTTGCTGTCGTGAGAAACCATGGCTTTAAGCTTTTCCCCTCGGCTGTTTGCACTAATGCTGAACGATCTTCGTCTGTGTCTACAGCAACAACGACACGATAAACAGTACGATCCTTGACTGTAGCCTGCATGGTCGTCGCTTTCTGTTCTAAAAGACCGGAAATTCTCTCTGCGTCAGTCGTCGCCTTTTCTTGTGTGTCCCAACTACTAAATATCAATACACCACCAGTGGCGAAAGAAGAGACCGCGCACAACATGAACATAAGTAGAAATAGTGGTACTAAGGCTTTACTAGCCCCTTGAACTCCAGAACTATTCATACTCAACTTCTCCGAAATGTCTTCAGCAGGTTAACTGTTTACGTCTAGATCGACATAATCCGCCGATACGCGTGGCCTAACAAACTAACCTATTCTACGAATTGTAGGACGTAGCAGGTAGTCCGCTATACTGAAACGTCGAAATACTCCGATATTTGCAAGAACAGCGATTGTCATCGACACGCAAGCCCACAGTACTGATCTAGTCACGGTAAAACTCAATGCACCGATGAGCACCGGTACTCCCAACAAAATAAACAACGCAATGGATAGACCAGAAGCAGGTATATTTAGAAGTATGATGGACCTTTCAGGCAGCGGTTCTGGATACAAATATTCATTCCGTTTATTACGAGGGCATTGGTTTGTGCAACCTATGCACTCTGGGTACTCGAATTGGATCACTGAACTACCACTTGCGGTAGTAATCACGGTGCCACGTGCTACGATCATCGCGGTCACACGAGTTATCGTTCGAACTTGACCCCTTCGGAGATTTTCCAAATCGTTCTACGAGGTAAATCACCGACCACAGTAATTATCTGGGGTCGTCCGCGGGCGTCTAACGCATTACGGGTAGCAATTATTGTAGGACCAACAATTTTTTCTATATGAAGTTCGCCATTCAATTTCGTCGACATTGGGCGAATCTCTACAGTGACCGCATTCATCCCGTCCGAATACGTGCGATGCATTAACACGCCATCCTTAGACTTTATGCCTGACAGCTTAAAACCTTCGGGCATGTAGCTCGCTTCCCAATCAGCTTGAACGCCGGATGAATCCGATTCGTCCTCATTTACGATACTTACGGACAGATCCGATTCTTTCGTCTCTTCAGCAACCGAGAGTACCGGCCCAGAACCTTCCAAAACCTTTATTTCGGTAAATACCAACATACTGAGTATTCGTCGCGCGTCGTCACAGTCGCACATTTCCATGCGGAGTAGTAACGCAGTAGATTTGTCAATCCAAATCTTGAAGCCGTGTCGATCTGCTTGCTTGGGCATGATTGAAATTCCCACTGCGTCGCGATCTGCAATTTCTTGGTCCGGCATTTTGGCGATGTCATAGGACTCGCTGAGTGTCGCAATATCAGGAGGAAACAGTCGAGAAAGTGAATCGCCGCTCAGTTCATTACCGAATTCATGAAATTCGTCATCTGCGGCAAAACTGATCGATAGCTCTTTGTCAGTTCTATTAATCTCGCGTTGAGGTCCCTCACTTGGCTTGGCTTTGACCTGAACCTTGCCATCAATGACATATTGACAATACTCAATCGTGGTTAACGCGATACCGTTCCAAATTTCTAAAGTTCCCTCAAAGCCCATCTCCGATTGAGCTTTGTGCATGGCCTCAACCCATTCCGTTGCGGTCCGCTCTTCCCCGTGTACTCCTAGCACACATACCACAATGACGAAGCAGTAATAAATGGGGTGTGTGAAACGGTACTTTGTGTCGGTCATAACTCTTGGGATACGTTCCTTGAGATTATGTTCGCATCATGTAGCAATGATTGTTCTATGCCGGAACGGCTGATGTCGTGAGCGAGCAAAGCATCCAGCATCATCTGGTGAAGGTCTGCAAGAATTTCTGGAGGTACCACCGATACACTCATTTCAAACGGACTGTCAAAGGAACGTGGTTGCTGAGCGAAGTCTTGAGACGTGAGTGCATTAGAGACGCTGTCCTCCGTCGCGTTGGTTTTGGCTAAGTTTGAGGCAGACTCGGAAGGATTGTCTGTAAACAGGAAAAACATCGCGACCATGATACACGCCGCAAGACCGGCGCCGATACCTCCATGGACCAACATATTCTTGACCCTATTTCGCGATCGGAACGGTAGAACATCACCATTAACCGGAAGTGCGTCAGCAAGGGCATCCCAATCCGTCGGCACTTGCACATTAGAGATGCCTTCATTCCTTAATACAGCAGCGATCGAGTGGTAATTTTTCCACTCTGCTCGCAATTCTTCGTCCTCGGCTAACTGTTGTAAAACTTGCGAGGATTCGTCTGTCGAAGCTTCTCCATCGACAAATGCGGAAAGGGACGTTTTCAACGAATCAGACATCATGATTTCTCAACGCTTGTTGGAATGACCTCTCGGGAAACCCAAGAGTTAACACTCAATTTTATACGAAAAATCATTGTGCTTTACGATATTCTCCTTCCTTTCACAAGGTTAATTAATTATTCATTACTTGTTAGAACCTGTTTTCACGCTCGCGAATTTTCTCAGACACTGATGCACGTGCCCGAAATATTCGTGAACGAACCGTTCCCACCGGACAATCCATGATCTGAGCGATCTGTTCGTAGCTCAGACCCGCATGTTCTCGTAACGTAATAGCACTCCGTAGTTCTGGTTCAAGGTTTTGGACAGTCTCCTTAATCAAAAGTTCCAACTCTCGAGACTCTAACAGATTTTCTGGATTTTCATTTTCTTGGAGATGGGTATATTCGTTGCTAGAAGTCTCTTCGTAGATGTCGATATCGGTATTAGTATGCTTGCGTGCCTTAGCCACTAGGTGGTTCTTTGCAGTGTTGGTAGCGATGCGATACAGCCAAGTAAAAAATTGACTGTCCCCACGAAATTTCGGTAGTGCCCGATAAGCTTTGACGAAAGCATCTTGCACCACGTCATCCACATCTTCGCGGTTATCTAAAATTCGACTCACGGCTGACCGTAACCGGTGCTTATATCGATGGAACAGCAAATCGAACGCCCGGTTGTCACCTGCTTGTACTCGCTTCACCAATACGGCGTCTGTGTCTTCCTTTACTGTCAAGTGAATGTTCCTTTGATCATTGACCGCGAGAATCGAGCAGACCACTGGTCAAATATTTTTTAAATATTGTAGAGCATTACACTCCTGAACAACACGTGTGCTTAGACAACAGTTCATTGATACTTAGTTTGTTAGCGGTAACAGTAAAAAAGTTCCCTAACCCATGAACATGCCAGAAAAACAGACTGTTTCAAGTGGGTTCCCAGTAAAAAATCAAGTAGCTGGCCATGAGCGTTGACGCAGACGTATTAATTGTTGGAGCAGGGGCGGCTGGACTCACCACGGCTCTTCAGTTAGCTGAAACCCACAAGGTCCTGTTGATCACCAAGGAGGATCTCACAGCTGGCTCGACCACACAAGCGCAAGGTGGCGTTGCAGCCGTAACTCACAAAGGGGACTCTTTGGAGGCGCACGTTCAAGACACCTTAAACACGGGATTTGGTTTGTGTATACCAGAAGTCGTGCGCATGGTAGTCGGTCAAGCCAATCAGGTGGTTGCGCGTCTTGTGGAGCTCGGCGTACCCTTCGATCGAGACACTGAAGGGTTTCAGCTCGCCAATGAAGGTGCTCACAGCTTTCCCAGAGTACTACACGTTGCAGATGAAACTGGCCATGCTATTGCCGCAACCCTCATACGGCATGTAAGTGACCATCCCAACATTGAGGTTCGTGTCAACAGAGTAGCTATCGATCTTATCACTAGCAAAAAGCTCGGTAAACACGACAACAGAGTGCTAGGAATGTACGTCTACGACCGAGGACAACAAATCGTGGAGACCTTGGCGATCCCATGTGTTGTGCTCGCTACGGGCGGTGCTTCCAAAGTGTACAAATACACCAGCAACCCAGCAGGCGCGACTGGGGATGGTATTGCGATTGCCGCGCGAGCAGGCTGTCGCATTTCAAACATGGAATTCAATCAGTTTCACCCAACCTGCCTATACCATCCGAGCGCTACCTCATTTTTGATTTCAGAAGCAGTACGAGGTGAAGGTGGAAAGTTGATCTTACCTAACGGCGATTCGTTTATGCATCGATTTGATGAAAGGGAAGAGCTGGCGTCGCGAGATGTCGTTGCGCGGGCGATTGATTTTGAAATGAAACGTCTCGGAGTACCCTCGTTGTATCTGGATGTAAGCCAACTCGCAGCGACCCATGTGCAGGAACGGTTCCCATCAATCTATGAGAAACTACTGAGTATTGGAATCGATATGACGCGCGAACCGATTCCGATCGTTCCAGCCGCACACTATACGTGTGGTGGCGTATTGGTCGATCGCGACGGACTAACCGATATTGAGGGACTCTATGCAGTGGGCGAAACTGCGTGTACCGGATTGCACGGAGCGAATCGATTAGCAAGCAATTCATTACTTGAGTGCTTTGTATACGCCACCGCCGCGGCAAAACACGTACAACAAAATTGGACTGTTCTGCAACAAATGGATCTCGTCATTCCGGAGTGGGACGAAAGTCAAGTCACAGAATCTGATGAAGATGTCGTTCTCTCGCAAGACTGGGGCGAATTACGAAGCTTTATGTGGAACTATGTCGGGATCGTGCGAACCAACCAACGGCTAGAACGAGCTTCTCGTCGCATTGATATGTTGAAACGCGAAGTGCACGAGTACTACTCGAAGTTCCGAGTAAACAGTGATTTGTTGGAACTGAGAAATTTAATTATGGTCGCAGAACTCATAGTAAAAGCCGCTCAATGGCGAAAAGAATCTCGCGGCCTACACTTTAACAAAGACTATCCTGAAACAAGTCCCAACGCATCACCCAGTATCATCCGACCGGACATGGATCCTCTCGATGTGTTTTAATCGTTTAGCACAATGGTTTCGAGTCCTCAATCTCGCCGGTTGTTCGAAATCGCATCACCATCTGAATGAGTTTGGTAAAACGAGGAATCTGATCTGGCTGCCGTGTTAGATCTAATAGTTCAAAGTCGTCCCTATCAAGCAGTTCAACAAACGCTAACTGAAACTCGCTTGAAAGTTGTTCAAAACATGCTTCTGCAAAAGGGCGAAATAAAAGGTCTAGCTCTAGCATTCCTCGCCGTGAGCGCCAAAGTGCTTGTTGATGGAGTACGGATTTGTCAGAATGCTTCACGACTTGAAAGTATCACAATTCAATACTATTCCCAAAATGTGAGATTCTAAAAGAAGTATGGGATATCTTGCCTCACTGACAGTTAGTGGAATTGACGCCGCCAAATTTCTTCAAGGCTACGTCACCAACGACTTGGACTCGATTCAACCGAAGCAGGGTCTACCATCTGCAATCACCGAAATCAAGGGCCGCGTCATCGCCAACGGATGGTGCTATGGACAGGCCACGCAAGTTACGCTCGTTTTCCATCAGTCTTTACTAGAAACAGTCAAGAATCACCTCGGAAGATACATCGCGTTTGCTAAATCAGAGTTCATTGATGAAAAAGAGGAACTGAGTCTCACAGCTACTGTTGTCGAAGGCGAGGTTGAATTTGCCCCGTTTGGCTGGGGAGTAATGCCGTCCACGGGTGCGGACAATCAACTGAATCACCTCACCGTCAGCAACGAATTTCCCATCGTACAAGAAAACACGAGCGGGCTGTTCCTACCACAAATGTTAAATCTAACCCAACATGGTGCAGTCAGTTTCACAAAGGGGTGTTATCTAGGGCAAGAGATCGTAGCTAGAGCAGAACACCGTGGTCAGGTAAAAAGACAAGTCTTTCGTACGAACCGACCCACTGAACCGGTGACCGTAGGCTCAAACGTCAATATTGCAGATCGTGGGAAATGTATGGTGGTTGGAGTGGCTAAAGACCAGATTCTGCTAGTTGGCAGACTGCCGGAATCCACCTAACTTGCGATGATCTAACACTAGAATGAACTAACCGATTCACGGAGAGGATTGAAACTTTGTACCAGATTCTTGAAATCGCACCTGGCGTAGTTTTTATAGGTTCATACTTCTTCCTTGTGGACCAGGACATTTATTGGGCTACCGCATTTTTTATGATTGCGCTAGTCGTCCAATTCATAATTTGTTTCCTCTTCAAATTGAAAATTTCTAAGCTAATGTGGGTCGTACTTGGGGTAGGTATGACTGCGGGGACCATCACGATAGTGTTTCAAATGCCGATCATTATCAAGTGGCGACCCACAGCAATCTCATGGGCGATGAGTGCTGCGTTTCTAATGACCCACTTTCTCGGTCGTAAAAACATCCTTAAGTGGCTCCTCGAAGACTACGTACAACTCTCAGACCGACTCTGGAATTATCAAACTCTGGTGCTCGGGATCGTGTTTCTGCTATCGGGTACTACCAACATCGTAGTTGCCTACTCGTTCTCCGAGCAGACCTGGATGTTTTACAAATTTTTGTCGTGGTTTGTGTGGCCCCTGCTTTCTGGCACCTTGTTAGGAATAGTATTCTGGGTAGAACATCGTCGAACTGGAGGGGCAATTTTTGAACCAGATAGCAAAGAATCGATCACACAGAAACTAGAACCGAGCGACCACGAATCGACGCAGTAAGCGCATAGTAAATTGAGGCTCAACGGTCAACACGACTGCATATTGACGGAAGGTTTGTCAGTCCAATTGATCTTATGTTCCGTTTCCCTCCTTGAACACGAACTCGGGAACGCCGAGTGTCGAGGCTATAATCGCATAGGTCCAAATAAGGAATGCATTGATGTTTGCTTACGGTATCACTGACTTAATAGCTGCTCTCGCTTTTGGAGTTTCTTACTTCTTTTTCTTCGATCAGAACATTTACTCGGCTACAGTTCTTTTCATGATTGTTTTAGCAGCTCAATTCATGATATTTCGCCTAGTCTTCAATTGGAAAATTTCCAATCTAATGTGGACCGCATTCGGTGTAGCGATGACAACAGTCGTAATTGCTATGGTGTTTCAAGATCCGATCGCGATCAAATGGCGACCTACGGTGGTTTTTTGGACCATAAGCGCGGTTTGCTTCCTCGCTCTCGTCCTAGATCGAAAAAAAATCCTTCAATGGATCTTGGGGAGATGGATGTTTCTTTTTCAATTTTTCTGGACTGCTATCTGTGTGGTATTCGGAATCACCTATCTTCTTGCGGGGATCGCCAACCTAGTGGTTGCTTACGCGTTCAACGACAAAGCTTGGGTACTGTTCGTAATTTTCGCATGGACACTAACGGGTTTGATCGTGCACGCTGTTGCTCATATAGTAGTCCCGTTGATGCGTGAAGAGTTCGAAGAAAAAGTCGAACATGAACTTCTTGAAATGGAAGAAGATCTGCCCGCGACAGAGTAAGTGCACACAGTATTATCGGTAAATGTCAACAAGATTGCGTGGCTACGAAACGCCCGTAATGGCAACGAACCGAATGTCGGCGCGGCAAGTACAAAAATCATCAAAGCCGGTGCGACCGGGATCACCGTGCACCCTCGACCAGATCAACGGCATATCCGTCCAGACGATGTCTATGAACTTAGTTCCATAACTCATTCCTTCAGTGTTGAGTACAACATCGAGGGGAACCCAACGGCTGGTCCACAGAGCAATGGGTATCCAGGATTTATGAAGTTGGTTCGAGATACTCGTCCAACACAGTGCACGTTGGTACCTGATGAATCATCTCAACTAACCTCAGATCACGGTTGGAACCTACGTGAATCGAAACATATGGAAACGGTGTCCCACTTTGTCAATGACCTGCACGAACTTGGATGCCGAGTTAGTATTTTCGTCGAGGCGGATCCGGAAATTGTCAGCCTAGCACGCCAAACTCAAACCGATCGGATTGAACTTTTTACTGGACCTTGGGCTACAGCCGTCGAGAACTATGGAATCAAGAGTAGTGATGCTACACGATGCCTAGAGCAATACATCAAAGCCGCCGATACCGCGCACGCACTCGGACTAGGTGTGAACGCTGGACACGACTTGAATTTAGACAACTTATCGGAGTTCTGTCGCGCTGTCAATGTTGGTGAAGTATCTATCGGTCATGCGCTCATCGCTGATGCACTCGATCACGGTCTTGTGCCCGTCGTACAAAAGTATCTGGATGCCATCATTCGCGGCTGTGAACTACGGGTCTGACAGAAGACTCGATACTAAAATACTGTGTGTGAAAGAATACATATAGATAGGAGAATCAACTATGAAATTTTGGCGAACGTTTTCCTTGGTGGTTATTGCACCAGTTCTAGCACTAATAGCTTCTGGTGAAGAAACAGAAACTGTTGAACTCAATGCGGGCGATGAAGCACCAGACTTTACACTACCTGGCACCGACGACGAAGAGTACAAATTGTCGGATCTGTTAAAAGAAGGACCTGTAGTACTCGCTTGGTTCCCTAAAGCTGATACGCCGGGGTGTACCGCTCAGTGTAAATCAATTACTAAAAATGGCGACCTCATTCGTAAGTTCAAAGTGAACTACTTCATGATCAGTGTAGACTCCGAAGACGACAACCAAGCATTCGCGGAAAAGTATGGAGCGGACTTCGCGATCTTGTCTGACGAGACTAAAGCAGTCGCCAAAGAATACGGTGTGCTTTCAAAGAGTGGAAACCCGAAACGGCACACTTTTTACATCGGTAAAGATGGAAAAATCTTAAAAGTCGACCGGAATGTGTCGGTAGATACATCCGCTGAAGACATGGCAAAAATTCTTGAAGAATTGAAGGTCGAAAAAGTCGAAGAGACTTAATAGATTTCACCAACGACATTAGCCCAAATTAGCGAGCATGAGACGCCATGTCCTGCTTCTCGTTGTGTCCTGATGCCTAGCCTGGTGACGGTCTTAACTTTGGTAGATCGCGCGTGTGTGCAAGCGACTCTTATTGCGTGCTCTTTTCTCTTTCTTGGCATCGTGGTTGTCGGAAACGAACCCTCCGATGACATCGAATTAAATGAAGAAGTCATTGTCAAAGGCGATCCTCGCGATATACCGACTCGGTCCAATCTTGGTAGTTTGACGATAGTCGATAATCAAGATCTTGAGCTCGCGAGACCTCTTCATCCACACGAAATTTTCGCAAGGACACCTGGTATATGGGTTGTAAAGAATTCAGGTCAAGAACATCTCACGGGACTTCGTTCAGCCGTACTGGCAGGTTCGGGCGCGTGTGGAGCCTACCTTCTTCTCGAGGATAACATTCCCGTGCGTCCTATTGGATTTTGCAACGTCAACGGATTGTTTGAGCTCAACATTGAGCAAGCTGATCGCGTAGCCGTCCTACGAGGTCCAGCGAGTGCTATCTACGGCGGCAACGCTATGCGCGGGGTGATTAACGTCCGACCCTTCGTAGGAAGTGAGGGGACCAGTGCACTGAGTTTGGAATCTGGACAGCATGACTACAGGCAAGTTCGTATGACGTGGTACACCAGAAGAGCGCATATGAAATTTCATGCCACAGACACGAATGGATTCCGACGAGATACAGGGTACGCGCAACAAAAACTCAATGTTGGATGGACTTCGAAATTTGGTAGTTGGGATGCGACCCATTCTCTCTCAATGACATCTCTGAGACAAGAAACCGGCGGGTACGTACTGGGCTACCAATCATACAAAGATCGTAACTTCCGGCGAGCCAATCCTAATCCTGAGGCGTTTCGCAACGCCGACTCGTTCCGTGTGTCTAGCCAAATCGACAACGGTAGTGGTTTATACATATACCCTTACGCACGTATGTCGCAAATGAACTTCCTGCAACACTTTCTCCCAGGTCAGCCGCGTGAGGACAACGAACAAATGAGTGCAGGAGCAATACTGTTTCGGATGACCCAATTCAATACTCTGAGCATTAAGCTAGGCGCGCAACTGGAATGGTTCGGAGCTTCGCTGGTACAACATCAACAACATCCAACAGTAGGATCGGAATTCTTGCAGGCGACTCGACCAACTGGCACACACTATGACTTCAAGGTAACAGGGGGGACCTACGCAGTCTTTCAGAGTGCTACCAAGCTCTGGGACAACCGACACGAAGTAGAAGAGAGCCTTCGCGTAGAGCATGTGCAATATCAGTATGACAATCGTCATTTGGACGGAAACTCCCGCGACGATGGTTCAATCTGTGCTTTCGGGGGCTGTCTGTACACCCGACCCAGTGATCGATCCGACAGTTTCACAAGTATAGCCGCAAGAATCGGCTATAAATTCCAAACCACGGCTCTTTCGAATTTTTGGGTACTCTCATCGATTGGTTATCGACCACCACAGATTACAGAGCTGTATCGACTTCAAAGTGGTCAGACTGTCGCTGATCTTAAGAGTGAAAATACACGTTCAGTTGAATTGGGTTGGCAATCGTCGTGGCGCTCTCTCGAGTTTTCCATCGCGGTTTACTTTGACTCGAGTTCCAACCTCATTTTCCGAGATGCCAAAGGAATGAATGTAAGCGATGGCGCGACAGATTCGAGAGGGGTCGAAGTCGAAGTTGATTGGCGAGTCAATGACGTGCATAAGATTTCTGTCGCGAGTACCTTTTCTAACCACGTGTACGACTTTAACCGGAATCTCGCCAGAGGCGAAGTGATTTTTTCCGGCAATCAAATGGATACCGCGCCCCGCGTCCTCGCACATGCTCGTTGGTCAGCAACCATAGGCTCTGCCGGTACGGCTGAAGTAGAATTCAATCGGATCGGATCACACTACCTAAATGCTGCGAATACCGCGCGGTATGGTGGGCACAATGTCGTGAACTTTCGGATGCATTTTCAGCTCAGTAAACACTGGTCGATCTTCGGTAGAATACTCAACGTCTTCGACACCTACTATGCCGATCGTGCGGATTTCGCGTTCGGAAAACACCGCTATTTCCCGGCGGATTTAAGACAATTTTTCGTAGGAATTAAACGTCGTTTTTGGTAAAGCACGTACCTCCATCGGAGACCACCAAACTAAGCTCTAACCATTTATTCAATCTCTTTGGAATCATCACATCCGGACCGTGTTTAACTCGATATCTCGAACCTTAGCCGTCGCGGGCGCGCAAATTCGAATTTGCCGATCTCAAGTACGATTCTGGGTTACCAGCGGACTACTTACTTTAGTCGTGTTGATTGGGTATCTCCAGTCCTGCGTGTGGCAGACTCTAAACGCGTCCTACTCTCCTTCCTTTAGTCTGGCCCAACCCAAGTATCTGTTGAGTAGTGTCGATGCGTTGGTGTTCTTTGCTTTTCAGTTTGCCGCCGTATTGTTGAGTTTTGACATTCGGCAATACCACATTAGAAATCGCATCCATTCTGTTCTGGAGAGTCGGCAACTTACAAACTTTGAGTATCTCTTGGGCAGTGTCATGGGGGTAACTGTTCTACTCTACGTGGTGGTTCTATGCAACATTGCGCTGATCGAGGGATTCGGAGCTCTGAGCCACTTCTCTGGCTCGGCTTGGGGCGACTTCCTAGAACCCGTGTCAGTTTTAAATCTACTCGTCATCGATACTCTCCCATCACTTCTCCTTTGGAGCACTGTCGCACTAACTCTTACCTGCACTCTACGATCTGCCTTTGTTGCCGTAGTAATCGCTTCGAGCCTTTTGGTAGCGTTTTACATTGGTAGTTTGATAGTTCCGTTCGCTTGGCTTGATGTAGTTACACCGTCGTCGAATTTCACCGCGTACATCTCTGAACTGGTCCCAGACTTTGCCTCTCTTGACGTCATTGGGATGCGAGCGCTTACGGTTGTTGGAGCCCTCGGGCTCATTACTATTGCAGCCTTTGTACTAAATCGACGCGATGCTCGAGTAGGTATGGTGAACCTACCTATCGGTGCAACCATGATCGTGCTAAGTGTCGTCGGTTTCGGCTTTCTTTCACATCAGGTGGTGAAGGCTTATTATCAACCACAACAGTGGTCTAAATTTCATGCTGAATACGACCAGAACGTTGAACTTGACATCGAGCAGATTCAAGGTTCAGTGACAATTGACCCAGGTCAGCTCCTGTCCTTAAATCTTGAGTACGTTTTTCGATTAAAACATGAACAAAACATACCGCGCTTGACTTTCACACTCAACCCAGGCTATGCTGTTGATCGGGTTACCCTAAACGGAAAAGAGGTTGAGCACAAATTCTCCAATGGACTATTGATCGTCCCCACGGGAGTACCCTTACAACCAGACGACCAGCACCAATTGACTATTGAAGCTGAAGGCATCCCCAATCCACTGTTTGCATACTTAGATAGTCCGGTTCAATATCTCGTCGACCGTACAGTACCGCATCGGGCTGGACAGCTATTCGGTGAGGACGGTTCCGTGTTCTCGACATCGTACGTCGCGCTCATGCCGGGGATGTATTGGTACCCCGTCCCTAACTCACAAAGTCTTGCCCGGTCCTCGGCTATTGGGATAGACTTTTTCCAGACCTACATCAAGTTTTCGGTGACTGATTCAAATTGGTTACTGGTGGGTACAGACATTACACAAAGTGCTGACGAGCAGGGGACGTTCGAATTGCGACCGGAGATTCCGTTATCGGAAATCGCCGTTTTTGGTACAAACTTTGTCAAACACTCGCTGACCATCGCAGACATTCAGTTCAATCTTTACCTCCATGAAAACCATCAGAAAAATTTCGGTAAATTCAATTTCGACGACGAACACGTAAGAGAAGAGATTGAAGAAATATTCATTCCGTTCCAGGAAGCAGGACTAGGATACCCTTTCAACGAATTGTCGTTTGTAGAAGTCCCAAACAGACTTCGGACGCTAAGCGGCGGGTTTAAAACCGAATCTGTGCAGGTGCTGCCTGGTATGGTTCTCATGAAAGAGCGCGGTTTCCCAACGGCCCATTTTGATACGCGTATCCGACGAATTGAACGTTGGGTAGACAACGCGGAATGGTTGGAGTACCGCAAATTTTGGGCACTGGCGGATTACTTTGGAGATGCTGTGGGAACCGACAATCTGTGGGCTAGCTTCTCAAAGATTTTTTGGACTCACTCTACCTCTGCTGATGGGAACCATGCGATCGTACTGAACGACCTTGTTCAGAACGTTATTTCTCGCCTTTCCGAAGCTCCAGATTTGTGGTTTTCACCCTACGCTACGTACCAAATATCCGACTTCACACAAATTTTTCTCCCGGCCCTCGAATGGGCGATTGACGATGGCGGTGGTGGAGACATGACCAGTTGGGTACGCAGTTTAGCACAACGATATTTGAATCGACACTCCGTGTGGGAAGCTATGGAGACTAAGTCACTGTTAGAACTCCCGACCAGCGACTCGCACCAGAGCGATCTTGAGTTGATGCTTGCGAAAAATCGCATGATCGCTCGAGTATTTGTTCAGACCAACGATAACGACGCGATCCTAGCGTGGCTCGGTAGTTTAAGGAGTACTTATCAAGGACGGTCTTTCACGATGCAAGATTTGCTAGCTCATGCGGAAACAGCTGAGTTGGATTTACATCCTTTTTTCGGAGAGTGGCTTCGTAGCAGTAATTTACCGGGATATTTGGTGTCCGACATTACCCGTCGAGAACTTGCCGAAGACGAGGAGGGAAAGTTGCAGTATGAGTCGTCATTCTATGTGCACAACCCGAGTGAAACTACCGGCGTGTTTTGGGCGGCATACCCACCAGACTCGAGGCGAGAATGGCCACGAACGCCGACCGTCGTGATTGAAGGCAAGTCCTCTGTGCGAATTAATATAGTGACCTCACACGAAATTGACTACATTCACCTTTACCCCAATCTTTCGTTAAATCGGAACGAATTCGGAACTAGTCTTGATGAATCCTTGTCGTTGGCGAGCAAGGACGAGACACTTAGTCCCCGTCCAATGTTCGAAGTAGTAGACTGGCGGCCACCCGACCCTGGTATCATCGTTGATGACTTAGATCCTGGTTTTGCTGTTGATCAACCACCTGCGTTCAATAGTGCGTCATCGGTTGGTCCGTTGGGTTGGTTTCGCATTCCGAGACTACAAGCGGATAATGACAACGGCTTACCAGCGCGCGCCAACTATGCCTATCGAACCACTAGCGGCGTGTGGGGACGCATCTCTGACGACAATTCCTTCGGACACTTTCGCCGTACGGCCACAGTGACTCAGTTTGCTCCAGAAATCCATCCTGTCGCTTTTTCCGCGGAGTTGCCGGAAACTACTAGGTGGAAGTTGGAGTATTTTATAAATACTGGTTGGTTCAGACGTAGTAGTAGACAAGGAGACTACCACTTAGAAATCGAACACTCCGAAGCAACAGAAATGCGAGACTTGAGCTTCGAAAACTCGATTTATGGCTGGAATGAAGTTGGTGAATTCGAACTACTAAAAGGTAAAGTGAACGTACGAGTAATTAGTGCGTCCAACGACACGCCATGGCTCTATGCAGACGCCATCCGCTGGGTTCCAGTCAGCACTAGACGGAACTACGATTATGAAGATGGTGGAGGCGGCGGGATTTGAACCCGCGTCCGCCAGAACTCGATCCTTGGATCTACATGCTTAGTCCAGTTCTCAAATTTAACTCGCCGTTAGCCCAACTGGACGAGGCCACGGTAAGCGAGTCCGGAGATTTAGTGTTCGTTGCTTGGACCGGCAAAAAACACGAGCTCACGTAGTATGATTCCGTCTAACTTCCCATGAGCAAGCAGCTAGACAGAACTAGCGGCTTTAAGCTG
This sequence comes from Gammaproteobacteria bacterium, assembly GCA_009841615.1. GTDB lineage: Bacteria > Pseudomonadota > Gammaproteobacteria > Pseudomonadales > Azotimanducaceae > Bin55. The sequence goes on along the minus strand of VXLL01000027.1, from coordinate 26,310 downwards.
CTAGAGCGTAGTTGTCGTCGTTGGCAACTATGTTTGATTTGAAGGATCGTTTTACGAGTTATCCTACACGCTCGACATGCACCTGAGACTTTGTATCCGTCGTCGAATCCAGATCGCCCCCAAATGTGTAAGTAGAAAAACAGAGATTTCTACCTTTTTATAAATTATATCCAGCTATTTGATTGAAACGTACCAAACGGCCACCACTCATGGGTGAAGCACTTCGAATCACCAAGACTATTTTCGATGCGTTTGTAGAGGTCAGCGATGAAGGAGCTACAGCAGTGCTTCCGGGTGATCTCGTCCAACACATGCGGGAACAGAACGACCCCTTGGGAATCTGGAAAATCATTGGGGAGTTAAACACGTTGCACGAACTTGGGCTGATACGATTCGATGAAGAATCGGCGACTTGGCACTTAGTCGCAAAAAGTTGGGACCCGACATGGTCCGCGCAAAGTAACTAGCTCAGCATCAGCGATGACGATGCACGCACTCCTCAGCGAGCTTTTGCACCAAGTTCATATCACCATCTACGGACTTGAGGATTTCCACAGCTTCTTCCAGATACTGAATGGCTCGATTTCGAGTCTCATCCTTACCTAAGAACGCGACTGCATTCTTCTTCCCTGCGAGTGAATCCGCACCGGCTGGTTTACCGAGTTGTTCGTTTGCGGCAGTAGCGTCTAGAAAGTCATCCGTGAGTTGAAATGCGATGCCAATTTTGGTGCCGACTTTACTCATCGTTTCAAATTGCTCTGATTCTCGCGAGTATCCCGCAACTATGGCACCCATTTCAAGCGCAGCGCGAAATAGCGCGCCAGTTTTACCCTCGTGCATCGTGAACAGTTGATCAAGGTTGTGTATAGCACTATGCATTAGTTCCATATCCATGGCTTGACCACCCACCATATACTGCCAACCACTTGCGTTTGCTAGTACGGCTGCACAGTCCGTTCGCTGTTGTATGGTTAGTTCTGCCGCATCCAGTATGGTTGAGAACGCCAACGTTTGAAGTGCGTCTCCAGCAAGAATCGCGATGGTGCTACCATAATTTTTGTGACAACTGGGTTTTCCACGCCTAGTATCGGAGTCGTCCATGTCTGGTAAGTCATCGTGCACGAGTGAATACGCGTGAATCAACTCGATCGCGGCTGCAGGCGGTAGTGCTCTATGAATCTCCATGCCAAAGCCAATAGTCGTAGCGCACACCAGCACCGCACGCACTCGTTTCGCAGTCCCACATACCGAATACTTCATCGCTTCAATCAAAGCAGATGAATGCACGGAAGTCAGCTGCAACCGCGCCTCTAAGTCGGATTCGACCTGATGCCGAATCTGTTCTAAATCGTGCATAGCTACCACCTCGGAAGAGCTAAGCTCTTAGTCTTCGGAGTCGAAGTTCATTTCCTGCATCAATTTTGACACTCTCGCCTCTGCATCAGCGAGAGATCGCTGACAGCGCCGAGCCAGTCCGACGCCCTTTTCAAACGCCTTTAATGATTCTTCTAACGTTAACTCGCCACTTTCCATTTTCGAGACTAGCGTCTCCAACTCAGCAATGTCTTTTTCAAAGTCAACTGCTGTGTTTTCTTCATTCTTCGACATAAGCTCTCCTAGTCGTTACTGTGTGATCCAGATAAGTTGGGTAATTATTGCTGCTCCAGCGCCGGCGATCACATCGTCCAAAATAATCCCGTATGCACCTGGGGCTCTCTGCTCAACCCAAGAAATCGGCCACGGTTTTACGATGTCAAAAATTCTAAATATCAGAAACGCAATCACGTATAGCCACCACTCTTTAGGTACCCAAAGCAGCGCTACAGCCATACCAAGAAACTCGTCGAGAACAATACAAGATTCATCTTTTGCACCGTACTTTCGAACGACGAAGCCTAGTGTAAGTCGAGTACAAATAAATAGCAAAAAAATGACTGCGCACTGGATAACGTTCGCCTCTGGTACGACCGGTACCAAGAAAAAAAAGGTCAGCGCGATCACCAAAGAGGCTACTGTTCCCGGTGCGAAAGGAATCCAACCGATTCCGAAACCAGTCGCTATTACTACCAGAGGATCTTTAAACGCGTTCGCTCTTAACTGCTCCGCGTTCGAATCAATTGGGGGCGTATTTTCTGGCACGGAAAATCTCTTTTAAAAGTGAGAATAACCAGAAGAACGAGAAATCACATCATGATCCGGGGTGAATGTACGCTCATCTGTTGACACTATGCAACCGATGCGGGACACCGAGATACCTGAACTTTGAGCAAAGTTTAACACAACCTCTCGTTTGTCTTTCGATGAAGTGAACAACATTTCATAGCAATCGTCGTTTGCTAAAACGTCTCCTAGCTCCGCACCAGGCCAAAGAGGAATTTCATGAGTCTCGACGTTATACCCATATGTAGAACCAGAAACTAACTGTTCTAATTCAAACGCTAAGCCATCACTGATGTCTGTACACGCACTAGCACATTCACGTACGCAATCTACAAATCGAGTTCGTATCGGTGGGAGCAAGTAGCGCGCAATAACATCTGTACTCGTCAGTCGTTTCAACTCGGACAACCCTCGTGGACTCCATTTGGTCTTAGCCTGCAATGCAAGTGATGTTGCCCCCAACTTACCTGTGACCCAGATATCATCCTTTGGTTGGGCAGTATTACGTAGTATCGCTTGACCTCTAGGTACTGACCCGATTGCGGTTACGGTAATCTGCTTGACGCCTTTAGCGAGATTGCCGCCAATCACGGTAGTATCGGCTTCGGAACAACCGTCGCGCACGCCATCCGCGAACGCAGCTATCCATTCGACGTCAGCTTGTTCGATAGTTAAAGCAATAGTTAAATATTGAGGCACAGCACCCATTGCGACGACATCTGACACGCTCATCGCAACGCTTCGATACCCAACTAAATCTCCAGGACAATCGGACGGCACGTGCACTCCGTCCAGACATACGTCCGTACTCACCACCATTTCTTGCTCTGCTTCCCATTCAACCACAGCAGCGTCGTCGCCGGGTCCGATCTTAAGTCGTGCGTCGCGTCCGGCTGTTCCAAGTCGATCGAGAATCAATTGGATCAACTCTACTTCATTCATGAGGTCTCACGCGCGCTCCGCGCCACCGCATCAAGCACGGCATTGATGTAGCGAAAACTATCCTGCGCACCAAACAATTTGGCAAGTTCGACCCATTCATTGATTACCACCGTAGTCGGAACATCCTCGCGTTCCAGCAACTCAAAGCTACCGGCTCGCAGACAGGCCCTTTCTACGGGTGTTATGTCGTCGAATGACCGGTCGAGATAAGGTTCGTAGGTACGATCAAGATCTTGCATAGAACGCAAAATTCCCTGCAAACACTGTGTGAAGTATTTTTTGTCTGCCTTGGCTAGAGATCCTTCATCTGTCATGAATTTGTGCAGGTCAGCTTCACCTGTTTTGGCTAAATCCCATTGATAGAGGGCTTGCAGCAAAGCACGACGACTCTGGCGACGTTGTTTAGGCGAAAACTTCTCTGCGTTAGACACTGGGCCCACCGTTAAGGATCACAATACGAAGGTCACCTCCAATCTTATCTATCGACTGTAGTCTACCGTTGATCGCGTCGCATAGAGCATCAATCTGTAATTGCGCTACAGGACGAGCTCGCGATCCGAGAATCTTAGGTGCGACATAGAAGACAAATTCATCCCATAAGCCTGTTTGCAAATAACTAGAGGTGAGAGTAGGACCGGCTTCAACGAAGACTTCATTCACTCCCGCTTCGGCCAATCGCTCGTGTAAGAGGTCGAGATCAGCCTTGTCGTTATCGTGTTCCCATTTGATGGAGTTCGGTGGTAGCGTCGCAGACGAATTGCAGACGACTACAACTTCACCTGGATGCTTGAATAACTCCGCGTCAGGCGGGATCTGGCCGCGAGTGTCTAAGACCACTCGCATGGGGGAACTCGACCCGAAACGAGCGTCTCGAACTGTCAGTTTCGGATTGTCGATAAGAATCGTGTTTATACCGGAAACAATCGCGCCGCTACGCGCCCGCAGACGTTGGACATCCTGTCGGGCGTCCGCGCTAGTGATCCACTGACTCTCCCCGTTCTCCATAGCCACGCGTCCATCCAGTGACATTCCTGATTTCACTCGGATATAGGGTCTTGCACGCGTCATCCGTTTATAGAAACCGAGATTCAAAGATCGAGCTTCGGCTAACCCAAGTACAGTTACCGATATTGACGCATCCTTAAGTTCGCGGACACCAGAACCGTTCACCTCAGGATTGGGATCGAGTTCTCCAATAACAACACGTTGGATTCCGGAAGCGATCAATGCAGCCGTGCATGGTGGGGTTCGCCCCTCAATACAACACGGTTCTAAACTAACGTACGCGGTAGCTCCTGAGGGATCTTCCGATGCGGTAGAAAGTGCTTGAACTTCTGCGTGTACACCGCCGTCATGTAGATGTACGCCACGTCCGATCACCTTGCCATTTTTGACTAATAGACAACCCACTCGAGGATTGTTTCGTGTCACACTATAGAGCCCGTTTGCAGCTAGCCGAATAGCCGCGTGGGTGTAGAGTTTGTCAACTGTAGGCCGGTGCATTGCCAGAATTCCTGGATCGAAACTCGACCGTAAATGGTGTTAAGGCAGCTCAATCACTGCGTGTAAACTGGATGCTTTTGGCACAACTCGCGTACTTTTATCCGTACGGACGCAACCATGTTGTCGTTGGAAATGTCGTCTAAAATGTCGCACATCCATTGAGTTAACGTAGAACATTCCTCCGTCCCAAAACCACGACGAGTCGCCGCCGCGGAGCCAATGCGTAATCCACTGGTCACGAACGGTGAGCGTGGATCTCCAGGTACAGTGTTCTTATTGACCGTGATGTTAGCTCGATTCAACGCAGCGTCGGCTGCTTTTCCGGTTATCTCCTTATCGATTAGATCCAATAAGAACAAATGGTTATCGGTACCACCCGATACTACCTTGTAGCCGCGCTTCACGAATCCTCTAGCCATCGTACGTGCATTTTCCACAACCCGAATTTGATAGTCTCGAAATTCTGGTGCCGCGGCTTCCTTAAAACACACCGCTTTCGCGGCGATGATGTGCATCAATGGTCCCCCTTGGGTTCCCGGAAACAAAGCAGAATTGAGCTTTTTCTCAATGTCTGGGTTAGCTCGAGCCAAGATCAATCCACCCCTTGGGCCAGCCAGTGTTTTGTGCGTCGTCGTAGTTACAACGTCCGCATGTGGGATTGGATTGGGATAAACGCCAGCGGCTACTAAACCTGCAACGTGAGCCATATCCACCAACAGATATGCGCCCACAGAATCTGCAATCTCCCGAAACTTAGCCCAGTCCAGTTTTCGACTGTACGCGGAAAAACCAGCGACGACGAGTTTAGGTTGGTGTGCTTTTGCGATTGCTAAAACATCATCGTAGTCCACAAGACCGTCGTTGGGTCGTACGCCGTACTGGACTGCGCGATAAATTCGCCCCGAAAAATTTACGGGTGAACCATGGGTTAAATGGCCACCTTCTGAAAGGCTCATTCCCAAAACTACATCATTGGGTTCCATCAACGCTAAGTAAGCTGATGCATTAGCCTGACTACCCGAATGCGGCTGTACATTCACATAGTCGGCTCCAAAGAGCTTTTTCGCTCGTTCAATCGCCAATACCTCTACCTGATCTACATAGTCACAACCGCCGTAATACCGTTTACTTGGATAGCCTTCTGCATATTTATTTGTCATCCCGCACCCTTGTGCTTCGAGCACTGCTGGGGAGACATAGTTCTCTGATGCGATCAGTTCTATGTGCTCTTCTTGACGACGATCTTCAGCGACGATGGACTCCCACACTTCGGGATCAAGGTCGCTCAGTTTTTGTTGATTAAACATTTGCGGAACAACAACTTCTGTGAATTAGTGAAGAAGGTATTTTAGTGTTGTGCCAGGCAACGACTAGCGACTTCTATCAATCAAAATGGTCTTCACACATTGACTATATTTTTGTTACAAATGTCTTGATAAGTGCGTGGTCTAAAATTTTGGCAGAAATTATTTCGGAGGACCAATGCGAGCGGTTGAGACAAAGCAAATTCGAAGACACGCCCTAATTTTGGCGATTTATACCGCACTAGTTGGGACAATTCTTGCACAAACAACAATCATCTCAGCCGTCGACGACAATCGGCTAAAAGAAACAGCTACTCCGAACGCGCCCTATCCTAAAGGAGTGTGGCAAAAGGGTCAAGATGGCCAGGTCACGGTCATGTTTGACGTAACTAAACGCGGTAGAGTGCAAAACCCTTGTATCACCAATTCCACGTACCCCGGTATATTCGAGCTCTACGCACTTCAAGCTGTGAAAGACTTCCGTTATGAAAACTTGACCCGTCCTCGTGAACTCATTGAGGGAGTCAGTACGACTGTTGATTTCACTCTAGATTCAAATCCGAAAGACTTTGTTTCTCCTAAATATCCTTACGCTGCTTTGGAGTTCGGATTCCAAGGATATGTCGTGGTTAAGTTTGACGTTAAATCTAACGGTAAAGTGCGCAACTTCTCGACGCCAGCCGCAGTACCTGCTAAGGTGTTTGAAGATGCCGCTTTGGAGGCTGCAAGACAGTTCAGGTTTGACTCGAATCGATTTTTAGAACGCCAAACAATGCATCATAAATTTATTTTTTCATTGGATAGCGAACCAAACAATCTAGTAATCCCCGAATATCCAAATCAAGCTAAGGAAGAAGGTATACAGGGACACGCAATCGTGAACTTTGACATCAACTCTGAAGGTAGTGTCGACAGAGCCTATGTGGTTTACTCCAGTGATAGCATATTTGATCAGCCTGCAGTGGACGCGGTATCTCAATTTATTTTTGATCCTAATAAGCCCGCTCAAAACGTCTATCACAAAGTAGAGTTCATCCTAAATCGGAACCTCCACGCTCTGACCAAAAAAGTGCCCAAATATCCTCGTGCGGCAATTCTAAACAGAATTGAAGGATACGTAATCGTGAGGTTCGACGTTGACGAAAGAGGATCCGTCGACAACTTGTCGGTGCTCGAAGCAGAACCACCTGATGTTTTCAACGAAGCTGCTCTAGCGGCTACGGCGCAGTTTACTTACTTACCGAAGTATGTTGACGGAAAACCAGTTCGAGTTCAAGGGGAACGCAACAGACTTCGATTTGCACTCGGAACACCAAACCAAAACGCTCGGCAGAATACGCAGGAGATTCGACCGCAACGTCAAGGACGGCGAACGCCGAATCGAAGAAGGCAGTCTGAAAATCCAAGGAGGCAACCGGTAATTGAAGACAGGCGACCCGAGTCTATGCGCAATATCAAACTCGATCCAATCTACGAATTACAGTTGACTGGGGATCATGATGACGGTAGTGTCATCGTTCAATTCGATGTGAACGGCCACGGCTACGTTGAAGGACCAAAAATACTCGAGGTCATCGACACTAGCTTACCGGAAGAAATCAAGGAACGCATTCTTGACGAGGTCAGCTTCTTCTGGTACGTGCCATGGCTTAAGAACGATCAACCAATACGAGTTAACGGGGTTAAACACCGGATTGAACTGACTTTCGATGGAAACTAGAGCGGAGCAAATTTTCGTCATCGGGAATTCGCTGAGCGTTGTCCCACAGGATTGCTATACAATAAATTTCGATCAAATTCTGCAAGAACTCGGCTACTACTGGCGATGGCTACAAAAGCAAACCCAAAGACCGAGTCCCCTAAGCCGAATCCAACTCAAAATTTACTATCCACTCCTACAACAGTAAGGTGTGGCACGGTCGTGTCAAGTCAGATAGACGACATATAATTTTTTTAAGACTACTGATCAGGAGGAGATATGGGAACTGATAAGTCAAAGCAAATCCCACTATGTGTCGCGTTGTCTGTTCTGACAATCGCATTGATGAGTAGTGTTTTTGTGCGAGCGGTAACGACGGCCCCAGCTGATGGAAATCTCCTCAAAGAAATCGAAGCTCCACTGCCGGACTATCCTAAAGCACTCTGGACAGATCTGCTGGAAGGTATGGTCACTGTGATGTTTGATGTTACCGAAGAGGGCGACGTCGAAAACCCATGTATCGTCAATTCTTCATTACCTGGCAAATTCGAACTCTATGCGCTACAAGCAATTAAAAACCATCGATATGAACAGCTCGGTGGACCTGCACGGCATATGAAGGGAGCCACGAAAAGCTTTTTCTTTTCACTCGATTCCGAGCCTATGGTTCCAGTAAAAGTGAAATATCCGCAAACAGCGTTAGAGAGTGGTGCCGAAGGTTTTGTTGTTGTTCAGTTTAGTGTATCGGAGTGGGGTGAAGTACGTGGTCAACAAGTTGTTGGTGCTGAACCAGCTGGTGTCTTTGAAGCCGCAGCGCTCGACGCCGCAGGGAGGATGAAATTTGAAACAACGCGATTTAAACCAGATCAAATTGTGTCGCACATGTTTATCTTTTCTTTAGACAGTAATCCCAATGAAGCAGTAGTCGCTACATATCCCGCTGAAGCCAAGGAAAAACAGCTACATGGGCACGTCATCGTCGAATTTGATATCAACGCTGATGGTGAGGTAGAAAACCCTGAAGTGATTTATTCCGATGCTAGTGAATTTGAGACCGCTGCAATCACCACCGTATCTCAGTTCAGTTTTGATCCGGACAAACCCTCGACAGAGGTGCTACACAAGATCGAATTTGGATTCAACCAAGATTGGCAATCATTGAGCAAAGTTGAACCAGAATATCCGGAACAAGCATTGTTAGACAACGTCGAGGGCTACGTAATTGTTCGATTTGAGATAGCCGAAACCGGCTCTGTCGAAAATGTCGAGGTTATAGAAGCTAACCCACCAAAGATCTTCGATCAATCGGCTCTTAGTGCCATTAAACAGTTTAAATACATACCTAAGTACGTAGATGGCCAACCTACACGAACAACAGCACTCACCAATGTCAAATACGTAATTGCTCGCGAAGATAGCACAAGTCCAGGTCGTGCTCTTGGTGACAGCTCACCGGATCCTCGATCACAAGTACCGATGGTTTTGCCACCGAATGCCCCTCCCCACCTTCGGAATGCTATAGTACACCGACCCAAACATAGAGTTAATCCGACCCACACGTTGTTTATCGAAGGTAACCAAAAAAATGGTAGCGTCATCGTTGAATTCGACGTTGATAAACAGGGGTTCGTCGAGCGACCAAATATTGTTGAGGTTCAAGGCACGGTACTATCTGAAGATGTCTCGCAACAAATTCTTGAGGAAGTGGGTTATTATTGGTATGAACCGTTAGTGATCGACGATCTACGCGTAGGCAGTTACGGCGTACGACACCTTATCGAACTACGTTCCCAAGAGGACTAATACCACTCAAACTATAGGTACTAGCACATATATCGTGTAAGTTTCTATACCTTAACCGGTCAAAATTTCGTTTAGAACATCTAGTGCGCTGCTAAGAGTAGGGACGTAAGAAACTTCGACCCCTGCAAAAGGCTTTTTGGCTTTGTTTGCTAGTGGAACTATCGCCCGTGTAAAACCGTGTTTTTGTACCTCGCGCAGACGTTCTTGCCCATTGGGAACTGGTCGTATTTCACCCGTCAGTCCTAATTCACCAAACACAACCAGATCGTGGGGAAGCGCGCGATTTCTAAAACTGGAATACACTGCGATCAGAGTGGCTAAGTCTACGGCGGTCTCTGCCACCTTGATACCGCCGGTGACGTTGGCGAACACATCTTGATCCGCTAGTGAGATTCCACAGTGTCGGTGCATGATCGCTAAGTGCATAGCCAATCGTTGAGTGTCCAGACCTACAGAAACACGACGTGGATATCCTCCTTGCACATCGTCAACCAGTGCCTGAATTTCAACTAACAATGGCCGCGTACCTTCCCAAGTAACGGTAACTACACTGCCGGCCGTTGGTTCTGTAGTACGTTCTAAAAAAATCGCCGAGGGATTAGCGACTTCTCGCAACCCTCGGTCTGTCATCGCAAACACACCTAGTTCATTTACCGCGCCGAACCGGTTCTTAATTCCTCGTAGCATTCGGAAACGACTACCAATCGGAGCTTCTAACATCACAAAGCAATCAATCATGTGCTCCAGAACTTTGGGACCAGCGAGATTTCCTTCCTTAGTTACATGTCCAATGAGTACGAAGATTGTGCCTGTTTGTTTTGCGAGTTGCGTCAGCTCAGACGCGCACTCTCGAACTTGGCTGACACTCCCCGGAACACTCTCTATCTCATCGGAATGCATCACTTGGATAGAGTCTACGACTACCACCGTAGGTTTTGTATGTTCCACTAAGGAAATCACGTGTCCGACATCTGTTAGTGTCGCCAGTTGAACCTCACGGTCCGAAATCCCAAGACGTATAGCGCGACTGGCAATCTGCTGAATGGACTCTTCTCCACTGACGTAGACGCACCCCAAATCGCGCGCTATCTCGCTTGCCATCTGTATCAGCAAGGTTGACTTTCCAGCACCAGGCTCACCACCTATCAATACCACTGAACCGGGTACTAAACCACCACCTAAAACACGGTCGAACTCGTGAATGTGGGTCAGAATACGCTGGCTTGATTCAAGCTTGACTTCAGCTAATCGTGTGATCTCAGTCCCACTGCCAGAAAACCCAACTCCCGCCGCGACACCTGACTTTTTTTGTTTTTGTGAAACCTTGACTTCTTCCAAGCAGTTCCACTCTCCGCAGGTTGCACACTGTCCCTGCCATTTAGGATACGAGGCACCACACTCGCGACAGGCGAAAAGAACCTTTGATTTCACCATTCTAGCACCTCTTCCTACCCTTTCACCTTTGCTACTGAAAGAGCCTGAGGAATCTGTTAACGATTACCGGCTTATTCGACGCACAGCACCATACATGGTCGAGTCAGACGTTGTACAATAACGAACTCCTACTCCCCGATCCCACACCTCCACCGTTGGGCGGTGCTCACCACCGTAGCGTACCGCGAAGCTCGATACTGTGATGAGGCGACCTATGAATACTCTCTTGTCTTCCAATCTGCAGTCCAGCATTAAAACCTTGAGTGGCTCGGAACTGTAAACCCAGTTGCAATACGCGGATTTGGTGATCGTGATCAGTACCACGATAGGATGTCCACAAGCCAAGTCCTTGTGGTTTGCTAAAGTCGTATCGAATTGCGGCATGTATCCACGGCGACGTTGACATCAACGTCTCGCGCTGATTCGATAGTCGAGCAGCGCTCATTGACCGTAGCGCGTCGCTTTCAAGCTCTCGATTCGCCAGTCCCCACGAAGAACCTAGGGACATAGAGAGTCCGTGGCCATCGCTACTCGGCTGGAACGCGATCATGCCCCTAAAACTCCAATCTTCGAAATCATCGACATCCGAATGCGTGAGTAAGGTCTGGGAGTTGAGTTTAAGCACTAGCCGGCCCGCGGAATATCCCAGTCCTGCGCCAACCTCGAGTCCGTTTCCTGTAGTACCGTCTCCACCGTCAATCCTCCAACCAGCTTCGATCGAAGGGGTAATCACTGCCTCCGACTTTAATTTCCTTTCATACAGACCTTTAAACGACACTCGATGTCGGGAAGCGTCTAGACTTGTTTGTTCTAAACTGACGCCTTCGTCGACATCTGCGGTCGTGAAAGCTGACTGACCCTTCAATTTGATACTCGTCGTACCGCCCTTGAGCAGGTTCTCACTGGACATCAGAGACAGATCAATACCCGCGGCGAACATAGTCTGAGACAGATCACTGGCTTGCGAGTTCGTTGATTCAGTAAACTCAACCTCGCCCCAACCAAAACCGGCCGCAGCCCACACTCGAGCATTGTCTGCCATCTGCCATCCGAGGTAGGGATTGATACTCGATATTGATGTTGATAGTTCCCCCATGGCTGCTTCTGGGTCTTCGTAGTCCACTGTCCCACTCGCAAAGGTCATGGAAACTCCACCAACTAAGTTCTCGCCTACTTTACGATCGATACCGATGTTAGCACTAGTCACGTTACCGTCGTAGGCCATGACTTGCATGTTCTCATCAGAGAGTTTTCGGTGGTCAGCGTTCGCCCAAAGAGTAAAGTGACTGAGAAAGCCGTTGCCGCCGTGAGCTGCATTCAACGGGAGCACGAAGTAAGATCCCTCAGCCAGCCAGTTCGACAAATACGAACCGCTCCGTTTCCCGATCAGAGCATTAGCGAATGTAGATGTACCACCTAATCTGATTCCCGCAGAGGCAGAAGCGCTCGAGTCGGATGTCACTTGCTCAATACGGTCAGAAATAGCATCCACGGTACTTGCAGTCATAGTTCGCAAGACTTGGGGAAGCACGGTTTGGACGACTTTGTTTTGGCGTATCGTAACAACTGCTGGGTCAGTTAGATAAAAGCCAGACCCAACGATGTAGTTCGATGGGATGACGCTACCGTCTTGTCGTCTGACAGTCCCTGTAAACTCACGAGCATACCCCACCTTGGGTGTATCCGCACTATCCGTGTCATCAGTAGGATCGTCGAAGTAATATCGCACAAATCCCCCTTCAGGACTACTCTTCGCAGCATCGATGACCTGCGGCAAAATCAACTCGCCAGTCACCGCGTCTCGAACGGTTGCAATCAACGGTCGAAATTCAAACCTGTTCGGATTCGCACCGTGAAAGAAAATAATGTTGCTCCTGAGGTCTAGTATGTAAATGTACACTGAACCATGTCGCCAAGGTCCGTTTGGATCTCGCATCGCGACTTTCGCGACCGATCCAAGAATACCATCTCGAGTATCTCTCTGTGCATCGATAAAGTAATTTCCGGCTTCGATAACAAATTGCTTCAACGTTTCTCGGTCAACCACATCACTAGCAGTCACACTTGGGTCGCCGTAATCGACAACTTCGTCAGCTACATGTGATGCGTTTAAGTCAAACCCACCGAGTACTATTAAAGGAATCTGAAACGCCCGTCCTACATAGACTGCTACGTGGCCTTTAGCACCCGGAATACCTGGACGCACGCCGGGTATGGGTGCGGTAGCGTCAAAAGCTGCATCCTGTTCTCTTGCCAGTGTAAGGAGGATCGATCGACGGGCTTTTGCCACGGTATCGGGATCAGAAGATCTCAGGTCTGCTATATCTTGGCGAGAGACACCTAGTGCGGTATAAATGGTCGCCAGGATGGCGGGATTAAGCAGCCTACCAGAAAGAGTCATGTCCTTCGTGTGAAATACCACTCGTCCAAACGGAGTCATAAGAATGGGATAGACAGAATCCGTGCGCCAAGGTCCCTCGTCTTCCCTAAGGACACATCCAAAATATGCAATTTGTGTGATACTTGTAACCGTCAAAGAATAGTTTTTAAACCGATCTCGTGTTAGTCGTGTGAAATCTCCTAATTTAGTTTCGTCTGCAACGACTTGTTGTGCAGTAACCTCGGGATCTTCAACTGGATCAGTGTCAGGCGGAACAGGACACTCATTTTCGGTTTGACCGACTACTGAGTGGTTTACAAAAAACGTGCCAACCAATACAAGCCAGAAGACGATGAGTTTCTTTGATTTCGCAATGAAACTCATCACAGTCGCCGGACTCGACAATTTGCAATGTTCATTGTCAATTCGAAAGCGCCTCAGAGACGAAGCGATTTTTGAGGTTTGGTTGTCATGTAAATGCTGTGAGATTTCAGGTTGAAGATTCCAGGTCATAAGTCAAATTCCTACAAACTGATGAGTTACTGTCCACGCACGCTACTTTAACACGTACAGAACGGATTGATGAGAAAAATCTCATTCTAGTCAAACTGACTGACACGGCGGAAGAAAATCGCTTCAAAGCACAGTGTCAATAAGCTCCTCTCGGCAGTTTGATACCCCTTGTTTTGTTGAATATCGTAGAGCTGTTGCCTGCACTACGCGGACCTCGCATCCCCACGAGACATAGGTGAGAAAGGTAGGTGAGAGTCTACCGGCAAATTAAAGTTGAAGAAGCTTGAGTAGCGACTGTACCTAGCACTTTTTTTAACCGTCGTGAGTCTAGAACGAAGGTTCATCGTCGTCCAGATCGTCGTCGATCAGGTCGTCGTCCTCATCATCTGTTGTCTTAGCGGGTTCATCTTCGTTGCTATACTGAACAGGTGCCCGAAACGCTGTTTCACCTTCGTTCGAAAACCTCATGAGCTTAGCTTGAAAGTCAAGTGTTAAATCTCCTCGAGGACCGTTACGGTGTTTCCCAATGATGATTTCTGCTTTTCCTTTCTGCGCCGAATACTCGTCATAGACTTCATCGCGATAGATGAAGAGGATCAAGTCGGCATCTTGTTCAATTTCACCGCTATCACGGAGGTCTGCCATTCGAGGTCGTTTGTTTTCCCGATTTTCGACGTTTCTATTGAGTTGAGCAACACTAACGACTGGAATCTTGAACTCTTTCGCGAGTGCTTTTAAGCCTCGGGAGACTTCACCGAGTTCGATCACTCGACTCGAACGTTCGCGAGAAGGTTTAACCAGCTGTAAATAGTCCACAACTACCATAGATAACCTGTTATTCGTTTCTTTGCTCTCATCGCGCAGTTCGCGATTGATGCGTCGAATCTGAGACATCATGTCTTCCAGTGTAATGTTCGGGCGATCTACGATAAAAAACTGAACTTTAGATAGGCTCAAGCGAGCACTCTCCAGTTGTTGCCAGTCTTGTGTTGTTAGTCCCCTCCCTTGATCAAGCTTTCCGTGCGACACTCCAGCGACCGCCGAGAGCATTCTCCGAATTAGTTGCTCTCGATCTTGTTCCAACGAGAAAAACAAAATCGGCTTCATCGAACTCAACAGGATGTTCGTGCAAATGTTGAGTGCGAGTGCTGTTTTTCCCATACCCGGTCGAGCCGCGATGATGATCAAGTCATTGTCGCGAAAGCCGGCGGTAAGTTTGTCTAAGTGTTCAAAACCTGACTCAAGACCAGGGATGTAGCCATCGTGCTCAGCGAGTGTCCTGACGTACCCCACCGCATCGTCGATTCGATCATTTAGTCTAACGACTATTTCTTCGTCGTCGCGTTGTTCGCCCACCTTCAAGACCTTAGTCTCGGACTCGGTCAGCAGCTCGTCAACGGTCCGATCTTGAGGGTGTGTAGCGATTAACCGAATCTGCTGTGACACATGCACCAGTTCCCGACGGATCGCGGTAGCGCGAACGAGTTCCTTGTAGTCGAGAAGCCTATTCTTATCGAAAAGTGTCTCCTCTATTTCCATCAGGTAATTTTGACCTCCAACTTTCCCAAAAAGATCGGAGTCCCTTAACGCCCCACTAACACTGATGGGATCTAGTGATTTGTTCTGTTCCGCGAGTAATCGCATCGTAGCGAAAATTCGTCGATGTTTGTGATCGGAAAAGTCAGCTTCGTGGATAAGCCCGGTGAGTCGATCCCAAGCACTGTCTTCTTTCATCAAACACGCCAAAATAGCCCGTTCAGCGTCTTGATTAGTTAGTGCTTCGTGTAGCCTTACGGGCTGTGAATCTTCCACATCATCGTAACCGACACGCGAACCATAAATTTCGTCGTCAGAATCAGAGTGCATTTATGTCATTACCTCCGATAGTTTTCCCAGAGTCAAAATGATATTAAACAGCAAAAATTGGTCCAGCGTAAACTGAACGATCAAGATTCAAACAAAGTCCACCGATCGAACGGTGAACCGTTCAGTTTCGACGGATAACTGAGTGGAAAAGTCTTAGTTAGAAATTGGAAAACTAATTCGGTGCGACAATCACATGGATGGTACGCGAGACATCCGCGTGGACCTGAATATCAACATCAAACTCGCCGATTTCGCGGATCGGTCCAAGGGGCATCTTGATTTCGCTCTTATTGACTTCAATACCGAGGTTTGCTAAGGCGCGAGAGATCTCTACCGGCCCGACGGATCCGTACAGCCGGCCTTCGCCCAAAGCACGCTGTAGGATCGTGACTTCGAGATCTTCTAATTGTGCTGCGCGTTTCTCTGCACCTTCTAACTTTTCGATCGCTTGGGCGCGCAATTCTTCCTCTCGGTCCGCAAAAATCTTGCGGTTTTCTGGTGTCGCCTTCAGTGCTAATCCCTGAGGAATCAAGAAGTTTCGAGCGTATCCGTTCTTTACCTTTACTTCATCTCCAATATCACCGAGGTTCGTAACGCGATCTAGCAGTAGAACATTCATGATGACCCCTCTTCTAATGTTGATCAGTGTAGGGCAAAAGCGCAAGGTACCGGGCACGTTTTATTGCCCTGGCCAACTGGCGTTGGTAACGGGCGCTAGTACCCATCATGCGAGCAGGCGTAATTTTCCCGGTCTCTCCAATATACTGCTTGAGCGTTTCGAGGTCTTTGTAGTCAATTTCTTTCACGCCGTCAGCGGTGAATCGGCAGGTACGACGGCGTCTAACGTTTCTAATCATTCCGCTTTCTCCTCTTTCTCCTCTTCTTCCTCTTGCTTAGTTTCTTCCTCTTGCTCAGTTTCTTCCTCTTGCTCAGTTTCTTCCTCAGGTTCCGTTTCAACGACTTCAGCCTGAGTTTGGTCATCGGTACCAGACTCTTCTTCTAAGGACGACTCTTCAGCTTCTTCCGGAGGAGGCTCTACCGCGACATCGGCCTCATCTTTTGCTGGTTCACCTTCGTGTTCTTCTTCAACTGCAGTCATCGCTTCCATTTCAGCTCCGTCGGTCTCATCTTCGGATTCGTCGTCGCGGACACGTTGACGTGCAGCCATATCTTCTTCACGCTGTCGCTCGCGCTCTCGCTCACGCTCTTGTTCTCGCAGCTCGGCTGCGTACAGTTTCGACATCTCAGTGACAGCTTCTTTTCTAGACAAAATCAGGTTTCTTAGTACTGCGTCGTTGAAGCGAAATGAACTCTCAAGTTCCGCCAAAGTATTAGCAGGCACTTCAATATTCAAGAGTACATAGTGCCCTTTATGAATTTTTGCGAGCGGATAGGCTAGCTGCCGACGACCCCAGTCTTCACACCGATGGATCGCGCCACCATCCCGTTCGATCATAGCTTTGTATCGTTCGATCATTCCCGGTACCTGCTCAGATTGGTCAGGGTGAACGATGAACACAATTTCGTAATGTCGCATGGATTGTTCCCTTTGGCAAAAGTCTCCGACCACAAGTCGAGTCGTGAAACAAGGAATAAATATAAAAGGCAGCTAAGTAGCTGCGGGATCGAAGATTTTACAAACTTTCGCTCAATTAGCGACGTAATCAGGGTTGCGGTTCTTCAGCTCGTGCCTGTAGTTTAGACTGGTTAACCGTCATCCGTTCCAAGTCTCTATGTGCACTCACGAATCGATTCGTGGATGCGTCTTCACCAAAAAAGGTAAGATCATACGGTGTAGGAAACACGATATGATCAGTCAGAACCGCAAGCTTCGTATCTTCATCCACGCCAAAACGTTCGGCTACTTCGCGGATTTCCTGAGCGTAGGGAAGGACTGAGTACCCATGTAGGATGATTGCTTCAATGACTACAGCCACCAGACTTCGGTTATCCGAATCGCGGAGTGTAGCTAACAAAGTTTCGAATCCTTCAGTTGATTGAAATCTTCCAAGAGAGCGTGCCGCAATCAACCTAAAAATCTCTGGCCCGTCCGAGGTTAGAGTTGCTATTCGAAGATTGTTCGCTTTCGGAGTCTGGAACTCTCCACTGTCTAACAGCATTAGAGTTGCGGCAGGTTCCGTCGGTTCCAAAGTATTATGGATTGACCAGATAAAGTCGTGTACTTCTCGATCCCGGGGAAACAGTACTACTAAGATTTTTGGGATTCTAGACCACGGGAGTCTCACTTCCTCATAGGATTTCAATTCAGATTCAAGTTTTTCTTGCTCGAAGAACCAGAGCTGTATCAAGAAATCCCGAAGACCGGGTTCTGAAGAAAAATTCCTTATGGGAGGTGGCTGCGTATTTAACCAACGATGGACGTTTACCGAAAGTGCGTAATTAAACAATTCGACGAGAATTTCATCAACTTTTTCTGAGTCATCGCTGAAAAGGGCCGCCGAAACATAATCCAACAATTCGGAATCAGCCACTTCAAAATCGCTGATTGCACTATACTCAACTTCTATAGGCTTTTTGAGAAAGCTCCTGAGTTCCCCATAGAGTTCACCGATCGCAGTCCTTCCGCTGACACTACTTGAAGCAACCATGAGTAGACAGACAAGTGTAATTATGGAAACGTGCTTTACAGTACGTGGATTGTCAGTTGGAAAATGACCTGACCTAGACTTGGCGTTCATGGCGGTACTGTCTTATAGAATCACATTCAATAATTACTTTAGACAGTTTCAGGAAAAATAAAGTCCCTATGATGTGCGACTATCGTGTCCATTGTAGAATGACAGATTAAACTGTTCTCTGTCGCGTTGCCTCAAACAAGATTACTCCGGTTGCTACCGCGACGTTTAAACTGGGAACGGCACCATACATAGGAATGGAAACAATCTGATCACAAATTTCCGACGTTAGGCGTCGTAGTCCTTTAGCTTCGCCACCAATAACCAAAACCGTCGGATCCCGGTAATTGATAGCAGTATATTGAGTATCAGAGTGGTCAGAGGCACCCACAACCCAACAACCCTGCTCCTTTAAATTTGAAAGACAGCGAACTAGGTTAGAAACCTCTACCAAGAAAATTGAATCCAGCGCGCCGGCCGAAGTCTTATGAACAACAGCAGTTAAAGGAGCACTACGATTTTTACCCACAATGACAGCGTTAACACCAGCTCCTTCAGCAGAACGCAGGCAAGCACCTAAGTTACGAGGATCCTGAATCGAGTCGAGGGCTAAGATCAATGGACATTTCCAATGTTCCAACCTGTCTTCTAAGTCGGCGTCGGAGTGCGCACGAAAAGCTCGCACTTCTAAAACCACTCCTTGATGCGCAACTCTGGCCGCGAGTCGATCGAGATAAGAACGCGGCACGGGCTTTGTTTGTATGCGGTTTTGTTTCGCTAAGGTCACAATCTCGTGCAACTTTGCACCGTGGTAGTTCTCAGCGACAAGAACCCTGCGAACTTTGTCGGGTTGAGTGCTCAAGAACGACTTCGCACTATGTATTCCACATACTATGTTCGACTCTATTGACACTGTCGTTCGTACCTTCAGACTAGCGATGAAACTTTAGTTTACCACGACGAAATTCGTGACGTTTTTGCCGAGGCTTCGACTCAATCAAGTCAATACGACACAATTCGACATCCACAGAAACAACTACTACTTGTAGACGTTCGCCTAAACGATATTCGACTCCGCTGCGCGTTCCTTGCATCACCGGTCCCTGAGCAACATAGTAGTCGTCTCCGAGGTCAGTCACGTGAATTAACCCAGAAACACAGTAATGATCGAGCTCTACGAATATCCCAAACTCCTCCACTCCAGAAATAACACCACCAAATGTTTTACCACTCATCTTCTTCAGCAATCGACACTTTAACCAATGGTCGACTTTGCGGGAAACACTTGTGGCGCGACGTTCACACTCAGATAAGTCTTCGCCCAAGTAGGCAAGTTCTGGGTCTCTCTTTAATTTCTCTCGCGAAGACTTCAATGTAGTCTTGATTAATCTGTGGAGATGGAGATCGGCATATCGACGTATCGGAGAGGTGAAGTGTGCATATTCCGTTAATGCAAGACCAAAGTGTTGGTTTTTAAGAAACGAATATCTTGCTTGATGCATTGCTCGTAGTACTTGTAGCTCCCATATCCATGAATCTTTGCTCGACCGGCGGAGTTCATTTAGCAAATACTGAATCTTCTGAGAATTGCACTCCTCGAGATCAAATTTGCATATGTGGGACTGGTGTAGCGTAGATTGCAGCTCTTTGAGTGCTTCTGGACGAGGACTCGTGTGCACTCTATAGAGGGGATTGAGATTGTTCTTTTGTAGATGTTGCGCGGCGCAAACGTTCGCTAAGATCATGGCTTCTTCGATCATCTGATGGGCTTCGTTTTGTCGCACCGCGACGACTTCAATCGGCTCGCCGTTCTGCACTTTTACTGTTGTCTCTCGAGAAGTAAAGTCTAGTGCACCACGCTGTTCGCGCTGTTGGCGCACTACACGGAATGCTTGGTAGAAAGCCTTTAGCGATGCATTTATCGCCGGCGTGCGATCGCGCAATTCTTCACCACGGCATACAGAAACTGTCTCCGAGTAAGTCAGACGTCCAGCACTCCGAATCACCGCTTCGTAAAACTTAAACGCTTCGGTTTTACCTGTTGTGGTTAGTTGCATTTCGCACACCAAGACCAATCGATCTAGATCGGGTTTGAGCGAACAAATTCCGTTGGATAAATCCTCCGGTAACATCGGTACGACGCGATCCGGTAGATACACCGAATTTCCACGTCGTCTTGCTTCTCTGTCTAGCTCGTCATTGGGATAAACGTAGTGTGCGACATCAGCAATAGCTACCAACATGCGCCAACCGCCAGCAGTTTGAGGCTCAACATACACTGCGTCGTCAAAGTCTTTCGCTGATTCTCCGTCGATGGTTACGAACGGGTATTTGCGCAAATCAACGCGATCCTGCACCGACTGTTCACTTATGAACTCCGAGAATCTTTTGCGCTTTGGATTCCAAGGGTTGCCGTGTGGCACTTCATACGCTGTGAGAAGCGCAAGTGCTGCGCGGCTGGCTTCATCTTCTGCTGGAATCTTGGCAACGACCTTACCGTAATAATGATCTATATCGACTTCATCGATTTCTATGGTTACGATTTCGCCGTTAAGAAGGTCTTTGCTGCCTCTTATTAGGACGTTTGGAGGTGAATTTGGCGTTAGAGATCGAAAATGCCAAAGACCCCTAGCGTTTTCGGCTACGCCAGTGTATTGACGTTCAAAAAAAGACCGTAGCTGATCTAATCGTTGAGTACGGCGCGACAACTGGTATTTGCCACGCTGATCGCAAACGATCGTTTCACTGTTCTCAAGGGAGTGTAATACGTCCGCAAGACTCCGCGGTGCCGTAAAATTTTCTGCTAGTTGGGCATAACTCAGTGAACTCGATTTCTTCAGTAAACTAAGAACGCGGCTAGGCGTAGCTCGTTTCAAAGTATTTGATTCTTATAACAAAATAGTCGAGATATTGAGATGTTTTTTTGTATATTTCATAAGTGGCTAGTGTGTGATCACTAGCCTAGATGTCGGTAAACCGCGCGTCAGGCTTGGATGTCGAATCAGGAATGTGACCACAAAACGCTGAAAATGTTCAGGAGTCTCATGCACTGAATTAACCGGTGCAATCATGCCGAGGTGGTGAAATTGGTAGACACGCCAGCTTCAGGTGCTGGTGGGGGTAACCCCGTGGAGGTTCAAGTCCTCTCCTCGGCACCAACCAGTTCATGTCCTCGCAGGATCGGCTTGCAATCCATCTGGAACTCCCTTGGCAACCCAGCTCGCGACGTTGTGTGCGTGCAAACTCTCAAAGTGTTCGACCCGAACGAGAAAGTCCAAAAGACCTGGAGTATCGTCTAAAGTTTGCTTTAACCGACGACTCGCATCTTCACAAAACATTGGATTTTGCCCATTGAGTAAGGCAAATTCCTGTTCATCCTCTCGTTTTACCGCAGTTTGTACCGGAGTCGCTAATGAACTTTCAATGCGATCGATTAACTCTGTGAGTGGAAAGTTAGCCGAAAGCTCGGATAGTCGAACTGTTATATCTGCTTTACTTCTTTGGCCATGAGGGGTAGCAACAATTCCTTGAGTGGAACCTAGCCACTGCGTGACGTGTGCTGGTTCAACCTTGTTTGACTGCTCGAAGTCCCGCTCAAACTGTTCTTGAATGGATTGTCGTGCGAGTGCGGCGGAAGCAGGACAAGTGCTCGAATATTTGACGGCAAAACACAGTTCCACAATACTCTCGGTGGTGCTTCTGATACCGCGAATTGTGGCGGGATAACTGCCCCACCCGGCATGGTCAGTTACGAGTGCCGCGCGCCGCAGCGGTCGTTCGAACGATATCTCCATAAACGCACGCGAGGAAACTTCTGAATGAGAATCGAGCATCTCCTGCAAGAATTGTTGTATCGCCGCGGGCGAAAATATCCGACAGCGCGCTGCTTCGTCCAATAAAACGTATAGGCGCGACATGTGAATGCCCTTAGCCTTGGGATCGAGTAGATCGACGTATAACTGTACCGATCCAACGACTTCGCAAATCGCGGCACCGTCTTGTATTCTCACGGGCAATCGAATTTCTCTCATTCCAACCCAATCCAAGGTCCCATGATCATGCTCTAACGAACGCATGGCTACATCAGGCATTGGATGTTCCATATTTGAGCTATCCGCTTTCGGTAGTGTCTCAGTTTGAAATCTGAGCCATTTCGAAGCTAGACAAGGATGCCCAACCCACTCGCTTCATCGAAGACTGCTGAATACTCAATAGCATCTAGTCTGACACCTTCTCCACGATTGACGAAGAAGTACCTCTCCTCCGATGTTCAACTCATCTGTACACATATACAATATTATAGTCATAAATACAAACTGAGACACTACCCAGCTTTCATAAGTAATTTCGAAAATGTGAAATAAGAAGACTCACCGCTTATGACTTAGCTTTGAGTTCCCCTTCAGTCAATGTTCTCGCTTTGTCAGCGATCATAACAGGGATACCGTCTTTAATTGGATAAGCGAGTTTTGCTTCCCTAGACCAAAGTTCCCCTGCAGATTTGTGATACTCCAATTCTCCCTTTGTCAAGGGACAAACAAGTATTTCGAGTAGTTTTTCGTCAATCATATTACAAAATTCTAAGTGCTGCAGATGTCTTTATGAAATCAACGACTGGTGTAAATTACCATCGCATCGCGACTTGCTCCGACCGAGATGCCCGCAATTTCAACTCCAAGCAGCTCTCTTAAGCATTCAACGTATCTCAGGGCTTTCGCGGGTAGTTCAGAGTAGCTGCGGACCGAGGTAGTGTCTGACTCCCACCCGGGGAGACTCTCATAAACAGGTTTAACGGAAAGGATTCCTGCGGGATTTGACGAAAAAGCTGATTGAATATTTGAGTCTCCTTCATAGTCGACGCAGATCTTAATTTCTTTGAATGTATCCAGCACATCAAACTTCATGAGATAAATTTTCGTTACTCCGTTAATCAGGATGGCCCGTCGTAGTGCTTTAACATCCAACCAGCCACAACGTCTAGGACGGCCAGTAGTAGACCCGAATTCCTGACCGCGCTGAGCTAACAATTCTCCTTCTTCGTTATTGAGTTCGGAGGGGAAGGGACCAGCTCCTACTCTCGTCGTATAAGCTTTAACCACACCCACCACTTCGTCTATCTCAAAAAGACTTATACCGGTTCCAGTCATCGCGGCACCCGCAATTGTGTTCGATGAGGTTACGAATGGATATGTACCAAAGTCGACATCTAATAACGCACCCTGCGCACCTTCGAACAGAATCTCACCGGAATGACTTCGTAGTAGTTCAGCAGTATCACAGGCTAGTGGCTGCACCAAATCCGCAAACTGCACCAAAGCCTCCTGAGCCGCATCAACGTCTACGGGATTTACGCCGTAGTACTCTGTGAGAACAAAGTTGTGGTAGTCAAACAGTTGCTCGACTTTCTCGTTGAACGAACGGGTGTCAAAAACATCGCCAACCCGAACAGCGCGGCGTGCGACTTTGTCTTCGTAAGCAGGACCGATACCTCGTCCAGTGGTACCTATCTTGGTTTCACCTGCTTTTTGTTCTCTTGCGAGATCTAACGCAACATGACATGACAGTACGAGTGGGCACTCAGAACTCACTTTTAGACGGGTCCGGACTGGAATACCCTTGGACTCCAACATCTCGATTTCGCTTCTCAGTGCATCCGGGGATACTACCACGCCATTTCCGATCACATTGACAACTCCGTCACGAAGGATACCCGATGGAATCAAATGCAATATAGTCTTTACACCATCGACTACCAACGTGTGGCCGGCATTATGCCCTCCCTGAAAGCGGACCACTGCAGTGGAACGGGGTGAAAGCAGATCAACTATCTTGCCTTTCCCTTCGTCTCCCCACTGTAGACCGATGACAGCGATGGACTTACGCATCGTAGAGGTCACAATTTTTAAATAGTCAAATCAACGAATTCGGTAGCAATTGGAAACATTCAGTGTGTTGCTTTGGTAGGGTCGTCTCAATGAGAAAGATGTACTTCCTATTTGATTTGAGGAACTCACTCTCACTTACACCCACAAACAATCACTCAACCAACACCTGATTACTCAAGCGCGTCTGATTACGGTGAGGGACTTCAACACTCCACTCTTCCCGTGTTGTAAGCAGCTTTCACATGCTCACCACTAGCACAATTTCACTGAACGAACGGGTGTTAAGACCCGTCGCATATTTACGAAGGGAAATTAGTCTCCTGTTCCGGCCTTCAAGTACTTGAAGAAATCACTGGATGGATCTAATACCAACAACGAATTTCCGTCCCCAAACACGTTGACGTACGCATTAATGCTCCGGTAAAACTCATAGAATTCTGGATCCCGCCCGTAGGCTTCAGCATATATGCGAGTCGCTTCCCGATCACCTTCACCACGAAGCTGTTCTGATTGTCTTTCCGCTTCAGCACGAATAACTACCCGTTGTTTGTCTGCGTCTGATCGAATAATCAACTTCTGCTCTTCTCCCTGAGCACGAAATCGATCTGCTTCAATTTTCCGTTCCGACCTCATACGTTCGTACACTTGGGATGCGACCTCTGGTGGTAATTCGATTTTCTTCACGCGTACATCAATAACTCTTACTCCGAGTTGGGCGCGCGACGTGTTGTCAAGATTGTTAGTGAGTTCAGCCATCAATTCATCTCGGGCATCGCCTGAGACTACATCGAACATGGTACGACTTCCAATTTGATTTCGTAGTCCTTCATCAACACGAGCAGCTAAACGCGAGTGCGCGTTATCCTCGATGCCCTGAGTCGCTTCGTAATAGCGCGTCGTGTCAAATATACGCCACTTCACGATCGAATCCACGATTAGAGGTTTCTTCTCTCTCGTTAGGTATCGACCCTCGGGCAATTCCCGCGTAAGGATGCGACCATCAAACTTTTCAACCTTATCAACAAAAGGAATCTTGAAGTTTAAGCCCTGCAATTCGGTTTCGTGTTCTACAACTTCCCCAAAACGTTTTTGGATCGCTCGCTCCCGGGCATCCACAATGAAAAATGAGTCTAACGCAAGGACACCAAGGAGTATCAAGACTACAACGATAACAATAGTTTTTACGTTCATTTAGATACCTCCTCAGTTCGATGTCTGCGAACTGGTGCCACCCAACGCGCTAGGCAATCCCTGCCGCGACGTAGAATTGCGCATCAATTGTTCCAATGGTAATACCAGAAAGTTTCCACTATCTACGTCAACGAGGACCTTAGATGCAGATTGCAGAACCATCTCCATGGCCGTAATATACAGCCGATCTCGAGTTACTTCCTTCGCGAGCTGATACTCTTCCAATATAGCTAAGAAGCGATCTGCCTCTCCGCGCGCTCGTTCAACTACTTGCGACTTATATCCCTCGGCTTGGGCAATGATCTCTTCAGCTTCACCACTCGCGTTGCGAACTACTGTTTCACGGTAAGCTTCTGCGTCATTTTTAAACCGATTTTCGTCTTCTTTCGCACGCTGAACATCGTCGAATGCGTCTTGTACTTGGGCAGGTGGTCCAGCATTGTTAATGACAACCTTACTGACTTCAATGCCAGCAAGATATTTCTCGTCAAGTAAGCTTTGCAACCGCGTTTGTACTAGCGTTGCTGCCAGTTGTCGATCTTCTGTGATCACACCGTCCATATTGAAGCTCCCAACGACGTGACGCAACGTACTTTCGGTCGCGTGTGCCAAACTCGTCTCTGGGTTTCGAATCTCCACAACATACTTCTGAGGCTCTCTAACACGGTACTGAACTTGGATATCGACGACTACTAAATTTTCATCCTTAGTCAACATCTGCGACTGTTGCGAAACTTCATTCACCTGCGTGAAATTGACAATCACTACCTCATCGATAAAGCGCGGACGCCATTTCAAACCCGGCTCACGAAGGTCTTCTAATAGTTCTCCAAAACGGAGTACGACACCACGCTCTTGTTGGTCAACCACATAAAAACCCGATGCAAACCAAATCAAGACTACCGCACCGAGTATCGCCGCGATTATCCAAGGAGAGAATTTAAAGCCCTAGCCTGGCCCTTACTCGCCGGGGGTGCGGGGCGGCCCGGGGAAC
>VXLL01000030.1 GCA_009841615.1 Gammaproteobacteria bacterium | reverse complement strand
CGCCGACAAAAGGAGTCCATTGACCAAAATTTCTACCGATTTCGCCGGCAAATCCAGTTCCACTAGCATCTCCAGAAATGCAGACTGAATCTGCACAGATATCTGCGTCGCCGGTCACGAAATTGAAACCAGCTCCGAGATATAGACCTTCCTCTTTGAAGTTGTACAACCTTGCACCAAATCCATTCAAGGTTGCTTCGGCACTAAGGGTGACTCCAAGCATTGTGCTATCTGCTTCGGAGGTCTCTCGTTCAAAAGACCCGAGAATGATTCGTTCTTCGGCTATGACACAGAACGAAAGTAACACCAACGGTAGTACTAATAGTTTTTTCATATGTTGAACTCCTTTAAGTTTAAGACGTAACGGATTGAGAACGATTCTCATCTAGAATTATAAATAGGGTTTAGAGATGAAATTTCAAGTAGTCGGTTTCCAATGGCCGGCATTTAGATGGTGCGTATTTCGTCCATCCTGCACGAGCAGTTACACTCGATTTCAATGCAACTTGGGGTACGTGGTCATTTGCAAAAAGTGCGTTTGCTCAATAGATTAGAGATTTCTGGCGCGTTGAACCTAACTGAATCAAACGAAGCACGGTCCGCTTGCTCGGTCTAGGTGAGACACAGCCAAGAAGTGGAGCGATACAAATGTCGTAGGATAGCACCGTCGCCAGCTCTCGAGTCCAGTCTCAAGTAGGGAACTGAAACTCCAGGCCAACGAACTCACAGGTCAGCGACGATCCAGTCAACTCTAACTCACAGGTGTTCACCTGCATGATGCTACACATTTGAAACTAGTTAAAAGGAACGACCGATTTGAAGTGAAAAACTAAACCCGTCTTCTTTACTATCCAGCAACATTCCGATTTCAGCTCCTAAGACAAAATTGTTGTCCATTTGAAACAGGAGTCCCCCAGAGATCGTTCTGTTATCTTCGTCGTCAAAGGTAGTTGAGATCACTCTGTTATCTTTATCGTTAAAGTTAAGTACAGCTACTCTTAGTACAAAAGTATCGAGTTTGAGCCACGTTCCCGCAATTAGACCCTTAGTCAGTTCAAATTCACTGTCAGTGTCAGTCTCAAATTCAACTTTTGAAAGGGCGAGAGACATACCGACAAATGGAATCCATTGACCAATTTCTATACCTACTTCTTGGGAATATATTACCTTCCTTGTATCAAAAGAGTTACAGGTTTCCAAAAGGCAGGCTTGCCTGTCACCAGTAAGGACAGTGAACCTCTCTCGTTGGTAGATACCTTCGTCTCTGAATTTAAACCATTGAGCACCAAATCCATGCAAGGTGTCGGTCTCTTCAATATCGACTCCAAGTGTGTTGAATTCCTCCGTTTCCGATTCTCGCTCAAGAGATCCGAAAATAATCCGTTCGTCTGCAAGTACACAGACGGACAACAAGACAAGCACGAGACCTAGCAAGCGTTTCATGACTCAATTCCTCAAGAAGTTTGCACGAACGGACGGACTGATTAATGGAAGCAACAGTACATTGTAGTGTCACCTAAGATTAGCATCTTAGCAGTAGGTATCCAACAAATCGGAGTCTGATGGTGTGTTTGACATCAATTGACTACTTTTATTGCCTGCGATCTCTAGTCAACACTATGCGATTGGCTGTCTGGGACATCGACGTTCGATCGGTAGAGAAGCAGTTTCCGGGTCGGTACCCCAAACTGAGTCCATTCGAGTGCAGCCCCCATTCACTCAACCGGTCCTTGGTACAACGCGACAGTGAATCCAAACGATAGAGAAGTCGCAAAATATCCCTCGTACCGTCTCTCAAGATCCAGTATCAGACTTGGACCCAAAATCTTCGCTCTAAAAAAACTTCAGGTCAGGTGTTAGCAAGTCAATTGAAACCCGCAAGCTCACACCAAGAACTGACTAGACATGTAGTGCAAGTTAAAACGACCTACCGATTTGAAGTGAAAAGCTAAACTGATAGATTTCGCTATCCAGCAACCATCCAAGCTCATAACCTAAGACCAATTTGTTATCCGTTTGAACCAGGCGACTAACAGAGAACGTTCTGTAGTCTTCATCGTTTAGGTTGATTAAGACTCCTCTAAGTTTAAACTTGTCGTATTCGAGCCAAAATCCAAGATCTAACCCCCAACTCTCGTTGTTTACGCTTTCATTAGGGAATACAACTTCTGAACTGTGGAAAGTTACGCCGACAAAGGGAGTCCATTGACCCATATTCCTACCGATTTCTCCGAACAACGAGGTTTCATTAGCGTCATAGGAGTCACAAAATATAAAGCAAATCTTGCGTTCACCTGTAAGGTACTTGAAACCAGTTCCGAAGTAGAGACCCTCGTCTTTGAAATTTAACAATCTTGCACCCAATCCGGTCACGATCGAGGTTGATGGAGTTTCGAAACCACGTATCTCGTTTTCCCCTACCGCTATGTCTCCCTCTAACGACCCGAGAATGAATCGTTGGTCTGCAATGACATAGTAGGATAGTATCGCTAGCAATAGTACGAGAGTATTTTTCATCAATTTGCTTTCCTCTTCATAGAGTACGTTCTAATGGACAGACAACTCGAAATCTTCGAGGATTGTATTTCCGAGCAACAACTCATGGATCATTCATAATCTGTTTCAAATGTTTTTTGGCTTTCGATAAAACGAACGAAAACTATCATGCAAGTTCAACTACTGATCTTCGTTTCGCAACAAAATAAAAGGCTCGCATGTCTGTTGAAATTCGCTCACTGAGTGGGCAGTTTCAGGTTTGCTGTGCGTAGCTGAGTCGAACGAAGCAAAGCTCCTCAGTCATCGTAAAGTGGGGTAAAATTCTATCGAATCAACGTGTGCTGATTAAGGGGATACACTAAATTTTGAAGCGAGCTTTGCAACAGTTGAGGAATCTTGAGCCGATGAAAATATCTTTGTTGTTAGGTTTTCTCTTGATTCCTTTTTTTGTGGGCGCAGAAGTAGTTGATTTCAACGATGTAGCTGTGAACGAAGACGAAATTGAATTGACCCAATACTATGGGGATGAAGATGACTACGAGAAGAGGGAATACCTTGGATTTAATATCTACATGGAGTTGGATGTTCTCGATTCACAAGCTGAAAAGACGGAAGCAGCGTATTCTCTTGTTGCCAGTCAACTCTTGCAGATGAAACTTCTCCTTCCCATCAAGGTTATGGAGAAGCTAGAAACCAAAAAGGTTAAGATCGTGATTAACGACGACTGTGGAGACACGGATTGCGATCAGTGTGCGTTCGCGTGCTACATTTCGTACTTTCCATTCGTTGACGAGTTCAAAAGTAAGGCTGTCGTCTTTCGAGATGTTGATGCGCTTTTGCGAGATTTTCGATCGAACAATTCTCTGCTATTGCACGAGTTCGGCCATGCTTTCCACAACCTCATAGTTCCGGACGGATACGACAATCAGACGATCAAAGACGCGTGGCTATTGGCTGTATATTCGCGAAAATTTGAAAAAGTAAACTATATTACTAGGAGACTTGATACATACTCTAGCAAGGTAGAGCACTATCTGATGAGGAACGACGAAGAGTACTTTGCTGAAATAAGTGCAGCACTTTGGCTACGGAGCAGTTGGAAACCGTTTGTTTTCCATCAAGTTTTTACCAATGAATTACTTACAGATCAAACCAAAATTAAAAACCCTATTTGGGATGCTTGGTGGGATCATAGTGGCCCACATGAGCCGGGTCGTACTTGGTATTGGGAGACACTAAATGAAGAAGATGACTCGGTCCTCCCCAACGCCTCCGAAATTCCTATCCTACTTGATCTAGATCACGAGCACGAGTAGTACCCTTGTTCAAGAACTGCGACGAAACTCTAGTCAGATCACACTCAGGAATTCAAATGCAAGACGTTTCTCACAAAAAACGAACCATCGAACTACGGTACCTTCAAGTGAAGATCAAGAACTATTTAATAGTCAGCGTTCTCCTGTTTCCAATTCTCATTCTTGCAGAAGTGGTAGATCTCGATGATCTGATCATGGGTGAAAATTCGGTAGACAACTTTTACGGCGATGAAGACGATTATGAGAAGAGGGAATACCAAGGATTCAATTTTTACATTAAGTCGGATATTCTCGAATCAAAGAAGGAAACCGCGGAAACAGCGTATGCTCTCATCAAGAGTCAACTTTACCAAATGAAGTTTCTGTTTCCGGTCAAAGTGATGGAGAAGTTAGAAGCCGAAAGTGTGAAGATCGTTCTTAATGACGACTGTGGAGATAGTCAATGTTTGACATTGCCCAGTCTGTGTACGAGAGCTTGTTACGTGAGCTACTCTTCAAGCGCGGACGAGTTCTATAGTAAGACAATAGTCTTTCGCAATCTAGTTGATTTATTGAAAGAATTTCCTACTCAGCCGAGTGCTTTAATACACGAGTTCGCCCATGCCTTCCACAACCTGATAATTCCGGACGGTTTTGACGATCAGACTATCATTGACTCATGGCAGGAGGCAGTAGATTCCGGTAAATACGAGCTAGTAAACTATATTAGTAACGATGACGATGAAGAAACCAGCAAGAAACAACACAATCTGTTGAAGAATGTACAGGAGTACTTTGCTGAAATCAGTGAAGCACTGTGGCTACGTAGCGAATATGAACCGTTTGTCTTTCATGAAGTTTTTGTGGATGAAGTGCTGACAAATAGGACCGAATTACAGAATCCTATTTGGGATGCGTGGTGGATTCATAGTGGTCCGCATGAGCTCGGTCGTACGTGGTATAACGAGGTGTTAGGGAACGATGAAGACGATAACTCAGTCAATAGTACCTCATCGGACGAGCCAAGTCTAATTGATCTCGACCAAAGTCAGAAGTAGCACGATTGTTCCCAAATATATAACGACGCAAACGTTGTTGTCCGACTGGTCGAACGTACCCATTTGATTTCTGTTCAAGTGTCTTCAGAACTTCTCGATGAGTGTCCAAGGTACAGACATACCAAACATCAAAGATCGACACATTTCTTCTAGGTGAACTAATAGTACAGTAACTTCACCTGAACCGGGTCCCAGATCCGGATCAATTCAAAACTCGACCAAAATGAAGTGAGAATCTGATTTCATCTACTTCATCATCCAGCAACACACCGACCTCTGCTGGAAAGACAGAGTTGTTATTCGTTTGATACAGTAAAGCACTGGAAATCACTCTATCGTCACTGTCGTCCAAATAAGTCAGCATTCCGCATAGACTGACAGTATCTCGGCTCCTTGCGATGTGCGTGCTCGACCTACAGCACAAAAAAGGTGTGGAAGCAGGCAATTTTTCAACGGAAGTGTTCTCTCGCTATGACCTGCTCTTAATATTCCAAAGGGTCGTGCTTGCCAGCAAAAAGAAGAATTGCCTATCAAATTTAAACCGTAGATGTCCACCAAATTTTCCACTTACAATGTAATTTCAATGGGTTCGTTTAGCAAATTATGAATCAGCTTAAAAAGACGCGTGTCGTACTCTTTGGAGTTGGGTCACTTATTTTCCTCCTCGTTTTCGTGATGGTAGTCAAATCACGAATACCAAAGCAGGATACAGACATTGTTGTTCGAGATCAAGACACTGACACAAATGCAAGAGTCATCGATCAAATTACTAACTATGAGAGAGCTCGATCGACGAAGCAAATTGTCGTAGGTGCAAACAAACCCAGAGTCGATGTAGTTTCGAAGTATAAAAACGAATCGGTACAAAATTCAAAAATCATTACATACGGCGATTCGGTTGTTTCCGTAAGCAATAATTTTCGGAAATCCAGAATGGACGTAGATGATTCGGGCGGGACTCAGAGGGTCAGTGTATTCGATCGCCACGAATGGTTAAATGACAATTCATCGATTGACACGCTGCTGCAACAAGCTGAGAACGCGAATCGAAACTGGACGTTCGGGTGGGTTCAATTGAAGCATCCACTCCAATCATCGGAAATAGAGAAGACCTTGCGTCGGTTTGGTGCTCGTGTGTTGGGTCAGAGCGGCGACTTGATCCGATTGAGGGTACCTAATAATCGCGATAGCTTGGACGCTATTGCACAACTTTCTTGGGTGAGTGGAATTGGAGCATTGCCGCCGACTTACAAGTTGAGCAGTGACCTTGAGGAGATGAATGAGGGCAACTCCCAATCAACAATCATTCCGGTTTTTGTGGTCGTCGTTTCGTCAAAGATGGAGAACATGTTTCGAACCGAACTCGAGAAAATCGGATTAGAGGTCGGTCATTTCGACGCATCAATTAGGACATTTGCCTCGGTCGTTCGACCTGGTCAGTTGTCCGATCTCTTGGCTTTAGACTTCGTACAGGCGGTTGAACCCAATAGGGAGGTAACGGCTTCGCACGACTCCGCGATACCTGCGGTGGGCGGAGACGCTCTTCGCGCGGTAGCTAGCGCGTTCGGCTCTTACACGGGTTTCAGTGGGAGCACTGTCCCAATTGGGGTTATGGACACAGGATTGAACGCAAACCATATCGCCCTTTCGTCCAATAGAAAAAGCATTTGTGGTAGTAATTTCATTGAGGGTGAAGACTACGATCTTTGGAGTGATAGTCGTGGGCACGGAACTCATGTGACTGGGACGATCGCTGGAAACGGTTATTTTCAACCAAAGTACGCTGGAGTAGCACCGGGCGTCGAGCACATTCGCTTCGCAAAAGTACTGACAACTCAAGGTCTTGGAAGCACATCGATCGTAATTCAAGGTATGGACTTTCTAGCACAACCTTCGTCGTGCCCAGAAGAAGGATGGACCGCTGATCGAGTGAAACCATTGGTTGTAAATATGAGCCTTTCTAGTCGTAGCTTAGAAAATGATGGTAAATCAACAGGTCCTCGAAAATTAGACTCTACTGTTTGGACACACCGACAGTTGTATGTTGTATCAAACGCGAATGCTGCTATTTATGGTTACTCAAACTACGCGTCGGGAAAAAACTCGTTAGCAGTGGGAGCTGTTCATGACAATGGCGATCTGGCCGATTTCAGCAGTCATGGTCCTACGGTTGACGGTCGTTTGTTACCTTTAGTGGTTGGACCCGGGGTTTTTGTTCTGTCAACGGAAGGGAACGGATCTTACGACGGATATCGTGCGTTGAATGGAACTAGCATGTCCACTCCTTGTGTTGCTGGAATCGCGACTTTACTCATGGATGCTTCTCCCGATCACCGCGAGGAACCTGCCTTGGTTCGAGCCAGACTGATGGCGAGTGCCGTGAAACCCGCAGCATGGCTCAACGCGGAGGAACTGTTTCCAAAGGACAACACCAACGGACCAGGGACCATGCAAGCCAAATACGGCATGGGATTGGTTTCGGCTCGGACGAGTATTGTCAACCACGACGTACCGGAAGGTTGGACTAGCTCTGGTGCGACGCTTACGTTGGAAAATGGCGAGTATGCCTACGAAGACATCGTGGTCCCGGTTGGAACGACGAGACTTGACGTTGTACTGACTTGGGACGAGCCACCTGCTGACACAATAGCCAGCACGGTACTAAATAATTTGGATCTTTGGCTAGACCATGATGCAGACTGTGGATCATCGCCTTGTGGCGAACATTCGTCTCAGTCGAAGATTGACAACGTTGAATGGTTAATCATTCAAGATCCTGAACCGGGTACTTACCGAATCCAAGTATCGGGGGAACGAATTTTCGGTGAAGCTCCGCGTGCGGCAGTCGCCTGGACGATGATTCGAGGTTCTGACGCACCTCAACTCACGTTGGATACAGACCAAACCGAGTACGAAGTAGCGATTGGTGAAGATCACAACCATCTCGTGGGAGTAACGATATCAACGGATAGCTATGTTGCGGCCGGTTCGGTATTGCATGTCGATTGTCGTACTGCCGACGATGAACCTTGTGAATCGTTCGGTTTTGCGGCAGCGGACACAATGGATTTCTTTCGAAATTTTCGAGGGTCCGTACAAAGAGAGGACGGCATCTACGTTGATCATTCACACGTCCGCAACATTTACTTGGGAGAAATCGGTCATGGCGAAGAGCAGCGATTATTCCTTCATCTTGCCTCAAAGTCGGAAGGACTTTTGACCATATATCTCACGGTCACCACGTGGAACGGGGAAAGCGTGAGCACTTCGGTAATTTTTCGAGAACTGGATTCGGATGACGAGCCCAATAGTGACGCGCAAACACCACAAAACGACGCGTTTGACTCTCCAACGGTGCTGGAGAGCGAGGGCGGTGTTCTGGAAATCGACACGCTCTTGGCAACGTCAGAATCGGGTGAACCGATCAGGAATTCAACGGGTCAGAGACCCACTCAGTCTCTTTGGTTTCAATGGACTGCTGAGCAATCGGGACTAGCTTCCTTTGTAGTTAGCCCCCGAGTCAAATTACCGAGTTGGTATTTAGATTCGTTTAAGCCTGTTGTAGACGTGTTTTTAGCAACAGGACACTGTTGTGGAATCGCGAGCACTCAGTATATTGGTTCTGCCGACTGGTCCGTGCAATTTTTTGCAGAGCAGGGGAAGGAGTACCGTATTCGCGTCGGTAGCTCAAATGCTTCCATGCCGCTAACCTTGAATTGGCTCTTTGGTGAACGACCACCCAATGACAACTTCGCGGATGCGACAACGTTGACGGGTGCATCCGGTTCAATAGCGGGGCATAACTTAGGTGCCACAATCGAACCAGGGGAAATATATGGCACACTGGCATCGACGATTTGGTATCGGTGGGCGGCACCAGAGGACGGCGATTGGGAGTTTCAAATAGAGGATGCTCAGATCGTGCATGTATTGGTATTCTCTGGTGATACGATTGACGACTTAAGACTAGTGTCCGGCATTGCGGCACCGGGCGAACCAGTCACCGTTGCGACCGCCCAAGATGAAATCTACTACATTATGGTGGCGTCTCCGAGTTCTCTTTCGGGTGGTTGGAAGTTCGACGACCTGAACTGGGCACAACGAACAGAAGCTCGTGCTGGCTGGGACTGGTTTGAGACGGGATCGCAATTAGCGTCTACCGAGAGTGGAAGTGTATTTCTATCTCAGGTAGGCTTGTTAGGAGTGGAACCCGACGAACCTCAAGCTACCGGTATTCAAACAGGGTGGCGGAAATGGACCGCTCCGTCAGATGGACTCTACACTTGGTATTGGGACAGACCGGAACTTCAACTAAATGCCTTTACCGGTACCAGCGTAGGAGAATTGAGTTCGATCGGTACGAGTACTAATAATGTCGTCGCGCGCGGACCGGAATTTGTTGTTGACGCGACTGAAGGCAGAGAATACGCCATTTCGGTGGGACGAGCCAAGGACAACAATCGAGCATTCACCTACTCTGACTCCTCTTCAACTAACACTGTTCTGCAGTGGGGGAAAACACCCACGAACAATTGGATGAGTAGCGCTTTATCGTTGAGTGGCAGCGCTGGGAACATTGTCGGCTCCAACCAATTCGCGACGACAGGTTCTTCTATTCGTACTCACCTGGGTTATTCGTCGCTGTGGTACTCTTACGAAGCGGCTGAAACAGGATGGTTTAAATTTTGGATCGAGGGCGGGAGTTCAACATCCATTTTGTCAGCCTTTCATCCGACCGAAACCAATCTGAATCCGGAACTAATCATAGCCTCACGAACTACTCGGATTCCAGGCGAGGGCATCGAGATAGTAGTGTACATTGAGCAAGGTTCAAACGTGCTTTTGCGCGTCGGAAATACGCGTTCACACTCAAGTGCAGCGTTTGAGCTAAATTGGTCTCCTACCGATCCACCGAATTGGTTGGTATATAGAGGCCGAGTCGCTACGGGACATCGGGATGCGTCGGGACAAGTAATTTCGTTATCTGGTGTAGCGGATATGGTGTTTAACTCAGACGGTACGTTCCTGTTCGTTTCCACGAACATAGGTGTCAGTGTATTCGAACGAGAGCTCACGACAGGAAATCTGACTTTGACGCAGGAGATCAATGATCCTGACGGCGGGAGTTTCCTAGTCTGGGATTCATATCGCGAACGCTTATACGCCCACAGTGAGGATACGTGGTGGACCTTCAGTGCTAGTTCCGACGACTCCGCAGAATTCGTCCTTGACAGCACGGACCATGGTATTGGATCCGGTTCCAATTACAAAAGTGATGGAAGTCCAGTATTGTTCATGGGAAACAGCGGAGACTATCTATATCGCTCGACGAATTTCGCTCAGACTATTTACTCTTTTAACTCAGATAGCATGTTAGATTCCATGGGTAACAACTCGGTGGCAGGTCGTGCTGTATTTCCGTCGATTGATGGCAATTATTGGTGGCGATGGCAGTCGAACGAAGTGCAGTTACTTGGCCGCGAAGTTGGAACTGGTTCATTTCACGCAATCTCAAAGCCTTGGATAAGTTCACAGTCACCAAGTTTTACAGGGGCTTTTTCAAGCGATGATGAGTACTTCTTCACCGCAACAAGAGAAGCGCGTTCACAAGCGAACTTCACGGTCTATACGATTGACTATTTAACTGGCGCTATTGAACCAAGTTTGTCTGAGCGATTTTTTGGTCTTGGACTCGTCTCGTGTGCAGGAGCGATTCCTAGAACAGGGTCCTATGTCATCGATGTACTATGTTCGTACGGTGGGTACGTGGTCGAGTACTCCCCTGAAGATGGAGAACTGAAGTTGAACGACCTTGTTGCGAACGTGAACTCTAGACAGCGGACTCGAGATCGCTTTGGGCGGCTCATACCGCGATACACACTCTCAAGCACCAGCCTGGGCGCGACTCCTGTCGAAGCCAGTCCAGATGGTCGACACATATATCTCGCGACTAGAGATCAGGGCATTCTCTTTTTTGAGCGTTTTGGAAACGAAGTAACGGACTTTACCGACTCGGAGGTACTTCCGGTACTAAGGCTTGATCTTTTACAAGCGTCCAAGAATCAAATTCAATTCAATGACGATTCGGCTGAAGACGGTTGCCTTACCGCATCGGACTGGGTTGTCGACAATGTGAATTATTCCGTAGTCGATTCGAAATGGCAACAGCGAACCCTAGACTCGGCTTGGTCGGATATTGAAGGAACCGAAGAAACCGAACAACTCTGTTCTTATTCGCCTTCAGACTCCAATGAGTATCGTATGGTTGCTACATTTACGCGTGATGGTGAAACGATTGAATTCGCCAGTAATTTCTTTGGTGAAATCGTGTATGAACGCCTAAATAGTTTAACGGTGGAATCGGACGAAATAACTCTAGAAACTCTTTCCATATCGGAGTGTACCGAGGTTTTGAATTTAGTTGTGAACGACGTGAAATTCACGGTGAAAGAGTCTAAATGGCAGGGGAGGGACGATTCTAATTCCGATTGGTCTGACGTCGCTTCCACAATCACAGCAGGGGAACTCTGTCCCTACGATCCGGTCGACAGTCGTGAATATCGATTGGTAGGTAGGTTCGTTATAGACGATGAAGAAGACTATTATTCCAGTAATGTGTTACAGGAAGAATCGAATTAGTTAATAGTCTGCAAGTTTACATACGTTCGAATCGGGACAACCCAAGTGAAGCTTGACCCTTAAATACAGTGTCGATTGATTACCAGTTACGAATTGTAGATGTCCATCAGCCTGAGGTAACTTCAACGGTTCATACTCACGTTATTCGGCGGGTTCCACTGAATGGATAGAACTTGTGCTGAAGTAGTCTCACACCCTCAAGATTGACAGGTAAGATAGGTGACACCAACAAGTATCTCCTAGACACAGTCTACTGTGAGCAGAACAGCCCATTTTCAACAAAGTGGATGTTCGCTCAAGCGTTGAATCAGTCTTGAAATTGCTTCGTGGATTTGATCGTCCGAAAAATTTGCTGACAGTTTTCGTTGGATACCTCGTCGTAAATCTGATAACGTACTTCTGACAAACGGCGATCCTTCAAACAGTTTCCGGTACGGCATGATCACAGAAATAGCAAAATACGAGGTACGGTCGTCTGGTTTTACCTTTTCTAAGGTGATCTTAAAAAAAGAATGGTCTTGATTGTTTGTAATAATCAGATCCACATCATCCATATCACTCATTGGTATCGGACCGTCAACTGTCAGGCGTTCGTCATCATATAAGCCATGACGCTCAATCTGCTTCTCAATAAGGGTACAAATTTGCTTTTTTAGCTGTCTCTTCATTTGTATCGTCTCCTTAACTGCTAAATTTGAACCAGCTCATCTGCAATATTGGTTCCTTTGCATCAGCTGTAGAGTAGGCTTTCGCGTTCGACTATAAAAGTTTGAGTTGAGGATGCTGACGAGTTAGACGAACCTCTAAAAATTCCACTGCAAACCAATTTCAAAACTAGTCTCTCGGTCTTCTGGTGTTTCAAAAAATTGGAAGGCAAACGTGATCGAATTTTTGGTCGATCCTAATACCAGTTTCAGAGGAACACGCACACCAATAGCAGCAAAAATGTCTTGACTCTCTTCTTCTTGAACTTCTGCGCCAGGTGGAGATACACCCGACGGAGGACGTTGCCCTCCAAGCTGCACACTAGTATCTGCGGAACTTTGCGTAAACGTCAACCCAACTTTACCGAACCAGGACAGATATTGGTTCACCTGAAAGTCGTACACCGCACTGACTCCGAACACAGCGTGTTGAACGGTTGTATTCCAAGACAGGGAAATCGAATCTCCGATATCGTCGAGAGGAACATCTACATCAATGGAGAAGATGAGTTCTGGAGAGCGGACATAGAACGCTTCAAGACTCCATTCTTCATTGACATGGAAACCACCACCAATTGAGATCTGACCGCGAGATCCATCAATTTCATACTCGATGGGCAAGTCCTCATCGTCTGTTTCAAATTCAAGCTTCGGGTCATCGAGGTTGTTCCAATAGGTAATTCCACCCTGTAGATAGAAGCCAGCTTCTTTCGCGGATATTCCAGATGTCAGCATCAATATTAGACAGCCAATCAAGATTGCAATCGGAAGTGAGCGGTGTGTGTTCTTCAAATTTTTTCTCCGTAGGAATGATTTTTGAAAGTTCAATTTACTCCTTTGACCCCAAGGAAGATCATAAGTTGGGTTGCGATTCTAGAGTCGAACCCACTCAAGTCAAATCTTACAAAAAAGAGTATTTAAGAGTTGCAATAAAACTCTGGTGCATGATATGCTAACTCTGACCCACGGAGTCCTGATGAGAAATTTCGATCGTTTTCAATCCAGTACACCAGAGTGTTTAATGATGCCGGTGGTCAGAGATTCAAAGTTTGGACTGAGGCGTAAGATTTGAAGAGAACCAATCATTAAACAAGGATAAAGACATGACTGATCGAACAGAACACGCCATCAATTACTCTTTAGGCGATGACTGGGGCGAACCCACAAAAAATGTTGCAATAAACGTACCTCGTATGTTACATTTGAAGAAATCAAATCAATAACGCATTGAGAGATGAACGACGTCGCACCGCAAAGAACAGAAAAACTTTGGGTTGCTAGTCTCCGGATGATAGGGTCTTTGCTCTATGCCGGCGTGGCGTGTGCGCTGCTCTTCTTGAGTGTATGGGGTGCTCCGACAATTGAAAAAAACTTCGGTGATGTGGTTTGGTGGAGCACATGCATGGTGGAAGAGGGGGTACTTATACATTTTGTCTGTGTGCTTCTCCTCATTCTCATATTCTCGATTCACGCGGAGCTTGCCTGGAGGCTGTCCCCAAAAAGAAGCACAACCGTAAGAGCGGATCAATGATCGAAAGGGTCAAAGCATTGATTGCAAAACTAGTTGAAGACTACGAGCGACGACGGGCTAGACTGCTCGACGAACAAAAAGCACACACCAAGGAATATATACGATTCCATGTCGAGAGAATTAGAAAAGAATACAAAGAAGTTAAGCACGTCATACTGGAATACGACTGGCGCGATGCTAGTTCGTATGCGAGCTCAGTCAGTCGCAATGAGTTAAGCAGTAAGCCTCAGATAGTGGCAGAGGTCGACAGATTTTGTTGGCTCTTATTGAGTCGCGCAGGAGATTTAACATCAACCATGTATTCTGAGGCAACCGGAAAACCGACTGATTTGGAAGACTATCAATCGGGGAAACGGAGCGTGTTCAGTCTAGGAATAGTCGACTACTACGTCATGGAGCACGGGGTCGATCTCTCGGACCTTTTCGCACAAGAACAAGCACGACTTCAAAAAGCACGAAACGAACCGATCACACCGGAAGAACAATTAATGCTCGATCGGTTCTTTGGTCGAAGCCAACAGTTTGGACCGAGCCGGAAACACCCATCGAAGTCGAAAAGGAGGCAACTTTAAAGCGGTGCGGAATGCTACTCTTTGGAGTTTCGGAGAGCACAGCTGTTGCAACTATGTGTTTCGAATACGTCGGCATCGCTGATAAGCACCAATAAAAATTTCAATAACTCCTGCACAGTTTCGTAGTATCGGTTCCCTAAAGTAATTTGTTCAGTCTCATTGTCCCTAGTTTTTAGTGTTCAACTCTTTTGAAATGGAAATTTGTTGAACTGAATTTCCTCTACGATTAATAAATTCCGCTTTGATAACGTCTTTGGACCAATCAATGGTCAGTAGTCCAAAATTGTTGACCCTTACGTTGTTCTTCAACGCGCGGTAACGATTGACTTCTTTTCTACCGTGTCCAGCTCCAGAGGTCATCGGACTGGATGTGAATTCATACAAGTCATGCTTCAGGTCTGTGTATTCAGATCTTGGTAATTTCGAAGCTTCAGCAAGATGTCGATCTCCACTCAAAATAATCGTGTAGGCACTTGCGTTTGCAACCAGCTGAAGTAATCGATCGCGCTCCGTTGGCATCCCATCCCATCTTTCAGAATCATGATCGACAGGCAGGACCTGGATGCTCGATACTAGAATGTGCAGATCGGCCTGTTGTTGGAGCTGATCTTCTAACCACGTCCATTGTTCGTCTCCTAACATTGTTACATCACTTTCCGTGGTTGGTAGGATAGCCCCGTAACTTGGTTCGTCGACACGTAGGTCACGTTTCCAAGGTGTTCGAAAAAATCTGGTGTCAAGGAGAATAACTAGCATGGTTTTGTCTCCTACCTTGTAGAAAACACTCCTATAAATACCTGGTCTGGGTTCTGCATCCAACGGTGTGCCATACCAGAAATTTAAAAACTGCTTTTGTGTCAATTTCTTTAGGGGGAACGTAGAATCGCTGTCGTTCGGACCGTAGTCGTGATCGTCCCAAATCGCTAAGATCTCTGTACTTGATTCTCGTAGTAGTTGCAAACCCGGGGTCTCGGCTAAGCGATCATAGTAGATCTTCAATGTGTCTAATGTGGTATTTTGGTTCAAGTCGGAATGCTTGAAGTAGAGGTTGTCTCCCAAAAAAACCATGACTTCTGGTTTCTTCGAGTTCAGTGCTTTCCAAATAGGATGGTTTTGTTTGCTTTCGTCGATGCAGGATCCGAAGGCCAGTTGGGTGGTGTCTGTCGAAGGTAGCGATTTAACCGAATTTGACAATGCAGCATGTGTAGTGCAGAGATTGATTAAACCGAGCATGAACACGAGTAGGAGCAAACGCATTGATCTTCGATAACTCTCTTGCACGCTCAATGTGGGAATAGCTAGACCCATATTTACTATAGTCATTGAAAGATGAACCCTATGAGCAATCGGGTGGGTCTGATTGCTTTGAAGTGAAACGAACTGGCGATGTCTAGACGCGACCGATCATATCGATTCTAGTTCGATTCCACAGATTGAGTCGATTCACCATACTGTTGCACTAGAACTTCTTCCAATACTGCTGGTGCCAAATCTTTTTGAACAATACATCCCTCCGTGTCGACTAGATATGCTTTAGGAATCATTCGTACACCATAAGCGACTGGGGTCTCCTCTTCAAAGCCTCCAATATCTGCCACGTTCAACCAAGGAAGGTCGTGTTCGCGGGATGCTTCTTCCCATTCTTCAACAGTATCGTCGATAGAGACGAGTACGATTTCGAATCCTTTTTCTTTGTAGGAGGTATACAACGTCCTCAACTTCGGAAATGTCCTAATGCATGGACCGCACCAAGAAGCCCAGAAATCGATGTAAACCAAGTCTCTCGACTTGAGAATGTCCAGTAGTTCGATCTCGTCGTTCTGTAAGTCAGGAAGAGTGAAGAGTGGTGCTTTTTGACCCGGTACCAGTCTGTTATCAATCTCTGTGATTCTCTCAGCCCAAATGTAGCTAATAAGCATATCTCGCCGTGGTTTTAGACGCCGCGTGTAAATTTCTTCGTCAAGCTGTGACTTTAACTCATCATAGATTGTAAAAGCATGCTCGAGATCGCCAAAGTGGTACTCGAACGCTCCCAGTTCTACAGCAAGGAGACTTACCCAAGGATCTTCGTTGTTTAATGCGATTTCTTCCAAAGTATCTACACGAATCTGCCATGCTTCATCTTCCAAGACGCGAAATTCTGGAGTTTTAAAGGACTCTGCAGCACTTGGTCTCACGTTAGTGAGATCTACATGTTCGCATCCTTCAGCCGCCGACACTCCAATCCTGTGTTCAGAAGATTTAGAGTCAGCTGAGCCTGGGACTGCGACATCGTCTTCTGGAGATTCTTCGTCTGCGACATCTACATCTCCGTCTTGCATCTCTACTTGTTGCGCTTGATACTCGGCAAAGAACTCTCTTCGCAACGACTCTGATCTGTCCATTTTGGCCAGATATTCCTCGTTGTTTAGCCATGACTCGACGAGCATGGTGTGCAGTCTGGAATCGGAGGTGGTCATCAAGTCCGTGGATGATCTGAGCGATATCACTTTGAACGTAGAATTGGGCTCAACGACGGCTACACCGCCAAAGTGCGTAAATTGATCGCCTATAAACTCTACGTAAATATCAACCACTGTAGGTCCATCGATATCTGCTTCAAAATGAAATCTGCCGTCGCGTATCAGAACTTCTCCAAACTCCTTGAAGTCCCATTCTCCCTCCTCGTCCCATATCTCGGTTGTGAGATCTATGATCGCTAGTTGATCACCGTCGACAATGTCTTGGAGATCTCCAGAAATCACGAATTTCTTTTCTGGATCGATGGCTCTATTGGAAACTCCGTACAACACTAATCGATCAAGATCATTGTCTAAAGAATCGATTAACGCGAAAGAGATGTTGGAACCAGGTCCGATCAAAGCCGTCGTTGTCACAACGCTTTCGGAGCTTAGCTCTACCGCTATTTCTACTTCGGTGAGCTTGTCGATATTGCCTTGAAGCTCCACGGTTTCCGCTTCGAAATTACCCGATGCTAACTCAACGGTGATCGGTTCACCAGCCTCGTTTGTCACTTGGTGAGTAATTGAGATCGAAGCCGTTGATAGGTACACTTCAGTTCCACCATCAGGTACGGCACTTGGATGGAGACTCGTTGATTCAACACTTTGTTGCTCGACAGAGTCTGGTTGTATCTGTATCAAATGCCCAGTTACGGACCAAGATGTTTGAGATTCAGAACTACAAGAGATCAGAGCTG
Organism: Gammaproteobacteria bacterium; assembly: GCA_009841615.1. Classification (GTDB taxonomy): domain Bacteria; phylum Pseudomonadota; class Gammaproteobacteria; order Pseudomonadales; family Azotimanducaceae; genus Bin55. The sequence goes on along the minus strand of VXLL01000030.1, from coordinate 73,586 downwards.
TTGCTATGGATAACAACAATACACAATCGAGAAATACTTTCATGGGATAGTCGTCTCCAGTTTGTCTCACACTATCACAGCTTGTGGAAAATTTGTTCCTTCGCGATTTCGAGAAGTGCACTTTATCGTACGAGATTGCTATGTTTTTCTGTATTGTGAGTCGTCGTAGCGACATAGTACCAGTATACGTAGTCCTTCAAACTGAGATACCTTCATCCTCCGAAGTTCTCACCCAGTTTGTCTAACCATTGATTAGGAATTTTTGTCGGATTCACGCACGTGTCCAATCTGTTGCTGTTGCAAGTCCCAAAATTAACTGTCTATCAAACTGAGGCAACTTCACGACTTCGTAGTGCAAACGTGAATAGCCTTGTTGGTGTGGGTGTTTTTCACAATCAACAACATCACTATCGAAAATTGAGATAGGCTTCATAGGTCGACTATTAAACTCGGCACCGACAACGCGCACGTTGATTGGGAAAGTCTATTCTTCAGGTGGGTTTGGTCAGCATTTTTCGATATCGACTAAACCTATATCGCCGCATAAAAATTTTGGCTAAAATGAGGTTACTTCAGTCGCGTTAGACTGGAGATTGCCTGTGACCTTTTATAAAGTGAGGAGCAATAAGATTGAAAAAGCTATCTGTATCAGTGCTTATACTGGCGTTCCTGATTTCGGGCTGCGCGAGCGTAAATGTTTTCGTACCGGAAACCAAAACCGTCGGAAGTGAAACAACCATTCCTGAATCTACTGAATCTCTTGCCTTAACAGCAGAGACCAAACAACTTTCACCACCAACAAACCAAAAGATAGTAAGTTCACTCAATCCACTCGATCCACTGTTCTTTGTGTGGGGCTTTTTGCACGGGGTTGGGATAGGGGCTATTGGATGGCTGTTCCTTGGTTCTGTTCTGAGTGGCTTATAGGGATTGAGCGATTGATGTCCCGTTGTGACCGCATCCGGGCCATGTAATGCAACACTAGGTGACACTGTGATGTTAGCTGCAGTCGAGCAAATGAGTCGCGGTGTTTGTTCGAACGCTATATGAGTGCTGAACCACTAGCGACAACTCTTCAAAATGTTCCATAAAATAGTATTAGTACAAAATTGTCATCGCACAATTTGATTCGTTTAATTGAACAGGAGATATTAGCGTGAGAGTACCTATCTTGTTAGTACTGACGGCAGCGTTGATCGCGTCGGGCTGTGCATCAATGCATATCCCTGTTGTCCAGGAATCGGAGACAACACCAATCGACACAACCGTTTCAGAAACCGCTATGGATACTGCGGGTTTATCGGAAGCGGAGGCTACATACCGTCCTGAAACTCTTGAGTGGACAGGGACACCATCTTCGTCATTCTTGCCTGTGCCACCAACTTCAAAGGCATATAAATTGGGATTCATAGTTGGATTGTCGTTGGTGGGTCTCTCGTTATTGTGGGCCTTAATCTTTGATTAGCTACAACTCTGAGTTTCGAACCCAAACATTTCGATTTAGTGCCGTGATGCTTGAGTATTCACGGCTCAAGTGCGTTTGATCAGAAAAACTTGATAGCGATTCAACCAGTATCGACTCCCCAAGATCTTTGATAAAATCAGGTTACTTCAGTCTGGTTAGACTGAGGACCGCGTGTAACTTTTTGTCGAGTGAGGAGCAATAAGAATGAAAGAACTATCTGCGTCAGCGCTTATCCTGGCGTTCCTGATTTCGGGCTGCGCGAGCGTAAATAATTCCGTTCCAGAAACCCAAACCGCCGGAAGCGAAATAACAACTCCGGAATCTACTGAACCGGCTCCTGAAACACCAGAAACCAAGGAACCTTCACAACCAACAAAAGAAGAGGAAGACAATCCAATGAATCCACTTCTCTTTTTAGGCGGTGTTGGGATAGGAGTAGCCGCGGTTTTTGGAGTCATCTTTATTCTCTTTATTCTGGGTTACTAGTAAGGCTTGAGCGATCTATATTCCGTGGCACTAGTTTCTCGGCTATGTAATGCAACGCATTGTGCCACTGTGAAGATTAAGAGGATCGTGCGTGTGATTTGCTATGTTTGTTCGATCGTTATACGAGAGCGGACTGCAAACGATTAATCTTCAAGTGTACGATAAAATAGCATCACTTCAAACTTGTCAGAGCACAAATTTGATTCGTTTTTTTAAACTGGAGATTTTCGAGTGAGAGTACCAATCTTGTTAGTACTAGCGGTATCGTTGATAGCGTCGGGCTGTGCATCGATGCATGACCCTGTTGCGCGGGGTCCCGAGACAACATCAATCGACACAACCGTTACCGAAACAGTTGTTGAAAGCGTGGACTCATCGGAAGCTGAGGCAACGTTAGGTGCTAGTACGCAACCGTGGGCAGGAGCACCAAACACGTCTTTTTTGCCTAAGTCAATGCAATCAGGAATCATAGTTGGACTGACGGTTATGGGTCTGTGGGTGTTGTGGGCCATACTCTCTAACTAACGACACTCGTAAGCTCTGAACCCAAACAGTTTAACTTGCCACCTCAATGCTTGAGTCTTGACGGACCAAGTGCGTTTTCATGGCACCTCATTCCATGTTGTGTGCCTCTTTCTAAGACCTTGTAACACAGCATAATCTCTACAACCTCCACCTAAACTTTTCACATCTTGACAGTCGCTAGCTGACAATTCACAGCGAGGTCATTGAGCTCGATACCGCCAACATTCACGATGAACGGAAAAACTATTCTGCAAGTCCGCTTGGACACCACAACTCCGTGTCGACCAACCAATGTCGAATCGGCAAAATGCTTACTAAAATCAGTTACATCTAGACTAGCTAAAATGAAACTTCCAGTGATTCGTTTATCGAGTGAGGAACAACTAGCGTGAGAGTATCAATCTCGTTAATGTTGATCGTAGCATTGATAGCATCGGGTTGTGCATCGATGCATGACCCGGCTGTTCGGGGATCAGAATCAACGTTAATCGATACAACCGTTTCAGAATCAGGTAATCAAGATATAGAGCCATCGGAAGCTAATGCAGACGTTCGTGCTGAAACGCTAGAGTGGGCACAAGCACAAAGCGTAACGAACATGTCTATGTCTAATTTTTTCGGACTATTATTCGCGGGTTGGGCGTTGGGTCTCTACGCGTTGTATAAGCTCGTCTTTGATTAGCGACCTTCTATTCTCCAAACCAAAGAATGGTAATTTTGGTACCTTGTTACCCGAGTCTTCACGGATCTAGTGTGTTCTAATCTCCGAATCATTGCCGCCCGTTGAGAGACGAATAAATCGAAGTCCGTTCGCAGATATCGACGCAAAATCTCCGCTTCTAGGTGATTCAGTCGCGAAATACCGAACACAGATAATCACATATTGAAATTCACGAAGGTACGACCATCAGTACATCGATATGAGTTACTTTGCAAAAGGACTTCTAAATACCGCGTAATCGAACGTTAATCGACATCGCGCCAGCCTCGCCAAAAAACTTGGTCAGGGACAATTCGAGAGCACGTGTGTAGTACTTCTCCTGTTTCTGTTCTTTATCACTTCCGATTTTCCTTAGTAAACCAAAGGAAACAACGGAGTCGAAGTCGCTTTCTTTCACTAATCGTCTCGGGAAAACCTGGTCACCCTCGAAAAATACGTGAAACTTCTTCGAATAACGACTGTATCCGGCCTTGCCGATTAGAGACCACCGCTCACTAAGCTGATGGGTGTAGGTACCGACGATTGATGCGTAATTGTTGCGTTTGGTCTTCAAGTCAACGATCTCTCCCGATATTTCAACGTCGCTCACATCGCTTAAAGTCGAAGTTTCCAGTTTTGCAGCGATGTCCAAAAAACCCTCGACACCAAATTTGTCATTGAATTGCATTCCAAAGCCGCGAAGCCGAAATCCGATACCGCTGCCAACCTGAGCCTTGGTGTCTTCACCGTACCAGGACAAGCCAATTAAAGAGTAAGTTGGGGGGAATTTAAAGCCTTTTGTCTTCTCCTTCTCCGCAGTTTCACCGAAGCCTGATACTGACAGAACAAGAGATAGAGTGGCGAGAACAACAAACTTCATAGGCTACCTCCGATAGTTTGATTTTCAAATATTTGGTCCCCGTCGAATCAGGAACGTCTAGTACGATTTTATGAAGCCTTCGAACTAATCGGGTTGCGTTCAGTTAGGAGACTGACGATACTTCGGCTCGACAGATATCGACCATTCGAATTTTGTGAATAGTCCACCCATAGCCAGAAAGCACCATTCATTGGAGTATTGAGAACAGATCGCCGAATTCGTGCAATGGAGTCGTTCGATAACGTCTGTCACAAAAGAGTTTGGTTTAGTTGCGCAAAAGGATCGAAATTGGCTGAGAGCAGCTCAAGACGCCGAGTTACTTACTCCCGCATCGCAGATGGTGGCCCGATCTCGGTTCCCGACAAAGTTATTCATCATTCCTATCGTGGTTCGACATGAAATTCCAGAATGAACTACTAACCAAACTGAGGCAACTTCAAACTCCTCAAAGTGGGTGATCTACTCCAAATTCAACCCACGGGACTCTTCTCAGTGTGTCAGTGCCGTAACAACGATTTATTACATCGCACAAACAATCAAGCAGTAAGTGTTGGTATCAGTAAATCAAAAAATTTGGATCGGGTGCTTAAATTTCTAAGGTAGTCGATGAACTTCTCTAGCTGATTCGCAAGTACTTGGAGACTTCAATCCCGATAGGCTACTCATTCGATTAAGCTAGAACGCACTTCAAGCGGAGTCATTGATCAGTCGATCCAGAAATGCTCGGCAAACTAGCGGGCATCTGCGGCTTCGTTCTCGCTTGTACTAGCGCTCTCGGTATTTCCTTCCTTCGAAACTCTAAAACCGTCAAATTGTTGGAATGCAAATGACTCCTTTGTCGACGAAGTCTTTCGCTGTTCTAATTTCGTAAGATCAAACGTAATACAAAGGGAAACTGGCTGTACACGTACTCTTTGGTCTCCATATTTACCAAAGGCAGCTGGGCGCGTATAGAGAACACCCCTTTTGTTTACGACCAATTCGATCTTTTCAATCGTATTAGCGAGTTCTATTTCTTGGTATCGTTTAAGAAACTTGAATGGATTATGAGATAGTTTTTGGTAAATTGGAACTGTGAACCCTATTGAAGCATAGGGCGTTTGGGTAGATCGGGTCATTTCTCTGGTTGCCCTTATTTCTTCAACCCTGTCTTCAAAAGTGATCGTACCTTCGTATACCACCAGTAATTCCTTTTGTTCCCAAGTAATCTGTTCTTTACTCGGGGGCGGTTGCAGTTCCTGTGGTCCTTCTTTTTTTCTCTGTTCATCCCTTTCATAGATGTTCTGGTCATCCTGTTCGTTCTGAGATTCCGCTTCAATCCCGGTATTCTGTTCATTCCGATTATTTTTGAATTGGGGATCCACCCACTGCGTTGAAGCTTTAAAGGTATCAATTTTCACGCTGTACGGCTCAAGTAGCTTGTGTGTGTGGAAACCTTTACATTCCGATTTGGAGTATCCGTCCTTGGGTAGCAATTCTGTCGCTTCTATCGGGATGTTGATAACGACTAGTACGATAGTGATTATGGTTGTGAATAGTCTCATTAACGCCTCCACCGAATCTGATGCAAAGAAAATCAAAGCGTTCTTCAGCAACGGAAATTTGTGGATGTTCATATTTGCCTACAAATTAGCTAATGATGCATGTTGGAACAAAGAAAACAAGAGCCGCGCCTCTGAACAAAGTATTAGTAGGTCTCCTGGTGGGAGTTCGACAGTCTTATTGTTCACAGGTATGAATGTAAGCGCTCCGAATAAATACTAACTTTAGACACAGTACGTTCGTCGCTGTTCTTTGGGTTTGTGGGACTGTTTGTCAACGCTGTTGATGGAAATACGCATTACGAATTACCAAATCGCAAATCGAAACTACAAACGTGCGCTCAACGATGCGCCAACGAAAATGTTAAATGCGTTCGATCCCGTCACCTCTTTCAAGACACTTAAGCGATCGGATCGACGTGATCAGTACGCATTGAAACATTCCCAAAGGTACCAACGGAAGAAATTGCAACACCCCTCTGGAAACCTTCTTCCGGTACTACGATTATGGCCGGAAAGAACAACGCTAATAGCCCCACAGCCAAATCAGTGGGGGCAATTTGCGCCGTTCCTCACGCTCACGAACTGCTAATCGCACGATTGGTTTTCGTTTAGTTGAATGTTGCTATCGAAACCATGGCACGATCAATCGCGGCGGTCGAGAATGTGCGTCGCGAGCGAAATTCGAAACCATTCGGCGTCAAGCTAGCGTCGTCGGTAGCGATTTCGTCCCGGTTTAACCAAACTCCTAAAGATCGCGAGCGTCAGAGATTGTCGTTCCATAGAACTGAACTCTTTAGGTAATTAAATGGGGTGCGAGGATTAGTGAATCGTACTCGAGCAGATGCTAGCCAAGGAGCGTATTACTTGTTAGGTCGATAAGATCCACACCGAAAAATTTCAGCACTGGATGATTGGTCTCTGGTAGCATATGAATAGAGAAGAGGTAGTAGAAGTGGTTCTATACTAAATTCCTGAATGCGCTTCCCAACACAATAAGGCAATTGCGGAAGATCAGATCTATGTATAGTCGCAGAAGTCCTCTAGCATGAAATTTCGAGACGGACGCTGTTTATAAGGATCGACCCAAAGAAAGCGAAAATCTGAATCCGTTGCCGTCACCGTCTGTCTCCATACCGATTTCAGCACCGAAAGCCCAATTGTTATCCATTTGATAAAGAAGGCCACCAGAAAACCATATTCTGGCATTTGTAAACTCAGTCTGATCAATACTAGTTATCGCTCCTCGTAGCTTGAACGTGTCGAAGTCTAACCAAGCACCGGTAATAAAACCCGAATAGTCTACGGTTTCGCCTTCGCTTTCTTCATTGAAGAAGGACAGGCCGAAAAATGGAGTCAAATTTCTATAGTTCCAACCGATCTCGCCAGAAAATACGGTTTGAATTGTGTCTGTGTCTGGCGAAACACATTGAGACCCCACGCAAATATCCGTATCAGCTGACAGATGAGAGAATTTTCCTGCGAAGTAATATCCCGAGTCCACAAAGTTTAAAAATTGCACACCGAAGCCATTCCAAGATGTTTCAAAGGAGAATCCAAAATACTCCATTTCGAATTCTTCAGTTTGCCGCTCAAAAGACCCAAGAATCACACTTTCGTCTGCAACGACGCAGAAGGATAGGAATGTTAGCAGTACAACGAGTAACTTTCTCATGGTTGGACTTCCTTGAAATGTTTGTTCATGCGTCCCAAGGAACGAAGAACATTAAACGACTTACTGTCTACAGAATTGTACGTCAACTTGGGGACGAAAGAAACGCTACGTTTTTTACAGGAGAACTAGATTTCTCGCAGGAAGCACTGGCCCTTGAGTATCGAGAGCTAATCTTCAGTTATTGAAGGCAGATAGATGTCTGGCGATGTTTGCTCGTGAATTGGGTCCGACGCTACCAACGATGGGTCGTTGGTTAACACGATAGCGAATGGTACGAGGGTATCAGAGGTTTTGGAACTCCGACGAGAGATTACAAAGTTGCCGCTGTTTAAAAGACCCAACCCAGTTGAAGCGAAAAATTGATTACGTCTGATTCACTATCCAACAAAGTACCGATTTCAGCGCCAAGAGCCCAGTTGTTATCCATTTGAAACAGAAACCCGCCAGAAATCCCCCTCGAGATTTCGTCGTCTGCATTGGTAATCGTTCCTTTTAACTTGAAACTGTCGAAGCTTAACCACGAGCCGACATCAAGACCCCAACCATCGACGCTTTCGCCGTCGGATTCTGTCTCATTGTAAGACGCGCCGACGAACGGAGTCCAATCACCAAAATTTCTACCAAATTCTCCGGAGAACATCGTGTGATTAAAGTCTGTATCTGAAGATACACACTGTGACCTCACGCAAGCTTCACTATCCCCTGTTAGGCGAGAGAATTCTGCTCCGAAGTAAAACCCCGAGTCAACAAAATTTAGAAATTGCACGCCCACTCCGTTCGATATTGATTCAAGAGTGAGTCCAAAATACTCGCCTTCTTCCGTTTGCCGTTCAACAGATCCGAGAATCACGCGTTCGTCTGCAACGACGCAGAAGGATAAAAACGTTAGCAGTACAACTAGTAAGTTTTGGGAATGATATACAAAGTTAGCCAAAAATCCTTGCAATAAATCTCATTTTATGGTAGAATATTAGCCATGAATGAGTTTATTGGAGTTAGCAGTTATGCCCAGTAAGAAAAGCAAATACGAGCCGATACGAGATATTAGCATGTTCGAGTTTTTGAATCGTATCCCCGACGAAAAGTCAGCGGTAAATTACATTGAGCAATTGCGATGGTCTGGCACTCCAATCTGTCCACATTGTGAAAGTGATAATGTCGCTGTTTGCAAAAATGCTAAGCCCATGCCTTATCGGTGTCGCTCTTGTCGTAAGCATTTTAGCGTTCGTACCAACACAGTCATGGCACAAGCGAAAATTCCTTTGCGAATGTTCCTATACGCAGTGTATTTGCTCACTACTCACAGAAAAGGAATACCAAGTAGAGAGCTAGCTAGAGAACTAGGACTTACTCCAAAATCAGCGTGGTTTCTCTCACACAGAATTAGAACCGCATTGAAGCAAAAAGGCGGTATCCTATCCGGTCCAGTAGAGATAGACGAAACTTACATAGGCGGTAAGGAATACAATAAGCACGAAAGTAAGAAACTTCATGCTGGTCGCGGCACAGTTGGTAAAACCCCCGTGATCGGTGCAAGGGGACGACATTGTGGTAAAGTCAAAGCTAAGCCGATTGCAGATACAGGGCGAAAAGAGTTGCACGGTTTTGTAGGCGAAACAGTGAAGGAAGGCGATACCGTTTACACGGACGATCACAGAGGCTATACAGGGCTAACTGAGCACAAGCACGGCACAGTTAGACACAGTGTCAAAGAGTATGTTAAGGGCGATATTCATACAAACTCTATTGAGAGTTTTTGGGCACTATTGAAGCGTGGACACTATGGCGTGTACCATCAAATGTCCGACAAGCATTTAGAGCGATATGTTGATGAATTTTCAACACGAATGAACATGCGATTATTGGACACAATGTCCAAAGTCGAGAATGTCATAGCGGGCTCAATTGACCGTACCATGCCGTACAAAGAGCTTATCAGTGAACCCAAAGCAAGATAGGGGAATAATACCGCCAATTGAAGGCGGTTTTGAACAAACAATCTCCAAGCTGGTAGGTGCGAGAAAACTACCACACTCGACAAAGTCACCGCTTAGATATCCAGGCGGTAAATACTTTGCAGTTGATACGATACGAGAATTTATACCAAGCGACACAAAGACGCTGGTATCTCCGTTCCTAGGTGGTGGTAGTGTGGAACTGTCTTGCGCCGCGAGTGGTATCAAAGTGTACGGATCGGACGCCTTTGAACCGCTAATGAACTTTTGGAAGTTTGCAAAGAGTGATCCTGTACTGTTGTCGGAGAGAGTGCGAGTCTACCATCCGTTGAGCAAGGACAAGTTTTACAGTTTGCAGAAAGGCTATTTTGAGATTGACAACAAGATAGAACAAGCGGCCGTTTTCTTTGTGCTCAATCGCAGTTCATTTTCGGGCACTACGTTATCGGGCGGTATGTCACCGAAACACCCCCGATTTACCGAGAGCTCGATTGAAAGTCTGCGTGATTTTAGATCGAGAAACCTAAACACTCGATGTTGCGATTACACCGAAACACTAAATAAACATTCTGACAAATTAGCATATCTAGATCCCCCGTACGCGAACGGAGAGCGGTTGTATGGCAACAAGGGAGATATGCACGATTTTGACCATGAACGATTGCACTCAGTACTGAGTGAACGAGACAGTTGGATTTTGAGTTACAATGATGATCCGAGAATTCGATCAATGTATAACTCTTATCGCATAGAAACCCCCGAATGGTCTTACTCCATGTCCAACGGCACAAAATCGAAAGAGATATTGATCCTAAACATGTAGGCACTTGCCTAGACCCGTTGAAAGTGGTAAGGCGTGGGAATACGGACTAGCTGTCCAATTCCGCGAAATTCTAAACTCCACACTCCAATTAACTTCCCCGCGTGAAACCGCGCAAGAAGCCTACACTCGACAATCCATAGCAGAGCAGACGCGGATCAACAAGGCCGCGAACGAAGTAGCAGTGTTTCTCGCGTACCATGATCTGCGAATACTCGATGTCGAAACAATCGAGATTCAATCAGATCAAAAGGGAGAGCTCGGAGACGTTAGAGACATTCTGATCCACACACCCGACGCTGATGTTGGAATATCTGCAAAGAACCGACATGCTGCGATCAAACATTCTCGGCTTGGTAAGCAGTTGGATTTTGGACAGTCTTGGTACGGTGTGCCATGCTCAGAGCGATACTGGGCGGCAGTAGCAACGATATGGGACGATTTAGAGGGACGAAAAGGGGAGCTATGGAGAGAACTACCAAATAAGGAACTTTGGTACTACAAACCGATTCTAGACGCCTTCATGGACGAAATTACGGAGTACGGTATCCCTGAATTGATCATGCAATATCTACTCGGTCGTTATTCCTTCTACAAAGTGATCAAAGACAATGGCACGGTGAAAATCCAATCGTTTAACTTCGATAAGAGTTTGCAGTGGGGCACACCGATAAAACTTCCAAGCTCGATTGTTCACATGGAATGTCCGATGTATCGCAGTCAGAATAGACGGAGAACAAACACCGTTGTTATGTACTTGGACGAAGGATGGCAAGTGTCGTTTAGACTGCACAATGCAGAGAGCAAGATCATACCGTCTTTGAAGTTTGACGTGAACCTAATCGGCGCGCCTGTTACCCTTTCTAGCCATGAGATCGCTTTTGGCTAACTTTGTATATCATTCCCTAAGTTTTTCATGGTTTGACATCCTTGATGTGTTTGTTCTCACTTCCCAAAGAACGAAGGTGATCAATCGATTTACCGGGCACTGAATTGTAAGCCAGCTTGGGGACGGAAGAAAATCTACTGTTGTAACAGGGGAATTAGATTACTTCCAAATCGACCGAGGAAGTACGTCTTTGACTGTTTACACTTAGATCAAGCAAACCAGTACGAGAAGGATTTTGGACGGGATTTAAGGTAAGTCGATTTCTTCAGCAGATGTAGACCCTGTACCATCAAAGTTAGCGACTCCTTGGATAAAGTAAACTGCTCCAGTACAGTCATTCCAATACAAAGCATTGACTAATGTGGAGACAGAAAAATTGTCTGCGGCTCCCTTTGGTGAATGTTCCAAATGCCAACGGCATCCGTCATCCTCAGTCCCATCGTCTTGCGCCCATAACGATACGGCTACTCCGACCAAGCCACAAAACGCGAGACACGCAACGATTATTCCGATAATTTTTGATTTTTTCATAATTTTCCGATTTAGAAGTTGTTTAGACGAACGTATTCTATCCGTTTTTGGTAAAACTATTCCAGCAAAATTTGCTTGATTTACGAGGTTAAGTCCCTCGTTTGAATACAACCGCTGACCAGCGAATAGACGAGAATTCCACCGCTAACAAGTGACCTGTGCACAGCCCGGTGCCGTTGTGAACCGAGAGAAGTGGTTTGCGTACACTAACTCGATCGAAAAATTTAATAAACACCCAACCAGCGGTAGCGTTTTCCCTACTTCTACGACTGTCTTTCGATACATCTTAGTCGTTGCTCTCAACCGTGAAGAGCTCCGCTACTCATAGATTCTGACATCCGTAGTGGATTACACTCACCATACGACTTGCGAAGTCCCTTAGTGCATAAACAGAGGAATTTGGTAGAACATCGCGTTACTGTAATTCCCAATATGAACTGCCCGGCAAACTGAGGTTCTATCACACAATCCATCCAGTTAAAGTTGTCCGAGAGATTCCGCCAGCAACATGTTCCAAGACTGATACTGTTTAGAAAGCTCGACCTAAATGATGCGAAAATCTGATTCCATTGTTGTCACCATCCACCGCCGTTTCGATTTCAGCACAAAAAGCCCTCTTGTTATCCAGTTGATGGAGGAGGCCACTAGAAATCCATGTTCTGGTATTCGCAAAGTCCGTCTGTTCAATATATGTCATCGCTCCTCTTAGCTTGAACATGTCGAAGTCTAACCACGTGCTCAGAGGTCGCATATCTACAGGGCTCGCTGAGAGGCGTTGGTGCAGTGAGTGATTCACCTAAGTTCAGTCAGTGTGTAGTACGGCCGATACGACGAGTTGCCACTAGTCCTATAGTTACATGCGACCATGACTTGAACACAAAATTCGATGTAAAAGGTGTGCGACCATCGGCCGTTACGGGAGCATGACTTCGAATGGTAGTCCACAATGCGTCGTCATGCTCGACATCATCAATGACTCGCCAAGTAACCCGAAGTCCTAGAGTTAGATCTTGTCCGGTGTGCACGTCGACTCCGGCAACAAAACTGTAGGTCAGCGCGCGTTGTTGTACCGCTTCGTTGATAGCGCTCAAAGACCCCGCCGCGTTCAACTTTGCTTCGGTAGGCCAATCAACCGGAAACGGTACGTTCAAATATCCTTCACTTACCGTTTTGCGTAAGAACTCCTCACCATAATGGAAGTCCAAAAACGCTACGCCAAATCCGGCACCTAAATATGCCTGCCAGCGAGGAGCCAATTCGAAATCTCGCAATACGTTAACGGCAAAGATCGATGTGCCTTGGTCGTTGAATGAGTTATTAGGAAGCGCATACTGGGACCATTCATTCGTCTTGCTATCGATCGCACTGTCTCCACTCGTTGCCAACGGTAACAAGTCTTGGGCACTTTTGAATTGGTTGCGCTCGAATAGACCTTCGACACGCCAGGACCCGAATACGCGCCCATACCCTAAACTCGCGAACCAGCCGCCACCGGGTTTGTACAAACCAGCATAGGATCTTTGACGTTGTTTTGGGGCACACGCGCCGTCGGTGGGTGCGTCGCTAGGGTCCGGATACAAGAGCGCATCACAATACGTTGGATAGTTTATATTAAAAACGTCAACATCGACATCTGAGTGCGAACCCGCTAATCCCCATTGGAAACTGACATAGGATTCAGCTCCCAGAGACGTTACTGAAAGCGCGCACAAAATGAGGCAACATCGCCAATAAATCTTCATGTTTCTATCCTGTAATTCCTGGAAATCAGAACAAATTTTGCACTGTTTCCATCAATCGAAACTCCTCGTGATGTCGTCTTGGCATGTAGCTTCACCCGAGGACACTCACAGGACAAATGTTAACACTAGGAAGAAACTAATCGTACCGAACATCCGCATCCACACTGTAAATTTGAGCTTATGACCGACGAAATTTGACGGTGTCTCGGTCTGAACGAAATTTAATACTGAAGTGCAGGGTCGAACCACTGTCGTGGGAACCAGCAAAGCTGACGCGATCGTATTTGAACAGACTGTTCCGGTAGTACTCTGGAATACTCTTCAACGCAAACGAACCACTCAGCCCGCCTGTTCATCAAAATTCGATTCAGAAATCAGTATATAGTCCAAGAGGAGAATGGATGTCCGTGTGGGAAATTTACAATGACGACACCGATTGAGTCGACGAACCACCACAATCAAGCTAGAAACTACACTGGAATGCTGAGTCAAACAATTTCTATGGATCAGAAGGTAAACATGTCACGGAGTCGGATGCTTGTTGACGGTATGGGTACAAAGACGGAGTGTCTTTCTCACTCTGGGATTGCGGCTGGAGGCACTATTTTCGATACCGCGATACTTGTGCCACTTCTGACTCAAGAGCTTGGGATCCAAGTCAATCAAAGCTACTTTAGAAGTGCTTGAATTCGACGCGCCAGTTGTAGGTGTGGTTGGAATACCTTCGGTGAATTCGATGTAGGTTCAGAACTCACGGAAGTTTGGATCTCGGGAGCGTCAGACCGAGGGACGATTTATGCGGATGCTATTCGGTGGGTTCCACCGATGCACTATCGTTATCGTCTAAAGCTATTCGCTTCCAGGTTTAGTGCTCTAGAAGTTGTAGCGTAAGCCGAACGAAGCAGTGCTCACAGGTTCGACTTTCTTTAGAAAGTAGCTAGAAAACCCAACTCTTGCTGACAGTTTGTTCGTTATCACACGTCTAATCCCTAGCGTTGCTACCGGACTAGTGTCTTCAATCGTCCATCGTAAAGACCTGGTACTTTCAGTCTTGACGCTGTTCTCGAATAAGGAGTTGGTTACTCCTGCTTTCGTCTCTAGTACGAAGCTTCGAGGTAGAGAAAATTCTCTAGAAATTACCGCGGACAGGAAACGACTCTCAACTGAAGCGTAAAGAGATGTCTCACCAGCGCGGTTAGTAGTCAAGAAGCTCTCACGCGGGCCAAATTGCCAGTTTAGTTCTAAGGACCACGTAGGCGTGATTCGATAACCCAACGCAAACTTGGGAGATAGCAATGTGTATTCCTCTGTATACGATTTGGCTTCTCGCGGTACATTGTGAACAATCAGTCCGGCATTGTCGCTGAAAATAGACTCGTCAAAAGATATCCACAAACGATCTCGAAAACCCATCTTTGCAGACGAATCAGTAGCTAGAACACTTCCTCGAAGTTTGAAACTTCCAGAAGACCAATGTCGTTCCGATGACAAGAAATCACTTGAATCTAGCGTCCAAGAATTCTTCCGATTTACGGGCACACTCACTTTGTTTAATACATCAAGACGCACTCGATCAGAAATATTTATGACATCTAACCCATACAACTCGATGTCTTTCACCATTGCTTCGTCGTCGCCGCTACTTGAAGAGTGCTCTCCAGTCTGTGCAAACGCGAAGTGAAAAGAACTAAAGATCAACATTGTCAAACAAATCTTGCGATACACTTTTATCTCTCCTTTCAAGTTTGAAAACAATACATCTAGATTGGACACTACTTGAAGTGTTAAGTTCTACATCTTCACTCGACGAGCCTGACGGGTCTCGCGTTTTAAAAAATTGAGTTTCGAGGATGCTGACTAGGTAAACGGCCCCTCAGAAATTCCACTGGAAACCAACCTCAAAACTGGTCTCTCGTTCGTGTGCTGTTTCAAAAAATTGGTACGCAAACGTGATCGAAGTATCGGTCGATCCTAGTAATAGTTTCAAAGGAACGCGCACACCAATAACACCATAAATTTCTTGATTCTCTTCATCTTGATTGAATGCTCCAGAGGGAAATTCTTCCTCTGGTAGAGGCTGTCCTAAAAACAAAAACTCGGAATCTAAGGAACTGTCGGTAAACGCAATTCCAACTTTACCAAACAAGGACAAATATTGGTTCAAGTACAGGTCGTACACAGCACCTACTCCAAACACCGTGTGCCGCATAGTTGCAGCCCAAGAAAGCGACAACGATTCTTCGATACCGAGATCGTCGAGAGGAACAATTAAATCAAGGGAAAAGTTCAATTCTGGTGAGCGGACATAGAAAGCTTCAAAGCTCCAATTTTCGTTGACGTTGTAGCCCCCGCCTATTGAAAGTTGGCTGCGAGAACCATCAATTTCATATTGGCGAGTAACGAACTCTTCAGCTTCAGCTGGCAGCCCTCCTTCATCTGTTTCAATTTCAATCTCGGGTTCTTCGAGGTCGTTCCAATAGGTAACTCCAGCCTGTAGATAGAAGCCAGCCTCTTTCGCGCTTACTCCAGATGTCATCATCAAAAAGAGACCGCTGAGCAAGATTGCAATTGGAAGTGAGCTGTGTGTGTTCTTCAAGGTGTTTTCTCCGTGGGTATGAGAGTTCGATTTAAGTCTATGACCCCGAGGAAAGTCATAAGTTCGGAAGCGAATCTAGCTTCGAACTCCCATACGTCGAAGTCTATCGCCAGTTCAATTGTGGTAAGTCGGCACGACTCGATAGTGTTGATCCAATATCGAGGAACCAAGATTTTTGTTAAGATCAGGCTCCAGCAAACTCGTTATACTTAGGGTGTCTGTGATTTATCTATCGAGTGAGGAGCAATTAGAATGAGAGAACTGTCTGTGTCAGTGTTGGTACTAACATTACTGATATCGGGTTGTGCTTCGGTAAACGGTCCAACAGTGGGATCCAAACCTGCCCCAATCGAATCATCGAAGGCCGAGACGGTTGAGGAATCGAACACAGAAGATGCTAATGAAGTCTCGGAACCAAGACGAGAACGTCGAAGTTCGCTCCCGAGGGTAATTCGTTGGGTAGCCTTGGGCTTGCTTGGCATTTCTTTAATTACCTATTGGGGCGTTCAGGGCACATGGAAATGAGCAGGGTTTGGGGGACACACTTTCGGCGAAAACACAATCGACGAAGGTTGAACCCAATCTATACTCATCGTCAATCAAGGGTTCATGGGAGTAAAACCATTCGGTCCAAGCGTCCTCTATAGGGTCGCGTAGGTTGACACACTACTCAATATCCATTTAAGAAATCTTGGGCGGCACTGGTTCAGTTCGCCTGAATGAACAGGCAACTCTCTTGTTTAGCAGCGACGCGGTAATTGGCCTGAGGTAGTGAACAACTTCAAGCACGAACCAACAAATTAGAATGGGTGAATGGCTAGCAAGACCTATCCCAAAGTGGTTCGAGAAAAGATCGTTGCGTTAGCGCGCTCAGGACGAAGTCTTACGTCACTAGCCCGTGAATTTGAACCTTCGGTTCAGACTATACGGAAGTGGGTGGAACAGGCTCGGCGCGAAGAACGATTAGAAAATATGGACATAAAACGGCGGGTACGCAAATTAGAGCGAGAGGTAGCTCGGGTTAGAGAAGAAAGGGACATCCTACTTAAATATAAGGAATGGGTGGAACAACAGGACAAACTAAAGGGTCAGTGATCGCAGCGTTCGCACGCGCACCCTTGGCTTAGCATTGAAGTAGATTGGTGTACAGACTTACCGTCTAGGTCTTTAATACTACAACCAGGCGCGCTCGCAATCGGCAGTACGACCTGCAGAAAACGAGGATCTGGGGTCTTCGATCTAAACCTATATGTATCGTATCCCCGTCATCATTTCTCAAAGGCGAGCATTCGTGAAAGCCACCAAAGAGCAACACGAAGAATAACTGCATCGAACTAGATGAGAGTGTCGCGCAGCATGACAGAATGCTACGAAAATTCTCTACTTAAAATTTTTTCACTATTTACCGTTGCAAGACACCATGCTATTCACCGAACAAGAAGAAATAGAGTCTGTTTCGTTCGCGGCGCGTGCAAATATTGCGTCGGATTTGAATACTTTTTTGGAAGTGATTACGACGCATCCTGCGGTTGAATCACTACGGAAACGATTGCGTGTCAAGTCCGACATTGATGATCTGGTGAAGTTGATGTTGCACCTATGCAATCTAACAATTGATAAACGATATGAGAATCCATAGGATTCTGCATTGGCGACCTATGCGTGGATTCTTACGAAAGTGGATCCAGACAGAGAAGACATAGCAATACATTTATTGCGTAAACTTAAAAACTCATGGTGGTCCAGTCATTTAGCTGAACGACTTCTGGAGCAAAGGTAGTCTTAAAACCAGACGGAGAAGAGTTCTCGCACACCGTGCGATTTGCTTGTTTATGGGTTTCTCCTATCGATCATTCGTTAGTAAACCTGGTGTGATATCTTCCCATATTTAGCGAGCAAGACTTCACGCTGAAGTGGCAGCCAAAGAGGCTTTACCTCACGTAGAAGAACTGAGTACGGATTTATAAGAATCTGACTAGTCTAAAGACTAGGAAATTAACTGGCTTGAGATGATTTGTTTTATTGTGTATTCTGGAGTACTCGGCGCAATCATGCTGTCTAGATAGGGATTGTTCACGAACCCGCACCGCCCAGAGATACAACCTTGAACAGATCCTTATTGATTACTTCGAACAGTATGGTCCGTCAAACGACAATCAACATCGTATGTAGGATTAAATTTCCTTTACGTCCTTGATTTTGACATCGTAGTTGAACATCGCTTCAACTAAGGCTTGTGCATCCCCTGGTAGTATGCCCAGACTTCGATTCGTCCCGGAACTGATCTCTTAACGTACTCGGGAGTTCTGCGCGTGGTAACCGTTACAACGTATTTCCTCATAGATTGATTTTGCATGGGTCGTTCTCCTTTCCTTGGCATTGTAAGCCTGCTCTTGGTCTATAATGCCGAACGTTATTGTCTGTAGAATTTTGTAGAAGCTAACAGTATGGACAGCTCGACATTCCTGTTCATTTTGGGGCTCATCTACGTTGCGATAGCAGTAGCATTGTTCTTTGTAGGACGTGCTTTGCACCGTTACTCTCTCCAAGAATACGGGTACACTCCCTACAACAAATCTGACATCGCGATCGCGGCGTTGATGGTTATACCAATCTTTATCGGGTTGTACGTGCTTCTGATTTCAGCATCATGGATCGGGTACATATTCCTCGGAGTGTCAGGGATCTGCGGCGTTATATCCTTTATGCATATCAAGGACAATTCGAACGCGGGGATCGCAATAGGAGCGATTTCAACGTACCTCATAGCAGCGATTCTCGTAGTCGTCGGATATCTCATTTACAAATTTCTGACCGCTAAATCGAACAAAAAGTAAATAGACCGAAGAATCCGAACTCGTCACAACATTCATCGACAATGTTTTAACTAAGTCGAACAGAAGCGTCACCTCAATGCTTTTATACTGGATATTCATTTAGTAGTTATGCTAAACTGGTAAATATTTTCCAACTCTGTATTGTTGGTTCAAATTCAAAGAAGAAGCGAATTCTGGTGGTCAGTACAGGTACAAGCCCAGTAGTCGAAACTGATAAATCGTCTCTTGAGGTCGGTTTCAATCCTATCAAACTCAATTGTCTAGAACAAACCACTTGTCGATATTACTGGTGGAAACCACGCAGTACTCGTTGTGTTCGCATCTTGTTAGACTAGCAGCCACAATGTGGTTTCGTACGATTGAATTGGTCCGAACGTACTTTGCGGTTCACTAAAATTCGACTCTCTGGAGACTAAGCTTGCGCTATTAGTTGGAGCGAGTTCGAATTGCGTGATTGCGTTTTGAATTCGATACACCAAGTTAGATTATCGGCTGAGGAGTGCGTTCACGTTTTCATTTACTAGAACTGATACTGATCGAAATTTCTCGACGCTGCTACTGCACTGCAATGAGTCTCCAATTCATTGTCACCACGACTCTAAACTGAGGAACAACCTATGAGTTTACGCAAAACATACTACGGAAGAATTTACGTTCAAGGTGTGCCCCAACCGCAGCCGGTTTCCATAGACGCGCGAAATCCCACCGAAGCTAAAAAACTGATTGAGGCTCAATGGGGCGCGAGTTTCAAAAGATGGGCTAACCAACCCAGAAAAGATCGCCCCTTTTCCTAGATCTCGATAGGTCTCCAACGAGTTTCTGCAGGAGTACAAGTCAAGAAGATGTGCAATGTCTGAATCGTATCCAGTCAAGGTTCTAGGGTGGCACGTTAATCCTAGTGGTGTTGGTTTGTGCGACACCCTCGAAGTGAATATATGCTTTGAGGGTGAAGAGCAAGTAGCCTTAGTGCCTATAACTGCGCTACCGATATCTTGCTTGGAAACATTGGACGGAGTGTCGAACGAGGAATTGTTACAAATGCTGCGTCCATATTTTGATGAATGGATTCGGAGGAAGAATTCGCGGTGAGTTGTAGAGTTAGGTTCATCTCAACGTTGTAGCCGAACTGTTTTGTTGGGAATTTACTGTGTTCAGTTTTTTGGAATGAGTTATATCTGAACTGAGACTAGAAACATGAACCCGCTCCTTTGAGTGACAGTGGCACCTACAGTTGGTTTAACAGGTGGAACAAAGAAGTACATGCTTTCTTCCAATTGTTGCCATTGGAGCTTATTTTGTAGGTTCATTTGCGCCGGGTCCCTACGCGAAACTCCAGAGATCAATACTTCGTACCAACTCTTCTTCGATCAACACTCCGTTCTCAGTTTTCCAATCTTTTCCTACATAGGTAAGCCAGTTTTTCAAATTCATCAAAGACACCCTACGAGTGTGTGAGAAAGGTGTTTTTGACTGATGGCCTCATCTTTCTAGTGTGTAACATTCCTCACGCCAAACAAATCTTGATTAGGTAAGTAGATGAAAAAAATAGGCCTCAAAGATCAACCAATTACTGATAAGTGTGACGAAGCGTTGGGTATCGTTGATTACGCTGATGTACTAACAGAATTTATTGAGCATTGCGATACACCTTTAACAATCGCCCTGCAGGGTGGTTGGGGTACGGGGAAAACCAGCTTGATGAATTTGATCCGGCAGGGCTTAACCGATAAATCTTCAAAAAAACAAAAGAATATAACTGTTTGGTTTAACACGTGGCAGTATTCGCAGTTCGATTCTGCTGGATGTTTAGCAATTTCTATGATGCAAAACCTAACAACAAAACTGCGTACGGAACAAACCAATGCAACTCTTCGAACGCGAATTGACGAATTTTCGAACTTTTTGAAAAAGGCTGGAACAGCGCTCGCAGTGGGGGGCGGCAGCTTAGTAGGCCAAGCTGATGCCATCAGAGAAATGCTGGATATCATAAAAACTCAAAATGGAAACGAATTAGACAGTGCCAACATACTTTCAAAATTGAAAGATGAAATGGAAAACGTCATCAATGAGGTAACCGTTCAAAAAGCTAGTTCGGACAAAATTGTCGTATTTGTCGATGACTTAGATCGAATCCCACCCATGCGGGCGGTCGAACTACTAGAGGCAATGAAAGTTTTCTTAGATATTGACAAGTGTGTATATGTACTCGCTTGCGACTACGGGGTGGTTGAGACAGGTTTGAAAGAGAAATTCAATTGGGATCTTAACGATCTGAAAGGAAAGAGCTTCTTCGACAAAATCATTCAAGTCCCATTCAAAATGCCGCTCAAAAGATACGAGCCGGAAAAATACTTAGGGCAACTGCTCACTGGTCTTGATTTGCAATTTATCGAAGAGGATATAACGAAATGTCAAGAACTCATTGAACATTCGATTGAATTTAATCCGAGAACGATTAAGCGTCTACTCAATACTTTGCAGCTTTTGGTCTTATTGAACGAAAAAAAGTTTGAATTTGTTGATGCAGAAGACACAGTGCGGAGCGTATCAATTGATCGAAGACACTCGAATAGGGTAATGATGGGAATATTGTGTATGGTAGAAGCATATGAACCTTTATATGACTATATTGTGAAAGATGTCTCTACGACTCGATTGCGAGCGTTGGAGCATGGCTTAAAGGACTCAGAAGAGTTTGCCGAGATGAGGGAGAAGTTGCTTGCCGACGGGGATAAATTAAAAGTAGACAACGCGGCAGAGTTTTTCGGAACTTTTCTGGAAAGTGTGCAACTGGATGGAGATAAGGATTTTTCAATGGAGGAAATTTCACATTTGCGAGAGTTGTTTTCTCACTCTGCACTAGTAGGACACAGTCCCTCACTTTCAAACTTTGATGAGGATGAATTTGCATTTGATATGAGGGCCGAGCTCAATCACAGATTTTCTGAATTTGTAAACTGCCAGAAGCCGCAATACGGTCAATTTAGGAAGACTGCAAACACTGTATACCTCAAATTAAAGTGGCATCCACACACATTTCTGTTTTTACGTGGAGACGGATTGTTCTTTTACTTTGGCTTGGAGTGCCCAACCGGACAAAATGTAGCTCACGATGTCGGTGAGGCGATTTGTAAAGAGTTTAACTGGGAGTGTGGGCAGCTTAGAACAGTCGAAAACGTGAAATTTGGAAGCAAAACGTACTCTACTATGGACAGTTACTTGTTCGTTGTGCTGCCGA
The DNA here is from genome assembly GCA_009841615.1 of Gammaproteobacteria bacterium. Taxonomy (GTDB): domain Bacteria; phylum Pseudomonadota; class Gammaproteobacteria; order Pseudomonadales; family Azotimanducaceae; genus Bin55. The sequence continues at coordinate 51,706 of VXLL01000030.1, read as the reverse complement.
GAAGTTCAGAAGGTGCTGAGGATCGATTCAAGGAAGAAATATACAGCAGACTTCAGCAATTGACTTATAAGGTTTCTAGTCTGCACAGCATACTCATGAGCGTGGTTAACACTTAAGACAAATTCCAACAAGGACGAGTGACCCACAGACATTGGGTATTGGCATTGTTCCCTAATTTGTGAGTTCGATTTATTTGTACACTGGTCGTGAGCTCGGAATCAGTATAGATGGAAGAAGGGCACGGTCGCGAACTTTCCCAACCCATCTTCTCGACACCGAAACTGCTGTCTCACTCTTGGGCTAGTCTCTTTTCCGATCTGTGTTACTCAGCAAATATGAGAATACACAGCACCACATGTACTCTATGATCATTGAGGGGCGAGAGCTACGACTAAGTGCCTCGTTTTGATTACGAAGGAGCTAAACAAATTGGCGATGTTCTTAAGTACCCGAACGTGCTCGTTCTAGTTCGAATCACCAGATTGAGTAGATTCGCCCTATTGTTGAACTAGAACTTATTCCAATGCCTCTGGTGCTAAATCTTTTTGAATAATACATCCTCCGGCGCCGACTAGACATGCTTTAGGGATAAAGCGCACACCATACGCGACCGGGGTCTCGTTGTCGAAGCCTCCAATGTCTGCCAAGTTTAACCACGGAAGATCGTGATCGCGGGATGCTTCTTCCCACTCTTCAACAGTATCGTCTTTGGAGACGAGCACAACTTCGAATCCCTTTTCTTAGTAGGAAGTGTATAGCTTCCTCAGCTTCGCAAATGTCCTGATGCATGGACCGCACCAAGAAGCCCAGTCTGTATTCTCTAGCATAGAGTAGTGTTTTATTATTTCATGTAGGACGGACTTTTTTGACAGATTTACAACACCTTTGAATGAATCACCTCTCTCACATGGAAGATCAATATTTCGTGAAGACTCAATGTAGTAGCGGAAGTTCGGATAGTGCATACGCTCATTGAACAATACGAAATCAAGGATGCAAACTACTCGATGTGGAACTTGACGGCATCAAGCAGTTCCCATCATTTAGATTCAAGGGACCAAGGAGTCTCTCTACCGGGTTCGAATTCACTTAATGTTTGGAGAAAGTTTGCTAAGGGATGTTCCCCCAAGGCACGTATGACGTCACAGAACGACGCGCGCGTCTCCTCAGGTAGTGCTTTGACCAATTCGATCTTTCGAGCGGTCTCAGCAATCTTAGAAGCACCACCGGGATAAATAATTTTGAATTGAATATCCGCGTTCGTCCAATCTTGAGATATCTGAATCTTCTCAAATTTGTCCCTCAAACGACACCCTTCCTGGTCTAGATTCATTCTTTTGACGTGGTGGAAATTCTCAAAGCATCCCAACTCATTGAGGTAGTAAATCAAGTGGGCGTACTTACGAGGACTGTCGGAATGTCTCGCACATTTGATCACACCTTTCAGCAACGTTGTTGGTTCGATAGCTGCCGCGGCCTTTAGATTCTTCAACTGTGCATCATTGATGGAATGATTATCTGTTTTGAGTTCTACCAAGAAGATGCGATTGGGGTCTTTGTAAAACACTGCAAAATCCACTTTCACAGATCGGTTGTACGACTCGTCGTTCTCGTTTAAAACGAGCCCTTTATGTAGGGGAAATTCGGGTAGTATTTCCAACAGATCATTGCGCCCTTCCGAAAACATTCTTTCGAAAATTTCTGGTAGTACCAAACTAAACAGTACATCCACACGACGTTCCAACTGATAGGCTGGAAGGTTTCGCCATAGTTTTAGGTTTTTGATTAGCGAGTCTAGGTAAATCTCTTTTCGATCAAGTCGATTAGTCTTCGTAAACAATTGTTTTCCTTGTAGTACTGTGGTTAGAGTGAGAATGCCAAGAGAAGCAATTGTAAGTACACTTTCAACTCAGGATTCCATGCCGCTGTTTGCGATATCAGATACCGTCCAGACTTCAGAGCTTCTATTCCCAAAATACGTGTAACAGCTAAAGAGGTTGTGTCTTGCTCGCTAAATATGGGAATAAATAACACCATATTTACTATAAAATCGTCGAGGGGCGAAAAATATGAGCAAGACAGATCTCTGTATGAATTCTTGGGTACACGGTAAGGGAAAAATATTCGATGTACAAAGCTTAGGTGACTTAAGCAATGTTCTTAGGAATGGAATGTCTCCCACAAAGGTAATTTCCACTATTCCTGAGAGTAATAAAACACTAGAACGTGTTATTGAAGTAGTCGGAGCGTTAATACACAGGATTGTCATCCCAATCATGATCTTCGTTTGTACCGTGGTATCGTCTTCGGACTCGAGCAGAAAATTCTTTGTATGGCACGTTTTCATAGGCAAAATCGTTAAGAAGATCTTTGTATTTCTCAAACCGGTAGCGAGCATCGGAGAAGATTTTTGGTAAGTTTTCGGAGAAGAATTTTTGGAGTCGTGCGTCCGGTGTGTTTCCAAGGCGAATATAGTGGTACCCCAAGAGGTGCTTGTCCTTAATCTTCTCGGCAAGTTCTTTCTCCGATGAAGGTAGTAGTTGATTGTAGGTTTGATGAAAGATCACACCACATTTTGAAAGAACGAAAAAAGTAACGAACGGTATTCGTCGAGCGATGAGAATTGGTACACAATCCAAATCTATACAGTTTCGCAAGAGTTTGCGTATTTCATCACGATCTGGATAGATCCATTCTCGAACATTCTTTGCTTCGATTCCGCCCCAGCCACCCTCGCGGGAATTTACAAGAAAGTCCAATCTCTCATCACCAGGCAATGATCTTTCACTGATGGATTGTGGAGGTTCTTCCTTTTCGTATAACACACTATCGTCATGTTCCTCAAGATTCTTGAATCTACCAAAGAACTCGAACTCACTTTGTAAGGGGAGTGATCTAAATATAGCGATTTCCAGACACTGGCCAACACGCTTCCCAAAGTTTTTGGATCGTTTCATACTCTTTAATATTTGCTCTTGTTCTTTGAGTCTCTGTTGAACTAAATGAACCGGCACACTTTTTAGAAAAAACCAGTTTCCCGTGTTCCTTGGTTGACAAATAATCTCTTCGCGGTCAACGAGAATATTGCGAACTTCGGTCAGGACATGAGGATCGATTCTTTGGTTGATGGGACCGGAATCCGAAATTTTTTGTTCAAGCGTACGTGATTGTGCAACTATGTGAGCCCTGAGAATGTTCCCAAGCCGGTTCTCAGCAATCCTCCATCGAGTGTCAGAGCCGTTGTCAAACATTACATCTATATATATTTAGTAGTATTGTCTGCGTGTGATAAATTCATTTCTGTAATACTTGGAATTACACTTTTATCGGTATGTTGAATAAGTCGTTTAATTTTTTAAAAAAAAGTATAGAACTAAACAAAAATACACATAGACGGTCTCACAGACTTGTAAAACCGAGTATTGGGATTACCTAATTAGGAATATTTATTGACCATTCATCTGATCGGCGAAACGATCTCCCACTATCAACTCTGAACTTCTTAATCCCTTCACTCGAGCGAAATCATCTCTATGACGAGACGGCTCCGTATTTCAACACGTGAGGGCTCGGTGTGAATGCTACCGTACTCAACGATTCCTTGCTTCTCGGTTGTAAGGTAAATGCTTTACCACGTGCTTAGAGCGTCATGTGTACTCACGGCTCTAAGTCGTCGGCACGACCTGTCTCCAACGTTTTCTGATTTTCTACTTAGAAGTGATTCAGCTCAAATCACATAGCACTAAAGTGCTGTTGCAACAAGACCGCAAACTTCAAAGTCTTGGGAAACCACCGAAATCTTGTCGAGTTATTCAAGTAGAGTCTCTTAGTCCTATCTCTATCCTTTTTGAATAGCGCGTTCAACACCCGTTCAGACCGATACATAGTTACTATAGATTTCGTTCTGTCGTGAACATCCCCTTTTCAGTGTCTTGACTCAGGAACACGCTCTAAGGACATACGAACCGATAGACGTACTGACATCACCACCGTCCCCGGATCAAACCAGCGTCCAACCACCGAGCATTAGAACCACAGCACTATTTCATGACGATATAATTTCAGGCACGTTGGGGGGCTAAATCGTTCTCTAAATACAACGTCTGCGTTGGAAACGCAAAGTCGGCACCGTGTTTATGAACGATATCCGAGATTAAGAGGAGTATTTCTTCTTTGATCTCGTGAAATTCGACCCAATGGGTGGTTTTCGTGAATGTGTACACAAAGAAATTCACAGAAAATTCAGTGTAAGTGTCTAAATTGACCATAAGGGTACGCGTTACGTCGATCGCCGGATGATTCCGCAACATTTCGCGTACTTCGTCAATTAACTTCTTGACATTGGGCATATCCTCGTACCGAACACGAAAGGTCTCGTAAATCCGTCGGTTTTCCATTCGCTCTGGATTTTCTACCGCGAGACTAGCAAAGTTAGAGTTCGGCACGTACAACGGTCTTCGATCAAACGTCCGTATTCGAGTGGTGCGCCAACCTACTTCTTCGACTGTCCCTTCGATTTCGCGATCTGGCGAACGGATCCAATCTCCGACGACAAACGGTTTGTCAATGAGTAGCATTAGCGTACCAAAAAAGTTTGCCAACAAGTCTTTCGCGGCAAACCCTACGGCGATACCGCCTACGCCGCCAAAAGCCAAAACTCCTTCAATTGGCAGTCCATAGGCTTGAAGAATCAATAGACCTGTTGTAATTATTACGGACGCGCGTAGAACTCTTCCCACTGCGCTCGCGGTCGCGGAATCCCAACGCGATTCTGTCCCTTCCCGACGCGGTAAGGTAACAACTGCTTGAAATTCCTTGATGAAGCGATTCAAGAACCACGCCACCAATACGCCCAGCGCAACACTACGGAGCGTGCCAACCCTCTCAAAGATGGAATCAGCACCCTCGTGCGCGATCAAATCTCGTATCGTCTCGTTGATTATTAGATCCGTTTCTGCCAGTGCGGCAAGCGTTTGTTTTGTGAGTACGTCATCGTAGATTCTGTTGCCGGCGAAGCTCAGACCGACGACCCAAATTCCCCAATCAAGCGGTTTACTTGCCGCGCGGCTCAGGGCGTCTTTCCATTTCCTCCTCGATTCACTTCCTCTTTGGACGTATTTGTTCAGCAGTCCCTTTGCTATTGCGCGCACGCACGCAGTAGCAAGAACGATCAAGAAAACGTGAGATCCGAGCCAGACCCACCTCATCCAAGGGGCATTGTTGAGTACGGAAAAAAATTCATTAATAGCCTCCAATTCGATCACCTCATAAAGTCGATACAAAAGTTTGTTCACATGTTAGTACTTCACAACAGGTTCGATCGAGTTCGCTTTCACAAACGGAGAGAGTCTGCTCTGCTGTTTTCGTAGTCTGGGAGTCGTAGATTGCCGGTGTCGCGAAATTACGCATCGGATAGGTGAATTTACGTGTGATTTGTCTAACACAAAGGCATGTTTGCCGGGCGCGCGAGCTACCTAAATTACGGATTTAAGCGTTAAATATTTCAATTTATTTCAATATTAGTAAATTATTTCAAAGTTCTTGAAAGGAGATTTAAGGCTCTTGTTAGTGAGTAGGATAAGGTGGGAATTAGTGGATAAGGGGAATTCCTCATGGGGAGGAGTTGCTTGGCTGACGGGATTCTGTATTAATCTTATTAAGTTTGATGATATAAGGGTTTGTACGAAATCTTAAAGATGGGTGGATGAGCTTGGTAATGATAGATCAAAGGACTGTATCGGGAGGATTCGGACGGCGGATGAAAGGGATGTTCGCTGGGGATTTACGACGGTTGAAGAACAGACGGGTTGAAAAGATTTTTAAATATTTAGAAATAATTTGTAATATTTTGATATTTTTGTGTACAATTCTCGCTGTAGGTAAAGTAATGAGTACTCACTTTAATGCAAACAGACTCAGTGCACGCTATGCGTGGACGGGATGTTCTACAATCTCTCCCAAAAACAAAGCGTCTCATCGGATCACTCTGATGAGATGCTATCAGAGGGGAGATTCGGCATCTTGGTCGAACATGCGTAAAAACGAAGAAAACACGATTTTGAAATATTTTGTAAAAAATTGTTGCAACGGGTTGTTTTACGCGTTTCATTCTCTACAATACCTCACCAACTTGTCTCGTTTCGCAAAGTCTTTGACGAGCAATACGAGACCAACCCACGGTGCACCATCCAACATACGATTAAGAAAGTTGCAAACAACGACTCCGTATCGACTATTGGAACATACCGTACAGGTTATAAGTGGCGTTCTTGCAACCGCCCGCAGCGTTCCTCTCGGAATGGCTGCAAACGGTTCGAGGACAACAAGTCATTGAGCGGATCAGAAATGAGAGTTCAGTGGAAATACACGGACCGCACGACGCTTCAAACCGTCGGATCGGTCAATGTCTTTGTGCCAATAGGTCGCATAGCAACCTATGCTATGGGCAAATTGGTATTTGGTATTTAATGAATAGGAGAATCCTATTATGAAAATGCATAAAGTGATCGGCGAAGCGCGAGCTTCTACCCGATCTATATTCACATTGGCACTCGTAGGAGTGCTACTCACGTTTACCGGACCAGTGTTTGGTGCGGCAGATGAAAAGAGTGGAATGTGTGAGTGGCCTGATGATTGGTCCACCTCCACGGCTGCAACTCCAGCTGACGCTGCTGATTTAAACCAGTGGAATAGCGTTACAGCGGGAATGCAAGGTTTGAACGACCTTGATTCCGTTGACGGCGATACCATTCGTTTCAGAGGTGCTACTGGTGCTGCGGGTGCAGACACTACTCTCACCGCTCTGACATTCCCAGCGCCGACTTGTGATTTCGACGGAGATGGTACGGCGGATACATTACCTGCTGCCTTTTGGACTCCTACGATTACCTGTGGTGGGACCGAAGTTGCTGACTCCAATGCCTCTCCCGCTGGTACTCTCGTAACGGACGATGATGCAGGTAGTGTTGCATGGCTTGAGGACGGCACCAACGATGGTGAAATTGACTTGACATTTACTGCCGGGGCTGACGCTAATACAGGCGCGGCAGCAGTATCTTGCGTGCTGTCGCTTGACTGGGTTGGAAGTAATGACGCTGATGGACCGATCACGTACGCATTTAGTGTAGGTATTGTTCCGACTCCGCATCCTGCCCCGACTCTTGTTCGCGCGCTCGCGGAAAGCTATAACAGCGTTTACGTCGAATGGACAGTGGTTACTGGTACTGACACTACCACAGAGGCAACCGCCACAGACGATGACCCAGCGTCGTACGTTATTACGTGGACGGGCGGAACACCAGCAGTGACAAGATCAATGACGGTTATGGCAACCCCAAATCCATGGGACTCCACTACTAGTTCGCAGGACACTGCATTACGTCAAGGTGCTCGAATCTCTGGGTTGATGCCAGAGACTGCGTATACGATCACGGTCTCGGGCCGAACTACAGATATGATGGTTACGAATTATGGTCGTCCGTCTGCAGCTGCAACTTCAGGTGCTACTGCCGCACAAACAGCGGGAACACCTGTCGATGATGCAGTTCGTGTCTCAACGGTCACAACTCAAAAGCGATATTACAAACATCCTGCACCCTCGATGCTGGATGACACTTTTGTACTCTCGCTGGGTGAGAGTGTAGAGATTGATCCGCAGACCTATTTGCTGAATCTCGCGCTAACCGGGCGGGAAGTCATGAATATTCCTGCAGATCACGAAGAGTACGCTCAGTACGTACGCGACACGGCAACCTTCGTGTACGAGGTTAGTAGCAATACAACCTTAGAAGCGATATACATCAGTACGGATGCCGACAGCCAAGCAGAAGACTTAATTCGTTTGAAAGGACTCAAGGAAGGTACCACGAACCTGACTTTGATGGCGACTATGGGAATGGAAACCATCACGTCCACGATGGCAGTCAAAGTACTTGAGAATCACGAACCGCGATTTGCAGTCACAGAAGCAAACCTCATGTGGCATGTCGATAAAGAAGACCCAATGGGTGGAACCCATGTAGATTATGAGATCGACGTATTGGCTCAATTCGGTCATACCACAACGGACGAGGATCAAACTCCGAGTGAAGACGCGGGTGATTGTGAAGGCGATCCTAATGCGAGTGACAACACCAATTGTGAAGAAGAGCTAACTTACTCCCTCTCCGGGATTTCTGGTGCAACCGGCTACACGAGTCATTCCAGTTATTTTGAAATCACTGAGGACAACGAAAACACAGGTTTAATCACCACTAGGCTTTCGAATCCTGAGAACAGTGCCGCGCTAAATACATCTTTAGCTAATGCACTCGAAAGACTCGAAGATGGCGACGAAATTGGTATGACCGTTACGGTAACCGATGCCGCTGGAGGTAAAGATACCCTCAACATCATTCTTGCAGTTTCGACCGAAGGTAACTTCGGACCTGAACTAGCTTTTCGCGCTACAACTCAAGAGTGGCTAGTCCCAATGTCAGAGAGTGGCTCTATCCATTCGCGAAGCATTTCCCTCGGACGTAAATTTACGGATCCTGAAGGAGATCACTTATGCTACGAAATCTCAAGCAGTACTCTGGGCGACGGAACCGAGACTTGGGCTGAAGCAGAATTAGGCAGGCAACCAGGACAAGCTGCTTCCTGTCGTGGAGCTGATTTGACAATTGACATGTTGTTGCCGTCAACAGATCCAGAAGATGACGCTTTCCCATTGCTTGGTAAGTATGGTGTTGAAACAGCAAGCGTAACCGTACGCGCGTACGAATTGGGTACCACGGCTGCAAGCCGCAAGTACACCCCCACCGTTACAGTAAGCGTACGATTGGTTTACGGTACAAACGCTGGACCAAACATTCGAGCAGTTGCTGAAACCCCCGGAGGTACGTTCCTCGCATCGGGCGCGCATGAAATCGACGAAGGTGGTACTATCAGGTTGACCTTCATCGCCGATGATGCACAGCCAAATGGCGACCTCTTATGCTGGACTGCAGGCTTCAATTGTTCTCCATGTAAAGGAGACGAGCCCACATCAGCTACGAGAGCTCCTGCAGGAACTAGATTTAGTTTCTTCAGACCTCCTTGGGATAGTATTACCAACAAGACTAGTTCCGATTCGGTAGAAGGTTCAGCACACTCCTATAACCTTGTTGTTACAGGTCGTTATTCCACCGGTATAGGTGCAGGACGACGGGAAACCGTAAGAACTGACTACGAGCGAAATGACGGTGTATACACTATTAATGTTTGTGCTACTGACCTTTCAGGTGCAACAGACAGACTAGCGTTTGATGTCAAGCTTAAGGACGTCAAGGAAGCTCCAGTGTTTACCGCGCCGACTGCTTCAAACGACATTGATCTCTATATGCTGGTCGGAGACTATTCGCAAGACGTAAAAGTAAGGGCGACCGATGGTGATGGCGATGCCGTAACGTATGGTGCTGCTTTTGTCGGTAGTTGTCCAGGCGTGAAATTGGAAACAAATGCGGAAACGGGCGACATTAAGGTTACCCCACCCACATCAAATATTTCCGATGACTCAGGTATGATGACTTGCGATGTTGAAGTTTCGGCTACCGATGGAGAGCACGACGTGTATTCAGTGGGAAGTCACTTCCAGATAACGGTTAAGAACGACAATTCTTCGCCGGAGTTTGCTGACACTCTCACTGGGATCACCTTCGGCCATCCTGAAAACCAGGGGGGTACGGTAGGATACGCCATTAGAGTTGTTGATGCTGACACCGCGAGTTCTGGTGATTCCGTATCAGTGACACTTAGTGGAACTTCGAATTTCCGTGCGAGTTCACGAGCAGTACGAGATACGGATGAAGATTCCGATACGTACAACGAGGTTATTGGATACGACATCACCATTTCGGTGGCTAAGGTTAGCGAGATGAACTTTGAGGCTGATGTCAATTCCTTTGACTTCAGTGTTGTTGTTGAGGATGAATACGGCGGATCCAATGACTTGGATGTTCGCGTTGATCTAACGGATGTCAACGAAAAACCCTACATCGTCAAAGACGAGGAAGGCGACGAAGTTGAAATCGAAGATCAGACCATTTTGGTTGGTGTCGAGAAGTGTGTTGCGAAAGCAAGTGATATCTTTAAAGATCCTGATCATCGCGATCAACAAGCCGGATTGTTCATTGAAGCTTCGACAACACGTCCAGGCGATGCCTCTGTTACTATCAAGCACAACAACTATATCTGCATAACTGGTCACAACGTTGGTAGTGGTCCAGGACGCGTTAAAGTTACTGCAACTGACCGCGATGGCGAGGATGTCTCGATATCCTTCCGCGTCTCGGTAGAAGCGAACATGGCACCTACGGTAGTAGGCGACGGAATTCCTGATCAAGAAATTCAAGAGCACGGTCGAACCAACGACATCGATTTGACTATGTACTTTGACGACGGCGACATGGCTTACGAAGAAGAACTAACGTTTAGCTACGAAGTCGAGAGAGCCAGCATTGCTACTGCAGTTATCATTGATGGGCACTATTTACGCATCTACGGTGACACCAAAGGTGAAACCGAAGTAACCGTAACTGCAACCGATCAAAACGACAGTAGTGTAGATCACACCTTTGAAGTAGAAGTTATTCGCAACGATCCTCCTGTTGCTAACGCTGATGCGTTCGACGATCTCGAACAATACATCGGCCGGGAATATGATCCGATCGACGCGAGAGACGCATTTACCGATGAAGGTGATGAACTGGATTTCTATGCATCCACTAAGAATCCTGACGTAGCTACAGCTGCAATCAAGTATGATGACGAAGGTGGTGCATGGGTCGCTCTGTACTTACACTCACCTGGTACGACCAGCGTTACTGTAACTGTATACGACACGGCTAATAACTCAGCAACTAACTCCTTCGATCTAACCGTATTGGCTCGCAACGATCCTCCGATGCTTGTCAACGCACTCGAAGATGTTGAAGTTGTCATGGGTGAACAGCACGATGTATCGTTAGACGATGTCTTTGAAGACGAAGGTAGTCTCGACTACGACGTCAGCAACGAAGACGAAAACATCGCTGACGTACTCTACCGTGCAAGCAACAACTCGATTCGTATCTATGCTAACAACACTGGTACGACGACAGTTGTAGTAGTTGCTACCGATAACATCGGACAAACCGCAAGCGATGAATTCGACGTAACTGTCGTTGAGCCGCCTCCGGAAGAACCGACAAACTCGGCTCCAGTGCTCTCGGGTACCTTGGATGATCAGACCGTCACTGCTGGCGAACCGATTTCAGTTTCGATTGAAGGCGTGTTCACCGATCCTGATGGTGACGAACTTACCTACACGGCAGAATCGGAAGATACTGACGTTGCTACGGTGGACTTGACTGACTTAGAACTAACCATTAGCGGTGTGAATGCTGGATCAACAGTGTTCAAGATTACCGCTTCCGATAGCGAGTTTAATGTAGTTGGCGAGTTCGACGTAGAAGTTGAAACCATCCCAGTTACGATTGGTACGATTCCGAATCAGACCCTCCAAATTGGTGGTGAAGGAACGTCGCTCAGTGTTGGCGAATTCTTCTTCGACCAAGATGGCGATGTTTTGACCTATACGATCGAAAGCTCTGGTATGGCTGCTACGGTAACTATCGCTGACGCAGACGTTGCAATGTCTCCATACACACGTGGTTCAACCAGTGTAATGGTTACAGCAACCGATCCGAAAGGACGTAGCGCAACGCAGACGTTCTCGATCGCGGTAGGTGACGATAACCTACGTAATTCTGGTGTGAACTTTTTAGCTGGAACTGCGCGAGCATACATGAGCAGCACCGCTGCCGCTTTGGGCTCACGACTTGAATCCAGTCGGTCAGACACCGGCATGGGCTTCAGCTTTGGAAATATTTTCAATCGCTATATGCCTGTTGAAGGTAAGGACGCGGTTCATAATGCAACTGCACAAGCACGCAATGATCTCATGGGCTTCAACGCTAAGAAAGATCTGCTAGACTCAACTTGGAACACGAGTGCCAACAAAGACGTAGATTTCAACTTTAATCTACCGACCGTTGACTCGTTGCTTACGAACAACTTCTCCCGTACCTTGAACGGTAACGGTGGAATCGGCTCCTTCTCAGTCTGGGGAACGGTCGATGCTCAGAACTTTGAAGGCGAAGGCTATGACGGCAGCGCTAACTCAATGTTCTTTGGCATAGATGTTCAAACAAATGAGTGCTGGATCTTTGGTGTAACCGCTGCTCGAAATACTTCCGAAGGCGATTACTGGTGGGGAACTGCATCGCAAGCATTAGAGACGACTCTAACCACTATCATGCCTTACTTCAGCTTTGAACCAGTTGATGGTAAGACCTCTGTTTGGGGTGTGTATGGACGTGGCTCTGGTGATGCGGATACGACCGTAGTAAATGCTAATCCAGAATCTAGCGACCTGTCGTTCGATGTCGCTATGTTCGGCGGACGTCGTGAATTTGCGAAAGCTGGAAGCTTGCAATTAGCATTCCGTGGTGATGCCGCATTTGCTAACTTGAACACCGATGAAGGTAGCGGCGCAATTGATGATCTCGACGCTGGCGTGAACCGCATTCGCGCAGGTATTGAAGGATCATTCTCCGTTGATACCGGAAACGGTGGCAAAGTCACTCCGTTTGGCGAACTCGCGTTCCGTAATGACGGTGGCGACGGCCTGACTGGAAATGGTTTTGAAGTTGCTGGTGGTGTTCGAATTGATACCAACACAATTACCATTGAAGCTCGAGGACGCACGCTTGCGACCCACTCCGCTGAAGACTTCAGCGAGAGCGGCGTAAGCTTGATGGTGAACATCAACCCGTCAAGCAAAGCAACTGGTCTCTCGTTCTCGTTCACGCCACACTGGGGTGCTTCGTCCGAGAGCAGTAGCATGATTTGGAGCGAAGCTGCGTCAGTAACCGCTACTCCTCATGGAAATGCCTTTGGCGTTAGCGATGGTATGACTTTGAACTCCAGACTAGCTTATGGTTTCGCACTCAAGCATGGCAAGTACTTACTGACCCCATATGTTGATGTACAAGATAATGGTTGGTATGGAAAGTCTGTGATGATTGGTTCAGAGCTCACACAACTTATCGCTGGACCTCGCACGATGAACATGAAGATGTTCTTCAACGCGAGCGACGATAGTGTTGATCAAGTAGCTCCGAAGCTAGGAATTCAAGCGCTAATCAAGTTCTAATCGAACATTAACTAACCTCACGCACTAGGAACACTAGTGCGTGAGTTCTAACTCAAGAAAAGGCGGGTTCATTTGAACCCGCTTTTTTTTTGGTTGTTGATGAGCGACGAATGGCAGGATTTCTCCCCCAAAAAGAGATCCATGAGCCGATCGCTTCTACAAACTTTCAACATGCTAGCGATGGTTAGCGCGCAGACGCGATCCCCGTGCTGAGATTGTGTTTGTTAGGGAGTTTGTCGCACACGGACTGTGTGAACCACCCTACGTCGAAGTTCCGCCATTTTCTAGTGGCCCTAAGCTAGTAGAAAATGGAGAGCATTCAAGTTGCAAGGAGATCGTTCACGAAATTCGCCAAAAAGAAATTACCATTCCGTCATTGGAAATAGAGTTAGACAAGTTCGAGCAGGTAGCCTAGGAGTTAGAAGCGTATGAATAAGCGCAGCATGTACGCTATAAAACAAGGATAGTCACGTTTTTATAATTAGTTTGACTTGATTTTCGAGTGCTCTTGATGATGCGATCTGTTCGGGTGCGAGGTTGGTTCTGGTCAATAAGTGTAGTACTTGGATTATGTGTGGTCGGCGGTGTTTGGATGCTTTATCTCACGCGCAATCAAGCCGAGCTAAACTCTACGGCATCAGAAACAATCGAGCCGAGTGTGGTCGTCTCTCCTTCATCACCTACGATCGAACCTCCAGTGGCCGTGATTGACATACCACCGCAGCTACCGCGCCTGGACTTCGCACCGGGTTCTGTGGAGGAGGCGTGTGGTTTTAACGACTTCCCCCCATACCATTCAAGCACTTTCGAATCGGACTGGGACTCTACGATACCTCTGGCATCCGAAGAATGCTGGTCGACTATGGAATCGCACGTCGGAACCATCAATCCTTTCCATTCAGATGATTATTCCGATGGTAGACACCCCTTTGAGTTTGTAGTCTTAGAAGAACCTTTAACTTTTGCGCGGATTTTTGCAGATCCCACAGGGGATATGCTCCGTGTACAAGACGCGTTGTACCGATCCGAGTGTTTGTTATCAGGTGACAAGAGTAACTGGGAATTGAAAGAGTCCTGTCACGCTGAGGCACTCTTGAATTATGCTCTAATCAATCGCATATGCTTAGGATCTGGATGGAATAGGGAACATACGTACTTCCCAAACATCAATAATCTAACACCGAAGCAAGACCGATTAGCTTGGAAAAAATCATTAGAGGAAGAGTGGGTCGAGATGAAGTGTGAAAGTTTAGATCAGACGTTAGAGTTTTCGTCAGAGCAGTACCCGGAACTGCATAAATTGGTGATGTCTTTCCAAAGTCCGACAGCGAAAATACGAAAGAGTGCTCAAGAGCTTTTGATTGAACTCTCGGCACGCCTGGGAGATGAAGCGGCTGGGCTAACTGCATCTTTTCCACAGAGCGCATTCCGCCATCCTGCCTCACACTACGAGGAAGGTTACAAGTTTGGACGCTTTGCCGAGCTATTAAGCAACACCACGTGGCAGGAGCTAGCTTTGAAGCAAGTTCCCAATGCTGATCGCTTTTTTCAAATATTCCATATGTTGGCGAAAGCCGAGAGTCGAGAGGTTGACACACGTAAAGCGATTCAGTTTGATTACGGTCAATTGGTACACCATATGTGCGTACCGCCTACCACGGAAGCTCTCGATTACATTACTGCAGATGGCTATATTGCGCGATTTACCAAAGCTGACATCGAGGTGCTGTTGGAACTTGAGCCGGAGGAACTGAGAGACTCTGAAATTGGGCCGGAAGAGATTGAGGAATTTTTGGAGCCTAAAAGCTGTAAGGAAGTCGTCTATGCAATACGTCAACAACGGGAGATCAGGTTCTTACCAATGATCGACGTGTTGGATAAGTTCGAAAAGGCGGCATTGGAAAAGGGAGTGTACGAGTAAGTGCCGCGTGTGCGCTATAGAACATGGTTTATTGCGTCTTTTCTAATTGGTTAAATGTGAATATCGAGTGCTACCAATGAGACGAACTCTCGGGGTGCGAGTTTGGTTATGTGTCGTCGTCTTAGGACTTGGATTGTGTGTGGTATTCAGTGTTTGTGTGCTTTTAATCCCGCGCGATCAAGCCTCGCCAAACGATACGGCATTGGAGATTAGCGATCCGGGCGTCGTAGTCCCTTCTTCATCACCAATGATCGATCCTGCAGTTACTGTGGTTGACACGCTACCCCAGCTACCACGTCTGGACTTCCCACCGGGTTCGGTCGAAGAAGCGTGTAAGTTGAATGAGTTTCCGCTTTATTGGGTAGCCTACAAGGAGGGAACCAGGGTCGAAGTCCACAAAAGCGCTCTCGAATCCGTTGAATGTCGGACAGCTCTCGAAAACAGTATCAAAACTATCAACCCGTACCTCTGGGGTGCAAGGACTTATGAACATCGCGCGTTTGCGTTCATAGTGCTGGATGAACCTCTATCCTTCGAGCGCATTTTTACTGACCCCTCAGGCGATTTGGTTCGCGTGCAGGACGCGCTTTCGCGCCCTGAGTGTTCGCTGAAAGGAGAGAAAAATAATCAGGAATTAAAAGACATCTGTCACGCAGAATCGTTTTTTAACTATGCGATCATCAACCATTTGTGTTTTGGTGGGGGGTATGTGAGAACGAACTGGCCGGAATATTACCGTGCTGAGGATAACCCCACTTTGAAACAAGATCGCGTGATGTGGAAACAAAGTTTAGAAGTTGCTTGGTTGCGCGAGAAGTGCGAAAAAATAGACCCTAAGCTAAAGATTACAGAAGTTCACCCAAGCCTTTATGAATTGATGTCCTCCCCTCGAAACTTTTTTGATGACTCTACTATGCGTCTCCATACTCAAGAACTCTTAATTAGACTCGCCGCAAAGTTCGGTGATGACGCGGCCGGGTTGACGGAGGGTAGGTGGGGTCGGGTTCGGTCGGGTGGCGGGTACAAGTTTGGACGATTTGCTGAACTGCTTGATAGTAAGGAATGGGAGTCATTGATTAGGGCAGGGGCTTATTGGCGAGCTTACAATGGGAAATGGTCGGATAGAGAACTAAGCATAGATAACTTTTTTAGCGCGTTTAACCTGCTCGCGAAATCTGATATTCCTAGTCGCGAGCGGCACGATGAGATTCAGTTTGACTGGCGAGCGGTGGTACAACATCTATGTGTTCCGATATACGAACGACCGATAGACGAAGAACAGATGGGCATCAAACGGGTAGATCTACAAAGTTGCAAGGAGATTGTCCACGAGATTCGCCAAAAAGGAATTACGTTCCCGCTGTTGATAAGCACGGTGGACAAGTTCGAGCGGGTCGCTTTGGAACTTGGAGTGTACGAGTAAGCGCAGGCGCGTTTCGAGGTTGTGCTCCAATAGATCGATCTATTCATCAACCAGTCAAGCGAAGATGCTACTGTAACCGCTGTACCTCATGCACACTCTTACGTTGCGACCGACGGTCTCACTTTGAACTCTAAACTAGCTTATGGTTTCGAACTCAATCATGGCAAATTCTTGCTGACCCCATATGTTGATGTACAAGATACGGGCTGGAACGGCAGGAGCATTATGATTGGTTCAGAACTTAAGCAATTGATCGCTGGACCACGCACGATGAACATGAGAATGTTCTTCAATGCGAGCGACGATAGTGTTGATCAAATTGTTCCGAAGCCAGGAATTCAAGCGCTAATCAAGTTCTAATCGAACATTAACCAACCTCACGTACCAGAAACTCTAGTGCGTGAGTTCTAACTCAAGAAAAGGCGGGTTCATTTGACCCCGCTTTTTTTGTTACAGAAACTGCGTTATCTCCCGTATAAGTGAGTTGTAGAGCGTTCAAAATCTCTGACACTCGAACCGAGATACTAGTAAACACTGGAACTAGTCACTCATAGAACCTAAATTGGATATAAAACCTTAGGTCGTACATTCCGAGAATTTGCAAGCTAGGAGACACCAACATCAAAAAGCAAGAGTCGTCTACACCGAAGAGTTGTCGAGCGGTGATCAACGAGATCTACACCGATG
Source organism: Gammaproteobacteria bacterium (assembly GCA_009841615.1). Taxonomy (GTDB): domain Bacteria; phylum Pseudomonadota; class Gammaproteobacteria; order Pseudomonadales; family Azotimanducaceae; genus Bin55. Next base: position 34,462 of record VXLL01000030.1, on the reverse strand, counting down.
GCGACCTCTCCGATTCGGTGTTAGCAGTGATTGAACAGTTTGAACGAACTGCAATGGAACTCGATCTGTATCACTAGTAACTACTATCTTGCTACAGTAAGTAGTGGAGGAATGGGAAACCTCTACATAAATACGAACTTTGGCAGTCCCTTTCAAAGTTGTTTCGAACAATCGACTCTCCGCACACTCCAAGGGAAGTAGCATGACACTCTGTGATTAGTACCAATTGTGCTGGATTTGCAACAATTCGTGATACAGGTACGGGATCCCACCGCTCAAATTAACCGCTACGAAGCTGTTTCTGTCAGAAAATGCGACCTTCTACACCCAATAGCACGCCCCGCGAAGCGTTAGCTACAAAACATCGCAGCATTCCCTGACGTGCATTCGATAATGTGTGCAGACGCTAGAAAAATCTAGCTAGACTCACCGATCCCAAGGGTACGACCCAAGAAACATGCTCTCTCATTAGGTTTGTATTCAAAATATATTATAATACAATGTCAGAGCTCTGGCATAGACCTGAACATAGTATATAAAATTGAATAACGCTACATCAATAGTTCGAGATTCGATCCCGAGGATTCGGCAGATTGTCCCTCATATGCAAGATCAATTAATTGGTCTTCGTTCTAGTAATACATTTGAAAGCGCACGTATCTTATACGGTAAGACTGTCGATCGGTTGTCTATATGGGGACAGGGCCGCCGTACTGCTAGTCGAGTGGGAGATCGAGACCGATATTGGTCCTCTACCCGCGACGTGCTTGACGAAGCTATGCGCCTTGGATTTGTTGAACCACAACCCCTTCCTTCTGCGCGAAGATATGTTGACTCACATCGAAGTCGCATGCTTACGCTAACCAAATTGGGCCATCAAGCCGCGGATGAAGCAGAAACCAATGTTCCGGCATTCTATGATCGATTAGCATCTTCGCTCTATACAAAACACCCTTACTTCTGTGAGTTTATTGACAGTCTTCGAATCAAGCCTATTCACTGCCCCGAGGTGTCTGAAGGAGATGTGGAACAAGCCGGTCGATCACGTTTTCGTACTCAATATTGGGTGGAATATGCCGAACCTCGATTGCAACTTTCAGCGACAGATAGTAACAGCAACGCACTAATATACCGAGCCTTAGTATCGGTAATACGTAAGCGATTTGGAAATTCGCGAAGGCGCGCCCCTACAAACAAACAAATGGCAGAGGCGTTAAACGACGCTTATATTGAAGCGGCATTAAAGACTAGAAATCTTTCAAGTGGCCCCACTGACCTGAAGAACATGAAAACTTGGGGGTCACAACTAATGTTGTTGGACCAATCTCGATACGTTCCAAACTACGAGGGACAAAACGTTATTTGGTTAGCTATCGATTCCACTGAGCAGGTTAGAGCTTTGCTGAAGCGCAAAACCCTGAAAGAGCACGAATATTCACTAGCTGACGCTGTTGTAACTACCTATAGAGATCAGGCGAGCAATACAAAGACAAGTCGTCTTCAAGCACCTTATCTACCAATCTATCAGATTCGTGCTCAAACAGCATTCGATCATTCAGTAACTCGCGCTCTGGTCGATTTGGTCATCGAACGACTGGCTAATGGGAGTATATCAATATCGAATGTCCAAGTACTGCTCCATCTTGGCACGACACGACAGCCCCAATCGGAGCCTGTATATCGGCGTGGGGGAAAGCGCCGATATGAAATCACCATTCAATCAACATCCTGAGGAAATTTTTATGTCAATAGATGCAATCGACCACATGGAGGAAGCATGGAGTTTGGATGACAACCCCTTCCCAAATGAGGCTATAAATCTTGAGAACACCCCCTACAGTCCTACCGTCTTCGACGAAGAAGTTCAAGAATTTCGGCGTAAATTTATCCGTGCGTCGGTTCACGCAAACGTGGGATTCCTTTGGTCCCAGGGTCTCCACGCTGACACGGGATTTGGGAAAACCACTTTGATGCGTCAAATCTCGAAAGAGATTAATCAAGATTTAGGCGTTGATACGCTCACCAAAGCCGGCGTCCGAGAGAATAAAAGGGTTTTGGTTGCAGCTGCTTATTCCAATCTAAACAACCTCGGCGCGTCTGGTTTATATCCAGTCCTTTTTAACGCAGTTCTAGACCTTGCCAAAGAACCAACACCTGGTACAAAATGCGTACTTGACCAAGCTAGAGATCTTATCGTACAAGGCCTAGGCACTGACGATCCGGCTAGCATAGTCTCACACCTAATCGATTCTTGGCTGAACATCTGTGGTACTGCACCTCCACTGCGACGGGAGCTAGTTGATTCGTTTGCCGATAATGGAGCTCACGGAGTCAAGTCTGTTTTGGCAAGTGTATCTGCCACCGCGCGCTTGCGAAACGGTCTACACTACCTAGACTTCGGTCTAGCCGCGCTCTCAGCAGCTGGTATCAATCACCTGTACCTTATGATTGATCAGTTAGAAGATCTTGCGACAACCCGTACGATCACCGCCGCTAAACGCTCTCGTGAAATTGGGCGTATTCGAGACATGTTGGAAGGTCCACCTTACGCTGGGAGAGTTCACTTTATTCTTACGTTTCACAACCGTGCCGCACAAAAACTTGAACGATTCTGGGAGGAGAATCGCCTTCCGCGTTTTGAGATCTCTCCAAGCAACACCGCTTCGGTGGTTGTGCTACGCGGACTTAAGGACGACGAACAGGTTGCTGACGTTCTACGTGTCTATTTAGAAGAGCAACGTAACAGCTCGGTCGAAGACGAACTCTTACCGTTTGATCCGGGAGCTGTAACGGTACTTAGGGAAGCATCCGAAGGGCGGATCGGGATATTGTTAAAACATGCTCGAGAAATCTTAGACTTCGCTGCATCGCAGGGTGCACCGATGATAACTGAGGCTCTTGCTTCACAATTCTTCGGCAGCACTAATTCATCAGAGTTGGAATTTGGTGTTGGCGACGATCTAGGCACCCCGAACAATGACATTGACGATCTACTGTTGCATACACGGTGATGATTGAGCGTGCTTCGAGACATAGAACTGCTTGCAAAGTTCACTTTTGACTGCTGGCTGTTAGCTCGTATCGCCTATGGTGCTGACCAATCTACTGTAGATGGACAAACTTGGGAACGAGCTGTAGGTGACTTGCTCCGAATCCCAGAATTACCGAGTCGCCAGCGCAGTGGCTTAACGACTTTGTTCACCACTAGTTCAGTATCCGGTGTTCCTCACGAACTTGATGCTTGTTCTAGCGGCGGCGGAAGAATGCTTATCTTGGAATGTAAGTCTCAAAAATCTGGTGTTCTTAAAGCGGATGTCGCGTTGTTCCACGAAAAAACCCTAGATTTCTACTTTGCCAATCTCTCTCAGTTCTCAAAGGATCAATGGTGGCGGATCCTTGCTTCTTCTACTCCCGTATCGGACAGCGTCCGGACATTCTGCGTCTACCTCGGGATCATCCTCGTCGACCCTAAATATTTACCACTCCCCAATATTTATCGGACCGCGTCTCGTCCTGTAGCCGACATCTATTTAAGAGAACCCTTGCTGCAGGACGCTGTTCGGCTTGGCGAAATAGCTCAATTAGCATTACAACAACGCTGGGTTTACGACGAGCAAAGCCAGGAAATCAAGCAAAGTCCAAATATTTGGAATCCTACGGAGATTCAAGACTTACTCTGGCTACAACGTGAATTAGGCTCTGATATTCTGAATCTCTATGCTTTGTACCGTCCTAGTTATCTAACACGTAGGGCTCAGCTACTGCACCAATCGTTGCGGGTATCTTGATGCGCCTAACACACTAGAATCCACACAGTCGTACGTCACTACTCGATGCTGAAGTGTATTTCACGGTGGACTCTAGGCACGACCGCGAAATGTTTCACGCACGACGCTTGAAATTCGTTAGCGTTATGTTTATACTTTCCTAGAAGTGTTGCCTATGTACTACACATGAAACATTTTGGACGAACTATACGAGATAAGCGGGAACAATTGAAGCTCTCGGATCGGGCGTTTTCATTGCGTCAAGTAGCTACTAGAGTCGGAATCGAACCTGCGTACTTAAGCAAGATAGAACGATGCGAAGTTAAGCCGCCGTCGGAAGCAACTATTGTCCAACTGGCGCAAGAGTTGGAAATCGACAAAGATGTTCTACTCGCCATGGCAGGTAAAGTCTCATCCGAATTGCAGGAGGTAATCCGTAAGAGGCCTCAATTGTTCGCAAACTTGATTCTGCAATTAAAGGAAGCACCGGACAATGCCATATTGCAAGTGGTTCGAGAAGTACGAGATAGTAACTGGTAAGGAGAAATTTATGATTACATTAGAAAACGATCGCTTGATGTTCCGCTTTTCCGACATCCACACTCGAGCAGAGTGTGGCATTCAATTTCAACGCACACTCAGGATTCCCAATGACGATCAGAGATATCCTTTGCCCCCTGGTTTGGGAAACTTTCCCCTTAGACATTTAGACGACTATGTATCCAAACTAGGATCGCGGCTCCTAGAACGCGGAGGAGTGGTCATGCCAATGTATCAATCTGAAGCACTCTGGATTAACTTCAATACGAGACAAGCCTATCCATTTGCCATCAAAATAGCAACCGGAAAGATCTGTGCAGTGTCAGGAGAGCGTTGGTTTAATCACTTGAATCTGGATCCCCAGGACTACGTGGTGTTGCCTCAGCAACCTTGGTTGGATGGTTATTGCATCGAAAAAGGAACGATTCGGCAGTTTGTCGCTGCACCGCTTGGTTCTGGACACGCAGTGGAAGAGCAAGTGACGGGAGAAGCGATCGTCGGTGGTATACAGATCGTCGTATATCCAATGAAACGCGACTATTATCAAGAGAAAGTGATTGAAGCACAAAAACGTTCACGCCACATTCTGTACAGTATGTCCGCAATTCCCGAGGATGCTGATTCCCAGGAGATGAATTTAGCGGCGGGTGGTCGAATGTCGCAAGAGATATTCGAAGACACATGGGACTTGCAGGCTTGGGATATGCGTAATGGTAAAAGGTGTTTTGTGACTATTGCCAATTCTGAACAATGGTTATCCTTGACTGGTGAATTGCCTCCGACGAAACCTATTGATGCTAAAGACTATGCGAAGTTTAACTTACCTTGGTTTGACTATTACGGTGACACCGCCGCTGTCGAAGGTTCGAAAATACTTAGCAAGGTGAAGCCCATTGGGAAACTCGACTCCGATGGATCTAGCTTACCCGACGAGAGCATAGAAGTGGTACCAGATGAAGTGATTGCAATCAATCAACCCAAACGGAAGTCATTGGAAGTTCGAGAATTTTTGCAGTGAGGTTTCCAACCTTCGTTTGACACGCGATATCTCGCCTCCCACTACTCGTGATCAACACTCGTTTTTAAGGAAAGAATCAAAATAATGAAAGAAATAGTAAACGCTCTCGTTCCAAGTAGTTTTGGGTTCGTCGGCGCAATAATTGGAGCAATTTGTGGTGCTTATCTCACTTATCGATTGGCGAATCGACCAAGTCGTGTTCTGTCTTCGCTGAAAGGCGAAGAATTGGATTTTGTAACTGGATTTAACAAAGAGAGTTCATTCGTTGTCGCCGGCAATCAAACAGTTCGCGACTACGACAAGATTCATGATGCAGCGTTAGCTCAATGGAACAATAATGTCATTTCGTACCCACAAATACTAGATTGGTTAAGGCAGGGAGCTCCCGGTCCAAATGGTAAGCGCACAATCGACAAAAGGAGTTCCAGCAAACCAGAGAGTACAGCTACTCGACTGGTCGGGTATGTATTCGAAGACATCGATACCTAATAAACTCCAGCCAATACCATCCACGATACCGCCGATGATTCCGTGGGCTAATTTATCCACTTAAGGCAAGCATGTGACTGAAACAGAGGAACAGAGATCGAAACGATGGGACTCAATTGAATCGCGCACATCCAGCCCGTTCTGAGTCGGATACACTTCCACCTAAATTCTCGCAAAGATTCGATCTAGGTTCTTATGGTTGTGCCACTCTGCGTGCTTACTTGGATGAGAGCAACCGAGTAGCTCTGGATAGGTAAGTCGAATTAAGGAGAGAGTCTATTGAATCGAAGACTCTCTTTTTGGTCTTCCAATTCATTGTGACTCGGCAATCTGCTTCACCTTTCGAGTCACAATAAATCATGAGATTATCAAGATCCACATTGAATACGGTCACCAAGATGTCCCCCAGGGACGTTTTGTCAACGTGGACTTGTAATTCTGATAACTCAAACAATTTGTCGACAAGTTTCTTTGCTCTATCAACAAGTTCGGGGGACGGATATAGCTCATCCTCCTCAAGGTGCGATCTAATGTCTTTGAGCATTTCGTAAGCAACTTCACGGTACTGCAACGCTCCCATTGCACTAAATCATCATTGGTAAGGTATGCCCAATTCTTGGATCTTCAAAAACTACGTAATTTCCTAAATCTATGTCCTTCGGGTGTCTCGAGGTAGGATACTCAAGTAATGAAGTATCCAAGCTAAGTCAAAGTCTGTATGAACAACACATCTAATGTGAAATTACATCAACGTGAAACGGAGTAAATATAACTTCATCGAATTGATCCTTGTCTAACTGATCTCCTAGCTTCTTCAATGTTCGACACAACAATGTTCTTGCTTTTCACGGTAAATTTGAAAGTTGTATCAAGTTTGGCATCTCCCGAGAACTGTGATGTTGAGTTCTCGCGTGTTAGCTTCAAAGAGTTTGAATATTGTTTGGGCTCAGTCCGGTTATCAAAATTCCAACTACATCTCAAACACACAGGAAGACGGGAGCTTATGCGTACTCATTCGCAAACGGAGGGACTCTCTTTCCGCCGCCGCCAACAACAGATGGATTGAAATATTTTCGAAGATTTTTTCAAAATATTGCAAAAATCGACTAATTTGCCTTATACTTACACAAATTGACAGTGGAGCAGAATTGTCTACACAAACGCGGGAACGCTTTGTGTTAGGCACCATATCTGCGTAAAATGTAAGTTAATTACATGATCCACTGAATAGTGCTAACAAGAAGCACAGGGAACCGCCGAGGTCAAAGGAGTAAAGACCCGGCTCGATTATGAAACAAAATTCCACGCAGGGAGGCGGGGATGACTTCTATCGGACAGGGATGCAACTTAGCACAGTTTGCAGTTGTCCAAATACACATTCCCAAATGTGTTCCTTACGTACCCCACGTAGCTACTTTTGCCAATGGATTGGCATAGGAGAGATTCCATGGATATTCCACAATCTAATGATCTACGCTTTAAGCTAAGCGGCCTGGTAAAGTTCATACCGGTGATCGCGCTAGCATGCTATGCCGCGTTCGCCGCGGTGCCGATAAATGCCCAAACAACAATTACCGAAAATTGTGGTTGGGATACTGACGATGACTCCGATTTCGACGCTCAGGATGAAGATAGTCCTCGGAAGGATATTGAGTTCTATGTGGGGGATGGTAATACCACTGATACTCTCTTGGAATTCGTTGCCTCCGGCTGTGCGCAATCGAGTACTGTTCAGCTGCGCATCTACGAGGGACATGAAGTTGGACAACCGAGCTCTAACATTCAACTACCACAAACAGGTGATTTGAATCTTGGACCGACGAGCGATCCTGACTCCGTTACACTTGCGGTTGAGGGTACTTTTCCCAATCGAACCATTGCGCTAAATGAAGCTTCTCTAACTTGGGTTAGTACAAGTGCTGCATGGTTGATAGCACCCATTAAGTACACCGTTAGAGCATTGTCAATCGAAAGTGTCAATCTGGGCGAACTGAAGATCACGGTCATTGTTCATCCAGGAAAGTTAAACCCACCCACAAACATAATGGCAGGAGCAGAGTCTCCAGAAAACATATACGTCAATTGGGATGGCTTGGCTGATAGCGATGCTGAATTTAGTGACCCACTGGCTTACCAAGTTCGATGGATCCCAGTTGGTGATACCGCAGAGTTCTTTTCGGACGAGGTGTTTGATGGACTCTTTGCTGCGACCCGATCTCACAATTACACCATTAAACGGCTTAACCCCGCGACGCAGTACAACATCAGCGTCCGTTCCTACAAGAAAAATCCCACCGGTAATCAGTACGACGTTCAGGTAAGTGATTGGGTAGATTTCGACTCAACATCAGACCCGATGTTAACTACGACAAAAACACTTTACGATACAACTGCCCCGGTAAATGACTTAGAGGATTCGCTGGAACCACTTACGGCAGGGCATACGAGACAGTACATGCTGAATCGATGGATCGTGCCCTCTACATTAAGACCTGCGGACACGACCTATACGGTCGATATAGATTCTGGGAATGATGCTGTCTTCACTGCTGAGCACATTCTTGCTGGTACGGGAATAGCAGATGATCTTATCATCATCAAAGGTGTGGGTGAAGGTGAAGCTAATCTCAGTATCGAAGTTACCGCCAGCGACGGTGCTATCCTCAACGCTACCGCGAAAGTTACGATTAGAGAAAATGCTGCCTCCGTATTCACCGTAACTTCAGTTTCCATAGATTGGGATATCGAGAACGTCGGAACGGATTTCGAGATCGATATCACGAATCAGTTTGTCGACGAAGACATTGATGAAGACGATGCCGATAATTTGGAATTCTCCATGACCGGAGGAGACTATCGAGGGACTACATACTTAGAGATAGACGACGAGACGGGTGATATCTCCGTACCAGACGATGTTGACGACGATGATCTGGATAGGCTATCGGCTGGACATGAATTTGAACTGGTCGTAACCGTTACCGACCCAACCGATCAGAGCGACAAGATGACTGTTTATGTTGACGTCATTAAAGGTGGCGTCGCTGATACTCCCCTCAGAACGGCCGGCTCTAATGACGAAGTTTGGTTGGTACCACTCGCATCAGCAAATGGCGGTGGCACTAAGAGGACCGATGTTAGCGACAGTTTCAGTACCTCAGCGGGTGGTCAACTCTGTTACGAGATCGACGATACAGGCTTTACGGTAGACGGTACAGACCAAACTGCTGATATCATGATTAACAACAACTCAATTGATGTTGCCACAGTAGCTGACTTCAGTTTGAGCGGAGCTAATTCGTGTAAACGAGGACAGCTCAGTGTACAAATGGAGTTACCGTCCACTGATTCCAGTAGCGATCAGTTTCATCTCCTAGGCTACCACGGTGTGATTACCGTTTGGGCTGACGTGACCGCTTACCAGCGTGGAAACAGCGCATCGGCATCTGACGATCCAGTGAGAGTTCGAATTGACTTGGTTTACGGTTCAAACGCCGCTCCAATCATTCGTACGGTCGCAAAAGTCACCGGTGGTAATACCTACTACACTTCGAGTGCATACTCGGTCGACGAGGGCGATGACATTAATCTAACTTTTACGGCCGACGATCCGAGTCCAACGGGCGATCGTTTGTGCTGGAGCCAACGTAACAACTGTACGCCCTGTAAAGGCGATGAGGACACAGAAGTCTACAACGCCGCGCGTGGCGGTGTCATCACTGAAAAACGAGCGAGCGACACGATATCCAACATTAGCCACGAATATGAACTCACCGTTCGCGGTACGGAACATGGAATCTTCGGTTCTAACGTACCTCGGGTCAACACTGACTATGAATCAAATCCGGGCGGATATGAAATCAATTTGTGTGCTACGGATTTGGCTGGGAAGTCCCACAAGATCAAATTCGTCGTCAGAATTGAAAACGTCGAAGAAGCACCGGTGATTAAGACCATCGCCAACATGTACTTCCTGGTTGGTGATTATGCCCAAGAAATAGATCTCAACGATCTCACGGTCGACGGCGACGGTGCTTCTGATATCGTAGACTTTGACGCAGAAATTGTGGGATCGTCTACTGCGGTAACCGTCGAAGAGTCCAATGGTATCGTAACTGTTACGCCTACCGAGGATGATGTGAGCGGTACTCAAGAAGTAGAGATTGAAGTTACTGCAACCGATTCTTCAGGTGCGACGGCGTATCAAACGTTTTTCGCTTATGTGAGGAACTCGAACAACTCGCCCAGCTTTAGTGGTGGTGTGTCAGCAGTTTCATATGAGTTGGCAGAGAATGCCGCCGTTGGGACAAATGTGGGGACGCCTCTTGAAGCGACCGATCCTGACGGGGACGACATCAGTTACGACTTGAGTGGTGGCAAGGATTATTTCCGAGTGGTTACCACGGCCGACGGTGGACAGATCAAGGTCAAGAAGAAGGGGTTAGACTACGAGAGCGATGACAATGTCTTCAAACTCGTTCTAACTGCTTCTGACAGCTACGGTTCTGCAGTCGCTCTAAACATTACGATTACTTTGACCGACGTGAACGAACCACCGATGGCTACTGCAGAAGTGATACCTGATCAACGCATACTGGTTGGAGTCACCGAATGCATCATCAAGGGCAGTGAACATTTTGTCGATCCTGATGCCGACGATGACACTCCCGCGTTGTCATTCTCTGCTTCGTCTACACGACCTGGTGAAGTAAGCGTCGCAGTCCAGAACAACGATGACATTTGTATCACCGGTGAGTCAGTCGGTTCTTCGCCAGCAAGGATAACAGTAACTGCAACCGACTCTGACGGAACCACGGTATTTAAGCGTTTCCGCGCCACCGCGGAACAAAACAATCCACCGACAGTGGTCGGAGATGGCTTACCAGATATCGAAGTTCAGTTTGACGGACGTAGCGATGACATCGATCTGAATGATCACTTCAACGATGGCGATGCCGGTTACGACGAAGAATTGACTTACGGATTTAGTGTCGATGATGCTGATATAGTCACTGCAGTGATAAGACAAGACCACTTCTTGCGCATCTACGGTGACGAAGCGGGTGAAACGAATGTCGAAGTTACCGCAACTGACCAAAACAATCAGTCAGTGTCCGATACTTTCGCTGTCGAAGTCGTTCGGAACGATCCGCCAATCCCACATCCGGATGCGATTGCTGACGTAACGACAAGAATTGGTCTTACGGTCGATCCTATTGATGCATCTGGCGCATTTACCGATGAGGGAGATACATTCGATCTCGACATCAAGACCGACGATGCAGATATTGCAACTGCCGCGATTGATTACGATGACGATGACAATCCTTGGATCAATATACATCTACACTCCACTGGGGTAACTAAAGCGACCCTGAAGGCTACCGACACTGCTGGAAACTCTGCGGAAGTATCGTTTACCATTGATGTCGGTGCGCGTAATGATCCACCGAAACTACTCGCCGAAATTGACGATGTAACCGTCGAAGTCGACGAAAGAGAAGATGTGGAACTTGATGACATATTCGAAGACGAAGGCGAACTGACGATCGAAATCGACAATGAAGACGATGATATCGCGGATGTCATATATCGATCCAGCAGTAATACGCTGCGTATTTGGGGGAACAAAGTCGGTACGACCGATGTAACCGTGACAGCATTTGACAACATAGATCAATCTGTATCAGATACGTTTACTGTAACTGTAACCGATCCACCTCCCGAGAATTCCGCACCTAACTTGGTTACATCCCTCGGCGATATGACGGTTACAGTGGGGACTCCCAGTCTGGTGTCGATTTCGGGTAACTTCAGTGATCCTGATGGAGATGAGCTTGCTTTCGTCGTCGAATCTGATGATCCAAGTGTAGTAACCGCAAACCTGAACGAAATGGACATTACGATAGAGGGTGTCATAGCTGGAAATGCAACCGTTCGCGTGATTGCGACTGATCCAGCTGGCTTAGATGTCATGGATGTCTTCAAAGTCTATGTCGAAACTGGTCCACAGGTTGTATCACAGATCGCAGACGTGTCCCTGCAAATCGGTGGTGAACCGGTTGTATTGAGCGTCGATGAATACTTTGTTGACGACGACGGCGATATGCTCGACTACACGTTCAACTTTGTTGGCAACGCCGCGGTTACGAGTGTGAATGGTGCAAGCTTATCCTTGGTACCATCCGCTCATGGGACAACTGTTGTAACTGTTACTGCAACAGATACCGCTGGTCGTTCCGCGTCACAATCATTCAAGACGATTGTGAGTAATAGCGAGATCAAACGAGTTGGTACCGAAGCACTATCGAGTATAGGACGCCACTGGATTTCCAGCATAGCTAATGCGATCGGTTCGCGTGTTGAAAACCAGGACTATGAGCGCCACTTGTTCAGTCGAGTGATCGGCGGGAAGTCCAATGAAGACGAGCGTGCCGTAGCGGAGACGCAAACGCAAGCTCCTGCACCAGCACCGACAGTTGGACCAGTGTTTGATACGTCGACTACTGCGAAAGCTCCAACGACTAATCGTTCAAGAGACGTATTCTCAGACGTCATCTCGCCACGCAATTTCACTTCGATGAGACTACGCGATTTGATTCCACAGAACTTCTCTACATCCTTGACCGGTGGCAACTCAAGATACGCACTGTCTATTTGGGGTACTACTGATCAACAGGATTCGAGTAGTTCCATGTATGAAACTTCATCAAATTCGACCTACATCGGTCTGGACATCAGACCGTCAGACGTGTTGATGTTTGGTATTTCAATGTCCGAAAGCACTGCCGAGAGCGACTACTCTTGGGGCACTGCAGTCCGACAGCTACAGACCGACACAACGACCGTCTTGCCGTACGCGAGCTACCAAGTTACGCCGCGAACGTTAGTTTGGGGTACGCTCGGTATCGGTTCTGGCGAAGCTAGCGTTTGGAATGGCGACTATCTCGTAGACTCTAGTGACTTGAACGTGCGTCTTGGACACCTAGCGTTCAAGAGCCAAGTGCTTCAAATGGACAGCCTTGATCTAGCGGTTAAAGGTGATGTGTCTGTGGCGAACCTTGCAACTGACGATGGCGACGGCGAAGCGGGCAGTCTCGATACGACCATCAATCGAGTGCGTGTTGGAGTTGCCGGATCGTACTTGATCCCACTTGACTGGGGTGGTTCAGTCAGCCCATTTGGTGAACTTGCTTATCGCCGCGACGGTGGCGACGGTGCGACTGGATCGGGTGTTGAATTCATCGGTGGTTTACGCGTCAACTCGAAGATGTTCTCACTTGATCTTCGCGGTCACACAATGGCTACGTATTCCGAGAATGACTACAAAGAATCCGGTTTGTCGTTACTCGCTGTGTTTAACCCGACACCAGGTGAAGAAGGCCTCTCCCTCTCATTCACTCCAAGTTGGGGTCAAACCGCACGAACAGATGCTACGCTGTGGCGTGAGTCTGCAACCGTCGGTCAACTACCCTTCAGTGGTGATCTAAACTTGAATCAAGGAATGACCTTTAACACGAACCTTTCGTATGGTTTCCTGATCAACCATGACCAGCACATGTTCAAGCCTTATATTGAATTCAGCGATAACGCGCTAGATCTGCAGACCATTCTGTTCGGAGCGGAGTTCAAACCACTGGTCCTGGACAAGTCCTTGTTTAACGTGAACTTCGTCCTAGGAAAAGTGGACGAGCTCTTTAAGAAGGACAACAAGCATTTAGGCGTGAATGCGATTTTGAAGTTCTAATACCTTGCCACACTTGGGGGACTGTGCATGCTATAGCGCAGACAAGTGTTGTTTCTACCTCTTAAATATCAAAGACCTCGATTCCCCCTCGGGGTCTTTTTTTGGGAACTAGTGTCTAAATCGGTTAATTTCACTGTTTTGGAAAGTCTGCTAAAAATTTAACCTTCACAAAAGCCCGAATAGAGCCGAAAAGTATCTCACATGATGTAGCCTACCTTGTAAAATCGCTCAATTTGGAGTAGTGAGTGAACTTCGACAACTTACAGAGCAAATTCGACGAATTTCTTTGGGAAACAATCAAAACTAGTGTTTGGACATTTCTTGGGCTATGCGTTGTGTGGTTCATCTTCTGTTTAGGTAGAGGGTTCTTGTTTTTTGAAGACGTTTTAGAGCACAATTTAACCGACGAACAAATTGTTGAGGAAATACAAGAACAAAGAGAGAACGTGAGGGAGATAGCAGAGTATCAAGGAAAGCGATATGTTGAATCTCCCATGGTGTATGATCAACTACGGCAGGGTGTTGCACTTAAAGTCATGTTTAGTAATTGGCAAATGGCCCTTTTTTGGGTAGCTCTAGTTTCCGTTGGTGTATCTGCAGTTCTCAATGTGTTAGGTTATGTAAACGAAACAGAAGACTAGTATTCAGTAGCTAAACCGCTAGACGATACGGGCAGTGACGATCCTGAGCTTAGTGCTTATACGAGAGTCTTCAGTGCGGAAGCGTACGATAAGACGGTGGAAGAACTCCAAAAAATTCGTGGGAAAATACTTTGGGTGTCGCAGGAAGTGAGCTGGGAGAAACAAAGCCTTACAAGCCGCCTCTAATACTTCGACAAATTGATTCGGTTGAAAAGACGCATGAAGATCGTTACCATCAGGGTTAACTCATTTTTTCTCGATGTAGCACCCATAAATCTAGCAAGATTCCAGGCATCGGTGTCATACCACTGCTCTTTTGTTGAAGTGTCACTTTTCGGCTGAGGACGGTTAAACGAGCGATGGTCTTCCATCCGAAAGTGTAGTGGAACTCTGTTAGTACGGGTCCGCGCCACTCGATTCGTCGTCGGAGGTCGCGTCAATGATGTCTTCCTCGGCTTCGTCGGTCTGGTCTGTACCAAGTACCTTGTTAATACGGCCTATAAAATCCTCAATAGCGAAGAAGATGAACTCTAGATTTATGGCCGCATCCACGGAGCCCATAACATCAAAGACCCGAAACTCATCGTGACGTCCTACTAAACCACTTAAGGTATCTAATTTTTCTAGTGTGATCTCTTGTTGTAATACGGAAACAGCGTCGTTAAGCTTAATAACATCAAAATCTTCCGTTCTCAGCTTCCCATTAGGCATATCTTTAGAGGTAAATTGATATTGGACTGAGACTTGTTCCTTATGTTTGTAATCAACGTCCTCAATTTTTAACATAAATACGCACTTCTGCTGTTGCATCTCGCCCGTGTCCTTGTTTGTCTCTTGTAAAAATGCCAGTTTGAAAAGGATTTCAGAATTTTCACAATCTAAGATTACGGAATGATTTTTGGTTGTTTCCTCAGTGGGCGCTACTTCCCATACTCTACATTGATTGTCGTCTCCGTATATTTCGTCCTCAGCAACAGCGCAAACGAAGACGCTGAACAATAGTAAAATGGCGGTGAGGGTGGCTTTCATGGTTCTTCTTCTTCGTGGTCGGTTGTTGCGGTTTCTTCGGTTTCAGTGTCCGTCAATTTCTTTACACGCGCCCTGAAATCCGCCACGGCTTCATCGGCTCCTTCGAGTGAAATTTCAACGTCCTGTGGTTCCATAAGACCGGGAAGGTCATAGACATTAAGGGTGTCGTAGGTCTCTACTAATTCTAACAGTTCGTCAATTTTGTCAATCTCAAAACGTTGATCGAGATCTTTTTTATCAACCTCAAAATCCTCAGTTTTCACCTCACTGCTTTTACCGTTTTCTGAACGGAATTGATACTTTACTGGTATTTCTTCACTCTCACCATAATACCCACCTGAAATTTTTAGCGCGAAGTTATACCCTTGGGTTGTTTCATCAAGGAAGGGGCGGTGGTCTATTTTTAAAAACACAATGTGTAATTGGCGGACTCTCCAGCCAAAATCACCACATATGAGCGAGACTGAATACGCTTTGCTTACTTCATCTGGTTCGGTGTCTGACACTTGGCACTTCCCGTATTCTTTATCTTCGTCGGCAAATACAAAGATACTGAATAACAATGAGACAATGACAATGGTGAATTTCATTGGTTTCTGCTGTTAGTTTTGTCAGACCGAGTAGTATAGCAGAGGGACTGCGTAGGTGTCAGGGGACACATTTTTAGTAACCGTTTGACCAACACACAGCGTCTTGTTTCTTTGAAATGTATGTTGGGATCGCTTTAGGTTTGTTACTCACCAGTGGTGGGCATCGCTATGGATTGTAGAGGTTAAAGAAGCAGTGATTGATTGTTCGGTCGCTTTTTCCCGAGTCAGAAACTGATATAACGGTACTAGTTCTCGTTTGAGCCGTCCAAACACGCTTTCTGCCGACGCTTTGTCGACTAAGAAGAGAGTATCTCCTCAATGTCCGCTACGGCAGATTCGATATCTAAATACAACCGGTCGGTGGACTTGAGGACTAGGTAATCTAGTAATCTTAAAAGCTCGTCTTTCCTCGTGGTCCACTCGGTTTTATCTATAAGATGTGCGGTAATTAAGCTTTGCTTGCTATTCTCGATTAATTCCAATTCGTTGTCGATTAACGTACGTGTCTCAAGTACTTGCATCTCCAACTTAAAACGTGAAATTTGGATGGTTAGGCCAGTTTCGTCCAATGAGAATGTGAAATGCTCTTGTTGGTGGGCTTGATACCGGTAGTATTTAGCGGCGATCCACAGACTAAGCAACACAAGAAACATCACTAACAGAAATACCGTGTAAGGCGAGAACGCACGCCGGATGGAATCTATGTTGATTTTGCCTTTCACTTGATCGTACCAAGCGATGATGTTTCCTCAGTTTTGCAAGTGTCAAATATGGGAAGATTCAACGACTTACATTGTATATTAGTTGTCGCTACGTGCAGGAATCGAGCAAAAACACTTTTCGGGGCTCGTACATATTGTCAGCGCAACTTTAGGGCAACTCATGTAATCAGTTGATTGCTAGCTTATTTCTTAGGAAATATTCCGGATCTATGAAAACTCTCGCAAAGATGGCACGAATCTCATAACACACCGTGTTTTGACTAATATTTGTCCTCGTTAAATTCAATCAACCATACCGACTCCATACTACTTCAAGGACTTTTATGAGTACTGACGCGCACATTTGGCTAGAACAGATCGAAGATGAAAAAGCACTCGACTGGGTACGCGCCCGGAATGATCTGACAGTTTCAAAATTCACGCAGAACGATCGATTTCGTGGTTTTAAAGAACGCATACGAACCATTCTGGATTCAGATGATCGCATCCCAATGTTTGAAGCCTGTGGGGATACTCTCTACAACTTTTGGCAAGACAAAGATCATCCAAAGGGTCTTTGGCGGCGGACAACTCTCGACGAGTACTGTAAAGCTCGACCGGAATGGGAGGTGGTGCTTGATCTCGATGCCCTAGCAGAGTTGGAAGACGAAAATTGGGTATGGGGCGGAGCAAATATATGTCTCCCAGAATACACTAAAGCACTCGTCCGACTCTCTCGAGGTGGAAGCGATGCCAGTGTGATTCGAGAGTTCGACTTACGCTCGAAAGATTTTGTCTCGGACGGCTTCTTCGTTCCTGAAGCGAAGACACATGTAACGTGGGCGGGTCAAAATCGCGTACTAATCGGTTCTGATTTCGGTGAAGGTACTTTAACGGACTCAGGATATCCCATGACAATGCGTGAGTGGGATCGCGGAAGACGCTTAGAGGACGCGCGTGAATACTATCGAGGTCAGTCTTCTGATGTCTATGTTTATTCGTGGGCGGATCCCTTTACCGATTTTCGCGACTATTACGTAGGACGTGCGATCGACTTCTTCAACTCTGAATTTTTTATACATCGCAACAATGAACTCATTAAGATAGATAAACAGGACAGTGCGATTGCGACCCCCCATCGCGGACAGTTGTTTCTAAATCTCAAACATGATTGGGACTACCAGGGCGAGCGATTTAAAGCCGGAAGTTTGTTGGTAGGGCAACTTGAAGACATACTTGCAGGTACGGGAGACTACCAAGTCCTCTTTGCACCAAACGAACACTCCGTTCTGATCAGTCACACTGGTACAAAAAACTCAGTGATTCTCAATATCTCAGAAAATGTTTGCACTAAAACGTTCGTAGCAACGAAAGGCGACAACGGTGATTGGGATATTGAACAAGTACAACGGTCGAATGGCTTTTTGAATGAAAGTGGCATTGCTTACGAGTCCGAGGAAAGTGACCGAACGCTCGTGCTCGCCGAGAGCTTTTTGGAACCATCTAGTCTGTCATTGAGCGGTCCAAACGAACCGTTGCGCACGCTTAAGCGAACGCGATCGTTCTTCGATAACGAATCGTTGGAAACCACGCAACATTGGGCTGAATCTAAGGATGGGACAAAGATTCCCTACTATCAAATCTCACAAAGAGACGCTACCGGAATTCGACCGACACTGCTCTACGGATACGGCGGTTTTTCAGTTTCACTACTACCGGCCTACACTCCAGTTGCCGGAAACACCTGGTTGAATCAAGGAGGTACATATGTAATCGCTAACATCCGAGGAGGTGGGGAATTTGGACCGGATTGGCATCACCAAGCATTGAAAGAGAACCGTAATCGCGCGTATGAAGACTTCATTGCCGTCGCGGAAGACTTGATTCGACGCGGTGTCACTGAACCAAAACACCTAGGTATCCAGGGTGGTAGTAACGGTGGTCTATTGATGGGGAATATGTACGTTCAGCGTCCGGATTTATTTGGTGCAGTTGTCTGTCAGGTGCCATTACTCGACATGAAGCGATATCACTTGCTACTAGCTGGAGCTAGTTGGATGGCTGAGTACGGAGATCCTGAGAAACCCGAGGAATGGGAGTATCTCAAAAACTTTTCCGCGTATCAAAAAGTACGAGCAGATCAGAAGTATCCAACCATTCTCATCACTACCTCTACGCGAGACGATCGAGTTCATCCAGGTCATGCCCGAAAGATGGTCGCGAAGTTGGAAGAATTGGGGCACAAAGTACATTACTACGAAAACATAGAAGGTGGCCACGCGGGAGCTGCAGACAATAAACAACGAGCGTTCATGCAGGCTTTGGTCTGGGAGTTTCTGTGGTCGACTTTAGCGTCGAGCTAGCTTACTGCGATGGTCTGCTTATCGCTCGAAAATCTTCACCCCTCAAATGAATCAATTTATCTAGCGGGTGGTACCATTTAAACGTGGAACGATTCTTACTTGTCCTTTTTGAGTTCAGGCATTAGTGGCTCGCCCTGGGCGATTTTTTCGGCGATTTCCTGACGGGTTTTCGCCATCCTTAGGTAACGAACTGGGCGGGATGGATGCGTTCTGCTCTCGCTTAATCCCATATTCGCTGACACGCGGCGCCAAACATCCTCGACACCGTTCAAGTCTACACCTGCATTAGCAAGAATGTACATCGACACATAGTCTGCTTCATTTTCGAATCGTTTTGAGTAAGCTGTTATTCCTTGCTTGGCAAATAAACCGTTAGTCCAAAAACCGGTCACTAATGAGATTCCATCGAGCAATCCGCCCAAAATGCCTCGAGTACGAGCTTTCGAAACATGTCTGTAAAAGTTGTGCGCTAGCTCGTGTGCGATTATGTATTGCAAGTCAGTTTCCTTCTCTAAGAAGTTCAGCAGACCGGTAGCAACTCCAATCCGTTTGCCCGTGGCATACGCGCTGAACGCTAGCGAACCTGACACAAATATTTCAGAACGACACGTTTTTACAGGTTGAATCGTAAACGATAAAAAAGTGAAAGATCTCCCCGTCTCAGTGGTATTGGGACGAGCAACCATTAGTTCAATGGGTTCTGTTCTCCCATCTTCCGAAAATTGCTTGAGCGCTTGCTTTAAAGCTGTTCGTGCCTTAGAACTGTTTTCTACAGTATTATCATCTATTGCAATAATCAAGTCTCGAACTTGCAATCCAGCTAATGCTGCAGGTGAATCAGTTGCAACGCCCCAAGCAATGGCATCATTCGTAACATTTTTCCGGACGCGTCGCGCTATCCAGACGCCTATTTGAAAGTCTGTGAAACCTTCACAGAGAGCTAAATTCTTAGTGATCAATGGCCAGGAAGCATCGGCTAGGCGTTGAGTTCCTTCTATCAATCTTTCTTCATTTAATTCTGCTTGAACTTGTGCTTCTTGTTCAATTTCTTCCGGTGTTAAAGATGGTATTTGGGTGACCGTGGAACAAGAACAAACGCACCATCCCATTAATAGGATTAGAACTATTGGGTTAAACTTCAACATGAATGAATGGAAAGCATTTTTGACGTGCGCGAGCTTGTCAAGGGTTATCGGTAAACTCGACTCGATCATCTTATCAGTCATTCTTAGTTTCATGAAAATATCTCATAATTGGGCAATCTAATACAACCGAAAGTTCAATAGAATCATGGACTTCGCATTACCTCTTCATCAAACCTTCTAATGGAGTCTCTCAATGAACTCAGATGCTATTTTGAACGACCATATGATAGCGGAAGCCACATTAACTGCGCACTTGTTAGATGTTGCATTGAAAGCAGGATACAGTAATGATCAGATCAACGAACTCCTTTGCGAAATAGCGAACAAAACTGCAATATCGGAATTTTGGATTTCGGACGAATCGGGTCAAGTCGTATACACCAACGTACCCGATATTGAATTCTCCTTTGGTACAGATCCTAGCGGGAACGAACAAGCGGCGGCGTTCGCACAGTTACTGACTGAAGACGCTAGTGTGGTGGTACAACCGTTTATGAATCGTACCTATGATCATCAATCCTTCAAGTACGTAGCCGTCCGCGGTGTAGATCAAGCGCGAGTTGTACAAGTCGGTATCTCGGCGAACGACATGTAATCTACACATACGGAACTGAGACGCACATTGCAACATCGGGTTATTGTGTCAGATAAATCAGTAAAGAAGCAGTGTCGTAGTACTCTTTGTGGTTGCGAACTCGCTATCGTACGTGGAATTGTTCTTCTCACCCATTTCGCCTGTAGTTCAGTAGCAATGGCCGCGACTGGCACTAAGATAATGGATGTTGGTGCCGTCATGCCCGATAGGGGGACTAATAGCGTACAACAGAACGTGGATTTGGTCTTTGCGAATCCTACTCCTTTTGAATACAAGGTAACGTTACAAAACCTGTCTACTCGCGAACGTAGGGCAATTGCTACTCCCGCAACGCACGGACCTCAAAAGGTTGGTATTCATCGAGACGTACCCTACCTTCACTTAGGTGATCTAAGCAATAGACTTTCTTGGAAGAAGGATGGCGATGGTGCAGTAGCTTATGTTCGTGTGCGTTCTCCGCAAGCGGATTCAATTCGTTTTTCCACGCGTCTCAAACTACCTGCCGACACCATAGTGAATTTTTATGGAAGAGATCTCAATGGAAAAAATGACGTAATTTACAGCCTCACCGCGCCGAGGAAGGGCTTTGACGAAGAACTCTATTGGTCCCCACAAGCTTCAGGGGATTGGATCGGGATTGAAATTCGCTTACCGAAGGAAAACTTGAAACAAGACGTTGAGCTAGAGCTGATCACAGTCGCCCATCGTTTCCAAGCTCCAAACTTGGTGGTACCAAACGCCTTGGAGTGCACAAACCATGAAGATGTTCAATGCGCGATTGACGATGGCGCGATTTCTGAAGACAGTGCGAGAACGACACTGAGACTTACGTTCGAGTCTGGTGGATCAAGTTACACCTGTTCAGGTACGCTCATGAATGTCTCCGGCGACGGCGAAGACGTATACATACCTTACATTATTACTGCTGCACATTGTATTTCGACGGTAGACGAAGCCTCATCCGTAACTGCTTGGTGGAACTATCAAGCCGCGAGCTGTTCAGGTAGTGCAACTTCATCGGATTTCGCCTTGTCCTTTGGAGGGGCAGATCTACTTGTTGCGGTGGAGTCTTATGACCAGAGTCTGATTCGTTTACGTGCAGACCCTCCCAGCGGCGCATCTTTTTCGGGGTGGTGGGTAACCGATGTTGAAACCAACACTACGGGCTCCGGGTCGCATCATCCTGACGGCGGACACAAGAAGTACTTCTCGGGTACTACCCAACGCAACGTTAATGTCAATATTTGTGATGAGGACGACAACTGTTCGTTGCTTCTAGATGCAATAGAAGTGAGAATGGACAATGGTACTTCTGAAGGTGGGAGCAGTGGTGCTGCATTAAGAATATATAACCAAGACGCGAATGACACGCTCTTCGTCGGTGTTCTTTCTGCATCAGACGACGAGTGTGAAAACTCTGATGTTTACTTCGGAGAATTTCGGCACTTCTATGACTACATTGTCACTTGGTTCGACCCAGCGCCACCGCCACCACCACCGGTTAGTAGCGATGACCACGGCGATTCGCCAGAAACCGCTACGGAAATAGAACTTGTATCCACGACTGAAGGAGAGATTGAAGATTCTGATGACGTGGATTATTTCGAAGTTGTCGTCGATCGCAGGGGAACAATCGAAGTGTACACTTCGGGTTCTCTAGATACGACCGGACAACTGACATCGGAAGAACTAGGCGTCGATATTTCTGATGACGACAGTGGGGATAGCTTCAACTTTTCACTGTCGGCTGACGTAGAACCCGGCATCTATTACATTCGAGTGGAGGGCTACTCTTCATTCACGGGTAGCTACACTCTACACGTAGAGTTTGAGGAAAACGATGATCATGGAGATACTCGATACACGGCAACGACAGTATCTTCGAGTGCTCGCGCGTGGCAATATTCGACGGTTGGTCACCTAGAAATTTCGACCGACATTGACGTGTTTGAAATCACTTTGTGGGCCAACGCCACCATCACGATCCACACCGAAGGCAACACAGACACATCCGGACGGCTAACCGATTACTCTGGTTTTGACTTGTTCGAAAACGACGACACTGATGAAGACAACTCCAACTTCACGCTTTCCGGTGATGTCGAGGTAGGAACTTACTTCCTGTTCCTAGAAGGATCCGTTTCTGAGAAGTCTGAATACAAACTAATAATCGACATTTCGAAAGACTGATTTCATCAGTTCATTCAGCGTGGTTTTTTGTAAGCAACGTGCCATCTTCAGATGAGTTCAAATTGATCCCTGAACTGTAAGAAGAATCTGTCAGCTAGCAAAATATAAAAGATTTCTTCAGACGAGGTAGCAATTGCCTGAATCCCCATTGACAACTTTATACGTGTATATTAGTACAATACCATAGACATGAGATTTAGTGTGTTTGACAGTATAGAATCGCAAATTTTGCGCCCCGAGAGGGATCTTCCCTACGTATTTGTCGGTCGACGGCAAGAACTTCACGACTTGGACAACCACTTCAAAGTAGTCGCTGATCGTAACCATGGTTCGTCGGGATTAGTCCTAGTCAGTGGAATACCGGGCATCGGTAAAACTCAACTGATAGAGAAATTTGCTCGTGAGAAAGAAGAATCTGGCGGAGCTCTGTGGTTGCGATTACATACGGAAGAATTGACCGATAGCAGAGTGCTTACACCGCTGCGAACCGCTATTCGACGTCGTCAATCCGGATTACGATGGACTGATGTAGAAGTAAATCTGTTAGGACTGAAAACTAGTATCGCCAGAGATCAGAAGCATGAAGACTTGACTGCCGGGCTAGATCAACTAGTGCAGAGCAAGCATAAACAACCCATCATTGTGACTATTGACGAAGTCCAGAATCTTCAACAAACAGAGGCTGACATACTCAGAACATTTCATACCGGAACACCTGATCTTCCAATTTTGGTCGTATGTGCAGGACTACAAAATGCGTATTCCGTTCTTCAACAACATGGTCTTTCTCGCTTGGGTGAAATCTTTGAAATAGATTTGCTCGCTCAGCCTGACTGTGAAACTGCGATACAGAAGATGCTGGAAGTTTGGGGTGTTGATGTGAATGGAAACAGTCAGGATCGGGTCAATTTGAAGGTCCAAGACCTTGCGAGATCTTCGCAAGGATTTCCCTGTCATTTGCAATCGCATCTCTCCGCACTGAAGAGTGTAATACTAGAGCGTGGGAAAAACTTCGGTACCGAGGATGACTGGTCTCAAGTGGACAACATCGCAAAACAAAAACGAAACGCGTATTACTCAGGACGGATCGAAGCTCTCGGGTTCCCTAATGCGGGAGTTGTCATGCACAGAATCGCGAAGCTGTTGAATGAACGAAAGAGTGGCAGTTTCAAAACCGCGTCGTCGGCGGATATCATCAAGATTTTGAACTCCGTCGAAGATGACGGTATGGTTGACATCGACAAGGGAAAAGCCCTGAAGCGTATGATCGAGAGTGGGTGCCTGAAGGTCGAGGAATACTCTTTCTACTCGGTTCCGATCCCTTCATTTCAGCAATATTTGCTGTCCCGAATTGACCCCTATTCCAAGATTGTCAGATAGCGTTTGACGTCTGTTTTAAGGCTCGTTCGGTAGTTTTGCCTGATCGATCCAGGCATCTATTATGTCCTGAAGTTCAGCGTATCGGCAACTATGGGTCGCGACAGTGATTTTCGTGCCATACATGTCTCCGTCGACGTTGAACTGTACTCGATACCGCGCGATAAATTCAACATGGTAGGGTGTACTTCTGTTTTCTGTCAGTTCGACGTGACAGTATCGTGGCTTCATCTTTTTGCGAAACGAGTCAGAGAATTTCATTGGACTAAAAGTTCACCTCATACTGTGCCATATCTACCCCAGCTGGTAATGTCGTCAAGTATGCCCCTATTAAGGTCTTTGACCATGCTCGGAATGTTAACAGCATCGACAATCCACCAGATTACGGTGATGACGACACCGAACAAAGTCAGCGTAAGAATCAGCATCGCGACCGCCGAACCCGTTTTTTCAAGGTAGAACCTGTGTGCTCCAAACGGTCCCAAGACCGCCCATAGCACGTAGGTCGCCGCCAGAGACTTCTTTTCTTCCTCGTACTCCATCAGCTGTCTCATGTCAATATCAGTCATAGCGTTACCTCCAATAAGACTACAAGCAACGATAATGCCAGAATAGTCTAGGTTGCGAGAGGTTTTTCAAAGAAAGTTCCTGCCAATGAAAAGGATTGGCTGACTAGTCCATTTCAGTGCAATTATTAATGTCTACAAACACTTCACATCGCACCTGAACCTTCTCGATGAAAGTTGCTTAAAGGATAATCTGTCAGACTGCGTTCACTGTAGCGTTCAAACCATATCTAGTACCCTCTTTGTAACCTGCCATTTGAGTCTCCGTTTGACGAATCGGGTTGATAGAATAGGATTTCGTTGAAATCTCCGGAGCACTCCCATGAAAACGTTTCTAGCGTCTGTACTCGAGCTAGTTAAAAGAGTCACCAAACTAGAGCTTTTCAAGTATCTGTTTGAGTTCTTCATCGTGTTTCTCGGCGTATATCTAGCGTTCGTGCTGACCGGCTATCAAGAAAATCAAAGAGAACGCGACATACGAATACAACATTACGAAAACTTCGCTGTTGAGCTCGGCATTCTAGTAGAGTCGCTTGAAGAGGAGAAACGTAAACTAGACAAACACTTGAAGGTTGTGGACGAAATAGCTCAAGGAAATCGACCGGACATTCCTCCCAGTGACTTAATCTTCGTCTATAAAGGATCATTGGTTGACGCGGCTTTCAACAGTCGACACTTTGAGGCTCTAGATGCCAAAATAGTGCGGCAAATTATTCTTGGGAGTTTCGGTCTGGCACTTCTCGAGGCACAAGTCGAATCGTTCAACGAAAAGTCCACTGCACTGTTACCTACGCTAGCGAATCGCGAGGAATGTTGTTACGATGAAAACGGTGAATTACTGGGTCATTGGCAGTGGTATCCAAGCCTCGTCCAAGCGATCTATCGATTGAATCGGATCGCCCACGATGGTATTCTCAATCGTGCGATACCCGATCTGCAGGCTCACGTTCGGCGAATACGAAATTTGCCTCCAATTGACTGAACATCAGGTAGCGATTGATGAAACGCCAACCTCGACTGTTGCTTAGAAAATTGTTGAGTTTAGTGCTAATCTCGCCCTTATACGTTCAGATATACTTTACAATGTAGATTGTCGAACTCACTGTTTGACTCCAGAGAGAAAGCTGACAGATCGATGTCTTTTTAACGACCTGCCAAGAGGAGCCACGCCATTATGAAGATTGTAAAAAACACATTCATCCTAGCCATTGCCGTTTTAATTTGTTGTGTGGGAATGAGCGACGAAGTTAAGACCAAGAAAATGCACGCCACCACTCTAGGATATATCCCGAAATACGGCCCTGGCTTCGAACATTTTGACTACGTTAATCCAGACGCCCCAAAGGGTGGTACTTTGACGTATGCGGTGATTGGCGGATACGATACTTTTAATCCATACACTGCGAAAGGAGACTACGCTGCAGGGTTAGCTGGAGGTAATCTTTACGAGTCATTGATGACGACTGCCGAGGATGATATTCAATCACAATACGGATTGATAGCCGAGTCTCTTGAAGTCGCGGAAGATCTGTCATTTGCGATCTTTTATTTACGTTCGGAAGCGCGGTTCAGTGATGGTACACCGATAACTGCTGAAGATGTCAAATTTAGCTTTCATACACTCTTCGACCATGGAGCCCCTCATTACGCGCACTACTACAAGAATATTTCGAACGTCATTGTGATTGACCCACTCACTATAAAGTTTGAATTTGATGGACCACCAAATCGCGAGCTTCCTCAAATTGTGGGTCAACTCACTGTCCTTTCTAAAGCCTATTGGAAGGATCGGGACTTTGAAAAGACCACACTCGAACCTCCAGTTTCCAGCGGTCCTTACAAAATCTCATCATTTGAAGCTGGTCGCTATGTTGTACTGGAAAGAGATCGGGATTACTGGGGTGAACATGTACCCGTAAACGTAGGTACAAACAACTTTGACTTCCTTCGATACGATTACTACCGAGATTCTGAGATAGCGGTCGAAGCATTTAAAGCTGGCGAGTACGACGTACGACTAGAGAATTCAAGCATCAAGTGGGCAAAAGCCTACGATTTTCCAGCACTTCATGAAGGACGGGTGAAGAAGGAGTTACTCAAACACAAGCGTCCAGCTGGTATGCAAGCGTTCATCTTCAACATCCGCAAGACTAAATTTCAAGACCCAAGGGTACGACGAGCGTTAGCGTACTGTTTTGATTTCGAATGGTCGAACGAAAAACTGTTTTATGGCCAGTACACTCGGACCAAGAGCTTCTTTGAAAACTCCGATATGGCTGCACGCGGTTTGATATCTGAAGAAGAATACGATATCTTGAGTCCATACAGAGACCAACTGCCAGAAGAAGTATTCACCGAAGAGTACACCCTGCCTTCCACGGATGGAAGTGGCAACAATAGGGACAATCTTCGTAAGGCAGTCATGTTGCTGGACGAAGCCGGATGGAAGATTAAAGATAACAGACTCACGCACGAGGACACTGGCGAGGTAATGGAGATCGAATTTCTCTTAGGATCGTCAGGCTTTGAAAGAATTATTACACCGTTTAAGGAGAATTTAGACAGGGTTGGAATTTCCGCATCGATAAGGACCGTCGAGCAATCTCACTATATACACCGAAGGAACAACGAAAGAGACTTTGACATTATCGTCCACGTCTTCCAGCAGTCCCTCTCTCCCGGAAATGAACAGCGAAGCGACTGGGGATCCGAAGCCGCGGATCAAGCTGCCAGTGATAACCACATTGGGATTAAAAACCCCGTGGTTGATGAATTGATAGAGAAAATCGTGGCGGCGACGACTAGGGAAGAACTGATCGTGGTCTGTCGCGCGCTTGATCGTGTGCTACTCTGGAACCACTATGTCATTCCTGCGTGGCACATCGACTCGTTTCGGCTACTTTGGTGGGATAAATTTGGGCAACCGGAAACTCGGCCCATCTACACTACTGGGATATCGACTTGGTGGTACGATGAAGCCAAAGCAGAGAGTCATGGATTGTGACCGAGTGAGTAACAAAACTGTCTTTGAAGTAGATGTGAACCTATCGAAGATGGTCGGGTAATTAGAGAACGATGCTAGCATACGTCGTTCGCAGACTGCTACTAATCATCCCAACGCTATTTGGGATCATGGTGATCAATTTCATTGTGATTCAGTTTGCTCCAGGAGGTCCGATTGAACAGATTATCTCGGAACTCACCAATCCTGATATGACCGCAACTTCTCGAATAACGAATGCCGCGGCGGGAGAGGTTCAAACTGATGTATCTGGAGCAATGGGTTCCAGCGGTACGTCAAGATACCGCGGTGCCGAGGGCCTAGACGACGAATTCATCGCAAAACTTGAAAAGCAGTTTGGTTTTGATAAACCACTGTGGGAACGGTTCTTTCTCATGATTGGGAACTATCTCAAATTCGATTTCGGCACTAGTTTCTTTAGCGATAAAACCGTGGTTGAAATGGTCCTTTCGAGGATGCCCGTATCGATTTCACTTGGGTTGTGTACCACGATAATCGTATACCTATTCTCGATCCCAATGGGAGTTGGTAAGGCTGTTTGGGATGGCACACGTTTTGACGTCTGGACCAGCGCGATTGTCATTATCGGGAATGCCATACCAGCTTTCATGTTCGCGGTAATGTTGATCGTGTTCTTTGCAGGTGGGAGTTACTTCGACTGGTTTCCGTTACAGGGGTTAGTCTCGGAGAACCACGGGGAAATGTCCTTTTTCGAGCAGTTGTTGGATCGCGCTCATCATCTAGTACTTCCTGTCTTTGCCATGGTAATTGGAGGGTTTGCAGCTCTCACTTTTCTGACTAAGAATTCGTTCATTGACCAAATCAATCAACAATATGTACTTACGGCCCGTGCCAAGGGGCTAAAAGAACGGCGAGTACTGTTCGGTCACGTATTTCGAAATTCGATGTTGATTGTGATCGCAGGATTTCCCGGAGCGTTTGTAGCAATCTTGTTTACTGGGTCGTTGTTGATTGAAATTATTTTCAATTTAGAGGGTCTTGGACTGCTCGGTTTTGAAGCGGTAATCGACCGCGACTATCCGGTAATGTTTGCGACTTTGTACTTCTTCACGCTACTGGGTCTAGTGATGAACTTAATAGGAGATCTAACCTATACCTTCGTTGATCCCAGAATCGATTTTGAGAGTCGTGCAACCTAATGGTGGATACACAGATATCGATCTGGCGTCGCTTTAGAAACCGGATGAAGCTATCTCCACTGACGAAACGACGACTACAAAACTTTAAACGGAATAAACGCGGATATTGGTCCTTCTGGATTCTTACGACATTGTTCGTAGTATCTCTCTTCGCTGAACTCATCGCAAACGAGAAGCCCTTGATCGTCAGCTATGACGGAAAACTCTACTTCCCCGTATTTCAAAAACCGATCCCAGAAACCACCTACGGCGGTTTTTTTCAAACAGAAGCTGAATATCGCGAACAAGAAGTAAAAGACATGATCAACGAGAAGGGTTGGATGTTGTGGCCACCAATACGCTTTTCCCATAAAACGATCAATTTCGGTAGAGAGGACTCTAATCCAGCCAAACCATCCGGTGAAAATCTGCTCGGGACCGACGACACCGGGAGAGATGTACTCGCTCGGGTGATCTATGGATTCCGAATATCTTTGTGGTTTGGGATCATTCTCACTACTTTGTCTTCAATTGTCGGAATAGCCGCGGGTGCAGTGCAAGGATATTTTGGGGGGTGGATCGATCTGTTCTTCCAACGTTTTATTGAGATCTGGTCCGGGCTGCCGCGGTTGTTTTTACTCATAATTCTCGCGAGCATATTTAATCCAAGCTTCTGGTTGCTGCTCGGTCTGTTACTTCTATTCGAGTGGATGTCGTTGGTTGGCGTCGTCCGCGCGGAGTTTTTGCGAACGCGGAACTTTGAGTACGTGCGCGCTGCCAAAAGTTTAGGAGTTAACAATTCAGTGATCATGTTTAAACACGTCTTACCGAACGCAATGACGGCTACGCTGACGTTTTTACCGTTCGTGATGATTGGTTCGATTACGGCGTTGACTTCCTTGGATTTCTTGGGTTACGGACTGCCGCCAGGATCTCCATCACTAGGAGAACTACTTAGCCAAGGAAGGAACAACTTGCACGCACCCTGGTTGGGTCTAACTTCCTTTTTTGTTCTGGCAACAATGCTCAGTCTGTTGATATTTATTGGTGAGGCTGTGCGCGACGCGTTTGATCCTCGCAAATTGTTTCAAACCGCATAAACGCGGGCTCAGTGACGATAGTACAACGTCACTTGCGCGTAGTGCATTCAGCTTCACACTCACCCACGGTTAGTGGAGGGGCAATGAACATCCAAAACTCAGTGTGTAGTTTGCGAGGTTGTATTTCCAACCTCTGTGCGTTGGTGCTCGTATTCTCGTTTGCTTTCGCTAGTCCCAACATCTTCGCAAACGCCAATCGCATATATATCGAGTGTCCGTGTACTTTTGAACGTACTGAAGATGGGCGTTTGAAAATAGAAATGGCTTTTCGAAGCTTCCGAGAGCAAGACACGTCACGCGTTCGGGTAGACGCTTTTTTCTACTTGAACAAGAACGACATTTATGGCTACTATGCCGGTACTGTCCTAGTCGGCGAGACGATTCCAGCGAACGGTAGCACTAACAAAAATACCTATTACGGTACCTTTTCACCCTCAGTCGACATTTCCCCGACTTTTCAGAAATCAGGTTACCTACGGTTCGTGCTATATCGCAACTGGAATCGGTCTGGTGGTTATCAAGATCGAGTGGTAGCGGGGGAAGCTACACCCTTATCGACACCATTCTCGGTCGATGCGATTGATTATCTCACCGATACTGATGAAGACGGAGTGAGCGATCTAAACGAACGTGAACAAGGAACGGATCCGATGGATCCAAATAGCGTACCGGAGAGTGCGGAAATCGACGTGCTAGCTCTATATAGTCCTGGCTTTGCGGCCGCGCACCAGGGGGACCCGTTCACAAGAATCCGACACTTCATGGCGGTAACCAATTCCATCTTAAACAACAGTGAAATCACCGCACGGTTCCGCTTAGTAGGAATTCAACCCGTTGAGATCAATGACTACTACAACTTCGCGTCAATCGATATTTTCGACTATGACAAGGAAGGCGACCGACATGGCGCGGATATGGCTGTAGTCTATATGGGTGCACTTGATGCTCCCAGGTACATTTGTGGCTACACCTACCTCAATGGAATTGGAATGAAAGGTTATATGCCGATTCAGCATGACCGCCTCTACACGGCCTATGTGATAACTGGTTGTCAAAACTATGTGACATCGCACGAACTGGGGCACATACTTGGGTTAGGTCATTCTGAATTTCAAAATGAAGTTGGATCTTGGCGATTCGCTCGCGGGCACTCAGTAGCCGATCAATTTTATACCGTGATGTCATACAGCACGCGCGGCGGATTCAAGAGTAGCGTTTTCTCGAATCCTGACATTGACTCGTGTATTTGGCACGACTGTGGAGTCGAAATTGAAGACGAATTTGCTGCACACGCCACACTCGCGATCAACACCGTACAATGGCAGTTTGAGGCGATTCGCGAATCCAAATTAGATTCCGATGGTGATGGTTTCGTCGACGATGTCGACGCTTTGCCAAATGATCCAAACGACTGGATAGACAGCGACGGAGACGGTTTGGGTGACTTTGCCGACATCGATGATGATGGCGATGGTATCCCCGATGCTTACGACTCCTATCCCTTAGATCCGACAGAAGTTCTTGACTCCGATTTGGATGGAGTGGGCAACAATGCGGACGCATTTCCTTTTGATCCGACCGAGACTGCTGACACGGACGGCGATGGAGTCGGAGATAACGCAGATCGATTTCCGCTAGATCCCAACGAAACTGCCGACACCGACGGCGATGGTGTCGGGGACAATTCCGATGTCTTCCCAGACGATCCTGACGAAGCCTATGACACCGATGACGATGGCATAGGAAACAACGCTGACTCGGACGACGACGGTGACGGTACCCTAGATGAGCATGACCCGTTTCCACTCAATCCAAATAAGAGTGACTTACGATCGTATCAACTTACCGGCGAGGTGCGACATGATCGTTTTGGACATGCTATAACTGCGCTCGGCGATATCAATTTCGACAATCACCAGGAATTTGCCGTCGGTGCTCCCGAGTACGACTACGACGAACACAAGAATTCGGGGGCTGTCTACATTCTTTCCAGTAAGGATTTCCAGACTCTCGATTCAGCGGATGGCTCGGTGGACCAATCGATCAGTGCGGAACAATGGATGCAAGGCACGGATTCGTGGAAATTCGTGATCAACAGGGAGGGTTCAAAGCTCGGTTCTACCTTAGCTGTTGCCGACATCGATGGTGATGGTAATAAGGAACTCGTGATCGCAGCCACTAGTGCTATGAACGACGAAGGTCTACCGTCCGGTGCGGTTTATATCCTGCACTCAGAGGACTTCCAAGCACTTGACCAAGCCGATGGTAGAGAAAATCGCTTGATCGATGTCGAACACTTTGGAATTGGTACCAAGTCCATAAAACTCACGAATTCCCTGGCGGGAAGTGACTTCGGTGTAAGTCTCTCGATCGCTGATCTCGACGGCAACGGGAAAGACGATCTTCTAATTGGCGCAGATCGGTATGCGAACGATGCTGGCGTTGCTTACCTAATTCTTGACTCGATGTTGCAAAACAACGATGAACAATCTGCAACTCGAAACGCAAACATTAATGTTGATACATCAGTCTCCCCAACAGGATTGTGGCGTATTGACGGTGACGCAGGTGATCGTCTCGGTAGTAGCTTATCGATTAACGGCGACTTCGATGGCGATGGAACGAACGAAATCACGATAGGCGCGCGGCATTATGGGAATAGTGATCTTGGAGCAGTGTTTATCACTCCATTCGCGAAGTTGCGGGAAATTGATCGTGCTGACAACGTTGAAGATGGCATCCTCGACTATCTCAATTTTGCGATCGTGCGCGATACCTACACCATTGAAGCAGACCACCCAGCAATTGAATCAGGAATCGAAGTACAAGCAAACGGAGATATGGATGGCGACGGGAAAGACGAGCTACTTGTAGAAATAGAAAGTCTGGGTGTGCTGTACGTGATATCGGGACAGGATTTAGACGGTGCAGACCTCGATGACTCGGTACTCGATCAACGTGTGCTACTCGACCTAGCGAGAGAACAACCGAGTTCATACATGATTCGTGGGTTACGGCATTCCTCAGAATATGCCGCAAACTTCACTGCTGACATTGACTTTGACAACGACGGAAAACACGAACTGATTCTTGGAGCGGACGATTACGAAAAGACTGGTGGTGTGCTCCACACATCTTACGCTCAAATGGTCGAATCTTCGGAACGTTTGGGATATGGTCCAAACCGAGCATACGTGCGCGCCGAGCAGAGCCTATTTAGATTCGGTAGCTTCAACTTCATACTTGGACACGAAGCTCTAGACGGATTGGGTCAAACCGTGGCGCAAATTGGTGATCTTAACCAAGATGGAGTTAATGATTACGCCATCGGTGCCCCGGCAATCGGGCACGAAGGGCAAAACCCAGGCGTTGTTTATCTGGTACTTTCAATTGAACAGACTCCGTTGGACTTGATTGATGGCAGACAAGATCGAATTGGTCGCATTAATAACTTAGCAGGCGATCAAGATGGCGATGGGCTCAAGGACACTATTGACAAAGACGACGATCAGGATGGTCGAGTAGATTCGAGAGACCGGTTTCCGCTGATCGCTACGGAATGGAGAGATCGGGACGGTGACCGGTACGGGGATACGCTTGATGCGTTTCCGCGCGACGCTACCGAGTGGTTTGATACTGACTTTGATGGCAAAGGCGACAACTCCGATGAAGACGCGGACGGTGATGGAATCGATAATGACGACGATGAATATCCGCTGGACACCGACAACGACGGGATCGACAATCGCTTTGACGACGACGACGATAACGACGGTGTACCTGACGAAGAAGACAGTGAACCGCTCAATCCAAATGTGTCGTAACCGATATGCTTGGTTGTACAGAGAGAATATAGCTATTCGTTTTTTCGCGCCTCGACAGGGTAAAAACCCCTTTTTGACTACGCGTTCACCCTCGATTCAACGCTATTTACGGACTTATAATTTATTACCCTTGAAGTAGAACCGGTATCTCTCGGCACTGACGTATTAGATGGAAAAAATTGAACAGTTTGGAAAGCTCTTGCTCGAGTTGCCTCCATGGCTGTTACTGGGTCTATTGCTGGCTGGCGTTATTCATGTTTTTGTATCTCGCCACGCTATCCTGCGTTGGTTACGCAAAGACAACTTAGCTTCCGTTTCATCCAGCGCAGCGATCGGAATACCTCTACCGCTTTGTAGCTGTTCGGTGGTTCCAGTCGTAGCCGAAATGCGTCACAAAGGCGCGTCTCGATCTGCATGCATGTCCTTTCTCATTACCACTCCCGAAACCGGAGTCGACTCGATTCTCATCACTAACGCTTTGTTTGGTTGGGTCGCGGCAATAGTGCGGCCTCTGGTTTCTTTCGTTACCGCAGTGGTGGCCGGACTTTCCTCCATCGGGTTGCTGAAAAAAACACCGAATGAACAACCGGAAGTTAATACCACATCCTCATGCAGTAAA
>VXLL01000031.1 GCA_009841615.1 Gammaproteobacteria bacterium | reverse complement strand
GATGGCGGATCAGTCGAAAACTCGCATAGCTCAACGCCGCCTCAATGTCCGTCTCCGCAAAGTCAAAGGGACTCAAATCCTCCAACGGACACTCGATGGGATCCTGCCCCCCCAACAACCACGGTCGAGGTTTTGGATCGAGAGTGCGAACTAAAGCCGCCCACGCGTCGTACTGGGCTGCCGACACGTGAAAAAGATTACGCGCATGCACCGTCGGACGCGCATAGTCATTGCGAATCGCCGCCAGCAACACTTCATTCCAGCGGCGCGCCACCGACACGTCCGCCGTCGGCGACGCCCCAGGCAGAAAATAAGCCGTCACCGTCGCGACGCTCGCCGGCATTTCAAACGTGGTAACCGTAGCATACCGGTCACCAATGACGCCACCCGACACGACCCAATGACTGAAGTGATAGCCCTCCGCTGGCTCCGATGCCGCGATCTCTACCACGTCACCTGCTGAATATATACCATCGCCGTCGCCAAATTGCACGCTCAATTGCAATCCACCCTGAGTTGGATGTTCGATGGTGTAAATTTGATTGACTTCAGTGATCGAGAGTTCCGAAGTCGTTCGTGCTTGGTCTCTCCATTCAACAGTTACTGCTGCAGTGGTAGCCGAACCGAGCCCAAAGTGAACTTCGAGCGGGTTGTGTGAAGCAAAATTGTTACTAGCACCCATTTGGCGTATTTGAGTACCTTCCGTTGTAGTCAGGGTCACGAGTGCGCCAACACCGTATTTGTTTGAACCCGCTCCCTTAAGCTTGACTACAACGTAATTTCCTAAATTAGTAGAGTGATTACGATAGAGTACTAAATGGGGTGTATTGAGATTTACGACCAATATGTCGATATCTCCGTCTCGGTCAGCGTCAAAACATGCAAGGCCACGACCTTGACCTCTATCGATGATACCAATGTCAAACACGTCAATCATGTTGAAGGACCCATCTCCCTGGTTTTCAAAAAACCGGGACGGTTGGAACCTATACTCTTCCCAATCGTCCCAACCGTTCACGTGAAAGATGTCGAGATCACCATCGTGATCAAAATCTTTCATACAAGCTCCCCAGCCCCAATTTCCATCCGCTACGCCAGCGTCATCAGTTACGTCAACGAAGAACCCCTGCCCGTTGTTCTGATACAAGCGATTACCGAACGATGAACCACCAACGTGTAAATCGTAAATCGAAGTCACGAACCAGTCGAAATCTCCGTCATTATCGTAGTCACCAACCGCTGCGCCCATACCCGATTGATCTTTGATGACTCTTCGGTCAGTACTAATTACATAAGAACTACCGTTGTATATAAATGTTTGACTCTCGTTTGAGTCTGCGGCTATAAGCAGATCTGGTAAACCGTCTCCACTAATGTCAAATAGATTTTGTGTCAGCGTTAGCTCGACTCCTTCTTCGACTAGACTACTTGATATATCCAAGTCCGTACTCATGTTTGAGAACAAACTCCCACCTTCATTTCGCCAAAGAGTCTCCGTGTCGTTGTTTTGTTGCCTTCTGTCTCCCCAATGTGTGAGTAGTAGGTCTAGCAGTCCATCTTGATCATAGTCCGCGAAGGAACCGGATACGGTGCTATCGGAGTGCATCTGTAGCCCAGCTTCGTCGGTGATGTCGACAAATTTACTCTCCGCGTCATTACCAATAAATCGATTCTCCAATAGATAGTAGGGGTCGCCTTCGACAGCACCGACGAACAAGTCGAGATCTCCATCACCGTCAATGTCTCCAAATGCAGGGCCGCTTCCCCAATGTAAAAAGTTAACACCTACTTCGGATGCAATGTCGTGAAACTTTCCTGTTCCGTCGTTGACGTACAAAGCATTTGGTGCATCGTCGGTTCCTACGACATAGAGATCCACATCTCCGTCGTTGTCAAAATCTCCTGCGGCAACTCCGCCAGTGAATTGTTGCAGGACAGTCATATCGCTGTGCGGAGTGATTACTTGCCGAGACAACCCTGAGTCGGTAGCAGCTTCAAACCTCAGGACTGTGGCTTCTTCGTCTTCTGTAGTGGAAGCATCTGAAGAATCGGTGTTATTAGGCGATGCGAGAACGTTGAATGTTGCGATCGCAAGTATTGTTGAAGCTGCGCAGATGACGTATTGCCGAAAGCTGAAACTTGCGCAAACTTGCGTCATGCGGGGTGGTCGTCTCCTACAGATGAATTTGGGTGAAGGCAACCCTCGTTTTGACGGTACTAGAAAATCGATTGAACGCAGTTCCTGTGGTGGTAGTAGTCCTTGCAAGCACATTGGTTCAATTCAGTCTTTCTTCTCACAACCTGAACTGAGTATTGCTAAGGCGAAGCCACTTCCTCTTCAGCAACGGTAGGTTCGACGAATTTCATGGCATGTTCAAACGCTTTCTCACCTACTTGGATGCCGATCAACCGTCCGGGAATGTCGTCCGCAGGGGGATGGATTCCGCCCCAGATGCGCGAAAGACTGCATTGATCCGATGCGTCGCGATAGGTAGCCCACTGCAATGTCAACGACACGCTCGGGCCTTTTTCGAACACCAGGAAGTGATCCTGTTCCGCCTCAAAATCACTCATACCGCCGGGGAAGTATTCGTCTCCCGTGAGTGCCGTCATCACTTCGGCCGCGGCGCGGGAATAGGTCGAATGCCCCGAGACGTACCCGGCGAAGGGCGGTGTCACGAATGTCGGACGCTGATACGGCCACCAGTTTTCCGCCAAGATCCAATCCACTCCGGCCACATCTGTGGTTGGGTCTACGATGTAGTCCGGACCCCGCCACGCCAGCAGTTTGATCTTGCCGACGTTTTCGTCGTTCGCTCCCGCCAAGGGATCGTCCGTATCCACAAGTTCGATATACCCCGGTTTCAACGGAATACCGTTTTCGTGGTACGACGGGAGCTCTTCATCCGAACTTTGACCTAAATCAGCCATCGCGCGAATCGAGGAAATCGGCCGGATGTAGTCATACCAGCCTTTAATCCCCCAAGCGGCGATCGCGGCGTCATGCATCGTGCCACCCAGAACGAAATAACTGATGACATCCCATTCCAGTTCCGGTCGATCCTCGCCAACACCGCGGACTTTGCGCGTCGACAGCGGATGATCGTTCACCTCATTCAAAATCACGAACCAATGCCCAGGTGGTGTTTCTGAATCCGGACCATCTGCCCAAAACTCTGCTAGCACCCGAGTGTAATCGCCTAACGGAACCATCTGGGGTTCGTACGGTTCACCTGTCGTCGGGTTGACGCGGTATCCTCGTCCGGGATCTAAGCCATTGTCTTGGAAGAAGGATCGATGACTTGGAAAATCTCGCGGGTACTGGTCGACGGCGATGTTCCCAATGCCGTTCGGTGAAATATCGATCAGTTCAGCTCCGCGTCCGACCGTCGGGTCCAGATGCGACGACCACACCGCGACGAAGGAATGTGACCACTTGTACTCGTCGGCCAAAGCTCCATCAAAAGTCGGTGGCGCACCTGGATCGTGATATACCTGGTACTCGTAGTCTTCATCGTCTCGGGTATAAATCGTCAGGTCGTCAG
Organism: Gammaproteobacteria bacterium; assembly: GCA_009841615.1. Taxonomy (GTDB): domain Bacteria; phylum Pseudomonadota; class Gammaproteobacteria; order Pseudomonadales; family Azotimanducaceae; genus Bin55. The sequence goes on along the minus strand of VXLL01000031.1, from coordinate 10,830 downwards.
GAGACAGGGCAAAGGGCAACACACTGCCCCATTCCGGACTCAAGAACTCAGGTTCGGAATTCGCGTCATTGCCTGCTTGGTCAATAAAGTTCTCCAGCGCGAGCGGTTGCCAACGGTTGAGATTGACGATATTCGGATTACCGGGCAGGTGTGGTTCGAGCGCGGGATTGACTGGTAGGTAGCTTTTGTTCTTGTAGTCGTCGTATTCGTTCGCATAGTCCGCTTGCCCGAACGCGACATAGCACGAGGCGATGTAATTCCCTAACGCAATTGGCGAACCTTCCGAGTAGTCCGCGTCTGTATCCGCAGGATCCAATTCCAGATAACTCATGAGTGCGTTGCTGTCCTTGACGATTTGACTCAAACCGGGCGACCGCGCAAAGCGATGCCGGATCAGCCGAAACGAGGCATAACTCAACGCGACTTCAATGTCCGCTTCGGTAAAACTCGCGTTGATGTCTTCAAGAGGACAGGAAATGACTTCACTAGAACCCAGCAACCACGGTTTCGGCATGGGGTCAGCGTCCTTCACCATACCAGCCCAGGTGTCGTATTGCGCGGCCGAGATGTGAAACAGATTACGCGCATGTACTGTAGGCCGCGCGTAGTCATTGCGGATCGCCGACAGTAGCACCTCATTCCACCGGCGCGCTACGGAGACGTTCGCCGAGGGAGCAACACCCGGTACATAATGCGCCGTCACTGTCGCTACGCTGGATGGCATCTCAAACGTCGTCGAAGATGCGTATTTGTCGGATATCGAGCCTCCACTAACCGTCCAATGACTAAAGTGATAACCTTCTTGCGGTTCTTCCGCTTCGATGGCGACCACCTCGCCCGCGTTATATCGACCATCACCATCACCGAAGCGCACGCTCAAACGGAGTCCCGTAACACCCGGTTGATTCACCGTGATCACCTTGTTGACTTCTAATACAGAAAATTCAGTCACGCTACCATTGGGATCAAACCACTCAACTTGAATATCAGCTCGTGTAGCGTTCCCTAACCCGAAATGAACTTCCAACGGGTTGTGCGAGACGAAATTGTTGCTGCCGCCGAGCTGTCGCATCTGCGTCCCGTACTCAGTGGTAACCTTGACTGTCGAGCCAACCCCGTAGGAATTGTCTCCCGATCCTCTGAGTTTGATCACTAAGTAGTTTCCCAACCCCACGGACTCGTTTCGGTAGAACACGAGGTGTGGTTCGCTGGCGTTAGCGACTAGTATGTCAATGTCTCCGTCACGGTCTGCATCGAAACACACAATACCACGTCCCTGTCCAGTGTCTTCAATACCAACGGACTGGGCGATTTCTTGAAATGAACCATCGACACGGTTCCAAAATAAGCGCGACGGTGTCTCTCTAACGGTTTCTTCGCGCCAACCATTAACGTGAAAGATGTCTAAAAAGCCGTCATTATCAAAGTCTTTAGCACAAGCAGCCCATCCCCATGCACCATCAGCAACGAGCGCTTGATCTGTGATATCCGAAAACGTTCCTGCTCCGTCATTGCGGTAGAGCCTGTTGCCGAAGTAAGCACCGCCGTGTTCTAAGTCGTGAATTGAGGTCACGAACCAGTCGAAATCGCCGTCATTGTCGTAGTCGCCCACCGCCGCGCCCATCCCTGCTTGATCGGTTATGACTTCTCTGTCGGTGTCTTTTGTAAATTGAGCCCCACGGAAATTCTTTAGTACTTGACTCGTGAGAAAATCGGCGACCATCAGAAGATCTTTATCAACGTCTCCGTCAATGTCGAACAAATTAGCCGTGAACGTGTACTCTGTGTAAGTTTCCAACAAGTTTTGACTCACTCGAGCCAAATCGCTCACATTTCGAAAGACTCCACCGCCTTCATTTCTCCAGACAGTCTCAGTGTCCGTGCGATGCTGTCGATTCTCACCCCAATGTGTAAGAAAGATGTCGATCCATCCGTCTTGGTCGTAGTCAACCATAGTTGCCGAAATCGTTGATTCAGAAGTTATGGTAATACCAGCCTCTTCAGTGATCTCTACAAAAACTCCAGCGTCAGAATCATGCTCAAATACTCGAACAGGATCGAAGTTCACCGCGGAGATAAATAAGTCTAAATCTCCATCGCCATCGATATCACCAAAAGCAGGTCCAATTCCCCAGTGTAATAGATCTACGCCATATTCCTCCGCAACATCGACAAAGGTTCCATTTCCATTGTTCAAGTACAACGCATTCGGAACGGTATTGCCTCCCACCACATACAGATCGACATCACCGTCGTCGTCGATGTCGCCAGACGCAACCGCAGCACCGTAGAACTGTTTGTCGTCTAGATCCTCGGGCAAGTGCGGAAATGTGCGCACCAAACCCGTACCCGATACTCTGTTGAATCGCAATTCAGTTCCATTTGGTGTGGTAAATCCTGTCGCGACTATCGGGAGGTTATTGGGAGTACTAGGTTCAGTGGCTGAGAGTGTTGCGTTCCCGTTGAAAAACAGTAAACACAGCAACAGAAGTGCAAGCAACAACCCAGCCACAAACCAGATTTCCCAGGACTGATTTGTGGTAGTTCGATTCTCCATATAGAAACATTCTAGTACTAGCGTACTATCAATCTACATTAATTTTGGTAACCCGTTATTATATCATGGAGTTGTAGTCGTTCTCGGAAGACACGGATGAGGAATGTATTTAATCTTTAGGGTTTCGTACACTGTCTCAACATCGATTCTTGCAAGGTTCAATCTTTTTTTGCTATAGACTCAACTGAAGATTAAGTGTAGAGTGGAAAGAAACCAATCAGCGTTCACCCATTAGCAATGCCGCGAACGGTGAGTTACTTCTGTGAGTCATCAGAAGTGAAAATTGATTAAGGCGAAGCTACTTCCTCTTCTGCAACGGTGGGTTCAACGAAGCTCATGGCATGTTCAAACGCTTTCTGACCTACGTTGATGCCAATTAACCGCCCTGGGATGTCGTCCGCTGGGGGATGGATTCCGCCCCAGATGCGCGACAGACTGCATTGGTCCGACGCGTCGCGATAGGTAGCCCACTGCAACGTCAGCGACACGCTAGGTCCTTTTTCGAACACGAGGAAGTCATCCTGCGGTGCCTCGAAATCACTCATGCCGCCAGGAAAGTACTCATCTCCCGTGAGTGCCGTCAGCACTTCGGCCGCGGCGCGAGAGTAGGTCGAATGCCCTGAGACGTATCCGGCAAATGGTGGGGTCACGAACGTCGGTCGCTGATACGGCCACCAGTTTTCCGCCAAGATCCAGTCCACTCCGGCCACATCAGTGCTCGGGTCTTCGATGTAGTCGGGACCACGCCACGCCAGTAGTTTGATCTTACCCACGTTTTCGTCATTTTCACCCGCTAAAGGATCGTCAGCATCCACAAGCTCGATGTACCCCGGTTTCAACGGAATACCGTTTTCGTGGTACGAGGGGAGTTCGTCATCCGAACTTTGACCTAAATCAGCCATCGCGCGAATCGAGGAAATCGGCCGGATGTAGTCATACCAGCCTTTAATCCCCCAAGCGGCGATCGCGGCGTCATGCATGGTGCCACCCAGGACGAAATAACTGATGACATCCCATTCCAGTTCTGGTCGATCCTCTCCGACACCGCGGATCTTGCGAGTCGACTGGGGATGATCGTTCACCTCATTCAAAATCACGAACCAATGCCCGGGTGGCGTCTCCGAATCCGGTCCGTCCGCCCAGAATTCCGCAAGCACGCGCGTGTAATCACCTAAAGGAACCATTTGGGGTTCGTACGGTTCGCCCGTTGCCGGATTGACTCGATATCCCCGGCCCGGATCCAATCCATTGTCTTGGAAGAAGGATCGATGACTAGGAAAGTCTCGCGGGTACTGATCAACGGAAATATTCCCAATCCCGTTTGGTGAAATATCGATGAGTTCAGCACCACGTCCGACCGTCGGATCTAGGTGCGACGACCACACTGCAACAAAGGAGTGCGACCACTTATACTCGTCAGCTAATGCTCCATCAATTTTTGGGGGTGCGCCCGGATCGTGGTAAACCTGGTACTCATAGTCTTCTCCTTCACGGAAATATGTCGTGAGGTCGTCAGGAGACAGCGCAAAGGCCAGCACGCTTCCCCATTCTGGACTCAAAAACTCTGGTTCTGAATTCGCGTTGTTGCCGGCTTGGTCTATGAAGTTCTCTAGTGCTAACGGTTGCCAGCGATTAAGATCGACGATATTGGGATTACCTGGCATGTGTGGTTCAAGCGAGGGATTGACCGGTAGGTAGCTCTTGTTTTTGTAATCATCGTATTCGTTCGCGTAGTCTGCTTGTCCAAACGCGATATAGCACGAGGCGATGTAATTTCCAAGAGCACTTGGAGAACCGTCGGTATAGTCGGTATCAGTATCCTCAGAATCCAATTCAAGAAAGCCCATCAACGCGTTGCTGTCCTTGACGATTTGACTCAATCCTGGCGACCGTGCAAAGCGATGCCGAATGAGACGAAACGAGGCATAGCTCAACGCGACTTCAATGTCCTCTTCGGTAAAACTCGCGTTGATGTCGTCAAGAGGACAGGAGATGATCTCCGAAGATCCCAGTAACCAGGGCTTAGGTAGGGGATCAACGTTTCGCACCATGCCGGCCCAAGTGTCGTATTGCGCAGCCGAGACATGAAACAGATTGCGCGCATGTACCGTAGGCCGCGCGTAGTCATTGCGGATCGCCGACAACAACACTTCGTTCCACCGTCGCGCCACCGAGACGTTCACCGAGGGCGCGACACCGGGTAGGTAGTGCGCCGTCACGGTTGCTACGCTGGACGGCATTTCAAACGTCGTCGAAGCGGCGTTCTTGTCGGCTAACGAGCCACCGGAGATCGACCAGTGACTGAAGTAATAGCCTTCTTTCGGCTCTTCTGCTTCGATGGCGACCAACTCGCCCGCGTCATATCGACCATCACCATCACCAAATCGTACGCTTAAACGGAGTCCCGTAACACCGGGTTGATTCACCGTGATCACCTTGTTGACTTCCAAGAGGGAGAACTGAGTTACCGCGTTGTTTTCATCAAACCACTCTACGCGAACATCGGCCCGCGTAGCTGTACCCAACCCGAAATGTACTTCCAACGGGTTGTGTGATACGAAATTGTTGCTACCACCGAGTTGCCGCATCTGCGTTCCAAATTCCGTAGTGACCTTGACGATCGAGCCAACCCCGTAGGTATTGTCGCCCGAGCCTCTGAGCTTGATCACTAAGTAGTTGCCCAATCCCACGGAGTCGTTGCGGTAGAACACAAGGTGCGGTTCACTCGCGTTAACGACAAGTATGTCAATGTCGCCGTCCCGGTCCGCATCAAAGCATACCACACCTCGGCCTTGCTCCGTATCGTCTATGCCAACATGTTGTGCGATTTGTCGAAATGTTCCATCTAGTCGGTTCCAGAACAACCGCGAGGGAGTCTCTCGGTATAGCTCTTCGCGCCATCCATTCACGTGGAAAAGATCCAAGAAGCCGTCGTGGTCAAAATCCTTGGTACAAGCGCCCCATCCCCACGCGCCGCTCGCGACATGGGCTTGGTCCGTGATATCCGAGAAAATTCCATACCCGTTGTTCTGGTAGAGTCTGTTGCCAAAAAATTCTCCACCAATGTTTGCGTTGTAGATAGAAGTGACGAACCAATCAAAGTCACCATCGTTATCGAAATCGCCTACGGCCGTCCCCATACCATTTTGATCTTTGATCACGGTTCGGTCAGTCGCACCGAAGAAATTCTCTCCACTGTTATTCAAAAGTAGCTGAGTGGTACCAAAGTCTGCAACCATAAGAAGGTCAGAATCAGAGTCGTTGTCAATGTCAAACACATTTGCAGTAAACGTATATTCAGTAGGAAAAACAAGAAGATTCCCGCTGACACCCAATTCTTTACTTACGTTGCGAAAGAGCCCATTCCCTTCGTTGCGCCATACTGTCTCGGTCTCTGGTATAAAACCACGCCTTTCACCCCAATGCGAAAGGAAGATATCGAGCCAACCATCTCGATCATAGTCCGCCATCGTCGCGGATACGGTTGTTTCCGACGATACGACAATACCGGCTTCTTCGGTAATGTCAATGAACTTTTCTGCTTCTCTATCATTCGCGAACATCCTAACCGGATCCCATTCCATAGCCGAGACAAACAGATCCAAATCACCATCGCCGTCGATATCGCCAAAAGCTGGTCCGCTACCCCAATGTAACAAATCTACACCATATTCCTCTGCGACATCGACAAACGTACCGTTACCGTTGTTCAAGTACAAAGCATTTGGTACTGTATCGCCTCCAACCACGTACAAATCGACATCACCGTCGTCGTCGATGTCGCCCGACGCGATTCCTGCGGAGTAGAACTGTTTATCGGATAACGAGTCCATGTCATGCGGGTACGTCCGATCGAGACCAACATTTGAGACCTTGGTAAATTGCAACTCGGCTCCCGTGATTGTCGTAAACGCATTGGGAACAACGGATTCAACGTTTGGGTCTGAAGGTTCAGTGGCAAGAAGGGTGTAAGTCTTATTGAAGAGCAAAAAACAAAGAAATAAGAGTGCAAGCAATAACCCAATGCATAGAACGATTTCCATAGAACGATTGCTGGTAAGCCGTTTCTGCATTTTGGAATACTTCAGTTCGAAAGGACGCTTAATCCGCTTGTTTTAAGGCAACCTACAATTATATAACGGACATAATCAGATTCGAGCACAGCGGGCAAGTCCCTATTTTTCGAAGGATTGAGAATAACGGACTAGATTTCAACTACACTTAGCTCGGTGTAGATTTTTCGAAATCTCAGGAAGACCGAAGCCACGGATAACTATTGGATAGTTTGTTCTTCTAATGGAACACCATAGTTCTCACGCTTATTTGATACTGTCGAGCGTTGCAATACCTAATCTTGGGCGAGATGTGAAATTTGATTCTCTCAGATCTCTGCTTTGGACGCATGCACAACCCCAGATTAGATCAATCTACTCGCTCGATAGGAGTCCAACGTATCGCATCAGCGACTACACTCTGATACCTGTGGTTAGTCTTGTTCGATACTAGCACATCCACCTCTTTGTTTGCCAGGTCAAAGTTCCCAATATTGTGCCACCCCCTTACCACATTCGAGGCTTCAATCGAGTGGGATACTGTCGTAGCACCATCGTATATTTCGAGGTTGATCGTACTAAAAGAGAGCGAAACCAACATCGATACGAACGACATTCCACCCAGTTGAATTTCATCCACCAAAAACTGATCGGGGAGGTAGTATTCGAGTTTCCATCTACCGACTCTAGGAAGTTTCGCAGAAAATTTTGCGGATGATGTGCGCTCAGTGTTGTTTGTAGTCAGCACAAACGTACGTCGATACATACCGAAGGCGGATGGATCCACCTTTCGAGACCAAGCTATTGGTTCCTGTCGATATTGGTGTTGGTACACTGGTAATCCACTGTCTAGTTGAACTTTCTCGGTACCTAGGAGTCTTCGGAAGAATTGAGTAAATGCGCTAGAGAGTACCGATGTATCGCTGTGTTCCATGACGGAGAATTCTGGATCAAGATCGTCAATTGTGATGGACGAGTTTGGCAGTGATTCAACCTCAACGATCTCAATAGTCTTAATGAACGGAGCACTCTCGGTATTCTCATCCTGACTCTGCGTCTCATCGGAGAGAGGTAAGTCGATGCGAAACCGCTGTCGATTTAACGACAGATAAGGTTTGACCCAAATGCTTTGAACCGGTTTCGGACTTTCAATCACAACACGTACGCTTTGATTTGCACCAACCAGAATCGGCGGCATTGAAACCGCATTCCAGGGTCCTAGAAACGGATCTTCCGATTTGTAGGCTATTGAGAGTTGAACAGGTCCGGAGACTGGTTGATCATTCTGAAGTACGAAAGAAGACTCGTAACTCGGTCCGTCCGATCCTGTCAGAGCTTGAACATTTGGATCAGTCGCAACAAATCCCGGTAAACTTGCCTCAGCTATCAGGTCTCCGGCTAACTGGTCGAGGTCTACACCATGATTGGAGAGCACATCGACGAAATCTTCGAAGCGAAAGTTTTTTCCACGAAAGGAGTTCGTTAAATCCGCTGTTATCGGAGCTAGTGCTTCAGTTCCAAGCGAGTCCCTGAGGACTTCGACGAAGTATTGTGCGCGTAATCTCAACGCTCGTAATTCAATGATGCTATTTGCTTGTGTTTCTGCATCGTGTAGACTTAAGGATGCGGCCGTATCCCACACTTCAGGCGAATTGCGAATGGCTTGAGTTTTCTGCAGTCTCTCTAAGTCTTGCGAAAATACGGACCACTGTAGGCTAGATACCAGAAAGCGAATTGGATCTAAACTGACTAGATCCAGAATATCTCGGTTCAAAGCGAGTTGAAAATCAAAATCTGCATGTCGAGCTGGAAACATTGCTTCAGATAGTACTTTTAACAGAATGTTTAGTGCACGCGCGCCTTGCTGCGTAGCATTGGTGTGCTGAACAAGTAAATTTCGATAAAGAACGTAGTTAAGGCTACTCTCAAACATTGAACTTTGTAAGTACCCTACGATTTCAGCAAACTGCGATGTGATCCAGTCTTCCTCGGTCATATCCGGTTGATCTGAAGGAGTTCTGCTAAGTTTAGACAAGTCTGGATACGTCGGTAGCGTAGACTCTCGAACCATCAACATTCCAGGTGGACACATCACTGTGTCCATGCTTACTCCGCCACCGAAAACTCGAAGCGTTGAAGGTACTTCCACTAGCGTGTAAGACCGGTGGGTATAGTTAACCCCCTGATCGCGGATTTCCTCGATGACCCAACCTAAACGCTGACGGATATTGTCTATCGCCGGTGCAAACGCTTCAAAGGTGCTCTTGTGCGCGCCACTATACAACACTTCAAATTCGATTCCCTCTACTTCCATTGAAGCCGATTTAAACTTAGAACCTACTAGGGCAAATTCCGAGATCGAATTGGATTGCTGAAACCGATAGGTCTTTCGAGATTTGTCTTCAACTGGTTCGCGTTTCGCCGGTCCAACGACGAGCCAATTTTTGGGTACTGAGACATCGATATTGAGCGTAAAAAAGTCTCTTTCGCGTTGTTCCCAAGTGTCTTCATTAGTCGCCGTGCCGGAAGTAGGATACCATTTAATGCCAGGCACTAGTGCTACGAATTTGTTGTGAAAAATCGCATTTTTCGTTCCCAAGAGACGCAATTGTCGAATTTCCGGCCCTGTTACTTCAGCGATCGCTTCGAGGGAATCAAGGTAGGCGAATCGTGGGTCAGGAAATCCTTTCGCAGAAATTTCTAATTCGTTGGCGTCTGATGAGAAATACTTCCTTGGAATCTTCAGCAATCCATTTTGAAAATCACGATCTTCAATTTCTTCACCACCAACTCTCAATTGTGAGATCGTGTACCCGGGATTCAGCGAGAACAACACGAAACCAATGTCCTCACCTGAGTCAACACTAACTTCCAAGGTAAGATCTATAGAAATCGACCGACCAGGCCTGATATCAACATGGCCTCGAATATCCCGCACATCGGGAAACGTGCTAGGTATGAAATGGTCGTCGTGCACTTCGACCCATCCGTCTACTTCACGGAGATCACGTAGGTGAGTTCCAATCATGATCCCAAGTACTAAGACTCCTAGAGCAAAGGATGCACAACCTAGTGCTAGCTCTCTGAATCGAAATGGATTCAATCGTTTTTCGAGACTAGAAGACCAACACAAAAACCCAATCGATAGTAACAAGAGGGTGATTCGATTCAAAACAACTGTCGGCGTGAAAAACACTGGCGTAAGTTCGGAAGCAAAGATAACGTTTCCGGTAACAGTTTGCAGTGGTACAACGACATCAAGTGGCAGTCTGCTGTTTAACCAAAAGAGTGTGCCGAGACCGAACGCAGTAAGGAGTATGGCTACTAATCTCGACTTGCTCAACGTTGATATTAAGATCGCTAAACTTCCGAAAAAAGCAAAATTTGGGACGATATCGAGCAGAACGAACGAAACCACGCTCGATAGCACAACCGGTTGTCCGAAAGGTATTGAGAATATCTCGGCAATAACGCCATAGGTCACGATTGCGAAAAGGAAGCCGATCATAGGGATCGACATAGTCATCATTACGCCTAATAGTCTTCCTGTGAGAAAGTCCAGATTTCGCACAGGCTTAGAACTGATGACTTCTTGGATTCTGCTGGTCTCGTCCCTTCGTAGTAAATCGAATACAAGGACCAACACCCCGATGCAAAACAGAGCTACAAAGCTTCCGCTCAACAATGACATAATGTACCGCGGGCTGATGATGCCTTGCATTGGGCCTACACTCGCACTTTCCATGTGCTTACGGGCTACAACCAAGTAGTAGAGTGCGCAAATGATGAGTGCAATCCATATAAAGATGTGCGTACGCACCAGTCGTCGATGGCTTTGCATCTCATGCAATGCAATGGACCAAACACTCTTTGTGTTCATATTAATTTGTGCACTCTGACAATTGGAAGGTTGGTTTTAGGAGACGCTGAGATTAGACCTAAAGTACGGCGCATATTAAGTACTAGACGATCTGTGAGTCAACACGTCAACGTGTTTTTGGAGGATCGCAACATTTTTTATCATATTCTTTGACATGAGGTGTTAGTGCCCGAAATTTGATTCTCGTCGAATGATTACGGGAGAATTTACCTCATTTCATTCATCTGGTTCAACGAACGACATTGCATGATTAAAGGCATTTTTTCCAAGCGTTATACCTATGAGTCGTCCGGGGATGTCGTCGATGGGTGGGTGAATGCCGCCCCAGATGCGGGAGAGGC
>VXLL01000002.1 GCA_009841615.1 Gammaproteobacteria bacterium | reverse complement strand
AGGATATTGGCTGGACGAACGGTGAGAGACTAGACCCAATTTTTCTGGATGTCATGAACACTACCGAGAAAGGAGAACTCTCTGAAGTTTTTGCGTCCGCAGTTGGTTGGCACATTCTAGAAGTCCTTGATCGCAGAGTTATTGATGTGACTGAACAAGTACTCGACAGGTATGCATTTAATGCCTTGGCAAACCGATTGTTTGAAGAAGCGTTTCAAGATTGGTTGCAAGAAATACGCGCGGAAGCGTTTGTGAAAATTGTGCGAACGTCTTTTTAAGGTTGATCGGCGCGTGCCTTAGTGAAAGTTCGCAAGAGGTTTGGCCAACACTTTCTACAAGACCCAAGCACGCAAGCAAGGATTCTTGATGCCCTAGACGTTCAACCCGAGGATCGAGTTCTTGAAATAGGTCCTGGTCGGGGCGAACTCACAGCAGGAATTTTTCAAGCGACTAACAATATTGTCGCAGTGGAGATAGATCGAGACTTGTGTCGACACCTTCGTTCGCGATTTCCACAACTCGAAGTAGTGGAAGCTGATATCCTCAGCGGGGACGCGGCTTTGTTTCGTGCGCGGCGGGTAGTGGGAAATTTGCCTTATAACATTTCAACCGCATTACTCATCAGGATGACTGCGACGATAGATTGTGTTGACATGCATTTCATGCTTCAGAAAGAAGTAGTTGAACGACTGGTCGCGAAACCCGGTACGAAAGCGTGGGGTCGTTTGTCTGTGAAAATCCAACGGGTGTTTAATGTACGACCATTGTTTGATGTAGCACCAGAGGCATTCAAACCACCACCAAGGGTTTTATCCGCGTTTATCCGACTGACCCACAAGTCTGATCCTCTGAACCCCAAGAACCTGTGTTTGTTTGATGCAATTTTGCGTCAAGCTTTCGGTCACAGGCGGAAAATTATCGCAAATAGTCTCGCTGCCTTTCATATTGATTGGGAGCATATTGGAATTCCTGAAACCCTACGTGCAGACCAACTGACAGTCGCGCAGTATGTAAGAATTGCGGACGAGTCAATCCGCCAAATGTAGTCTGATGACGACCTATGTAATTGGTGACATTCAAGGATGTTTTACCGAGTTCACCAAGTTATTAACGAAAATTTGTTTCGACCCTGCAAAGGATAGACTTTGGTTAACTGGTGATTTGGTTAACCGAGGGCCCGATAATGCAGAAACGCTACGATTCATCCGCGATTTAGGGTCTTCCGTTGTCGCGGTACAAGGCAATCATGATCTACACCTGATTGCGATCGTCTTTGGCGACCATAAGGTCCAACCAATAGATACGTTTCAAGATATCTTGTCGGCTGATGACTGTGAGCAGCTGTGCCATTGGTTGTGTAAGTTTCCATTATTGCATGCTGAAGCAGGATATATTCTCGTTCATGCTGGGATTCCGCACATTTGGAGTCTTTCTCAAGCGAAGCGCTTTGCGAAAGAAGTACACGACACGATGTTAGGGACCACTGCTAAAGACTTTTTTCGCATGATGTACGGGAATGAACCTGCAGTCTGGTCCAACTCTTTAAGGGGAGTGGATCGTCTACGTGCCATCACGAATTACCTAACGCGTATGCGTTGTGTTGATCAAGGCGGCCTGTTAAACTTTGAGCATGTTACTGGCAAAGAGCATTGCCCGAGAAATTTTCGCCCTTGGTTCAATTTCCCACCTCAGTACAGTGAACACGTAGCGTTTGGTCATTGGGCGAGCATTGGCGGTGTCACTAACCGATTCCAGTTTCATGCAGTTGACACTGGGTGTGTTTGGGGGCGACAGTTAACGGCTTTGAGGTTGCCGGACCACAAACGTTTCTCAGTTTCAGCCGAGTCAATTTAGTAGCATATCTAGTATGGATCCTGACGAACAGACCAGCCGTGAAGTCGACATCCCAGGTACGGTTTACTTAGTTGGCGGTGCCGTGCGCGACAAATTGAGAAACGCGGACGTAGACACTGACAGAGACTGGGTGGTGGTCGGTGCTACTGCAGAGGAAATGCAAGCAGCAGGTTTCACTCAGGTAGGAGCACATTTCCCGGTTTTTTTGCATCCGGTCTCCAATGAGGAATACGCACTAGCACGAACTGAGCGAAAACTGGGTAAAGGACACAAAGGCTTTGCAACTGATAGTAACCCAAATGTCACAATAGAAGAAGATTTACAACGACGAGATTTGACGATTAATGCCGTTGCAATCGGAAACGATGACAGGGTGGTCGATCCTTGGGGTGGCCTAGCGGACATTGATGCTAAGCTCTTGCGACATGTTTCAGATGCATTTGTCGAAGATCCTTTGCGCATTTTTCGTGTAGCTCGATTCACCGCGCTATTACCTGACTTTGAAGTAGCAAAAGAGACACTAGAGTTGATGGCACAGATGCGAGGAGAATTGTCGACGTTGCCGGCGGAACGAGTCTGGGTCGAATTTGCAAAGGCAATGCGCGGACCAACTCCCTATCGTTTTTTTGAAACATTAAATGACGTTGGCGCAGTTGATCCTTGGTTTAGTGATATCGCGACTCTGAGTGTCGCTGGATTAATTCGAGAACAACAGCTTTGTCATGCCAACGCAGTTGCTGCAATGGGTTGGCTCCACGATGAAGAGACTGTCACTAAATTTTGTCGTAGACTGAAAGTTCCAGGTAAGTTATTTCGCCTAGTGCGAAGCGTCGCGCGTCACGGACAAGCACTCTGTGAGTTACAAGAAATGAAGACTACAGAAGTAATGCGCGTGCTCCAGCTGAGTCATGCGTTACGACCGGGAGACGCTTTTGCTCGATTGGTTGATGCTGTTGAAGCTTGTTCGAGCACCGATTTGTCCGCAGTTCGAGACCTAGTGCAACAATTGAAACAGCTCCGTGTCGAAAATGTTTCCCCAGAACAGTATGGTCGCGAATTGCAGCTTAGTCGATTGAATTTCATCGAATCGCGGTTCGCTCGTTAACTCTGAAGGATAGGATCGAGTCGGTCTAAATCCCAACGAGGTCGTACTTCTATCGCGAGTGAATTGGTCAATCCTGCGGTTAGCCGCTGGTGCCCGGCGAACGCTACCATTGCTCCATTGTCGGTACACAAATTGTCCAGTGGAAAAAAGACCTGACAGTCTAGGATCCGCGCTTTTTCGCGCAAGGTTTTGTTAGCTGCTACTCCTCCGGCAATCACGAGGGACTTCACTTTCGTCTTCTCGATCGCGCGCTGGCATTTGATAATTAGAGTATCAACGACAGCGCTCTCAAATGATGCTGCGATATCGGCGAGACTCTCGGCCGAAAGCGGTAATCTTTTTTCGACTGCTAGTTTTACTGCTGTCTTCAAGCCACTGAAGCTAAAGTCTAGCCCGGGGCGATCAGTCATTGGTCGAGGTAGATTGAATCGGGAAGGATCTCCAGAAAGTGCCGCACGAGCAATTTCGGGACCGCCCGGATAGCCCAAACCAAGTACTTTCGCGGTTTTATCAAAAGCTTCACCCGCCGCGTCGTCTAAAGACTGACCCAAAAGCGAGTAGTCTCCGATCGCCCGTACAAATACTAGCTGCGTGTGCCCGCCAGAAACAAGAAGAGCGACGAATGGAAAGTCTGGAGGACTCTGATCAAGCAAGGGTGCTAAGAGGTGGGCTTCCATATGGTGCACTCCCATCGCGGAAATGTTTAAAGCCCATGCAAGGGAGCGTCCAATAGACGCACCGACTAACAACGCACCCATCAATCCCGGTCCGGAAGTGTAAGCGATGGAATGAACATCACTTAGTTCGAGTTGTGATTGTGAAAGCGTCTGACGAATTAAAGGTACAAGTTTTTGTACGTGGTCTCGCGACGCGAGTTCGGGTACAACGCCACCGTACCTTTCGTGCAGTTCGATTTGACTATAGATGCTCTGTCCACAGAGACCTCGATCAGTGTCGTAGAGTGCTACGGCAGTTTCGTCGCACGAAGTTTCGATACCTAAAACTAACAAGCGTTAGGGTACTCTAGTCGAAGTTAAGCAAGGTCGCTCAACACCGTTGGAACTGCCTGGTCGAGTGGTAACTCCACCTTGGTTTCTCGTTGATATTGGTATTCGATCGAATTGTTTTTCAGTCCACGCTCTCCGATGGTTATTCGGTACGGGAGGCCGATGAGATCAGCATCAGCAAACTTCACACCTGGGCGCTCGTTTCGATCGTCATAGAGAACTTCAATTCCCCGTTTCGTTAGTTGCTCGTAAACGAGGTCAGCCGCACTCACGACCGCTGAACTTTGCGGCACATTCAGCGCAACTAGGTGTACCTGGGCTGGTGCAATTTCGAGCGGCCAAAGTGGTCCAACTTCATCATGTTTCTGTTCAATCACTGCCGCGGCCAAGCGCGTAATGCCCAGTCCATAGCAGCCCATAAGTACATTAACCGATTCCCCGCGTTCATCTAACACTGTAGCGTTCATCGTTTGCGAGTACTTTGTTCCGAGTTTAAAGATGTGCCCTACTTCGATCCCTCTCAGAATTGACACGGGTCCACTACCATCGGGTGCTGGATCCCCTTCTACGACCTTGCGAAGGTCTTGAATTGCTGAACTTCGAAGAGATTCGTCTCGATTCCAATTGACACCTGTAAGATGAAATTCATCTTCATTAGCACCACATACGAAATCACTAAGCACGGCAACACTTCGATCAACGTAGTAGGGAATCTGCAGATTTACCGGCCCGATTGAACCAACGTTGCAACCAACATGGTGGTACACTTCACTCTCTTTCGCAAATGTCAAAGGACTCAAAACGTTTGGTAGTTGTGCGGCTTTAATTTCGTGCAGTTCGTGGTCTCCTCGCAGGACCAAACCGATTAGTGAGTCTTCGCCTCGCACGATCAGTGTTTTAACGGTCCTTTCAATCGGGACATCTAAACACTCGACTAGTCCGTTGATCGTTCGAACGTTTGGTGTCGAGACTTTGGTTAGAGTTTCAGAGGCAGGTGCTGCTTCCCCCGTTACAACTGCTTCAGCTTTTTCAAGATTAGCCGCGTAGGAACTAACAGCACTGTACGCGATGGCATCTTCCCCTGTGTCTGCAAGCACATGGAATTCACGATTCTCTTCGTCCCCTATAACCCCGCCATGGGCTTCAACGGAACGGAAGTCGAGTGCAAGTCGAGTAAAAATCGCGGAATATGCTTCATGCATCGCGATGAACGTTTTATGCAACGAATCCTCGTCTAAATGAAATGAATACCCATCCTTCATAATGAATTCTCGCGAGCGTAACACACCGAAACGGGGTCGAATTTCGTCTCGAAACTTGGTTGCTATTTGGTAGAGATTACACGGTAATTCCCGATAGCTTTTGACGTTCTTTCGGAATAAATCGGTAATCACCTCTTCATGAGTGGGGCTCAAACAATAATCGTTTTCGTGCCGATCTTGCATTCTCAGTAAATCAGGTCCCATAATTTCCCACCGTTGAGATTCTTTCCAAAGCTCTCCTGGTTGCACGAAGGGCATGAGGACTTCTTGAGCGTCTTTCTTATTGAGTTCTTCGCGCACGATTCTTTCAACTTTCTGCAACACCCTTACTCCGAGTGGAAGCCACGTGTAGAGCCCAGATCCAAGTTGTCGAATGAATCCGCCTCGTAGTAAAAGGATGTGACTCGCGATCTCTGCATTCGCCGGGATGTCGCGAAGTGTTGGAATAAAGGAATTACTAAATTTCATGTTCTAAAGTTGTTAATTTGACTGTGTTGGCAAGCTATCGGGGTGGTATGGCCGCGTTGCTTTCGACGTAATGCCTAATGTCGTTGACGTACTCAACTAACATGAGGCAAATGAATACAGTTTGTACTAACCCTAAAGTGCTCGAAAAAGTGGAACGTCTGCTAAGCTTGCACGTCTTATTCAGTTGCGCGATTTACAAGCGCAATGTACTAAGATGCATCGTGTAGCGCTAGAGAAATTATAGCCTCCAAGAGTGAGCTACACTTGATTGCTTGGCGTTTTGGGCACTCCTCGTTGCAGGAAGCAATTTTCTATATGTATTAATGGTAAAGACAGTTCTCATAGACGGTACCACGAAATACTTTTTTCGCCATTCGTTTGCAGGAGCTCTCCGAAGTTAGAAGTGCGTCAAGAAATCTTATAATTTTTTTTCCGATTGATGTTTGCTAGGGAGTACCAAGTTGCCTATTTACGAGTATGAGTGTCGAGCTTGCGGCCACGGTTTTGAAGTCATGCAAGAGATGTCTGATCCTGTACTCGTAGATTGTCCCGACTGTGCCAAATCAACGCTGAAGAAACTCATTTCTCCCGTAGCGTTTCGCCTGAAGGGGACAGGCTGGTATGAAACCGACTTCAAAAACTCACAAAAGTCTAAAGATACCTCCAATCAACCTGAAGCAAACGGAAGCGAAGCGGATAAAAATTCCAAAACAGAAGACGAACCGTCGTCCAAGAGTGCAAAGAACACAGAAGACGGTGGGTCAACTAAATCGTTGGATTCAAGTGAACGGTCGGATTCGCCGAAGGCATAAAACGCGATATTAGAGCACTTCACTCGCAAGCACAGAGCTTAGAGAACACATGCGAACACACTACTGTGGCGACCTCCGTACCAGTCACCTAGGCCAGTCCGTCGAAGTGTGTGGTTGGGTACACAC
The DNA here is from genome assembly GCA_009841615.1 of Gammaproteobacteria bacterium. GTDB lineage: Bacteria > Pseudomonadota > Gammaproteobacteria > Pseudomonadales > Azotimanducaceae > Bin55. The sequence continues at coordinate 7,887 of VXLL01000002.1, read as the reverse complement.
GCACCGAAATCACGGCGCAGTGATCTTTTTGGATCTTCGTGATCACAAGGGTTTACTGCAAGTTGTATTTGAGTCCGAGAATACGACAGTGTTTGCGCGCGCAGAAAAATTGCGGAATGAGTTTGTAATTCGTGTCGTTGGCAATGTCCAACATCGTCGCGCAGGGGAGACAAATCCAAAATTAGGAACTGGGGAGATTGAAGTCCTAGCGAGTGAACTTGAGGTCTTGAACACTTCTGAAGTACCTCCGTTTGCATTACATGAGCACATAGGGATTGGTGAGGATGTTCGGTTGCGATATCGCTACGTCGATCTGCGTCGTGCCGAAATCCAGCAGAAGCTCCGTGCCCGTGCCTCCATTGTTAGTCAGATAAGAAGATTTATGGAGGCTCAGGGCTTTGTCGACATAGAGACTCCTACCCTAGCCCGCTCAACACCAGAGGGTGCTCGGGATTACTTGGTACCGAGCAGAATTCATCCTGGTAATTTTTATGCATTACCCCAGTCGCCACAGATATTCAAGCAACTGTTAATGGTATCTGGACTTGATCGCTACTATCAGATTGCACGTTGCTACCGAGACGAAGATATGCGAAGCGATCGCCAACCGGAATTCACTCAACTTGACGTTGAAGCTTCCTTCGTTACTGAAGCGGACGTCATGAACTTAGTCGAAGCGATGCTAGTGGAGCTGTTCAGGGTTCAGCTTGATGTGGATCTCGGAAAATTTCCGGTTATTGAATACGCTGAAGCAATGTATCGCTATGGATCGGACAAACCTGATTTACGCAATCCATTACAGCTAGTTGACATCGATGATTTGGTGGTTGACAGTGATTTTCAAGTGTTTGCAGCTCCGGCAAACGACACGAATTCTCGAGTAGCAGTGTTGAAGGTGCCCGCTAGTGTCGACCGGCTTTCTCGAAAACGGTTGGATGAATTAGTGGAATTCGTGAAGAAATTCGGTGCTCAAGGACTGGCTTACATTCGGGTAAAAGATCGTTCAGCGGGTCGGGACGGTCTGCAATCGCCGATCCTCAAATTTCTATCAGATCGAGAACTGTCAGAGATTTTGACTCGGTGCGAGGCGACATCGGGGGACATTCTCTTTTTCGGGGCGGACAAAGCCTTGACAGCAAGTGTCTTTCTCGGTGAACTACGGGATCATGTCGCGAAAGATCTTGAATTGGTCGAAGTCGGGGGGTTCTACCCTTGCTGGATAGTAGATTGGCCAATGTTTGAGCTCGACCAAGACCAATGTCACTCTCCGGCCCATCATCCCTTTACTCGGCCTAACTGCTCGCTAGCTCAATTCAACTCAAATCCATATGAAGCAAAAGCTCACGCATATGACGTGGTGATAAATGGATATGAAATCGGTGGTGGATCGTTGAGAATACACGATCTCGAAATGCAACAAGCAGTGTTCAGGGTGCTTGGGATTTCTCAGGAAGCTCAAGTCAAGTTTGGATTTTTACTAGACGCTTTAAAGTTGGGTTGCCCACCGCATGGTGGTATTGCATTAGGGATCGATCGCCTTGTCATGATTATGACCGACGCGCAGTCAATTCGGGATGTAATTGCCTTTCCAAAGACGCAGACAGCCTCATGTTCCATGACCCAAGCGCCAAGCGAGATTGATCACGCTCAGCTCAGAGAGTTAAACCTAACTTTACGCAAGGACAGTAAGTAGTGGCCGGTCATTCAAAGTGGGCCAACATAAAACATCGTAAAGCTCGACAAGATGCTAAGCGCGCCAAAGTTTGGACGAAAGTAATTCGGGAACTAACAGTCGCAGCTCGTTTGGGTGGCGCAAGTGCAGCAGACAATCCACGTCTGCGCGCCGCAATGGACAACGCACTCACGGTAAATATGCCAAAAGACACAATCGATCGCGCGATCGCACGCGGGGCAGGCAACAGCGATGATGGTGCACTGGACGAAATCACCTACGAAGGCTACGGGCCAGGTGGAGTTGCGTTTTTGGTGGAGACGATGACTGACAACCGTAACCGTACCGTCGCTGCCATACGCCACGCGTTCTCCAAACATGGGGGTTCCTTAGGTACAACTGGCTCGGTAGCATTTCAATTTGACCGCCGTGGTGTCTTACATTTTGATCGAACCACCGACGAAGACACCATCATGGAGTTAGCACTCGAATCCGGTGCTGAAGACGTCGAAAGCGACGATGAAGGAAACTCTGTAGTATTCACCACATTTGAGACTTTTAGCGAGGTGTTGGCAGCATTCAGAGAGACTGATTGTGTGCCACTACACGCGGAAACCACGATGTGGCCATCAACTACGACTAGTTGTGACGAAGCACTGACTGAAAAGACTCTAAACCTAGTGGACGCGTTGGAAGAGTTGGACGATGTTCAAAGCGTTTACACGAACGCAGAGCTAAGTGATCTCTCAGAAGCGGGATGACAACAATCATCGGGATAGATCCTGGTTCTCGCGCGACAGGATATGGTTTAATCTCGTATCGCGGTTCAGACTTACGATATATCGCTTCCGGGAGTATCAAAACGCAACAAAAAAGCTTTTTTGAACGATTGCGGGATATCTATGATGGAGTGGATCTTGTATTGTCCGAATACACCGCCGATATTTGTGCCGTTGAGGGAGTGTTCATGGCTGAAAACCCGAACTCTGCACTAAAGCTTGGACAAGCCCGTGGAGTAGCCCTTGCCGCGGTGCTCGCACGGGAAATAACTATAGTTGAACACAGCGCGCGACAGGTCAAGAAAGTGTTGGTTGGGACCGGTAGTGCGTCCAAGCAACAAGTACAGTACATGGTTAAGAATCTATTACGTCTTGACGGAACCATGAGCACCGATGCGTCAGATGCTCTTGCAATCGCGATATGTCATGTTTACAGCATGCGAACGGACAATTTAGAAGGACGCGGATCGTTAAAACCTCGCGACTTTTACCGGGGCTAAATTCACAATTCACCTATATTTGTATTACTCATGCTTAGCCGAATAGTTGGAAAGTTTGTCGAAATTGACGAAAATACTGCATTAGTAGATATAAATGGCTTAGGGTACGAAGTCGAAGTTCCCCCATCTACCTTCGATGATGTATCATCAGGAGCCAAGTGCACATTGTTTGTGCACGAAGTCATACAGCAGGATGCTCACACACTATATGGATTTACCAACCAAGCGATGAGAGACTTTTTTCGAATTCTCATCAAAATCCCCAGCGTCGGTCCTCGAAGTGCACTAGCCATTCTGTCAACGTACTCGTTAGAGCAATTGAATCGCATAGCTCAGGATCGCGACATCGGTTTTTTGACTCGTGTCAAGGGTATTGGAAAACGCGGGGCGGAGCGAATTGTTGTTGATCTTGCGAATAGACTTGACGACTTACCCTTTGCGGTGAGTAGTTCAATAGACCAGTCCTCTGACCTCAACGAAGCGGAACGTGCCTTAGTGAATTTGGGCTACCGTCAAGGGGATGCTCGCCGCGCTGTGGAAGCCAACTGGCACGACGGTATATCCATCGAAGATTTAGTTCGTGCTGCACTCCGACACTTGGCCTCGACAAAATGACGGTGCAAGCAGATCAGGTTCGTGTCTTAGACGCACACCTGCAACAAGACGAAGCTAGCTTTGATCGACAATTACGCCCAGTTTCGCTGGATGAATTTGTCGGCCAAGAGTCATTGAAAGAACGACTCACAATCTTCATTGAAGCCGCGCGCCAACGTGACGAGAACCTTTCTCATGTACTTTTTCATGGTCCCCCCGGGCTGGGCAAAACAACGTTGGCGCACATTCTCGCGAACGAGATGCAATCGCCCCTACGGATTACTTCGGGACCAGTACTGGACAAGCCAGGTGATATGGCTGCGATTCTTACAAATTTGGAAAAACAAGGAACGTTGTTCATTGATGAGTGTCACCGTATGCCGGTCGCAGTAGAGGAAATTCTTTATCCTGCAATGGAAGAGTATAAGTTTGATATCTTGCTAGGAGAAGGTCCCAGTGCTCGGTCAATACGGATGGAGCTACCACCATTTACGATAGTTGGAGCGACCACCCGGGTTGGGCTATTAACGAATCCCTTGTTGGATAGGTTCGACATCCTGTTACACTTGGAATATTACACTAACGATGACCTAGCACAGATTGTGTTACGCTCTGCTCGAAAGCTATCGATTTCGATTCACGATGACGGCGCACATGAAATCGCGCGTCGGTCTCGAGCGACTCCACGAGTGGCGAACAGGCTGTTAAGATTGGTTCGAGACTTCGCACAAGTCCGAGCCGATGGTGTCATTAGTAAGGACATTGCGGATCAAGCCCTGAGTCTGTTCGAAGTTGATCAGGCAGGACTCGACTCGTTGGACTTGAAATACTTAAATTCGGTCGTACAGAAATACCAAGGTGGTCCAGTGGGTATAGAGACTTTGTCGGCTTCACTAGGTGAAGAACGCGACACTCTTGAAGAAGTAGTGGAACCATTCTTGATTCAGCAAGGTTTTCTCATGCGAACTCGACAGGGACGCGTGGCTACCAGATTAGCATGGGATCATCTTGGCATCAGCAATTTTGGTCTCGACTTTGTGGATAATCAAACAAACACGGATCGTTAAGAAATACCAGGGAGGATTTACCGATAGAGATTTTTAACTTTTTTTTACAAGCTTCGCCCCCAGTCGTTGCGATTGTGTTACTTCTAGTAGGCGCTTCCGTGGTTTCTTGGACCATGATCTTCCAGCGCTACATCGCGTTAGGACGAGCAAAGCGAGAACTCACAGATTTTGAAGACTTGTTTTGGGGCGGGACTGATCTCCGTCAACTATATTCAGAGTTATCAGAAGAATCAACTGCTGTGTCGGGTATCGAACGCATATTTGTTGCAGGTTTCCACGAATTTGAACGAATGAAATACGAGGGAAGTGTTGACGCTGACGCAGTACAGATTTCAGTGACCAGAGCTACTTCAGTCGCAGTAACACGAGAGGAAGAGCTTCTTGAGACACACTTGGGCTTTCTTGCCTCGGTTGGTTCTGTAAGCCCCTACGTTGGTTTGCTCGGAACAGTGATTGGATTGATTTACTTGTTTGCCGACTTAGGACGCATGAGCCAGGCGACACTAGCTTCCTTAGCACCGGGGATTTCTGAAGTTCTAGTGGTGACCGCGATGGGGTTATTTGCTGCTATTCCAGCAGTTATCGCTTTCAACCGTTATACTGCGCGCGTAGAGATGCTCATGAAGCGCTACGATAGCCTTATTGATGAACTCGTATCGATTCTCTGTCGTGCTGCCAGAGGACACACTCCATAATGGCAAAACGCCGTCAACCCATGTCACAGATCAATATCGTTCCATTGATTGACGTGATGTTGGTTCTATTAATTGTTTCCATGGTTACGGTACCGCTTCTAAACCAAGGTATTGAGGTAAACTTACCGCAAGACTCTTCTGGTACCCTTGAAGACTATGACGAAGATCCTCTGGTGGTAACTGTAAGGGAAGATAAACGAATCTACGTTAACGTGGGGGTCTCGGCAGAATTTGACGAGGATTCATTTATTTCATTCGAAGAAATGGAGGAACGAGCGAGTAAAGTGTTAAGTGCGCGGCCTAACGTACCAGTTTTTGTTCGTGGTGATCAAGCTTTAGACTATGGGTACGTCATGCAAGTCATACATGCACTGAAGGAAGCCGGAGCGGACGACGTTGGCTTAGTCACGGAGCCCGAGGAGCTTTAGTATCCATGCAATGGATTCGAAATTACGGTATCGCGTTTGTGCTAGCGCTCATACTCCACGCCGCTGCTTTAATTTTTCAATTTGCCCTAGTCGACGGGCTTAAGTTTGAATCTAAAGAAATCATACTCCAGCCACGAGTGGTCCGAGCATCTTTAATTATTTTGGATGCTCAGGAGAGTTCACCTGAAACGGTAGCACCACCGAGTCTGTCTCCAATCATTCCCTTACCGGAAACAGAATCAACCCCCACTGCTGAAGAAGAGAAGGACATACTAGACGATTTAGACTTGTCCGACGAGTCTCAGAAGCGATTGCAAACGTTAGAGGAACTTCGTGATTCCACGCTCGACGACGACATTTCGGAAACAATACAATCTTTGACAGACCTAGCGCTTGACGAAGAAAGCGCGACCTACGTCAACCTGATTAATACAGCAATATCGGACAATTGGGACCGGCCACCGAGTGCGAGAAGAGGAATGGAAGTTACGTTGCAAGTTGAACTTTTTCCTAACGGTGAACTAAACACTGTAAATATAGTAGAATCTAGCGGCAATGATGCCTTTGACCGGTCCGCGGAAAAAGCAGTTAAAGACGTAAAACGATTTACGGTACCAGAGAACACGGAATTGTTCGAAAAAAATTTCAGAGTATTTAAACTTCGTTTTAAACCAGAGGATCTCCTCCGGTGAATCGCATAACTCTCGGCTTCTTGCTACTCCTAGTTACGTTCCCCGCTTTACCACTTGAAATTGTCATTACACAGGGTAATGACAAGGCAAGCAAGATTGCCGTCGTACCATTCGGCACACCTGAAGGTGTGAAAGATATGGCTTCGATTGTCGAGTTTGATCTCTATCGGAGCGGTCAGTTCGCGCCGATCGCGGCGGAGGACATGCTTTCTCTACCACAAACACCCGATGAAGTAAATTTTCGCGATTGGCGAGTACTTGGAACGGACTACGTCGTCATTGGTCAGATCGAAAAGGAAGAGGATGAGTTAACAGCTACGTTCTATGCATTTGACGTGAGTTTGGAGCGCAAACTTATTGCTGGAAAAGTATCGGGTGTGTCGAGTCAACACCGTGAAATTGCGCACATGGTTGCAGACAAAGTGTTTGAAGGTATCACGGATATACCTGGCGCATTTTCGACAAAAATCATGTACGTTTTGGTGGAGGGTCGTGGGACAGCAACCCCGACTTGGAGACTTGAAATTGCCGACTCAGATGGCCAGAACGCGCAAAGAGTGTTGGAGTCCCTTCAACCTATTATGTCTCCTACGTGGGCTCCTGATGGAGAGACGATCGCGTATGTCTCTTTCGAAACTGGAACTCCCAATATCGTTGTGCATGAAATCTATTCAGGGGAGAGAGAAGTAGTTGCTGCTTTTGAGGGTATTAATAGCTCACCAGAATTCTCGCCGGATGGTAAGCGTCTTGTGATGAGTTTGTCGCGAGACGGAAATCCTGAGATCTATGTGATGGATGTTGCTAGTCGTAAATTCAAACGCATTACGACGCATCGCGCGATCGACACGGAGCCAGTGTGGACCTTGGATGGTGAAGATATAGTGTTTATGTCGGATCGTAGTGGAAACCCTCAGATTTATCGAATAAATATCGATTCCTTGAAGTCAAAAAGACTGACATATCAGGGCGATTACAACGCGCGACCGCGAATATTACCCGATGGTAAGCACATGTTGTTTGTGCATCGCATCGATCGTACTTATCATATTGTTTGGACTGCTTTGGATAATTCTGGTGACAACATCGTTTTAACGAAGAACGTACTAGATGAATCACCGTCAGTTGCTCCGAATGGATCGATGATAATTTTCGCGACGAAAGAGCAGGGTAAAGGGATATTAGGAATAGTCTCAGTTGATGGACAGGTGGAGTTCAGGCTGCCGTCTGCTGAAGGCGATGTTCAGGAACCTGCTTGGTCACCCTTCTTGTCGACGACCTTAACTTTTCAACAACTTTAACTATTGGAGTATTTTTGCATGGAAGCCAATAAGCTTACGACATGGCTACTGTTAGGTGTTCTAGCGGTATTGCTCTCTTCATGTGCTATCCTACCCTGTGGTTCTGAAACCGAAGACACAGCCGGGCCAACAGAACCAGAAGTGCCGACACCGCCACCACCA
>VXLL01000007.1 GCA_009841615.1 Gammaproteobacteria bacterium | reverse complement strand
GCAGTGGACTGAAAATCCTCGTGTCGGCAGTTCAATTCTGCCCCTGGCCACCACTGTTTTCAAATTCCAAATTACCTTCAAATTATGACTTGTGTCGATGTAATACCGTGCTCGTAAGGTCTTTGTTAATAGAAAAAAGCTTTCGGTGCCTCGTAGCGAGCATCTTTATAGTCTTGCTAACGAGCTGTGGTCAGAGTTCTAAAGAAGTCTCCGTCGACGGCGCGTGGGTAAGAACTCCCTTACCCTCGAAAACAACGTCTGCGGCTTATGTGCAGTTTAAGAATCACACTAACGAGGCGATTACTTTAACGTCAGCGGATTCCGAGACTATCGGTGCGATTGAGTTCCACAAGTCGGAAACTGTAGATGGCAGGCACCGAATGATAAAGTTAGACAAGTTAGAGATTCCCGCTAAAGACACCTTGAAGCTAGAACCAGGAGGTCTGCATCTGATGTTGTTCCGTATAAAAGAAGTGGAGGAAGACAGACACGTGATTGACTTTCATGCTGAAGGTGATCTCACTTTCCAAGCCACTTTTGAAATACTTGATGATGCTCCGGAATAACCTTATCCTTTTGAGGTCGAGCAACAGTTGAGGGTGAGTCTTTTCAATATCATATCTAGTTCTTTGAGCCACATTCCGTGGCTTCTTATTTAGCAGGAGACAAGAGAGAATCTATGGACTTAGCTTTGATTCCACCAATCCTTGGAGGCGTAGGATTGGTCGCGGCGTTGATCGTGTATTTGTTGGTGCTGCGTTATTCGGCAGGGGAAGAAAAGGTACGTAATATTGCGGAACAAATACATCGTGGTGCGATGACCTTTATGCGGCGAGAATACAGTCTCCTTTTTATCTTTGCGCTCGTACTATTTGTACTCATTGTTCTGTTCGATGAACATCTCGGTTTGCGTACAGGTGTCGCGTTTGCAGCGGGGGCAGTAGCATCTGCGCTTGCTGGTTGGATCGGAATGTACACCGCGACCAAAGCGAACGTTCGTACGACCACCGCAGCACAAACTAGAGGCGCGGCAGCAGCTTTGTCGGCAGCATTTTTCGGCGGGTCCATTATGGGATTGGCGGTCGCATCCTTAGGACTACTCGGATTGGGTTTAGTGTATTACTTTTTTGGTGGGAACCCAGACGATGCACATCACATCCACGGATTCGGCATGGGTGCGTCTACAGTCGCAATCTTCTCACGTGTTGGTGGGGGGATATATACCAAGAGCGCGGATGTCGGTGCAGATCTGGTAGGTAAAACAGAAGAAAATATTCCAGAAGACGATCCAAGGAATCCAGGAGTAATTGCAGATAACGTTGGTGACAATGTGGGCGATGTTGCGGGCATGGGTTCTGATATCTTTGAGTCTTATTGTGGCTCAATGATCGCAAGCATCGCGATTGCTGCGACACTTGGTGCGAGTGGTTTAGTCGAATTGTTTGTCGAAGGTGCATCCCCCGAACGTGGAGTGCTCATGTCCTTACCGTTGACTCTGGCGTCAACCGGTTTGATTAGTTCCATACTCGGAATCATCATCGTACGAACCCAGTCCAATCGAGATCCTGCGCTAGCGCTCCGATTAGGGATGCTGATTTCACCAACGCTTTTTATCATCGCAGCATTTGTTATAGTCACGCAATTCACGGAACTATCTTGGAAAATTTGGGGGTGTGTACTCGCAGGAGCAATCGGTGGTGTTATTATCGGTTTGATTACGGAGTTTTACACTTCTGGAAGACCGATCGAACGCATTGCTGAACAGGGTAAAACCGGGGCGGCTACGGTACTAATTACAGGTTTAGCAACCGGTATGCAGTCCGTTGTAATTCCCATACTCAGTATCTGTGGGATAATTTGGATTTCGACCGAGCTAGCTGGACTCTACGGTGTTGCTATTGCGGCAGTGGGTCTTCTCGCTACAGTGGGTATGACAATGGCGGTCGATGCGTATGGTCCGGTCGCAGACAATGCCGGTGGCATCGCGGAAATGGGTGGTCTTGGAAAAGAAGTCCGACAGATCACCGATTCGCTTGACGAGCTTGGAAACACGACTGCGGCTATGGGTAAAGGTTTTGCAATCTGTGCTGCCGCCTTAGCAGCTCTAGCGATTATTGCGGCGTTTGTCGAAGCAGTAGGGCACGCGCGTGGTGCTGCTTTTATTTTGGAACTCAGTGATCCTAGGGTGTTGATTGGGCTCTTCATCGGCGGGTTAACTGCGTTCTTAATCGCCTCTATTACGATGAGCGCTGTCGGTTCGGCCGCGGAACGAATGATTGAAGAGATTCGACGACAGTTTCGCGAAATCAATGGTCTCCGGGAGGGAAACGCTGAGCCGGACAACGAAAAATGTATTCAAATAGCGACGAATGCAGCCCTCACTCGCATGATCCTACCCGGTGCAATCGCGGTTTTCCTTCCACCTCTTGTTGGGTTTACATTGGGTGCCGAAGCACTAGGGGGACTCCTAGGCGGAGGACTCGTTGGTTGCGTGTTACTTGCTCTGACTATGGCGAACGCGGGTGGTGCATGGGACAATGCGAAAAAGTTTGTCGAAAAAGGCGCCCTCGGAGAAGGACACCTTAAAGGTTCTGACACTCACGCAGCAACCGTGGTGGGAGACACAGTTGGCGATCCATTTAAGGACACCTCTGGCCCTAGCATGAATATCTTGATTAATGTGATGGCTATCGTCAGCTTAGTCATCGCCCCACTGATCGCTTGAGTCTAAGCGTCTAGGTCAAAATCTGGCAACTTACGCGCGACAAGTTTGTTCTTAAGTTGTGCATATTGGGGGAGTCCAGAAACATACTCAGGAAAGGCTTCACCTTGAATTAACGGTTCGAGATACCGTCGTGCACTTACAGTGATCCCAAAACCATCCTTTGTGATATAAGAACGAGGAAGTTTTCGTTCTACGTTCGCTACGCTTTGAATCGGTGTAGTACTCACTTCCCATCGATACGGTTCGTCCTGCAAACGTTCTATCGTCACCATCTGATCAGTCTTGCCCTCGAGAGCAGCAGTCACTGCAGTAGTACCCACAGCATATGCTTGATCAACGTCCGTTTGCGAGGCGACATGCCGTGCAGACCGTTGCAAATAGTCGGCAATCGCATAATGCACTTTGAATCCTAATTTTTGCGTTACCGTTTGTGCGAGTTTCTGCGCCACCCCGCCTAATTGCATGTGTCCGAAAGAATCCCGTTGCCCAGAGTCCGACAAAAACGTACCTTCGCTATTTCGAACTCCTTCCGACGCGACGACTACACAATGTTTATTAAGTGCAACACACTCGTCTACTTTTGACAAGAACGTACCCTCGTTGAACCTAATCTCCGGGAACAAAATAATGTGGGGAGGATCAGCCTCTCCCTTCCCTGCCAAACCACTGGATGCAGCGATCCAACCCGCATGTCGACCCATAACTTCAAGAATAAACACCTTGGTAGAAGTCTCACACATCGACCGAACGTCCAGTCCTGCTTCCCGCACCGACACCGCGACGTACTTGGCAACCGAACCAAAACCGGGACACGTATCAGTATTGGCGAGATCATTGTCAACGGTTTTTGGAATACCAATACAATGCAGAGGATAGTCAAACTGTTTACTGAGCGTCGATATCTTGTTTGTAGTATCCTGAGAGTCGCCACCGCCGTTGTAGAAGAAATATCTTACGTCATGAGCTTTAAACACATCGAATATGCGGCGTGCAATCGGATCGCTCGTTGAGGGTGCCTTGAGTTTAAATCGACACGATCCAAAAGCCCCTCCTGGTGTAGAACGAAGGTTTTCAATTTCAGCGTCTGTTTCCAAACTCGTGTCGAACAGTTCCTCTTTTAAAATTCCTACTATACCGTTGCTTGCGGCAAGCACTCTTTTAATTAAGTTAGAGTGTGCGCGACATTCTTGAATAACTCCACATGCAGTCGCGTTGATGACAGCGGTGACTCCACCGGATTGTGCGTAGACCGCATTGCGTGGTTCGGTCAAAGTAGTAGTCCCTATCGAAGTAGAGTGTAAAGCATACCTAAATGAGTCAAAAATTCCATCATATGTTTCTTCCAATTTTTCGGTTACTACTCTTTCGTGGTTCGCCAGTTGATGTTAATGGAACTTTCCCTACCATAGCCACCTTCGCTATTCTCTTAGTGGCTTGTGTGTGGTTAACGCTTCCGTCAGAAGGTACACTTAACTTAAGCCCTGAAGTAATATCAGATTTGCGAAAGTTATATTTGGTCATCCCAATCATGTCCTACGCATTTGCCGCACTGATGATTTTTACTGTGCTCAACGTACGCAGATTCAATGACCGCTTTCCAAAAACGATCTCAGCATGCCTAGGCTTGATGCTATTGTTTCAAGCAGGTGTGTTTTTGCTATCTATATTGTCTGTATTCTTAAGATCGATCTTCGGCTTCATCTTTGGAGCAATTGAACTCGGTATGTTCTTTTGGTTCGTCGGTGCGGGTGGTTATGTGTTCCAACAAGCGTTTAACCTGAAGCTCTATCAAGGCATCCTTGCGGCGTTCGCGATCCTTTTGATCTCTACAGTTATTGCATGGATCATTGCTGGACTAGTGTTTCCGGAGGAGGTGAAGACACTGGATCTAATTCGACGCCAGCTCTTAGATAATCTATCACCAGAGTAGATGGGTGATTCAGTACGTTACGGCATCAAGCTAAATGTTACAAGCAACTATAACATGCTTTCAATTTTGTATCTTTCGAGGTTCGGTACGAACCGTCACGGGAGACAATGCTACGATCGTCACGTTCTTCCTTTTGTTAATACTGCTAGAGCTGTATCCGTTAGTGACTCTTTTCACACACTCGGAGCTGGCCTCTCAGTTGTTGCAACATCGTACTACCATCTGGCTGCTGGCGTTAGTGTGGCATGGGTTAGCAATCGTGATGATATTTGCATTGTTGAAGGTGAAACACTCAATGAGCAGTTTTCGTGGAACTCTAGCGTCGTATTTCGGTGTGTTTTTGTTGTTCCAACTCGTCGGGTTGCTATTGCAACTACTCAGTCAGGGGACTCTTCCTTCAGGGATACGGACTCTCCTCTTGATTGTTTGGCTTTCTTGGAGTTGCTGCGTCGTCGGGTACGTGTTTGGAAGCGCTCTCAGCATCAAGTTCTACCAAGGCGTCGTTCTGGCGTTCCTCATCAACGTAGTATCCTACGTCTTAGCGTATGTTGCGATTGGATCGATCGTATCGGACGAACTACGCGAGTTATTTCTCCAACAAGTTCGTTCTTGAACCGAAGAATTGACAACACTTAGACGGTCCTCGTGCTCGTAGCATATTTAAACTACATCCAGCTCTGCTTCTTTCGAAGTAACGTAAGGAACGCCAACGCAAGCACTGCAACTCTCCTACTCGTCTGCGCGTTGTTCGCAGTCACATCTTTCCTTCGATTTGAGTTTTCGCCAGACGCACATGATCCAATCAATTACTACAGCAGAATCCTGGTGGTTTTTGTTGTTTTTAACGTGTTGATATATCTAGCGTTAGGTTTTAGGAACAGTCAGAATCGCTACCGTAAGGTACTATCCACTTTCGTAGGTACGCGAACTCTGATTGATCTATTCATGATCTTAATTCTGCTTGTGTCTCCAGCCGATGAGCAATTGCGTATGGTTTTGTCTGCTATCGTGACAATATGGCGAATGTGTATCGTCGGGTATATCCTTAAAGACGCGCTTAATGTCCTGTTACCGACTGGCATTCTCATTTCTGTAGCGTTCACAATCATTTCAATAGAAGTTGCACATCTGTCTGTTGGACCTCCTGTACTGCCAGAAGAAGTACCCACAAGTGAATAATAAAAAATCACTGTACTTCATGGGGATCGGAGGTACCCTGATGGGTAGTCTTGCCCTACTCGCGAAGGAAGCGGGATTCTCAGTCAAAGGATTTGACGGGAAGATTTACCCTCCGATGAGTGATCTGCTCACTAGTGCCAATATCAATTTCTATGATAGATTCAACCCCTCCCAGTTAATGCCACCTCCAGACCTAGTTGTCGTGGGAAACGCAAATCTTCCACGGGGGAGTGAAGCGCTGGAATACGTCCTGAACCAAAAACTACCGTACACCTCGGGAGCTGAATGGTTGGGAACCCAAATATTGAAGGATAGTCAAGTCATTGCCGTAGCAGGTACTCACGGTAAAACTACTACAACAGCGATGATTGCGTGGATTCTCTCGGAAGCCGGAGTCGATCCTGGGTATCTAATTGGGGGAGTACCCGTCGACAGTGGATTGTCCGCGAAACTGGGTAGTGGAAAAAACTTTGTCGTAGAAGCAGACGAATATGACACCTCCTATTTCGATCGACGATCCAAATTCCTTCATTATCGTCCTGATATTCTCATACTCACATCGTTGGAATTCGATCATGCTGACATATTCGAAAATCTTGATGCGATAAAGTACCAGTTTCAACACTTAATCCGGGCTGTTCCCGGGAATGGAAAAATTATTGTGCCGTGCAATCATAAAAATATCGAAGAGGTGCTGCAACGTGGTTGTTGGACTCCAGTGACTAGGTTTTCGGTCTCTACTACATTGCCGGAGAAGATCGAATTCTGTGCCGAACCCGTCTTGTCAGACGGGTCTGCGTTTGATGTCGTTGAACGCAAGCAAGGACGAGTTGGACGTGTCTCCTGGAATTTGCTTGGTACACACAATGTCGCTAACGGAATAGCCGCGTTGATTGCCGCATACCACGCAGGCGTAGAGCTTGATTCAGCCATTCAATTTTTGAGTAATTTCCCTGGAGTGAAACGAAGGATGGAAGTGATCGCACAAAACGATTCAACCACCGTGTACAGTGATTTCGCTCACCACCCGACCGCGATCGCGAGCACACTAGAAGGAATTCGGCAACATGTTGGATCGGAGAAAGTAATTGCAGTTATCGAACCTCGCACCCACACGATGTCGTTGGGTACACTACGAACCGAACTTAAAGAGTGTTGTCTTGCGGCTGACGAAGTCGTTTGGTTCCAATCTCCCAATATTCAGTGGCAACTCGATGAACTTTTGAAAGATGCCTTATTACCGACAGAAATTGAAAGGAACATCGAGGAGTTAGTACAAAAAATCTGCGCACCGAATCAACGAAAGACTCATGTGGTCGTCATGAGTAATGGGGCATTCGGTGGTATTTTCCAGAAGATTACTGAAGAATTTCAACGAAAGCTCTGAATGATGTTGCACTCGACTCGGGTGAGCAGATCGAAGGAAAACCAGGATTTAACGCCCTGCCCTTGTTGTACTGTGTTTTTCGGGATCGATAATCGTCGCAAGGACAGTCTGTGTGTGGAATTAGAGCCCTTACTATTAAGTGGAGTTTACCTAGGTCACCTATTCGTATGAAATGCGTTCAATCTTTGGGGTTCCTACTATGGCTCAATGTACTCATAGCACTGGTGGTATCTTCCAGCACGACGATCGCACACGATGAAATCACGACAACTTACGATTGGCACAAGATTGTCGCAGACGACGAAGATACTGATGAATGTCATTGCCACGTTCCCGGGGAAGCACCGGTCGAAGTCTCATGCGACGATGTGTTAACAATGGAATTGCTTCTTGAATTAGAGAGAGTTGATCAGTCTCTATACTTCGGACTGAGAGTCGAACCTGAAAACACTTGCACGGAGTACAACTCGGCTGAATATCCCTACGGTTCAACGATAGACGTGATCAAAGCGAAAGAAATGGGTGGTATATTCGGGGCCTTCGAAAATCAGTGTTTTGACACCTTTAAAGATGTAGATGTCGATCATCTTGTGGCGAGAAAAGAAGCACACGATAGTGGTCTCTGTGCTGCAGAGGCTCAAATAAAAATAAACTTTGCAAACGACCTAGAGAATATCGCTTTAGCCAGTGCGTCGGTTAATCGGAGTAAGTCCGATCGAGATCCTTCCGATTGGCTACCGGACCACAACGCTTGTTGGTACGTGTGGCAACACATGCACATTAAGCGTAAATACCAGATGACAATCGACGAGGCCGAGAAGAAAGCGATCGACTCGATCTTACAAGATTGTTCTATAGAAGAACTAGTCTTAGAAATCGACGAATCTTGTACCCTTCCGGAGTACTAAGAGACTCTCTGAAACAACTGTCAGAACCAAGCTGACTCTGGTGTTTGGATTGAGTCCGTACCATTTTGGATCGCCGCGAAAAGAGATGGAATTTTTGGCAGCACGCGATCAAAATAAAATTCTGCAGTGTACTTCTTGTTCAAGTGTTCGTCGTTCGCTCCGCTCATCTGATTCCACAACCAAGCATAGATTACTAAACCACTGAGCTCAAGATAGTCGGCCGCGTTACCTGCGGCGAACTCTAGAGTGTTTGACGATCGTTCCATAATCAATTTGGTGCAGTCGAGCCACTCGTTGATATATCCTTCAACGACTTCTTTGTACGGACCCTCGGTATTGTTCGTCCGCATGTATTCCGCAAACTCAGCGACGTATTCTCCTCCATTTAGTAATACCTTGCGTCGAACCAGATCCCATGCTTGGACACCGTTCGTACCTTCGTAAATCTGAGTTATCCGAGTGTCACGGACTAGCTGTTCGATTCCTGTTTCCCGGATGTATCCGTGTCCGCCAAAGCACTGCTGCGCATGGATAGTCGAGTCCATCGCTCGATCCGTGAGAAAGGCCTTTGCAATGGGAGTCAGTAGTTCAACAAACTTAGTGGCTTGTACCTGATCTTCTGGAGCTTCAGCAAAGCGCGAACGATCGATTTGATGAGCGACGAAGAGTGCGAACGCTCGACCGCCTTCGGTGAACGCGCGTTGAATGAGCATGAGTCGTCGAACATCGGGATGTTCAATGATAGGATCTGCCTCGGTATCGGAATCTGGTGGTCGCTGTACAGCTTTACCCTGTCGTCGTTCTTTCACGTAATCAGATGCCATTTGGTACGCTCGTTCTGCAGCACCTAGACCTTGGATTCCTACCGAGAGTCGTGCCGCGTTCATCATTACAAACATACCCGCTAAGCCGTGATGTGGTGCGCCCACCAAGTATCCGATGGCGTCATCGTAAACGATCGTTGACGTTGCACTGCCGTGTATGCCCATTTTCTCTTCAATGGAAGCACTAAAGAAGCTGTTTCTCGCTCCCAAAGTACCGTCGTCATTAACTAGAAACTTTGGTACGAAAAAGAGTGAAATTCCTTTGGATCCAACAGGTGCGTCAGGCAATTTCGCTAGTACTAAGTGAATGATGTTTTCGGCGAGGTCATGTTCCCCGCTCGTAATGAATATTTTTGTTCCTTTAATGCGGTACGAGCCGTCGTCCACTGGTGTTGCTTTCGTCCGCAGCAAACCAAGATCCGTACCCGCATGGGCTTCGGTTAGTGCCATCGCACCCGTCCACTTCCCTTCGTACATAGGCGGTAGATAATTTGCCTTGGTTGTTTCATCGCAAAATACATCGATGCAGTGCGCAGCACCAACGGTGAGCGATGCATACAGCCACAAAGTCGTGTTAGCTCCCCAGAAATACTCTTCGACACCGATAGAGAGCACGGCCGGTAATCCTTGACCACCATATTCAGGATTTCCATTCAGGCTCAACCAACCACCAGCCACCACACCGTCGAACGCTTCTTTATATCCAGACGGGGCGTAAACTTCGTTGTCGTGCCATTTTGCGCCTTCTTGATCCGCGGTTTGAGAGACTGGACCCATCACTTCTGCTGCAAACTTGCCACCTTGCTCCAGAATAGCTTGGGCCAAATCTAAATCCACCTCATTAAACTTCGACCATCTCGCCCAATCTTCGTGAATCTTGAACACGTCTTTTAGAAGAAACATAGTATCTTCTACTGGCGGCCGGTAAGGCAACATCTACTCTTCCTTAATTCTGGGATGAAAATTAGCGCGAATGATGAATTTGATTCGCGTATTGCATGTATAAGTACTTGCGGGCTGCCGGCTCTAAACTCTGACATTGCTTCTCAAAAGCACGTTGTACCGGACCACGTTCAAGTTCGCACCCAACTCCTCCAGAGAGCAGCCTTTGGGCTTCAAAAAACGTGGGAAATGTTCGCAACCCGGTTGTGATCGATTTGTCGACGCGTAAAGCAAAGTCGTCCGCATCCAACGGTCTCACATTGGGATCACCATTTTGCTTCACTTCTTCTGGTTTGATCGGTTCTGAGAAGGTCAAATGTACTCGACCTTTGAATCCTCTAATTCCTTGGACGATACTGCGAAAATCTTCTCGTTTGTCCTTTTCGTACGTACCGGTAGTCGCTCGAGTATAGAGTTCCTTAGCCTTCATTGGAGCACAAGGATCGATTTCATAAGAAACTGAGATCGGCACTAGATAAACATGCTCTAACCAATCTGAAATTTCCGAAATCTCGTCACGATAAGCCAACAGCAGCATCTTGATCAACGCTGGATCAGTCTTGTCTAAACCATCTTTAGATCGTCCTTGGCGTTGTGAGATCCATACAGATTCTCCTTGTTCCAAGGTATGGCGAATGTATTTTGAAGTGGTTACTAACGCTTCGTACTGGGCGCGCCTTGAATCTGCTCGGCGAACGATCATGAAACCTCGATTCAAACGCATGATCTCTTTTTCCCAACCACTCTCGAATAGATTGTCGCCAATCGCAATCTGCATGTTCGGTACATCCTGCGATCCTAGGGTAACAACAACTATTGCCGAATCCAAGACAATGTCTCGGTGGTTGGAAATGAACAGACACGGCCGATCGCTCGGTAAGTGTTCCAATCCTGAAATAGTCAAACCCAAAGAAGTACGTCGAATGCAGAAACCAACATACTTCCCCATCAGATCTTGGAGATCTTTAATGTTGTGAATATTTCGATAGCGATTACGGAGAATACGACGCCACAGCCATTGCACTCCAGCAGGAAACAGTCGATACAAACGTGGTACCGTAAACGTACAGACCGTTCGTATGAGTGTTAGGTCTTCCGAGAGTTCTGCGAGTTTGCCGGCTAGCTCTTCGTCTCGATATGGACGAATGTCCTCGAATTGGTCAGCGATCGAAGCCGACCGCGCCCGTGTAGAGCGAGCTTCCGATCCATGCGTCGTCGCTTCGGCGACGTCGATCAGAGATTCACCGGTGCCAACTTGACTAGATTCCAAAGTTTGAGGTTACCACTTCACCTTGGCGTTAGGGGGAGTTTATTTTATGTTTTTGTAGCATGAATCGCATTAGAGGTTGTAAATCGGCACAACTATGAGGCAAAAGGGAAAGGGAAGAGCATTCCCCGCCATTATTGAAAGTAACTACAACCACTCTTACGATCATATTAGTTGAGTAGACTGAAAGCCCACACGCGTTCGTGAAGACAGTACTTGGTTTATAACGCTACGCACGATTGTCATCAACAACATCTTTTGGACAACTCGCCCTATGCTTCCCACAATAGTTCTTCTCCTCATCTCTGCCTTCACTTTTCTTGTCGCTGTCGTTTCCGTTCCAATTTCTTGTCTCTTTTTTCTATGTCTGCGCGTGTGGGTGGTGCTTTCAACTTGCCACCACGCTTTACATATCGGATTTCTCTCCTTAATTCAGCTGGGTCGTATTCAGTTCGGGCAAATTCTTCGCCTGCTTCCTCAACAAGTAAGAGGTACGCCTTCGCGCGATGGCGTGCCCGGTCTTTCGAAGTTAGGTGACCATACCCCCAAGTTTTCCAGGGTTCGCCTATAACACGATGCATCAACAAGGGATAGCGCTGCATCAATTCGGTACTAAACTCGGCTATATACGAACTACCAAGACAGCCACTTCGTATCGCCCAATCATCGCCAGCTTTCATTGCTATCTTCATCGTGCTTGAATATGTGTGATTAAGAAAGGAACGATATTTTGTCTCATCATCGCGCCAGGCCACCTCTAACTCCGAGAACAGTGCGCTCCACGCTAATTTCTCTTCTGTCGATGTATAGGAACCAAAGGTTGTCCATGGGCGTAAGACAAATCCGTGCTGACTGCACTGCGCCGCGACCCAGGAAGCATGTAGGTAATTTTTCTCCCTACTGCTCTTCGCTGCCGACCATAGCGCCGAGTCTGATATCCATTCTTTAAGCAGTCGAAAACTCTTTTCGAGTAGTTTAAACCATTGATCTCAGGAACATCTTCAGAAAACAGGCTCGGGTATATGAGCCTTGACCCATCACCTCGGAGTTCGTAAAGCCGGTTTTCTGCATCCACACACGCGTTGAGATAGGCTGCATATTTATACATCTCCCGCGCCGCGCATGAGTCTGCCAATTCGTCGTGCAGGCCACTGATGTTGCGACGTGCTATTTCCAGGCACTTCGAATCGTTGATCACTCGTAAGAAGAGCTCCTGACGTTGATCTACTTCGTCATCGAAAATATGTCTCCAGAATGGAACATCAGTATCGAGAAAATTCGCTGGACTATAGTTTCTTCGTGGATCCAAGTCGATATAGTGCAAGGGCAGCCAGCCGCCTCCCATATAAACATGCATTTCGCTATAACCCCAGACCGGTTCATTGCGAAAGTACTCTCCAAGTGAGCTCATACAGTGATCGCTCAAAGAAGATCGGGTATTTAAAGGAAAACATTCTTCAAGGACTCGATTCCACGCGGCTTGATGTTCATCGGTAACTGGTAGGAATGGGTCTGTTCTTGGAGGAAACCCAAATTCTTTGTTGTGCTCGCCGACTACCGTATGCGAATGACCGTGTTGTACTAAAGCGAGCCCTAAAACAATGAAGCTCGAGAAAATTCGGTTTAACTTAGTGCTGAACATACTAACTCCCTTTCAATTGTATAAGGAGAAAAGCAAATTTGTTGTGTTGACGTGGAAACTACTCCTGAGTATAGACGAAACTAATACGAGTACGAAGATTCATCTATCAAGAGTCGGCCATGGTGTTTGGGAGCCATAACACGATTTCTGGAAAGATCAAAAGGATAGCGACAGTGACCACATCCGCGATGAAAAATGGTCCGACACCGCGGAAGACATCCTGTAATGGAATGCTAAGCGACTCTCCTTTGGCTGTCCGTAATTCGCGGGAAACTCCCGCGACAACAAAGCAATTTAGTCCAATCGGTGGAGTAATCAGACATATTTCAGCCATTTTGACAACGATGACGCCAAACCAAATTGGGTCATACCCTAGAGCGATTACCGCGGGAAAGACTACCGGCAACGTCAAGATCAGCATTCCGATAGCATCCATGAACATGCCGAGAATAGCGTAGGCAAGCAGAATGCAAATCATGATCACCAACGGAGATACATTGAGAGTCACTACCCAGTCAGCGAACGCACTAGGTAAACCAGCAAATCCGAGGAATCGAACGAAGACAAATACACCCCAGATAAGGGTAAAAATCATGACGGTTAATTTCGCCGTTTCCATTAGAGCTTGAAAAATATTCTTATGAATCGACAGGAAAGATTTTTCGAAGAGACTGAGTCCTACGTACAGCAAGAAAATCATCGCCGCACCAAGAGCACCTGCTTCAGTAGGGGTAGCGTTGCCAGTGTACAAAGCAGTAAAAATTGTCCCGACTACTAAGAGAATCGGTAGTGCCCCCGGAAGACTGCGAAATCGCTCTCCCCAGGATATTCCAGAAACGGACCTGCCCAGTTCGGGTTTTACCTTGCACATACCCACGATTAAGACTGTGTAAATCACCACAGAAACAACACCGGGCAACAAACCTGCTAGAAGCAGTTTACCAACAGATTGTTCGACGATAATCGCATAGATCACCAAGATTGCAGAAGGTGGAATTAAAGACGCAAGAGTTCCGCCAGCTGCGACCACACCAGCGATAAGCCTGCGGTGATAGCCATGTCGAGCCATGTCCGGAATGGCAACCCGAGAAAACACCGCAGCAGTCGCGGTTGATGCACCCGATACAGCAGCAAACCCTGCACTTGCAATTACTGTAGAAACTGCTAATCCACCAGGTACCCAACCTACCCACTTTCTCGCCGTTTCAAACAAACGATTGGTAAAACCAGCGTGGAATGCTAGAAAACCAATCAGAATAAACAACGGTAGGACAGACAATGGGTATGTCACTGTCTTTGAATGAGGTATCGTACCGACTATACCTACAGCCGTATCCCACCCTCTTAAAAACACTAGGCCCACGAAACCAGCAAGCGCTGCAGCGACGAACACTCGAACTCCAACGAGCACTAAGGCTATCAGGAGCACGATGCCAAATATACCGATTGTTAAATCGTCGAAGGGGAGCATCAATCTATGTTGGTTGACGATCAGTCAATGCAGCTTCCGACCGCGCCTTGTCTTCGATCGTTTGAATTACAGGTACAGCTACTGGTTCATAACTTGGCCGAAGAAGCAGGCGTAGGTATCCCACAGTTTGTATTACTAAACGACCAAATAAGATCACTAGCGCGATCGGTACGACTAGTTTCGCGGGCCAATTGACTAGTTCGATATCCATCGTACTATCACCGAATTCAAAAGCTCTGTGAAAGTGACTATATGAGGAAGGAATCAGAATACCGACGATGAACAGCGCTAAAAGACTACCCACCACTTCGGCGAACCACAACCACCGACCTTTTAAAGCAGTCAAGATCAACTCCATTCTCACGTGTCCTCCGAGTCGTTGGACGAATGCGATTGACAGCACTGCAAAACCAACCATCGACAGTTCCACGATATCGATAAACCCATACAGTGGAATATCGAAAATGCGAAACACAATCCGAGTACCTCCAAAACACATTAGTGCGAAAATGAGAATCCCGGCGACCGCGTTTGTCGCGTTTTCTAAATGAGAATAGATTCGATCTGTGTGTCTAAGAATGCGACCGAGCAGATCGAGATTAGGTTGAATCATTTGAAGCTACGACGTGTATTGGTTCACAAGTTCCATATGCGAGAGACCGGAACTAGACAAGTGAGGTCAGTGCTTTGCGTTATTCAACACATTGGATGTGTGTGTTTGCTTGCAATTTGGTTGCTACTTGACAATCTTTCCACACATCAATTGATACTGAGG
>VXLL01000003.1 GCA_009841615.1 Gammaproteobacteria bacterium | reverse complement strand
TTTGTGTAAAAGATACATATCGAACAACGTTCCTAAGTTGTAATTTGCTAACTCATTCTCGGGTCGAAGTTGTAAGACTTTTTCGTATAGTTTCTTTGCGTCTCGAAACTTGTCATCAAGTTGAAGTAAACGACCGAGATTAATGTAGGCATCAATATTGTTTTCATCTAGTCCGATAGCGTTTCGATAAGCACTCCGGGCACGTACATTTTCACTGAGGGCTTCGAACTGAATTCCTAGGTTGAACCAATCATCACTCGTCAATTCATCACTCTCCAAGATGCGTTCTAACTCCCCTTCCGTCAGAGTAGCCGCGAAGGAGTGTGTTGGTGGCGTATCGGAATGCAATGGAAACTGCAAGACATTTGATCGTTCCCCTTCTTGATCCATGTCAAAGTTTAAAAATGTTTGTCCTGAGATGACGTGTTGAAAGATTCCATCGACCCGAATAACCAAGTAGGGGCCGATAGTTGTCACGTTCAAAGCAGAGAGAGCTTGATCGGGCACTTGTTGTGCCTGAATTTCACACAACTGTCGAAGAACTGAAGAAAAGGAACAATATGAAGATATCAACTGCCCAATCTTTCGTAGTGTCAGAATATCCTGAAAGGACAATTGGTTCGACCGATCGAGCTGTTTTTTCAAAGGACTAATGAGTCCTCGGCGGGCTACACTGTGAATTTGGCGTTCGGTTAGTCCGCTAATTCGTTCAATCTCTCGAATGTCAAACACTGTCATATATTCATTCGCTGGAAGCTCACGAAATCCACGGTTCTAACACCTTTTCACCTTCGACTTGGACTACGTGGATTTTATTGCTACGAAGATCGGATAGGGTGCGTTCGATACGAGTCTAAACGACCAATCAACTGTTAAAGCAAGGATTGGGAGTGGTCTCCGATAGACCTGAACCTTCAAAAGTATCGAAAGGCAGCAACATCTGGTGAGCAACGTGTTTAATCTCTCTACAGAACAAACTAATTGAACTGGCGAGTGTTCGAATAACTTCGACAACTCTCCAAACTTTCGCTAATCTGAGTTTCGATCTCTTTTGCTTTACGAATAAAGTCAGCACGTTCTGGATCCGATATTTCCTTGCGAGCAGCTCTAAAGACATGACCTGAGGCCTCTTTGAATTTTCTGCTGAGATCCTCTCCGAGATCAGCAGAATTAGTCCACTCTTTGGCAAAGTACTCGCCAGCTTGTCGCCGAGCTTCGCCCCAAACCATACAGCTCCACCAATGTCCATGTTTGTCATAGGACCCTGACTCTAATTTTGCGATCCATTGCTCCCAAGCATTGGGTCCAAAGTAGTACTCTGAATCCTTCGGCTGTTCGGGCTGTTTGGAGAACACCGCAGCACAGTCCAGAGAGTTCTGTAATCGTGTCGAACGTGGTGAAACGGAAGTTAACGAAATAGTAAACCAGGCTGTACCAGGGAAGTGCTTGCCCGCGACTAGGTCAGCAAACGACAGTTCAGGAACGCATGTAGGTACACTTGGTCCCCAAGGCATGGCAAAAAACAACTTCTGAGCATCTCGACGACTGAGTAACTGAAACTCAAGCCCCACCATACAGAGGACGGAATCCTTTCCCAGAGCACAAATTTGATCCAATAAATGCTTACGATGATCTGATGAATTACAGTCGAATGGACTGTGTAGCCAATTCACACTGAGTCCCATTGACTCTATGTTTTTTGCAATCGGTCTATGATTCCAACAATATGGACCACACGGCTTAAGATCGTGTTGAATGTTTATCGCGGCATAGTAACCTGACTCAACAAACAACACCGGCGCAGAATATTTCAAACCAAAATATTCCGCTGCGCCGGCTATTGCGCTCATATAGGTCGAATTCCAATTTGGTTGCTCAAGATCAAAGTGTAATTCAGTAGTAAGGTTCAACTCATACTCCGGATATGTTCACGAATGCGAGAACCGCTTGCTAGCTAATTTCAGAGAGTTTTAAGTTAGAAGCGATCAGACCGCAACGACCGTTTACATTGTGCAAAGGACGCTACTCGACGCGTTTGGAAGTCAGACCTCGTTCTAGTTGCAGTAGTTGAACTTTCGTAATTTTTTCGAGCGAAGGGATTCGACAACTAGCATACGAACTAGATTGGGACCCAAGGAGACTATCAAGGGGTAGAATGTCGTCATTGACACAAAGCCGCCCAGATCTCTGGTTCTGCATAACAAAGGTAAGCGAACCATTTTTTTGAAGTCCCGGGCACTTTTGTTCAAACTGTATGAGGTAAAACTCGTCTGACTGTCGCATTTCAAAGGCAACAAACCGTTCGCTTAACACTTGATAGTGTCGCATTCGTCGCGTCTCAATACAACGCGTGTCGTCGGAGTAATCTTGGTCGGATTCGTTGCTCTTGTCTAATAGTCGTTGAAAAGTCTGGAGTTTCTCAAGTACCTCTTCATCCGCATCTGACATTTCCTCTTCTGTCGTCTCACGTTCTTTATTGAGCGGGGTATCGTCGGTAGTTGATTGGTCCTTTTCGTCTGCAGAACCATCTGTAGGTGAAACATATGCAACGCCCGTGTAGGTCAGAATGCACACGACTGCAACAAGTAACATCCCTGGCAATTTTCGCGAAATATTAGTCACTTCCATTCCGGTATCGATGTTGGTATCAACGTTCTCATTTCGCGTACGTTAGACACGAATCCGTATTCTTAGTTCCTGTGAGTGAAGTATATTTCAATGATAATCTCGTACTCTGTCGAGTACAAGTCACAAATTCACTCCACGTATTGTTGATCAGTGTAACGATTGACGAACCATATGTAACCACTTGTTCCTCTACAATGGCATAGAGAGTTCGGTTAGTAAGGTACCAAATAGAATTAAGGGACACTCATGAGATTCATTCAGATCCTCATCGTGACGGTGATTTTGCTCGCAATCATCTTCGCAATCGTGTTTTTGCAAAAACAAAACAAACCAAAAGATAACGAAGTGAAACACCAGAGCGAAAAACAAGTCGATATCCCAGCGAAACGCACTGCAAAGATCTTCATTGGGGTCATTGGTGTATCAGTAGTCGCACTATGCACGACTGTGGTCGTCTTCCATTTCTTGGATTGAGTAGAACGTTTTTCTTGCACAATATTCGACGACTCTCGTTAAGTGTGTGAGTTTGTACCAAACCGTTTGTTAAGCGTGTCCGATTTGTTGATAGCCTAAATCTAAGTTGATTTGATATTCAGTTTCGAGATGACTAAGCTGTTCAACACACGGCGTAGTTAAAGAGTTCTCAGAATGCATTCTTGATCATTGTTGATCCGACAACAAGAATTTCGTTAGTTGTCGAAATTAACCTAAATGATCAGGTCTTCTGCTGCTAACACCTACCCAACAATTCCTCTTATGAAGGAATCATGTTGAGTGCGACAGTTCTCAATCTAACAAACTGGAGTAGCGGGTATTAAATAGGGTAGAACAGCCCATCGTCCAACTTTTTTTGCTTTCGTTTCTGGCTTTTTGATCTCGCGTAAACCCCAGAACAGGGGCAAGAGTGGTTAAGACTCCGCTTCGCCACCAACAAGAAACAAGTCCATCGCATATGCTAAATACTAGCCTCCCCGGCATCCAACTTGTTTAGCCCTCGAATCGATGACACTACCATGTACGCTATCAACGCGACTGCAAAGAACAACCCGATCAGCCTTGCTAGAGAATACATACTTATTGCAATTACACCTAGGACAATTGCTCCAACGAGACCACTGATAAAGTATGTCCAAAACAGCTGTGTTTGGTTGATCAAATGACTGAGAATGATCGATTCGACGACTTTACCTCTTTCTACATACGCCCGGATCACACCTACGATCAATACAGGTCCAAAAAATGCACCTATTACAAAGAGCATGTAGATGAGCCTAGTCTGATGAAAGGACCGAGATTCCATTGAGATCATACACCAAACGAAGTGTGAAATATTTTAATTTCGGGTTAGTCTCTAACCAACAGTGAGAGTTGTGTACGAAGAAAGGATTGTGTGCCCGGCTACATCGACCCAATCCGTTCCCTATCAACGGTATTCCGTATCTTTAAGAAACTTCCTCAAGCCTCTGATTGAAGAGACTAACACATAGATCATCAAGGCGGCTAATACGGTTAGTACGATGACTATTGCGGGCAAAGTCGCGAGCAAGAATGTTGTCGCCGGATCAACCTCTCGCGCTCCGCTCTTGACTATAGCAAGGGCGACGTAGATGGGATATAGAGAGATGAGAACTAGAGCTGTACCGAAGATGCTAAAAAGATATACCCAGAAGATTCGAAGTTGCGCCTTCAGGTGAGTCTGAATTGTCGGATCGGTAGTTTTTGTTTTCTCGACACTTGCGAAAACCATACCGACGAACATGGGTATGCATAAAAACGCACCGAGTATGTACATGTTGTAAACAAGGTAAGTTCGCCGCAGGGACTTTGAGTTTGTCGGTTTGTCAACCAAAGTTGTTGACTGAGATATTCAGTACGACGTGTCGAATCGCAAATCGTGACTACTAAGATTTACGCGAAGCCGAACCAACGAGAAAGTTAAAACCCTTCGATCCATTCACCCCTATCAAGACGCCTTAGTGATTGGATCGACGAGATCAGCACGTATAAAAACAGTCCCAGAGGTATCAACATAGCAATTACGATAAAAACTCCTAGTCCAGCAAGAACTCCCACCGCGATGTCTCCCGAGGACACCGCGAACACGGCCGGAAAGAACAACGCAAATGCCCCCACAGTGATCACGATTAAGACTACTAACCAAATCCAAAATATCCGAATTTGTTTCTCTACATGACTTTCGAGCCAATGATCAGTGATCCGACCCCGTTCAATATAAGCTAGAATAACTCCAACAAACATTATTGCACCGACAAACGCTCCCACCATGTAGAGAATGTAGACTATCCGCAAATTTTCTACAGATTTTGAACTCATTTCGATGCCAATGGGTACTTGTTAGAAGACGTAGATTATTTGCCGGAGCATTTTATTGAGGTAAGTAGCGCATCGGTGAACGAACCATTGTTCCATCACTTTACCTTGTATGTTTCATTGCACTTTTTCGAGGTTAACCAAAGTCATGGACTTCACCATCCACTCTAAACTAAAAGCCGATACCATTCATTTAGTTTCGCTGTCGCTTTGTGAGGTACTACTAATGAATGACAGCCGTTTTCCGTGGATCATCTTGGTACCAAAGATTCCTGACTTGCAAGACTTTCACGAAATCCCAACGCAACATCGAGATGTTCTGTTCCAAGAAATAGAAAAAGCGTCTGAGACGATCCAAAAACACTGGCTAGTCGAGAAAATGAATGTCGCTGCGTTAGGTAATCAAGTTTCGCAGTTACATATCCACGTTATCGGTCGAAGTAGGACTGACGAAGCTTGGCCCAACCCAGTATGGGGATACGGTACGCCAATCGCCTACGATACTGCAGACTTGTCAATCTTGATCCAAGCGCTACAGCACCAGCTTGCGATTGCCACCCCATAAATCTAGTCTGCCTCGATCAGAATCTCTTCGATGTCATCATCTGATTCCGCGTCAGGTTCAAGTTCGATTGCCTCATCCGGTGCAAGATCCTTGAGACCCTTGACGAGTTGTGAACCTATGTATGAAGCGACTCCGTATTGACTCCTACGGCGATCGCTAACGGCTACCCAGTCGTCTGCGACATCGAAGTGATAGATAGTGAGCAAAAAGAAGCCTTCGTCATCTTCGATAGCAAACTGTGTTGTAGTGGTCGCGTCAGCCAATACGTTATCGGTGAACTCAAACACTGACAGTGACTCAAACCGGTCCATGTAACTGCGAACCTTTGATTCATCAAGTTCGGCGTCGGACTCTGTTGTCCACTTTCCATCTTCCTGCATCAATTTGTAAGCACCTATACGCTCAAAGGACTTAATTGGTCCCATTGGTTGCAACAAACTCTTGTCTAACCAAGCACTTGGAGAAGTTCCTGCTTCGTAATTCGAAAATTCGATGGAGTAGATATCTCCTTTTTTAGCTTCCCGCGCATGCACCCTGCGAAAACTTGGAGACGTACCAAGATATACATCCGCTAGCAATTCTTGATCTGAATAGACCGAAATTTGTTTTTGATACGATGCCTGTGTAACTTCAAATCTTCTCGCTGCACTCTGAGACGTTGCGACTGGCCAGTCGATGCCGCTGTCGGCGAGCTTTCCGATGACGCTATCCACTTTGTTCTTGTCAGCGGGATTGCCGTCAGGAAGAACCCAATTTTCCCCTTCCTTAGTCAATTCGATTGATTCATCCTTGCTGGCTATGACAAATCTATCAACAGTTGTTACGTCAAACTCTAAGAATGCTTCAGGAGTACGGACACCACCAGACTTAGCCACCAAAAACAAAGCGATTACTATTACTTGAACAACGAACAGTCCAATAAGAAAATTCTGTTTCATCGGTTTACTCCAAACCATTGGCTGCGTCTGTTTCCAACCACTCGCCGAGACAAGAAGCTAAACCCAGCCACAATCAAGAGACCTAAGATCGCAAATCCATAGTTCAGCAATTCCATCGTTCGTTGTTGACCGGAGTTCAGTGGTGGTAAGGTACGACTGAAATGTCCGCGGGAACGGATCGACAGGAGCGATGAATCTTCCATGGACACGTCGATGACATTAGCAGCAAATTGCATCGTTTGGGTGTACAGTGTACCCTGGGATTGGCTGACCATGTTTATCAACGAATCCGATAGACTCTCAGAGGACCCAAGGACTACTAAACGAGCCGACTCCGGCGAGCGCGAAATTACTGAACCGATAACTCCAAGTGTATCTTCCTCAGATTCATCCTCACCTTCTTGAATTTCTCTCAACTCAGCCAATAGCGCTTCGTCGTCAAAGTTTTCGCTGTCAGAATTTTCTCCATCAAGACTCTCGTCCTCGAGGGTGTTCGATTCAGTCGAATCCGATTCTAATTCCTCAGCTTCAGCCGCAGCTCTAGCTGCCGCTTCCGCGGCCGCTTGTTCACGAGCTTCAACGAACAATGGAGATTCATCGAAGAAACTCGTAAATGTTCCCTTCACGCTCACAGCTAATAATTTTGATTCAGTGTCCGTACCCGGCACGTAAACAGAAATTCCGGTTGCGTCATACTTCGGCATTAACTCTGGCATAGAGTCGGTCCAGCTGTCCTTCGAGCTTTTGAGGATTTCGACTACTTCGCGATCGGTGTTAAGCTCCGCGTCGATATTCAATGGAGATCCCCAGGCGAACGTCAGCTGGTCTAAGTTTCGGACAATAGGATGATCGTCTACGAATCCTTCGGCCCGAACATCGACTAAAAAAGGATAGTCTATTATTTGATATTCCCTAAAAGCAAATCCACCCACCTCACGGGTCACTGGGATCGGGAAACCACCGTTATTGACGTCCATAACCATAGATTGTTCGACACTGATCCCGTGATGAGCAAGCCAGTCTTCAAGTCCACTAAACGTACGGTTAGCCATGAGTGTCTGACTCGCTAGAGAAGTTGTAAAAGCTGATGTTGCAATGATTACTGTTCCGCCACTCATGAGAAACTGATCTATCTCGAATACTTGCTCCGGATCCAAGTCGTTCGGACCGATAACCATCAACACGTCAACGTCACTTGCAACCGGTCTCCGCAGATCCACCGTTTGTACTTCATAGTTGCTACGGAGGTATCCAGAAACGTCGTTATAACTCGCTGTGGGTACGGGTTGTCCAGTGTACTGAGGTGCGCTTGGCGAAGGAGTGTGCATTGCAACAGATGTTAGTAACCCTTCAGTGAACCGTTTAATACCCTCTTCCAAAAGGCGTTTAAACCCTTCAACGTCGCGGGAATCAGGCAAGTCCATGCTAACTATGGACTCTCCGTCAGACAGAGTTAGATAGAAATAAAATTGGTTTTCGTCAACCATGCTCGCTACCATCGGCGTAAAGCCATAATTCTCGGCTATTTGCCGTGCTAACGAACCGTCCCCAGCTAATGGATCGAGAATTTGCCACGAAAACTTACCGGTGGAACTCTCTTTGACTTGGTCTAGTGCTTCGATGAGTGTTTCTTGAATCTCGACCAGTTGGGCTGGCATCCTATCGGCGGCAGAGATATAACCGGTGAACGACACAGGCTTTGGCACCGAGTCAAAAATCAACCCGCTGCTTTGAAACTCGGATCTTACTCTGGCGATAGCTCGAGTAATGTCATACTCAGGATTGCGTAACTGAACATCGAGCTCACTCTCACTTTCTGTCTTGACTTCGATCAGATCCCGAAAATTCAATACTTCGTACTCGTCGCCATACCTGATCAAAACATCGAAATAAGATCTAACCAGCGCGGTTTGATATTTGTCCTCAACTTGGAAGGGATCCGGTCGGATTCCGTACTTGGTATTAGCCTCCTCTTCCTTCTCGGGATGTGGCGCAGGATCAATAAATTCAACCACAACGTTACGACCACCATAAATCTCGTACTCTTCAATCAGATCGCGTAGCTGTGGCACAAGCGGAGCAAGCAATGGATGTGTTTTAGCACTAAAGTACCCGCGAATGAGTAACGGTTCTTGCAATTGCGAAAGCTCTCTTTTGGTAACTTCAGACATCGTATATTGTTGCCCAGCAGTGACGTCCCATCTTAAAGGAGGTAACTGAGCAATCCATATGTTGGCAACTGCCAAGTTCAGTACTACTAAACCACACACAAATGACCGATTAAGGTGACGGTCGTGTGCGCCGGTCTTCGTCCAGCCGATCATTTCCACCGCGAACACGTTTAACACTAAGAACGATGCGGTGATGGAAATGTAGAAGTAGAAATCCGTAATGTCGAGCACTCCACGAGTTATGGACTCAAACCGCGAACCGGAACCAAGTTCACTCAAAAAATCAGCAAAATTCGTACCTACTAACCCAGTAAGAAACGTACTACCGAGCATATATAACACGCCGCACAACAACACAGAGATGATGAGGGTGACTATTTGATTCTCGCTACGCGACGAGACAAATAGACCGATGCTAAGGTAAGTAGCACCAAGAAGTAGTGCAGCAGCATAGGCAGCACCTACGGGTCCCCAATCCAAATTTCCTACAACTGCCACGCTAATCGGCAGGGGTAAAGTTAGTAGCAGCGACACTACCAAAAGCGTCATACATGCTACGAACTTACCAAGTACGAGCTCCCAAGGTGTAACGGGGAGTGTAACTATAAACTCTATGGTGCCCGTACGGCGTTCGTCGCTCCAAATTCTCATCGTAAGAGCTGAACACAAGAAAATTAGTAGCACCGGCAGCCACTCGAACATCGGTCTGACATCCGATATATTTCGAGCAAAAAACGTTTCGACCCAGAAAAACACAAAGAGAGTGAGTCCGAGATAGGCTGCGATGAAAAGATAGCCAATAGGTGAACTAAAGAACAAACGCAGTTCTTTTGTTACGACTGCAAAGAGGGTTTCAAAATTCATCAGATTCCTCCCTCACTCACTGAACGGAACAGCGCTTCTAAGTCTCTCTTTTCTGGTTCAATGGAATTGACGAGAATATCCTTTGCCACTAGCTCGCGCACAATCGCGGGAATGTCGCACTTAGTGTCATCATTCTTCGTGGATAGTAGATATCGGCCATCGATCTTTTGTACCGATGTAGTAGATTCAAGCGCGGCGCGTACGTCGGCGTCTTCCGAACTGCTTCGTAACCAACAACGGTTGCCTTCCTTTAAGTCTGCCAACAGCTCGTCAACTGCGATCTTTCCATCCCGCATTATGAGTACTCGATTACAGATAGCCTCAACCTCCTGCATGATGTGAGTAGACAACACTATGGTTGCTTCCTTGGCCATGTCTCGAATTAACTCTCGCATATGCTGTGTCTGTGATGGGTCTAAGCCGTTGGTAGGTTCATCCAAAATCAATGCTTTAGGCTGGTGCAGAATAGCTTGTGCGACACCCACTCGTTGCTGCAGACCGCGAGAAAGTGTACCGATGTCGTCTAAGGCACGATCTGAGAGATCGGTATCTCTTACGGCACGTTCAACTCGGTCACGTCGCTCACGCTTCGGAATACCACGTACCGTCGCAGAAAACCAAAGGTAGTCGACCACGCTGAGCTCTTTATACAACGGGCGACTTTCCGGCAAATATCCCAAATTTGCTCGTGCGGCGACAGGCGACTCTTGGACGTTAATCCCATCGACAAAAGCGTTTCCCGAATTCGGTTCGATAAATCCGGTAAGTAATTTCATGACCGTGGTCTTCCCGGCTCCGTTATGTCCTAACAGGCCAACGATTTCACCAGGCGATATTTCAAACGAAACGTCCTGCGCTGCTACGACAGTGTCATAAGTGCGAGTCAATTGGTCAGCGTTAAGCACTAATGTTCCTCCGAAACGTTGATACTAAATGTCTAATTAGATTGAGCGTAACGACGCAAAAGTTTCAAATACTCCCATAATCGTGTTGGGGTTGAATAACGGTAATGTAGGGACAAACGCAATACTTTCAATCTATTGAATGTCCAACCATCGTATAGAATTCAAACTGAAAATTTGAACAACTACCGACACCTTGGGTTGGAGACTGAAGAATCAACCTCGCTTACCAACATAGTGTGAGTCATTGACCTTCTTGTACGTCTTTACTTTCGTCTGGCTCGATACGATACGTCCGATCGATAATCGTGAGTGGTTCCATCGCCTCGCCTTTTGCTTTCATTGCTAATATTTCTTTTTTCTTATCTTCATTGATCCAGAACAAACCACCACTTGAATAACCCTGCGAGGAAGCGAAGGGATTAGCCAAACTCCCAGACGTTTCTGTCCCAAGCCGATCCGGTAGTTCTATCCAACGCCACATTGCTTGTCGCGTATAAGGGACTTGATAAGTTGGGATTATCGCGCCATGATCATGAACCATTTGCTCCAACGTGTGAGCCAAGTTAATTCGTTCTTCCAAGTTCGTCGAGGCTCGAAATTTCATGATCAAAGGATCCATCTCTGGGATGCTCGTGTTTGTCACGTTATTGTTATCTGTTTTGTTCGCATTCACTGAATGAAAGAACTCCCAATATCGTGGCGAAAGGCCTGAAGAATTCCATGTGAGCCACGCTATTTGATGCTTTTTCTCTTGCATCTTTGCAAAAGAAGCAGTCCAATCCATCAAGTCTAGCTTCAGCTCAACACCTGCCTTTTTCGCCTCTTCCTTCAAAAGTACTAATTGATCGGTGTCCACTTGGCGTCCATATGTGATCGAAAAAGAGAGTCTGGCAACTACTCTACCCCTTTTGTTTTTCTTAACTCGAATACCATAGCGATCTCTGTCTACAAAGCCTGCTTTTTCAAAGTATTCTTTGGCTTTCTTGTGATCAAACTGTCGAGGTTTAATCGACGTGTTGTCATACGCGCCGAAACCGAGTTGGAAAGTTGGCAATCGTTCGTAGTCGCCGCGTAATTCAGTATCGATAACCCATTGAATATTCATTGAGTGGGCAAGACCATAACGAATATTCTTGTCATCCAGCAAGGGCATTGCAGTGTTGATAGACAATCCCGCGGCGGGGACCGGTAACCTGTGATAATACCAATACTTTGCTATATAACCTTTTTTGAATGCTTCATCGTCTGTCTTATCGTGCCAAAACTCAGGGATCGTCAGCCCAAAAGAGTCAAGTTCACCAGCTAAGAAGTGTAACCATGCTGTATTCATGTCCCCTAGCACCGTGATTCGGATTTTCTCTGGATTAAATCGATTTCTTAAATACTGTAACTCGTTCGCCCACCAATTTTCGGTGCGTGCTAACTCTACATACTTCCCCTTCTCCACAACGGAGACATGGTACGCTCCAGTAGTCGGTTCTGCTTTCCAACTGAACTCCCTTACCCAATCATCTGAAAGTTCGTGAAAATGTTCTGGATAAGGTCTGATGGAAGTAGCATTAAGCATCTCGATATACGGTTTAGCATCAGCAGCGCGCACACCATAGGTCAGCTCGTCGTACTTTTTTACGTCGGTAACCCGCTCAGTGTAGTAGTTGTTGTACCATGGATCAAGAATCTTTTTTGAGCGCATGAAACGCAAGGTAAAAACAAAGTCATCCGCGGTAACCCGTTCTCCATCAGACCACCTTGCGTCAGGATGTATACGAAAGTAAAAAGATCGACCATCGTCACCAAGTGCCCAGTGGGTGGCTATCATTGGGATCGGTTGTCGAGTGTTTGCGTGAAGTGCTACCGGACCCATCTGAAGCGGTCGCAGTACGCTAGCAAAAGATCCGTTTGAATTTGGTCCTACCGGTCGCAGCGTGTCTGGAAAGGAACGCATCCACATATGAAATGTCCCCCCTTGAACGGCATCTGGCGATGCATACTCGGGATCTTCGTTGTTTGTTTCCCAATAAAGATCTTCCGGTAACTCGTCAGGTAGCAAATCTTCTGGTGCAATCTCGTACCAAGTATCGTCAGCAGCTTCAGCTTCAACTTCGGTATTTGCTTCATCTTGGGCAGCCAACGACCAAACGAGAAAAAAAACACAGTAAATTTTTATCAACAGATTAACTCGCTTCATACAGCAGTCCTCATTCGTAGTAAGTAAATTTCTTGGGATCAAATGCTTCCCTAATCGCTTCTCCAATAAACGTAACCATCAGCAAAATTAAGATGATCGCAGTTGCCACAGACCATACAATCCATGGATGGTCAAAGCTCTGAGTTCCTTCGCGTAATTGTGCGCCCCAGCTAGGTGTAGGCGGTCGAAGTCCAAACCCCAAATAGTCTAACGCCGTTAACGCAGTTATTCCACCAGCGATCGAAAACGGAATAAAAGTAACAATAACTGAGATTGTATTTGGAAGAATATGGACACCAATGACCCGAGCATTACCAGATCCTAAAGCTCGGGCGGCATTGACGTATTCGCGCGCTTTCTCTTTATACGTAGAAGTCCGCATATTCCAAGTCATAGCGGTCCAACCGAATAGGACCATCACAAACACTAATATCCAAAAGTTGGTCTCCACGATGCTGGCAACAATCATGATAACGTACAAAAACGGGATCGTGTTCCAGATTTCGATAAGCCGTTGAAAGACAAGGTCGAACGCACCACCCCAATACCCCATGGCGCAACCGATCGCAATACCTGCAACATAGGAAAACACGAGAAGAACCAGTGAAAAGCCCATAGCAATTCGAAAACCATACACTAAGCGAGCCAATATGTCCCTACCCACTCCATCGGTTCCAAGAAAATGTTTTGTTTCCCAGGAGGGTGGTGTAGCTCCAACCGTTGTTCCTTCAGTCTCAAAAGGATTGTAAGGCACTAATGGCATCAATACCCAATTGCCTTCTTTCTGTTCCTTAAAGTGCTGTCGGAGTTCTCGGTAATTAGTTTCCCAATCGTAATCCAAACCAAATGTGTCGCCTGAAATGAACCACGCGTACGTTGGGAAATACCACTTTCCTTCGTAAGAAACGATAATTGCTCGACTGTTCACTAACAGTTCTGCGAAACAACTCAACAGAAGTAAAGAGACTAGGATGACTGCCGAATAGTATCCTCGTTTAATCGAGCGAAACCGCTTCCACTGTTTTACCGTTTGAGGGTCAAGCGAAAGTTTGAACACGTTACTGATTTGAACCGTCTGCACCAAATTTGACCCTAGGGTCGACAATCGCCACACAGATATCGGAGAGAATGTTGCCTATCATAAATAAGAGCGATGAAATCACAACAATTCCCATTACTACAGGGTAGTCTCGATTGACAAGCGAATTAAAGCCCAATAAACCAAAGCCGTTAATATTGAAAATGAATTCGATTAAAAATGAACCGGCAATAATGAGCGAGAGGTTATTCCCAAAAGAAGTCGCGATCGGAATGAGACTATTTCGCAACGCGTGATTGAATACTGCTGATCTGAAATGTAGCCCTTTCGCTACAGCGGTACGAACGTAGTCGGCGGCGAGATTATCCATCAAAGAGTTCTTCATAAGCATCGTCATGAAAGCAAAGCTTCCTGCTACGTAAGCGATCAACGGTAGTACAGCATGGTGAAATATGTCTAACACTTTGCCGAAGAACGACAGAGTGTGAAAATGGCTACTCACAAAGCCGCGTAACGGGAACCAGTCGAGACCGGCGGCAAACGTAGTCAACAAAGCGATTGCCACTACGTAACTGGGAATAGCGTACCCGGTAAATACCAAAATTGAACTGACATTATCAAACACAGTTTTGTGCTTGATTGCTTTGACAATGCCAAGTGGAATACAGACTCCGTAAGTGAGAATCAAAGTTGCAACGCCATAGAAAATCGATACAGGCAAGCGCGATCGAATTTCTTTCCACACTGGCTCGTCGTATTTCGTAGAAATCCCGAGGTCAAATACAAGTAGTTTGCCTAACCAGAGCACGTAAGCATGGAATGGATTTTTGTCAAAACCAAAGTACTCGGAATATTCTTGTATTTGTTCTTCCGATAGAGGACCTCGACCGTGACTCCCAAAGTCCGTGGTTTGACTTGCAGATCCTTCAGCCCCCGCCATGGAAGCTTCAAGCAAAAGGCGTTCCAGCGGACCACCGGGCACAACGCGCGTCAATAGGAAAACCAGTAGAGTGACCCCCAAAAACGTGGGGACAATTAGTAAAAATCTTCTGATGAAGTACGTGGTCAATTAACTAATCCGATTGCGGTAGGAACAAAAAGCACCCATCACTCTAGCGGTCTATTAGACATTCTGGTGTCTTTTAACTTGTAAATGATAATAGTTTCAAAAACTGCTAGTGCTTGTTTCAGCAAACCTGACATATCGTTCGAAACTACGTGAGTTAGTAGTTTGCAACCTTAGTCGCTGATGGAGCGAAACACTGCTCTGATGTAGCTATTAATGTCAATTAACGTCAGGATCGCGGTGAAAAACATATGATCGGGAAAATCCGTGAAGTCTCTCTATATCCATCCTGACACGATTTCCTAGGGCCAGGGTATATTGATTGACGGTATGATCGATGGCAGTGGAGACGGAACCGAAAACATCGGATTGGATTCTATAGCGACAAAAGCACCGTCGTAGCGTGCGGTCAACGCGCGCATTAGCATACCAAATCTGTTCCCCGATCCACCCACCATATTCCAGAAACCAAGGGCATGAATCCGCAAACTTTCCGCCTTGACCGATCGCGATCGCACCTTTCTATCGATTTCATCCAACAATGTTGTAAATGAGCCACCCGAGTATTCGTCTCCCACCACGACAATCGCCATTTTTATATCGTCACGATACAGATCTCCAATCGCTTCAACTATGCCTTCTGCTGGGCTACTGTTAGAAAAACTATACCAAGACTTCATTTTGTGCAGAGCGGCTTTTCGAGCGAGCTTGTTGTCGGGAATCCACCGACCACTTCCAATTCGCGAAAGGTAATGACCGTTGTCGTTCATGATTTGAAAGCCTTTTATATCCGGATACAACAACCAAAATCGTTCCATTTCTTTAATCACGTGATCCCAAATTCCCTGCATACTACCTGAGGTGTCGACGACGAAAACCAAGTATTCGGAGTCCACTGGAATGCCAGAAAGTTCAGACTCAACTTCCTGAGATTCGGGAGTTTGCGGTGCAGGTTCAGACAGAATCGCAGCAGTTGCAGCTAAGGCACTCTGCTGTGCATGAACGGTATCGAGTTGTGTAATGGTTTGTTGAACCGCCTGCGTAGCTTGTTTGGTAGTATCTTCTATAGATATAGCTTCTGATTCAATACTCGTGAGAAGATCTTCATTGGTCTGAAGTTCCTGTGCCAAGGCTTTAATTTCTTCATCCACTATGTCAATCGCAACATAGAGTCTTCCTGTCGCACCAAAATCTACGCTCTCAGGTTCCTCTTTCGCCTCTTCACCTATTGGTAGGATCAGTATTAACAACACAATAGCACCAAACGCACAGGCGATGACGTCTAAAAAGCTTAGAGAAGTTGGACCAGCGCGAGAAGTAGACACGGAGTTGTCGCTCGACTAGATCGGCGGCCAATTCGGGGCGGGCGTTAACACTCGACCGCCCGAGTCTGACGCGAATGTCCAATATTTACGCATCGCTCCAGCATCGCCTTCAAGTGGTAGCAGGATGGTGCTAATTTCAGTCTTCGGAAATTCCCGTTCAAATAATTTGACGGCGCGATCGAAAATCCGTGCCCGACACACAGGAGACAGGCGTGCTGGCGAGGAACATCCACGAATCGAACGAAGTCGCGCGGTACCCGGTACCGTCGGTAATCCGTCTGTAATCAAAATCACTTGTTTGGGTTTGGGGTCTAAGGTTGAAATTACTTCAAAGGCTGCTTCCAAATTTGTCGGTCCATCTGCTTCAGTCTTCAGTATCGACTGTTGAATCTCCCGAAAGGTATTACCGGGATCTCCTCGAGTCAGCCACTTTATTGTCGCGCCGGGCGTAATCTCTTTACCGGACACGTCGGTCACTGAATCGCTGAATGTCAGTACTTGAAACGAGTTGCCAAGATCGACGTGTTTAAAAGCCCAACCCACAGTATTACGGGCAGTCACCCACTTCGGTGCAGTATTTCGATAGTGGGGGTGGGCGGCGCGCAGCCGCACGATCTCAACCAAGGAATGATCGAGCATGCTTGCCGAGCGATCTAACAGAATGACAACGCCGTCAGATCGAACGTGGATGCCTCCTAGTTGGCCCGTCTGACCTGCCACCGATTCGGCTTCCTCTGTGACAGCTCTTTGAGCTTCGCGCTGCGCTTGTAAGTCGGTCACAGTTTCTTTGGCAGTCTCTAAGTCCGAACGAGCCTGACTCAATGCGCTGAGTTGTTCCAACAGTTCTTGCTGGCTTTTTTTCTGTTGTTCTGTTAGTGCTTCTCGTTCTTCAACTGCCTCGCGCAATTGACTCTGAGATACCAGCAACTCTGCCTCTAAAGCTGCTTTCTCTGCGAGTCGATCATCCAGTTGTTGTTGAACTCTAGCATGTCTTGACGCAACATCCTGCGTTGAGTCTGAAGCTACTTCTGCCACTCCATGTTTGAGTAACAACAGCAGTAGGATTGAAGCACCAAGCCCACAACTCAATACATCAAGGAACGATAGTCCAAATCCTATAGTGTCGTCCCGGCTTACCTTATTTCCGCTCACTGTTTCTCAACAGAAATACTTTCAAGTGGATCAGACGAGTTCATTCGAACACTTAACACCGGTATAAAGGTCGACGATACATAGTTCTTAAACTGTGCAACGAGTCGTTCTTCGCGACCGTGCAAAGAGTTGGATATGAACATGAGGAACAAACTGAGTGCCAATGCAACCCAGGTTGAATTAAACGCGACCCCTAGACTTGCTGCCACACCGGTGATCTTTCCTTCCTCAAGAGCTTCGTTTGCGAGACTAAGAGCGACGCCGATACCTCGCACCGTACCCAAAAATCCGATTGATGGAATAGCCCACAAAATATACTTTGAAATAGCGAGCTTCGAGTTTAACAGTTCCAAATGTAGATCACAAACTTCCATTGCAACGTCATTAGCCTCTTGAAAGTTTCTGTTCAAACGAATCCTACGAACGGCAAGGTCTAGCGAGTTCACAAGCTGAGAATCCGTGAGGGCATCCTTTAACTGGGCAACCCTCCTCTCTACAAAGTTCAGTGTGTTCTCAGGACTCTCTTCATCCAATTGTTGCATGCGATCTAGATGCAAGATGTCTAGGTCGAGTAGGTAGCTATCGCTCTGAAAGATGCGGTAGCGAAAAAACCACAACCATAGACACCACAAAGTCAGTACAACGCAACTGGCTTGTTCCCAGTCTTTGACCAAAATGTAAAAGGTTCGCGGTGGTACGGTACCCTCGGCTTCTGCAACTCTTAGGATTTCTTGAGCTTCTGGGTTAATCCAAAGCAGGTAAATAAGGCAAACGACCCCTATACTCAAACACAAACCGGCGAGATCGATTGCTAATGTAAAGTGAGTTATCGACTTTCTATTTTGCGACATGGTGTTGATAGTTACAAGCTGTTCCTAGATATCAAATGTCTTGGGGAAGATCTATGTCGTAATTTACTGGTATTTTTGTAGTTACGGGTAAGCGCTTCCACGGGGCTGTCGGAGGAGGAGTAGATTCCTTAGTCTCTTCTGCTTCAGCTTCCGCGACCGGTTCGGTCTCTTCGGAGTCTTTCGTTTGTTCTTCAGTATCGGATTCGGCGCTCTCGTCTTCAGACTCTTCAGTGGAAACTTCAGATTCTGAATCAGTTTCTGCAACTTCTTCCTCGTCCGGATTGATCACGAACGCAAGGAAAAACGTTAATAGGAGGATAAACGTTGTTAGAAGACGCTTCATAAAAACCACCGCGCGACACGGAAACCGACCGCTTCATCTTTGAAACCGACAGTACGACGGAAATTGATCGCAGCTTCATGCAATTTCGTGGTCTGGAAATTTGCCCCTTTAACTATCCGGTCGATTCCACGACTGGGTCCCATCGGATCAATCAAGGGTTGATCCCATCCTTCGTAGGTGCTCCCAAAGTAATCAAACACCCACTCAGCGGCATTACCTACGAGATCATGAATCCCGTTAAAGTTGCGACGATAGGAACCAACTGGTGCGAGTTCTCTATGACTGTCGCCGTAGTCATCAATGTAGCTTCGCAAAGCGCTCCGAGTCTCAAATCCAGCTAGATTTCCGACTTGCGATGGAGGTTTCGTTCCTTCGCCCCACACAAATGGACCTACAACTTTTTCTTCTGCAAAGTGGTAATAAGTGATCAGTTCCCACTCTGCCTCAGTAGGTAGTCGGTACCCGTTGCTTCCTAAGTCAACGCTTACGCTTCCTCCGCTTCCGATCGCATAGGCGGGATCCAATCCCTCCGACTCGCTGAGCCAGTTGCAAAACTTGACTGAATCCAGCCAAGAAATATCTGTGATGGGGAGATTTTCATCTGCGGTCGTTGTCTTGAGAGACGTGTCATACTTTGCGTATTCTTTGCGGCGAATTTCATGGACACCAAAGTAAAACGGGCGAGTGATTTCAAACTCCCGAACGCGTTGGCGATCGTCTTCCATGAGGTACCCAGGTACGAGCAAGCGAAATTTTGCTGATGGAAATTTCTTGAGTCGGATCGAATCTTGGACACGGACGAGTTCAGGTGCTTCGTCGAACGAATGTTGTGCCATGTCGACGAGTTCAAAATTTAACTCTCTTTCTTGATGTTCTTCTGGTGCAATCGTAAGCGACTGCGACGCATATCCTTCCTTGCTAACTACCAGCACGTCACCAGCAGTCACATTTACGGTTTGAGGGGTTGAACCAAAGCTCTTGTCATTCAAAACAAGACTCGCTAGTGGATGCGCGGAGACTTTCACATCGAAACGAATCTCTTCAAGTTCGAATTCTCTGGTGACCGTTTCGCCCGGAAGAATTTGCACGGTGCTGGTTGAAGTATGGTAGTTGGATTTGCGTAGTTCAACCTGAACGGAGGACTTATGAAATTCAAGCTGTGCCGGAGTACTACCAACGAACCGACCATCTATAAATATCGAAGCGGAAGTTGGCTGGGACACAAAATTAATGGTTCCTGGAGCACTGGCTAGATTTACGGTACCGAGATCTAGATGCGTATTCGCATCCACGGCAAATGGTAGTCGTTTGCTGACATAACCCTCTAACACAAACTCCAGAACGTGACTTTTGGCAACAACACTCTGCTGTACTTCGCCTGATCCTATCGACGTTCCATTGAGCCTAATGTCAGCAGTATCCGGTAATACTCTTATCGAAAAGGACCCACGCGGAAGTGCAGCAAAACTAACTACTTGCTTCTCTCCGTAACCGACAACTTCCACGAATTGAGTGCTGTCGTATTCATGGGGGCCTTGAACGCGCAACTCATGCCGTCCGGCAGGCAACTCGATTGTCTCTGGTGCTACTTCATAGAGTTGAGTGTTGTTGGCTAAAAGAGAGTACTCGCTTTGGGACTCGTCTTGCAAAAAGTTTAGCTCAATGGAAATTATTCCTGGTCGTGGTTGTAAAGTCACATTGACGGGCGACTCCGTTGCACGGTCCATGGCAATCGTTTCAGGATAAAAACCGTCTGCAACAGCTTCCACTTCGATGGAACCAAAGAAATGTACATTCCGACCTAGTGCTATACTGAACCCTTTTGTACTAACTATAGCACTATTGTCCAAGGCGCGCGCAGGCGCAATGTTGACCGTTACAGTTTTCACTAACAATAGCAATGTAGTGAGCAAACCCACTATGACGACCGCGAGCCCGACGATAGTTATGGTACGCCGGCGAGCTCGACGAATATGCAGGACGTCTGCTATGTCATGTCTAATCGCAGTTTCAGAATCGGGCACGACACTCGACCTTAATCTCGATGGGTTCTGAATCCGGTTTGACTTCTAGCTTTTGCGTTACTTGTTTGAAACCTCGACGGGTACCAACGATCTCGTAGGTTCCAGGGAGTACTTCTAGTGTCTTTGATCGAAAGGACCCAATTTCTTTGCCAGGACGGATACGCAATTTTGTTCTATTGTCTGAACGTATGGTTACTTGCACGGGGGTCGA
This sequence comes from Gammaproteobacteria bacterium, assembly GCA_009841615.1. Taxonomy (GTDB): domain Bacteria; phylum Pseudomonadota; class Gammaproteobacteria; order Pseudomonadales; family Azotimanducaceae; genus Bin55. Next base: position 79,552 of record VXLL01000003.1, on the reverse strand, counting down.
GTATTGCGTGAATGTATCCTCCAGGTACTGACGTATGGGCTGGGTGCGGTCAAATTCGTTTAAATGTGCCGTTTTGTCAAGCAATAGTTGAATGTCTTGTCGCTTGCTATCGTTCAGAGTACTAAAGTCGAAATCTTTGTACTCAATGAGTTCAGCTTCCAACGCCAACAATTCGTCAACTTCTTCGACGACGATCGTGAAATCATACTCTTCATTGACGTCCAATTTTTCTACTTCTTCAATACTAACAAGAACATCTTCCCATCGCTCCGTTTTCATCGCATCGGCCATTTTTTGCACGAGTTCATCGACATGATCCAAACGCTTATTTTCTAAAACTTCCTCCAACAGCTCTTGTGCTACGGTTGAATTTGGTCGAATGAGTAACGCGGACTCGAGGACTTGCTCGGCTATGAACCACTCCTCTGCTTCGATACTCTCGTATGCAGCAGTCATTGAAGAATTAAAAGAAGTATCTTGACGATGTGCTTCCAATGAAACTCGCACTTGCGAAATGTCATCTTCGTAGTATCCGTCAGGAAATTGCGGCAGTAATTTTTCCACTTCCTCGAAGTTGCCGGTGTTAACGTATTCTTGAAGCTCTTCAACTAAGGGTTTGAGTTGTTCACCTTGCGTTGCCTCGCCGTGTAGTCGAACTAAATCCAAATCTTCGGGAAACCACTCGAGCAAAGAACTCAATTCGGTTACAGCGATCTCGTAGGAAGAGTTCTCGAATAGACCGTCAATTGCTGCGCGTTTGTCCTTCACAGTTGTTTGAAAAGTTTCCTCTAGTTGAGTGAAGGTGTCTAATGCTGCTTTAAATTTTGGAAGTGCATCACCGAAGTACTCATCACGGTAGAGGTCCACGCCTTTATTAAAGTCGGTTACCGCCGAGAGAAAGTCCTCTTCCTCCCAAGGTGGCGAAGATATTTCTTCGAGAGAAGGGTACATTAATTCTATTCGAGCCCGCAATTCAAAAGCTTCTTCTTTGTCGATGCAAAACTGGGTTGTCGCGGCTTCCCCTTCACAGTCGATTAATTCTTCGTCTGCGTCGTCCGCATACAAGAAACCAACGGTTACGAGACCGAAGGACCAAAGCCAAAGGCACGGTTGAGAAACTCTCATGTTCTCACGCGAGTCGGTCTATTCGTCCTCTGTGAGGATTGTGACTGCGTCCGAGTCTTGAGACTGTACATACATATCTGCAAGCATTGAGCGCCATTGTCCAAATTGGTCTTGCACTGTACCGGTGAGTGTTATTATCTTTCCGTTCAGGTCAATGCGTGTAGGTCTAATGGAATTGTGCAAACTTCGACTCAGCTCGTTTATTTCTTCAACCGCTTGTTTGTGAAGGTGGTTGTCGCGAAACGCGGCAGCGATCAAAGCACCCCCACCGAGGACACCCGCTGCGGCAGCGTTTTCCGCGGAGCGATCACCGTCTTTGGCCGCCCCATCCTCCGCCGCCGCAATGGATCCCGCTACCAAGGCTACTCCAACAATCGCTTTAATCGTTCGATTTCGCTTTGTTAATCGAACGTCTCGAGCAACTGGGAACGTGTCTTCTTGCCACTTCTCGTAGTCTTTCTCGATCTGGTCGCGGAAACCTTCATAGTGGTCTTCGATGAGCTGTGCAAATTCATCTTCACGATACATTATCGTCTGAATTCTGCGCCAACTGTCTGATTGCTCATCGGGTGCATATCGAACTACGTATTGACTTCCTTTGCGCTCTAAATAGTCGTTATATTCTGGTGAAATGAAACAAGCAAACACTAAATCTCTAGTTGTCGTAATTAACTGTAGCTCAGAATACCTTGCCTTATCTGGTCCAACTTTTTCGTTGTGTTCCAACTGTTCAACATGTGCTTTGCCTCGATCTTTGAGTTCCTCGTAGACATCTTCTGCAATCTTGTTATAGAGTTCGTCAAATGGATCACGATCAGTGTTTCCATACCTCTCGTGCCAACCCAACTCCACACGGTGCTTTTTGGTGCGTTCCTCGGTCCAAGCTACACCTCGAGCGTCAACAACCTGATAGGCGATGCGCATAGTTTCACTGTCCGATTCAACAATACGTCCAATTAAGTAAATGTCTGCGCTAACCGACGCATCCGCCGCGATGACGATGGAATCAAACTGGTTGTAACGATGAATCCACTGCTTCAATTTAATTGCACTGCGGACTGCTTCTGCCTTCCGCAATTCAGGCCAAATTCCTTCCTCTTGTTGAACCTGTGTACTTTCTGGAATACCGGGGTCGAGTATAGGGATCGCGAGTCGGAGGTCGGGAATGTTCATTTTTGTCTTGAAAAACTCTTTCTCTTGCTCAACATCCAGAGTCTCTGGAGCCGTGGTTGGTCCAATGCGTGGACCTACCGACACACCAAATGTTGATTGCGTTATCGCCAATGAAAACGCAAGCAGTGAAAGGTAGAACGTAAGTTTCATTGTGAAAATCCTCTTTTGTTTAGTTATTTTTTGTCGGCATAGTCGTAATACTGATCCCACAACGCTTGTTTAGTGGTTGGGTCGGTTTCAAGTTCTGCAGCCTCTCGAATCGTTTTCAATATGATGTCTTCATCTTTGGGATCGAGTGGCTCACGTTTACTTGTATCCTGGTGTTTTGCTTCAGCCGACGCCATGGCCGACGGATTCAAGTGAGACCCTTCTGACTCTTCCCCACTAGTTTCTACTGTACCGTCTTGACTTACCGTAGCTGATTCCAATGAGGGCTGGGTACTTTCGCTAGTAGCCTCTGCTTGTTGTTGAGCCCGCTCCGCGTCGATTTCTCCTTGCATCTGTGAGAGCATTTCATCGAACTCGTGCAGACTCGATTCAAGGTCGCTTGACTGAGTCGGCGCGGGGGATTGTGTGGAGGCGTTCGCACCGGTCATCTTCGCTTCGGAGCTATCTTCGGTACCGTTGTTAGTAGTTTGCGAACCTGCACTGCCGTCACTAGCTCCAGACCCTCCGCTCTCTCCCAGGGCACTATGGATCGACAACGTGACTCCCTCTCTACTCAAACACTCATCATAGATACGAATGCTCTCTTCTAATGACAGTTCCGGCTCAAAATCGTTCTCGGACTCTTCGTCTGTCGAACTACTGGTTGCCTGTTTTAGCTCTTCCAGACAGGTTTCAAAGGAGGTCTGTTTGGCTTCCTGTTCCTCGGCTGCCCAAACTATCAAAACAAACCCTAATAGAATGGCTACTACTGAGTACTCAAATGTAGATTGTCTAGCTGTCTTCATCGTATATCGTCGAAGTAGATGGCACAGCTGCGCGTCCTTCATGGTTCAACCCTACGCGAAAACCGAGAAGACACACTGCAGAAACGACAAACAGAGTGATACAGACACTCAGCACTTGCAACACTAACAAAGATGTGACCATTCTATTCCATCCATGCTCAGTCGACCGAGATTCTACGGTCGCAAGTGCTCCATCGAGATTAATCAAATACTTGTCGCGAAACTTGAAAATGGAGTCTACAATGGCTGTTGTCCGCGCATTTACATCGGCAATTCGTTTTAAAAGTTCATCCTGTACCATGGACTCAGCGTACTGCTTCAGTTCAATCAGAAAGTCAATGTCATAGGTGTTAGGGTCTTCAAATTTCGCGAAGGGTTCTATCAGTGCCGTATGAAACTGTTGCAAATCGTGCGTTTCGCTGAATTTCTGTTCCTCCCGACCAACGAGCTGGTACAACGAGTCGATGGTTTCGATAGTCTCATTCATTACGGGCGGTATCTTCGCAGCATTCAGATCCTCGGTACGTACCCCAGCAGAAGGACGCCAACTTGCATCAATTGACTCGTACGTTGGGACATACAGATTGTGCTTGTAGTCTATTCCGGTTGGCTTTGCCATGGTAAAACCTAACCACACAAGTGCTATGGGAATCGCGAGAAACGAGATTGACGCTAACGCGACGAGCACGACTCGTGCAACTTTGAGCACGAACGCTTCATAATCAGCAAAACGGGATCTTCTTAGGCTCATACAGTATTCTTTCTAAATTAATCCGTAGCATCGTCCGTTGTCGAGGCGGGCAATGGGGGTAAGGTCGGACCAACTCCAGCTTCAAGCTGGATGATGCAATTGTGATACCCATTGGTTTCTAGAAAATTTACTAACAGCGCACCCTCCAACCGAGGGTCTCGTTCGGGTTGCCAACAAAAGTAATCTCTATCGTTATGTACAACATGCTGCATAAACGCGGTCTTGAAAGAATCCTTGAGAAACTCCAAGACTTTGGATGGGCTTTCGGCATCGTCGCTCTTGGGACAATTGAAGGTTAGGTGTCGAGTAGCAGCATGTTCTTTCTCCGCGAAAGGCAAATTCGTAGGTGAAATCGATACTGTTGTAGTTAGTTTTAGTGGATATTGAAAACCAACATCAAACTCAACTTCGACCATGTGTGCGTGCCAGCCAGGTCCGTCGGATTCAAACTCGAGAATAAGGGGGCTGGTGCTCAGTTCTTTCTCGTTCTCAATTCCAAAAACTAGTTCTTCGTGCCAAGTCGGACCTTGTGCTTCGATGCTGTCTTTCTTTCGCAACAATCGAAAGTCTCGAGCAACTGGATTGTGCGCACTCCACATGCTAATCTTCGACACTTGACCACGAATTTGATCTATTTCGACGGTTGCTGAGTCCGTCCAATGCCACTCAAAGCTCGGAAGTGGGAGCTCGTTTTGAATCAGCCAATGAAAAGTTGCAATACTCTCTACGACATCTGTATGTTCTAGGCTGTGATCACTATTTGGCACGTACCGCAAGAGCTTTACACCTTTAAGATCATCCCAATAAAACTGCGTCGAATCAAGTAAGAAAAATTCATCACCGGTAGCGTTGATGCTAAATTTTGGTATCGTTAACCGGTCGAGGTATCGATACGGATCAGTTATTTCAAAGAATTTGTCAGCTTGAGAAGCGTCGATAGTTCCCAGTAGACCTTCCGCAAAGTAATCAACAATCGCATGCGACCAATAACCGTACGCTTTGAAGTGATGCTCCATTGACCTGGCAGAATTCAACGCATCAAACACCGCTGGTACGATCGCAATTATGCGTTCGTCAGCAACCGCGGACAACCACGAAGTCCAACCTCGTTTTGAACCACCGGTTACTACGAACTCTTTAATCTGGGGGCTTTGAATTTCGTTTGAAGCCGTGATCTCAGTGATCGCGTCCAAGGCGCGAACTACACTCTTCACCATAGGTAACAGAGGGATCCAATGCGGGTCATCGTGTGCGTTGAATTGTGTCCAAGCATGCGCGAGAAGTCGATCTTCACGCCGTTCGATCGCGTCTTTGTTGAATATCAACTTTTGATTTGGAACTTGCCCGAGTAACCCGACAACACTCTGGGTTTGCAGAGCGATTGTTGCCTCCAATGAGTTTTCGAATTCTGGAGCTGGACGGCCATTTCGCCCTCCTCCAACATACAACAACGCAATTTCGGACTCGGCTTGTTTTGGTATATATAGCTCCAACCAGTGTTGCCATTGCGTGCGATTCACCTGTTCCGGTGAGAGCCACTCGAGCGACCTCAAATCGATGACCGCAAACGTTAAGTCACCGTGTTGCTCTACTTTCTGGATCTTCCAAGAATAACTTTTGTCCTCAAGTTGAACGTAATTGGTTAATGACGAACCTTCTGTGCCCCCAACTGCCCAAGAAACGGCAATAGCTAGCAAATACAACGGAAGCCTGAATGAGTTCAAAGTCTGGTAAATTGGATTCATAGAGTGTTGTCGATCTTATCTGATTGAGCACTATCGTTTCGCTCTGCTCAATTCGGAGAATTTTCCAAAGTGTTTTCTAATATGGTACACGGCGAAGATAACAATTATCAAGTTTCGAGTTTTTTTGGATGTACCGCAACACCGAGAAATTGCTCATGTTGGGTTTGACAAATTACCGGGTAATCCGTTCCACAGGTTCTAGTCCGGAACGAACAGCATGAGTCTGTGTTCGGAGCTTGGAAATTTTTGGACTGAAACGATCTTTACAATCAGAGTATCGCACGTAGAAAGAAACCGTACTGTACTGAAGAAAATAAAAAGAGGTAAAACAGGTAGAGTGTTGTTTACAAAGGAATTGGTTTCAACGTTTATATGACGAACCACGAAGGTCTGATTGTCGAACAAATCCAAATTGGACCGATGGCAAATTTCACTTATATCATCGGTTCATCAGAAACGCGCGAGGTGGTGTTGGTCGATCCGGCATGGGATCTCGAACACATTCTCAATCGAGTCGAAGACAACGAATACACCGTCGCAGCCACCTTAGTCACACACTACCACCCAGATCATGTAGGCGGCCACTTTTTTGGACACGACATCGCCGGTGTCGCGGACCTCGTAAGCACGCACCCAGTCAAAGTCTATGTGCATAAACTTGAAGCTGACGGCCTCAAGCAAATTACGGGGTTATCGGAATCTGATTTAGTGAGAGTTGATTCTGGGGATTCACTGGACCTTGGTGGGGTCCTGATCGAGTTTCTACATACTCCCGGTCATACACCAGGCTCGCAATGCTTTCGCATCAAAAACACGCTTATCGCTGGAGACACTCTGTTCATTGACGGGTGCGGCCGGGTAGATTTACCCGGATCAGATCGCGATGCTATGTTTCATAGTTTGCAAAAACTCAAGTCTCTCCCCGATGACACAATCCTGCTACCAGGACACAACTATAGCAAAGAACCAACCGCATCGATAGGCACAGTGAAACAAACCAACGCATATTTACGAGTTCACGATTTGAACACGTGGCGATGCATGATCTAATTAAGATTTATCCTTGAAACTTGCTAACTTAGTCCTGTTATGATCACTCAATTGATCACTTTCAATCAAAATTTGTTGTAAAACCTGTGTGGAGAAAATGAAATGTCCTACGACTTGAACAAAGTAATGCTCATCGGAAGAGCTGGAAGGGATCCAGAGACGCGCTTCACGAATAACCGTGTCCCCGTTACCACATTCTCACTTGCTACCACTTCTCGATGGAGAGACAGCCAAACCCAAGAGACACAAGAAGAAACAGAGTGGCACAATATCGTTTGTTTTGGACGATTAGCAGAAATCGCCTCAGAATATCTCAAAAAAGGACGACAGTGCTACATTGAGGGGCAACTGAAAACACAGTCTTGGGAGCGAGATGGTGTTCGTCACTTCAAGACCGACGTCCGAGCCAACGAACTAATTCTCTTAGGTGGAGCCGAGGGTGGTACAGGTACTCGAGAAGGTAGCTACAGCCGTAGCACATCTAAGAGCGGTTATGACTCTCGTAAGCAGCAGGAACGTGATTCTCGACAAGCTGACAATCAACCTCAAGATAAAAATCAAAGTGCAGACCTTAGCGCAGATGAGCTCGATGATGACATACCTTTTTAATGTGTCTGCCAAGTTGTCGACACCAGATCTCACGAGGTAGTTGAGATAACAAAGAGGCAATCGTCACACAGCAGCGTGTGAGACTAAGAAGGCGTTTTCAACACATCATACGATTGAGTCTAGTCTGTATTAACCATAGCGACCGAGACTCAAGCTATTGGTTCTGTTGATTTGGAACTCACAGAAGCACTCTCAACGTTTTTCCTTGCTCTCGTACAAGGAGCGACCGAATTTTTACCTGTCTCAAGTTCAGCACACCTAATCTTCCTACCTCGATGGTTCGGCTGGAAAGATCAAGGATTAGCCTTCGACGTCGCAACACACTTTGGCACACTTGGTGCCGTGCTCATTTATTTCCGAAAGAGATTAGTCGAATTGAGTGTAGCGTCTTTTCAGTATCTGCGTACGTTGGAACCCTCGGACAACTCTCGATACACATCCTACCTCCTGCTAGCGACCCTACCGATCATAGTCGTTGGTTGGTTGTGCAAAGACTTGGTCGCAACGCACTTTCGTTCGGTAGCGTTAATCGGTTCTGCGACACTAGTCTTTGGTGTGCTACTGCTGCTTGCAGATCGTATGGGCCAGCGTACAAAACAAGACACAGAATTGACAGCATGGATCGCGATGTTGATCGGCATAGGGCAAGTACTAGCACTGGTACCGGGTACTTCTCGTTCAGGTATCACCATTACCTGTGCCCTTGTATTGGGGTTTACTCGGACGGCAGCAGCGCGTTTTTCGTTTCTATTGGCAATTCCTACTATCGGTGCAGCGTCGATACTGACTTTGATAGACCTTATCGGCGCGAACGAACCCGTCAATTGGGTAGCATTAGCGATCGCGACTACCACTTCATTTATCGCTGCTTATCTTTGTATCGAATTTTTTCTGAAGCTCGTCGAGAAAATTGGCATGTTGCCGTTTGTGGTCTATCGCGTTTTGCTAGGCGGAGGACTTCTGCTGTGGGTTTTGTGGGTGTAGTGTAACGTTCTTCGATTTTGTACTGATGGTTGAAGTTCCACTGTTCCCACTAAAACTAGTCCTGTTTAACCGTAGCCTGTTTGAACTCGAAATCTTCGAACCGAGGTACTTGCGAATGGTCAGCAGTGCTTTAGCCAATGACACGGGCATAGGCGTGGTTTACTTGTCTAGCGGTTCTGAAGTCTATAAGGCTGAGGACGATCCAATAGAGTTGGCCAAAATCGGTACATTGTCTTCCATCAAACACACGGAAGCAATCGACGAGTCGCGGATCGTTATCGTGGTCGAAGGTGGAGCAAAATTCCGTGTGCACTCAACTTGGATTGACGACGATCACTTGAATATGGGTTTAGTCGACTTTCTTAGAGACGAAGCGAATTTACCTTTACGTACACAAGACGCAGAATTAACCCAATTGTTCGACCAATTGAACGAGTTTCGGATTGCTGAGGGATATCCAAAAAAGACAATAGAAGAAGACAATGCATCTGCGCTTAGCTTCCGTCTTGCAGAGATGCTTCCAATGGCGATGGAATTTCGACAAACACTGTTAGAACTTGACAACCCCTACCGTCGGCTTGACCGGATTCAGCGATGGGTACAAACAGAAAAGAGGCGCGATTGAGTGTTATTCGATCCGTCACGCGAACAAATCCTCGAAATTAGACTTCGGAGTCGGTAATGCAAACGTTAGTTGATCCAGAACTGAGTTGATTCTCTTTGGAGGGACATTCGATCCAGTCCATCTCGGGCATCTGCACATAGCCCGGATTGCAGGTGCACAGCTCTCTTGTACCATCCACCTGCTGATCGCACCTAGACCTCAATTAAGACAACCATGCGTCGCCAGCTACACAGATCGTTGGGAGATGTTACAGCTTGCGTGTCAATCGGACCCTACGCTCATTCCCTTTGACTTTGAGCAAAAGGTCTCAGGGCCAACTCACACGATTGAAACGTTAAAACGCCTGCGCCAGACTACACGCGAAAACTTTGTGTGGATACTCGGAAGCGATGCCCTGAGAAAGTTCCATTTGTGGCACCGAGCAGCGGAATTGCCACATTGGCTCAGCTTGTTTGTGTTTCGACGACCCGGTGTTATAACGGCAGAAATACCAAGGGATTTTCTTCAAACGAATGATGTTCGCGAGCTACTACAGCGAACTGGAATGATTCACTTCTCCACTAGTCCAATGTTAGATCTCAGCAGTTCCAAAATTCGAACTCTTCGAAAACAAGGAAAAGAAATCAAATCCTTAGTTACCGCACCTGTGTGTGACTATATAATTTCAAAACACCTCTATGAATCAAAGGATTCTTGCTGACCTACGACGAATTAGCTGATTTTTTAGTTTGTACGCTAACGGAACGCAAGGCACAGGAAATTGCGGTCTTGGATGTGCGTAAGCTCACTTACCTTACAGACCTTATGTTAGTTGCAACTGGGACTTCTAGGCGACATGTCGTAGCAGTTACTGAGTTTCTGGTATCGGAAGCTAAACGTTGCGAACTTTCGATATTGGGCGTGGAAGGTAAAGAACGTGCCGATTGGGTCTTAGTCGATCTAGGAGAAGCCTTGGTACACGTCATGCGAGCTAGTGTACGGGACTTTTATCAACTTGAGAGACTTTGGACCCCTATGACCTCAGAGGAACACGCTATGTGAACTCTCGAGCTCTTTTCTAGCGGTCCGCGCGACTCGTAGTGTTCCTTGCTCCGTTTATCGACGACCGAATTGAGCGATGAATGCGTTGCAGAAAAATTGAACCAGTGTTTCAAACATACCCACATGCACATGGTTGGTGTATCAACCCAAACCCATACTGTCTAAAGAACTAACATGAAGCGTGCCTGTTTCGACTTCTCACCCGGTTTTGGCATCAAGCACAATCGTTTGTCTATCCCAACATTCCCCATTGAATGCGCGCGTGTTCGCCCTGGCAGACTACGCTACCCCGGATCTGAGAGCATTCAACATCATTGGTATCGGCCAGCATGAGCACGAAAAGAGCTTACGATCCAGTACCTTTGACACTTTCGAAAACGATCGTGTATCGAGCGAGCGCGGCTGCCGTTGTTGCCTCGCTTCTCATATTTCTTCTTGTGGCTCGCTTATATCAATTGCAAATCGTGGAACACGAGCGATACGCGACACAAGCACTTGAAAACCGGCTGACGACTCAAACAATCCCACCCCCGCGTGGTTTGATTTATGACCGTAATGGCAACAATCTTGCCTCCAATCGGATAGTACCGTCCTTAGCCGTAATCAAAGAAAACGTTGACAACATTGACACGTTGGTGGCAAACGTGCGCGCCTTAGTCGAGTTTAGTGCTGCCGAAGAGAGCAGTTTTCGAAAGCGACTAAAAAACGCCCAAGGCGACGAGAAAGTGATCATTAAACGTCATTTGAACGAAGAACAACTAGCTATTGAAGCAGTTAATCGCCATCGCTTCGGAAATATCCTCGTGATCACGGAAATATTGCGAGAATATCCTTACAAAGCCCTCGCATCTCACGTGGTGGGATCTGTTCGTCAGATCACCATCGAAGACTTGCGACAATTGGATACCGTTCGATACCGGGGTTCAAAATTCGTCGGACGGCGCGGTGTTGAGAATTACTACGAAGATATACTGCACGGCGAAATCGGTCTTCGACAAGTAGAAGTCAACGCATCTGGACGAGTAATGTCGGAAATTTCTGTAGATCCGGCAACTCGCGGACAAACGATTACTCTTCACTTGGACATCGAACTGCAGCGAGTTGCGGACGAAGCGTTGGGTGATCGGCGAGGTGCTGTTGTTGCCATTGACCCAAAGAGTGGTGGAATCTTAGCTTTAGTGAGCAAACCTTCGTACGATCCAAATGTTTTCGTGACCGGCTTGGAGGGAAACGAATATGATCGCCTCTCCGCTCGAGCCGATGCACCTTTATTTAACCGCGCGACGCAAGGGAAATACCCTCCAGGTTCGACCATTAAGCCACTACTCGGGATGGCAGGTCTAGCAGCTGGCGTCATTGACTGGGAGCTCGAATTTGACGATCCTAGAGGCGAGTTTCAACTCCCCGGTTCGGACTATGTCTATCGCGACTGGAACTGGCGCAAAAGTGGAATCGGCGGTCAGGGTCACGTAGACTTGTTCCGAGCAATTTACCGATCATCAAACATCTATTTTTTCCATCTAGGTGCTGTACTTGACATCGACACGTTTGCCTCGTTCCTAGGTCAATGGGGCTATGGTCGTAACACGACGCTGGACATACTCGACGCGGATCCTGGAATACTGCCGAACAATACATGGAAAAAAAACAGTACTGGAGAGTGGTGGTACCCAGGAGATAACATGAACTTTGTGATTGGCCAAGGGTTCACTTTGGTAACACCATTACAACTCGCGACGGTAGCGACAATTTTTGCAAACCGCGGTAAATGGGTTCGTCCGCGATTGCTACTTTCGAGTGAGCAACCAGTAGAGCTAGACCAAGACTTTCCCCCAGTCCAGGGAGTGTTCGGACACGAATGGGAACGCATGATAGAAGCCCTCACTGCGGTAGTTCACAGAGGGCACAAAGGATATCTCCAGAACGGCTTAGCTTGGGCGCACATTGGCATGGACATTTCTTACCAAATGGCTGGTAAGTCTGGAACAGCGCAGGTAGTCGCAATCCCACAGGGTGAAGAGTATGATGAAGAACTACTTCCAGAAGATAAGCGTAAGCATGCGTTGTTCTTTGGGTTTGCACCTGTCCATGATCCAGTAATTGCAGTCGCTACGGTGGTTGAAAATGGTGGTGGAGGCAGCGAATTTGCAGCACCTGTAGTAAGACAGGTGATTGATAGTTATTTGGCGGATATCGTAGCCAATACCGATGACTGAAAGTTTGGGTGGCCGTTCGACTCGAGCGCACCATCATTTTTTTTCCGGTAGCTACGGTCAGACGATCAAGTTTGACATAGTTTTAATCATTCTAACATTACTGCTACTTGGATTTGGACTCGTCGTGCTCTACAGTGCCCTGGGACAGAGCTGGAGCGGACTACTGAATCAGGCAATCCGCTTGTGTCTTGGTTTGGGGTGTTTGATGCTAGCGAGCCAACTACGCGTGTCCACTTACTATCGCTGGGCACCTACCGTGTACGCGGGCACTATTATGTTGCTATTCGCCGTCGCCGTATTCGGGGTTTCTAACAAAGGATCGCAACGTTGGTTAGACCTTCCCGGCCTACCGAGCTTTCAACCATCCGAATTTCTAAAAATCTCCCTGCCCCTAATTGTTGGATGGTATATCACGACTCGAAACTTCAAGCTCAAGTTTTTTGATTACTTAGCGTTAATCCTTATCGTAGGGTTGCCTACGGGTCTGGTCTTTCTACAACCAGACTACGGAACTGCGCTCATTTTGTTGATTGGTGTAGCGTCAATGCTTTTCTTGTGCGGCGTGAGGTTGCGATGGTTTGCAGGGGGGCTTGTGCTTGTGGCGATCTCAGCTCCAATCATTTGGAACTTCGTATTTCGCGATTATCACCGAAGCCGTATTATTACTCTCTTTAATCCAGAACGCGATCCATTAAACGCAGGTTGGAACATCATTCAATCGAAAACTGCCGTAGGATCAGGGGGATTAACCGGAAAGGGGCTGTTTGAAGGCACTCAGAGTCATCTTGACTTTTTACCTGAGGGACACACAGACTTTATCATCGCCGTCATAGGTGAAGAATTGGGCTTCGTTTGGTGCGTTGCTCTACTTTGTTGCTATTTGTTGATCTTCGCTCGCTTGATGTATCTGTCCACAACCGCAACAAATGGCTTTGGGTATGTAGTAGGCACTGGCATTACAGTCATCTTTTTCGGATATGTACTCGTTAATGTCGCGATGGTTTTGGGACTGTTACCTGTGGTTGGACTACCTTTGCCTCTTGTTAGTTACGGTGGTAGTTCCGCGATCACAACGATGGCCGCATTCGGAGTAGCCTTAGCGGTGTGCACGCACAAACAAGATTTGGAGAAATAATGAAAAGGAAATGCTTCCTCGCGACTACGCTCGTTTTAATTTCTTGGCTTCCACTCATAGCGGACTATAGCGGGCATGAAAAAGTAGGCGCGTTAGTGGATGAGCTTGTGTCAGAATACTCGTTTGACAGCACGACACTCATGTCAGTCTTTAAAGAGATTCAACACAAACCCGACATCATTGAGATTATGGATCGCCCAGCTGAGACGAAGCCTTGGTTTCAGTATCGAAACATCTTCATGCAAAAAAAGCGCATTAACGACGGCGTGAAATTCATTCGTGATCACCGCGACGATTTGGACAGAGCGTTCGAAGAATACCAAGTACCAGCTCATATCATCGCAGCAGTCATTGGGATCGAAACGAACTATGGCGGAAATATGGGCAGTTATCGAGTCATGGATGCCCTGGCGACACTGGGTTTCGATTATCCACGTCGAGCACCATTTTTTCGGGAGCAATTGAAGCAATTGTTTGTTCTCGCATGCGAAGAACGAATCAAACCGTTTGACGCTGACGACGCTTGTGATCGAAAACAAAATAGCCTATCCAGTGGGCAGGGACGATCTATCGAAGATCTAATGGGTTCGTACGCCGGCGCGATGGGATACGGCCAGTTCATACCGACCAGCTATCTCGACTTTGCAATTGACTTTGACGAAGACGGCATGCGTGATATCTGGTCCAATATCTCTGATGCGATCGGCAGTGTGGCGAACTATTTTGCCGAACACGAATGGACAAAGGATGGTTTAATAATGGAGTCTGTTGAGATTGACACGTCTCAGGGTTCGCCCGCAGAACATGCAAATTTAACGCTTGAACGATTCTCCAAAACGGTAGAAGAATGGCGAGCTTTAGGTATCAAGAGTTCGGCACCAAGCACCCAAAAGGCTGCGTTATTTGCGTATAAATTAGACGATAAGGAATCCCCTACTTTGCAATACATGCTCGGTTTCGATAACTTTTACTCGATCACAAGATACAACCCCAGTCGCCTCTATGCAAGAGCGGTGTTCGAGTTGGCTACCGAAATTCAGAAAAAACTGTAGGGATCGTGGACGTTCGCCACTCACTTTTAAACCTAACACACGCTAATAGATTCAGGAGGAATCTTTCAATGACAAGGACTAAGTTTTTCTGCTTAATAGTAACAGGCTTACTAGCTTTGAGTGGTTGGAGCCAATCTTTCATCCCAGATCCTCCTACGCTGAAGGCAAAGAGCTTTGTGATGATGGATGCGGAGTCAAAGACTGTGCTCGCCGAGGGCAATGCACATCTGAAAGTACCCCCCGCGAGTCTAACGAAAATTATGACGGACTATGTCGCAGCTGCGGAAATCGAAGCAGAGCGCCTTCGGATGGATGAACTCGTTGAAGTCAGTATTAACGCTTGGCAAACGGATGGATCTGAGATGTTCATTCGGGAGGGTACCAAGGTTTCGGTCGAAGATCTATTACGTGGAATCATTATCCAATCCGGAAACGATGCAAGTGTCGCGCTAGCCGAACATATCGCAGGCGATGAAGTAGAGTTTGCCAAAATCATGAACTCCTACGCTAAAGAACTTGGATTGAAAAACACTCACTACGAGAACTCTACAGGTTTACCTCATCCCGAGCACCTGTCCACAGCCTACGATAGCGCATTGTTAGCACAAGCACTCATATCGAGATTTCCCTCCCAATACTCAATGTACTCCGAGCTTGAGTTTACTTACAACGAAATCACTCAACCCAACAGAAATCGACTCTTGACTATCGACCCAACTGTGGATGGTGTGAAAACGGGTTACACCGATGACGCGGGATATTGCTTGGTAGCATCAGCGGAACGCAACGGGCTCAGACTCATTACCGCAGTCATGGGTACGTCGAGCGACCAAGAACGGATAAACGATACCAGAAAATTACTTAATTACGGTTTCCGCTATTTTGAACGTAGGCTTGTCGCTGGGACGCAGAATAGGTTTGATCGTCTATATGTGAAAAAGGGTGCTGGAAAGGGGCTTCGAGTACGCATAAAGGAAGATCTATATCGCCTTGTACCCGCAGGCGGTGAAGACGGTTCCAAGTATCAGATCTATCTACCGAAACCACTCAAAGCTCCAATCAAAAAGAATGCAGTGGTAGGGACGCTGATTGTTTCCATCGACGATAAAGAAGTTGCTCGAAGTGATGTTTATGCCATGCACGGAGTCAAGAAAATAAATTTCTTCACGGAAATGTGGAACGGAGTCAAATCGTGGTTTTCAACTGTTCCTGAAGAAGAAAAGGTTAAAGGACCACAAACCATCACTGTATCGACTACGATCGACAGCGAAGAAAACTGAGCAAGCGAACGTAGAGTGGAGCTGTCCGTCCGGTACTTAAAGACTACTGACTACGTGTCTGTTTGGGATGCCATGAAGGTGTTTACGGATTCACGCGATAGTGCGACTAATGATGAATTGTGGATTACGGAACATCACGCCGTTTTCACGATGGGTCAAGCCGCGAAGAGCATGCACATTCTCGACCCGCAAAAAATTCCAGTTGTCTATACCGATCGCGGCGGTCAGGTGACCTATCATGGTCCTGGTCAAATCGTTGCCTATTTATTGCGAGATCTACGACGTGTAAAAGAAACAGTTCACACTTTCGTGTCAAATTTAGAAACCGTTATGATTCATACACTCGCCAAGTACGACATTTCGGCATCTCGTATTGAGGGCAACCCCGGAGTCTACGTGGAAAACAAAAAAATTGGTGCTCTGGGTCTGCGAATAAGGAACGGTCGGTCATACCATGGTATCTGTTTAAACGTCGACATGGACCTTAGTCCTTACCAGCAAATCAATCCTTGTGGATTGGTCGGTATGGCGGTAACGCAAGTCGCCGATTTCGTCAAGAACACAAGCATGGAAGATGCAGTGACAAAGCTTGTAAGTGCATATCAAACAGTTTTCTCCTACGATAAGGTCACGGTACACACACAGGACATGAAGGATTTCGCTTAAGTCGTACCTCTCCCATTCCATTCGATTGGCGTCGAAATAGTGTTCCCATCCTTCGTTGACATGACACAACTTTTAGGTTGAATACGATGATTGCACCCTTTTTCGCAGTTTTGAGACCCAACCTTTCGATGGATTCAATCTGTAGTCAAGAATTGACGTCCCTTTCCCACCGCTTAAGCACGGGTACGAGAACTCTAGGTTTAGAGTTGCGATTTATGGATCGTCGGATAGAACCTTGACCGCGTTTGAACTCTTTGAAGCATCGTAGATATCAGTGATCATTGATCGCCACGCCGCGAATTGCGACTGGACACTTCCAGTAAGAGTCACCACTTTTCCATTTACGTCGATTCTTGTGGGTTTTACTGTGGTATGCAATCTACTGCCGAGATTGTTTATCTCTGTGAGCGCTTCTCTCTTGTCTTCCTCGATGCGTAGTTTGCGAGCTATTGGAAAGGCGTCCCGTTGCCAAGTTCGATAGTCCGTTTCAATTTTTGTTACAAACTCCTTGTAATATTCTTCAATGACACGGACGAAGTCCTCTTCACGAGTCATCACTGACATAATTCGTGACCACGATTCTGAAGTGTATTCTGGCAGATACTCAATCTTGAGTCGATTTCCATCGTCTTTTAGGCAATCATGGTACTCTGGCGACACATACTTTGCGAACGCCAAATCTCTGGTGATCGTGATTAACTCTAACTCTGATCGCCGCGATAAACGCGGTCCGACAAACTCGTTGCGCTTTCGTTGATTGACATGCGAGTCGCTTTTATCAGCGAGCTCACGGTAGATGTCCTCGGCAATTTCTTGGTACAACGGGTCGAACGGATCTTTGTCTGTTTTGCCGTAGCGTTCGTGCCAACCAATTTCTGCGCGGTACGTTTTCGTTCTCTCTTCGGTCCAAATCACGCCGCGCGCATCGACAATCCGATAAGCGAGACTCATTACTTCACTATTGGACTGAACAATGCGCGCTACTAAGAACAAATCTGCGCTCACGGAGACATCTGCGGAAACAATAATGGAGTCGAATTGGTTGTAGCGCGTTATCCAATCTTTCATCTTAAATGCAATACGGACTGCTTCGGCATTTCGCAGTTCAGGCCAAATACCCTCGTTCTCCTGTTCCTCCGTACTCTTGGGAATACCGGGATTGAGCACAGGTATTGCCAGCCGCATTGAAGGGATAGTTAGTCTCGCTTTTAGGACATTGGAAGGATCTTGAATACCTTGAGTGTCCTCTGGTGACGGTCCGTCTAAACGTGGACCAACGCGCATTCCCAAAGCTCCGACAGAACAGATTAATGCGATGATGGCGACCCATTTCCAGACGTGAGTAGAAACTACGATCCGTCTGCGAAACGCACCACACGCTTTGTCAAAGCGCGAAGCACACCATAGTAATTGCTTAATGTCTTTTCCCAAACTGAAGAACGACTTCTGGGGTTTCCGATTGCGTACCGGGTCTTCTCCCTGAACTTCCAATAAACGTTGGTTTTCACATAAGACGTGCTCCCACACGTACCGACACGCACTAACTAAACAAGCGAGCTGTCGCACTCCGGCTTTAGCGCCAAGAATTAAACGATATGTTATGCCTCTATATGACATGGTTTTATTATAATTAGTTGCCACCTTGTGTAGTTTCGTACATAAGTCCCTAATCTTGCGACCTTTCACTAAGCATTTGTATCCAAAGAGGAACCACTAAATGAAAAAGCTAACTTATGGGTTGGTGTTGCTCATAATCACGGCTACGTCCGTGCAAGCTGTCGAAAAACCCTGGTACGTATCCTTCGGATTTTCTTCGTTTCTGGAAAACGAATCGTCGGGTGTGGGGGAAGGAATTGGGATTCCATTGGCCATTGGACGAGACATAAATAATCAGTTTGGCGTTGAATTCCTTTTTGACTTCGCCCCTTCGGTCGATGAATTTAGCTACATTGAACGTCTCGATGCAGATTTGTTCGCGCGAGCTACGAGCTACGAAGTAGACTCTCCTGGTATTCTCTACACTTCACTCTCTGGGAAGTACACTCGTCCGTTAAATAATACGTTCAATTTGGTACTCAAAGTAGGGCTGGCTTATTTTGACGATTGGGCGGAAGTTTCGGTAGAAACGGAGAACGGTCAAACCACCACAGCTTCGGTGTTCAACGATAAAGGCCGGATTTCTGTATTTTCTGCTGGTGTCGAATTCGCTCGCGATCAAAATTGGAATAGTCCCATCTCACTAGCGTTTACGCATTACTTTGGATCAGCGCACGACGCATCGAACTTTTCGGTGGGGTTGAAGTATAAGTGGTGAAAGACTGGTCCTCACTCAGCGTGGTTTTTGTGTCAAAACCATTTCCGGTGTGGTCCCAATCTGGACTTTTGGATGTTGTGAGTGCTTAGTGCTTTTGCAATATTCATATATATCAATGAATTAACAAAAGTAATCGTCGAAGAGTGGACGATTAATTCCAAGGGCTACATTCTAGAAGTAGACACTCAATACAGTTTATCTGCTTGAACATGTAGATAACACTCAGTCTGTATCAGCAGTTCATCCTTGCGGTTTGGATGGGATGGTTGGAACGCTAATCGTCAATTTCATTGTGAATGTTGATTTCGGAGAGGCAATAAGTAGACTGGTGCGTTCGTGCTTTCTTACGACTCTCTTACGTACCACATTCAATACATGAGGGATTTCGCTTAAGCCCTAATTTACGCCAAGCCATCCGTTTAGCGTCAAAGTAGTGTACCCATCCGATTGAGTCTTGGGTGAGCTCACAAATCACCTTCAGAGTCTCTAAAGCTTGAAGGGCACCAATGACTCCCACCAAAGGTGCGAAAACACCGTTTTCAGCACAATTCTGAGGCTCCGTTGACGCCGATGGATATAGGCAGCGATAACAGGGAGATTCTGCATTACGCGGGTCTAGTACTATGACCTGACCTTCCATTCTAATAGCTGCACCCGACACGAGCGGTAGGTTAAATTTTCGAGATACCTCGTTGATCGCGAAACGAACCTCAAAATTATCGGTGGCATCAACAACAACTTCAACATCTGTCAACAGGTGTTCGAGTTCGATAGCGTCGACACGCATTTGTACGGTAGTGACTTTCGTTTGAGAGTTTAGTCCTCTTATGGTGCGCCGAGCAGCATCCACTTTAGCGACTCCAATGCTATCCTCGGTGTGTGCTATTTGTCGTTGTAGATTCGAAAGCTCGACCAGATCGTCGTCTACTAGTGTGAGCTTTCCAACACCGGATGCGGCCAAGTACATCGCCACAGGGCATCCAAGACCACCCAATCCGACAATCGCGACATGGGAAGAATTGATTTTTTCTTGACCTAATACATCAATCTCTGGTAGCATGATCTGACGACTGTAGCGTAACAACTGTTTATCGTCCACGTGCCTGTCCCCACATCACCCGCGGTGTATCTGTATAGTCTTGTCGTTGTTGAATGTTTGCGTATCCTCGATCTGCAAACAACTCTTTGACGCTAGTTTGTTGATCGTAGCCATGTTCGACCACGAGCCAGCCACCTGGGTTCAAGAAGTTCATTGCTGAGGTAATTATTTTTTCTAAGTGTTCGAGACCACTAAGTCCGCCAACCAGTGCGGAGGATGGTTCAAATCTGAGATCTCCTTCGACTAAATGTGGATCGTCTGCCGCGACGTAAGGTGGATTTGACACAATAATATCAAAGCATCCTTTTACGTTTTCGAACCAATTTGAACGAACCAGCTCAACGTTAGCTTCATGTTCGTTGCAATTTTCGGCGCATACCTGCAATGCGCGTTCGTCGTTGTCAATTGCAACTACTTGCAAATCTTTCGTTTTACTGAGTGCGATCGCGATCGCTCCAGAACCCGTACCGAGATCCAATACTCGACCTCCGTTGGAAGTGTGTTCGAGGACTACATCAACTAGCAATTCAGTTTCGAATCGTGGAATCAAAACAGCAGGTGAAACACGGAGGTCGAGCTTACGAAACATCCTGTAGCCGGTGATGTACGCTATCGGTTCTCCGCAAAGTCTCCGTTGAATTGCACTATTCAGTTTTTCGACGTCGGCGAGAGGCAGTTGACGTCCCCGCTCTGTGTATAACTCCGTGAATGACACTCCAAGAAGTTGCGTCGCTAACAACATTGCTTCGTCCGTACCGACGTTTGCTTTCGCCCGATCAAAGCAGTGGCCCAACTCAAGCTCGGTTGTATTACTACATAACTGAGTCTTCAATTCTGAGCTCGCGTAGTAAATCGGCTTGATGGACCTGAACTAGCGGATCGATCACTTGGTCCAACGAACCAGCCAAAATTTCGTCGAGTTTATAAAGTGTTAAACCGACTCGATGATCCGTAAGTCGACCTTGCGGAAAGTTGTAGGTGCGAATTCGTTCAGATCGGTCTCCAGATCCTACTTGGAGTTTGCGGTCTTGTGTGCGTGCTTGTTCTTGATCGCGCTTTTTCTCATTCAGGAGTCTAGACTTGATTAGCGCTAAAGCGCGTTCTTTGTTTTGATGCTGGGACCGCTCTTCTTGACACTCCGCGACGACCCCGGTTGGGAGATGAGTGATGCGCACTGCGGAATCTGTTTTGTTGACATGCTGCCCACCAGCACCAGAGGCTCGATAGGTGTCGATGCGTAGATCGGAGTCTTTCACTTCGACCTCGGTTAGTTCCTCCACTTCAGGCAAGATAGCAACGGTACACGCCGAGGTGTGAACGCGGCCTTGTGACTCAGTGATTGGGATTCGTTGAACGCGGTGCACGCCAGACTCAAACTTTAGTCGGGAAAAGACTTCGTTCCCGGATATGCGAAAAATCGCCTCTTTATAACCTCCTTGAGGAGTCGGTTTTACACTGACCAGACGAGCGACCCATCCCTGAGACTGTGCGTAGCGTTCATACATTTTGACCAAGTCACCGGCAAACAATGCGGCCTCATCTCCACCTGTCCCTGCTCGGATTTCAAGATACACATTGGCGGTATCATCGGGATCGGAGGGTAACAACAATTTTTCGATGTTGCTAACGGCATCTTCTAATAGTGGGGACAATTGGTCGATTTCGTCCTGCGCAAGAATTCGCATCTCTCTATCTTGTGAATTGAGCAACTCTTTAGCACTCTCGATATCAGCTTCAATGGTCCGCAATTTTTCGTATGCACTGACGATTGGTTCCAGTTCAGAATATTCTTGGGAAAAAGACTTAAACTGATCTTGGTCGTCAACTACATCCGGATCTCCAAGCAATGCTTGAATTTCGACATAGCGATCTGTACATTCCTCTAAAAGCTGTACGATGCGCTCAGCTAAAGGCATTCCTCAAGTCCGTAAGCCTCGTGTAAGTGACGTAAAAGTTCGACGTCACCGTTAGCACTAGCGTTTCGCAGTGCAATCGTTGGCGGGTGGGCTAACTTCATTGTGAGTGTGTGGGCTAAACTCGCAATGACTTCTTGGGGATCTTCACCAGCTTCTATGCGCGAGATGGCGTCTCGAGCCTCTTGATCCCTAATGGATTCCAAGTTCTTTCGGAACTGAGCAACGATATGCGACTGACTGCGAACTCTAGCATTTTGTTCTAAGTCTAGACTACCTTCAAGAACAAATTCTTCTGCTTTAGCAACCTGTTGCTGCCGCAATTCTAGGTTAGAACGAACGATTGATGACAGATCGTCGATGGTGTACACGTAAACATTTTTTAATTGATCCACAAAAGGATCAACGTCTCGAGGTACGGCGAGGTCAGCGATGAAGAACGGTCGGTATCGACGCTTCTTATATGCTTCCGCAACGACTTCTCGACTGACTACCGGCGTCGGGCTATTCGTGGAGCTAATAAGTAAGTCATACTTATGTAAATTTTCACCAAATTCGGCTAGTGGGATCGCTTCACCGCCGTGTTCGGCGACTATTTGTTGGGCATGATCAAGTGTTCGGTTCGCGACTCCGATCGACTGAATTCCTGCTGAGCGTAGATGTTGCGCCACCAACTTTATAGTCGCACCGGCACCAATTAGCATCGCGTGCAACGATTCAAAGTCTGAGAAAATCTGTTGTGCGCGCGTTATTGTCGCCTGTGCGATTGACATAGAGTGTTGTCCAATCTCAGTACGAGAACGGATTTTCTTGCAAGTCTGAGTAGTTGTCAATACAACTTGGTCTAAATATTTACCGATGGTATCGGCAACCTGCGCTTCTTGGTAGGCAAACTTGTACTGGCCAAAAATTTCTGGTTCTCCTAAGATTTGAGAATCCAAACCAGCAGCTACACGCATAATGTGTTGTACTGCACTTTGATCCCAATGAATATAGGTCTTGTTCTCAAGTTCAGAGAGCGCAATATTGCGATATCCCGCCAACCAACGATTCAATTGATCACTAAATATTGATTTGTTTGGAGGAGATTGCACCGCGCAATGCACTTCGGTACGATTGCACGTGGAGAGAATCATGGCTTCTTCGATACACGAAACAGATTCGAGAAGATGATGTAGAGCACCCTGAAGCTGCTGAGGTAGAATGCTTGCTCGCCCGCGTAAATCGATATCCGCATTCCGGTGATTAAGACCGAAGGCAACAATCGACATTATAGTATATATATGTACATTTCAATATGGAAAATCGTTAAAAAATTATACGAACACTGGAGTGTATCGAATTCGGGAAATCTACAGGGACCTAGTGGGTTGGTTCTTAAGTCCTTGATAGTTGGAGCTGGTGTTTTCTTGGTCACTTCCTGCCAGTTTTTTCCAGAATCTGAACTACTACCGCAAGATGAAGCAACGCGGACGTATCAAGGAAGAATCGCATTCAAACAACCAGATCAATCCTTCGTAACAATTTTTCGTTGGCTGGAAGCAGGTTCTGCATTCCAACTGACTCTGCGTGATCGACTTGCGCTCAGCGGAGTACGTTTGCAAGGAAACGAGAATCAAGCGACGGTCGAATATTCCAACGGAGACAGAGAAGAAGAAGTGGATTTAGACGAATGGATTGAGCATCACTTAGGGATCTCTTTGCCCTTCAAAGAACTGTGGAAATGTCTTTCTTTGACGTGTCAGCTCATTGACGAGGGGGAGCAGCGAGAGTACGACTCATACGGTAGACTAGAACAATTTTCTAGTGATCGTTGGACGTTCAAGTTTTCTTACAAAGAAAAAGACCCAGAATCTACCACTTTGAAAAAACTCGAAATGAACAAAGACGACACGAATATCAAAATCTTTTTCACCAAGTTCGAGAACGAATAGTACTTTTGGTGCAATTTTTCAATCCCGATGCAAACTCCAGGGTGCGAAGACGATGCTTAATTCAATTGACTGCGTATACTGCCTAGTTAAAATTCCTTGCTTTCTTGGGGTGTGGCCAAGCGGTAAGGCAACGGGCTTTGAACCCGTCATTCGCAGGTTCGAATCCTGCCACCCCAGCCATTTTTAATATTCCGATTTCTTAGAGAGAAAAAACATGTCAGAAGCGCTCAGCTTTAGTGTTGAAAAAAGAACAGGGCTAGGTAAAGGGCATGCTCGTCGATTACGACGACAAGACGACAAAGTGCCCGGTGTCGTGTATGGTGGAGACCAGCCAACAATATATTTCTCTATCGACTATCGACATGTAGCAAAAGCTATACAAGCCGAAGCCTTCTACTCCCAAGTGCTAGAGCTTGTTATAGGAAGAAAGAAAGAGCGAGTTGTGTTGCGAGAATTGCAACGAAATCCAGCGTCCGACAAGGTATTGCATATTGACTTTCTTCGTATACGTGAAGACCGCGCTATCAACATTTCTGTACCAATCCACTATTTAAACGAAGACAAATGCCACGGTGTACGACTACAGAGTGGGGTAATTTCTAAGAATCTAACCGAAATCGAAGTCAGTTGTTTGCCAAAGAATCTACCCGAGTTTATCCCGATTGACCTTGAGAATGTAGAGTTGGGTACAACCATCCACTTGACCGACTTGGAATTACCCGAGGGCGTGTCGATTGTCTCACTTACGCACGGTGACATGCATGATGTCCTCGTTGTTTCAGTTCACCTGCCAAGGGGTGGTGCAGTTGAAGAAGAAGAAGAAGAAGAACAAGAGGAAGACATCGTTGAGGAGGAAGAACCCACTCCTGACGAAGACGAATCATGAGTTGGTTAGGTGTTGTCGATTTTTGACAAGCTAAGAGAGTGGCGTCTTTCCTCCAAAGAACAACAAACAGCACAATCGTCATCTTCACTCCAGCTCATAGTGGGACTGGGTAATCCAGGATCTAAATACGCCAAGACGCGTCACAACGCCGGCGAGCGCTGGGTCCGAGAACTAGCAGACGAACATGCAATTTCATTAAAGCCAGAATCGCGATTCCATGGCGAAATTGGTCGAGGGACAATTTTGGATCGCGAAGTTCGCCTACTGATCCCCGCCACCTTCATGAACCTATCGGGTCAGAGCATTTCGACACTGATTCGCTACTTCAAGATTTCACCTACGAAGATGCTAGTCGTACATGATGAGGTGGCTTTTCCAACAGGCGTATCGAAGTTGAAGGTTGGTGGTGGTCTAAACGGGCATCGAGGACTGGAGAGTATTGTGCATGCGCTCGGAGGTAATAAAGACTTTGTGCGACTCCGAATTGGCGTGGGACATCCGGGCGACCCAGACTCGCTGTCAGCATACTTGACCAAACTCGAAATGCCGCTAGATGAACGAGAACTTGCCACATCCTCTGCGGCCATTCAAGCCGACGCTTTTGAAGCTCTGCTGGAAGGGGAAATGCAACGCGCGATGGGACTGTTCCACTCAAAAAACGCATAGCACTCGTCCCTCTTGGGTGACTGAAATCAACTGATGGGCTTCGCTTGCGGAATTGTCGGGCTACCAAATGTTGGTAAGTCCACCCTGTTCAATGCGCTCACGAACGCGGGAGCGTCCGCACAACCCTTTCCGTTTTGTACGATCGATGCGAATGTTGGCGTCGTGCCTGTCCCCGATCCTCGACTAGATCAACTGAGTGCGATCGTAAAACCGCAACGCACTACTCCAACGTCGATGACGTTTGTAGACATCGCGGGATTGATCCAAGGCGCAGCTCATGGTGAAGGACTAGGAAATAGATTTTTAGCTCACATTCGGGAAGTGGATGCCATCGCCCATGTAGTACGTTGCTTCGAGGATGAAAACATCGCTCATGTGTCTGGGTCTGTGAATCCAAAAAGGGATATCGACATCATCAATACTGAACTCGTACTTGCAGACCTTGAAACCATCGACCAAACGCAGCAGAAGGTCGCAAAACTAGCAAAGGCTGGGGACAAAGAAGCACGGAACAGTGTCGAATTTCTACGTTGGCTAAGTCAGCGATTGAACGAGGGAACGGTAGTGCGCTCCATGCAACTTGAACCCGCGCAGCGAGAGACACTGCAGTCAATTCCCCTGCTTACATCCAAGCCAATTTTGTACGTGGCTAACGTGGCGGAACAAGAACCAAACAATGATTTTGTCAGCGAAGTGCGTAAACGTGCAGTTCAAGAAAATGCAACGTGGGTGGTGATCTGTAGTGTCCTCGAGGAAGAATTACAAGCCCTATCACCGATTGAACGCGTGGAGTATTTGAAAGAACTTGAGATATCGGAATCAGGACTAGACAAGGTCGTGCGAACGGGATATTCGTTGCTGCACCTCCACCACTTCTTTACTACAAACGACAACGAAGTACGTGCCTGGACGATACCCATAGGCACAACAGCGATTAAAGCCGCAGGAAGAGTTCATACGGACTTTGAACGTGGATTCATACGTGCTGAAGTCATTGCCTATTCTGACTTCATTAGTTCAAATGGTGAACAAGGCGCAAAGTCCGCGGGCAAAATGCGTCTAGAAGGTAAAGACTACGTAGTCGCCGATGGGGACGTTATTTACATTCGCTTCAATGTCTAGTCATACGTACGACAAACACTAGTCGTCGCCTACGCTCGGTTCGAACGTCTCGTATTTTGTTTTCATGTAGTCGACCGATTCCTTAATCAATTCATAGAGTACTTCTCGATCAACATCTTCTAATTTGTTCAAGTACAAACAGGAACGCCCGGTCTTGTACTTACCTAACTTGGCCATGAGATGTTCGAAGTCTGAAAAGCCTGGCATGATATACACGGTCACATTTCGAGCGCGAGGTGACACGCTAACCAATGCCCATTCCCCTTGTCGCCCACTACGATAGTGGTATCGATACGCGCCATAACCGATAATGCTTGTACCCCACATTTTCCCAGTCGAACCGGTAATTTCTTCCATCATACCCATGATTTCACAGGTATCCTGTCGTTTCTGATCGTCTGTTATGCTTGCTAAAAAGTCATCGACGCTAGCAGCATTAGGTTTGGTTTTGTTTTCTGTCATCGTGAGTTACTTTCCATCTATTGAGTCCTTTTGAAAGCCAGTAATCGACACTTACATATCGACCACCACCGAAGAAAAACAACACTAAGAGCATTACGAAATAGGTAATCGCTAACTGCATCCCATTGTTCAATATCGTGATCCTACCGGAACTAGTTAATCGTTTGTAATCTCCGTGTTCTTTGACTATTCGAATGATCTCCGCTTTCTTTGGTTTAGCTTCCAACACCCGTTCGTTTGCAAGCCAGGAGGTACTGTCCTACAAAGTTAACCAGCCATTGTCTCCGTGAACGAGAAATGCCGCTACCAACATCGTGATCATTAGCGGGATCGTCACTAATCGAGTGAACCAACCCATCAACAACAATATAGCCCCACCGAATTCTGCTAAGCCCACAAGAACGACCATCAACCAGGGAAAGGGTAGTTCTAATGACTTACCGAACCAATCTAGGTGATATTCAAAAGCCGCAAATTTTCTCCATCCAGATTGTAGCATGATCGGAAACAAGTATATCCTCAATGCTAAGAGTGGAAGGCCAGAAGCATGACTTAGACTTCCTAAGAACCAACCGTACCCTTTTTTGAATGTGGAAACAATCTGTCGTACCATCAACATTTTCTCCTAAACAACTCAGTCATATTTATGACCCGTTGCATTGTAATAGTGCAGTAGGCTAGATTTATTCTTGGACCAGTTCGCGTGTCCTAGGTATGAGTCGTTTTACGAGTTGGGTTAGGTCGTTTTTAATCACTACTAGTGCTGGCACTAAAAACAGGATTACGAAACTCGCAAATACTATCCCAGTTGCAAGTGAGACCGCCATAGGAACCAAAAAACGCGCCTGAATGCTGGTTTCAAATAGCATCGGAGTGAGTCCTAATGCTGTTGTCACCGTAGTTAGAAAAATGGCGCGGAAGCGAAGGCGCGCGGCTTCAACGATCGCATCCAAAACTGAAAGCTCAGAATCTTCGATCCTAAGACGCCGATATCGGTCGATTAACACAAGGGAGTCATTGACTACTACGCCACTCAATGCCACAATACCAAACATTGAAATCATCGATACGTCAAAACCAAGGAGGTAGTGCCCGATAACAGCACCAGCTGCTCCGAATGGGACCCCGCTTAACACTACGAGTGGCATCACGTAGCTACGCATCAATCCCGCAATCATTGTGTAAATCACAATTAAAGCTACTATCGCTAGTGCTTGTAATGATGCAAAGTCTTCAGTTTGATCGCGACTGAATCCAGCGGTGTTTATCTCCAACCTAGGAAACCGACTCTTCAGCTGGGGTAAGACCTCTCTTCCAACCGTCTTCGCGGCGTCCCCTGTAGACATATACTGCCTGTCAACCTCCGCCGAAATCGTCGCAACTCGTACGCCGTCAATTCGATCGATTGCAGAAAAGCTTCGACTCTCTGTAACCAGCGCAACCGTAGTTAGAGGTAATTCAGTCCCGTCCGACAATCGAATTCTTGAGTTAAAGAAATTGCTTGTGCTTCGCCGAGCGTCCGCGGGGTATCGCAGCATCACTTTAATTTCATCGCGCCCACGTTGAATGCGTTGAATCTCTTCACCAAAGAAACTCTGCCTCAGCTGTCGAGCAACCACAGCTTGTGTCAGTCCCGCGGCGATCCCAGCCTCGGTCAAAGAGATGTCAAACTGACGCTTACCATCGCTGAGTGAGTCTCTAATTTCGGTAATCATTGGAAATTCGGCGAGCGAAGCATTCATCTCTTCGACAGCAAGTCGGAGTTTATCGTCGTCCTCATGAATCAGTTCGTACTGCAGTGTCACTGATTCCGCGAGCCGATCCGACACATAATTCACCGACTCTGCACCGGGAATTGGTCCCACCGTGCGACGAATTCGGCGGGTCAGTTCTTCCCCGCTCACGGTGCGAAGTGGTTCGTTATTGAGTTGCAAGCTAATACTCGCGATATTTCTTGCGAAATTCATGCTCGCAGCACCTCCGGGTCCGTCTCCTTCGGTGACTCGTGCACCCGCTGTCATCGTAACAGCACGTATTGCAGTACCACCCACTGCATCGTTGACTTCATGGACCGCGTCTTCGATCCGGCGAATCGCGTTTTCGGTTACATCAAAGGGCGTACCTACAGGAAAATCTACGTGAATCTCAACTTGGTCGGTTTCAATCTGAGGAAAGAACTCTATTCTTACGGCACCGTTCATGATCAACGCCATTGCCACTCCAAGAAATCCAAAGCCCCACACCATGGATATGTATCGGTGTCGGACGACCAGGCGTACTGCAGCAGTAACGATGTTGTCGCGGAACCATTGAATCTTACCTGATATGAAATCTTGGATGGTGTCGAGCGGATGAGCGCTCCATCGACGTGTATGTGATAAGTGCGCTGGCAAGATAAAGAAAACTTCGACCAATGAAATTGCCAACACGGTGATAACGACTATTGGTAATACACTGAGTATCTGACCGAAAGTCCCCGTTAGAAACATGAGCGGTGCAAACGCGGCCATTGTGGTTAATACGCCAACAAACACTGGAGAAAAGACACCCTTAACGCCGGCAATCGCGGCGTGCGCGCCCCGCAAACCCTTCTGTTGTTCACTCCCTATGTTCTCGCCAACCACTATAGCGTCGTCTACTACTATTCCTAGCACGATGATGAGTGCGAACATTGAGATCATGTTCAAGGTCACACTGAAAAAGTCTAGGAACAAAAACGCTCCAAAAAATGAGATCGGTATTCCCATGGCTACCCAAAATGCAAGCCTTAAATCCAGCATGAGCACCAAGAATGTGAACATGAGCGCAAACCCGAGTGCTCCGTTTCGTAGCAACAAACCAAGTCGTTCGCGCAAATAGTCACTCTCATTCGACCAAATCTCCACCGACACATCGGCTGGAACGACATAGGTCTCTAAGAATTCCAATACTTCGTTAGATATGTCGAGAACGTTCTGATCTTCTGACTTCTGAATTCGGATCAAAGCTGCACGTTGTCCGTTTGATTCAATCTCCAACTCATCGTCAACATAGCCATCTGTTATGGTCGCGATATCACCGAGAGACACGACAGCACCACCAGGGAGGGCACGAATTACGATATCCTCAAATTCCTTTCCACTGTTTCGCTTTTGATCGGTACGCAGAAGCAAATCACCCGAAACCGATCGAATTTCACCCGATGACAGATTCAACGATGATTGGCGAATTGCTCGTGCTAACTCGTCAAAGGTGAGTGCGTAGGTTCGAAGTGCAGTTTCGCTCACTTCGATCGAGATTTCATAGTTTCTAATACCCTCAACTTCAACGTGTGAAACAGAAGGCAAGTCACGTAGCGCTTCCTCAAGTTCGTGCGTCGCAAAATCTAAGTAAGCTTCATCTCCTGGAGTCGTCGCGAGCAAGGTCATCACAGGTTGTAGCGGTTCAAATATTACGACCTCCGGCTCTTCAGCATCCGCTGGTGGGAAGTCAGCTAACAAATCGATTGCAGCTTGTACGTCGTCACGAATGGTTTGAGAGTCAGTAAATTCTTTTAATTCGACCGTAATAAGACCATACCCCTCGGATGCTCTACTCACGACACGTTTTACCCCGTCGATGCTACGAACGGCTTCATCGACCCGTTGAGTAATACTCTCAGCAACTTCGGCGGGAGTCGCACCTGGATACGGAACCGAAACATTGATGATGCCAGGATCTAAAGTGGGAAATAATTCGGTGTTTAACTGACGAGCGATCATCGCGCCACCGATGATCAGCAAAAGCATTAAGAGGTTTGCAGCAACCGGATTATTCGCAAAAAAAGCAACGATAGACAAACGCTGAGGGGGCAATCCTCCTAGTTTATCGGTTGTGCTAGGAACTTCGGCCAAGGTTATTCCGATGCAATCGCGACTTTCTGACCTGGATATACGCCGACGAGCGAACCGATAACAATTCCATCGCCATAATCAAACGCAATGATTGTTAGTTCCTCATCGCTACGTTCAATAATTTGTGGGGTCACGCGTTCCAACAATCCATCTCGAACAATCCACAGTGTCGAGTTTGCTTGTTCTGCAACTTCTGGGATGCGGTATACGTTACTTTGTTCTCGACCGAACACCTTCACCGACACAAAATTCCCGGGTACCAACGGCGTTGATAACATGGGGAATGCCAGATAAAGCAATGATGCACGACTCCGCAGGTCCGCTGAAGCGGACATTCGATCCACGGTCGCAGGAATCTCTAAACCATTGACGAACACTAACGCGTCGCGCTCTGTTACCGGGGATAGTAAATTTAATTCGGTACCGGATATCGGTACTTCAACTTCTAGGGAACTTAGGTCAAACGATGTGCCAAATGCTTGGCCTTTACTAACCCATTGGCCGACGCCAATCTGAGAAGACAACACCCGGCCGTCGAAGGGGAGCGAGAACTCGGTACGGGCTAGATCCAGTTTCGCTGCAGACAATTGTGCGTTCGCAACGGCGATATTCGCTTTTGCTTGGTTTATCTGCGGGAGTTTGGCAACTAAGTCTGGTACATCTCCTTCGTGTAACAGCGTCCAATTTTCGCGCGCGGCTTGACTCTCTGCTTCCCTCAATTCTAGATTTGCTTTAGCAACAAGAAGACTTGCTTCCGCTTGTGCGACGAGTAGTTCAGCGTCTGCAGAGTCGATTCTAAGCAGAGTTTCATTCTGTTGAAAAGTGCCGCCGGTTCGTAGGTTAGGCGAAATCCACGCGACTGTTCCCGCTACTTGAGGTATCAGTGGCACAATGTTTCGCGCCACAACAGAACCCGTGGATTCGAGGCTAAGTTGTCGAGTTTCTACATTAGGTCGGATAACGAACACGCTTCGGACCGATAAATCGGTTTGACCGATATTCGACTCTTCCGATTGAATCTCTTCGACCGTTGGCGCACGAGAAACATAGTAAACTGTGCCTAAAAATAAGACGATAGTGATGATCTGGATGATACCAAATATGACGTTTCTCATGGATCCTTCAGATGGAATAACTCGGTCGGGGGAAACGACCAGCAAATTTATTGCAAAAGTGTGTTATTGAAAACTTGATACTGGTAGCTACGGTTGGACTTGAACCAACGACCCCAGCATTATGAGTGCTGTGCTCTTACCGACTGAGCTACGTAGCCTAACTTTCGCAAGTAATTTTAATAACGAACTTTTGATAAATTATGATCTGTTCAAAGTTCTCGGCTAATACCGTTTCTATGGATTGGTGCCCATAAATTTACCATCGTCGCTAACTTCTGGGAATTCAATTGTCGCCTCTTCCGGAAAACCGTTTTCATTAGCCTCGTCGACAGCTGTTCGGTATTCAATCATCGCTTCAGCTTTGCGATCTCGTAATTCCTTAACTTGTGCTTTCGCTTCTGTAATATCTGATTGCAAATCAGCAGCTTGGTCGCTTAGTTCGTTTCGTTCGTCCGCATCCCGTTCCCTTTCATTAGCTCCAGCAAACGATAGATCTAAGATTTCGTCTCCTTGAATCTCCCAATTCCTAATCTGCTTGGCTTTTTCGCTTATTTCGCTGTTGAGAGTATTGATAGTCTCTAACGCGGAGTAAACTTTGTGGCCAAACGAGTATCCCACTAAGAAAAGTTCCTCAGAAATACCGGAGCAAACATTTCGGTACACGCTACCCTCACGACCCTCAGAATACCCGTTACTGCGAGTACAAAAGATCTCCAATCCTTTCGTTCGACCTTCAGAATATTTCACAAAATCTGGAACCACGTCGTATTTCGCACAAGTGTCCACATATTCATCAAACCGCGCCGACTCCATCCCAGACTCTCCATCAACAAGACCAATCTCGTACCAATCGCCTTCCAAGCATTGCACTTTACTGAGCGAAGTACAACCTGAAATCATTAGAAGTACAGGCAGGACAATTACGACGAAAGTAGCGACGTTTGTTGTTGTCTTACGATAAACAAGTTTCTCTTGATTCATTATTCTTAGCTTATCTCTAGCATTTGTTGAGGTTTCGCTCGAAATAGACTCAAAAAACGCAACGGACACACAAGAATTCAAATTTTATAATCTGTCATAACAATTTGCCGTCTCTGAACGTACCGTGTTACTCGAGCCCTAATTCGCAGAACCCTGGCTTTGGTTATGCTCAAGTTACCCCGATTATATCACATCAAAACAGTGTTTTTTAGTCCAATATATGAATGAATTGCGCCCGTCAAGTTCCGCGACAAGCTCGCTCGACGAGTCGTTCGTTCAAATGAGTCGAAATTTGCTTCGATCTGAAAACGAAGTCGTCCACGAACTTATCGAAGCTTTTACTCCAACAAACAAGCAAACTGGAGAAATATCAAAGCATGCGTCCGTACTGGTGTCTCAGTGTCGTAGTCGAAAACACTCTGTCCCGTTCGTCGAGAAATTTCTTCATCGATATGGACTGTCAAGCGATGAGGGAGTTGCGCTTCTTTCACTAGTAGAAGCGTTATTGCGTGTTCCGGACAAACGAACCGCGGACATTCTCACCCTTGAGAAATTTCAAGAAGGGAACTGGGGAAAACACTCGCAACGAAGTGGTTCGATGCTTGTGAACCTAGCTACTATGATGATGGAGATGACCAGCCGTTTTTTCCCTAGCGATGCGCGGCAGAACATTGACAAATTAGACAAGAATCTATCGAGCGTTCCTGAAGCTGGGTTACGGCGAATAATGCTTGCAGTCGTCAACTTTCTCGCGCTCGCATTCGTATCTGGTTCAACTATCCAACGAGCCCTGGCGCGTGCTAAAGAGCCCGCTTCTTTTGACATGTTGGGCGAAGGGGCGAGAACATTTGCGGCATCCGATCGGTATTTTGACTCCTATATGGGTGCGATAGACGCAATCGCCACATCTCAAAAGAAAAATCCCTCATTGGATCATAGTCTTTCGGTGAAGCTAACTGCGTTGTATCCAAAAGTACATCCGCTCAACGAAAACGAGGCAGTCGAGGTGTTGGTCTCAAGAACCGAACAATTGTGTGTACAAGCAGCCGCGGCAAATCTCGACGTCACAATAGACGCAGAAGAAAGTGATCGTTTCGAAATTAATTTAAAGGTAGTAGAGAGACTCCTTGCGAGTTCGAAACTTAAAGACTGGGACGGATTGGGTGTAGTAGTGCAAGCATACGCTAAGCGAGCACTAAGCTTGGTAGACTGGCTCGCGGATCTCGCCACTCAATATCGTACCAAGCTCAACGTTAGATTAGTAAAGGGCGCGTATTGGGATACTGAAATTAAGATTGCTCAGGTGAATGGTTTCGAAGCCTACCCGGTATTTACCCGTAAGGAGAACACCGATCTGTGTTATCTTGCTTGCATCCCACGTCTGTTCAAGCACGCCGATAGATTGTTTCCGCAATTTGCAACCCATAACGCGCACACGATCGCGACCGTTTGTACGCTAGCGCAAGGTCAGGCGTTTGAGTTTCAACGGTTATACGGGATGGGAGAACTGCTGTACGAAGAAGTGGCTCAGCACTTCCTGGAGAGTCCTAATGTGCGAGTATATTCCCCAGTGGGTGTGTACGAAGATCTAGTTCCCTACCTCATGCGTCGTTTATTAGAAAACGGTGCTACCTCAAACTTCGTCTATCGCATCTTCAATGAAGATTTGAGTGTCGCTGATGTTAGCCAAAATCCTCGAGCACAGGTTTTGTCGGCAAGAGAGCATCAACATCCTAAAATTCCATTACCGAAAGATATCTACGGAGAACAGCGGAGCAATTCCACCGGCGTGGACTTTGGAAATGAAATAACGCGTGCGCGCTTTCGAGAAGAAGTTGAAGGTTGGCTAACCAAAAACTGGAGCATGAGCGACTCCGGTACAGTCGTGAAAAATCCAGCTAACAACACCGATGAAGTCGGTTTCTTTTCCTCATTTGACGTATCTGATATCGACCCGCTCCTTGCAACTCTATCCGAGTCGGTAGACGATTGGTTTGGGCTAGAGGTTGCTGATCGCTGCGAACGTATAGTCAAATGGGCTGATGCGATTCATGAACATCGTTCTGAACTAACGGCATTGCTGCAACGAGAAGCGGGTAAAACCGTAGAAGACGCGGTTACAGAGCTGCGTGAAGCCGAGGATTTTTGCCGATACTACGCGGCAGAAGCGCGAACCATGCTTGTTCCTAAAGAGCTACCATCCCCAACAGGAGAGTCAAACCATCTTTTACTTTGTCCACGAGGATTGTTCGTCTGCATTAGTCCGTGGAATTTCCCGGCTTCGATTTTCGTTGGACCGATTGCTGCTGCTTTAGTCACCGGCAACACCGTAGCGGCGAAACCCGCACCTCAGACTAGCCTGATCGCACTCAGACTTACTCAACTCGCCATTAAATCTGCGGGAATTCCTCCTAGTGTATTTGCAGTGCTCCCAGGAGGGGACGATGTTGGTAAAGAGCTAGTAGCAAACCCACGGGTTAATGGGGTTGCTTTTACCGGGTCTGAGACCGCGGCACGAGCGATCAATAGGTCGCTTGCAGCGAAGGATAGCGCTTTGACTCCGCTCATAGCCGAAACTGGTGGAGTGAACGTCATGATTGTTGACTCTACCGCGCAGTTTGAACATGCCACCGACGACATTATTCACTCAGCGTTTAAGAGTGCTGGCCAACGATGCTCTGCTTTACGTTTATTGTGCGTTCAAGACGACATAGCAGACACTTTACTAGAGATGATTTGTGGCGCGATAGACACACTAAAACTGGGAGATCCGACGGATTGGTCCGTCGATGTTGGACCAGTCATTGACCCAGAAGCTAAGAAAGGACTTGAAGACGCTACAGCAGAGTATGAAGTTCTACATGCCCACCAGTCCGAAATCGCTGCAGACGGACATTTTGTACGACCGACGATCGTAAACGTAAAGGACATTACAAAATTTAATACCGAACACTTTGGTCCGATTTTGGGGTTTCACCGATATCAAAGGGGAGATGTAGCGAAAGTAATTGATCAAGCGAATGCGCTGGGATACGGACTAACGTTTGGGGTCCACAGTCGTCTCAACTCCACCATAGAGCGATTCACGACAAACATGAAAGTCGGAAACATGTACGTCAATAGGACCATGACTGGAGCAGTCGTGGGAACTCAACCTTTTGGAGGCGAGGGTTTATCCGGAACAGGACCGAAAGCTGGAGGACCACTATATCTGACCAGATTTCTGGTGGAACGCGTCGTCACTCGCAATGAGACGGCAACGGGCGGCAACCTAACGCTCATGAAGCTCTCGTAGTGTCTTAGCTTAAATTTATGACTATAATCTTGTATATGTTTACAGATGAGTTAAACATCGGAGGAGAGGTACTTCTTCGTCAATCGTGGAGAAGGTGTCAGACTAGGTGCTATTGAGTCTTCAGCGGTCTTCGATGAAGCGTGGGGGTTGGGCATCCATGTCTAGCTCCGAAATAGCTCAGGTTTGAAACTGAGACACTACCGAATTTGAATAGAGTAAACATAATATAAGCAAACAATTTTCACTAAATCTAAAAAGGTCCTAAATATGCCGTTAATAGCTGCGTCTCAGGTAATTCGCACGAGAGAACAAGCCGTCGAGATCAACAGTGTTCTCCGCAATACCTACATGTTGCTAGCGTTGATGATCGCCGTTTGCGCGGGGGCAACAGTAATTGCGGTTCAAATGAATTGGCTACCTCCTTTCTGGATAATGTTGGTCGGTATCTTCGCGCTACCCTTCGCTATCCAAGCAACCGCGCAAAGCCCCGTTGGGCTTCTATTGAGCTTCGTCTATGCGGCGTTCCTTGGTTGGATCGGCGCACCATTAATTGCTGCTGTACTACAGATTAACTCGATGCTGATCACTCAAGCATTGGGGATCACTGCCGCTACATTTGTAGGATTGTCTATGTACACGATCGTCAGACGCGCTGACTTCAGTTGGCTTGGACAGTTCCTCACTATTTCTATGTTCGCTATTTTGGGAGTGATCATCCTAAAGATCTTCGGTGTAGATTTTTCGCCGTTTGAAATGTTGATCAGTGGGTTCATGATCATCTTTGCATCAGCATTGATCTTATTTCAAACGAGTCAGATAGTGCTCGGGGGCGAACGCAACTATATCATCGCCGCGACTACCTTGTTCGCCGGATTATGGATACTGTTCATGTACATTCTTCAGCTTCTAGCGATATTCTCGGGGAGAGAATAACCCAGCCACACAGAACACTGAAATGCGCCCTTAGATCCGAAACTTTCTGTTTCTTAGCTCTAGGTCACAGTAAATGTCCTCGCCGGTACCACCGGTTGAACCTGTCTATTCCGTCAACATCCCAGTAGGGCACAAGTCGTGCACAGTGACGGTACTACGTAACAACGAATTGCGACTTTATGTGGCGAATTGTTTGCGAAAAAAAGGGACTCTTGATGAAAGCTCTGAAATCCTGCTTGTGTCGAGCAACATTGAACTCTATTGGGAAGAGCACAGCTATGTCGAAGCACGGTACGACTGTGTGAAACACACACTACAGATAAGAGTAAACCAACGAACCGTATTCAATAAAACCATACTTTAACCACCAGCAGGTGCGGCGACCGTGCTTACGTCACGGCCGACATCATCATTTAGCACCAAGTCCGCGTCTTTAACGCGCACGATGTCTGCACCTATTCGCAATAACAC
Source organism: Gammaproteobacteria bacterium (assembly GCA_009841615.1). Taxonomy (GTDB): domain Bacteria; phylum Pseudomonadota; class Gammaproteobacteria; order Pseudomonadales; family Azotimanducaceae; genus Bin55. Next base: position 42,084 of record VXLL01000003.1, on the reverse strand, counting down.
CGGTACTAAAACCAAAGTGATCAGTGTCGCAAACAGAATTCCAAACGCTAGCGAAATCGCCATATTCGCAACAATTTTTGCCTGAAGTGATTGTTCCAAGAGTATTGGTACCAATCCAAAAAACGTCGTGAGCGATGTCAGAATAATAGCTCGTAGTCTCGCTTTGCCAGCGCGCAGTATCGCGTGTAACACTGACCTGTTTTCCGTTCTACGCTCGCGATTGAAGTAATGGACTAGGATTAAACTGTCGTTTACTACCACACCGGTCAGCGCGATACAACCTATCATCGACACCATGTTAAAACTCACGTTCAAGATCACATGACCTACGACAGCTCCAATAAATCCAAAGGGAATCACGCTCATGATGATGAATGGCTGGAGGTAGGATCGAAGCGGGATAGCTAGGAGCACATAAATTGATAATAGCGCAACCAGAAACGCAAGGCCTAATTCCTCCAACGCAAGCATCTGATCTTGAACTGAACCAGCTTCTTGAATATCCACACTAGAAAACTGAGTTCTTAAGAACGGAAAATAGTGCTCCTGTAAGTCTTGATAAACAACAAAGGGATCGATCTTTGCTCGGTCGACTTCTGCGGACACGGATACAGTTCGTTTCCCATTGATTCGACGAATGGTCCCGTAGCCAGGTTCAATTGAATAGTCTGCTACCGAATGAAAGAGCGTCGAGGTTCCATCGGGTAGTCGAACCCACATGTTCTCAAGATTGCCAATGGAAGTTCGCTCGGCTTCGGGATAACGCACGATAACGCGATATTCACTTTCACCGCGTTGTATGCGTTGTGCTTCGATTCCAAAGAATGCTTCACGTACTTGCATTGCTAAGCTACTAAGTGTTAATCCGGTCGCCTTACCGTCTGGTTTGACTTCAAGTTTTATCTCATCGGGGCCGGTACCAATCGGTGTTCGAATTTCGTACACTCCGTCATACTCAGCCAACTTCTGTGCGAGTTCCTCCGCAGCCGCATCAAGAGCGTCAAAGTTTTTCCCAGTTAAGTCAAACTCTAAGGGAGCACCACTATGGAAGCGCTGTTCGGCGGAAAATTGCAATTCCGTGGTACCAGCGATATTCCCTACTTTCGAGCGCCAACGACTTGCAATATCTGTGGGTCGCAGTGTCCGGTTTTCTGGTTTTGCAAGCTCAGCGGTTAGACTTGCCGAAGTATCGTCAGCAATAAAAGCAAACACGTGCTGTATCGGTTTCTCTTTTGCACCTGTCTCAGCCACAATTTCGGTGTTAGTCGCATGCATCGCCTCCATGATCGCTTCGGTTACGTCAACGATGTATTCATCGCTTAATCCTTCCATGATGGTTGCGTTCACAAACACGAAGTCATTCTCAAACTCCGGAAAGAAGCTCTTTTTCAGAAAGGGGCTTAGGTAAAAACCGACCGTAAGTAATAGCAACGCAAGAAATGCACAGAGTGTGGCATAGCGATACCGCAACAATAGCTTCAAAGAAGGAAGATAGATGTGCTTACTGAATCGCTTTAAGAAATGGTTCGTATAGTCCGCGATGCCGCGCCTTTTACCACGAGAGGACTGCATGAGAGCCATGTGCGAAGGCAGGATCAGTTTCGATTCGACTAACGAAAACAATAAACACATGATGACGACCCAGCCTATCGACTGGAAAAATACCGTTACACCGCCTTGTGCAAATAACATTGGCGCAAACGCGGCGACGGTCGTGAGAACGCCAAACGTTGCGGGTACAGCAACTCGACGCGCGCCACGGACAATGCTGTCGACGTTATAGCCGCGACGTTCGGTTTCCGCATATGCACTCTCGGCGATGATGATCGCGTCGTCGACCACCACTCCAATCACTAGGATGAACCCAAATAAACTGACAAGGTTCAACGTTACCCCGACTAGTGGAAGGACGAACAAAGCACCAAGAAAGGCAACGGGGAGACCAACGCACACCCAAAATGCGATACGCAAGTGTAGGAACAGCCCTAAGAGTATGAACACCAATATTGCGCCAAACATGATGTTCTTCAACATCATGTTTAATCGGTCATTTAGGTAGTGAGTGGAATCACCAAAGTAGTCAAGTTGCACCGAAGGCGGCAAAGTCTGTTTCCGTTGGTCAACGTACTCCCGTACAGCTTTAGAAATTGCCAAAACATCTTCGCCATCTCGAGCATCAACTGATATACCAATAGTCGGCTGGCCATTAAAGAACGACCAAAAGTCAGTCTCGGAGTAGTTATCGACGACCGTGCCAATGTCCCCTAACCTGAGAACACTACCATCCGGACGAGTGAGTAGCACAATATCTTCGTAATCTTCAGCTGTATTTGCTTGTCCAGTCGCTCGGACGCGCACATACCCTCCCTCTGTTCTGATACCACCACCAGCTAAATCAACGGACCAGAGTCGAATTAATTGGGCTACTTGGCTGAGCGTTAATTCATACTTCCTCAAGTTCTCTTCTGGAATTTCGATACTAATCTCGGAAGAACGTGCGCCTTGAATGGAGGCCTGTGACACTACCGGGAGTTCCAAAATTTCGTTTCGGATGTCTCCTGCGATGTCTTGTAGCGTGAAGAAATCTAACTCCCCGTAAATCTGAACATACAATGCTCCAGACCGAAAGCCTTGTCTTTCTCGAATAATCGGACGATCAGCGTCACTCGGCAAATTTGAAATAGAGTCCACGACGAGCTTCACTTCGTCGATCACTACATCAACCTCGTAATTGCTCGCAACTTCAACGAAGACTCTACCCGCGCCTTCGGAAGCTTCCGAGGATACATCGCCCACCCCTTCAACCGAGCGCACCGCTTCCTCGACCTTATAAAGGATACCTTCTTCCACTTCTTCCGGACTCGCCCCGCGAAACGGTATGTAAATAGATATCTGCCCGAAAGACCACGAAGGCATAGTTTCTTTTTGTATGCCTGTAAACAACATGTACACACCCGCACCAAGAATTGCAATCATTAGAAGATTAGCGGCAACGTGATTACGCGCGAACCAACCAATGATGCCTTCAGAAGGTCGAACTAAATAGGTCGTTGAATCCGAATCCACCATCTTGGCCGGCAGATTCGATTTCTCTTTAGCTACAGGGAGCTGTTGGTTCTGTAGACCTTCGCCCGAGTCATCGTGACCATCATTTGCCACTGATCTTCACCTTCATGCCAGGTAACGGACGATCAATGGGAGTAACGCAATAGACGTCCCCACTATCCAATCCTTCGCTGATGTACGCATAGTCGTCGTCAAAACGCACTACAGTTACAGTTCGCGGTGCAATGGTGTTATCCGAGTTAACAATCCATACTTGCGAACCCTGATAGACCGCATGCCGAGGAACTACAAACAGTTCACCCGCGTCGTTGCCCTGAATTGTGGCGCGAACGAAAGTACCAAAACGCAACAATTCTCTGCCCCTACCCTCAAAATCGTAAGGATCCAAGACTTCTGCGACCGCGTGAATGACTCTCGATTGTGTATCAATCACACCTTCGGTTCGCACAATCATCGCGTCCCAATAGGACACTGATCCACCTAACGTCGCATGTAGCTGCACAGCTACGTGAGAACTACCTGGGCGTTCAGGGAGAGTAAGGAACTCCAAATCGTTTAGGGAAATGGGTAATCGTACTTCGGCAATGTCTATGGCAACTGCACTTGCGAGAGGTGTTCCGATTCCAACGTATTGTCCTACATCTACTTTCTTTTCCAGAATTAAACCTCGGTAAGGGGCATTTACAGTAGTACGTGCAAGATCGTCCTCTGCTTGTTTCATCTCCGCTTCAGCAACACTGTATTCGGCTAACACTTCTGCGAGTTGTGGTCTTCGAAGAGTCAGTTCGGTGGGGTTGCCGGATGAATTATTGTCTGCAATAAACTGCTCCCAGTCTTCCTTCGCATAGCCGGAAAGAGCGCGCTCGGTATCCACTCGTACGCGTGCACGGGCTAGGGCTAGTTCAGCACGTTTAAGTGACGTTTCGTAGTTTCGCGGGTCAATTCGTACTAATGTTTCGTCGGTTTTAAAAAAGCCACCCGAAACAAATTTCGTCGAAATTTCCGATACTCGACCAGCGACCTCGGATACTATACTGGTAGATGTCTTTGGTCTGACCGTTCCTTGTGAGGTCAATTCATACCTTACCTGTTGTTTCTGAGCAGTCTGAACAGCTACCAAATATGCAGGAGCTTCTTCGGTAGTGGTTTGCAACTCCGGTTTGATCGCGCGTAATAAAAGAAAACCGAGAATGCCTATCCCGAGAATTACGATTGGGAGCAAAATCCGCAGACTTAAGCGCAAGAATCTTTTTAGACGCAACGAACCACCCAAAGAGTTCTGAAAAAGAGAATGAGGAACAAATGTTACTTGGTGCCAGCCTTCTCTGAAAAGATAAGCAAAGATTCAATGTGTGTAAACTTCTCGCGATCAATCAATGTGTATTGAATCGTCCGTACCGACACTGAAATAGTGAACACCGAAATGTCAGACAAAAAACGTTCTATTTTTGAGCAAGAACTTGCAGATGTTCAAGCTTTAGCAAATACACCTCGTGCGGAGGTACAAAAGCAATCTAAGAACCAACAAACAAATCGAGCACGCGCACGAACCAACGCCATCATGGAGGCTTCGACCGAAGATCTGCTGGAAGCACAACCAGTCGAACTAGACTTCGTCGAACCGCATGACCACTTAGAGTGGAAGGCTGAAGGAGTACAACCAGACACTATGGCCAAATTGAGAAGTGGTCGATATCCAATCCAAGACAAATTGGACTTACACAACCTTCGTGTGACTGAGGCATTCCGTTGCATGTTACAGTTCATTTCAACCAGTCTGGAAAAACGATTGCGCACAGTGCTCGTCGTTCATGGTGTGGGCTTACGAAGTACTCCTCCCGCACAATTAAAGAGTCACTTGGCACACTGGCTTAAACATCATCCAAAAGTTAACGCTTACGTCTCTGCGCCGAGACATCAAGGTGGTTCAGGAGCTACGCTAGTCCACTTAAAGAAATCTCGAGCCGCTAAAGATGAGACTAAGGAACGAATCGCTCGCCGTTTAGGATAGTAGTGTTCAAATATTGTGGGTCCAAACGGGAACCGATAGGAATAAACTGCGTCTATTCAAACCAAAAGCGGACAAACGCGATACTTCGTAGTCCGGCCACTACGATTACTGCGAGAACAAGAACTATCAAAGAGTAATACAAGATTCGATCCCGTCGCGCCAATCGATTGACATAGGCTAGAACCTCATCGCTATTTTGTACGACGATGGATGGACGTAAAGCATACAAGTCTATGCCTTTGGACCCGCTCCCTGGAACCCTAAGAAAGATCTCTGGCGTGCTCGATAATACCTTCATCACGTCTAAGGTGTGCATACCACTTTGCCGACCGATCTCTAGCGGATGCAGCCGACGCTTCGAAGATGTCAAAAAAGATTCGTAAATCGCAAGTATTTTGGTCCGGCGACGATGAAAACGAAAAAATGAGAAACCTAAAAATACTGACATCTTCTAAACTGAGCACTTTCTTCTATACCACAAAGTTACGTCTATTGTATCTGCGAACGACTTTCCAAGACTTCGAGATTCTCGTAACAGCTGAGTCTCATGAGCTTACCGAAATCAACAAAATGAGTTAAATTCGCGTGTTCTTAAGCAGTAGAACAGATTGCGCAACACATACAAACGCATAAGAGATTTAATCCAGACTAAGTACGGTATTTGGTGCGTTGCGCTTTGGCTTGATGAAGAGCCCTTACTCAAGATTTTCCCTAAAATCAGCTAGTCACAGAGTACCAAAGAGCCAATCTGTCCATCAAATCGGGATACTCACCAACCAGATGTTGGTGCGTAGTGAACTTTTGCACTGCGCTTGTGGTTCTATCTAGAAATGATCCCCTGAGTCTTCGGCGACGGAAGGAGTCATGTTCGATACTCTTAACGAACACTTGAGGTTTTTTTGAGCGAAACTGAATTAGACCGGCCGGAATTATTTATTAATCGGGAGCTGTCTTTGCTTCAGTTCAATCGACGTGTACTCGCGCAAGCACGTCGCTCGAGCTATCCCCTTCTGGAACGCTTACGATATCTCTGTATCTCAAGTTCCAATCTAGACGAATTTTTTGAAATTCGGGTCGCCGGACTCATACAACAAGTTGAATACGGGTCTACACAGCGCGGTCCCGACAACCTGACACCTCAGGAGCAACTAGCTCAAATTTCGATTGAAGTACAAACGCTCGTCGACGAACAATACCGGGTACTGAACGAACAGCTTATTCCGGAACTGCGCGCGGAAGGGATATATTTCCTCCGGCGACATGAATGGGACGACAAGCAGAAGAACTGGGTTCATGACTATTTTGTACGAGAACTCTCACCAGTTCTAAATCCAATCGGACTCGATCCCGCTCATCCCTTCCCACGATTATTGAACAAAATTCTCAATTTTGTAGTAACCTTGGAGGGACAAGACGCATTCGGTCGTCCGGGTCGGATGGCTGTAGTCCATGCACCTCGATCACTACCAAGACTAATTCGCTTACCAGAAGAGATTGCTTCTCATGAATGGGACTTCGTCTTCCTGTCTTCGATTATCCATGCGCATGTAGACGAACTGTTTCATGGAATGAAGGTATCTGGATGCCATCAGTTTCGGGTCACTAGAAACAGCGATCTGTGGGTAGATGAAGAAGAAATCACCGATCTTCGTCATGCGCTTGAAGGAGAATTACCAGGACGACGATTCGGAGATGAAGTTCGGCTTGAAATCGATAGTGCGTGTCCGGAATATGAACGCGATTTCTTACGTTCGCAATTTGGGCTTGCTAAGAGTGCTGTCTACTCTTGCGAAGGTCCCGTAAATCTGATGCGTTTAAATCAGGTCCCAGACTTAGTCGACCGGCGGGACCTCAAGTTTCGCGAGTTCACACCGAGTATCCCCAAGCACATACGAAAAGCCAATGACCTTTTTGCCGTAATTCGCAAAAACGACATACTTCTACATCATCCGTTCGAGTCCTTTACTCCGGTGCTTGACTTTCTTCGTCAAGCCGCGAACGATGCAGACGTGATCGCGATTCGTCAAACACTATACCGTACGGGGGTAAATTCCGCGGTCGTACAAGCATTGACAAACGCCGCTGCAAGTGGTAAGGAAGTGTTGGTAGTGATTGAACTGCGCGCTCGCTTTGATGAAGCCGACAACATAGAGCTTGCAACTAAACTTCAAGCCGCGGGTGCACAAGTTGTCTACGGCGTGGTCGGTTACAAAACACATGCCAAAATGTTGTTGGTAATGCGGCGTGAGCGAGACGGTTTACGACGATACGTGCATATTGCTACAGGGAATTACCACGCCGATACGGCACGAATCTACACTGACTATGGACTGATTACGTGTAATCCCGAGATTGGAGAAGATGTCCAACAACTGTTTCGACAAATAGTTTCGACAGGACATTCTGACAAGTTGAAAAAGCTCCTTCAATCGCCGTTTACGCTGTACGATGCGATGGTTGAACACATTCGCCAAGAAATTGCACACAAAGAAGCCGGTAGGCCGAGTGGGATCATCGCCAAAATGAACGCTCTCGTCGAGGAGAACATTATCAAAGAGCTCTATCGCGCGGCACAAGCCGGTGTGGAAGTCAAACTCATCGTACGAGGAATTTGCGCGTTGAGACCACAAATCCCAGGAATTTCAGAGAACATTGAAGTACGTTCTATTGTCGGTCGATTTTTAGAACATTCGAGAGTCTTTCACTTTGAAAATGGAGGGAATCCACAAACCTATCTTTCTAGTGCGGACTGGATGGCTAGAAACTTTTTTGCTAGAGTGGAGACCGGCTTTCCCATCCTCGATCGTGACTTAGCAGAAAGAGTGCATAACGAGAGTCTAGAACTTTACTTACACGACAACACTCAAGCGTGGATATTGCAAGCGGACGGAACCTATTTTCCTCTCGAGGCCGAAACAGAACAGCTTAGCGCGCAATCCGAGTTGTTAACGCAGCTTGGCTAATTTCAGATACGAAACTCATTTGGAACTGTTGATCAACGAGAGTGTCAATTGATAAGGCGCAGATCGCATATACGCCACTTCTCGTTGGAGGTCCATTAAAGTTAGTCGATGATCGCGCAACCAGTCTCGGGGTAACTTCAATTCAAGACCAGAATCATTAACGTCGAGGCAATAAGGCGGTGCTGAGTCATCCGATCGATTCCTCCTAAGCACAGTTGCGAGGCGCAATAAACTTGCGAGCTTCGATAACGCTGTATTCTCAACAAAGAGCTCTAAAGGAAATCGCCGGCGATGTGCACGTACTAAGATGGCTAACCGCCGCTGTTCACTCTGAGAAAAACCGGCTAAATCGAGATGTTGCAACAAATATTCACCGTGTCGGTGATATTTAGAGTGCGATATATCCATCCCAATTTCATGCAACAGCGCCGCCCAACGTAAGAGATTCTTTTCCTCTCGTTCATCTAATGCCCAAGCTTGCTGCACCTGCTGGAACAAATCCAAAGCGGTTTCCGAAACCCGCTGACTGTGTTTTGCGTCAATGTGAAAGCGCGAAACGAGATCTTGTATGGAAGTCTCGCGAACATCGTTATGTTGCGACCGACCTAGTAGGTCGTACAAGACTCCCTCACGCAAAGCCCCGTCGGTTACATGCAACTCGTCCATACCCAGTGTCTGCATTATCGCATCCACAATCGCTACACCACCGGCGAAAACCGGAGCGCGATTCTGGTTGCAAATGTCCTCGGAGATTTTTTCAGCGTGCCCGAGGTCACAAAGCTTTTGTATTAGTTCCGCAAGCGCAACTTGGGTGATTAACTTTGCCGAGTACAACCCGTTCATAGCAAATTGCAATGCTTGGAGGGTACCACTCGTCCCTACTGCGACCTCCCAAGGTTGTGAACGAAACATAAACCGAAACGGTTGCAATTCATCAAGTGCTAGGTCTCGAGCGCGACGGAACCGTTTTGCAGAGATCTTCCCGTCTGCAAAACATTTGTCCGTCATTGAGATGCAGCCAATGTGAAAACTTCGCAGTACATTTGGTTGAAATTGAGTTCCCTGTACGATCTCGGTACTACCACCACCAATGTCAATGACTAATCGATTACGGGATCGGTGTTCAAAAGAATGAGATGCTCCCAGATAGATTAGTCTCGCCTCTTCTCTACCACTGATCACTTCGATCCGATGACCAAGCACCGCTTCACCCTGACGAATGAACTCACTCGCATTTTCGGCAGTCCGAAGGGTATGAGTTCCGACTACTCTCACGTTGCGTTTGGGTAGACTACGAATACGCTGGCTCACGCGTTCTAAAGCTCGTAGTGCTCGATTTAGCGATTGCCTACTGATGACTCGCGTTTCTTCGATACCCTGTGCAAGTCGTGTGAGTTCTTTGTGCCGGTCAATGATCTGCCAACGATTGTTTGGACGTTCCATCGCAATTATTACGTGAAAATTGTTGGAACCAAGGTCAAGCGCGGCAAATGGTTCAAGGGTACCCAGTAAATCTGGATACTCACGTACAGGTTGGTTTTCAATCAGTTGCAAAAAATTGCTCCGTCAATGACAATACGAGGCAGTGCAACTCCATGGTAAATCGGAAATGGCCTAGCACAAAAGAGTCCTCGAACTACAATATTATTTCTGTGCACAACGTACTCTTAGACATCGCTTTGTGACTCGGCTTCTCGCTACGATTTCAAGTACTGTGATGGTGCTTTGTAATTGTGTGGTAGCTGATCCACTACGCATCGCAGCTTGGAACTTGGAACATTTAAATGCGGATGGATCCGAAGGTTGCATTAACCGTACTGTTGCCGACTATGAACTCATGAGGCAATCGGTTCGAAAACAAGCGTTTGATGTAGTTGCGTTTCAAGAAGTCAAGGATTTAGTAGCTGCAGAGACAGTGTTTTCTGCTAAAGAGTGGAATCTTGAACTGTCGAAGCGACCACAGCAGGAAGCGACCTTGGAGTGCTTTGAGGCACCAGGTCGTTTTCGACAACACATCGCAACAGGATTTGCGATTCGCAAAGGTATTGATTACGAACGACATGATGATGTAGAAGAACTGGGTCTGGGTCACAATTTTCACCGATGGGGTACCGACATTTCGATTAAATCAGATTCAAATCTGCGTTTACTTAACGTTCACCTAGTCCCGGGCTGCTGGAGCAACACCGAAGACGAAGATGAACAGAAAGATACTCACTGTGCAGACTTAAAAACTCAGTTCGAGATATTGGTCAAGTGGCGCGACGCACGTCTCGATGCGAATGAATCCTTTGCAATCTTGGGCGATTTTAATCGCCGACTCGCATTACCAGAGGACTGGGGATGGACCATGCTCAATACCAAAGATCAAAAGCTTGAATTGTTGACAAGTGCCGGCGGGTCAAAATGTCATCCACTCTTTTCCGAGTTTATCGACCACATTGTTGTTGGCGACTTAAACGGGTCATTGTTGGTTAAAAACTCGTTTCGTGAGGGACCAAGAATTGCGGACCACCCGGATCATTGCGCAGTTTCTGCAGATTTTGAACTTCAGTGAAGAGAACGTTTTCGGACGTTCGCGTAGCCTTTCATCGAAACGTGTCCATGTTGGTTCGATGAACCGATATTCGACGATAAACTCACTTTCAGCACAATACCTCATATGATTAGCCTACTTCAACTAACAACGATCAGCGTCAACTACTTTCGTTCGCGTTGACCCAATAGTCGTACCCCGCTGCATTAATGTCCCTATTAGAAGTCCAGAATCTATCGGTATCGTTCGATACAGATGAAGCGACAGTAGAGGTTCTAGATAATGTCGTTTTTCAGTTAGCCAAGGGTGAAACTTTAGGCGTCGTAGGTGAGTCTGGATGTGGTAAGAGCGTTACCTCTTTAGCTATCATGGGACTGCTTCCCAAACCGGCGGGACGCGTCACTGGTGGTCAAATCATCTTTGGTGGCGACAATCTCCTGTCATACCGACCTGAGCAAATGCGAAGTATTCGAGGTCGCAAGATATCGATGATCTTCCAGGAGCCGATGACAGCTCTTAACCCCGTCCAGCGCGTTGGGCGTCAGTTAATGGAATCTCTTCAACTCCACCGTCCGGAAACCAGTAAAGACGAACAACTCAAGATCAGCGTCGAATTGTTAGATCGAGTTGGTATTCCAGAGCCTCGACAACGACTAACGGAATATCCGCATCAACTATCTGGTGGGATGCGCCAGCGAGTAATGATCGCGATGGCATTAATTCACGTACCCGACATCCTGATCGCAGACGAACCAACTACCGCACTAGATGTGACGATTCAAGCACAAATTCTGGAATTGATCGCAGAATTACAACGTGAAAATGGGATGGCGGTAATTTTTATAACACACGATTTAGCTGTCATAGCTGAAATTGCCGATCGAGTGGTAGTTATGTATGCTGGTAGAGTCGCGGAAGAAGCGACGGCGTTGGAGTTGTTTGCCCAACCACTTCATCCCTACACACAAGGTTTACTCGATTCGATTCCATCTTTAGTCGGTATTCCAAAAACCCAACTGAAGACCATAAGAGGAATGGTGCCTAGCTTTGCCAACATGCCTTCTGGGTGCCGTTTTCGTAATCGTTGTGAACGCGCTCAACAACTATGTGCAACAGAAGTACCCAAGTATTTTGACGCAAAGGACGCGAGAAGCGTCGCATGCCACTTTTGGCAAGACTCAGTCGAGCAAGTTCAATGAACGACGAAGCGCATCCTCATTTGCTTGAAGTCCATGGACTAACCAAATTTTTCCCAGTCAAGCGGGGCGTCATTCCAGTTTCCGTCGGACAAGTACATGCAGTGGACAATGTCTCATTTACATTGAAACGTGGCGAGACTCTCGGTCTTGTAGGAGAGTCTGGTTGCGGTAAAAGCACCGTCGGGAAAACCTTGCTACGACTGATACGACCTACTGAAGGTTCGGTGATTTTTGAAGGACGTGACATTGTTCGCATGAATCGCAGAGAACTACGCGCTTTGCGGCGAGATGTACAGATCATTTTCCAAGACCCGTTCGAATCGTTAAACAGTCGCCACACTGTACGCAAAATTTTGTCTGAACCTTTTATCATTCACAAACGAGGTTTAAACGCCGAGAGGAAACAAACGGAAAAACTAGCTAGGAAAGAGGACGCAAAACAACAAAAGAAACTCAGTCCGAAAGCCGAGAGAGAAAAAAAAGTCTACGAACTATTGAATCGAGTTGGGCTGGATGAATCTGCTGCAAATCGTTACCCTCACGAATTTTCCGGAGGACAAAGACAACGTATCGGCATCGCTAGAGCCATCGCACTTAAACCAAAACTAATAGTGTGTGACGAAGCCGTGTCTGCACTCGATGTATCGGTTCAATCGCAAATAGTAAACTTGTTACTTGATCTACAAAAAGAAATGGATCTTGCTCTAATTTTTATTGCTCACGACTTAGCTGTTGTCAAGCACGTCTCCGATAAAATCGCAGTTATGTATCTTGGAAACATCGTGGAAACTAGTACTTCTGAGAACATATACCTTGCGCCAAGGCATCCTTACACACAAGCATTGATCTCCGCGATTCCTATTGCAGATCCAACCCGACGGCCCGATCGAATCATCTTAAAAGGGGACGTTCCTTCGCCGATCCAACCCCCTGAGGGTTGTCGCTTTCACACCCGCTGTCGATATGCCCAACCTCGTTGCTCGGAGGAGGCTCCACCGCTAGAACAAGCATCCGCCCGTGGTAATGTAGCTTGCTTTTTCTGGAACAATTTAAAGCTGCCTCAAACGCAAACGCAAGACGTCGTTAGCACATAACTCACAAGTATATCGAGAATTTCAACGACACATCGTAGGAGTCCGTAGACAGACTTGACGGAGTAGCAATGTCGTTGGTAGACTCTTCCCAACTGTCGTCATCTTCACTAGAGTATCGAGCTTCAAAGGATAGGGAAGTTTTCTCGCCAATAAACTTTTCTATCCCCAGACCAACGACCATGTGACGAAGAGAGGGAGTACGCCGTTCTGTAGTTATAGTACTCTGTTCCCCCGGTTGACAAATGAGTTTAGTACCACAAATCTCTAAAGTACGCTCAAATGAGACCTCGAGCTCACGTACGCCGGCGATTAAGTATGGCGAAAAGTCTAACAAACCTAGAAAACTGACAACCGTACCCACGCGGACAACTAGAGACCGGTCTCGATCAGTTCTTAAACTCCAGTTCTGTTCCAGTAGATTCGAGATCTCGTAGCCATCGGTGGTCTTCCCGACACCAGCTAAGCGTCCTTCAACAACATCGCTTCTAAGAACCGTCTCCGTCTGTACTCCAAACCAGAGTCCCCGCTTATGTAGACCAATGCGAATCCCAGTGAAAGCGTTAAGGCTGTAGGGGGTACCATCACCACCATCTCGGTCGCTGAATACGAGGTCGTTGAGCGACAACGTAGGAAACAAATCTGTATCTGCGCGCTTGTCGTACCTTGCTTTAAAGTTTTCGAGCCCAATACCACTACCGAAGTAAAACAATCCCTCTGCAGACGCGGACGATGCAAGCGCGAACAGCAACGCGCCAATAATGAGTTGTAACTGGGGAGTTAAAGAGTGAGTTTTCATATCTCCTCCGTGAGTCGAGTCGTCAATCCGTGACAGTTGACATCGTGCATCAGAACCTCGTCAAAGGTTGATGTGTTTGATGTTCAACTTTGTTAAACTGTGATTTTATCCAAGAAAATGTCGCTGTGGGTAAAGATGCTCCCAAACAAGCTCAATCTTACAGTAAATGTTTGATGGCGTCGCGCTCTTCCAACAGTTCTTTTTCTGTTAATCGCAATCGGTCAACGCAAAAGTCGTCCAAAGTACGAGTTTTATCGATCTCTATTTTTCCTCCACTACAACTGACCGGGAATGAGTACACGATACCCTCGGCAATGTCATAGTCTCCACGACTCACAGTCCCCATGCTAGTAACGGTGTTCGTGCCCAAGCTCCAGAGACGCATGTGTTCTATAGCCGCGTTGGCAGCCGATGCTGCACTTGAACTACCCCGCGCCCGAATAATTTCTGCACCTCGTTGTTGAACTGTTGGGATAAATTGGTCTCGATACCATTCAAAGTCGACAAGTTCCAATGCAGGCGTACCCCCAACCGTCGCAGAAAGCAGTTCCGGAAACATTGTTGCCGAATGGTTTCCCCATACTGCGAGGTTTTCGACTGCGTCTATATGGACACTGGTACGTTCCGCCAATAACGCAGTCGCACGATTGTGATCAAGAATCGTCATCGAACTAAACTGCTCTGGTGGTAGATCTCTGGCATTATGTGCTGCGATTAAGCAGTTGGTATTTGCAGGATTCCCTACCACAAGAACTTTAACACTCTTTGAAGCGTAGTCGTTAATCGCTTTACCTTGACCCGTAAAGATGGCACCATTTGCTTCCAATAAGTCTTTCCGTTCCATTCCCGGGCCACGGGGACGAGCGCCGACCAAGAGTACAAAATCTGCACCAGAAAAAGCTTCCTCGGGCTGTGAGGTCGGCACAACTCTTCGCAGCAACGGAAATGCACAGTCTTGCAATTCCATCACTACGCCATCTAGAGCGTTCATCGCCGGCGGTATTTCGAGGAGTTGCAGAATTATTGGTTGATCAATCCCAAGCATCTCGCCAGCGGCAATACGAAACAGCATAGCGTAACCGATTTGTCCGGCCGCGCCAGTCACCGTTATGCGAAGTGGTTCTTTCATTTGTACTCTATTGTTAGTGAACTGTAAACAAAAACGTTAGCACATTCTACGACTGGACAGTCCCCCAGAGTGTGCCTTAGTGCCTTAAACGCGCTTAACAGGAAACCACCTGGAAAGACGCTTGAAACAATCGCACTAACGACATGTCTAACCTAGAAAGAACGAAACTCGACCACAAAAAAAGCGAATATAGGTTGATTTTCGTAATGACCTACCGTCAGTCATGGTCTGGTGCGACGGACACTTGAACACAAATAATACAAATGTACAATCTAGAGAAGATCGATGGTTCGATGGATTGACGATGTACAGCACACGATCATGAAAAACGTTTTACGTTTGTCTCTAGGTTTGTCTTGTATCCTGTTAATACTATCGGGATGTCAATCTGTTCAAATGGAGACACCGGATGCACCTGATGGCGAATGGGTCTTCGATTGGGACGAACTTGAAGCCCGAATCATCGAACTGACTAATCAAGCTATACGCGACGAGAGTCCAAGCGAGCTGTATCGTTTCAAGTCACAGCTTGTAAAAATTCATACCGGCGAAAACGATGAACGAGCTTTAAGCCGCGAATATTGGACTGCGGTGTTGAATACCAACTTAATTTTCTTAGAGCAAGAGATCGGGGACGACGACCAAGTGCATCGCTTGATCGACGAGTCCATTGAACTGTTGGAGCAAACTGACTACGCGATCGCGGAAACTAACTCTCTGCTAGCCATGCTGTACCGAGCAAAAATTGATTACGATCAATCACGGACGTTTGAGCTCTTCTCGAAAATGCAAGATGCATTGGACCGCGCGATCGAAGCAGACCCCACAAACCTCAGAGTTTTGTTTGCTCAGATCTTTATCGGTGTTTCACCAGTAACTGGATTTTCCATCGACATAGATGTTCAAGCCAATATCGACACAGTACTTTTGTCGAATTACGAAACTAAGGGCGATGCGATGACGCCTACCTGGGGATTACCAGAGATATATGGAATCGCTGTAGGTCGACTACTGGAAGCCGAAAAAATAGTCGAAGCCAGCGAATTAACGGCAAAGGCGATAGCGGAATTTCCTGATGACACAACTCTTAGTTATTTCGCCCGCCTGTTTCAAATTGAACGCGACAATATTGAACCTTAGAAAAATTCTCTATCAAGGAGATTTGTTCGACACCCTAGTTGGACCGAATCCAGTTCTTCGAAATCGCGGAAAACTGTTAGGTTATTGAGGCACGATCAACTTAGCACTACCGATTAAAAGCCGGATTGAGTTCGTTTTAGGACATGTCCATTGGATCAACGTCGATCGACCAACGAATCTTAGATCTTTGCACAGATGTTCGTGCGATCATTGCAAGAGATTCGTGTAGTCTCTTTCGATTGGAATCGACTAGCGCGGCTTGACATCTCCATCGGTTGTTCAAGCGCGGAATCGGGGCAGGTATAGGTCCTAGCTTATCTGTACTCGTGAACTGTACCTCTTTCAGTAGCTGTTCCAAGAACTCACTAACTTCTTCCGAATTTGCTCCTTCCGCGCGTAATAGTGCCATGTGTGAGTACGGCGGTAGCCTCGCGCTCTTTCGCGAAATCAATTCAGTCTTCACGAATCCTGCGTAACCTGACTGTGCGAGAGACTCTAAGTGTGTGTGCTCTGGATCAAGCGTTTGAATCCATACTTCCCCTTCCCGTTCGGCTCGACCAGCTCGCCCTGCCACTTGGACTATTAATTGGGCTGTTCTTTCAGCAGCACGAAAATCGGGGCTAAAAAAACCAACATCTGCTCGCAGTACCGCGACTAGCGTTACGTTAGGTAAATGATGACCCTTTGCCAGCATCTGCGTACCCACCAATATGCACCGACTCGGTTGTTGCATTGCCTCAAACGTTTGTTCAAGTTTGCGGTTCGTGTTCAAAGCGTCTCTATCAATTCGACGGACCGGCACGTCAGGAAACGCTTCGTTTAAAGTCTCGACCACTCTTTGAGTTGCAGCCCCCACTGATACAAGCCTAGTGCTCGAGCAGTCGGGGCAAGCTGCGGGTAGTTCATAGCGACGGTCACAATAGTGGCATCGTAATTCGCGGCGCGGATACTCGTGCAAAGTTAATCTGACATCACAGTCTTGACAATTGGCTGGTCGTCCACAGTCGCGGCAAATCAACGACAGTGCAAAACCCCGACGATTGATTAGTACGAGCACTTGCCCTTTCCTGTCTAAATGGTCTCGCATTATCTCGATCAACGAGTGACACATCCCGCCCTGAAGAATCTGTCCTCGAATATCTAGCAATTGAAACTTCGGAAGCTTGGCAACTCCGGGACGCGCTGACAGTTGATATCTACGATACTTTTTTCGATTGATGTTTTCGACCGTTTCCAGTGAAAGTGTCGCGCTCCCGAGTATGACTGGAATGTTGAGATCATGCGCGCGCACGATCGCGGCATCTCGAGCCGAATATCGCAACGAATCTGCCTGTTTATATGAAGTGTCATGTTCTTCATCGACGACGATTAACCCTAAATCTTTGAATGGGGTGAATATTGCGGAGCGCGTACCCAACACTAGACGATGTTCTCCGCAAGCAACCTTACACCATACTTCAAATCGTTGAAGATTTGTGCGCATGGAATGAAGTACGGCGACATTACCAAATCTGTCGCGAAAGTGGTTTGCGGTCTGGGGTGTTAGGGCTATCTCCGGTACTAGTACTAAGACTTGCTTTCCCTGGTCTAATATTTCTTTGATAACACGGATGTATACTTCGGTCTTTCCGCTCCCTGTGACACCGTCTAAAACGTGAACACCGAAGCTATCCAACGCGGCACGAATCCCATCAATCGCTAATTCCTGCTCTTGGGTCGGTTTTATACCTCTTGCTTCAAACTTGTACGCCGGAAACAATGGTACGCGACGAATCAAACCTTTGTTTTCCATCGTGTTGAGAACGTTTCGTACAACTCCTAATTTGCGCAGTTCTACATCCGGAATTGCACCGTGTTTGATTAGCAGTGTCCATACTTCTTGCTGTCGCTTGGCACGCTTGAATTCCACCGCTTGCTCTTGTGCAACAATCTGCCACTCGAAGTCAGGCTCGACAAACATCGGACGACCGCGTAAGACATCCGTCGGCAACATGGTCTCTACCACTGTCCCGATTGGGCAGTGATAGTAGGATGCTAACCAGTTTGCGAGTCTCACTAAGTCAGCAGAAAGAATACATCGTTGATCAAGTACCTTGTCTACCGCCCGCAAATGACCAGTATGTTCCGTTCGCGTAGCAACCTCAACCACGATGGCAACTACATTTGTCGGTCCAAATGGCACACGTACTCGGGCACCGACAACAATACTTGACAAAGAATCAGGTAGCATGTAATCGTACCCCTGCCACACAGGTCGAGGTATAAGCACTTTAATTATTTGAGCCATCGTCTGATTTTTTGTCTAATTAACACCGATAGATTGTTAAATGTACTAGGATCTTCTATTATACATAATATCAGGTATTGAACTAATTCCAGACTCCATAGTCTATAGTCACTACAGAACGCGAAGACTCACAAAAGTACACTTACTTTTTTTACATAAAATTACTGCTTTAAGCTAATCTTACACTGCGCGATCATGAAGTCTGGAATACATCCAAAATACGAAGAGATCACTGCAACCTGCGGTTGTGGAAACGTCTTTAAAACACGATCTACACTTTGTCGAGATATTCATCTTGATGTTTGTTCACGGTGCCATCCGTTCTACACCGGTAAACAAAAGATTGTGGATTCAGCTGGTCGCGTAGAACGATTCAAGAGTCGTTTCGGACGCCGAACCACGGGAACTCAGAGCTCGTAGATTTCGTAGCGGTGTGCCCATCGGTTGTTGTTCATTTGAGATTTGTTTCGAGTTTGACATTGAGGAACGCGTTCTAAATTTCTGTTAATACCTTATTCGTCGTCAATTCAAGAGGGAATTATGAAGTTTTTGAAGTTTAGTCTCGTCCTGCTCTCTCTGACGGTGTCAGGTTCGTTGTTAGCTGGGCACGGTGCGGAACTTTACAACGAATTTAAGGATACTGGCGAGTTCTATGATGACCAAAGATGGCAAGAGTACGTTGATGCCATCGGTCAACGATTACTAAAACACTCGAAAGACAAGAATCGGACCTATTATTTCTTCGTTCTAGACGTTCCAACCATCAATGCATTTGCGACAAGTGATGGCTACATATACATCCACCGTGGCTTGATTACATACTTGTCATCGGAAGACCAATTAGCTGCGGTTATAGGTCACGAAATTGGACACGTTGCGCTGCGCCACCACGCAAAACGACGAGCGGCGTCGTTACTGAGCGGAGGAGCTAGTTTTGCTGCTTATATCCTAACTGGTCGTGGGGAACTCTGGGAAGCGGCCGACGCTTTGACCCAGATTTGGATTTCGGGATATGGCAGAGAAGATGAACTGGAAGCAGATCGCTTTGGTGCAGAGATCTTAGCTAAAGCAGGCTATAACCCTTTGGCAGTTATCGAAACGATTTCGGTTCTGAAAGACCAAGAATTGTTCGCTCGGGAAGTCCGACATCAAACGCCGAGTTATCACGGATTGTTTGCTACGCATCCAAAGAACGATAAACGACTTCACGAAGTCGTGAGCTATGCACAGGAGTCGCTACCGGAAGAGTCTGACCCACCGGTCGGAGACTTTTGGGAAATGATCGATGGCTTGCACTTCGGAATGCCGACGACGGCCGGTACCCGTCGGAATATGTACTACGACAAGACCCATCGAGTCGTAATCGAGTTTCCTGAAAACTGGCGAGTTCAGAGAAACCAAACCCAAGTAATTGGGCACGCTCCGCAGGGAGCCGCACAGGCTGAGATCAGAATATCTCGATATACGCAACAAGAAAATTTGGTTCCCTCTGAATTCGTTCGAAATTCTCTAGGGATTAACATCGTAGACATTGCTGAAGAGACTGATGCTTCGATCGACGACCGCGACTATTATCTCTTAGAACTTAAGACTCCCCCCAACAGTAACGTTGGAAGATTCATAGCAATATATACTCGAGCAAACCTACATTATCTCATGTCAGGAACCTACGGACCTAGAGGTACGGCCGAGTTCATTAAGAAGAGTATTGAAGAGGTTATATCTGGAATTCGAAGTTTAACGTCTGCAGACCTCACCTATGAAGAGATTCTGAAAGTTCACATTCAAGAAGCTGTACCGGGAGACACCTACGCGAGTTTAGTGCACCCGAGCGCACTTCACGCCATGGATTACCCAGAGGAAACTCTACGGTTAATCAACGGTCATCACCCTCATGGGGAACCGAGGGCCGGCGATAAAGTCAAGATCATCAAAATCAAGTAGTGGCGTCTGAGTACTTTACTACTTTAATTCAAAGCTAACAACGAGGAACGTATATGGCACATGTCATCGACTGTGATATTCGAGGGTCTGGAGGTAATCAATATGTAGTTGTTGATCTCGACCCACAAGAGACTGTCATAGCGGAAGCAGGCGCGATGCTCTATATTGATCCTGACATCACATTTGAAGCAAAAATGGGGGATGGTACGACCTCAGGATTGGCATCTTTGTTTGGTGCCGTACAGCGCAAACTAGCAAATGAATCGTTATTTCTAACTCATTTCACCAACCAAGGTCACCGAAAACAGTCTGTCGCGTTTGCGGGGCCGCATCTTGGTGAGATTCTTACTGTCGATTTAGCTAAGTACCGAAATACTCTACTTTGCCAAAAAAGTGCATTTCTCGCTGCTGCTCTCGGCACCAAAATCAGTATCGCGTTTACAAGTCGTATGGGTGCCGGATTCTTGGGTGGCGAAGGCTTCGTGCTGACCAAGTTAGACGGTGATGGCATGGTTATGCTGCACGCCGGTGGTTCTCTTCTTAAACAAGAACTGAGGGGAGAAACGCTTCGCGTCGACACGGGGTGCGTGGTAGCAATGGAAGCTGGAATCGACTACAATGTTCAAGCGGCTGGAAATTTGAAGTCTATGATGTTCGGTGGCGAAGGCTTGTTCCTTGCAACTCTTTCTGGGCACGGTACGGTATGGTTGCAAACGATGCCGTTTGCACGACTTGCCGCAACAATTCAATCGGAATTACCTAGTCGGACGTAATATCCTCGTTTAAGTCGAATCTCAGAAGATATCCTCTGGTTCAACGATCTCGGTTTCATCGCCTTTTTCTTGTAAGGGATTCAACTTTGGCGCGGTTTCTGCTAGAAAGTATTCTAGAATGGCATCAGTTTGGTCGCGCCTCGCTACTTTACCAGATTCGGGATCAATATACATGCTTACGACTCCGTCGGGAGGCGTTGGAACGTACTCTGGTACGACGTCTAAGGCACTCTTCATAAATTCGATCCATATCGATAACGGACGAGTCGAGCCAAACTCTAACTCGCCCAGTGAACGTCGGTCGGTGTAACCAACCCAAGTAGTCGCAACTAGGTTTTGCTGATATCCGTTGAACCAAGTGTCGACTGCCTCATTGGTCGTTCCTGTTTTGCCAGCGAGGTCCGAACGTTGTACTTCCGCGGCTCGTCGACCGGTACCTAAGCGCACTACATCGCGCAACAACGAATCCATAAGAAACGCGAGTCTTTCGTCTAAAACTCGTTCAGCTTGTGGCGGTAGTTCAGCTACTATCGCATCTGTCTCAACTACAAACTCTGATGACTCTCGCCAGACATTTGCATTCCACTCGGTGTTCGCGTACCCACAGTTTGAGCAAACAACTGGATGGATGGGGGCATAGACAATTTCATCTTGTAGATTGACCACTTTATCGACCAGATGCGGTTCAATACTATAACCACCGTTAGCTATAACCGCATAGGCCATCGCCATGTCCAGCGAAGACATCGTCATACTTCCTCCACCGATCGCTAACTGGGTACTTTGAGGCAGGTCTGATTCTGCAAACCCAAAGCGAGTCAGAAAGTCTCTCGTCTTGGCCGCACCAGTGTGTTCTAAGACCCTAATGGATACTAAATTTATTGACCGGTAGAGAGCTTCTCGTACTCTGGTCGGACCGTTATAGTCACCAGTGAAGTTTCGAGGGCGATACGCTTCCTCTAAACCCTCGTCGTCATAAACGAGGGGGCCATCCAAGAAAATCGACGCCGGAGTAACGCCATGCGCAAGTGCAGCTGCATAAACGAAAGGTTTAAATCCGGAGCCAGGCTGACGTTGTGCTTGCGTGGCATGGTTGTATTCGGAAATGTCGAAGTCATATCCACCAACCATTGCAGTTATTCGACCCGTACGCGGGTCAACCGCGACGATCGCCCCTTGCACTTCAGGTAGTTGTACCAATTTCCAAACACCTTCCCCGTACCTAACTCTTATGACATCACCAACACTGACGATTTCTGCTGCTTTCGTCGGCGTCGGACCTACTCCCATACCAGCTTTCGGTCGCGCCCAAGACAGCTCGTCCCAATTAACCGCACCCGTATTTCCATCTCTTAGTATGAACTCGATGGATTGTTCCTCGACTGACGTCACGACGGCTGGTAACATCGTGCCAATCGTACGCTCTTTAGCGATTTCTGTGAGGAACACTGAGTTGATGTCGTTGCGCTCCGCAGGGACACGCACCCTACGTATCGGACCACGGTACCCATACCGAATATCAAATTGCTCTAATTCATCCTGGACTGCTCGTTGAGCGGCTTTCTGATGATCAACATCAATGGTGGTATAGGCAGAGTAACCAGAGTAAATCTGGTCTCCAAATTCGCGATAAAGCTCTTGTCTTACAAGTTCTGCAGGATAAGGAGCATGAACATCGAGCTGACGGCGATGTACCGTTGCTGTGATTGGTTGTGCCAGCGCTAGTTCAAATTCTTCCTGAGTGATGAATTCCTCTGCGAGCATTCGTCTTAACACGAGATTTCGTCGTTGTAGTGCCCAATCCGGACCGTTTATTGGATTTCCCGCCTCTGGGCGTTTTGGAATCCCTGCCAGCATGGCAAGCTGTGCTAAAGAGAGTTCATGAACCGGTTTACCATAGTAAGTGTATGCCGCTGCTTGTACGCCGTAGGCGTGTTTCCCGAAGGGAACGACGTTAATGTAGAGCTCCAAAATTTCATCCTTGGACAGTTCGCGTTCAATCTTGAGCGCAAGAAGCATTTCTCGTATCTTTCGAACAATTGTTTGCTCCCGCGATAAGTCAGCTACATTTCGGGGAATCTGCATCGTAATCGTTGATGCACCACGCCTTGCAGTATCGGAAAATAGGAAATCGAGAGCGTCATTGGTAAACGAAATCCAATCCACGCCATGATGGGAGTAAAAACGTTTATCTTCGGTTGAAACCACTGCGTCCAAATACTGTTGAGGTACCTTGTCAATCGCAACGGGAATCAATCGACGTTCGCCATATTCCGCAAGTAAAGCTCCTTCGGAGGAGAACACGCGTAACGGACGCTCATACTGAAAGTTTCGATAACTTTCCGTATCAGGGTTTTTTGGATCAAAGTAAAGAAACGTACTCGCGACGACCCAACCAAGCGAGCACATTGCTGCAGCTAAGCACCAAGTCCCAACTTTTAGAGTTCGGACGAGGACCTTCTTGATCAAGGGCCAAATGTCAGCAACAAGAAAAGAATTTCGATTCATACTTTGGTCGCCTGTTCTACACTGGACATCAACACCGTCAACCGAGAATGTTAGACCTAGGGCTTAAATTACGTGCTTTTCTGAAATACAAAATGCATAACGTTCACATTATCTTCGGATTTCGACCAATTCTAGACTCGGGCGACCTGTGACGTGATTGCAATATGGTGAATGAATCCTTGACCGTCGTCTGTAATTTACTCCAACCAGATGGCACCTTTGCTCGACGAGTCAAGTTGTGGGTTTATTCGCCTGCCGGAGTTATGTACTATGCAGAATTACCGAGAACTACAATAGACCGAATTGGTTGCCGGTGTGAACATCGACTCCGTACACGTGTATGACTACCTGGAAGATCGAGAGTTTCTTGTATTGCACGTTACTTGTAATTCGACGCAGCGTACCTACCTTATTGGTTATCAGTCAAATCTGTCAATATGGCAAAAGAAAAAGAAAAGCAGAAGCAGAACTCGAGTTGGGCACCACCATTTTTGAGTGGAGTTATTCTTGGTGCCATCTTGGTTTCCTGCGTGTATTACTTTGGAGTAAGAAACTTTGATCCAAACACAGAGTTTCTGAAGACTTTCCCGGACGTCGACAAGACTTTTCCAAACACGACATTTGAATTTCCCGAGCGATTAGAAAACACTGACCCCGAACGGGTCGGTACGTTCTCAGCACCAGAAGAACCGCAATCAGAATCTGGTGAACCCCAAGAAGAGGATGTCGCGATCGCGCCGACAGATCTAGAAGAGAGCACCGATGAAACATCGGTGGCTGAAGTAACATCAGAGAATACAGAAACAATTACGGGATATGTTCTCCAAGCAGGAGCATTTACGGAAAAGAAACACGCAGATTCATTCCGCGCGTCCTTGTTACTTGAAGGTTATAACGCGTATACGAAAGAGATTTCAGACGAAAATTTAGATGTGCAATATCGCGTCATTGTTGGTCCGTACGAAACTGTTCAGGAGAGCCAAGAAGACTCTGAACGCCTTAAAGAACGAAACGTCTCGACGTTTGTCGTACCGATGCGAGAAGTATCGGAATAACCCCAATTAACTCCTCTCATTTAAGCGAAGATCTCAATTGAAAGAATTCCATGGAACGACCGTCATCTGTGTCCGCAGAAACGACGTAGTCGCTATTGGAGGAGACGGTCAAGTCTCCTTGGGCAACACGGTAATGAAGAGTGGCGCGGTCAAAGTTCGACGATTGCATAACGACACCGTGATTGCGGGCTTCGCTGGTGGCACTGCTGATGCCTTCACGCTCTTCGAACGATTTGAAGGGATGTTGGAAAAATATCAGGGTAACCTGTCCCGATCTGCAGTCGAACTTGCGAAAGATTGGCGCGCTGACCGAGCTTTACGTCGTCTTGAAGCGTTGTTAATAGTTGCAGACAGAGAGAATTCCTTGCTCATCAGTGGAACGGGTGACGTAATTGAACCCGATGACGATCTCATAGCTATAGGTTCCGGGGGTCCCTACGCGCAAGCTGCAGCGAAGGCGATGCTTCAAAATACGGAACTAGGTGCTACCGAGATTGTTCAAAAAGCACTCAGTATTGCTGCAGACATCTGTGTTTACACTAACAACAGTTTGACAATCGAACTTCTTAAATTATGACCGTGATGACTCCTCGTGAAATCGTTCACGAATTAAACAAACACATCATCGGCCAAGATCAAGCAAAACGCGCGGTCGCAGTCGCGTTGCGCAATCGTTGGCGTCGCATGCAGTTACCCGAAAAGTTGCGTGAAGAAGTCACGCCGAAGAACATCTTGATGATCGGTCCGACGGGAGTTGGGAAAACAGAAATCGCTCGGCGTTTGGCTCGTCTAGCGAACGCGCCATTTATAAAAGTCGAAGCCACTAAATTTACTGAAGTCGGTTATGTCGGTCGAGATGTCGAATCCATAGTTCGCGATTTAATTGATGCTTCTTACAAAATGTTGCGCGAGCAGGCGTTGGACAATGTGCGCGAACCTGCTGCACGCGCGGCCGAAGAAAAAATATTGACAGCGCTGACGATGTCGCCGAGTAGCAACTACGGGTACACCCAGACTGGGACGGGGAGTTTAGAAATAGCCAATTGGAAAGATGAGATGCGGAAGAACCTTCGATCCGGTAAACTGGATGACCAAGAGATCGAAGTCGAAACGATCGCGTCCGACATGCCGATTGGTATGGATTTTCTTGCGCCTCCTGGTATGGAAGACATGGCTTCCCATTTAAAGGACATGTTTCAACAAGTGTCTTCTGGTCGAAAGAAGAAGACCAAGCTAAAAATAGTACATGCCCGAAAACGATTGGAAAACGAGGAAGCCAGTAAACTGCTTAACGAAGATGAACTAAAGTCCCAAGCGGTTACCAGCGTTGAACAAACAGGTATCGTCTTCCTAGATGAATTGGACAAAGTAGCAAAACGAACCGATCATGGCGTCGACGTTTCCCGAGAAGGGGTGCAACGCGACCTGTTACCGTTAATCGAAGGTTGTACCGTATCAACCCGCTACGGAATGGTGAAGACGGACCACATCCTATTTATAGCCTCGGGTGCTTTTCACTTGGCTAAGCCGTCCGATCTGATCCCAGAATTACAAGGGAGACTGCCGATTCGAGTCGAATTGAGTGCCCTGAGCGCGGAAGAATTCCAGCGTATTCTCGTAGAACCCAAGGCTTCGTTGACGGAACAGTATCGCGAATTACTCGCCGTTGATGGCGTTTCGCTCACGTTTTCTGATGACTCAATTGAACGCATTGCTGAGATCGCGTGCGAAGTAAACGAGAATACAGAAAACATCGGTGCTCGACGACTACACACCATTTTAGAACGTCTGATGGAAGAAATCTCATATAGTGGTGGGGACACACAACAGTCTCTCCATGTCGATGCAACCTACGTAGACATGCAGCTCAATGCCCTCGTGAAAAACCACGATTTATCACGGTACATTCTTTAACATCGTGCAGTTTAAGTTTCGTGAACCCAAAGTCGATCACGTATCACTCCCAATCCCGAGAATTGGAGATTTGGTACGACGATACTGAGTCTATCGTGTTGTCAGCAGAGTATCTCCGAGTGTTTTCACCATCAGCCGAGGTACGAGGACACTCGTCTGATCAACGTGTGCTTCAGACTGGTAAAAAAGACGTTGCGATCAATTCAATCGAACCCATAGGAAACTATGCGATCCGCATTGTGTTTTCCGATGGTCATGACAGTGGAATATATTCTTGGTCGTATTTACGCGAACTCAGCGAAAATTTTTCTTCCAATTGGAATGAGTACCTCTCTGAATTAGCAGCTGCTAACTCTTCGCGCCTCTCGACGATACCTCTCGGTTCTTGGTCCCCACCGACATAAACCACGCTCGGTCTGTATGGAAAAGAATCAGATAGTCAAAGAAGTCTTCGATGCGGTTTCACCACGCTACGATTTGATGAATGACATCATGTCGCTTGGGACGCATCGTTTCTTAAAAGGAATCTTTCGGGAATCAACTGGTGTACACCCAGGGAGTCGAGTGTTAGACGTTGCTGGTGGAACGGCCGACATTTCGCTATTGCTCGCGCCCGTCGTCGGTCCAAGCGGTAGTATCACAATCCTTGACATCAATGAAAGCATGTTGCTTCGTGGTCGGGATCGACTGATAAACGCAGGCTTCGCGTCCGTACAGTACGTACTTGCAAACGCCGAAGCAATGCCCATCTCCAATGAAACATACGACTGTGTTACCGTAGCCTTTGGCATCCGCAACATGAGCCGCATGGACGTTGCACTAGCTGAGTGCTGGCGTGTTCTAAGATCGGGTGGTCGTCTGTCAGTGTTAGAATTTTCTCACCCGGAAATAGACAGTCTTCGTGTACTGTTTAACATATACCGCCAAATGTGGCCGGTCATTGGGCAATTAGTCGTCGGGGATTCTCATCCCTATCGGTATTTGGTTGAGTCGATCGACCGTCATCCTACAGCGCAAGCTATGGACATGTTTTTGGAATCCGCTGGGTTTCGAGACTGTGTTCACCACAGTCTGCTAGGCGGTATTGTCACTATTCACAGAGGAATTAAATGACCATAATCGAATCTACTACATCGAACGCACTGGAAGCATCGATAAAAGCACGGCTCGCGCTTGATCCACAAGCTCGTGCGGTTGCCCAGGAACTTGACGGTACATTAGTCAAAATCAATGTGGAAAATCGACCTCTGTATGTTCTATTTCAAGATGGGACAGCGAAGGTTGCTAGCTATACAGATGAAGTACCTCAACTAACCATCAC
This sequence comes from Gammaproteobacteria bacterium, assembly GCA_009841615.1. Lineage (GTDB taxonomy): Bacteria > Pseudomonadota > Gammaproteobacteria > Pseudomonadales > Azotimanducaceae > Bin55. Next base: position 14,348 of record VXLL01000003.1, on the reverse strand, counting down.
AGGCACCGTTGTCGCCATAGGGAAAACGCTGCTATCGGGTCGTGCTAGCGATGTAGAGTTGGAAGGCGACGAGACGAAGTTAGAATTGCTAAAGGACATATTTCGTCCTAGTTTCAACGTAGACTCAATGGCTGACACTCTACGCGCGACTGCTGAGTACGGTGTCGCGGCAACAAAGTCTGCGATCGAAGGACTAGCAAGCGAACTCACCACAAATCGGCGAGATCAAGCAAGAATTGAAGAGCTTGAGTTGCAGTTGCAAGATCTACAAAAGGCTTTCAACAGTCTTGAAGACTATGTGAAGACACTTGGAAAATCTTGATCCCCATCCGCCCAGTATTTCGGGTACTATATGCCGGATTACGATATCGTTTAGACACGATACTATCTGACTTCGTCGCTGACCACTGGTTACGGTGGTTTCTCCCGGCGACTTATCTTCCGAAACCAAAATCAAGTTCTGCTACGCGGCTCAAGCAAGCACTCATTCATCTTGGCCCGATTTATGTGAAATTTGGACAGACACTGTCGACTAGACGAGACCTTCTGCCCGCTGAATTTGCCGACGAACTCGAGACTTTACAAGCACGAGTCCCACCGTTTGACTCCAAAGTTGCAGTGGATCGTGTAGAGCACGAGTTAGGCGCACCACTTGTGGACCTCTTCACATCGTTTGACCAGGAACCGCTAGCATCCGCGTCTTTAGCACAAGTTCACGCCGCTACTCTACTAGATGGATCCGAAGTAGTCGTAAAGGTAATTCGGCCAGATGCCGAAGACGCTATTCATCGGGACATGCGCATGATCAAGGGTGTCGCAAAATTTTTGGAACGCGTGTCAGCAATCGCGCGTCGCCTCCACATGATCGAAGTAGTTTCTGACTATGAGACTGCAATCCTCGCTGAATTGGACTTAACTCAGGAAGGTAAGAACACCACGAGGTTGCGTACTAATTTCGCGAGTTCAGAATTGCTTTATGCACCCCGAGTTTACACTCACATCACCACGAAGAGCGTCCTAGTATTGGAACGAATTCGGGGCGTTCCAGTTTCAGACTTGGACACTCTAAACGCATTGGGTACGGACGTAAAGTTGCTCGCGAAGCGAGGGGTTGAAACCTTCTTCACTCAGGTCTTCGACCACAATTTCTTCCATGCAGACATGCATCCTGGAAATATCTTTGTTGACGTCTCGAATCCAAAGAAACCATCGTATATTGCAGTTGACTGTGCTCTTTTTGGAACTCTCTCCACTGAGGATCAAACGTTTATTGCGCGCAATATCATCGCGTTCTTCAATCGAGACTATGGAGAAATCGCGCGCTTGCACGTTGAAAGCGGATGGGTACCGGACGAGACGAAGATAGGAGAGTTTGAAGAACTAATTCAAGAACTGTTGGAACCCTTTTTTGAAAAGCCACTTTCAGAAATTTCATTTGGACAGTTTTTGTTAAATCTTTTTACTGCGGCGCGTCAGTTTGAAATGGAAGTGCGACCGCAATTAGTGCTATTGCAAAAAACACTGTTACAGGTTGAAGGCTTAGGTAGGCAGTTAGATCCCAACTTAGATCTGTGGTCCACTGCGAAACCGTTCATGGAACGATGGATGCAAACAAAGTACGGACCGTTGAAAACGATACAGGCGACCCTTGACCATGCACCTGAAATTATGCTTGAACTACCGTTTCTACCAGAGTTACTCGCAACTGCTCGACGGACTATCACGAAACTAAATTACAAATCCGCATACCAACATCAACGAATCAATGAACTAAATGCGAACCTACAACGAGCTAAACGAGCGAGCTTCGCGCGACGGTTTGTTGGAGTCCTCTTACTGGGAGGTACGGCGATCGCGTGGAACATTACCGGTGCTCCCCCCAATACTTTTTTCACTTCCACTCTACTGGCCGTAATAGGGATTTGTGGTCTCATCTTCTTACTGAGTCGATAGACATGTATTGCCATACCATAACGCCTACATCAACAACTCGACATTGTCTAATCCACCTAGTACTGTCGCGCCGTTATATTTTTGGACGTAGATCGCTCTGAAATATCTAATTTAACTCTTCGCACGGACAAAGTAGCGCAGAATATTTCTTTAGTCCTAGCGATGAAGTTGTTCGTAACAGCGTGATTGGGCTCAAGTGCGAATAAGTATGAGAGAACTCCAAAATTCGTATCATATGATTATTCACCCTTTTTGAGGAAATTATGAGTCCTAGCATCTGGCAGCTCTTCATATTACTTGCCGTCATCTTAATTGTCTTTCTCATATTCGGATCAAAAAATATTAGAAATTTAGGTTCCGATCTTGGTGGCTTTATCAAAGGCTTTCGCAATGCCGTAAAAGACGATACCAAGGGAGCTAACGAAGAGTCCGTACCGGCCACTGACCAAAAAGAAACCGACTCCAAATCCTAACCAATGCCCAGTTTCGGAGGATGGGAGATTCTCGTCGTCGTGCTCGCGGCTCTCATCATTCTAGGCCCCACAAAGTTACCCGAACTTGCCCGCACTCTTGGACTGTGGTTCGGTCGAATTCGACGCACCTTCAACAACTTCAAACTGGAATTTGAGCGTGAGGTGGGTATGGACGAGATTCGTCAGCAGTTGCACAACGAGAAAATAATGGCAGAAATGAAGTCTCTGGAAAATGAGGCTAACTCCATTCTCAATGAAGCAGACACCGCAGTTAAAGCGACGACCACTGCTCTCGCAGATGAGACCAACGAAGTGCTACAACCCAAGAAGTCTAAAACCGCTGGATGAAGTCTTCCGCTGACCGTAAGGCAGAACGCGAAAAAAAGCATGACGACCAAGTCGACCAAAACGAGCAACCGCTTCTTGCCCATTTAATTGCATTTCGAGGATGTGTGCTGCGTTCGGTGCTTGTCGTCGGACTCCTTTGTATTCCATATCTGATTTTCAGTAATCAAATCTGGGAGTTTGCTGCAGAACCGTTGGTAGAAGCACTAACGAGTAACGACGCCCAAGAAGACGAAGATGACGCACAAAAACTGATCGCGGTGCAACCCGCCGCTCCTTTTTTGGTACCTATAAAGTTTGCGCTGTATCTTAGCCTGTTTACCGGTATGCCTTATGTGCTACACCAACTTTGGAGATTTATTGCACCCGGTTTGTATTTGCGAGAGAAAAAGTTCGCGATACCTCTATTCGCATCGAGTGTCCTACTGTTCTACGCCGGGATTGTCGTAGCGTATTTCTTCGTGCTGCCACTGGTATTTAGTTTTTTTGCGTATGTCGCTCCAACAAACGTCGAGTACCAGCCGGATATAAATTATTACCTATCGTTCATGCTAAAAATATTTCTCGCGTTCGGTGTCGTGTTTGAGGTACCGATCGTAATATTTTTGCTCGTTGTGACAGGACTTGTCCAAGCAAAGACGTTGTCTAAGGCACGCCCATACATCATCGTAGGATGTTTTGTGGTGGGGATGTTTCTAACACCGCCGGACGTAATCTCCCAAGTATTACTAGCACTACCGGCGTGGATCTTGTTTGAGATTGGGCTACTTATAGCGCGATTGGTCAAGAAGAAGAAAGCAGAATAGTCACAGGACCATCGTTAACCAAAGTCACTTGCATGTCTGCTCCAAACTCTCCCGTTTCAACCGTTGTGTGTAGTCTCTTAATCTCTCGAACGAAGTGCTGGTATAGCTCCTCTGCTCGTATGGGATGTTCCGCTTGTGATAAGTCTGGACGGTTCCCTTTCTTGGCACTAGCAGCTAACGTGAACTGTGAAATTACCATCACGTCCCCAAAGGTGTCTTGAACCGATACGTTCATTGAAGAGTGCTCATCAGGAAAAATTCGATGATTCACAACTTTATTTGCAAGCCAGGTTGCGTCCGATTCGGCATCGCCTTTTATCACTCCTAGGAACACCAACATGCCCCTTCCTATAGATGCCTGCTCTTTCCCAGCTATGTGCACGCTAGCACTAGCTACTCGCTGAATCAGCGCTTTCATCGAATCGTAGAATTTCTTAATATGGAACAACCAACGACCACCCGCTCGGTAAAAGCAATTGCGTTGATTTCTGGTGGACTTGATTCTTTACTCGCAACGAAAGTGATACTCGACCAAGGTATTGACGTCGAAGGAGTGAACTTTTTTACCGGATTTTGTGTTGAAGGCCACACGCATGCCATACGCAAACGCCACAGAGAAAAAATTAAGCGCAACAATGCGTTGTGGGTGGCTGAACAGTTAGGTATCAAATTGCACATAGTTGATGTTGTTCAAGAATATAAGGATATCGTACTGAATCCCAAACACGGATACGGAAAGAACTTAAACCCTTGCCTTGATTGTAAGATATTTATGGTAGAACGTGCATTGAACATGGTTGATTTTGATGGTCGTCAGTTTGATTTTGCTGTAACAGGAGAGGTGATTGGGCAACGACCCAAGTCACAACGGCGCGAAACCATGGCGATCATCAGTCGAGAATCCGGAGCTAACGACAGGCTGTTACGTCCTTTGTGCGCTAAAAATCTTCCCGCTTCGTTACCCGAGAGGGAAGGATGGGTGAACCGCGATGCTCTTTACGACTTTTCTGGTCGATCCCGAAAACCGCAAATGACACTAGCTGCTGAATACGGATTCAAAGACTATGCACAACCAGCTGGTGGTTGTTGTTTCTTAACGGACCAAACCTATTCTTCGAAACTACACGATCTTTGGAACACTCGTGGTCAGCGAGATTATGAACTCGACGACATCGTATTGCTCAAGGTGGGACGACACCTACGTCCCAATCACCGTTATAAGTTGATATTAGCACGCGAAGAAGGTGAGAATAATTTTTTGAAGGGATACCGGCAACGGTTTATACAGATAGACATTGCTAGCCACACGGGACCGCTAGCCTTGATTGACGGGGATCCAAATGAAGACGACCTACGGATTGCGAGCCGCATTGTCGCGCGATATAGTCAAGGACGGAATGAGTCCAATGTTTGTGCACGTGTACGCTTTCCGGATGGCGAGGAGAAGAATATGAGTATCCAACCCTACTCCGCGCACGAAATACCCGAACATTGGCACATTGGAGTTTGAACTCAACGACAATTACGCTAGACACCACCGGCTTGCTCTGTCCGTTACCGCTAATACGAGCTCAAGACTTTGCAAAAGAACTTGCGCCAGGGTCTAACTTTCTTCTTCTAGCGTCCGATCCTGGTGTTTACTACGACATACCCGCGTGGTGCCGTATGCATGGTCATGAGATCGTTCGCGTAGAAGAATCATCACAAGAAAACGTTATACAAATGTGGATCCGGACTGCGGAAACAACCAACCACACACGCGAGTAGTCGTTTACAAGATGTTTCGCATCGTTCTCTTTCAACCGGAGATCCCGCCAAATACCGGAAACATCATGCGTCTAGCTTCCAATACCGGTTCGATTCTCTGTCTCGTACGGCCGCTTGGTTTTACACTTGAAGACGCCAAGTTAAAGCGAGCGGGTTTAGACTATCCTGAGTGGGTAAATGTTAAGGTATATAACACGCTCGACGAGAGTCTAAGGGAAAGCTCTGAAGATCGCATTTTCGCCTTTTCGACAAGAGGAACACTACGCCTTGACGAAGTGATGTTTCGTCCTGGGGACGTATTACTGTTCGGCCCGGAGACACGGGGATTGCCAGAGTGTGTTCGTGATCGCTTCGCTAAGACGTGTGTACGGATTCCGATGCGGCCAGAATCACGAAGTCTCAATCTTTCGAACGCTGTGAGTGTAGCTGTTTTCGAGGCATGGCGGCAACAAGGATTTGCCGGTGCAGCGTGAAGTTAATTGACGACCGGTTTGGAGTACGGAGGTGTTATCGGTTTATTTTGTTCCAAGGCACTCTGCACCACTTCCCGAAAGTTCACTGGAGCAAGAGCGAACGGTGGTAGTGAGGCTTTCACCATAACACTATCTAATGTCTCTCTAATGTATGGAAACAAGATGTTGGGACACTCTACTGCTAGAATCTGATTTATAGCAGGTGTCTCCTCAATCTTGAAAACTCCTGCTTGAACGACCTTTATGTGTACGGCATCGTCTGCGGCGATGGACACATCCAACGTTGCTTGTAGCCTCACTTCATAGCAAGAGTCTTCTAGTTCGTCATAATTTGAAGCTAACGAAATGTTTACTTTGGGTCGCCACTTTAATTCCAGCAGCTGACGCATGTCCTTCGGTTTGAATTCTAACTCACTTAAGTAAATACGTTCAATTTGAACACGCGCTGTTACGCTTTCAACCATGAGTTATTTGACCACAGGCATGTTTTGTGCACGCCACTCCGTGAGACCACCGCGGAGCTTTGCTACGTGTTGAAATCCAGCGCGACGCAATATGCCAGTAGCCATACCTGAGTGCTGACCCATCTTGCATGCAACTACTACTGGTTGTTCCTTGAATTTGTCGAGCTCGCGCACTCGAGATTGAAGTGCCGTGTATGGAATGTTCTTCGCACTTGGAATGTGACCTTCTGAATAGTCACCGGGATCTCGGATATCTAGAACTAAGGCATCTTGGTTGTTCATCATATTGACTAACTGTTGACTATCAATCGTCTTACCGCTCCGTTTTGTCTCATTCCAGATGAATAACACTAGCAACGATACAAACGCAATAACAGGAAAAGGATGCTGCGAAATGAAGTTAAAAATGTCAGACAATTCTGCGAGAATTCCGTAGGTGAGCAACCTCAAATTATAGGAATACCTTGTGGTACTTCGTCTAAAATTTCAAGTGGTACACTGTCTTGATGTGAAACAACTTGAACACTGCAGTATTAATAGTTCTTGACGGCTGGGGCTACGGTCCACCGAGTCCTTTCAACGCTATCCACGTCGCAAACACTCCTACATGGGACGAGCTTTGGGCTAGGTGCCCCACAGCTCTATTGGAGTGTTCAGGCGAGCATGTTGGGCTACCTTCGGGACAAATGGGAAATTCGGAAGTCGGACACATGATCATGGGAGCCGGCCGGGTTGTTCATCAAGACTTCACGAGGATAAACAACGCAATCGAAGACGGCTCATTCATGAAACTTTCGGTAATTCGTGATCTGCTTGAAAACCTTAGATCAAAGCGTGTCCATGTGTTGGGCTTATATTCACCTGGCGGTGTACATAGCCATGAAGAACAAATAAACTTCCTTGTCAATCACCTGCTCGACGCGACTTCTAAAGTAAGTGTACATTGTTTTTTGGACGGACGAGACACACCGCCACGAAGCGCGCGTGAGAGTCTTGTTAGCATAGAACGACTCTTACAAACAAAGTCAGGCACGGGAGTGGCATCTATTTCTGGTCGATATTTCGCTATGGATCGAGATCAACGATGGGAGCGGACAAAACTCGCCTTCGAAATGTTGACCTCTCCAACTCAAGGTGAGAACCAGGAATCTGCTGTAGACGCACTCGAAAGATCCTACGCACGCAACGAAACGGACGAATTCGTCAAACCGACTCGGACCAAATACTTTGCCCCTATCAAGGATGACGACATCGTCATATTTATGAACTTTAGAGCCGACCGCGCACGCCAGCTGAGTAGTGCCTTTGTATTTGACACGTTCGCTCATTTCGATCGTGGAATTCGTCCAAAGCTGTCCGAGTTCATCTCACTCACACCCTATTCAAAGGAAATTAACGAATCAGAGCATGCAACGCCGGTCAAAACGCTTTTTCCAATGCCTTCGGTATCGAACTCTTTAGGCGAATACTTCGCGGATCGTGGCTTACGACAATTACGTGTAGCCGAGTCTGAAAAATATGCCCATGTGACCTATTTCTTTTCCGGTGGACGTGAACTCCCATTCCAAAACGAAGATCGCAAAATAGTCGCTTCTCCGGATGTAAAGACGTATGATCTCCAACCAGAGATGAGTGCTGAGGGCGTAACCGACACTATAGTTTCAGCGATACGATCGGGAAACTATGACATGATCGTTTGCAACTTCGCAAACGGCGACATGGTCGGACACACCGGTATACTCATTGCTGCAATAAAAGCTGTCGAGTGCCTCGATCATTGCTTGGAACGCATCTTTCGCGAGGGTCACTCGAATGCGGCACACTGTTTTATCACCGCAGACCATGGAAATGTCGAACATCTCTTCGATACCCCGACGGAACAGCCGAATACCGCCCACACGAATAACCCAGTACCATTTCTTTATGTAGGTCCCCGCGACTTGCAATTTCGCCCGACCGGTGCGCTAGCCGACATTGCCCCCACGATATTGGATGTGCTACAACTGCCGATCCCATCCCAAATGACGGGTAAGTCTTTGTTGGTTTGACAACACTGTAGAATGAGATTCCATGCACTATCGACGCTGTTTACCTGTTAGTTGTGTTTTAGTCTTTGGATTAGGTGTCAATGCTGCGATACCTTCGATAACAGAATTCAAAGAGCAACTCGGTCAAGTAATTAGTGAACTTAACCAGCAAGAAGAATGGATTGCAACTGCCAACGAAGAAGTTCTCTTAATCGAGGGAAGAATCAAAGAGTCTGATACGGAGATAGCTGCCGTCGCTCAAGAAATCACGGAGCTCGAAACTAACATTGGTAGACTTGAGGGACGAATAGACGTATTGGAGATTGATAAAGCAGCTAATCAGGCAAGAATAAACGAATTGACCGACTCTGTGAGCTGGCATTTACACGCCGAATACCGGCTTCAAAAGAATCACTGGCTCAAGAATTTACTCGATTACGATGAACCACAGAAGCGAGCACGGTTCATTCGTTATCACCAGTACATAGTCCGCTCCAAATCCAATTCTTTGAGTGAATTTAATCTAGCAATGACAAATCTCAATGACACGAGTCGAGAATTGCACAAAGAACGTTCCCTTCTCAATCACGAACGAGACATTGCGAACCAGTCTAAACAACGTTTAGACGAACAAATCGCACAACGTGAAGTACAAATAGCGAACCTAGAAACGGAAATTCACAACGCCGAAATCAGAGTGGAAAAACTTACACTGGACCAACAACGGATACGAAAGCTAATCTTAGAAATCGACGCGCTTGGCTTGGATGTTCCAAGCGAATTCACTGCAAAGAATGAATCTCTCAAACTACCTGTCGATGGAAATGTCGTTCGGGAGTTCGGAGAGAGTCGAGCGGACGGTCGTCTCACGTGGAATGGTGTCGTATTCGCAGCTAAAGACAACTCAGATGTCGTTGCGGTTGCAGCTGGTAGAGTTGTTATGGCCGATTGGTTCCAAGGGTACGGGTTGATCGTAATTATCGATCACGGAGACGATGTGAAAACAATCTATGCCAACTGCAATTCTTTGCTAGTTGAAGCTGGTGACTACGCGGAAGCGGGCGAGGTGATTGCAAAAACAGGGCAGAGTGGAGGTACGACGATTCCCGGTCTGTACTTCGAGGTCCTCGAAAACGGAGAACAGATTGATCCGATCCCTTGGCTCAAGTCACAAGATGACTAAATTCTAAGAGTGGAAAAAAAGAATACCGACGGGTCTCCCAGAGCCCCGCCGGTAATCTACCTTAGAACGGTGAAAAGGACAGTTCGAAAGTTTGGTAGAACTTTCTGCTTTTTATTAAATCTGTTTCAAATTTTGTTCGATGAGAGAAATCATTTCGTCCGTTAGGCCGTGGCCACGAGCAAGAAGAGTGCCTTCTCTGTCAATCAACATATAGGTCGGATAACCCCGAATGTTCCACTCTTTGTGGACATCTCCACCCGCACCGATGTGCCAGTGATTCCATGGCAAGTCTTCATCTTCGAGGAAGTCTATCACCGTTTCCGCCTTGTCGTCAGCACTAACTGACAAAACTTCGAAGTCAGTACCGGCAAACTTCTCTGCTACCTCACGCAACTTCGGAAGTCCAGCGATACACGGTCCGCACCAAGTCGCCCACACGTCAACGAGTACTACTTTACCCTTAAAGTGGTCTAATGCTTGCTCCTCACCCTCGAGGGTCATAGCTGTGACCACGGGTAGTGGCTCGCCAATATTGAGTTGCTTGGGAACGTACATGCGATTGGTTTCAGCTTCTACGATCAACGGATCGTCTGGATCAAGATGTTCTCTGAGGCGCGTAAGTGCTTCTAAACTTCCTGAAGCCATGTCCGGGGGCAACTCGTCAAAATCACGCAGACTTCGTGAATAGCTGGAATACGCACGTCGATACTTACCCATTGCTTCGTAAACCGTAGCCAACTTATACCTGTTGAAAGGTTCCCATCTTGGATCGCCATTGAATGCCGCAGCAAAATAGTTTTCGTACGCCTTATCAATGTTTTCTTGATCAAAGTACAAATCGCCTAAAAAGATCTGAACCTGTTGCCGATGCGCCGGATTCTTCGAAACCGCGACGAATCCGAGAGCTTTCTCGCCCACAGCAATCTTGAGATCTGGCTCCGCACCAACTGCGTTGGAGAAGCCAATAAAGTTATTGATGTAGCGGAACTGATCAGATTCAAGAACGACATTCAAGCCGCGGTCAAGAGTCGCGAGCTGAACGTCGACCGGATCTTTCTCTTCAATTCCCAAACCAAAGCGCCAGAATACTGCTTCACGAACGTGTTGGTCTTCTGGATATGCCTCTAAGTAAGCATCAAATTTTTCGCTATCGCGAGCACCTACAGCAGTGTAGAACGCTTCATCTTCCTCTCGGTAGTTGCTATTTTTGATACGAGTGAGTGCTAGTAGTCCTTCTTCTGGGTTAATTTCCAAGGTATAACCTGACAATAGCGATAAGCCGGAAAGCAACATTGGCTCTGATTTCATGCGCTCTTCGATCGGTGCTACTTCGGGAATCTCTACACCTTCTGGGGGTTCTATCTTCGGTGCTCGCTCAACGCCGTTTGGCATGAGTGCGGCCATTTCAGATATGGGTTGACTCTGCGCACCATCGACAAATCGAAGATTCGGAACGTCACCAAGCGGAAAACCTCGCAAACTGGCAAAATCTTTATCGATACGCGTGTGATAGGAGCTGGTATCGAAAAGCATGAATACGCCTTGATAGACATCGTCTTGAACAGGTACCCACACGCGACCATCAACTCTGACCACGCCCTTAACAATCATTTCATATTCCGCTACGATGTCTTCTTCCGCACGTTCAGAAGCAGGCGTCAACACAAGCTCGTTGTTGTCAAAATCGAGCTTCAAACTGAAATGTTTTAACAATCCCCAGCCGATCTTAGCCGTAACGTCGATACGTTCATTTTGCTCTTCAAATTCCGCGGTGAGATTCTCCAATAGTTGTGAGCTTGGACCGCGGGCTTCGCGCAGTTCATCAACCGGAATTTCTAAAGAAAAATTTTCAGCAAGAACTTTTAGTGTGGTTTCATCTTCTCCAAATCGCATTGAGCGAGCAAGATTACGGTGAATCTCCATGGTAGTTGGTTGCGTGTAATCAATCACCACATAAGTGTCTTTCTGAAACACTTGAGACTCCAGTCTCAATTTGACGGCGATGTTATTGCTATACACAGTGAGAGGCGCTGATCCTCCGATTCCCAATTCGGTCGTCGCGGGAGCATCTCCAGACTGTGCGTGCAATGTAAATCCCGTAAGTATTGCAAAAATTGCAACCCAAGAAATTTTCAAGCTAAATAGGTTTTTCATGATAGTGCCTGTCCTTTGTTTGTATCTAGTCAGTACTCTTTACAAATAGTCGCTCAAATGTGATTAAACACGTTGGTCCACATTAGTGGACCAACCCATCCGATCATCTAGAGCGTGTGCAACAACAATGCTATATTGCATCGCGTATGCCTAGTGTTACGTATTTTACCGCAATATCAAGCGGCCCAAGAGTCAAACATTGCAAACTGTTAGTTTAGCAATTTATTGGGACACGCCGATAGTAAAACGCCGGTGACGAACTCTGTCGGCACCGGCGTTTTGTTTAACTAGTTAAACGAAAGACTATATTTGTTTCAAATTTTGTTCGATCAGAGAAATCATCTCGTCGGTTAGACCGTGGCCACGAGCTAGAAGTGTCCCTTCTCTATCAATCAACATGTAGGTCGGATAACCGCGAATGTTCCACTCTTTGTGCACATCTCCACCAGCACCGATATGCCAGTGACTCCAAGGCAAATCTTCATCTTCGAGGAAGTCTATCACCGTTTCCGCCTTGTCGTCAGCACTAACTGACAAAACTTCGAAGTCAGTACCGGCAAACTTCTCTGCTACCTCGCGCAACTTCGGAAGTCCAGCGATACACGGTCCGCACCAAGTCGCCCATACGTCGACGAGTACTACTTTACCCTTGAAGTGATCTAATGCTTGCTCCTCACCTTCGAGAGTCATGGCGGTGACGATCGGTAGTGGTTCGCCAATGTTGAGTTGCTTGGGAACGTACATGCGATTGGTTTCTGCTTCAACGATCAACGGATCGTCTGGATCAAGATGTTCTCTGAGGCGCGTAAGCGCTTCTAAACTTCCGGAAGCCATGTCGGGTGGTAAATCGTCAAAATCACGAAGACTTCGTGAATAGCTGGAATAGGCACGTCGATACTTACCCATTGCTTCGTAAACTGTGGCTAACTTATACCTGTTAAAGGGTTCTAGTCTTGGATCGCCATTGAAAGCAGCGGCAAAATAGTTTTCGTATGCCTTATCAATGTTCTCTTGATCAAAGTACAAATCACCTAAGAAGATCTGAACATGTTGCCGATGTGCTGGATTCTTCGACACTGCGACGAATCCAAGAGCTTTCTCACCAATACCGATCTTGAGATCTGGCTCTGCATCAACAGCGTTGGAGAAGCCAATAAAGTTATTGATGTAACGAAACTGATCAGATTCGAGAACAACATTTAATCCACGATCCAAAGTCGCCAGCTGAGCGTCGACCGGATCTTTCTCTTCAATTCCCAAACCAAAGCGCCAGAATACTGCTTCACGAACGTGTTGGTCTTCTGGATATGCCTCTAAGTAAGCATCAAATTTTTCGCTATCGCGAGCACCTACAGCCGTGTAAAACGCTTCATCTTCCTCTCGGTAGTTGCTATTTTTGATACGAGTGAGTGCAAGTAGTCCTTCTTCTGGATTAATTTCCAAGGTATAGCCTGACAATAGCGATAAGCCAGAAATCAACACTGGTTCTGACTTCATGCGCTCTTCAATCGGTGCTACTTCCGGAACTTCTACGCCTTCTGGAAGCTCCATCTTCGGAGCTCGTTCAACGCCGTTTGGCATGAGCGCGGCCATTTCGGATATCGGCTGGCTTTGTGCTCCCTCGACGAATCGAAGATTCGGCACATCACCAAGCGGAAATCCTCGTAAACTGGCGAAATCCTTGTCAATACGAGTGTGATAAGAACCGGTATCGAAAAGCATGAATACATTTTGGTACACGTCGTCTTGAACTGGAACCCATACCCGGCCATCAACTCTGACTACACCTTTAACCAGCATTTCGTATTCTGCAACGATGTCTTCTTCTGTACGTTCAGAAGCAGGCGTCAACACAAGCTCGTTGTTGTCAAAATCTAGTTTTAAGCTGAAATGTTTTAATAGTCCCCAACCGATCTTAGCAGTGATATCAATTCGTTCGTTTTGCTCTTCAAATTCTGCGGTCAGTTGGTTCATCAAAGCAAAGCTTGGGTGGCCTGGACCCACGCCTTGAATTTCATCCACCGGAATCTCTAAAGAAAAATTCTCTGCGCGAATCTTCAACGTTGTCTCTCCTTCACCATAACGCATTGTGCGAAAGAGAGCAGCGTGCATGTCCATCACTGACGGTTGCGTGTAGTCAATAATGACGTACGTGTCTTTCTGAAACACTTGAGATTCTAGTCTCAATTTAACAGCGATGTTGTTGGTGTACACAGTGAGCGGCGCTGACCCTCCGATTCCCATTTCGGTAGTCGTGGGAGCATCGCCAGTCTGTGCTTGCATTGAAATTCCTGTGAGTAATGCAAAAATTGCAACCCAAGAAATTTTGGAGCTAAATAGGTTCTTCATAATAGTGCCTGTCCCTCAAATGTATCTAGTCTGTGCTCTTTACAAAATGTTGTTCCAATATGACTAAACATGTTGGTCCACAATAACGGACCGACGAATTTAACCAACTCATGCTTTGTAACACGCAAAACTAATTCACGCAAATCTAATTCGCGTTGCTTCTGTTTAGTGTTACGTACTGTACCGCAATTTCAAGCGGAAACAAAGTTAGACACAAGTATCTTTTTATTTTACAAAGATTCAACAACACTGAATGTAAAACGCCGGTGGTGAGGTTCCTCACCACCGGCGCTCTTTCTTACAAATAATAAAAAAAATTAAATATTAATTAAAATAATTTTTAATTTCAAAAAA
>VXLL01000023.1 GCA_009841615.1 Gammaproteobacteria bacterium | reverse complement strand
GGTGCTACCCAACTTGCGGCATTTAAAACCGTATCGACCGGACTCATTTACGACTCAAGAACGGATGAAGCCTTAGCGCTTGGGAAACAACTTTCCGAAAAGGATCAAGAGAGTTTTTACAACAGCATAGCTTTTGACATAGTTACACAAGAACCACCAAAAAGGATCGTGGAACTAATCTCAACCCTACCTGTAACAAAAGCGCGCTCCACAATGGCTCGACGCGCGCTACAGTTTCATTCGTTCTCTGATGACGAAGCGTTGTATTCTGACGATGAAGTAAAGATATTATTACAGCACGTAGCGCCTGCACAACGACGAAGTATTCGTCTTTTGCTGCAACGGTAAATAAATATGAACCAGAATAAACAATTAGTTCGATTTTTGGCATTAACAATACCGGTGTTTGTGGGCATCGAAATCGTAGGAGCGATTTTTCTTCCACAGCCAGTAAATACTGATGTGCTCGTTCAAAACACTGAAGTACAAAACAGTGATAGCGAGGAGCAACTTGTCTCAGATTCAAAATCTGGTGGGTCGGCGCGGCAAAACAGTTCCAAAATGAACGAAGACTCGCTCTTTGACGCTTTGACCGAATATGACAATCTCTTTGACCTAAAGCAAGCGTTACTGCGGTTCGTTGATGATGCGACCCAGTATGAGCTTGTGGAAATATTTCACGAAGTTCGTGAATATCCATTGGCGTTTGAATCCATTCATACGACGCATTGGCTGAGGAGTGTTGTACTGTCTAAATTGTTCGAAATTGACAGCGACAAGGTTCAATCCCTGATTGAACAACTCGACGAACAAACCGCACAGATTGTGGTATATGGTGTGATGAGTGAATGGCCCCAGATGTATGAGGACGAAGCGGTCAAGTTTTTGGCTCTGTTCGACACCGGATTAAAAAGGCAAGGACTATTAGGACTAATCGACGGTAGTACTTCCCTCCACCGATCGCGCGTGATTGAAATGGGTAGAGAGTTAGGGTTTCAAGAGGATTACTTAACTGGCTTGCTAGACCAGCATCTACTGGCTCGAGACCACACTTCACTGGATAACATCGCTACAGAACTTGAAAACACTATATCAAAAGGTGACTTTGACTTTCGCGAAGCAGAAAGGAAGGCTGTGAATTTTGTTCTCGCGCAGGGATTGGACTCATTGCCGAGAGTTTTGGAAGTTTTCGATGCGCAGTCGAAAGGCAACATGTCACAAAGCACACGAATGTTCTTCAACGGGGCTCGATCGAGACTTGTGTCCGACATTGCAGTTAGCGACCCAGAACAGATGTTTGAGTACTTAGTGAGTTTAGGTGAAGCACTCGATGTGGACTTGCTCTCTGCTGTTAGCGACGTGTGGTTCGGTAGCGACCCAGAGACATTATGGAATCGGTTAGAAGGCACAGATCTTCAAGACATCCGGCACGATGTGATTGAAGACATTATTGGTCGTTGGACGTTGAGGGAGCCCGATCTCGCACTCGTCTCATTGGAAAAATTTCCACCAGAGTATCACGATCTTGTATATGTTGAAGTTGCATTAGAAGTAGCCAAAGCCTCTCCGTTCCACGCACTCGAACTTCTGCGTGAGACGAGTGACTGGTCTCAGACGCGCAGTGATCGAGAAGAGCGTCGAAGAAATTCCGATAGAAGTGTGGCACATTATTTTGCCATCGATCGGATTATTGCGTCCGCTACCAGAGCAAGTCCAAATTCGACAATTGATTGGATAGAGTCTGAAGAGTCTCACCTAGACGATTCCATGAAGCAGCAATTTTTGGATGACGTGTTTCAAGTTTGGTCCAAATCCGATCCGTACACAGCTTTCGAGATGGCCCAGCAAATGCCATTATCCACTGATACCGCAGGATTTGAAGCGACAGTCTTGGGATCGATGGGGGATGTCGATCAAGCGATTGAGTGGCTAACAAGAGTCCGCGAAGGTGAGACAAAAACAAACGCTTATCGACGAGTCATGTGGCGGTTACAAGCTCAAGACAGAATCTCAGACGCTCTTGAATTGGGCAGTGCTCTACCGGAACACGAACGCAAAGAATACAACGAGGCTCTAGCTAGGAACATCGGTCATCGTGAGCCGTTTGATCATTTAATCGCAGGGATACGCGCACTTCCGTCTCAAGAATTACAGGTCAAGGCTATTAGAACCAGGCTTTTGTTCATTTACTTGCTCCCCGATACGGCTCCCAAAATCACCAATAAACAGTTGGATCAATTCAAAGAGTTTCTGACCGAACGTGAAAACAGGTTGCTCGACATGGGTAGACGCATGTTCAAGGACCTAATTCATGAAGATTTATCAGAGTAGTAAATGCAAACTCCGTTGGGCGAGTATCCAAAAATATGACTGTTTAAACGGAAACGCATTGCAGCTACATTCGTCCCGGCATGAGTTTTGGGTAGAGATTAAAGTCTTTGTCGCACAAAGTTAAACAGGAAGACTCTCGTGTCTTGAGCGAATCTATAAGTTTGAAACACTCGGTACTCATTTAGACTACGTTCATATACCGTCATGATTTACGGCAAGCTCTGATAAAAGTACTGTGGGCGATTAGTTGGTATCTTCAATTCATGAAGTGTCTTTGTATGACTAGAAACGCATAGGGTACATTGATGCTCCTACTCTTAAAAAGCGTAGAGAAACGCCCAATCACAGCTCCCTACGACTTTAAGAGGTGCTTTCCTTGATTGATGCTCACATATTGGACACATGCGTCGTTTAGACCAGACTTTAACATCTACCAAACGTTTAAATTTTGGTTGATCGCTCCATGCACGCCGACAGAGCACGTCCTAAAATTTACGAAAAACCGAGTGGTATTGCAATATGACGACTACAAACAGGCAATCTCTAACAGGATTCAAAAGTATCCTGTTAGTTGGAACTTCATTCACCATTGGACTAGCAATTGGGATTTTTGCTGTGTTTGCAATCCAAAATTCCAAATCGTTGAATGATCAATCTACATACGAATCTGCTCGAGGGGATAAGCAACAGTCCTCCAACAATAGAGACGGTGTTTTAGAGAATGCGGTCGAATTTGGGCAATTTCAGCAAATCTTTGAACAGGGCAGTACCGCTGAACACTACAGAGCTCTCTACACCAGCCTCGCATCTGCGTCTGAACAGGAACTGAACGAGTGGTGGAATCAATCTAAAAAAATTGAAAGGGAGAGTAATCGTAAGTTAGCGCAGATTGTCATTCTTAGGAATCTGACTTCGAAAAATCCAAGACAAGCTCTTCAATATCTAGACGATGTATCAAAATTTCAACTCGATGAACTTTTAGTGACTGTTTTTAGCGAGTGGGCAGTAACCGATTTAGATCACGCAGTTGATGCCGCCATTACGCTCGCAGGGTCGCGGCGTACCACAGCACTTCACGCGATCCTTGAAGCCCGCGATGACCTCCCTGATACCGAGCGTCGTGAAATTGCCGTGCGGCTCGACGGTGAGAACACGTTTTTCAAGTTGGCGAGCAAGAAGAAGGCTGAACAGAATATTGTGGAACCAAAGGTGTCATGGCGCATTCTGCTCGATGACAATGTCGACGACTCATTACAAACGGAATCACTAGCAATAGTTGCAGAGGCATGGCACGCCCAAGTAGGCTTCGAGGTGCTGTCAAAGATATACTCAGATATAGAGGACTCAAGGAGTGAGTCTGATTTGGTGAACGTAATCGCGCAAGTGGCTCCAGCAGGTGCTCTGAAATATACCATAGGACTGGCTGACGAACGCGAACAGTTGATTTTGTCTAGAACGATTATTCGCGAATGGGCGCGCACGGATGCTCGAGCCGCACTTGCCACTATCTCGACTTTCGAACCTTCCTCATTGACCTCAAATCTTGAAGTCGATCTCGCTAGGACTTGGGCTCGTACAAAGCCTAATGAGTTGATTGAAAATATCGAGGCAATATCTGAGGAGTTGCGCATATCGCCATTGGAGATCGCATTTGCTTACGTTGCTCGACACGATCCAATGGATGCACTTGATAAGCTAAGCTCTGTGGAAAATCTCGTTGGAAATACTTCTACAATTGTGGAGAGTATCGTGAGTGAATGGACTCAGCAAGAACCTGAAAATGTGACAGAATGGGTTCTAACTAACTATACCCGAGAGGATCCACAACGTCTCACTCTGCTGAGGGAGATTTTGCCGTTTTTAGCACAAAAAGATCCCAATCATGCCTTTGAGCTTGCGTTAGAACAGCCTGCGCCTTCTCGGAGTTATGAAGCAGAGTACTACGTTGTAACAACAATATCTGAAGAGGGTAATATCGAACTTGCAAAAGAACTTCTACCTCGAGTACGAAAAAATTCCCAACCTTACGCCTACGGTTCAGTCGCCGCGGACATGGTAGACGAGGGGCAGACTAGCGAAGCTATTGAACTTGGAAAAGAGTTAGAAGAACCGGATCAAGAATTTTTCTACTCAACAGTATTCCTCAGGTGGTCTTCAAAGGATCCCCAAAACTTGTTTGAATCACTTGAAGATTTGCCTTCAAGTAGTATCCAATCGCAAGCCGCTGTTCGACTAATCAGGATGAACAACTACCGACCAATTTTTAGCGATGATCAAATTGAACGAGCAAGAACTTTCTTAAGCGCAGAGGACAAGGCTGACTTGGAGTGATTTGAGGAGGGACAGTGAACTCCCGAGTTGGCGTTCCCCCATCTACGTCGATTGGAGAGCATTGCATTCTTAAACGCGATTGCGGGGGTATTTAGTAAGTCTTTGAGCGAGATTTTTTTTGGTGGACTTCAATTATCTTCTTAAGAACGGCAACGGGAAGAGGTAAAAAATCTGTTCTACGGCAAAGATTCTCGAATCAAATTCCAATTACCACATTCAAGCAGTTCATGTGAGTAGGTGACGGAATATTCTGAGTGTCTCTAAACTGAAGTGAGACGACGGTTGATTCACCTAAACGTTATGTCGCCATTACTGTTGTTCTAATGTTAGGATCATCAACAGTTCGTTGAAGATTGGTGTTTTTAGAGTTTCGTAGCATTTTCGCAGAAAATATAGGGACTGAATCCATGAAGGAAGGTATCTTCCGATAGAGTGCTACGAACTGCAAGACAACATGGAACATCCAGCTCGAGTCCGAGCCCACTCGGGACGCTTGGCTGCAAATTTTTCCATTCTGGGCTGTTCCTGATACGGACTCTTGAGCACTTCCGTCCATTGTCTTAGTAGTGAATACTCGCCTTTATCTGCGTCGTCAATCGCCAATTGCGCAAGATAGTTTCTTGGAACGTAAAGCGGGTTTGAATTGTTCATAAGATCGGTGCGTGCGATCTGACTTAGACTTTGATGTTGAACTCGAGCAGTATAGGTTCGTAACCAATTTTCAAGTCTAACCTGTTCTTCTCTCGAAATATCTTCGGGATTGTAGAGAGCAGGTTCTAAGGACTTGACGAGCTGTTGCTCTTCAGACGTATCGATTGAAACTTTTGCCAGTAACCGAAAGAACAAAGTCATATCAATTTCGAAGGAATCAAACACGCTATAGAGTTCTTGCACCAAATTAGTGTCATCGTCGCTCAATTCTTGAAGTCCTAGTTTGCGACGAATGACGTCCGAGTAGTATGCCTCGAAGATTCCGTCGTACTCGTCTAATGCTTCTTGTAAGGGTAGAGGTTCATCGACAAGGAGGCATAAGACGTTTGCTAATTGCAGTAGATTCCACTTAGCGATCTGAGGTTGCTTGCCAAAGGTGTATCGTTTCGTTTGGGCGTCCGTAGTATTGGGTGTCCAGCCAAGGTCAAAGTCCTCTAACCATCCGTAAGGTCCGTAGTCAATGGTTAAACCCGTTATCGACATGTTGTCGGTGTTCATTACACCATGTACAAAACCGACCCGCCACCATTCAGCCATAAGGAAGGCCGTGCGATCTAAGACTTCCCGAAACCATTGAACGTACGAGTCTGGCGAACCGTCTGCTTTGATATTTGGAAATTGTGTTTGGATTGTAAAGTCAGCTAATAGTTTGAGTACTTCAGGATTTCGTTGGGCTGCGAAAATCTCATAGCTTCCAAAGCGTAGAAAGGTTGGTGCAACCCGGCACACGATCGCTCCCGTTTCTAATTCAGGATTACCGTCATAAAACATGTCTCGAAACACTTGATCACCTGTACGAATCAAACACAATGCTCTTGTCGTTGGTACACCTAAGTGGTGCATGGCTTCACTACACACATATTCACGCAGCGAAGATCGGAGAACCGCCAATCCATCTGCGGTCCGAGAATAGGGGGTTAAACCTGATCCCTTAAGCTGCAACGCGTAAGAAACTCCGTCTTTTCCTTCAATTTCACCAAGCGTAATAGCTCGACCATCGCCGAGTTGACCCGCCCAGTGACCAAACTGATGTCCGCCGTAACACATCGCGTATGGTGTAGATCCTGGAACTGTTCGTTTACCAGCGAATACTTCCGTGAAGGTCTCCGTCCCAATTTTTTCAGGCGATGTTCCTAGTAATTCAGCTAGTTCTTGGGAATAGGTGATTAGCGATGGTTTGGAGGTAGTAGTTGGTTCCACCAAAGAGTAGCAAGAATCCCTAACGACACGCACGAAGTTCCTCGATTCGGGATCTCCAGGCAGTCGATCTACGAATTCATTGGAGAACTTCAAAGCCGAACTCATGGAAAAAAGCTTTCTGGTTGGTAGTACACTAAACGATCTTGATTTTCTATCGCTGTTCCGTAGAAACCGATTTCGGTGTACATTTCACTCTTCAGCTGTATCAGGATCTTCCTGTGTGTCGGAGGTTTCTTCCAAGATTTGTTGCATCAACTTACGATTATTTTCGCGCAATCGTTTCTGCTCTTCTATGACTTTTTGCCAACTCTCGACCTTTTCAGGACAACGCAGACTGTCCATTTCTGGTTCCGAGTCCTCTACGTCTTCGAATCGATTTGGATGAGATTCTCGGACTGTCTTGTTGCAATCTTCGATAAAGTCTTCATAGGTTAGACCTGACGGATTATCGTCCTCAATGTCAAGATAATTGCATATGCAACTCTCTACTGTGCGAACGAATAGAGTGATGGTAGGATCTTGCTTTTTCGGAGAACCACAACTTGAAACAAACCAGACTGCGAAAATCAACAATCCCAATAGCGAGGTCACGCGTAGTCGAATATTGTATTTTTGAGGTTTCTTCCAAAATTTCATAGTTTCATCATACATTAGGGTAGAGTCGACTACTAGCAGACTTCTTTTATAACTGTTTAGTCGTATCGAATCGAGGTCTACCTGCGCAAAATCTCAATGACTTTCTCTGCAGTTCGAGCAATAGACCACTTTCCATTTTTGTGGATTAGAGGTCGTTGCATCAATTCTGGGTGTTTCAAAAGTAAATTGACAACAGAATTCCGAGTGTCGAAGTTAGCAGTATCTAGTCCAAGTTCAGAAAATCTTTTATCTTTACGAACTAAATCAGCTATGGGATCGGACAGGTTGTTTAATATGGCTTCGAGTTGATCACGGGACAAAGGATGGTCTAAGTAACGGACAACTTCGAAAGAAGCGTTTTCAGCGTCCAATATTTCCAATGCGGACAGGCATTTGCTGCAGTTTGGGTTGAAATATATTTGAAGATCTTTACTCATCTATCTTGTTCAAAGAGAAATCAGAATTAGTATATTGACCCTGAATCCCGATCGACTAACACTGTGCCCGCTACGCGACCATCGAATGCGGTCATGCAACTATGAGTGGAATAAAAAAAGAATGTCACTAGAGATCCCTAGTAACCCAAGCACCGATACTGAAAAGCAAGATCGAATGAAGTTCGGTACGGGTTTTATAGCAGCATTAGATCAGAGTGGAGGAAGTACCCCGAAGGTACTGACAAACTACGGAGTGCCTGCGGATGAGTATGAGCAAGATGAAGCGAAGATGTTTGACCTTGTTCACGATATGCGCGTACGCATTATGTCGCACCAAGATTTCGGTTATCCTCGCATCCTCGGAGCTATCCTGTTCGAACAGACAATGCACCGAAATGTAAATGGTTTGAATAGTAGTGTGTATCTTTGGCAAGAACGGGGGGTTCTACCTTTCTTGAAGATTGATAACGGTTTAGCACCAGAAGCGAATGGTGTTCAAATGATGAAACCAATTCAAGACATAGGTCCGCGCCTAGAAACGGCAAAGAGTCTAGATGTCTTTGGTACGAAAATGCGGTCCGTGATAAAGGAACCAAATCGTCGTGCAATATACCGGGTCGTAGAGCAACAGTTTGATTACGCAATGATTATTAACGAACATGGACTGATCCCCATAGTTGAACCAGAAATCGATATCAAGGCAGAGGCAAAGAAGGAATGCGAGCAGATTTTGCTTGACGCATTAACCGTTCATCTAATGAAACTGAGCGATGAGCACCGAGTAATTTTTAAACTAACGCTACCTGAGGTTGATGACTTTTATAAAGAGTTCACCGATCACCCGAAGGTGTTGCGACTAGCTGCACTTTCCGGAGGGTACTCACGTTCAGAAGCTGTTCGCAGATTGAGTCGCAACGACGGGATGATCGCGAGTTTTTCTCGAGCGTTGGTCGAAGGCTTTACTCGCGACATGTCGAGTGAGAGTTTTGGTAAAGAATTGCTTAAGTCGATCGTCCTCATCGCCGACCAATCTGGACAAGGCGAAGCTTAGACGGACTGATCCCTTAGGCCGTCAATTACTACACGCCACGGAGCCACCGTCACAGGTAATGGTTTCTCCGACAGTGTAAGCTCCAGCACGGGAGCACAAATAAATAGCAAGACCACAGATGTCTTCCATGGTCCCAACTCGACCACGTGGATTTTTCTTGCCCACAATGGACCAGTCCACTCCGTCAACCTTGCCGCCAAAACCAACACCACCACTAAGCATCCAAGTGGGAAAGGGTCCAGGAGCAATAGCATTTACGTTTATGTTTTCTCGTACGAGCCGAGCCGCCAATTGACGGGTCAAATGATGTACCGCTGCTTTCGACGCAGCGTAGGAGAAGTTTTCAAATTTTGGAGTACGGATGCCGTCTACAGATCCAATATTTACAACTCTAGCGGGATCGTCGTATGTCGCGGCTTCGCGGAGCAAAGGCAAGCACTTTTGCGTCAAGAAAAATAGCCCTTTTACGTTAGTGTCCATGACTTTATCCCATCCGACCTCTGGAAATTCCATGATTGGTGCTCCCCAAGATGCCCCGGCATTGTTGATCAATACGTCAAGTTTGCTTTCGTACTCTGAGAACCGAGCCACTACGTCTTCGATACCTTCTAGCTTGCTGAGATCTCCCGGAATAGAAATACACTCACCTCCAAACTCTTCTTGTAAACGTTGAGCAGTCGTGTAGCAGACTTCTGCTTTGCGCGACGAAATGTAAACTTTTGCTCCGTGTTGCAAGAATCCCGCAGCAATCATCTCGCCGATACCACGGGAACCACCCGTCACCAACGTTATCTTATTTTCTATTGAAAACCAATCAGACATGCGAAGCTCTTTAACTCACCAATATTGACAAGAACGGTGAATTTTGCATAGCGTTTTCGAGTGTATTTGTGGAGGACGAGAAATTCCACATAAAATTTGTTGCTTGGTTGTGAAAGACTCACCGCCATATCAACCAATGACTATTCCTATCGAACTTCTATCCTTTTGAAATCTAAAGTAGCTTCCACATTGGCAGTTTCCACACTGCTTGCTGTCGGGGTGGTGTGGTCTGCATCTCACGATTGTGAATCCACTCTTTATGCAGTCTACACAGACTATCCAGGGGCGAATATTGCATCATGCGAGGTGTCGCCAACACATTTAGATGTTTTTGTCCTTCCTGAAGATTCCAATGTCGTCAATACAAGCCCTTGGTATGGATTTCGAATCAACCCAAAACCTGACACAGGTCCCTTTGAACTGAACATCGTCCTGAACTATCCCAAGGATTTCGAAAATCTTAAACATCGATATGTACCAAAACTGAGCACGAACGGCATGGATTGGGAAGCAATAGATCCCAACGCCGTTACTGTTGTAGACGAAGGTTTATCGGCACGTTTTACGATCTTGGTGGAAGACGAACCTGTCTTCGTATCTGCTCAAGAGAATCTAGCGAGTGATTGGTACAAGGAGTGGTTTGATGAACTACAAATGTCTTGGAACATCGGCGAACCCCGAGTTGTTGGCTATTCCCACGGTTACCGGCCTATCGAAGTGTTTCAGACCAATCCCCAAACAGAAACACATTTATTGTTCTTGGGTCGCGCGCATCCACCAGAAATACCAGGAGCCATGGCAATGCGTGCGTTTTTAAATGATTTGAGTGAAACCCGACTTGAGGAATGCTCGTCTGGCTTGTCTCCTATCTGTGGTTTTTTTGCACGGTACAACTTAGTCTTTATACCACTGCTCAATCCGGATGGAGTTGTATTCGGCCATTGGCGACACAACGCAGGAGGGTTAGATCTAAATCGTGATTGGGGCAATTTCACTCAGCCTGAGACTGCGGCCGTGAGAAGTTTCCTTGACGAAATTGATTTGTCTTCCCGCGTGCGCTTGATGTTAGACTTTCATTCGACTAATCGAGATGTGCTCTATATCCAAATGGAAAGTGATCCAATGGACCCTGAAAATTTCATTTCTGATTGGTTGGATCTAGTGAGCGTACAAGCGGTAGACCATAATGAAAATGGCTATCCCGCGGGTTTTGAACCCGCCGAACGGGAACTATCAGATTTGGGTACCTCCAAAAACTACTTTTATCGAACATACGGAATACCTTCGATCACTTTCGAAACTGGGGACAACGTAGATCGGGATACATTGCCAGAACGACTTTCATTTTTTTCACAAGCGACGATTGAATTCTTCGTAAACGAATGGTCATTGGACACTCAAGAACGAGGAACTCCAATTTGCAGAACAGTCTATGATCGGAGGGAACCGTGCGATGACTTCTATTGCTTTATGATCGAAGCGAATAAAGCAACATTGGTTTCGTCAGCCGAGGACAGCATCATCTCATCGGCGAAAGTTCCATTATTTGCAACTGCGATACTGCAAGATAGTGCGAAAGCTACTCTAGATTCTGATTTACGAACATCCAACTATGCAGTTCTAGAACCTAGGCTCATCGATTTAGCAGGTAGCGAAATATCCGCTTTACATATCGGACGCTCACGACAAGATTTGCATGGTACAGTGCGCCGGATGTTAGCCCGCCAAGATTGGTTGGAATTGTTACAACAAGTTCTTGATGCTCGGAAAGGACTGCTAACGATAGTAGCGGAACATCACGAAACCGTAGTGCCGACCTATACTCACGGAGTACCCGCGGAACCAACAACTTACGCGCACATATTGTTAGCCTACGGTGAGTCGTTTGAGCGGATTAGCGAAAGATTTCAAGAGGGTTTTAGTAGAGTCAATCAAAGTCCGTACGGTGCTGGTGTAGGCAACACGAGCGGAATAAGACTTGATCGAAATCGATTGGCTAAGTTATTAGGTTTTGATGACATCGTAGAAAACAGCTTTGATGCCAATTTTGTCAGTAGTCTCGACTATGCTGTCGAGTTAGCATCGCTACTGAAGAATACTGCATTAGTCGTGAATCAGTTTGTCGAGAACATTCACTCCCAACAACGTAACCCATGGCCATGGATTTGGATTCAGCCGACTGACATTGGCGATAGTAGAAGTACTTCGATGCCGCAGAAGCGCAATCCTCGAGACCTCGATAGACTTCGTACTGCTGCAAACGATGTGATCGCAATGGCAGATCGAGTAGCTCTGAATGTACATAACGTCGATGCTGGTATGCACGATTATCGCATGGCTAATAACGTGAGCAACTTGGTTGAAACTGGTACGATCATGCTGACGAAGTTTCAGAAGTTGCTCACCCAAATTTTCATTGATCCTGAACGAGCAATTCAGGAAATCGACCGAAGTTTTGCAACCTCCGCACAGGTAACGGAAGTTCTCGTTACACATGCTGATCTATCGTTTCGCGATGCTTTTGAATTCACAGCAGAACTCGTAGATCTCGGCCGGAGTACCGGCAATACCATTCAAGAACTGTCTGACGACGCAATCTTTGAACTCTATAAAGAGAAGATTGGAGAAGTTGAAAAATTAGATTTATCAGTTCTCAGGAATGCCTTAGACGCAAGAGAAATGGTGTTGAATCGTGCGGGTGTAGGTGGACCGCAACCTTCGGAAACTGCACGAATGCTAGAGGAGCAGTACAAGAAGTTGCACAACGCTATGACTTGGCTAAAACAGACTCACGCGTCCATCAATATAGCGGACATCACGTTGCAAGATATTGTGTTTGAACTGTGTGTGGATAATAAAGACGAGAACTAGTAATTCACGCCCACGATTCACCCCCAAAAAAAAGCACTTCATGTTGATACTTGAAAGAGTATTGTGTGTGGGCTTTTTTGTTATTACAAAGGAGAGAAATTCATGAAGAGATACACATTTCGATGGTTTGAGAGGTCACTTTTTCCACTTGCTCTTTCTGCTCTATTGATCGTCGGTGCAGGCAATGCATTCGGCCAAGAGGAGGAAGAAGAAGAGAATGCTGACGAAGAAATCGAAGAGGTTGTGGTAACTGGCACTCAAATCAAAGGTGCTGACATCGGAGGCATATTGCCCGTAACGGTGTTTGAAGCCGAAGATGTTGAAGCTTTCGGAGTTTCCTCGGGTGATGAGCTACTAGATCTACTACCTGAACAAGGTCAGAATTTCTTCAACGAGGAAGAGACGATTAGTGGTGGGGTAAATGCAGCGCGTGGAGACATCGGTGCATTCAACCTACGCAATCTTGGTACAGGAAATACGCTAGTCCTGCTCAATGGGCGGCGATTGGTCAATGCCGCAAGCTATCAAACCGAAGAAGTAGGTGGTAGTTTTGTCCCGGTGAACACGGTGAATTCCAATACGATTCCTGTTTTCGGTGTCGACCGAGTCGAGATTCTGCGCGATGGTGCTGCAGCAGTTTATGGTGCTGACGCAGTCGCGGGTGTGGTCAACACCGTGTTACGCAGTGATTACGAAGGCGTGGTATTTCGTTGGCGTGCATATGCCTACGATCTCGTAGGCCGAATCAGTAACGATTTAACGGGAGAATGGGGCCGGTACTTCAACGACGGCAAAACCCACGTAGGATTGACCTTTAATTACTACACTCGCGACGCTATTCATGCAAGTGAAGATTCGAAGTGGGCGAATTCCGAGATGCGATATCTCGTTCCGGATGACTCTCCATGGTCCGGTTCAACGTCATTTCGCAATACTAGTGCGAACTCGTTGTGGGGACAATACGATATCCGGCGCAGTGTGTCTCGCTTCGGTTTGAGCGGTATTACGGATCGAAGTGGGGAATTTGAGACTTTTCCCCTTGGTCACGAAGATTGTGATTGGGTGTTGAATGAAACAACTTGTGGAGCAGTAGACGGTAACGGAACTTACCGGTACAACTTGAATGAATTTCGCGATCTCTCCTCGGCTCTGAATCGATTCAGTACGTTTCTTTTCATGAATCACCAATTAGACAATGGGATTGACGCTTTTACTGAAGTACTTTTCTATTCCTCGCAGTCGGAATTGTGGCGTCATCCCTTCGCTCCTTTTTCCTCGGTCAAACTCCGAGTCGGTCCAGAAAATTATTACAACCCCTTCGGACCTTGCGGTTCACCTAATCGATTACCAGAGGATTTAATTCCAGATGTTCCTTGCGAAGGATTGGAGTTGGAAATTGATAACTATAGATTCGCACAAGTCCCACGTATCGTTCTCAATGACGGCAATGTGTTTCGATTTTTGCAAGGATTTCGTGGCACGAGAGGTGAGTGGGACTGGGAAACAGCGGGAGTATGGTCCGTTGCAACACGTGAAGATTTGACTCGCAACAGAGTCTCTAATTCTCTAGCTGCTGAAGCTCTTTTTGACCCCACTCCAGCCGCGTACAACCCCTTTAGCGGTGGTATGAACAGCAACATTGAACGCATTTTGGTCGATGTGACCCGAGATAACATGATGTCTCTCTTTATGATCGATCTAAAGTTTTCGAACCAATCCTTGTTGGATCTAGTAGTACCTGTGAGAGCACTGGTAGGCTTGGAAATTCGAACGGAATCCTTTGAGGATGACCGCGATCCCCGATTAGATGGTACGATCGTGTTCACCGATTATCAGGGCGATACCTACCCGTTTGTTTCAGATGTAGTGAACTCAAGTCCGACTCCTGACAGTAGTGGAGATCGACTAGTGTTTTCGATATTTGGAGAGCTCCACGTACCACTCGCTTCGCGACTGGATTCATTGATTGCATTGCGATATGAGAACTTCTCAGATATTGGCGATACTTTTGTTGGACGAGTCGCAGTAGGCTTTCGCCCGATAGACGCGCTGCAACTACGAGGTGCTTGGTCTCAAGCGTTTAGAGCACCAAATTTGATTACAGTGAATGAAGACGTAGTTGCTCGACAGAATACCAGAACAGATTGGGCATGCACTTACGCTGCTCTGAACGGTGGCGATCCCGAACAAGATGTAATCGACTGTGTAAATTCCACACAACGAGTCGCACGGGGGAGCGAAGACCTAGTTTCGGAGGAGTCAGTAAACGTTACCTTTGGTGTAGTAATCGAGCCGTCGCCGTGGTTAACTTTCACCATGGACTATTGGTCCATTGAAAAAGAAAATACTATCGGCCTCTTCGGAGAAGAGAACCATACCGTTTATGACTTGCTACTTCGACTCCAAAATGGATTAAATAACTGCGATTCATTTACAGGAAATCCAGCTGTGGAACGGCTAGGAGACATTGAAGATGACGAGGCAGCAATCTACACTGCAGCAGGTATATGTCCTGCTGGATTGATTCACAAGATCGAGGATAACTATGCAAATCTAGACACTCGATCTCTATCGGGGATTGATTTTGGGATCTATCTCAATTTCGAAACTGACTTTGGATCGTTTTCGTTCAAGTATCTTCGAGCTCAAACTGACGAATTCTCTCAAGAACCAGGCGGTCCATCATTAGATCTTGTTACCGCAAAAGAGGCTGGAATTATTCCAGCAGACATACCAGTGGCAGGATTTGCGGATTTGATTGGTCAGGACGGAAATCAGGAGTACGAATCGACGTTTTTACTACGCTGGCGCAACTTCCCTTATGCAGCTACGTTGTTCGGTAATCAGCTCGGAGAGTTTTATCAGGACTCATTGACGTTGAACGATGGCACGCGATACGTGATTCCAGAGTTCATGACGTGGAACCTGTCGTTTGATTACACTCGGGACTTCCTCGGTGATCGAACTCGGTTCCGTTTTGGAATTAAAAACGTTACTGGTGAACGAGCTCCATTAGCTGATCGGTACTTTGGATTCTTCTCCGACGCACACCGTGACTATGGCAGATATTATTACTTCGACGTTCGATTCAGAAAGAATTAATTACTTTGAAAATATCATGAGCTCTCAGTATCTTGGATACTGAGAGTTTGTGTAGTCTTGCGACACATTGTCGTAGGTGCGATTACACAAGAGATTGTTAGTGGATGTCGTATAGAGTAGTCCCACTTTCTCTATCCAAAGATCAGGTCTGTAACGTCAGTACCAAGGTCTTGATTAAAGAGTTGAACTCGAGATTTAGCCCAAGCGACCTTTCTATAGTTAAATCGGACGATCGATACGAGGTGCACTTACGCCAAGCGGTTGTAAGTTATGTGGAGACTGTTGTCAAAGACTTACTTAAGGACGGTCGCCATGATACTTCCATACTTTCTAACTTTCTTTCCGTGATAAATGAGCAAAGTAGCTACGGTGTTCGAGGTGACAAGCGAGTTTACGTGGGATACAACGAAGAAAGAAAGATTAAAGGAAGAAAAGAGAAGGAAGCTCGCCGCGGTCGCCATTTCTATACCAATGGCGCGTCGTTTGACGAGCAGGTTAATACACTTCCAGAATCTTACATTGATCAAATTCTTTGTGGTGACAGCGAACAAGTCTTAGCACAGTTACCTGATAACTGCGTTGATTTAATCTTCACATCCCCACCCTACAACTTTGGACTAGGTTACGACGCGCAGGAAGACTCTGCGCAGTGGCAAAACTATTTCGAAAAGTTGTTTGCTATTCTTGACGAGTGTGTCCGTGTATTGAAGTTTGGCGGCCGTTTGGCAATCAACATTCAGCCGTTATATTCTGACTACATTCCCAGTCATCATATGATCTCGAAAAAACTCATGGATAAGAAATTGATCTGGAAGGGAGAGATCTTGTGGGAGAAGAACAACTATAACTGCAAATACACGGCGTGGGGAAGCTGGAAGAGCCCTTCAAATCCCTATTTAAAGTACACCTGGGAATTTATAGAAGTGTTCTGTAAAGGTACGTTGCAAAAACCCGGGAACCGCGTCGATGCAGACATCAGTGCGGACGATTTCAAGAAGTGGGTCGTTGGGAAATGGTCTATCGCTCCCGAAAAGAACATGAAAGCGTTTGACCATCCGGCGGTGTTTCCCGAAGAGCTAGCTCGTCGCGTGATTCAGTTGTTCAGCTTCAAAGGGGATACTGTACTCGATCCCTTTGTCGGAGTGGGTACTACGTGTGTAGTAGCTAAGAAACTAGGTAGAGAATTTATCGGGATCGACAATTCAGAGAAGTATTGCGAAACGGCTCGATCTCGCCTTCAAGAACAAATTCCTCTCTGACACTATCTCTAGTGTTTCTGTTAGTCGGAAATGCTCTCGTTAAGTCGTTCGTAGGCTTCTAAAAAGTCTTCCATGAAGTCGTAGACCACTTGACGAGACGTCTGAACCGAGTTCATCAGTCCCACTCCTTGTCCAACCCAATACGTTGCTAGTTCTCGAGCTCCTTGATGTCCCTTATCTGCCATTTGCGAAATTCGATGGAGTGGAGGTTCACTCACTAGAGACTGAATTGGCATCTGCAGTGGTTCGGGTGCGCCTTCGGCGTCCCAAGCGTCAGTCCAAGAAGAACGTAATTGACGAGAGAATTTACCAGTGCGCTGTTTGGATCGAACAGTATGTCCCGACGTTGCTTCGATGTATTTTTCCTTGATCGCTTGAGGTGTTTCGGACTCGATCGTTGTTAACCAGACTGAACCAGTCCACGCACCGTCAGCTCCCATGGCCATGCAAGCAGCCATTTGGCGACCCGTAACGATTCCACCAGCAGCAAGAACCGGTACGTTGCTGTCTTGTAACGCAGCACAAATCTCAGGTACCAGCACTAAGGTCGAAACTTCGCCGCAATGCCCACCTGCTTCGTAACCGGACACCACCAAGATGTCGACGCCAGCTTCGACTTGCTTCATCGCATGTTCTTTGCTGCCGATGAGCGCGGCTGTAGGTATTTTCTCTCTTTTTGCACGGTCGATCATGTATTGAGGCGGTACGCCCAAGGCATTTGCAATTAGTCCTATAGGGTGAGAAAAAGCGACATCAATTATGGCTCCTGCCTGCTCATTCGTAAGAAAGCCAGTGATGGCGTTTTGCGTGTCCCTCTCCGTGTAGGTGTAAATGTTGTCCGTATCCACATCGTGCTGTTGTAACACTTTTAGCGCGAATTCTCGATTTTCGTCTGGCACGGAATCGATTTGTTCCTGAGCGCTTGAAGCTGCGACTGGAGAGAGGTTCGTCGGTGCGATGATGTCGACCCCGTAAGGCTTATCTTCGATGTTTTCGTCGATCCAGTTCAGTTCAACTTCGAGTTCATCAGGACCGAATGCTGCAGCACCCAGTACGCCCATACCCCCGGCTTTTGATACCTCTGCGACGACGTCGCGACAGTGACTAAAAGCCAACAACGGAAACTCAATTCCGAGAAGGTCGCAGATCTTTGATTTCATTTAAAGCCCGTCCCTGTTTTCGTAATCTTTAAAGGATAGAAACAAAAACAGAATTATCTCCTAGTCCCCCATTTTATTCTACGTGTGTTTTGAGACGAAACAGCTTGATTTAGTCTTGAGGAGTAGCGTGGTCGTCGGACTCAATCCTTGATCCACGACGCGTTTCGTTTTTCGATGAATGCAGCAATTCCCTCTGCGGCTTCATCGGATTGAAAGATTTCGGTACTCCATTGTTGCGTTCGGACCAATCCTTCATCGCGACTCCAAGTTGGTACCTGCCTTACTAAGCGTTTGCATTCTCTAAGTGCGTTCGGTCCACCGAGTTTGATTGCATCAAGTTCGGAGGTAACCGCGGAAACCAATTGGTCTTGAGATACGACTCGATGCACCAACCCGTATTCAACTGCCTCCTCACTGGAGAACTGTTCACCAGTAAGAAAGAGTTTCATCGCGATGTGTGGACCGATTTTGGGTAGACACACTACCGCGATTACGCCGGGAATAACTCCAACCCGTACTTCACGGAAACTGAAGTGAGCATGGTCAACTGAAATTACGATGTCTGCCGCGCCGATGAGACCTAGTCCACCTGCGGCGGCATTACCGTTGATCGCAACAATGACAGGTTTAGCGCAATCCATGATGCGTTTTAACACATCACCGTAGGGGACAGATTGTGAGCCATCGACGGTCGAGCCTGGAGGACTCTTCAAGTCGGCCCCGGAACAAAATGCTGGACCTTCGCCAGTGATTACGATCCCGCGAATACTTGAATCTTCCTCAGCTGAACCAAGAAGATCGTATAGCTCGTTGACTAACTCAGCTGTAAGTGCGTTTCGGTTGTGTGGTCGATTTAGTGTGAACCATGCTGCGTCGTTCTCAACGTTGTACCGAATTGTCGAATGTTCAGTCATCGACACTGTGTCTCGTTTTTGTTTGTGATTCCAACGGCGAAGTTACTAATTTTGTTCTGGAACTGCCATTTCCACTAAAAGTACATCCTTCTCGACGATATCTCCAATGGCAACGTGAACGGCTGCAACAACCCCGTCGTACGGAGCGACTATGCGGTGTTCCATTTTCATCGCTTCGAGTACCAACAGGAGTTCGCCTGATTTAACTTGGCTGTTGTCTTCAACCTCAAGAGTAAGCACTTTTCCTGGCATGGGTGCGCTGAGATTTCCAGTACGATGCATCGTCTCTCGCAATGAGAACAAAGGACGAGTACGAACTTCAAGATCGCCGGAGGAAGTGTGCACGTACCAAATGTTCTCATCACGATGGAGGTTGCACCTTGCTCGACGGCCATCGACTTCAACGTCTATGAAATTCTCTTCAATGAGCATAACTTTCACATCGAACTGCGTACCACTAATAACAACTCGATACTCGTGATCAGCGACAAGGTCGCACTTCACATCATAGTCTTCGCCATTGAATTCAAAAGCGTGGTGTTGTGCTGGAAGTTGGGACTTTAATCTCGGTTGATCAAGTTCATCCTGGTCGTTCGTTCTCCGCTGGGAAAATAGCGCGACGGCGATTAAAACACCATTCAATTCGTCAATCTCGAATGGTCGTTCACGATGCGGTGCGACACGCTCAATGAAATCGGTTGTAGTATCGCCTGCGACAAACTCTGGTGTTTTCAGTGTTTGGACAAGAAAGTCTCGATTGTTCTTTATACCCTGAATGTGCGTTTGTTCGAGTGCATTAGTTAGTTTGCGAATCGCCTCACTTCGATTGCGACCATGAGAAATCACTTTCGCAATCATAGGATCGAACTCGATATTCACAGTGGTGCCGGTTTCTACACCAGAGTCAAATCTTGCGATCGACGAGGGTTTCCACGATTTGATCGTACCTGAAGTCGGCAAGAAATCTTGTGCAGGATCTTCGGCGTACAGTCGAACCTCGATTGCGTGTCCGGTCATGCTTAAGTCTGTCTGCTCGTAGCCAAGTGGTTCTCCCTCCGCGATTCGCAGTTGTTCGTGCACTAGATCGAAGCCTGTGATCGCTTCGGTGACAGGATGCTCAACTTGCAATCTAGTGTTGACCTCAAGGAACCAGAATTCCTCCCCACTTAGTAAAAACTCCACAGTTCCTGCGGACGAGTAGTTCAACGTTTTAGCAACCGCGACTGCAGCTTCGCCTAACCGCTCTCGTAGCTTGGAAGTCATTGCTGGGGAAGGGGCTTCTTCTATGATTTTCTGGTGCCGACGTTGTAGGGAACACTCGCGTTCGAAGAAGTGCACTACGTTACCATGCAAGTCGCCAAGAATTTGTACTTCTATATGTCTCGCGGCGGTGATCCAACGTTCTAGGAATACGGTAGCATTCCCAAACGCGGACTGTGCTTCGCGCTGTGCGCTTTCTATGGCTACTTTAAGGTCTTCAGCGTTGTCGACAACGCGCATCCCGCGCCCGCCGCCTCCGGCGGAGGCTTTTACCAAAACTGGATATCCTAACTCTCTAGCTGCGGTAAGGGCATCGGTATCGGAGGCAACGGGAATTGCATTGAGTGTGGGTACACCAGCTTCCAGCATTATCGATTTAGCAGTGAGTTTATCGCCCATTTGCTCAATTGCTTCGGTTGGTGGCCCTACCCAAATACACCCCTTCTCTTGAGTAGCTCTCGCGAAGTTCGCATTTTCGGACAGAAAACCATACCCTGGATGTACCGCATCCGCATTGGTCAATGAACAAGCATTGAGTATTTTCTCAATACTGAGATAAGTATCGAGTGGAGTTTCGCCGCGCAAAGCAATCGCTTGGTCTGCCGCGCGTACGAAGGGTGCGTTCGCGTCCCCGTCCGCATATACGGCT
This sequence comes from Gammaproteobacteria bacterium, assembly GCA_009841615.1. Taxonomy (GTDB): domain Bacteria; phylum Pseudomonadota; class Gammaproteobacteria; order Pseudomonadales; family Azotimanducaceae; genus Bin55. The sequence continues at coordinate 89,968 of VXLL01000023.1, read as the reverse complement.
ATTGTTTCGATACCCGAAGCCTGCGCAGTACGAAATATACGGTTTGCAATTTCGCCTCTATTAGCTACTAAGAGTCGCCGAATTGGGTTTGAGGTCACGTCTGAAGAACTATTGGCTAGAAGCGCGTGATTATGTACTTAGTGCCAGGTTAAGAGTATGCAACTGAGCTGACAGTCCCAACGTCGATCGGCACTAATCTCCCTCAGTCCTTGTCCGTACCAACTAGTACGTTCGGGTCGGACCAAGGTGATCGTTGTTCTTGATACACTTGCGCACCATTGCGAAAGTGGCTAGCTTCCTCTAACGATTCGATAAATGGCATGTTTGCTGGATAAAGTGATTCACCATGAGGTAGTGGTCCGGACTTTGAGACATGTCCGTTTAACGGATGTCCCACTACCTCCTCGGCGATCACTGCAGCTTCAATTACCTTGTCTAAGTCATAACCAGTTTCTATCCCCATCTCATGACAGAGTAGGATGAAGTCTTCTGTTGGTACGTGCCCTGCAGCGCGTCCGTTCCCACAATATGGACAGCCACCAAGACCACCGAGCGAAGTATCGAATCGAGTCACACCGTGACGCAGTGCTTCGTAGTAGCTCGCGATCCCCACGCCTCTGGTGTTGTGGAAGTGTAAGTGAAATGTCCTAATTTCCGGATACCGGTCGCGGATTGCTAGTATGGTGTCTTCGACGGTATGTGGCATGTTCCAACCCATGCCGTCTAATAGCGACAGCTCTAACACTTCAAGCCCAACCTCGTGCCACTTTTCGATCAACATGGTAAGTAGTTCCAGACGTTGGTGCAGACTAAACGGTCCTTCAAAGTTTGAACCGAAAGGGCTACCAAGAGTCACCGACCCGGACTCCCGATTTGCTTCGACAGCAATTTTGATCAGTTTGGTGGCAGAGTCGATTTGTTCGCGCTGAGTGCGATTGTAGTTTCTGCGCGCAAACGTATCGCAGAGTTCAACGTGGGTCGAGAAGCTTCGGTGTCGGACATCTATTTTTGGGTAATACGCGTCAGCGCGTTCATAGCCAACCTCATTAAACACAAGAGCGGTGTATTTCACTCCCGGTTTTGGTTTGAAGCGCTTTGCGAGTTCGTCGATTTTCGCCATGGATGGAGTCCATTTTGGGTGAGCAAATGAACCGATCGAAATCGTCTTCGCACCCATATCTCCTATTGCGTCCAACAATCGCAATTTATCGTCGATTGTTATGTCCGGACTCTCTATTTGAAGTCCTTCTCGCATGGTATCGTCGAAGATTTCGACAGACTTGGGTAGTGTCACGGTAATTAATTAATGTTGCGAACGTTTGAAACTGTTCTCTGTACCTTAAGTTTGAGGTAAAACGCGACTAAACGGTATTAACGTGAGCCGAACGTTTTGAGCTGAGAGTAGTTCAAGAACGTCTTATTACATTATAAAAAAGATGAAAACAGTAAATTTGACGCTATGTCGCGGGTACTACAGAGTTGTGATGATGAAGAATTCGCCAATGACTGTCGTCTTCTTTGGTCCAGACAAAGCTAAATCGTGCGGTTACTCGGTTTTGAGTGTTGTGGATCTGGCTACTCAGCATCAATGTCATCGTACCAGCATAGAGAAAGGACTGATCACCGAGACTCAGAAAGTCCCCTTCAAAGGCAAGCACTTGAGGTCGCTTTGCTAAAAAACTAACGAAGTAATCTCGAGCTCGGACACGGTTGCGGATGTGTTCGTTCCAAAGGGTAGGGTGGAAGCTCAATCGAGTGTCCGAATAGAGCGAAACCAGTTGGTCTAAATCGCGTTGTTCAAGCTGTTTGAACCAATTTGATGCTATTTCAAACTGTTCCGTCTCAGTCATGAGCTGACCTTTTCACTAGTGCTAAAATTAAGGTCTCTGCACTGTTTGATAAAGAACCGAAAGGACGGAATATATGATGCTTGTGGAACAAATTTGGACGGGTAACTCATTACGAAATTTTAACTACCTGGTCGCATGCGGCGAGACTGGAGAAGCGTTAGCAATCGATCCATTGGACTACGAAAAATGTCTAGCTCGAGCGAAGCATCATGGTTGGCAAATATCGCAGGTATTGAATACACATGAACATGGAGATCACACTGGTGGTAATACTCCTGTCATCGAAGCAACAGGTGCAAAGCTACTAGCGCATGCAGGAGCTAAGAAACGCATCAAAGGGATTGATCGTGGATTAAGTGCGGGCGATGTCATCAGAGTCGGTAAATCTGTAGAGTTCGAAGCAATGGATACACCGGGTCATACGATGAGTCACGTGTGTATTCGTTCGATCGGTGATGACCCGGTACTGTTTTCTGGTGACACTCTTTTCAATGCAGGCGCAGGAAATTGTCATCAAGGCGGTCATCCCGAAGAGTTGTACCACACGTTCGTATCTCAGTTAACTAAGTTACGGGATGACACAAAAATTTATCCAGGGCATGACTATATAACTAACAATTTAGAATTTACTTTAAATAGAGAGCCGAATAATCAACGAGCTCAAGAGCTCTTAGATGACCTCAATAAAACACACGATCCAAATGATCCGATTGTGACCACGCTAGCTTTGGAAAAGGAAGTCAATACGTTCTTTCGGTTACAAAGCCCATCAGTCATCGAACAATTGAGAAAGGAATTTCCAAATTTAGAAGATGAACCTTCACCCAAGACAGTGTTTTTAAAACTACGGGAATTGAGAAACAGTTGGTGAGGACAATAATAACAGTTTTCAAGTACTTGATGTTGTCTGCTAGTATGTTCACTTCAGTGTTTCTTTATGCTGACATCGATCAAATGATCGAAGAAATCGAAGAGACCACGAAGGAGTTGGCCAGTTACACCGAAGTCTCTGAGATCAGTAAGAAGGTTATTGCTGCTCTCCGTGATGTAGACCGATCGAAATTTGTTTCGAAGAAATTGGGTAAAGAAGCGTTTGCAAACTCGCCGCTTCCCATCGGGCACGGTCAAACGATTTCGCAACCATTTATCGTAGCTCTGATGACTGAAGTCTTAGATGTGCAGAAGACTGACAAAGTTCTCGAGATTGGAACTGGTTCGGGATATCAAGCTGCAGTTCTAAGTAAATTAGCACAGAAAGTGTACACCATCGAGATTGTGAGTGAACTGGCAAAGGAAGCAACCTCAAGGCTGAAAAAACTTGGCTATGACAATGTTGAAGTACGAGACGGTGATGGTTGGTATGGTTGGCCTGAAGCGGCTCCTTTCGACAAGATAATGGTTACTGCTACAGCCGAGGAAATTCCAGCGAAGTTGATCGCCCAATTACAACCGGGCGGCTTGCTTGTCATGCCCGTCGGAGACTGGAGAGGGGCACAAACTCTTACGCTCGTTACAAAATCGGAAGACGGGCAGTCTCACTCGACGAAATCACTTCTACCAGTACGATTTGTACCGATGACTGGTGATGGTGTGTTGACACTTGACAGTGAAACTGACGAAGCAGAGTAGCAATTACTTCGCGAGTATTAGTTGTCTAGTTGGATACTAAGATTCTCTAGTAATGGCAATCCATTCACCTCGAGTGGGAGGTTGGTGTTGCGAGAAAATTACCGGTCTAAAACCGCTTGCTTTACGGTTTTGAAGCGTCCGTTTCGTTAGTGTCCATTTCTTGGTGATCCGGAGACTCAGACACGAAATTTAACACGCGAGGGTATGTGTGCTGACTCGGTTCTACATCCGTCGAGAGAAATCCCTCCAACGACTTGATAGTATCGAGAGATGTGCCCAAGTGATCTTCAATACTCATACTACTATCCGCTGTACAGGTTACTCTATTACCGTCCAGCAATACCAAGATACGTCTTTTCCATGTTCGACCAGCCCGACTTGAAACCGGTGTCTCGTTAGAAACTGAATCAGTTCCTTCTGCTTTTTGAGACTGGGTCTCTTCATCATCCCGGAAAGACGATAGTTTCTCTAAAGTGAGTTGATTGATAATGTCGACGAGATCACCGTAGCTGACTACTTCACTGTTAAGTTGGTGCGCTGTTGCGAATTCGAAGTACCCATTCGGCTGAACAGTGACGGCATCGTCCGATTCAAGCGATTCAATGGTGCGGACCGGTTCCGTTGCGCACATATTGAATCCCACAAGTGCTAACACTGGGATCCAGATAGACTTGAAGGCGCGTTTCGTCGAGGGCTCTCGGTGGCGTGTCAGTCGGAGCTTGGGGATGATCAGAGGAAACAAACTACGGCGTTTGTATGAATTTAAAGCGTGGTATTTTAACCGAATCGAGCGGAAAGTGTGGCTTTGAACGGCGCATGTATGCGATCGGTAGCTCGATTCCATGTGAAGAGAGAATGAGATCAGTTTACCTCGCAGCATTTCGTCGTCAAAACACTCCATAGTAAAATTCTGTTTCTAAGTACTTCTCCATGCGAGGGGTGCGGAATACTAAATAGAAAGAAAAAACAAAAATACACTCATTAAAAAAATAGATTAAAGTTCGAGGATAAAAGTTATGCGAACGCAAGTAGCGGTGTTTGTCGATGCCGGTTATCTCTTTGCATTAGGTTCTATCGCAATAGCTGGGCAAACTTCAAAACGAGAAAGGATCGGAATCAAGAGCGATGTTTTCTTGACTGAAGTCAAGAGCTTAGTTAGGCAGTTAACGGGCGCAAAACCACTATTGCGCGTGTATTGGTATGAGACTAGTACTTCGAACCGCGTACTTGGAACTGAGCATGTTCATATCGGACAAACCAACGAAATAAAACTCCGAATCGTTCCGCTACACCAACACAACTTTCGCACTGCCGTTACTTCCGCGATTGCCCGAGATCTTGCTGAACTAGGACGCAATGGTGCGATCTCCGATGCGTTGCTACTGGCCCGCAACGATGCTCTACGAACTGGTGTCGAGTTCTCGCAGTCTTACGGTGTTCGAATCCACATGCTCGAAATTTTTGCTGAACAAGACAGTGAATTTTCGGCATTGAGCTCTGAAGCTGACACTAACACGGCCTGGCGGCGTGCCGATGTTGAAAAGTTCTTGATTGAACAAGATCTCGCTACTATCGCCGATTATGACACCACATTGCGCTCGTATCAAAAACCCTTGTCAATTGAACGATCGTTATCGATGGAACCAAACTATGAACAGCAACAATTGGATCGGGAAATTCCAGAAGAAACAAAAGACGCAATTCACAATGTCGTGATCGAATTTATCGAACAACTCTACGACGAAGAACTAGAGGCTTGTATGGGTTATTGGCGAAATGGACGCGGGGTACCCAATTCCTACGACAAATCGTTACTCTTTGAGTGTCGGAATGCTTTAGAACGAAATCTCTCCGAAGATGAGCGCGTCGTGATGCGGAGTAGCTTTCGTGAGTTTGTAATCGAACGGGTACAAGGCGACGATGACTCACAATCTGCATCAAGGCAAGATGAAGACCTGTTATGAACTACGACGTTCCTAGCGAGAGCAGGTTTTCAACTGGTTGATATAGCTCTTCTAAAGAGGTTATGTCTTCGTCCTCAAGCGAAATAGTTGTCGCTTCAGCTAATTCCTTTAGTTGATCAACTTTGGACACGCCAATTATCGGTGCGGTAATTTCGGGTTTGTTAGTGAGCCAGGCGATTGCGATCTGCCCTGGTTTCTTGCCATACTTTTTAGCAACTTTTGCTACACGGTCAGCGATTCTAAAGTCAGCATCGCCTCGATAAAGACTCGCGGTGCGTTTGCTATCGCGTCCTGAAGATCGCTCTGTTTTTCCTTCCTTCAGACTCCCGCCGTACGAACCTGCGAGAATCCCACGCGCCAAAGGCGACCAAGGAGTTAGCGCAATTCCTGTGTGTTTGCAATAGGGAATCATTTCTCGCTCTTCCTCGCGATAGATTAGGTTATAGTGGTTTTGCATCGATATGAACTCTGTCCAACCATTCAGTTTCGCGATTGACTGTAATTCGACAAACTGCCAGGTGAACATGGACGAGGCACCTAAATACAGTGCTTTCCCAGCTTTCACGACATCGTGCAGTGCTTCCAAGGTTTCTTCAATGGGTACATGTGTTTGGTCGCGAATACCATGCGGATGACGATGGATGATGTATTGGTCGACGTAGTCGAGGCCTAAACGCTTGAGACTTGAATCGATCCCCTCCATAATGTGTTTACGCGAGAGCCCACCGAGATTGGGGGCGGGTCCCATGGGATATGAAACTTTGGTGGTGATTACATACTCCCTGCGGTTGAACAGAGATCGCAAGATTGATCCGACGACTTCTTCACTTGCGCCCAGACCATAATTGTCCGCACAATCAAAATAAAATAACCCATGCTCAAACGCAGCGCGGAAGATTGGTTTTGCTTGGTCTTCTGTTAACGTCCAGTCTCCGTGGAGACCACGCCCTGGCACGCCAAAGTTCATGGTGCCTAAACAAAGTTCGGAAACTTTCATGCCACATTTTTGCCCTAGCGACACGGCTTTTAACATCTGTGTTTTCCCTTATTAAATTGTTGCGTTTGGAACGAGATTTGCAGGCACCCCGCTTTTTGATAGACCTACCGTTGAGCTATTTGCTCTTTGGTTGCGATTGAAGAATTGTAAGTAGTACTTGTCATTGCCGTTGTCAATCGAGCATTAGTCATTGTGAATTCGGGCACTCCAAAAGTAAGTTGACATGGTAGCAGAACAACCAATCGCCCGAGCAAAACTTCAAGACGAGCTCGACACACTACTGTCAGACTACAGTACATGGCGAATGGCATCGCCGTTTGCGCTGTTGTTTTTCTTCGGTAGCCGATTAGCCATGGTATCCAAGGCATTGTTCCAACAGGTTACTAATTTTGTACCTATTGTGGGGGTCACCTCTCTTGCAATTATTAAGACCGACCTGACTTGGTACCAGGCTATTCTCATTCTCGTCGCGCTGATCTTGATTTTTGTATTCATCGTAGCGGTACTAGCATACCGTCGCTTTCGTTTTCGCATCACTAACGAGAGTATTGCGGTGAAGTCAGGAATATTGCGCATCACCCAGACGGATGTGCGTTGGGAACGAGTTCGCGCCGTGAATTTAGAGCGTGGTCCGATCGAACGAGCACTTGGTTTGGCTCAAATTTCATTAGACACTGCGGGTTCAGCGGAAGCTGAAGTCCAAGTGCCGGCGATCAAGCTACAGCTAGCTGAACTCCTTCGAGCTAAGGTGAGTATTGAAACTACTGTGTCTGACTCGATCGGAGAAGAGGTGACACATGACGGGTACCAGTTGTATCACATGGACCCAATTCCCTTAGGAAAGGCAAGTTTTTGCACTCAGGGAACTCTAGCGATGATGGCGGCCGCACTGGGAGCGTTCTTTTGGTTCGCGGCTACTCTCTACAACATGCTCGATCCAGACGACAACAGAGAAAACGAGGCGTTTTGGCGACAGGCATTCAACGTCGCAGAAAAATACTACGTGACGTTTGCCGATAAACTTGAGCAACTCACTGCTATTCCGGTTACACAGTCCTGGTTGGGTATGACGATACCGGGCATTCTGACGATTTTCATATTAATAACAGTGCTTTTTTTAGCTCGAGCGGTCTACTTCTGCGTGACCAACTATGATCTGCAGCTCCTCCGCCGGAACGATGCTCTTTCGACCGTACGCGGTCTGTTCACAAAAAAACGGACCAATGTTAAACTTGAGCGAGTTCAATCCGTTTCGGTAAAGATGAACGTAAGGGAAATTGGGCTAAAGCTTTGTCGCTTAACTGCGAAGCAGTCGAAGAGTGGAAAAGAGCACATGCTATCACTTCCCTCCGTTCCTACGTCTGTGCGCGATGAGATTGTGGAACTCGCCGCGCTCGAAGCGGGAAGCCGGTTACGGTTAGATCCAAGGACGCAAAAGTTTCAGCCAATATCAATCGTATATTTTTGGCAGTTGTTCATCGGATCCATTGCGATTCCGTTCCTCGCAGTGAGTATCGCTTCGCTGTTTTACAACTTCAGTTGGTTGCAATGGGTCTGGATTGCATTTTTTGGTGCATGGATTCCGATTTGCGCTGCAATATCGCTAGTCCGCTGGCGTAAAGCAGGATACGCCGTAGATTTGTACTCGATGATATCGAAGTCTGGCTTGTTGGGATATTCGCTAGACATGGGCAAATTTAAAAAAGTACAACGTGTAGAAATCGAACAGAGTTTCATTCAACGATTCACCGGAAAATCCACACTCACGGTGTTCTACGCGACAACGAGTATCGTGGTGCCATTCTTAGCTCGAAAACGGGCAATTCAGTTGCACGATTACATTTCGCATGTGATTACCATACGCAATACGGAATGGCAGTGATTGTTCGCGATGTAGCAGGGTACCGAAGGAATATGCTCATTGATCAACACTTTGATGGGAACTACTTGGCATCCATAATCACAACATTAGTTGCTGAGCAATATGGTCACATCTGTTCCCTTGTTTACAACGCCAATCGCGGTAGCTACACGACCAGCTAGATGCGGCACCTACTTTTTTGAATTGTTGGAGATTCTCTTCGGATGAACGCACACACGAACGATCAACTAGTGATCGAAGCTCTACCGTCGCTTGGAGACATTAGTTGGGTGACGATGGATCGAAATTTAATAAGTCGTGATATGTTGCGAAACTGTATAGTGGGAATTCTTAACTTAGTGGCGGCAGCAGTGTGTGGTATCGTCTTCCTGATTTCAAACACAGTTGGACTTTGGGTGTTGGGAGTCGTCTGCATTTGTATTGGAATCGTCATATTCCTCTTACTGATTTCATGGCCGCGCCTAGAGTTTCCGCATCGGGGATATGCGTTGCGTGAAATGGACATCGCGCAAAAACATGGATTCGTGACTCGGTACTTGGCGACAGCACCATTCAGTAGGGTACAACATGTTGCGGTGAGTCAAGGTATTCTTGACCGTATGTTTAGCTTAGCGACCTTACAAATTTACACCGCCGGCGGAGTTTCCTCAATCAAAGGATTTCGCGTCGACAATGCTCATGCAATAAGAGAACACATACTTGAACGGGTCGCCGAGATCAACCTTAATCGAGTCGGGGAGTTAACGGACGAAGAAGACCAATAGCTTCGTCCATCGCCGGTCAGTCTGGCACCACTTGTAGATGTCGCATGTCCTCTCGATCAAAACGTCAGGTTCATGGAACAGAAATAGTTTGAGTTTCGCCGTCACGATAAATTTCTATTACATCAATATCGCGTCTGAATCCCGATAGAGGAGTAATTACGTCCCCGACTTCTAATTCGAGCTCTGATGCTGGGCTGTTAGGTTGAAGCTTTTGAATGAACCATCCCTTACCCTCAAGCTCATCAAACTGTTCGTCTTGAGGATTAATGTCTCTGAGAGTAGCTCCTGCGAGAAACGGATACTGCCAATCGACATGCCAAGTCTTCGGTCGAATCTCTGCATAAACAGTTTGCAATTCTCCGTCTCTCAGTAATTCGATGGGAACCTTTTCACCAATCTTGGCGATATTTATTTGACGCCATAGATCGGGGTATTGTTCCACAACGTTACCGTTAAACGATGTGATGATGTCATCCGCTTTTATGCCCGCATCAAACGCCGCGCTTCCTTCTTCTACACGAGTAATCAACACACCCACAACTTCATCAAGTTCGTACATCCTGATAATTTTTTCCTTCTCATCTGGTGCTATGTCATCCATGCCCACGCCTAAGTAGCCACGCGCGATGCCACCGAACTCAACAAGTTCATCGACGATCGCTGACACCAAGTTGGAAGGAATCGCAAATGCGATGCCGAGATTTCCAGAGGGGCCGAGAATGGCTGTGTTTATCCCAATAATTTCTCCTGAGAAATTTATTAATGGTCCTCCAGAGTTTCCTTGATTGATCGCCGCATCAGTCTGAATAAAGTCCTCAATGGCCTCAATGCCTAATCCTTGCCGTCCTAGTCCACTGACGATACCCGAAGTCACCGTATGCTCTAATAGTCCAAAAGGATTGCCAATGGCGAGTACAAAATCACCGACTCGCGTTTCGTCAGAGTCTGCAAGCGGCAGCGCGTGCAAGTCTTCTGAGGGAATTTGTAATACTGCGACGTCGGTCGCGGCATCGGCACCTATCATCGTAGCAACAAACTCACGTTCGTCCGCTAACGTGACCTTGACTGTTTTAGCACCGCGAATCACGTGTTCGTTCGTAACAACATACCCGTTTTCTGCATCGATTATCACACCAGATCCAATCGCTTGACTGTCGCGTCGCGACCACCTTCTCCCAAAAAAATCTGCAGACCTGGTTGCGTTAATGTTGACCACCGCGTCTTTAACTTCTTCAACTAAGGGTGCGACGGTGGTGGGACCGATTAGAGCAGGTACGCCGCTAGCGAGTAAGACTGTCGCAACTAATGACAGTACGAATAAAGACCCAACTTGAACTCTTCTATGGTTCATGTATTACTCCGACAAAATTAGTATGTTGCACTCGAGGGGGGATACAGTTCTTTTCATTATATATAGACATGCACTGTCCAAATTTGTTCAAAGTTAGACGTGCTCGCACATCCTGATTCATGTGATTTAGTGTGATTCATAACGGTAAATTTCCTTAGCGAGTCTTGTCACCGCCCATGTTGTACACCAATCTCGGATCAGCGACCACGGAAAATCTAAATGATACACTACTCCCATTCTTTCAGACTGAGACTGAATTCGTTCGACTCTTTTCTTCCTGTATTTGACGAAAGAGTCGATTGTTCTTTGCACGTTCATTGAACAAGCCTTCATTCGGTTTGCTATGGCGACCGCATCTTCAATTGCCAACGCAGCTCCCTGCGCGAGAAACGGCATGGTCGTGTGAATCGCATCTCCCAACAATACGATCCGTTTTTGACTCCACGAATGATTCATTCGTGCGTGGTAAAACAATCCCCATCTAAACAGGTGTCGTTCATCTACAAGATTTGTAATCTCGTTTACTTCCTGATGCCAACCATGAAAGTACTCGCGTAATTCTGTGACACTACCATTTTGCTTCCACCGTCCAGAGAGCATTTCCGACGATTTGGTTACGAACACGAAGTTGTAGGCCCTCTCTACATTGACTGGGTAATGGACAATGTGTCCATTCGTCCCGCACCAAACGTTGGTATTCGATGAACCTTGGATGCTCAAACTAGGCTCTTTAAGAACAGTTCGCCATGCCTGCCATTGGGAATACTTCGGCTCTTCGATGTTTCCCAATTGTTTACTGATTATTGAATGAGTCCCGTCTGCACCGACCACCATTGGCGCAGCGAATTTTCCTTTTGAAGAGTAAAGACTGACTCTGTCTTTGGATTGCTCTACGTCCTCCACGGCCACTTGAGCCATCAGTTCAATGTTTGGTCGTCCTTCACACTCATTCCTAAGTATTCTTACTAATTCAGACCGATGTATCTGTAAATAGGGGTGCGAACAATATCGAGCGGTTATTTCTTGGAGGGGTATCCTACACAAAACTTTACCCGACTTCCAATGCCTAGTTTCAACGGTCTGTGGTTCGTGAGATACTTTAACTAGTGACTCCTCTAGACCTAGTTGAAATAAGACTCGCGTAGCATTCGGCGTAAGCTGTATCCCTGCCCCAGTTTCATCTTCGAAGTCCGATCTTTCCAAAACCAGGGACGAAATTCCTACCTGGCTGAGAGCTAGTGCTGTGGTTAGCCCCGCAATACCACCGCCTACAACAATCACTTGAGCGCTCATATTCCCATTCGAAGTCATTGCGAGTTCGACCTAACCCAAAAGACAGTTAGGCAGGATACAAGAACGCGTAGTCGGTTCTTCTACGTTTGATGTGGTACGAATCTAAGGTATGGGAGTGGTGCGTTCCAACCATTCGGATATTGTTTTCGCGCCTCGTCGTCTGGAATACTCGGTACGATAATTACTGGTTCTCCATGGTGCCAATTCACGGGAGTTGCGACCGCTTGTTTAGCTGTGAGCTGGCAGGAATCTAAGAGTCTGAGTACTTCGTCGAAATTTCTACCCGATGTCATGGGGTAAGTAAGAATCGCTTTAACTTTTTTGTCCGGCGCTATGATGAACACCGATCTCACAGTAGCATTTTCCGCCGCCGTTCGTCCCTCGCTCGAGTCTCCTGCACCAGCGGGGAGCATGTCGTAAATCTTTGCAATCGAGAGGTGAGGATCCCCAATTATGGGGTAGTTAACCTTGTTTCCTTGACTGGATTCTATGTCTGGAAGCCAATCGAAATGACTCTCTACTGAATCCACTGAGAGACCGATGATCTTGCAGTTGCGTGCACTAAACTCTTCTGATAATCCTGCTAAGCAACCCAACTCTGTAGTGCATACGGGGGTGAAATCTTTTGGGTGCGAGAACAATATGACCCAACTGTCTCCAATCCAGTCATGGAAAGAAACTTCCCCATGTGTGGTTTGAGCGGTGAAATCTGGCGCGATCGAGTTGATTCTTAATGTCATAAATTAGTCCAAAACACTGAGTGAATGAAGGGAAGGGAAGCAGATTATGCAAACGGATCGAAGCATTAATTACGCCTCCAAAGTCGCACTCTTAATCAAAGCGAAGATCTGGGAATCTTCTTGAAGAGCGAGTTCTTGCATAGAAGCTCGAGTAATAGTCGCCCGGAAAGTTTCAGTACCACAATTCAAACGAATCAAAACGAAAGGACCGGCAGGAGCGTGTTCAATTTCCATAATCCTACACTTCAGCGAGTTTCGTATGCTAGTGTTTACTGGTTTTGTGGTCGCGATGGCGACATCTCGATCTCGTATGCGGATGGGTACTAATCCTTTGAAGTTTGGCGGTTCTGTCATTGGAATGACCATGGTTTGATCGTTGATCTTGAAGTATGCGAGATTCATCTCTACGTCGTAATTTACGTATTCGGCATTTATGATGGCACTCTTCGTGGTCTGCTCTGGTAGGTCAGTGTCAGTAATTGAATGAATCACTTCGTCAACGCGACCATTGGCTAACACTCTTCCGTCCCGTAAAACGAGTGCGGCGGAACACAAGCGTGCAACTTCAGTGAAGTCGTGAGTTACATACAGCATTGGCAAGGGTCGATCATCAAGAATCCCTTCCAAATAGGGTAGTAGGTCGCGTTTCCTATCCAAGTCGATCGTCGAAAGCGGTTCATCTAGCAACAATAGAGCTGGGTCAGAAATCAAGGCTCTTGCCAGAGCTACTCGACTGGTTTCTCCTCCTGATAGAGTCGCGGGTTTTCTCCTGAGTAACGGTTCTAGTTCAAACCTCGCAACGACATCTGACAATGCTTTCGTTGAAGGTTGGTCTTTACGATTGGTTGCCAGCTGGTACGCGAATCGAAGATTGCGATCGACTGTCATATATGGAAAGAGCTTCGGAGTTTGTGAAACGTAACCCAGTTTGCGTTTTCGTGTGGGTACAGACACGCTGGAACTACTTTCGAGCCACGTTGCATCATTCACTTGGATTGAACCGGTAGCCTGATCTAAGCCAGCGATCGCACGGAGTAAGCTAGTTTTACCACTTCCATTCCGACCGACGATAGCGGTCGCGCCGGCAGAACTAAGTTCAGCTTGTACCTGTAATTCGAAGCTCCCCCTTTTTGAATGAAGGTCAAAACTCAGCATTAACTCAATCCTATTCGGGTGCGCCGGTTCCACGAATACACAAAGACGAGCGTGACAAAACTAAACACCAAGAGTCCACCTGCAAGTAAGTGTGCATCCGCATAGTTCAGTGTTTCAACGTTTTCGTAAATTTCGATGGAGACGACGCGTGTTTTTCCGGGGATGCTCCCGCCAATCAAGAGCACCACGCCAAATTCACCCACAGTATGTGCAAACGTGAGCACTAGTGCTGTGAGTACTCCTCTTACAGAAGAGGGAAGAATCACTTTCAGAATCGTGGTCCATGTGTTTGCACCTAAAACTCTAGCGGTCTCAAGAAGTTCTTGATCCAGTTGTTCAAAGGCGACCTTAAGCGGTTGAATCATAAAAGGCATAGAGTAGATAACTGATGCCAATACTAGGCCATGAAACGTAAATGTAAGGGTCTCACCGGTGATCCATACAAAAAAGGAACCAAGAGGCGCATGCGGATTAAACAAAAGCAGAAAGTAAAAGCCGAGTACGGTAGGAGGGAGCACTAGCGGTAAAGTGGTTAGTGCTTCCACTATTGACTTCCCTTTAGCTTGAGTACGTGCAAGCCACCACGCGACCGGGCCACCGATTAAGAATAGCACGATGGTTGTGATTGCTGCTAGCTGGATTGTTAAGCAGATAGCTGTGAGGCTAGCGGTGTTCAATCAAGCTCATAGCCATTGCTTCGAATAATAGTCTTTGCATCATCACTCCGAACAAATTCAATGAATTCGAGAGCTAGCGTTTCATTCTCAGTTCGAGCCAAGACTATTGCATCCTGCCGTAGCGGACTGTAGTACTTATCCGGGACCTCGTAGTAGTGCTCGTCACTCAGCTCGTCATCAAGAACAGAGGACAACGCGACCATTCCCGCTTCGGTGTTGCCAGAGTTCACGATCGCGTAAGCCTTCCCTACATTGTCTGCAAAAATCACTTTTTTCTTCTCGTTTGACAGATCGATTTCTAACCTGTCAAAGACTTCTTCTGCTGCAATACCGTACGGAGCGAGCTTCGGATTCGCAAAAACGATTCGGTTGAACTCTAAGTTTTCAAAGAGTACTCGAGCATCCTGTTCGTAATCTGTTTTGGGATTTAACATGAAACACAAACGTCCAAGGGCATAGGTTATACGGGAGTCGACAATTCCGAGATTCTCGTCAACAATCGCATCGATTTTTTCTTGGTCTGCGGAAAAGAAAACATCGTAGGGTGCGCCATTTTTAGCTTGGGCAAAGAGCTGTCCAGAGGAACCTGCCACTACAGTAATCTCTACGTCCGATTGTTCTTCAAACTTTTTACTCAACTCTTCAGCTGTAGTCAGAAAGTTTGTTGCGACCGCAATCGTGAGTTCATCAGGCGCGTCGGTAGTACAACTCCACAGAAATGGTACAAAACAGCAAAGCGCGATGATTTGATTATTTCGACTCACGAAAGTTCTCGGCTGCATCCATTGGAGTGAAGCCAACAGTATGGTACGCGTGGGTCAAGTCTCGATAACCCCATTTATTGTTTGAAGTGACGAAAAACGTTGTGAATTTCACCGGATCCTTCATGGTTACGCATGCCATTAGCGCATTGACAACATCTTGTTGACTACACCACGTTGCCCAATCTCGATTTTTCAGTGGTTTGTTCTCACGGTTCACATAACCTATGCGAACGCAAAACACACTCATTTCGGAGGAATCGGCAAAGTTGCGACAAATCGCTTCACCCCAGATCTTTGTCGACCCGTAGATACCGGAAGACCAGACCGGCTGCTTGTGATCTATCCTAACGAAGTCCTCCGACACATTTGAGTAGTGTCCCTCAACGATAGACTGGTAAGGTTCGATCGTTTCGTAGCCTGTGACTGTCGCACCACTACTCGCGAAGACTAAACGGCGACATTTAGACTCTTGAGCTTGTTTTAGCACGTTATAGGTTCCAACAATGTTCGTTGTGTGGAGGTCCGGCCAAGGGTGTCGTCCGCCTGCTTTAGCTGCAAGGTGTACTACGGTGTCAATATCTTTGAACGCCGGTCGAATTGCGTCTTCATCTGCAATGTCGGCTTGAGTCGTTGGTATCCCTGCGACACTACTACGATTTAGCGCACTTACTTCACAAAAGCGCTCAAGTTCAGGACGAAGAATCGACCCGATCAACCCACTGAGGCCGGTAACTAGAACTCTATTTGCCATCGAGTATATGCAATTTCATCTTTTTGGGGTTGTACCGCTCATTTCAAGGATCTGTAATCGATTCAAGGCTAAAATTATCGTCTATTTTTACTTCAATTGTGTTTCAAACTAGGGAGTGTAGTGAATAAATACCAGTGTTTAACTTGTGGGTACGTCTATGACGAAGCCATCGGAGAACCCATCGACGGAATACCTCCGGGAACTCGCTGGGAAGACGTGCCCGAGGATTGGGTGTGTCCTGAATGCGGTACACCAAAGAGTGACTTTGATATGGTGGAAGTATAAGACCGATATTTTTTTAAGCAAACTAGAACAATACCGACTAGCTTAGTAGTTCGATGACATTCTGATGTCCACGTTTACTTGCCCAGAACACCGGTGTCATAAACTTTCCGTCTGCATCAGAAGGATAGGTGGTCTTTAAGTCAGAGTCATAAGACAAGAGGAATTTCACAAAATCCGTGTGCCCTTCGCGGGCTGCCCATCCCAAAGGAGTCGTACGGTACTCCAGATCGACCAACAGTGGATCGGCACCATGTTTCAGAAAGAGTTTAGCTGCAGAAACATTTCCTTGCCCTGCCATACGATGCAAGGGCGTTACTCTTTGCCAGTTTGGTAAATTTGGATCCATACCATTCTCCAGCAGTATTTCCGCCAGATTGAGGTCGTACCAAAGATACGTCTGGCATATCGACAACGTCGAAGGTACTTTGAATCCATTGTTGAGTAACAGCTTTACCAATTGTGCATCGCTGTTCCGTACAGCAGCGGCAAATCCTTGACCGACCTCGGTCTCTGTCAATTCATTCGCATGTTGGTCTAAATATTTCTCGACGTAGTCGATGTTTTTGTTGTGAAAGTGTGCGATGATCGATATTCGACCTCCACGTTGAGATAAGAGCTCCCGAATTTCAGTGTCGTTGGTTGCCTCAATCGGAGAACCAGAGGAATCTACCTCAGCGTTCGGATTCGCACCGTGATCCAACAACAACTTGACCACGTCTCCATATCCGAAGCGCGCGGCACTCCACAATGCATACCCATTCGGACAGTAAGGTCCCTCAGGAAGATTTGGGTTCGCGTCATGTTTGAGTAAGGTCTTGACGATATCCAGGTGATTCCTTTCAGCAGCAGCGGACAGTGCTCTCTTACCGCAAGGTTCTGCATAGTTAGGGTCTGTATTTTCATGGTTCAACAACATTTCCACACGCTCTAAGTCGCCACAGGCCGCCGCGATGGGGAGCGTATATGTAGATCCCTTTGTTACCAAGTACTCTACGATTTCATAGTTGTTTCGCTGACGCCAGAAGCCATGGAACCATAGTGCAGATGCTACTGGTCGAAACCCAAAAGTACCAAGCCGGTCATGACTACTGTATGCTATCTGATCTAGGCTCGCCCCTTTTTCGACAAGAAGTTCAATCATATCGATGTCTTCATTCTCGATGGCAAAATGCAGTGGTGTTTTTGCGCGAGAACCGATCAGATCCAAGTAATGCGAGTCATCGTTCAGAATAGTGCTAACTTGCTCGTACTCACCTTTTTGCACTGCAAGGTGAATCGCTAAATCTTTAGTGGTGAGTGAAGAATTTTGATTCCCCAAATACATCGCAAGTTCACTGTGTCCGTGATCGAGAGCAATCTGGGCGACATTGTCTCGGTTGTCAATCGGATCTGCGTCCCAGATTGACTTGTGCCGGAGAAGTTCTTTAACAACACTGTCGTGTCCCTCTCGAACCGCGATGCGTAGAGGGGAGGTGTACCAGTAATTTGCGTGAACGAGAGTCGGATCTCTATTCAATAGGTTGCGCACAGAATCTACATCGCCGGTCCATGCCGCTTCCAGCAGACTCCATACGTCTTCAGGGAACCATCGATTTAACCACTTAGGTTGTTCAGGTTGAAGTTCAAAAGGACGGATTAACGTCAATCTATTGAGTTTCGTCATACTTTCGTCAAGGTTGATGGCGACGTTTTGAAGATGTTATCCTCTGGCGTGTCGCAGAGTGAAGTCAGTACTGCGTGTTCTATATACAATTTTTTGGGCGATTCGCGTCTTATCGGACAAATCTCGAAACAAAGGAGTTCGTTTGTCAAGCTCAAGTCGGCAACATTTAGATTTTTTGCTACCATTGCACCGAAGGTTGTATAGTGGTTGCAAAATTCTATGTGTCCTTAGTATCGGCTTCGTTTTGGCGAGTTGCGCAGTAGTATCGGAAGTGCCTGAGATATCGAACTACGAGCTTCAACAAGAGGCTAGAAAACAGCTTGAATTTGCTGAACGCACTATAGTTGAACGAACACATAAGTTGGCTAATCTGTCCTGGCCTATATTGGTTAATAATCTTGAGATGTGTGATGACTTCGTTCGATATCGAACAGGCTTATGGTTGTCACGGCAGTCATCCATCCTAACCAGCCTTTCCTGGGCATCGGATGGTGAACAAACTATCGGTCAAGAGCCTGTTGTTTGGGGAGTGGCCGCCGAATCGCCATCAGCGAAGGCAGGAATTGAAGTTGGAGATCGCATTCTTGCAATTGACTCAAAGCTCGTTAAATCGAGTGCAGATGCGCGTCGTCTACTATCGAAGGCGACAAAAAAATTCATGGCCGAACGCACGGATCCAATCCAATTCCTTATTCAGAGAGATGACGAAAGAAAGCGTATCGACGTACAACCAGTCTTAGCCTGTCGATCGGAAATTTCGCTTGCTGGAGGCACCCGAATTAACGCCTATGCAACCGGCAGACATATAAGGATATACAACGGCATATTTACGTTCACAGAAACGGATGAAGAGTTGCAATATGTCATCGCACACGAACTAGCACACAATATATCGAATCACGTGATCTACGCTCGAGCAAGAGGGGCGATCGGGGTCGTTTTCGATTTGCTTGTGTTGCGTTGGAATGTATGGACGAATGGTGGATTCAGTCGACTATCTGTCCGGGCATTCACCAAGCCTTACGAGGTGGAAGCTGATTATTTAGCGCTGTATTTACTAGCCAACGCTGGCATAGACTCGACGGGCGTAGAGAATTTGTGGCGTCGCTTCGCTACAGAGGACATATCACGTATCGGCTGGGTTCTGACACATCCATCCACGCCAGAACGATTTATACGGTTGCGAAAAACTCGCGAAGAAATCGAAGCTAAGCAGCAGAGGAACGAAAAATTACTTCCCGAGAGAAAGTAACCTTTAACACAGTCACGCTCCGGCAAAAACACAGTGCTGAGGCGGTACAATCCCCATAAATGAATGCTGAACTTTGTTTTCTGGATGGCAAAGTAGATCGAGCCTAGCGTAGACTCTGTATAACAGTCGCTGTGTCGTCACTTTTGACGAGCCGTCCAGCACAAAAACGAATTCTGTCAGTTTGAGGAATTCACGGAGTTTTCGTCGTCCAAGAACGCCCTCACGGCGTCAATCTGTGCTGAAGTGAGGTAGCGTGTGAAGCGTTCCGCAAGTGCTAGAATCTCTCGTACCATTTCTTGACGTACTCGATGTGAGGGAAGATTGGGAAGATTGTCAACTAAGCTTGTTGGACTGTCAAGCATCCATCTGAATGCGATACTCTTGAAATAATCCACTTGCTGGTCTTCAGTCAATCCTTGAGACAGTGTTAAGACATCTTCGATTCTATTAACCCAAATGAGATTGTCAGCAACCGTCTGCACTGCCTGAAGTTTTGCCTCTTCGCGAACTCGATCGAGGAGTTTAAGCGCTACCTCAACCTCACCTCGACGGGCGAGACTATCAAGAACTTCAGTCTCCAAATATGTACTAGATAAAAAATATGAGTTTGGAGCTTCTCCACGTGCGAAAGTAAACGCTTTTTCAGGGTCGATAAGAGCGTATGCTCGAGCAATGTCTTGTATCATGTATGCGTATTCTCGACTGTCTTCCTCTTTGTTGGTCCGGACCCACTCCATCGCAGCAATGGGATCCGATTTCGACCATGAACGGACAAGTTCCGTCTCAGTGTTATCATCAATGGCACGAGGAACGGTTCTAAGCTGTTGCAAGCTCTTCAAAGCTTCTTGGGGATCCAGCTGAACCAAGGCTACAAGAGCGTCGCTAGTAGCTAAGCTTCTATTGTTCTTAGGTAAGATTGCGATGTGTTGTACTAGCTCTTGCGGGTTCGTTTTCGCCCAGGTTGCCGTAATAATTTGAATCGTCCACCGGCGATTTAACCTACGATCGAGCCCCGCTGTTGCGTCTAGAGCAGCTTTGGGGTCTTGTTGTGCCCACGGTTGCGCGATCGTAGCCGCTGTTTTGCCTTGAACATCTGCCGAAGTACTAAGAACCCAATCAAAGGCTTGCTGAGGGGCATCATCTGCAATCGCTTGAAGCACATGTGTGAGAGTAAAGTTGTTGCGATCATATAGATCCTTTATCAACCGATCGAGTACAACAAAACCCTCCTGTTGCACCCAGCTCTTTGCCGTTTCGACCAGTACGTCCCAATATTCGTCGTTAACCGCACCTTTCGCCATCAACAAGTTCCAAGCTTCCATTGGTCGATCCAAAAGTTCTTTTGCTTCTTTCCCTATGATCATTCGTTGTGTGAGCGCATGAATGCTCAGTGTTCGAGATAGGTTCACGAACTTAGCGTCGTTCAAATTGTCTTGCGAATTTAGAATCGCACCCATCGCCGACTCCTGAAGCGTGCCGACAAGGTTTCCAGCGGCGGTTAGAGCTTCTGCTAGGTTCGACGCTGACCATTCCTGGAATACGATTGGCAACAGGTCGTACCATATCGTGCTGGGAAAGCTCCATACCTTGTTCAGTGCTTGTTGGGGATTCGTGCGAGCAAGTTCTCCAATCAGTAATTCGTTTGTTTCGACAGAGGCATTGGAAATTGGCGCTGTTGTCGCTTGGTCGATCATTTGTATCAATTTTTCGTGACTCCAACCATCAATGAGATCGAGGAACTCGTGGGTGTTCAAATTCGAGTTCTCGTCTCTTCCAAAGTCGTCTCCTCTCGAAGAATTCGCTGAATCTTGGTTCCTTTTATCATCCGCAACTGTGAATACGCCAAGAGCTTCCCCTTCTTCCCCATGCTGAAAGAATATGCTCAGTGCTGCAAAGTAAACTGCGACTCCAACCAGGATTCCAATTAGAGTACCTACGATAAAGTGCAGTCCACGATGCTTAGTGGGTGTCAATCCTGTCGAGTCTTGCTTCATTTTTTCGGCGAAATACTTGCTATTCGATTGACTGTTTCTCGATGCGGTTTAGTCTCTGTTGGCTCAACAGACAGAAATCACTCTTCAACTTCCAAAAACGTCTGTAGGTGTTCGACCTGTTCGGAAGATAGGACATAATCGTCGCTCGATGCAGAACTAAGCATCTGTTGTGCGACTATCGATTGCACGGCTTTGCTCGGAAGGAGTTCCATGTTGTCGACTAGTTCATCTGGTTTT
Source organism: Gammaproteobacteria bacterium (assembly GCA_009841615.1). Classification (GTDB taxonomy): domain Bacteria; phylum Pseudomonadota; class Gammaproteobacteria; order Pseudomonadales; family Azotimanducaceae; genus Bin55. The sequence continues at coordinate 68,720 of VXLL01000023.1, read as the reverse complement.
GAAGTAAACCACGTTAGCGAGAGAATTCGAAAGTATTCAATCCAACGAGATTCGGGGAGGTCCTCAGCAAGTTCAATCGCTTCTATTCCACGATCGAATTCAATTAGATTCCTGCCCAAAGTCTGGTAGGCATAAAGATCTAGAGGTTCCTGAAATTCATCCAATATTTCTCTCGCGCTTTCAAAACGACCACTCGAAGCAAGTGCGGTCATCACACTACGTTTGATCGCTACAGACGGAGTATCGGGAAACTCAGTAGTACGTGCAAATTCCATCGCTTGTGATGGATTTTGAAGGGCTAGGTTGTCGAACACAGAGAACAGCGCGACTCTGCTGTGAGTACTATCTGCTTCAGTGTTCGCGATCAGCCAATTGAAAGCCGAGACGGGATCGTGTGTAGACCATATGTCTATCAAATCCCTCGTGGCTCGAGAGACGCTTTCTCCCTGTTCTGCCAGATCCTGTATGTACTTCGTAGCTTCGTCGAAAGATTGGTTTCGCGCGAGTTGGTGAATTGCGGAAGTAATTGCGTCGTTTCGGTACTCCGGTGGAATTACTTGCAATTCATTTAGTACATCAGTGGGCTGCGCACTACTCCACCCATCAATCAAACTCTTGAACGAAGCGTGCTGTATTTCAGGATCATGGATCTGGGATGCAAGCTTGAACGCCGTGTGCTGATCGATAGAACCCCATATCTTCATTATTTGCGGATTGATCCAATGTTGCTCTTTCGTCGATAAGTTCTGTGCTTGCTCCCAAGCAAGTTGCGGATTTGCAACCACAATTCTTCGAACAACGCTATTGGTTAACTTGTGCCTGTAGGACTCGTCGAGTGCGCACAAGCTCTGAAACACAGGTACATATCCATCAACCCCGTTTAAACTGATCCAAGCCGATGCCACCTGAACAAATAAATCAGCTTGAGCATCGTTGCTAACGCGATCATTGAGCAACATATTCCAAGCATCTTTGGGTCGATTCAAAAGTTGCAAGATCCGGGTTTCGCTAAGAACCATGTTCGTTTTAAAATCGTTCTCAAGAATTTGCGCGATCTCGCTACGTTCGGAGTCCGTTAAATCAGTTCGTCGAATCAAAATAGCTTGCACCGCGTTCGACTTAAACCGACTTTCCAATGTAGAGGTTGCTTCCAACGCGGCCTCCACATTTGTGGTCGCCCACTTCCCGAAAACTATAAACAGAAGATCATCCCAACGATGGTCAGCCTGACGCCAAACATGACTCAATGCTCTGTTAGGGTCGAGTTTCGTTAGTTGTTCGAAAAGGAAGTTTTGAACCAAGGCCCGTCTCGGTTCATTCCTTGTCAGATCGAAATCGTCGATTAAACGCACCAGTTCGTCGCTGTTTTTCCCATCGAGGTACGAATAGAGCTCTTTTCGACGTTGAGAAGGACTTTCGATATTAACTAGTTCTTCTAAAGAACCACTTCTGTTAACTCGGCTAACCGGGTCTGAACCTGATACGGTTTCTCCAACGTTCTTATCCGGTGCGAAGCTTGTAGTAGGGGAGGATAGGAATGCCGCGATACCAATACACGAAGCAACAGACAAACAAGTTCCGACCAATACTCCGACTAGAAGAGTTTTGTAGGAGACGAGAAGTTTGGGAAGAATACTCTTGCGCATCAGGAAGTGGACACCACCTTGCGGTATAACGAAATTGGTAGTCGCAAGTTCATTTTTCGGAAAAAATCCCGCAGTAATCTAGCGTGTTAGCTTGATCTTAAACAACACTCCTGTAGATTTTCGACACACTGTTCTTGCAAAAGCAACAACAAACAGGAGATGCCTGCCGTTCAAATTTGCAAGACTAAGCGAAAATGGCTCCACCTGCTGGGCTCGAACCAGCGACAAGCTGATTAACAGTCAGCTGCTCTACCAACTGAGCTAAGGTGGAACGGTTACAAATTATAAGGAGAGAAATTTAGCGATTCTTAGCAGAAAATCACTAGTAATGATCGAAATGTTGGGCTCTACTCTAACACCACTCTTGTCGATGGACGAATAGGAACTAACGAAGACGTTCCGCTATCTCTACTACATCTAAGTCGGTGAAGCTTGAAATTACTCCGTTATTGCTAACCCCATCAGTTCTGCGGGAGTAACACCAAGTGCATCGGATACCATGTTAAAGAATGTAATTTCTCGAGAACTCACACGCTCATCAGAATGAATGACGCTGACGACCGATTCGAGTAACGATATTTTTTGTTTGAGGTTTAGTACTTTACCCACTGAACCCAGATAGCGATCCAACGTAGCAGATTCAAAGAGTTGAGATTTTGCTGCAATACGAATGTCACTGAGGCTTACTTCTTCGCCTGTAGTTTCCTTGACGATTCGCTGTACAGCTTCCAGTTCGATATGCTTAATGTTAGTGTCTGCGCTAGTTGTCCGCGCCAGTGTCATGAGGACCGTTTCGTTGAAAATGTCTGATATTGACTGTTTTGCAGAGCCGGACTGAAAGAGTTTGAGTATTGAATTTAAGCCAGAGCTAATCATAAATTACCGTTACCAGTGATGTGGACAAGTTGCTAAACAAAAACCGAAAGAGCGGAAGTTTGGAACCTCGCATACTACTCTCCTAGAGGTTGCTTTCCTCAAAGTACGATACTCCTTAGGTTCAACCGTTGTATTTTGCATGATTGTGTGTCATTTTGATCAAATCGTTTGCGACACAAATCGTTGTACAACTCCAATCTATCAATTACCGTTAGCTCTTTTGGTGGCAGGCATCTTCGAGTAGTTGATCAGAAATAAATTTGAAAGAGTAATCGAACTCCGACTGCGGTACGGCTGCGTGTTTACCTGGGTTTTCGCGTATCTGCTTAGACGAACTTGCCAACGCGTCGAATAGCTCGAGGCACCCCCCTCGACTGAACATTTCGTCTTCTTGTTGTACTAAAAAATTTAATGGACAATGGACATTCGAAGCGTCTCGGAGTAATCGTTTTCGAAAAGGTGAGACCACCCCTGTTGGCCCCATTAGACCAAGAACAGCGACTGTTGTCGACTTTCCAGTCAGATGTCTGTTAGCCAAATACGGGACGCCGAAAAAAGTACCCATTGACAAGCCAAAGTAAGAGACGGTGTCAATGGAAAATTTCAGCTTTGTCTCTACCAGTTCTAATGCGAGATCCCAGTCCTTGAATAGATGGTTGAATGCTTTCGGCTTACTCATTTCGGCGTACAACGCGATGCGGCCGCCGTCCAACTTTTTTCTTAGACCATGAACTGGCCCGTCGATAGCAAGTGAAGCTACTCCTTGGTTTGCGAACAGATTAGATAGATAGGGAATCGGAGCTTGCAATCGATCTCCTGATGCGCCGTGCATAAACGCTACAACAACACCTGGACGTGTTTCTTGTTCTGGAATCCATAGACATCCGGTAACTTTGCGATGATCAACATATTCGGCGACAAATTGATGCGCCGTATTACCTAGTGGATCGTTCGTGAGAGTCCAATTAGCGTTCATAGGAAAGGAAGCACGAGAACTGAAACCGAAAGATGGGAGTGTGGCCTTAAAGAACTCGGCTGTTGATGTTTATTAAATGTCGAGTGCAAAACTATATCTACAACAGAAAGTCTTACCTAACCGGAACATCGAGTCACTCGACATATTCGTCAGAAGTTGCCGCAGCGAGAAAATTCTCTTCTAAGATGTCAAAGTTTTGGACGTCGGAATTTACGACATCCATCCCATGTTCTAAAACGTATGCATAGCTCTTTTGAAATACCGAAAACTCGGCATTTTTGAGTTTTTCGGAGTAATGTGACTCATAGAGGTTCTTTGCATTCTTTCCTCCAAACATTCTGGGCGCAAGGTGCCTAGCTACTTTCATACCCACCAATGCGATACCCGCTTTTTTTGCATCCTCAAATGCAGGTTTGAGATCTACCATTGGCGGCGAGTCTGATAAAACTGCCTTTCGGTTCCAGTCGTACCAACCTGCAGGTGTAATCGCCACCATTGCTAAGTGATACCAGTCTGTCTCTGCTGCAGCAGCAAGCACTTCAGCGGCACGGTTGTGCGTACTCAAGCCGAAGTATGAGACTTTACCATCTTGCTTGGCACGCTCAAACTCTCGATAAATCTCCTCGTTCTTTACGATCAAAGGATTTTTTGCGTCCATGGTGTAGTAGGCATCAACGTGTTCCTGTTTTAGTTGGGACAAGCTTTGTTCCATATCCTCACGCCATTGTTGTGCAAGTTCTTTTGCGCGTTTTACTGAAGGTTCTTCATTCTCAGATGCATTGAGAAAGGATTTAGAAATTAAGAAAATGTCATCTCGATGTTCCTTTACAAAGTCAGCCATGTTGCTTTCTGCGTTTCCATAGTATCGACTCGTACCTACGTCGTATACATTGATGCCTGCGTCGAACGCGACTTTCAATAATGAGTCGTTCTTACTTCGCGACAGTGCTGCTCCGCATCCGTAAACCAAACGGCTAGCTTTAAATTCGGTACGACCAAGAGTCGTATATTTCATGGTCGGCCATTCTTTCGTACGAGCTAGGTCAATGGAGTCTGATTGCGCAAAGAGTGGTCGAGCGCGTAAGAGCGTGGGCGCGCCTAATCCAACCAGAATTGAATTTCGAAGGAATTTACGTCTGACAGTCATAGAAGGATATTGGTCAAAACAGCATTATCAAATTTTAGCAAGTAGTGGAACTAATTTCACTTAAGGAAGTCATAAGCGATTGACACCTAAATTTCTGTGATGGGAATCTACATTCAATGAAACATTCAGCACAAGTTCGTGTGCGATGAAGTTAGTCGTCAACAGAAGTATTAGCAGTCGAAATATTTACTTTTCTTGAGGATTTTGATATGATAATCGTTCTCAACTCTTACAAGGATGTAATTCATGAGCATATATGAGCATAAACAAGGCAAGTACACAAGCTACCGAGTAGCCCGTTCGGTAAACGGTGTCTTGCGACAAAAATATTTTCCAATGACTAGGGATGGTCTTGCTGAGGCTCGCAATCTTGATGATGAGTGGGCCGCCGAGCAGGCAGACGCACAAACTAGATTTACTGGTGCGCGTTCACGATGGCGTCGAGAGCCAATGCAAGCCGGGCCGCATACTAGCCGCTATACAGATAAACGAGTGGCGAACTCTTCTAACGGCTAGATCAAGCCACATTCCATAGCACATCCCTGATCACTCAAATTATTGACGACTACAGAATAGTCGTTGATACTGCGCGCCCAAGCGTTGCGCTTCACTCACTTCTGTTTCAAATCAACGCCTATGGGGCAGTGATCTGAGCCTGAGACATTCGGCCAGATGAACGCAGAAGAGACTCGTTTGTCGGCCGAAGGCGACGCAAAAACGTAGTCAATCCTCCATCCCACGTTGTTTTCGCGGCTACCACCCCATTGTCGCCACCAAGTATAGTGGCCGGTTTGATTGGGATGTCGCTTGCGAAACGTGTCAATCCATCCCTGTTGCGTCCAATGATCAAGAGCTTCTCGCTCAATAGGTAGAAAACCTGAAGTCTTTTCATTAGATTTTGGTCTTGCGAGATCGATCTGTGTATGAGCAGTATTGAAATCTCCAGTAACAAAGACTGGACCTATCTTTCGCAATCGTTCAAGTTCAAGCCGGGCAGTTTCGTAGAAGTCGAGTTTGTACGGTACTCTACTGTTGTCTCGATCTTTTCCAGCACCATTTGGAAAGTAGATTGAGGCGATTGACATACGACCATACTGAGCGACGAGATAACGACCTTCGACGTTAAATCTCGATTCAGGTAGCGCGGCGATGACGTTGTCGGCAGGTTTGCGACTAAAAATTGCTACACCCGAGTATCCCAACCGTTCAGCTGCAGAGAAATAAGTGTACCAACCCTTTAACGTGCAAACTTCTTTTGGTAGTTGAGCTTCGTTTACTCGAGTCTCTTGCAGCGTAACAATGTCTGCTTGGGAGTGTTCAAGGAATTCTAACAAAACACCCTTCTTGACTAGAGCGCGTAAGCCGTTTACATTCCAGCTGACGATTCGCAAGTGAGTGGCTACGAATTGACGGAGACAGTCTTTACCAATCCCTCATTGAGAGATCCTGACCGAAAACCGGCAAGGTCTAGAGTGACGAATCGATATCCAAAAGCCTTTAGCTGGTCGTCTATGAACGACTTATTCGCAATTGCTCTTTCCATCTCTTCGGGTGTGAGTTCCAATCTCGCAACGTCACCATGGTGTCGAACGCGATATTGAGTGAAACCGAGTTCTGCTAGGCAGTTCTCAGCCCGTTCTATCCGATCGAGAATATTCTCATCAATTTTCGTACCGTAGGGAACGCGACTGGACAGGCAAGCAGCCTGAGGTTTTTGTGCGTTTTCCAAATTCAAGAACTCAGCTACTGCCCGAACATCGGCTTTAGAGAAACCCGCATCACTAAGAGGAGATACGACATTGAAATTGTTAGCAGCGACGAGTCCTGGTCTATGATCTTGCAAATCATCGCGGTTGGTACCATTTAGTATCCATTGAATACCTTCGTTTTCAGCTATGTCGGAAAGAGCTTCGTAGAGCGATGTTTTGCAATGGAAGCAGCGATTGACGGGATTCTTTAAGTACGAGTCCTTACTAAGCTCGTCGGTAACAATAACTCGATGATTGAGATGCCATTGTTCAGCAAGCGTCTCGGTAAGGGTCAGATCATCGCGCTTGAGACTTTTGGAACCAGAGGTCACGATAAGAGCGTCATGCTTAAGTTCTCGATTCGCGACATAGGCAACGAGAGAACTATCGACACCACCAGAAAAGGCAACGATTACACGCCCCATTCGACGGAGCTCAGCGCAAAGTGTTTCATATTTGGACTGAACACTCGTTGATAGGGATTTCATGATGCCAAATGATCTTGCAAGATGAGTCGATCGAAGTGTACCAGTATAACCCAGAAACCGAAATGCGTTTAAATGCGTCTAATGTTTATATGACTAACAAGTTCTCCAGCGGAACGCTTGCCGGTATGCAACGGAGATTGTTTCCAAACCTTCACTTGTGAGTGATAAACAGAGACGAAGAGAGTATATGAAGAGATTGTGGCAAATATGTTTTGCTGACACCCGTGTGGGTTTCGACGGGCTCAAAGAATCGCCCCCAATACTGTTTCCAGCAATATTTTCACTTATCTGTCTTACGCTGCAGTGTGTGGTGTTTTTGGTGCTCATAATTGACTGGGATGCGACTAGCGCGAGTGATTCTGTTTCAAACGAGAGTTGGTTGTATGTGAACTTTGCGTTGATGTGGGCAGTACGTTCTGTACTGTATCCGGTTGCGTTTGTCTGCACGTGGTGGTTCATCACATCAATGTACTACTTTGGGATCGCAAGACTGTTCAACATCTCTACTTCTTGGAAAAATTGGCTTGGATTTAGTTGTTGGTCGTCAATCCCTTTGATAACGGTACCGGTGTTTTTAGTCATTGCGATAGCCGTTCAAGCGATTCCGATTCCAGGCAGAGAGGTAGACCCATGGTATATCGAAACCATATCTACCTGCATGTTGGCAGTTCCATTCATGTGGTGTACTTTTATCTCTGCGTTAGGATTACGCAGTTGGACAGAGGCAGAGGGTCGGGGCAATGTGTATTGGCGAATCGTAGCTTTCGTACCCTATGGCTTGCTACTATCGGCATTCATGATTTTCGGTGTCTGGATCATGAGGTGGGCATAGTACATCAATCAGCTTCAATCGATACAGTAATCGAGTCTACACTCGCTCATGTACGACAATGAGGGGCGCAGTGATTGGTGACTGAAGGTAGCCTTGTTCATGTTCCATAGCAACAGTTCATTAGCGCGGACTCCAACTATTGGGATCGCACACTAGGCGAGTATTTCAACTCTTCGTCTATCACCTGTAAACACTGATCAAAAAGTAGACAGCTCCAGAGATTGCGCGTCCTTTGAACACCCAATGACTGAGGGTGTTCGAACATTTCGACTCACAGGACAAACCTCTTGATCTGTATATCGTTGTATACCATAGAGATCCACTACCACACCATATCACACTAGAGAGCATTCGTTTGACCCTAGAGGTCTGAGTTTCAACTGTGAATAGCTCTTTAATAATCTGCGTAAAAATTGACTAGAGTGAGCCACTGAAATGGAAAAATGAGAATGATTACCGAGAGTCCCATGGCGAGTTCTACAGTTTCAAAAGAAAACCAGCGCCAGACAATTCAAATGACGGCTACAATCACATTGAATTATGGGAGTAAGTAAGCACTTTTCGTGGTCCATCGTTGGCATCGGTTTTGGTAGTGTCGCCTGTTTGACTGTTGGCGTGTTCATCTTTAAGTTCGCCGGCGATTCAACCGGTTCGCCCACTACACCTGAAGCCAGTACAGTCGGTGAAGTCACTAACGGGTCGAATCCCACACTTGAAACCTTGGGTACGACCGTTGAAGCAGTGTCATCAACCAGCGCAAACCAGCGCTCCGAAGATGTATGGGAAATATGTGGTCTGTCAGAATTCCCAATTGAATCAGCAGCCGCGAAGACGTTTGTTCAAGAGTTTGAGATCTCTCAGGAATGTCTGTCGGCGTTAGAGATTCATACTTTAAAGACGAATCCTTTTGAGAGGAATGGATTGGCGGTCGTTAAGGGTATACCTGAGTTTTCGTTGGTCATATTAGATAGTCCCATGACGTACGAGCGCATTTTTGAAGATCCAGCCGAAGATCTCCAACGTATCATTGAAGCTCTCTCACAACCTGACTGCAAGTGGGAAGAGTATTATGGGAAAAAGGGACTTAAAGAAGTTTGTCATGCTGAAGCATTTACCAATTATGCGACGTTCTACCATGCTTGTTTCGATTTTGCGGGCGAGAGGAGTAAGCAAGCTAAAACGTATTTTCATCTAGAACACTACTACACTTTTGAAGCTCAAGAACCAGAACCTGACAACATCACAGATATGTGGCAAGGTTATTTAGAATATCGGTGGGTGGAAGAAAAGTGCAAGGAATTTGGTTCCGAGGTTGCGCTGAATGCTGAGAACTACCCTCGGGAATTTAAAACATTGCGTAGACACTCGGAGTCTCTCCTGTCGTCATTCGAGCGACAAAAGTTACTACTCGAACGAGCGAAAAACCCCTTGTTTTCCCTACCGTTTAACGAATACGATCTTATCAGCATTCTTTTAAATTTTGGTGCAGAGCTAGGGGATGAAGCGGCGGGACTAGCGTTGTTAGGCAGAGGCGTGTTTGCTGATAAGCTACATAACTCGAAGTGGACAGAACTGAAGAATGAGCGAACTCTGAGCACGGAGCGATTGCGGGAATCTCTTTGGTTCGCGCTTGGATTAGAACGCAGAGGTGTCAAACTCAATTGGGATTGGTTGGTTAAACACATCTGTTCTTCTCAACCCGCCGCCGAGAGTGACAATAGTGCAACGGAACCTGAAAATTGTCGCGCAGCGATCAACGACCTGTACACAAAGCGCGCCTCGTCAGAACAGGATCGAGAAGATCCACTGTTAGTTGCGTTGGATAGGTTTCAGCGCATTGCAATTGAGTTGGACGTATATGAGTAAGGATGTAGCAGTGTGTCTTTGTCGCACAGCACAACCTCATAACGAATACTAGATGTCGACGTCTATATCGTTCCGCTAGGGAACAGCTCGATGCGATGTAGGTGTGCTTCATAAACGATTAATTAGATTCGCTAGAAAACCCGCACCAAACCCATTGTCGATGTTGACAACGGAAACTCCCGACGCACACGAAGTTAACATGCCTAATAAGGCTGCGATTCCCTGAAATGATGCACCATATCCGACGCTGGTCGGCACTGCAATCACCGGTTTATCCACCAACCCGCCTACCACGCTTGGAAGTGCTCCTTCCATGCCGGCCACGACAATGAGAACTCGGCAAGCACGAATGACTTCAAGACGACTGAATAGTCGATGCACTCCAGCCACACCGACGTCAAACACACGTTCTACGACGTTTCCGTAAAACTCTGCTGTAACTGCTGCTTCTTCCGCAACCGACAGGTCACTAGTACCGGCGGTTATCACACCTATATGAGTGGTCGAGCATTCTGGTTCTGTTATTTTCTTATAAGCTATTCGCGCCTCAGGTACGTAAACGACTCCGTCGATACGATCTTGTAATAGATCCCACGCCTCAGGTTGTATTCGTGTCGCTAAGGTGTTATTGCCATTCCCAAGTATCAGTTCAAAAGCTTTGAGTACTTGTTCCGGAGTCTTGTATTCACCGTAGATTACTTCAGGTGTGCCAGTTCGCTGCTCGCGCGCATGGTCAATAGTCGTAGCCTCGATTGTTTGTTGCTGAAGTTCACCAATCTGAACCATCGCGTCGTTGACGGCAATCTTACCGGCACGAACTTGTTGCAGAATCTGTTCTAAGTCACTCATCTTTCTGCAGTTTGTCGGTCACTTCTTGTTCTAGTATTCGCTTCATTTCAAGATAGCTCGTCTCATTTTCTTTTGCAATAGAGAGCACGTCGTCGTGTTCTAGTTTCCACCTTGAAGCGCCATCGGGTAACTGTACCGTCTTCACGCGTACTTGCCCCAAACTAGTGATCACCACTTGGACCTCCCGGTCTAGCAACCGTTTCTGGACAGTGTGCATTCGTACTCCCGAGGTCGTCGTACTACACAATATTTCTCGTACTAACTTGCCTTCACTGTTTGACGGTACAAGGACTGTTAGTTTGTTCGCTGGACGAGATTTTTTCATGATTATTGGCGTTAGGAATACATCGACCGCCCCAAGTTTGAAGAGTTGATCGATCAAGTATTCGTACGCCTCTGGATTCATATCGTCGATATTGCACTCGATTTCCACGTTTTCTGAACGTTTTATCGACTCACGCAATTCCCCGATTGTTACCCTCACAGCATTCGGTCGAGAAGAGGTTTTTTCGCCGAGACCATATCCAACCCGCGTTGTGTTGAAGCTTGCTGGAATTTCGAAACTATCAACATAGTTGCAAAGGATTGCAGCACCGGTGGGTGTGGTGGCTTCGAATGGGACACTACCTCGAGTAGTCGGTTTGTCGAGTAGTAACTGCAAGGTCGCAGGAGCTGGCACGGGTAAAGTCCCGTGTTCACTGTCTGCTGTACCACTACCAAGCTCCACGGGTCCACAATACACCTCACTCGGTTGCAAATATTCCATCGCGATGGCACTCCCTACGATGTCGACAATGGCATCCACAGCCCCGACCTCGTGAAAGTGTACTGTTGTGATCTCGGTATCGTGGACTGTCGCTTCTGCTTCGGCGAGAAGCTCGAAGGTGTGTATTGCTGAACTCTTAACCCCGTCGGAGTAGGGTGCATTGTTGATTATTTCTTTAATGTGATTGAGATTGCGAACCTTGTCTGACGATGCACATGTCACCCGTACTAAAGTTCCGGCTATACCCTTACTCTTCGCCCGTGCAATAGAGAGTTCAAACTCCCCGTCCATACCCAAACGGGAGAGTTCGGCGCGTAAATAGTCGGGTGGAACACCCACATCGATGAGTGCTCCCAAGTTCATGTTTCCTGCTATACCACTGAAGCACTCGTACAGCAGAGCAGGCATCAGTTAAAAACGCCTGCCTTTAACCGAGCATGCGATGGGTCGGTGCGCACAGATCGGCAATCGCAATCCCATAGGTACAAGCATCTTTGCACGGAGCTCCACTACAGGTCAAACACGCCTTACCGTCGATTTCAATATTCGCGTACTCCGCGCGTGCCATCTCAACATCTTGGTAGTCCGTTGCATACATTCGAGTACGTAGTACGTCAGCGATTTGTACGTTGTACGGGCAGCTCCCGTAGCAATCGTCGCATCCTTGCCGGCATTGAGTTGAACTGTTTAACTGCGCATACCTATGCAGTAACTGATGGTCGTAATAGGAAACCTCCTCATCGCCGGAAGCGACCAAATACTCGTCAATCAAAGTCTTACCCGTCATGGAAACGATCAAAGCATCTACATTTGGATCGGACAGGACCCAACGAAATGCTGCTTGCGCGAAGGTGCCTTCTTCGGTCTCGTATTCACGCATGTCATTTAAACGTGCTCCTGATAGAGTTTTCATCGCGATCGTACCGACGTTCTTTTTCTTTGCCTTTTCCAATAGCTTTGGTAATTCTGGTTGAAGTGCAATCCTATCCATTCCACGTGTTAAGTTCGCAAGAAATGAGGGATCACGTCCAAAGTTATAGGACACGAGAATCACGTCGCACAAATCTTCTTCAAGAGAGTATTCCAAACACTCATTCAAGCGTCCCGCATGACCTGACATACCACTGAACAGAATCTTCCCTTGTTTTTTTGCTTTTTCTACAAAGCCTTGCCACTCTTGGGATTTCATACGCTCAACATCATTAACGGCATGGTTCAGATATACGTCAACGTAGTCAGTTTTGAGCCTCTTCAACGACTGTTCCAAATGGTCCATGATCTGTTCGGTCGTCCATCTCTTGTTAGTGTGCGCTTTAGAAACGAGGTACACTTGATCACGCTTACCCTTAATTGCGTTTCCAATCACTGTTTCCGATTGGCCTTTTGTGTAACTGTGAGCTGAATCTAAGTAATTGATGCCTCGGTCCATAGCATGGCGAACGATATTTTCTTGTCCGCTCCGAAGCCTACTTGACCCAAAGGAAATGTCGGAAATTTTTAGACCTGTACGACCCAAAGTCTTGTACTTCCCCACTTCGGGTAGATTCTTCGAGTTCGGCGAACCATTTTTGGGAACTGTCGCGAATGCATTGGTGCTCAGTAACCCGCTTGTGACTCCAGCGGCTGATCCCCACTTCAGAATGTCCCGTCGATTAGGTGCAGTCATCGTACTGTTGCTCCGATTTTTTGGTCGTTACTAATAATCTTACACCAAACAGTCGAAATTTAGCTTTGGTGTGTGAACAAAAGTACAAAATCGCAACAAATTTGAGAATAGTTGAGTGCTCAAAAGAATAACCAGTACCAAGTTTTCGCAAGTCAAACTCGCGCAAACGCTTCACAAAAAGAGTACGCGGGATCAAGAGAGCTTGTTCATCGTTGAAGGCGCGAAGGAGCTTGAGTTAGCTGTGGATAACGGTGTACAACTACACTCCATTTTCATCCATGAAGAGCATCCTCTAGTTAAAAGTTCATCGAAGCCATTTAATAAAGTTTGTGATGAAGTGGAAGACGGATCCATCTTCCATGTGACTGATCGAGTCTTTCAATCGATGTGTTATCGTTCGAGCTCTCGGATAGTCGCAATCGCGCACAAGCATGACGTACGCTTGGAAGATTTCGAGGTTGCTGAAGACGCATTCTTGGTAATCTGTTCAGGAATTGAGAAACCTGGAAATTTAGGAGCAGTAATGCGTTCAGCTGATGCAGTCGGTGCGCATGCGGTGATAGTTGAGAGTCCCGTATTGGATGTTTTCAATCCAAATGTCGTACGTGCAAGTATTGGTACTCTGTTCGCCGTACCTGTCATTCTTTCGGATTTTGAAATTCTCTTGCCTTGGTTGGAACAACATGGAATCGCTGTAATTGCCACAAGCCCCGATACCGACACAAACTACTCGGACTATGTTTTTCCAGAGCGCTTAGCCATTGTCGTAGGTAGTGAAGCCCACGGGTTAGAACAACGTTGGTTTCAAGTTGCGAAGGATGTTGTGTCAATACCACAACATGGCCAAGCGGACTCGTTGAACGCCGCGATGTCTGCAACGATTGTTATGTACGAGGTCTTACGCCAACGAAACCAGTCTTGAATCGAGCTAGACTATGCTTAGTGTCACGTAGCTTTTTCGCTCAGTTTGATTGTCTCCTGGATTGACGTTTCCTCAACGCGCGTGGCAACCGAGTGTCCTCCAACGAATGGTCCCAAATAGAGTGTTCGTTGATGGAGTACACAAACCGATAATTGGGAGGACGCTGAGTGTAGATCTTGTTGTCGATGTCCAGTAGAGCAACTTGATCCTCATCGGTACGGACCGCGATTACAGCATGATATTCATGCACGTCTTGGTCATAAACGACAACAATACGTAGGTCGTGGGTGTTGAAACCTATGAGTTTTAGCAACGCGTATTTAGCGGTAGCAAAATCCTCACAATCGCCACCTTTTTGCATGAAATCCATTAGTGTGGACCATTGTTGCGCTACTAGTAATCGAGAATCTTCAAGTTCTTTATAGGTTCTACGATCATCGTTGTAGCGGCGCATTCGGTTTATGTACCGATTAACGAGTTGTAGCTGTTGTGCTGGTTCTAATTTTTTTCCATTAGTCACGACAAGTCGGATACGACGCATGTAGCGATCACATTTAGACTCATCCTCAATGCACGCTTCTATTGCGACTAGCTCGTCGTTCGTACGTTGAACGGTTTCATACCAGTTGTCCCATAGGCTTGCTTCACCAATTCGAGCTGACTTGTCGTCAAATCGGTATTCAAAGTCTACTGTCGCACAAGCAGATACGATCAGACAGACGCTAAGAGCTACATACCACCCTGGAAGACGCATCAAGATCGAACCGTTTCTTTGCAAAATCTGGCCTTACTACCGCGAAGAGAGTGTCCTCAGTGTATCGTACAGTGTTGGGCAGCTGCTTCTTTTTCCGATCATGTGTTGTCGCAGAATTAATGAGATCAAGAGAGTACTACCATGAGCTACGATTCAAACAATATTTTTGCAAAAATTTTGCGAGGTGAAGCTCCGGCACACATTGTGCATGAAGACGATATGTGTTTTTGCATGATGGATGTAATGCCGCAAAGTACTGGTCACACTCTTATTATTCCCAAAGAACCCGCGAAAGACATTTTTTCGGTTTCTGACGAGGGACTACAACACTTGATGTTGCAAACTCGTCGAATTGCGCGAGCAGTCGACACGGTATTTCAACCAGAAGGGGTAATGATCATGCAGTTAAATCGGGCAGGTGCGGGACAGTCGGTGTTCCATTTACACTTTCATGTTATACCGCGTTGGGGTGGATTGCAGCAGCGATTTCACGCACGGGACTTAGCAGATTCGGAAATTCTTGCGGGTCACGCTATGCGCTTGCGAGAAGCCTTAGGTACCGAGCCATAGTTGAATAAGACATGATTCGTAAAAATCTGTTTACACAAATCGAAGGAATGAGCCTAGCTTCTCTTAAAAAAACAGCCCGTTGTTTTGCCATAGGAATCATGTCGATAGTTCCCTTAAAATACGAAGAGAATATTGAGTGTTGAAGAAATCGCAGTAGAGGAGTCATCAACAGGAAATGAAATTATGAAAGATCGTGTTACAAAAGTGTTTACCAACGTGGGATTTCTAGCGTTATCGCTGTGTGCAATCTGTTATGTCAGTTTTTTCGCTTGGGGTCTTTATGGGGTATTTAGCGAAGGAATGCCTTTGATGTTCAAAGGGATAATCATTTTCGGCATCGCGGGTGGCGGTATTCTTTTTTTCGTCGTCGTTCGGGAAAGATTGATCGAACGTAAAACTGATAGATACAAAGACGTGGAGTTGTAATAATGATTGTAGTAAACACAGACACTGTCCCAGGCATGCGGGTCGTTAAGTCCTTAGGGATAGTTCGGGGGAACACGGTACGTGCCCGGCACATTGGGAAAGACATCATGGCTGGACTCAAGAATGTGGTGGGCGGCGAAATACGCGAGTATGCCAAGTTGATCGCCGAGAGCCGCGAACAGAGTTTAGATCGAATGAAGGAGCATGCTCAAGAAATGGGAGCGAATGCAATAGTGGGTGTTCGCTTTACTACTTCGGTCATGATGGCGGGTTCTGCGGAACTGCTTGCGTATGGCACTGGAGTCGTTGTAGAACCGGAGTGATCTTCTAGACGAACGTTCGGCAAAGTTATTCACGCGCTGAGCGTGTCTTGTGCGCGCCGTTCTTGGAATATTGATTTGATCACCTGTTACTCGTGCGCGGGTTTTACACTTTCTTAGCCGTTGCAGGACTGTCTTTGGTTCTGGTCGTAGCCTCTGGTTGCTCAGTTCCAAATTCAATCAATGTTTCTGTAGCGCGGGATTCCGAAGACGTATCCACAATCACCTCTGGGTTTGATGTGAAGAGTTTGTGGCTTCGCGCAGAGCCAATTTCTGACGATATCCTCAAAATCTGGTCTGAAGGGATAGATGATTTAGGTACTAACGAGAACCGCTCTTGTACGTACACCAGAATCACCACTCCTTGCGATGACTGCGATGGCGAACTCATACGTCGAAGTTTTTACGCGCTCCGGCACTCACTGTTACAACCTGGAATGAAGGCATTGATGGAGTGGTTCGATACACCAGTTGCGCATACAGTGTCTGCTAGGGTAAAGGAGAAATTTGACCCAACCCAAGAACCCCCTTGGACTCTACTAAAGCTCGATGATGAAGAGCCGACCGAAAGTGAACGATATAGTCACTTTCAAGAGAAGATTGCATTATTTAGTAGTGTAGAACAGAAACGAGCACGTCGAGAAGAGCGTATTCCAGTTAGTGATTTTCATCCCGTCGCTATGAAGTCGTGGTTTGAATCCTTGGTCCCGACACACTATCTCGGAACTGACGACGAACAATTATTTGTGGGTCTCAAACGTAACCGAAAGTCCAAGTCTACCTTGACTAAGCACTTGCAACTCACCGTAGCAATCGACCGCGAGACCCATGACCTCACGATGTTCGACCAACGATCAGTCCGCGGATTTGTTCCTCATTTTGGTCTTCGAGTTCGTGAGGTGAAATTCCAAGGCACCTTTGAGCGCGAACCCACTTTAGATGTCGTGGTGTTGAATCACCTAGATTATTCGTTTCGCGTACGATTAACCGCGATCTTCCCGTCTTCGAACCAATTTTCGCATTGGTACCAAGACTTCAGTTGTGAAGCGAAGTCTGAATCTTCCGAATTAAACGAGCCGAGTAGCTAGATGGTACCAAAGAAATCGAGAAACACGCATTCGCTCTGGGGAAAATTTCTCGCTTTCTATCATTGATTCTCACCATAGAGCGTGCGCACGTAATCGACTTGCTCTTGAGTAAGTTCTGGTGTCCATCTGGAACCCAATTCACGGGCGGCCTCTACTCTCAATTCTTGAGGCAATTCATCCAATCGCTCAAAGAGTTGGACAGGATTTGCTCTAGACCAGGTCCTAATAAGACTTCCCCAACGAACTTCTTCTTCCGAAGATTCTTCGAGTTGCCGCATAAGTTCCATCGCGCGATCAACTTCTCCTTGTTCAATCGCTTGATCAGCTACCCAGATGGTTGAAAGATGTCGTGCAGGTTTACTTACTGAAGACAAAAGCTCTATCGCTCTATCTAAATCTGCGAGTGCAAGCTCGTCGATTACAAAGGCCTCAAGTCGCGCGGAGTCCGGTTCTGCTGCAGCGACCTCCAGGGCGTGTTTTGGATCTTCCAAGACTAGCTCATAGAGCGATATCCTGATCAAATCTTCCCTTGAATCTTGTTCGACATGTTCAGACGACATAACCCAATCGAGTGCTCCTGAGGGGTCGTCGGTCGCCCATTTCTCGACGATTAGCCTCAGCGTAGAAGATTTGGCTGATCCGAGATGTGTCAGCGATGGGATCAGATCAATGACACGCTCTGCTTCTGTTCGTGCAAGTTCTGCTAGCGCTCGCTCACAAGCCAGAGGTTGCAAGTGAAACGGAATCTGTTCCATTCTGTCAATCACCGTGGCAGGATCCATAGCAGCCCAAGATTTCAACAACAGTTGCTGTACAGTATCGGTCATAAACGCGCGATCCCGTTGTGATATCTCACTCTGATCTTCTATATTCGTGTGATCCGAAGCTTCATCGAATAATTGCGGAGATCCGTTTTCGATATATGCCCACGTGTCTTGAGGGTTGTTTTTGACGAGTGCCTCCGTAACCAGTCGAAAAATCTTGATTCTGGGAAAATACTCCTCGTTGTAGTCTATTTCGTCAGCAAAAGGCTCACGAAGTCGAAATAGAGCATCAAGCCCCTGTTGTTCAATCGCTGCTTCGGCCATAAGAATCAACTCTTCTAATTGCAACTCATCGTCCAGTCCGTCCTGGACCAATACACGCCACGCTGCATTTGGGTCATCTGCTATTTCAATCGCCTGTGTGCTACTCTCTAAATGCGTTAAATACCCGGAGTGACCCAGTTCGCTCGCAATTTCGTGAAGTGTTTTAGAGGGTAGGTCATCGCGGACATTCGCAATAGTCTCAAGGATGGTGAGCCGTAAGTCACGATCAAAGTTTGCTGCGGTTTTTACGACACTGTCCAAATCTGTCACCGACCATTCGGTAATGACCGCTTGTAGAAAAGGATCGCGTTCTGTAACCCGAAGCTCGATCGCTACTTCCACTGCTCTTTCGGGATCAATCTCAGTAAACCGTCCTGCAATAGCAAATAGTGTCTCTTTTTTGACGCTGCTGTGCGCGATGTCTCGAGAGTCATTCAAGAGTTCAAGTAGTTCCTTTTCTCCAGCACTAGCGAGATTCGTGTAGAGGTCGACGGTGCGATTGAAGGCGTTAGAGTGCTCTGAGAGCAACGGAATGTTCTTTTTCATACCCGTCGAATTAACTTCTGCTCTCACACTTGTATCTTCGTCAGAGACAAGATTGGACGCTAGCAAAACGATCACTCCGATTTGAAGCTTGAAACGTAACAGACGCTGCCAAGTGCTAAGAGTTTTCAATTTAAAACTCAATCTACAGATCTTCTTCGTGCCAAAAAGACTTTGCTGACAGTTCGCTCTTTGCACTCACTAATCCCGCCAATCGTCCGGCATAACGAGTTCGTCTAGGTCAATCAATCCCTTGTCTTCTTGTAACTGCAACTCGAGCATAAATATATTTTTGCTTGCGGGGTGCTCACTGAGCAACGCTTCGATGGACTCGACAGATTCCTCCGACAGTACGGGTCTTGATTTTTGATGGTCTAAAAGGAGCTTTGCTGCCCAAGACCGGAGTCGCTGAGACTCTATTGCTGGTAGCGAATCGAACAGTTGCTGAGGATCGCGTTCGACCCATACCCAAAATACTCCGTTGAAATAACTTGCAGGTCCGACCAAAGGCGCATTGAGCGAAGGCACCTCAGCACCCAACGCAATTGCCGCTTGCGGGTCTCCAGCACGCACGAGCATCCGTCCAAGATCGTCTATGGCGAAATACCTAGGGTGTTCCTCCAACTGGGGAAGCAGTTTGATAGCTTCATCAATCCTTCCCATTTGTGTGAGTTCCCATACTACATCATAAGGTGCTTGCGTTAAATGGATACGAGCACTCCGGAGTTCCGCTGACAATTCAAGGGCTTTTTGAGTGTCGGTTGCTACAAGATTCCGAAGTACACTTCTCACGAGAACTTCTCGTATTTGACTGTTCTCGCCCGCGTAGGAAATTGACCATTCGAGCGCTGCTTCTGGGTCTGTGTTGGACCACTGTTCGGCGATGATCGTTGCGATATTTGTTGCAGAACGCAGAAACTCCTTCGATTTCTCAAGGTACCGCAGAGCTTCTTCGGGCGATACATAAGCAAGGTATGTGAAAGCTAATTCGATCGCATCCACGCGTGCAACTTGGGGTAACAAGTCGAGATTGTCAAGCATTCCTCTAGCATCTGTATGTGCCCAAGTATTGGACACGGCTCTTTGTAAGTGCACGTGAATAGGATCGTCGGACCATTCGGCAATTTTCTTGAGTGCAAATACGGGGTCAATGCGAGTCGCGACCATCGCTAGTGCACAAGGAAGTTCTCCCCGTTCCCGACGGGATAAGCTTTGTACATAGTCGAATGCATCGTCAAGTTGCACACCAACCACACCCTCAATGACGGTACTCAATGCTGCACGGTCGTCCGTATGAGGAAAGAGGGCGGCCGCTTGTAAGAGCACACCGAATCCTTCTTGTTCCTTCCAGGTAGACGCTACAAGTTTCAACAAGTCGAGCTGCAATGCATTGCCGACATCATCGTTCACAAGAGCGTTCCATGCCGATACGGGATCGTCGAGACGCTCGAGAGTTTGGTTCGTGCTCATCCGATGTAACGCTACTTGTTCTAGGCCTAATTCGCGAGCAACGTCGAGTAGGGTTGATGTCGAAAGGTCATCGCGTGTCGACAGAATGCTGTCAAGAGCGACATGTCGGTCGGTCCCTTTTAGTGACTGAGCTCCTGCGACGGCTTTGCTCAGATCTATGAGCGACCATTCATGAAACACACTCTCTAATAAAGGTGCTCGGTGAACTCTTGGAATATCTGCAATCCAGCGAAGCGCTCGATCCGGATCGTTGGTCGTGAGCTTCCGAATCGCTAGCGTCTGTATGTTAGTACGAATGCTGCCACGCTCTATGTTTTCGGCAAGATTCAACAGATCAACAAGTTCGTCGCTGTCGATATTTGCTAAATATTTAAAGAGAGACACCGAACGCTGAAAAGCACTGTCAATATTGACCAGTTCATTCAATGCCTCAGCAGGGGACTGATATTTTGGTGTCGTCTGGTTATCAGCGTCTATTCTTTGTGTCGTTGAAGGATCGTTTCGTCCGAAACTCGTAGCATCATCTTGGTTTCCCAGATTAGATTTGATAATCAGGTAGACCACTACTGAAGCTGCTAATACGATAGTCGCGGCACATCCTACAATGATCCACTGATGTGTTCCAAGTCTTTTCATCGGTTAACGGGGATTGCGAAAATCCAGAACCTCTCTTTGTAATGTAGGGTTATATTCCGTACGCAGTGAAAATCAATGAGTTCGTTCAGCGATGTGCTTAGCTCTATGAACATGCGTTAGATTAGTATCAGTGCGGGGGTTGTTTCATAGACAACGACTTCAACATTTGCGAGAATTCCGCTGATAGATGCCTTTGTTTTGGGTTTAGCACCGATTACGTTCGTTTATTCACGAGCATCGTCCAAGAAAGAGCGAATGTAAATATTTTGTTTGCCAGTTAATTCCGGTATAAAAATGTAGTCTATCGCACTTGCAGCTGCGGTCCTCAATTTGGGTTCAAACTCTTCCATTCTTTCAATTAAATCTACAGCGTTATAGACTGCCCAACTGCGGAAAAACCAAAACCAGCTAACTTCCTCATCAGAGGTGTCTTCGTACTGAAGTAACATTTTCATTCCTCGTTCAACTTCGCCAAGTTCAACAAGTACGCCAGCTACCACCGGAGTGGTATGAATTACTAAGGGTAGTACTTCAAGAGCTGACTCAAGATCACTACGCGCAAGCTTAGCCATGATCCAAGACTCGAAGTACTCTGGTCTGTACTCACGGGTTGCGACTTGAAGTGCCCGTTCTGGGTCTTCTAACGCGAGCGATGCCAAAACTGTTCTCATTATGTAAGTACGGGTAGACGGGGTACTGAATGCTTTACCATCAGCAATGTTTTCCATTTCCGGAGCAGACAAAACCCAATCTAGTGCCGCTGAAGGATCTGTAGCTGACCATCGCCGAACAATTTCCTCTAGTGCAGCATTCCTATTTGACCCGTAGGGTGTCAATGACCCAATCAATTCAACAGTTCTTTCCGGATCTGTTGTTACGAGTTCGGCTAATGCTCGTTCGCAGGCTAGAGGTTGCAAGTGGTACGGGATCTGTTCAATATCGGAGAGTACCTCATCAGGATAGGTGTCAGCCCAAGAATACATTAATAGTCGTTGCACTCGGTCAGTCATGTATGCCTGTTCGCGCTTCGAGAAGGGATCTTGGTCTTGTAAATGTACCTTCTCCAACGGCTCATCGAATGTTCCTGTGGAACCATTTCGAATGTACTCCCAGGTGTTTTCTGGGTCGTTTTTCACAAGCGTATTTAAAACCTCATAGTAAATGGTAGTTTCACCAACGATTCGGAACCCGCGGTCAAATGGCTCATGAAGATGAAACAAAGCGTGAAAGCCATGTTTTTCGATTACTGCTTCAGCTACATGCACTAGAGTGTCAAGCTGTGAAGAGTTGTCCAGTCCATCATAGATCAAAACATCCCACGCCGAGATGGGATCGTCGGCGAACTCCACCATCTTCATTTGACTCGCAACATCTGACGCATAGTCTGGATGACCCAGTTCACTCGCAATTGAGTTGAGTTGTGAAATTGTTAGGTCATCTCTCACGCTCACGATAGCCATAAACACGGTTAGCCGCTCTTGTCTATTCAGTTTAACTGCCGCCGCAACCGCTTCATCTAAATTTGAAACGCACCATTCGGAGAATAGCCCCTCTAAAAATGGGGTTCGCTCTTGTTCCGCGAGTTCATTGAATGCTACTAGTGCTTCGAGTGGATCGATTGCGGTAAACCTACTCGCGATAGCAAAAATAGTCTCGTGTCTAACGCTATCCGGCACAATGCTGAGTGAATCTTTCAACAACCCAACTAGTTCATCTTTATTTGCTAGGGTAAGCGTTTCGTAAAGGTTCGCTCTTTGATCGAAAACACTGTCATGGTCACCCAATAAAAAAATTGCTTGGTGAGAACTATCCGTAACGGGGCCATCAAGTGGCGCGGATTGGGTGGCTCCGACTGAGTCTTCTTCCGCGAGAGCCTTTATCGGAAACAAACAAAGCACACCTAGAAACACTATGATGGGCAACTTGCCCTGCTTTGCTTCAAATTCGTGATTTTCAGGAGTCATGAAGCACTCTTCAGTTGTAAGTTTGGTGTCGTGAAATTTCAGCGTTAGCCTCATAAAGTGCTATTCAGTCCCCTCCGAAGGCAAGTCTATTTGATCTAGGTCAATCAGGCCTTGTTCGTCTTGTAGCTGAAGCTCTAGGCGATGTAAATTCTTCGTCTCTGGTTTCTTGTTCAGCAACGCTTCCACGTACTCGATGGATTCTTGAGACAGAGTAGGTCTGGAGTTTTGGTGATCGAGAATAGATCGAGCCGCCAAGGATCGGAGCCATGGCGAAGTGAAAGATCGTAGAGACTCGAATAGTTGCTGTGGATCGCGACTCACCCACTCATCAAGTACGCTGTTGAAGTAGCTTGCTGGACCAGTTACCATTACGTCTGGGTCCGGTGTTGGGACGTTAGCACCCAATTCAATTGCTGCGAATGGTTCTCCTGCACGCACTAGCACCCAACCGAGATCTTTCATCGCGAAGTGTCTTGCGTTCTTGTTCAACAACGGAAGACGGGCAAAGGCTTCTTCAATTTTTCCCATTTGGATAAGCTTCTTAACCACATCGTATGATGCTTCGTCCAGAAAGGAAATATAGATACTGTCAATTTCACCAGAGATTTCTATTGCTTTGTCAATGTCACTTTCTACTAGATTTGCCAAGACATTCCTTAGCAGGTATTCTCGTAGTTCGCTATTCGAATCGGCATACGAAATCGACCATTCGAAAGCCGCTTTGGGATCCGTTTGGGACCACTGATTCACGATGATTGCAGGTAGCCAACCTTTCGCGCTGAGAAACTCGTTAGCTCGCTTGAGATTCCTTATTGCCTCGGTGGGCGAGACATAGGCGAGGTGCGTAAAGGCTATTTTCAGTGCGTTTCTTCGGGCAATTTGTGGTACGAGTTCAAGCTTATCTAGCATCCCTCGGGGATCAGTCTTTGCCCACGTGGTGGAGACGATTCTCTGTAAGTGGACGTGAATGGGATCATGTGACCATGCTGCGATTTCCTCAAGTGCGACTTCGGGATTGACCCGCGCGGCAACCATAGCAAGTGCAGATGGAAGTTCACCTCGTTCTTTCGGTGAAAGGTTTCGCACAAAGTCAAACGCATCCCCTAGCTCGGTTCCTACGATGTCCTCAATGACTGTACTCAGTGCTTTTCGATCATTTTCATCTGGAAATAAAGAAGAGACCTGTAAAAGCACATCGAATCCTTCCATTTTTTTCCAAGCTGAAGCGACGAGTCTCAACTCGGCAAGCTGTTTTGTGTCATCAAAGTCGTCGTTCACTAGCAAGTCCCATGCAGAACTTGGTTCTTCGAGAAGTTGAAGAGCTTCAATCTTGTTCATGTGTCGCCGTGCAAACTCTTCGAGTCCCAATTCTTTAGCAATATCGCGAAGAATTCGTACTGATACATCCTTCCGAGTAGAAAGAATCACTTCGAGAGCAGTGCTTCGGTCGGTACCACGCAGGGACTTTGCACCTTCCGCGGCTTGCATGAGATTTGTTATGGACCAATCATGAAACAGTCCTTTTAACAATGGATCTCGTCGGAGTTTTGGGACGCTAGTGATCCAATCTAATGCTTGATCTGGGTCAACTGACGCGAGCTTTTGAACGACCAATTTCTGAATGTTTAAACGCGCATTTGTACTCTCAATGCTTTCAGTTTGATGCAACAAGTCGATGAGATCGCTTTCGTTTACGTCAGCGAGGAATGCGTATAGGGACGCGGAACGCTGAAAGTTGCTGTCGATCTTGACTAATTCATTCAACACTTCTACGAAAGATTCATGATTTGAGCTTGGTTGATCGTTTTGCTCTAGACCTTGCTCTTTCGACGCTTTCGTATTTGCTAAGTCACCATCGACAACGAAGTCTTCTCCATTGGTGTTACCGTACGAGAAAATGAGGGCGCAGGTAGCAAAGCTGACCAATGCAATAACCCTTACATTGGCAGAATGGTAGTACTTGCGTTCTCTCATCATCAACGTCGCTTCATGAATGTACGAGGAGTCTCACATGATTGAGAGGTAACGATTGGTAGACTCATCGATTCCGCGCAACCGGATTCGGTACACTGAACCGAAAACCGTCTACGAGGTAAGACTCTGTAATTATTGTGGTCAATAGGGAGATCCACACGATCTGATAGACAGTTCCTTCATGTCCTCTTAAAGGACCAATGAGACCTTTTTTGCTCTTACAAAAAAGATAGATGAATTTTCAGTCCTAATAGTTACCATCGACTCAATTTTTTGGAGTATCATCTCCGGCGCGTGCACTACAAACACGATACATTTAGATCATTCCGGCATGCATTTGCGAATGCCCTCGAACAATCGATTTTCAGCTCTCTGTGAAGCGGCGACGTAAAATTTTTTTCTTGACAGAACACCTGAAACCGCCCAGAATGTCTCGATTTCTTCGTAACACTTGTTACTGAGTAGGCAGATTCAAGGACTTCAGTCTAAGAGAAATTTCATTGCAAAGGGAAACTATTGAAAAAACGAAGGAACTTTGTCGAAATCGTTCAGTCACAACAGACATACAACCCTCCCAGGTTGGATATTCCAAGATCTTGAGTAATCCAAAGTACTCAGTGGAACGACTGTCGCGAACTGAATACCGGCACGCTTTGAGAAGATTCTTTCAAACTTCTTCCTTATCGATTCTAGTATGTTGGAGCGCGGCAGCGACACTGAGCCAAGAACAAGTTGACGTTGAAGCCAAATCAGATCCAGATTTGGATGAAGCGATCCTGCTTGAAGACAAAGCGTCGATCGAACAATTGACGGCGCTGAGTATCTTTCGCGAATCTTTACAAATCGGTGGTACGAGTCCAAGAATGGTGTTGATACCGTCGGGGAAATTTGAGATGGGTTGTCTTACAGAAATCGACTGTTCTGAAGACGAAATTCCATCGCGTGAAGTCCAAGTCGGTAGATTTGCTGTTTCCCAATTTGAGGTTACCTTCGACCAATACCAAGTCTTCGCCAAAGCGTCTTTAAGATCGGTACCTGACGACAGTCAATGGGGCCGAGGCTCGCGACCTGCGATCCATGTTTCGTGGTACGATGCGGTGGCATACACAAAGTGGTTGTCTGATGAGACCGGTGCGATCTATCGATTACCTTCTGAAGCTGAGTGGGAGTATGCGGGGCGCGCAGGTACTAATACAAAGTACAGTTGGGGCGACGAACTTCTATACGGCAAAGCAAACTGTGATGGATGCAACACAGGTAGGCCGATCGAAAAAACTACAGAAGTAGGGAAGTATGCACCCAATCCGTGGAAGCTTTATGACATACACGGTAATGTTTGGGAATGGACTCTAGATTGTTGGAACCGCAACTTTGGTACAGCCCCGACTGATGGGACGGCTTGGACGACGGGTGATTGTGCTCGACGTGTTGTCCGTGGTGGAAGTTGGATAGCGTCACCATTCTTTGTTCGATCCGCGACGCGACATTTCTATAGTGCAGAAAATCGCGTCAGCCTCGTGGGATTTCGTGTCGTGCGAGAAATTGATCCCAGTTCCGCACACGATCCCATTTAATGCGATTCCTTCAGTTTTTGGGACAAGACACTCCACGCTCTTAGCCTCACCGCATCCACTTAAGCATCGTGGTTCAACAGGCTTTTGAGTTAACTGCAAATTACACTCCTCGCGGCGATCAACCGGATGCTATTGCTCGGTTGACAGAGGGAATCGAACACGGGTACATGCACCAAACTCTATTGGGTGTCACCGGTTCGGGCAAGACATTTACTATGGCGAATGTCGTTCAAAACCTGCAACGACCAACTCTCGTTTTAGCGCACAACAAAACACTAGCAGCTCAACTCTACGGGGAGTTTCGAGAGTTCTTTCCCAAGAATGCAGTCGAGTATTTCGTCTCCTACTATGACTACTATCAACCCGAAGCATATGTACCGTCGTCTGATACCTATATTGAGAAAGATTCCTCCATCAACGATCACATCGAGCAGATGCGCTTGTCCGCGACGAAAGCGCTCATGCAGCGTCGAGATACGATCATTGTGGCGTCTGTATCTGCGATCTATGGACTCGGAGATCCTGGATCCTATCTCGAAATGGTATTACACCTAGACCGAGGAGATCGAGTAGACCAGCGCTTCATTCTCAAACGACTTGCAGTGTTGCAATACGTTCGTAACGACACGTTCTTTCAGCGTGGAACGTATCGTGTTCGTGGCGATGTCATCGATGTATTTCCGGCAGAATCTGAACGAGATGCGATCAGGATTGAATTGTTCGATGATGTCATTGAGAACTTGACCATTTTCGATCCACTCACAGGCACGAATCGGGAACGAGTCCCTCGATACACCATATTTCCAAAATCACACTACGTTACTCCGATTGAGCGAATGCGTAGCGTACTCGACGAGATTCGCGGTGAACTGCGAACTAGGCTAGACGAGTTTAAATCCAACAATAAGCTCGTTGAGGCACAACGTCTTGAGCAACGTACCGCCTACGATCTCGAAATGATGAATGAATTGGGATTCTGTACTGGTATCGAAAACTATTCCCGATATTTATCTGGACGAGGCGAGGGGGAACCACCACCCACGCTTTTTGAATACCTTCCTAAAGATGCAATACTCTTTGTCGACGAATCACACGTCACTATACCGCAATTAGGAGCGATGTATCGTGGCGATCGATCCAGAAAGGAGACGCTTGTGAACTATGGTTTCCGATTACCGTCTGCGTTGGACAATCGCCCACTTCGTTTTGACGAATGGGAGATTCTCGCTCCACAAATGATTTTTGTATCGGCGACACCAGGATCCTACGAAGAGAAACACAGCGCGCAAACGGTTGATCAAGTGGTCAGACCTACGGGGCTAGTAGATCCAGAAGTGATCGTCAAGCCGGCTGTGACCCAAGTTGACGACCTGATGCATGAGATCCATGAAACGGTTAAAGCAGGACATCGGGTGTTGGTTACGACGCTGACAAAACGTATGGCCGAAGACTTGTCTGAATATTTAGACAGCAACGGGATTTCGGTTCGGTACCTACATTCTGACATCGATACGGTTGAACGGGTGGAAATCATCAGAGATTTAAGACTCGGTCAGTTTGATGTATTAGTAGGTATCAATTTACTTCGTGAAGGACTGGACATGCCTGAAGTCGCTCTGGTAGCGATCCTCGACGCTGATAAAGAAGGGTTCTTACGCGCTGAGACTTCGTTAATACAAACGATTGGACGTGCCGCTCGGAATGTCGCTGGTCGCGCGATTTTGTACGCAGATCATGTCACAGGATCAATGCAGCGTGCAATGGACGAAACGTCCCGTCGCCGAAACAAGCAGCTGGCTCACAACGATGTTCACGGTATTACTCCGCAGTCGGTGACAAAGTCAGTCGCGGACATCATGGAAGGCGCCCGTACCGCACAACGCCGTCGCAAACGCGGCTCCCGCCGAGAGGTGAAGAACGACTTCGTTATTGAAGACATTCCGCGAGATCCACCTGCATTAAAGAAGTTACTTCGAGAACTAGAGAAACGCATGCTCCAGCACGCAGAGGAACTGGAATTTGAGGAAGCAGCGATGATTCGTGATCAGATTGATGAGGTTAAAAAAGTAACTTTCTTCAAATCCTGATTCAGACACAGCGTGGTAGGCGCGATTGGACTTGAACCAACGACCCCCACCATGTCAAGGTGATGCTCTAGCCAACTGAGCTACGCGCCTACACGTTAATATCCGTTACTTCCGTCAATCGAACAGTCGTAATTGGATGCGAAATTATAGTTTGGTGTTTTCTTTCCTAAAACGAAGGCAAGTAAGACTTCAACATTTATGTTTTTTCACAAAATCAATACTATTCTGTCGAAAGGTTTGGAAAGAAGCTCTTTTCTTGATAAAATCGTTTACATTAGGAATTCGTCAAAAGAATGTACACTTTCATGTATAACAAGAAGGGACGAGTTACACACTGTTCGGTATTCCTTTGGAACACGGACGTTGTAGGTTTATTACACTGTAATTAACAGAACCAGGAGAATTGAAATGAAACTACTCATGGCACTAGCAGTTTTAGTATCCACAGCTGTTTTTGCGCAAGAAGGTCAAGAAGATCCCGCAAATTCGGCCGGTCAAGGTGGAAAAGAAGCGCCAGAGGAACAAAAAGAGCCAGAGCATTTATCAAAAAAAGGATTTTCGAGATCTGATTGCAAAGGTTTTTTCAAGCACGAAGACCTAACGTTCAAGGTCGAAATTGATTCGTTCCAAGCGACTCGCACGACCATTAATGGCCCCCAAGACATAGTTATGCTGTTAACGATGAAAGGCTCGATCACCGACGGTAAGGTTAAGAAAGTTATCGACACTACGCCAACACCATCGAGACTTAGAGCGCAGAGCAACTCTTATGCGGGGCATGCTCAGTTTTATAAAACGTCATTGCGTAATCCGTTTAACTTTCTCAAGAAGTACCCCGACGAAGACCTTGGTAAAGCGGTCAAGAGTGTTTCCGTAGTTGCAAAGAAAGATTTGATTAACTTCGACAGAGGCGGTTCTTTTCACTATAAAGAAAAACGAGTACAAATGCAACCGGTCTTTATGTGTATCACTTTCGACCTGACAAAAGTCGAGAAACGCAAGTCATCATCGACGAAGAAGTCTCATGCCTTTTACCTATCCGAACATGTAGAAACACTTCGTAAATGGTTTGAGCCACCGCCACCGAAGGTTGAAGAGATTTGATTGGTCGTATAGGGTACCTGACCTAATATATACTAGATAGGCAAGTTCCCTTGCGGAACAGAAATCTATGAGGGACGTATCCGACGTCGCCAGTTCGCCGGGCACAATTCACGCAGTTTGGATTGTCCTGATTGGTCTAGTGCTACATAAATGAACATATGTAAACTTCTAGGTAGATAGTTTAGTACAGAGAAGTGTTCCCTCGGAACTGATTCGAAGTCGAATTGCTAAATGTGATTGACCGTACTAAATAGATAAGAGGAAGCCATGAGAGTGAAGCAAAGACGTTTATTTCTAACTCTCGGTGGTTTAGCAGTAGGCATCGGTTTAGGTCTACTCGTTTCAGTTGCGTTTTTCTCGCCGGACCGCGCAACAACGGACACAACACCAAAGGCGGTAGTAAGCCCGCCATCTCAGAGTGATGACGTCAACAACGAAAAAATTACACCCGTACCCACCAATCTAGCTTCGGTCCTCGAGCTAGACACTGCATCCGCGCGACGCTTAGCACTCTATGAGTTGCTTGAACACAAGAGCGGGGAACAGATCGCCGAATTGCTCAGACATTCTTTCACGATTGGCAATACCAAACAATTAACACCAATACAGAACCTGCTCTTCGCTGCACTCGCTCGTTTTGATCCCGAGCTATCCCTAGAAATCGTATGGAGAGCAGAAAGAAAAAAGTGGGAAGAATTCTTGACAACCGTTTTCAGGGAGTGGGCTAGCGCAGACCTGCAGCGTTCGATACAAATTGGTTCTGAACTTGACGAACCTTGGAAATCTAAAGCGTTTCGAACCATCTTCCAGATACGCCAAGATTTATCGGACTCCGAGCGGGCTGACTTGGCAGCATCCTTTGGAGCGGCAAGAGTTCTCAAAGAGTTAGCTCTCGAAACTCAGATTGACGAAGTGATTGACGAGCCTAAGGCAGCTTTTGAATTGATATTACAGTCAGATATCCCAGACTTTCGAAAGAGTCAAATGGCTGCTCGGATAACCGAACGATGGATTGAAACAGAGGATATCAACAACATAGGCTCAATGTTGAACCTGGTTTATGAAATGTTCTCTATAGAACAATATCAGTGGCGTGTGGTTGTTTCGACATTAGCTTCAACTGACCCGCAACTTGCGTGGGAACAATTGTCGACGTTGTCGTTGGATGCTCAAAAGCTTCTGAACGATGAAGTGTTTAAAGCTTGGGTCAAACTGGATCCAAATGGTGCGCTTAGTGCCCTGAATGAATCAGACTACATGGCCACGGAGAGATGGGAGTTAAACTCACTCTACGCGCTCTGGGCTAGTGCAGTTTGGCAACAATTACCCGAAAAAATAGATTTGGTGCCCGTCGACCACCGGTCTAGCATGCTGACGACGGCGGTCCGAGCTTTAGCGCCTCAGATCGAACCGCTCGAACTGCTCGAACAATTGAGACAACTTCAAGGCGTAGGAGTTAACACGACGAGTACGATTGAGTCATATTTCATGATGTTGAGCGACAAAGATCCAGTCGCAGCTCTGCAATGGGCCGGCGAGTACCTGGACGAAGGAAGCTTTGTGTTTTCAACAATACTAAGAGAACTCGCGGTTGTGGATCTTACTAGAGCGATGGAGTTTGCACTCCAACAACCGGAAAGTACCGGTATGGAACAATCTGTTGTTCAAACGATGTTCACGCAAGGGTGGCTCGAGAAGGGGCTTGAGTTACTTCCTAAAGTTCGACCAGGCACTTCTGTAATGAATTTGTACGTATCGGCAGGTGCACTATTGATAGAGAACGGGCGAATATCAGAAGCTATAGAACTAGCGATAAAGCTACCCGAGGAAGAGCAATCCGAGTACTTCGTGAATTTATCCGGGATTAGAAGTTACACAAATTCGTTCCTTTTCGTCCAAATCTTGCCCCAGTTACCAAGTGAAGAAATTAGAGCTCTCGTTGCTGAACGAATGCTAAGAACTAACAATTTTATTGGTACATTGACCGATGACGAGATCGAAATCGTACGTTCTTATTTGCAAGCGACCATAGAGTGATTGGATACGATTGGACGCTATTGAGCAACTTTTGAAACCATGAGAATCCGCTACTCAAATTTCCAGACTGAGGAATGAATTGATGGGTGTTTTACCCGCAAAGCCTGGTTCCTTGGGAGTACAACAAAAGTTTTTCTTACTGACGGTTGGATTGGTGGTGGGATTTGCATTGAGCATGTTCTCCTACTTTCTCTATTCGGGGTTGGCATCGTCTCGACTAGACACGGTTTCTAACGACCTCTTATTTGACGATCTTGGAACTCTTGACGACGCAGATGCTTTGGTCGAACGATTGGCTCTTGAAAGGACTTCCGGTAAGGATTTCAGTACTTCGGACCTACTAAAAATTAGCTCTAACTTAAAGACGTTTGATGATGAAGAGTTAAGCAAAGCTTTCCGTATTAGTGCGTCGCTACCTTTTTCGACCAGTCTGTATCCGATTCAGGAAATGTTGAGCGAGTACTTAGTTGAACGGTCTTCCGAGAACGCCATTGCAAGCTTAGTGTGGTTTGAGAGTCACCGAGTGGAAGACCTGCTACGAATTATGTTTCGTCATTTGGCTCATCAAGATTTACAAGAATCGGTCAAGCTAGTCACTGGACTGAAGCAACCGTATGAAAAAATAGCGATAGACGCTATGCTTGGAGAGCTTGAATTAACAGATGATGTGTTCTCTTCATTCAGGTCAATTAATAGAGCAGAAATCGATTCTGTGATTGCTGCACAGGTGCAAGAGCAGAAAATCTACGATTCGATTAACCAAGATCCAAGTACAGCTTTTGAATTGCTCCTCACCGATGATGTCGAAGACTCAGAACAGGCCGAATTGTTCAGCCAAGTGTTGAATGAATTGTTTCAAATTGAGGGCTTAGATGTTATAAAACGGTTGAACTTCATTAGTCACAACGCGGAATTTTACGATGAGTTATTCGTACAAATCGCCACTCAGGACCGTGTCGGAACGCTAAACTACTTAGAGGAGCTCAGTTGGGTTAACAGATCTGGATATTTGTTTCCATTGATGGAAAATTGGGTAGAAGAAGACGTTGATGACGCCCTCGACACCGTAAGTGCTTTAACAAACCAAACTCTTCGTTCCAATGCATTTGGAATTTTATTAGGAGAGTGGGGGCGGACCCGCCCTCTCGAGGTATTAGAGCGATTACAAGAGATACCACGTCAACATCGATCGGTGGTAGTCCTAAACATCGTCCGCACCCTAGGTGCAAATAATCCAGATGAAGTCCTTAGACTTCTGCCCTCCTTGAAGGCAATGCCTGGAGCATTCACTCACGAAATTGAAAGAACCTTTGTGTACAGTTGGTCTTCGACATTTCCGGCTCAGGCGTTAGCATGGGTAAAAGAACATATAGCACCCGAGTCTAGACAACGAGATAGAATGCTCAGTCGAGTGCTGAGTGAATACGCGCTCGTTCAGCCTCAAAAAGCGATGGAAGTTGCAATTTCAGAAGATCCCAACCCCTCGCGCGGGGAACTCGGACTTGCACATTGGGTGATCGACTCGTTAATAAACAATGACCAGCTCGATACAGCTATTGGATTGTTAGAGCAAGTACCTAAAGACAACCGCACTTCCACTTATGCAGATGTCGCCGAAAAACTAGTTTTGGAAGGCCAATTCGAGGTCGTTATGTCAATGTCTGAAATGGTTCCTGAATCTGACAGAGCAGTATATTTTCGCGCTGTGGTCCAAGGATTGAGTAATTCCAACTCTTCAGATGTTCTCACTTTGGTCGCGAAAATACCAGATGCGAAGATACGATCTGATGTTGTCAATCGAACACTGGAAGATACCTGGGCGACAGAGAGATATTTCACGGAAAAACAATTGGAGACTTTAAGGTCATTTGTAGAAGATTAATACTACAAGCGACGAACTCAGTGGTCAAACCATTTCAGACAAGAGTTTTTATTAATACTAATCCAAACCACGATGAAGAAGAAGCATAAACAACTCATTCTTACTCTGACCAGCTTGACCGGTGGCATAGGTTTTGGTTTGCTAATTTGTTTTCTACTTTTTCCACCGAAAAAAACGATTGTGCAGTCGTCCGTACAAGAAACTACAACTTCTCAATCTGCACTAGTGGAAACGGACAGTCAAGAACCTAATTCAGTTCCGACAGATCTTCACGAAATTGTCCAGCTAGAAAGCGTGTCTGAACAGCGCATTGCCCTCTACCAGATGCTTGAAAACAAGAGCGGGGAGCAAATTGCAGAATTACTAGAAAGTACCCTCACGTTCGACAGTTCTGAGAACTTGTACTCTGCACAAAGAATACTCTTTGCAGAACTCGTACGGGTTGAACCGGAAAAAGCGTTGGAACTGATTTGGGAAACAGAACGTACTCGGTGGGGCACTCTACTTGATGAAGTAGCGATTCACTGGGGCTTGGAAGCTCCTACGGAAGCTTTAACAGCGTTTGCATCGTTGAAAGAACCTTGGAAAGGCCGAGCAATAAAAACCTTCTTTCAATACCAGCAAAGTTTGAACGAATCGGAATTAGCTGATCTTACGGATTCCTTAAATCTCACTAATTACTTTGCGCATTGGGCCTACGAAATTGAGCTAGCACAAGTCTTGCATGAACCTAGGTCTGCGTTCAAATTAACGTTAGAAGCTGACATCTCTGCTTTTCAAAAAAACAGAGTACTGTCGCGAATTACTCGTCATTGGATCGAACAAACTCGCACTGATGACATCAAAGCTAAACTCAATCTCGTGTTCGAGGTCCTTGGCGACACGCGTGGTTTTTGGGATCCAGTTGTTACCGAAATCGCGAAATTGAATCCAAGTTATGTGTGGGAGCAGTTGACCGCGATGTCGCAAGAAATTCAAACGAGGTTTGGCAGATCTGTCTTCAACGTTTGGGTCGAGAGTGATCCCGAAGCGGCATTGCTTGCGATTACTGATCCGGAATATTTGGATTCCAACGACGGGAACATGTCCTATATGCTGTACCCTTGGGTTCGAGCGATTTCAGATCGTTTTCTAGAGCACATTAGTCTGATACCAGAGGACGAAAAACAGTCTGCTATTCGAATAGCAGTTAATCATCTTGCTTCAAGCTTACCTCCTGAAGAAGTTCTGACCTTGCTTGCGCAGCTGAGAGAAAGGGGATTCGATACCTCCGAAGCAACGGATTCGTTTGTTCAGATTTGGAGTCGCAACGATGCGCTAGCCGCCGTGGAGTGGGTAGTTCAAAATATGGAACTAGGGCGTTATGATGGAAGTTGGATGTTGAACTATGCTATTGACGAGCTTACGATCGTGGATCCCGACAAAGCGATGGAGCTCGCACTCGAGCAACCTGTTAACAGTGGTATGGACTATGCAGTTGTGAATAAACTTCTTAGAGAAGGAGACTTTGAAAAAGCTCTTGCGCTCGCACCAAAAGTTCGAGTCCTTCAATGGTATGAACCCATATACAACAGAGTGGCCTATTTCTATATTGGGGAAGGTAAGATTGAGGAAGCACTAGCGCTTGAAGAGAAAGTCGAGGATTCGGAAAAACCGAGGTTCTATCAGAATTTGGTTTGGAATTGGTTATACAGTGACGCTGACTCCTTTCTAGAAAATTTACCCAATTTTCCAACATCAGAAATCCGCGCGATTGTGTCGGCGGAAGCAATCCGAACTCAACAATTTAGTGATTTTCTAACCGAAAAGGAGTTAGAGTTTGTTCGTTCATTTGTTCCTAACGAATCCGATTAACCCGAGCATCACTTTGCTAACCCTTATACAGGAGTTGAATCGGGTGAGGATTTCAATTAATTAACGAAAGAGCATTATGTCTTCACGCGATTTACAACCACGGACAGCGAGACTGCTTTTGACCTCCATTGTTGGTTTATTCGGGGGAATAGTTATAGGAATATCCGTTTATACCCTCGCTCTTAGGATATTTGTCGCGTCTGATGCTGATCAAAGTAAGGGAGGATCAAAATCCCAAATAGAAAACACGAGCGCGGCGATCTTTGGCGAACATCAGACCGATGTTAACAAGCTCTTTTCCGTGGAATTTAGCTATGTAGACGTTAACAAAGTGATTGAGACATTTAGGTCGCTTGGTCCGCAGGAACTACGAGAATTGATAGAAGAGAGTTCGTCTCAACCCTGGACGTCAGGACTGTACACCGTACAACAGATATTGATTGAGTGTTTAGTACAAACGAATCCAGAGGAAGCAATCGCAAGTATATCGCAAATATCCGGCTACCGAAGATTTGCACTGCTCCGCGTCATATTTAAGAATTGGTCGAAAGCGAATTTAGAACAAGCACTGACAACCGCGGCTGATTTGTCTCAATCTGATCGCCGCATCGCAATTGACGCAGTCATCGGGACTCGAAGAAGTCTTTCAACCCAAGCAATGTCTCAATTAGCAAACAGATTCAATCTTAGGTCGGAGATAACGGCTTTGGAACAAGAAATCATGGCTTACGAGACTTTGGATGAAGGTCCATTAGGAGCAATTGAATTGCTTGTTCGGGACGAAATCGACGATGAACAGCAAATTGAACTATATCGACATGTTGTGGAGACTTGGTTTCAATCCGATGGACTGAACATTGTTCTAATGCTTGAGAACACCGGACTTGACAGTGCGGTGTTTAGCGAACTCTTTGATCAGGTCACCCAACATGATCGCAGGGCAGCACTTGCTTTCTTTAGTGATTTCGACGAGTGGAGACGAGACCGCTTTGGGACACAGTTGATCAACAACTGGGTGAGAGACAACGAAGTAGACGCATTTCAAGCGATACTGGACTTACCGCGATCTAGTTTTCGTCGGTCAATGCTGAGAACGTTAGCTTATGCTTGGGGCCGGAAGGATCCTAATGCAATATTGGATCGGATATTAGAAATTCCTCGGACTGTTCGAGATGATGCGCTGTCTACAGCTGCACTAGAACTTGCGAACGACCGTCCTAAAGAACTACTTGACCAACTTTCCACACTACGTACGATTCCTGGAGCGAATGTAGATCGTGCGATGCAGTCCGCAATGCGGACGTGGTCCGCTGAAGCACCGAAGCTAGCTTTAGAGTGGATTCAAAACAACACGGAAGAAGGAACTAATAGCCGTACAGGACTGTTGAGAGAAGTGCTTCCGAATTACGCACTCATCGAACCTGAAGAAGCAATGACCATTGCCGGAAGAGAAACTAGTGCTGATTACTTCGGTAGCCGTTTACAGGAGACAGTGATCAACTCTCTGTTGTACGCGGACAGATTTGACACTGTGCTTGAATTACTAGAGACAGAACGTGTTGGATTCTCGATATATGAATACGCAAATGTCGGCTCAGAACTTGTCAAGAACGATCGGTTGGATGATGCGATTGCGCTCTCAGACTCAATTAACGAGAACGAGAGAACGAACTATTTCAGTTGGGTAGCCACGGGGTTGATGATTTGGGACCGCGCCTCTGCAGTCGTAGAGATGATTGCTAGTTTACCTACGTCTGAGTTGCAGTCAGACGTAGCTGAGCAATTGTTGAATGAACGTATGATTACAGAAGGTATGACCAATGAACAACTTGATTCTTTGAGAGCGTTCGTGTCGGAGTGAACATAGCCAAGACATGCATGATCACTCTCGTTCGATTGATCCCACACTGCTACTTTTGACAGGTTCCAAAGAAGATGAAGCATAACCGACTCGTGCTTACACTTGTAAGTCTAACTGCTGGTGTCGGTCTTGGCTTTTTAGGCTCATTGCTACTATTCCCGTCGAACCAAATGGAGACAAACACTTCTCCACAAATTTCCGGCAGTGTTCCTTTCTCAGAATATGCCAATAGCGATAACAGTAAACATCCAGTACCACATAGTCTAGCTACGGTCATTGAAATTGAGAGTCCGACTGAGCGACGTATAGCACTTTACCAATTGGTGAGTAAAAAAAACGCGGAGCAGATTACAGAATTCATCAATCAAACGTTTGACATTGAGAGTATTCAGAGTTTGTACTCTGTGCAAAGGCTACTGTTTTCTGAATTAGCAAGGATTGCCCCCACCAAGACGTTGGAGTTAGTGTGGAAAACTGAGCGCATTCGATGGGGACCATTACTTGACGTTGTAGCAGTGCAATGGAGCTTATTCGCGCCTACTGATGCACTGCGTGCATTTTCGGTACTGGATGAGCCTTGGAAGAGTAGAGCACTCACTACGGTCTTTCAACAACAAGATGCTTTAGACGTAGCTGAATTAAAGGATTTAACCCAATCCTTAAACATCACTGACACGTTCGTGAAGTGGACGTATGAAAAACAACTCGCAGCAGTAATAGACGAACCGCGGAAGGCGTTCAGCTTAGCTATAGAGGCAGATACTTCAAATTTTCACCGACGCCACATGCTCAAGCAGATTACAAGACGTTGGGTTGAACGAGAAGGAACAGACGACATTAGTACCATGTTTAGTCTCGTGTACGATTTGTTTGCCGATACGAGGTTTCTGTGGAGCTCAGTGGTGGGCGAAATCGCCAAACCCAATCCCGAACTTGCTTGGAAACAGCTTTCATCGATGCCACTTGAGATTCGGAAGCTATTTGTTGACGATGTTTTTGACGAATGGTTTGAACGCGATCCAGACGCTGCGATAGAGGCGATCAGAACACAAGAATATGTCGACGCAATGGCATCAGAAATGTACTCGCACTTGTTAACGTGGGTTCGTGCTGTTTCGGATCGAATTCTCGAATACATTGAACTCGTCCCCGAGGACTATAAGCTGACTGCTATTGAGATAGCAGTTGAGCATTTAGCAGAGAACTCACCACCCAATGAAATCATCGATTTGTTAACCCAGTTGAGATTACGAGGATTTAACACTCAAGAAGCAACGTATTCTTTTGTGAGAGTCTGGAGCACCAAAGATCCTTTAGCAGCAGTTGAATGGACGTCTAAGAACATGGATCAAGGACCGGGTGATGGACAGTGGATGTTGACAACCGCGCTGGAAAAGCTTGCTCTATCCGACCCAGAAAGAGCGATGGAGTTCGCACTCAAACAGCCAGAAGAGAGTCGATTGGAAGATGCAGTGATTATCGAATTGATGCAACAGGGAGAATTTGATAAAGCTCTTTCGTTCTTGCCGCGGATTCGAGAAACAACGGGCTACCCATACATATACGAAGGTGTAAGCTATCACCTGATCGTAGCTGGAAGGATTGAGGAAGCTCTCACTCTTGCGGATCGCCTTGAGGAGACGGAGAAACACCTGTTCTATAGCAAGTTGGTATACCCGTGGCTCCGGTTTGAGCTTGACTCGTTGCTTGAATTCCTGCCGAAATTACCAACCGAGGAATTACGAAGGACGGTCGCAATTGCCGTACTCGGGGAACAAGAAAGGTACCCATATTTAACCGCGAACGAACTGGAATACGTCAGGTCACTTCTTCCCGATGAAACAAACTAGACGAGCACAAGATATCCTTCGTTTCAACAAGAACTCCCTTTTCTCCGCGGGATCAAGTAGAGAATTTAAATCGTGAATAGTACCTCGACTGCAACACCAGTGACAGGACAAGCTTCTAAATTCAAAGTGCTGTCTATTCCATTAATTGGATTGACAATTGGTTTGGCTATTGGAATGGGCTCATATTTGCTATTGGCACTGGTACTCAATAATTCGGAAGCTAGAGTGGATTCAAATCGCGCTCAGTCAGAATTTAGTCGTTCCAGAACGAGCGAACACATTGCTGGTTTAGATTGGATTTTTACTGACAATCTCGACCATTCAGACCTCCTTACACTGAGTAAATCTCTAAAGACTCTCAGTCAGCGAGAGTTGCTCGATTTGATTGAACGCAGTTCGCACGAACCTCGAACTGTTCGGCTCGACACGATACAAGAGATGTTGGTTGAGTGTGTTGCTCAATACTCGCCGAAGGAAGCTATCGCAAGTATTGCGCAATTTGCTGAGCGTCGTAGATATCCACTGTTGCAAGTCATATTCTCTCATTGGTCGGCTACGAATTTAGACGAAGCTCTCGTCGCGCTCTCTGACTTACCACAATCAGATAGGCACATAGCGGCTAATGCTATCTTCGTAGAGATCAGCGACACTTCAAGTCTAGATATTTACATCAATGCCAGTAATCTCAAAGTCAAATCTGAGTTGGTCGCAATCAGACAAGAACTTGAGACCTACGAGATGTTGGATCAAGATCCGTCAGGAGCGTTCAGCCTGCTCATCAATGACGAAATCGACGACCAGGAGCAAATAGACTTGTATCGACAGATCGCTGAGAAATGGTACCAAACCGATGGATTAAGCATTGTTCCACTAATTGACGCTGCACCTTTAGGAGGAGGAGTTTTCGGGGAACTTTTTAAACAAATTACTCAATTTGATCGTGAGGCAGCTCTTATCTTCTTTAGTAGCGTTGAGGTTAGTAGTCAAAGGGGGCTGGGATATCCGCTCGTCGAAGATTGGGTTGTCGAAGACCCTGAATCAGCACTCAATGCAGTCAAGAGTCTCCCGAAATCATTCTTCCGCCATTCAATGTTACGTAGCGTAGCTAGTGATTGGGCTCGAAAGAGTCCCAATGTCGTATTAGAGCGGTTGCTGGAAATTCCACGGTTGTATAGAGCTGATGCTCTGTCGGTAGCCGCTGCTAAATTCGCCCAGGAGGATCCCAAGGCCGCGCTTGAACGAATTGAAGAATTGCGTTCGGTACCGGGTACAGATGTGGATCGGGCTGTTGAGTCCGTAGTTAAGACATGGTCGACTGACGCACCGAAGCGAGCATTGGATTGGGTTGTCACTTTTGTGAAAGAAGGCTCAAAAGAAAGGGCTGATCTTTTGCGCGAAGTACTTCCTAAATACGCATTAGTCGAACCACAACGTGCTATGACAATCGCTAATGAAGAGTCTAAGTCGCGCTACTTTGGTGGTCGTCTAGAGTCGTATGTCATCAGATCTCTACTGTCCGCAGATAGATTCGACACCGCGATTGAATTAGTAGAGTCCGCACGAGATGAGATCAAGCTTTCAGAATACACCTATATTGGTGTAGAACTCATTGAACACAATCGAATGGAAGATACACTCGCTTTAGCAGACTCGATTGCAGAGAATGACAGATTGGACTACTTTTATAGGGTGGCTTCATTGGCGTTAATCTCGGAACGCTCGTCTTCAGTTTTGGACATGATCGCTAGTCTACCTACGGCTGAATTTCGATCAGATGTAGCTAAGAAATTGTTGAACGAAAGAGGAGTGGATGGGAACTTCACCGAAAAACAACTCGAAACTCTGAGATCGTTCGTGGCGGAGTAATAGTGAGCCTGACAGGGTTTTTACTTACTGTTGTACAACTTAGCCTTGAAATGTAAAAATATCGATAACATGATCAAGATGCAGCAAAACCGTCTCCTGCTCGTTCTCGCCAGTCTGGTTGGAGGTGTTGGCTTAGGAGTCTTGATTGCATTTTTGGTGTTCCCGATGAACGATGCAGATTTAGGCGACTCTCCCTCTCAAGAAGTCCGGATATCGACTCAGACAAACAACGACGAACAAGCGAGTTTAGCCACGGTTAGTGGCGATCTAGAAGAGATTGTTGAAATAGAAATCGCATCAGACCGACGTGGTGCCCTTTACCAGGTGCTAGAAAACAAAAGTGGGGACCAAATTGAAGAACTTCTTCGTCAATCTTTGCATCTGGATTACTCCAAAAATCTGTATGCTGTGCAAAGACTGCTCTTTGCCGAACTGGCACGTGTTGACGCAGAGAGTTCGTTGGAACTTGTGTGGGAGACAGCAAGAACAAGATGGGCAACGTTGCTCAACATCGTGGCAAATCATTGGAGTTCAATCGCGCCAGAAGAAGCACTGCGAACTTTTTCGTCGTTGGACGAACCATGGAAGAGCCTAGCAATCAAGACAGTTTTCCAGTCTCAAGGAACACTGTCGGATACCCAAGTTGCTGAACTAGCTGATTCTTTCGATATCGCAGACCATTTAGCTACTTGGAAGTATGACGTCCGCATCGAAGAAGTAATAGAAGAACCGCGGAAGGCATTCGGTTTAGCGTTACAGGCAGATACAACTGAGTCTCATAGAATCAGGATGTTCACCCATATCACCAGTCATTGGATTGAACGAGAGGGTACAGAGAACATATCTTCAATGCTTAGCGTCGTGTACGATGTATTCGCTGATACAAGAT
Source organism: Gammaproteobacteria bacterium (assembly GCA_009841615.1). Classification (GTDB taxonomy): domain Bacteria; phylum Pseudomonadota; class Gammaproteobacteria; order Pseudomonadales; family Azotimanducaceae; genus Bin55. The sequence goes on along the minus strand of VXLL01000023.1, from coordinate 27,101 downwards.
TTCTTTGGACGCCGGTTGTTTCGGAAATCGCGGTTTCGAATCCAGAGGTCGTTTGGCAGCAACTATCATCAATGCCGATAGAGGTCCAGAAGCTTTTCGCGAGTGATGTATTCAAGCAATGGGTTGATCGTGATCCCGTGACCGCCTTCCAGACGGTCACTACGCAAGAATATTTAGATGCGAACGAATCTGACTTCTATTCATTGCTGATACCTTGGGTTCGAGCGGTTGCGGATCGATTTCTCGAAAATCTTGAACTGGTACCAGTAAACTGGAAGAATGCAGCGATTGACTTAGCAGTCGATCACCTCACAGAGAACTCACCCCCGAATCGAGTGATTCAATTGCTGACACAATTGAAATCAATGGGTTATGACCCTACCGAAGCAGCTGAATCGTTTGTGGGATCTTGGAGTTACGAAGATCCTATCGCAGCTGTCGAATGGGCACTGGAAAATTTGGACCTAGAGAGCTTTAGCGGAAGAAGTAGCGTATCGTTTGCGTTGGGAAGGTTAGCACTGTTAAATCCAGATACTGCTATGGAATTGGCACTTGAACAACCTGAAAACATGGCACTTGAACAAGGTGTTGTGATGACGCTGTTAAGACAGGGGCAATTTGATAGAGCTCTTTCCCTGATACCCAAAGTTAGGGTTTCATCCGATTATCCCTTTTCATATTATAGGGGCGTAAACCTTCTTCTCATTCAAGCTGGGCGGATTGATGATGTGCTTGCATTAGCTGATCAACTGGATCAGACCGAGAAGACCAAATTCTATAGCAGTATGGCACGGCCATGGGTACGATTTGAGCTAGATTCTTTGCTCGAACGTTTGCCCAAACTGCCTACTTCGGAAACGCGAACAGTGATTGCTCAAAGTGTATTACGGGAGCAAGAGTATTATCCGTATTTAACGGTGGAAGAGATCGAGTTTGTTGAATCTTTCATATCCGATGAAACGAACTAGTCCGAACAGGTAAAGAGTTATGGGTAATTCATTTGGTTTAGAAAGTGCTACAGTTTTAGTTACAGTATTTGAACTATGAATAGTACGACTACACATCCACACCGAACAAAGAAGTCCAGTGTATATCTGATTCTGATGGCTAGTGTATCTCTAGGTTTAGCCATTGGTGTAGCCGGCTATCTGGTTGTGAACTGGCTTTTTAATTTCGACGAAGCTGAGCTCGATCAGATTGCTGTTGGTAGCGGTAAGAGCAACTCGAACACGTCCTCAATGGAGACTTCCACGACCAAAATTAATTGGTTTATTGCTGAGGACGCGAGACGATCGGAGCTCCATCAGGTGGTTGAGGAACTTAGTAAGTTGAGTCCTCAACAACTATTGGATTTAACCACGAAGAGTTCCACCCAATCGTGGTCTCCCCATCTACACACGATTCAAGAGATATTGGTTGAACTCTTAGTTCAAAACTCGCCGTCGGAAGCACTAGCTAGTTTGGAACAGTTTCCTGAGCATCGAAGACACACCTTGTTACACCTTGTTTTCACACACTGGTCGACAACGAATTTTGAAGAAGCGTTAACCGCGGCTACTGATTTATCGCGATCGGATAAGCGTGTTGCGATAAGAGCAATCTTCGAGGAACGGAGTGATCTCTCTAACCAGGATCTCTCATTGGTTACCAATAAATTTGACCTTGAATCTGAATTCGACGCATGGGAGCAAGAGAAGGCAATATACGGGTTATTGGAACAAGATCCCTCGACAGCATTTAACAGACTTTTAACCGACGGTATCGAAGACAGTCTACAAAGAGAGCTTTACCAGCAGGTTGTTGAAAAATGGTTTGAGTACGATGGGTTGAACATTCTTACGGTACTCGACGATGCACCTTCTATTAGTGGCGTCTCCAGCGACCTTTTTGATCTGGTTGTGGGACATGATCGAAGAGCCGCGCTCGAATTCATTTCTAACGTCGACGAAAGCAGAAGAAATGGACTCGGATATCAGGTGCTTGACAATTGGAGTAGGTACGATACAGAAGCAGCGCTTCAAGCGGCGCTCGACCTGCCGAAGTCAACATTTCGTAACTGGATGCTGAATAGCGTCGTGCGGGATTGGGCTGAGAAAGCCCCTAATTCCGTTATGGACCGAATATTAGAAATTCCTCGATTGTATCGAGCTGATGCTGTGTCCGTAGTAGCTTCTCAATTGGCCGTTGAGAATCCCAAAAACGCCCTGGAGCAAATCGAAGTGTTTCGTTCGATTCCCGGTTCATATGTTGATCGTTCAATTCAGACAATCCTTAGGTCATGGTCGGAGGACGCGCCAGATCTTGCCGTAGATTGGATTCAATCCAATTTGAAAGAAGGTACAAGAAACCGTATCGAAGCTTTAACGTTTGTGATTTATCAATACGCACTCATCGACCCAGAACGAGCTATGACCATTGCCGTTGAAGAAATTAAACCAGAAAATTCTTGGTCCGCGTTAGAACGACAAGTCATTAGTGCTCTCTTGGGCGCGGAACGCGTGGACACAGCGATCGGATTACTCGACCAAATTCAAGACGATAGTTTGCTCGTTAGTTCCGCCACTGAAGTAGGTACGGTGCTAGTTAAAGCCAATCGCATGGATGATAGTTTTTTGGTCGCGGATTTACTGACGGAGGATCAGAGATTACGATATTTTTATAGTGTAACGGTCGGTTTGATGGATACTCGGTCATCAGACGTATTAGAACTGATCGAGAAACTTCCTTCAGAAGAATTGCAAACAGGTGTGGTTGAGCAACTCATGAATGGCAGGACCCTAGAGAGATACTTCAACGCGGAACAAATCGAAACTCTACGGTCATATGTGTCGGAGTAATGCAGGCTCGGCGCCGTGAACCTGTACGACTAACAGATGACAAGTTTGGGCGTTCGATAGTTGTTTAGCACAAAACAAAGATTATTAGTGCTATTGCTCATAGGTATGACAGGCGGGATTGGACTGGGCCTGCTATTTTCTTTTATGCTGTTCTCACCGAATCAAGCAGATGAGAGATGGTCTCCTAACGAAAGGACACGACACCAAGTCCCAACCAATGGTTTGGGCGATGGGGATCTTACCTCGGTACCGAGATACGTAGCAGATATCGTCGAACTAGAGAGTGCTCTGGACCGGCGTTCTGCTCTTTATCGATTGTTGGAAGGTAAAAGTGTCTCAGAGATATCGAAATTACTCTCGAGTACATTTGAGCTTGAACCCACCCAGAATCTCTATTCCCTACAACACTTGCTTTTTGTTGAACTCGCACGTTTTGATCCAGGTAAGTCGGTGGAATTAGTGTGGGAAACTGAGCGTGTTCGATGGGAAACATTGTTTGATATAGTGGCAAGCTATTCCAGCTCCGTTAATTCGGAGGAAGCGTTACGAGTGTTTTCGACTCAACCGGAGCCTTGGAAAAGCAGATTGATAAACGCGGTCTTACACAATCAACAGAAGTTGTCTGAAACAGAGTTAGTAGCGATTGCAGAAACGTTAAACTTCATCAAAAGCTACAACGCTTGGATCACAGAGGTAGGGATAAATGACGTAATCGACGAACCCAGAGTTGCGTTTGACTTGGTGTTAACAGCAGACATGTCGGACTTTCAAAAGAAAGAATTTTTTTCTCAAGTCGCTAGTCGTTGGATTGACAGAGAGAGTACCAGCAATCTCGGTTCTATGCTTAGTCTCGTGTACGAAACGTTTGCCGATACAAAGAGCATTTATTGGCGCAGTGTTGTAGCGGAAATCGTAGCTACAGAGCCTCATATCGCGTGGGAACAACTGACATCATTGCCGGTGGATGTCCAAATGCTCTTCAATGATGTCATCTTTGAAGCATGGGTTGATAGAGACCCCTCTGCGGCGATACAAGCAATTACATCGCAAGCGTATTTAAATTCGATGACATCTGAAATCCCTACATTGCTTGAGCCTTGGATTCAGGCAGTGTCCGGCGAGATACTTGAACACATAGACTTGGTACCAAGAGATTTCCAAATTTCTGCCATTCGGTTCGCGATAGACCACTTAGCGCAACACGTACCTCCCGAGGACGTGATCGAGTTATTAGAGCGGTTTAAACAGCGTGGATTTAATACACTTGAAGCGACGGATTCTTTCGTAGGAATTTGGAGCCGAAAGGATCCTCTCGCGACGATCGATTGGGTAGTTCAAAACTTAGAAAGAGGTACTAGCAATGGACAACGGATGTTGTGGACAACAATGCCACAAGTAGCACTAGTGGATCCCCAAAAAGCTATAGAGATTGCTTTAGAACACCCTGTCGAAAAAAATCTTGAATATAGTGTTATGGCAGGACTACTTGGTGAAGAGAGAATTGAGTCAGCACTTTCTCTATTACCACAAATTCGAGAATCCTATTTAAACGAACCCATATTTGGATCCATGGCCAGCGCTCTTATTGAAGTTGGAAGGATTGAAGACGCGCTGGCATTAGCAGAGACATTAAGGGAGTCACAAAAACCCCGATTCTATGTTTGGATGGTGCTCCCTTGGCTTCAGGACGATCTTGATTCGCTACTCGAATACTTACCTAAACTGGAAAGCGCCGAGATTCGATCGTTGGTAGCTGGTACGATACTGAGCGCACCAGACCGACATGTAGCCCTAAGCGAGAAAGAGCTGGAGTTTGTTCAATCGTTCATTTCCGAAGAAACGGACCAACCTTAAATAAGGAAGAGATTGATGCCCTGCTTAAACGTTGTCTCAGGTAAAGGAATCTCTGGATAAAGCACCCGTGACAAACGCCGCAAGTAACAAGGGGCAGGTGCCCCGGTCCAAACGGTTTTTGATTACTTTGACCGGGTTGTTGGTCGGACTAATCATTGGAGTCTTCTCTTACCTGCTGACAAACCGATTATTCGATTCAGAGGACTCCGGTATAGGGCTGTCTTCAGCGGAGTCCCCCATTGTCCGCTCGACTCCCGATTACCCAACCAAAGAGCTCTCAAGACTAGACTGGATTTTTACTAGTGAATTAGATTTATCAGACCTCCAAGAACTGAGTGTTTCGCTAAGCCAACTAAATCAACAAGACGTACAGAGTCTAATCGAGATCAGTTCGACTCAACCCCTAACAGTTCGACTTTATACGGTCCAAGACATGTTATTCGAATCTCTCGTTCGAAGCGCTCCGGAACAAGCTGTCTCGGTTGCATCAAATTTTGGCGGACATCGTCGGCAAATACTTATACGAAACATTTTTTCCCAGTGGTCGTCAATAAATTTAGAGAGTGCTCTCGCTGCCATTTCTAAACTACAAAAAACGGATCGCACGATCGCTCTCGACACAATCATTGCCACTCGAATTGATCTTCCGAGCGCAGAGCTGTCGTCAATCGCAAGTCGTTTGAACTTTGAAACTGACTTACTTGAGTGGCAGCAAGATCAGAGTATCCAGGAGTTGACAAACGGCGTACCAATGAATGCAATAGATTTGCTTGTCAACGACGAAGTCGATGATGTCAAGCAACTTGATTTGTATTTCGAAATTGTCGAAAAATGGTTTCAGGTTGACGGACTTGGAATCCTTACCGAATTACAGCAGGCAATTCTAGACGACGAGCTTTTCGCAGAACTCTTCGACTATATCACAGGAAAAGATCGTACTGCTTCACTAAATTTCCTGATCGACGTTGAATGGAGTGTAAAGACTCGTTTAGGACCTCGTTTAATCAACGCTTGGATTGACGATAATGGAGAGGAAGCGTTTGACGCGGTCAGAACACTGCCGAAGTCGAGCTTTCGCAGCTTCATGCTGGAAAGATTGATTTATAAGTGGAGCCGAAAAGCCCCGAATGTTGTCTTAGACCGATTAATGGACATCCCTCGTGCAGTTCGCGCCGATGCCTTGTCCATCTCGACGTCCAAACTCGCTCTCGATAGTCCAACAGACGCACTTGCTCGAATTTCGGCTCTCGAGTCAGTTCTAGGTGCGAATCCCGATCTTGCTACGCAATCGGTCATTCGAACTTGGTCATCGGAAGCCCCGACACTCGCTTTAGATTGGATACAAGCGAACGTGGAAGAAGGGACCTCGAAACGCGCTGAACTGATATCCCAAATACTGTCGTCGTACACCTTGATTGATCCAGAACATGCTATGACTGTCGCAGTTGAAGAATTTCATCCAGACAATAACACTTACTCCTTAGAACGAACAGTCATTAGTTCTCTCCTGTCTCACGAAAGGATCGATACTGCAATAGAGTTAATTGGTCAAGTTCGAGATGAAGAACGGGGAAGTATTTCCACTAATATTGGAGTTTATCTCGTAAAACGAGATCAAATTGATCGTGCTGTTGAACTGTCTGATCAAGTTGCCGAAGAAGAAAGACTCGCCTACTTTAACATGTTAGGAGTCAACTTGCTTCAACGACAACAACCCGCCGCCAAATTTCTGGAATTGATCGAGAAAATACCCTCGACAAGTTTACGGTCTGACGTAGCGGAGATATTTCTCAAAGGGCTTGCAAAACAGCGACTAAACGCCGATCAGCTCGAAACACTAAAATCGTACGTGTCAGAATAGTACAGAAAGTTCAAATTGTTGGGCATTACTTCACTACACAGTACAACCGCGAATTGTTGAACGAACCGTGGAACAGACGCATTCCTAGTCAGTCTTGCTACAACCATTATTTCTCGCGATTCAACATCATCGTAATTTTTCACAGTTCTGCGAAAACAAATTGTTTTACATATGAACATAATATCATGTATAATCTAGACGATATTAAGATTCTGGACATGCAAAGACTGGGAAACCATGACGTTGGATCATCGTCCATACATAAAGAAATTCGTATCTAGAGAATACTGCACGGTCTAAAAGACGAAATAGGGAAGAGTCAAAACATGTGTGGCCGAAATTCTGGACGACTCTGTCTTTACGAATAACAGACTTGCATTTGCATGCCGTGATTGCCAAGAATCCTTTCCACTGATTAGTTAATGAATTCAGACTATTCTTACTGAATTTCGTTAAAAAATTAATGATTGGTGCTCTGAGAAATCTTGTGTATCTAAAGGATCTTGCACACACTGGTAATGAATGAGAATTGCCTACTCCATTAACTCTACTTAAAAAATTTAGCACTCATTTTGAAGAATATTTCGAGTAAATCACCACACCTGTTTAAACAAGCAAAAAGATAAATATTTATGGCACAAAAACAAGATTTTCCATTGAGGGACGCAATTCAAGAATTGCGTACATCGACGTCTGAGGACGAAGTTAGAAGTCTACTTAGAGAAATATTTGTCGCACTCGGATTGAAACAATGGCGACTGGAATATCCCGTGAGTACAGGTGTAGCAGACATGGTAAATTTTCCAGCCCGTATAGTCATCGAGACAAAGAAACCTGGATTGGTAAATCCTAATGCAAAGTCAGCTAGTGATGAAACACAATTCGAGCAATTGACCCGATACGTTTCAGGAATAATCGATCAACGAACTATATTTGATCGAATCGATGAGTCAGATGAATGGCATGGGTACTTGACCGACGGCAAGAAATGGTGGGGATATCAATGGAACGATGGCCCTCGCAAATTGATACCGATTCCTCAAGTTCAAGGAATCTCCGTTCATTTTGATGTTGAGCCGTTTTCAGACTTCGTTCACCAACACTTCAAACGAAGAACACAAGGTAAGGACATACCGCCAGATGACATCGCGTCTACATTAGTAGATCCGTTGATGGAACCGCTGTCTTCTCTTCAGAGAAGCCTAGAGTCAGAAGTTTTCTATCAGACGAAGATCGGATTGTGGAGGAAAGTATTGCAAGGATCAGGAATCGTTCCTAGCGATTCGTCTCCTCTGAATCAAAGTTACGTTTTTCTTCGACATAGTGTCATAGTCGCATTGGCGAGAATGTTGATAGCGTACTTGAGTAATGCTGCTGCTCGATCTTCCGAACTTGTTTCAAATACGCTTGACGGATTTCAAGGTTGGATAACAGAAGCTCATTCAGGGGTACAACTTCTAACCGCTATTGGAGAAAATATAAGGAAGTACGATTGGCGAGGTTCGGCCAGAGACGTATTGAAAGATGTATACCATGGGTTAATTGATCCCGTACACCGGCAAGAGTTTGGCGAATACTATACTCCCGATCACCTAGCACGAGAAATTGTCAGATATACATTAGATGATGATTGGTGTGACGATGCAATCGTCCGAGCTCATCAAGTCATTTCAGGTCAAAACAGCGTATCAACAGAAAATTTAGGGGTATTAGATCCTTCTTGTGGGTCTGGTACATTCTTGTACCACGCCGCACGGAGAATACTGGGTCGCATCAGCACAAATCACCTCACATTAAAATCGAAGAGTCCGCTGATTGTATCAAGGCTCATACACGGTGTCGATGTAAATCCTATTGCTGTTGAGATGGCAAAGGCTACACTTGCTATGGCACTTCCTGCAACTCTAGGCGGTGTTCCAAAGTTGAGGGTAGCGCTGGCGGATGCCATGCAAACTAATGTAGGACCGGTTTTTGAGAAACTTGGTTTGTATATTACGACTCCTGCAGAAAGCTCGTTCTTTGTACCGGATGAAATTGTTTCCCACCCAAATTCAGACAGTCTAATAGAAGCAGCTGTAGAAGCAGCGGTCCAACACGAAAAACCAAGTCTCGATAGAGCGGAATTTGGAGACCGCATTCTTGAAAGAGTAGAAGAATTGTCAAATTCGCTTACCCCGATAATCAAGAAAGAGAGTAATCATGTCTGGGTGTAGCATTTAGAAAACGCCGTCGAATTCGCCCGCATGTCTAGAGATCGAGTCGGTCGTTTGATAGGAAATCCACCTTGGCTAGTTCGAAATGAAACACCGGACGGTTCCCGTAAAAAAGACATCGGACGCTTAGGTAAAGAACTTGGTTTAGTGGGAAGACTGAGGGGTAGTAGTGCGAAGGGGGACCTAGCAGCAATTTTTACAGCACGCGTGACAAATCTGTATTTGGGAAACGCACCCAATGTCAACCGTTTCGCTTGGGTGTTACCTGGAAGTGCTCTGATCAATCAAACATGGGAGGTTTGGCGTAGTGGTTTCCGGAGCGAGATGGACAATGTTGAACTTGATCAGGCGTGGGACCTTGATGATTTAAATCCACCAATGTTCGATCATGCACCGAACGGAACTTGTGTTGTCTTTGGTAGGAAAACACCAAATAAACCTAAAAAAGTTTTTCAGATTATGAAATGGAGAGGCGAATTTGATGTTGCAGAAATTACTGCACAAAAGAGAATAGAGGTTGAAGTTTCTCCGTATTTAGAAGTCGTTGAACGAGGAGCTTTTTACAGCCCAGAACCGTTGTTTCTCGTGGATAGAGTGGAATCAAAATCTGATCAACTTGTAAGCATTTGCACTAAACGAGGATCACCGAAGAAATCTCAGGGTCGTTGGTTTGGTGCCGAATTTTACGAAGTGATGATTGAACGAGCTGCATTACTCCCCGTCTTTCGAAATCAAGATCTGAAACCGTTTGATATTAGTAGTAGTGCCTATTTGACCGTGGTGATCGATGAGAATCGGAGTAGATTTATCTATCCGATGGATTGCGAAAAAGAATATCCAAGGTTACATGCTTTCTGGCTTCAAGCCGAAAATCGATTTCAGGAACGGAAGGGAGATTCTGCCTCGGAAACTCTGTTTGAAAATCTCGATTGGCGCAAATATTTATCTAAACAATTACGAGTTGGGCGGGATGACAGAAAGTACAAAGTAGTTTATAACAAGTCGGGTAAAGAGGTGCAGGCAGCTAGAATTGCAAATCACGACATAGCCGGCCAAACGCTATACTATTTAGTCACGAACAGTGATGAGGAAGCTTTGTTCGTTTGTGGTGTTCTCAACGCACCTTGTATGCAACAGTTGTTTAGAGATAGGAGGACTTCAAAGAACGATTTTCACAAGTCGGTTTTTCGATATACTCCAGTGCCTCTTTTTAACTCAGACAATGAGATGCACTCTCAAGTAGTAGATATCGCGAGACAACTGGAAAATTGCATCGACAAAGAACTCACTTTACTTAACGATCCAGTCCACTCACTTTTCTAGGATAAGGAACTGACTTTCTGAGCGCGACTCTGCTTTAATTTAAGGGATCGATCATCTATTTCTCGACCTTTCGTGCTATTTAAAGTTTGCACCCATATCAACTTACATTAAAATTAATAGTTTGTTTGGAACGATCGCTATTGGAGTTTTTATGCAACAAAACCTTTCACCCTTGAGTTTGAGCCAAAGCCGAGAGACTGTATCGATCCAAAAGAGACCAAGTACAAATTGAGCTAACGCCCGCGAGGAGAACACATCAGCAAAACACCTGCAGGCTCTAAATTTGAGCGTGCGACTCTTAATGAGGACATAGACGCTCCACAGGTGCGTTTGATTGACAAGGACGGTGAGCAAGTAGGTATCGTGCCACGATCACGAGCCTTAGCAGAAGCGAAAAAAGACGGGCTTGACTTAGTGTTAATTGCACCACAATCAAATCCACCGGTCGTAAAAGTACTTGACTACAGCAAACATCTCTTTGAGCAAAAGAAATATATCTCTGCAAACAAGAAAAAGCAGAGAAATACACAAATCAAGGAAGTAAGGTTTCGCGTAAATACAGGAGAGAGAGACTACCAAACAAAGACACGCAATATTGAACGTTTTCTGAATGACGGAGACAAAGCCAAAGTCAGCTTACGGTTCAAAGGACGTGAGAGCTTACACCCAGAGATCGGGCTTAAGGTTCTGGAGCGGTTGCAAGACGATTTAAGTGAGAAAGCAACGGTTGAGCAACAACCGAAGTTTGAAGGAACACAACTTGTGATGGTGTTTGCGCCAGTGAGTACGAAAAAGAGAAGATAAAAAAGAATGCCAAAGATCAAAACACATCGTGGAGCCGCCAAACGTTTTAGGCGTACATCGAACGGTTACAAACACAAGCGTACTGGAAAGAACCATCTACTTTCCAAGAAGTCGCAGCAACGTAAACGTCAATTACGCGGTTTTAAGAATCTATCAGATAGTGATGTCGCTAAGGTTGATGATTTACTTCCTTACGACGCGAGATAAGCCCCAGGAGTACCAGTGACTAGAGCAACAAACAGTGTGGCGTCGCGAGCTCGACGCAAGAAAGTCTTACGGCAATCCCGAGGCTACTACGGCGCGCGCAGCAGATCGTTCAAAGTCGCGAAGCAGGCAGTAATCAAAGCTGGTCAATATGCTTATCGCGATCGACGACAACGTAAACGACAATTTCGTTCTTTGTGGATCATCCGCATTAACGCAGCCGCACGCGAAAATGGCATGACCTATGGGCAGTTCATGCACGGGCTCAAGAAAGCAAATATCAATTTAGACAGGAAGGTGTTAGCAGATCTCGCATATCACGAATCTGCGTCGTTTACCCACTTAGTTTCACTCGCGAAAAAAGCAGTCGCAAACTAATCGTTGCGATTGATTCGCGCAACGCATCTTCCGCTACGTCCTTACTATATTGCTGGACGTAGCGATTCGCCACAACACCAAAGGAACAATAACGGCTTTCCTCGTTTATGGGTTCAGTAAACGACACTTTCGACAGCACTCTTCGTTCGGTTCAGTCTGCACAGACTGAAAAGGAGCTGGAGGATATTCGCGTTCAAGCTCTTGGACGCAAGGGCACGATTACACTCGCCTTACGTGGATTAAAGGATCTCACGCCGGAACAACGTCCTGTTGAAGGTGAGAAGATCAATCGGTACAAGAAGTCCATAGAGGCCGCACTTGAGCAACGCCGAACCGAACTTGAGGCTGGAATTAGCGAACAAAATGCGGCCATCGATGGAATTGACATCTCTTTACCTAGCCGAGCAAGATACAAGGGGAGTCTCCACCCGGTTACTCAAGCTTTAACTCGAATTGAGGATATATTTCTCAATGCGGGCTACGATGTCGTGCACGGACCGGAAATTGAAGACGAATATCACAATTTCGAAGCACTAAACATACCGGCCGGGCATCCCGCTCGCGACATGCATGACACGTTCTACTTGAGAGACGGACAGGTATTGCGTACGCACACCTCACCAGTTCAAATAAGAACCATGGAGAGTAGGGAACCACCGATACACATTATCTGTCCTGGTCGAGTCTATCGTTGTGACTATGATCGTACTCATACCCCGATGTTTCATCAAGTAGAAGGACTGGTGGTAGATCGAGGCGTGAGTTTTGCTCATTTGAAACATACCGTCATCGAATTCATACACACGTTTTTTGAAGAATCTGTGGAGGTAAGATTTCGCCCGTCGTATTTCCCATTCACTGAACCCTCCGCTGAGGTAGATGTGAAGGGCACTCACGGCTGGAGTGAAGTAATGGGGTGCGGGATGGTGCACCCAAGAGTACTCAGTATGTCCAACGTGGATCCAGAGGAATTTAGCGGTTTCGCGTTTGGGTTTGGCGCTGATCGTCTAGCGATGTTGAAGTTCGGTATCAGGGACTTACGCTTGATGTTTGAAAACGACCTTCGTTTTCTTAACCAATTTCGATAAGGTGAGAAAGTGAAGATTACGACAAGCTGGCTAACTCGACTGATAAAGCACGGCTGCGACGATGCAGAGTTGGTGAACCATTTCAATTCTCTCGGACTTGAAGTAGATGCAGTCTACAAAGCACCTGTTCCTTTTTTAGGTGTCGTAGTGGGGAGTGTAGAAAAGCTCGAACAACATCCGGAGCGTGAGAATTTGTTGATCTGTACTGTTCTCACCGACAGTAAGCGCAACGAAACGGTCCAGGTTGTATGCGGCGATCAGACATTGAAATTAGAGGAAAGAGTGGTTCTAGCTCAAGACGGTGCCAAACTTCCCGATGGTAGACTCATAAAGAAAACTAGGATACATGGAGTTGAGTCCAACGGCATGTTGTGTTCGGGTAGGGAACTAGCCATTTCTCCGGTCCATGAAACAGTTTGGCGGATGAGTACTGATCAAGGTCAGATCGGTGAGTGCCCAGGCGAGGTTCTGCTTTGGAACGACAGTGTTATGGATTTGGACTTAACACCAAATCGCGGAGACTGTTTTTCAGTTGTGGGATTAGCTCGAGAATTAGCATTAGTTGCCAACACGGACTATGAAAATCCACTCACAAATGATTTCGATCCGGTACCACAGACGCACTCCGAACGAGTGTCCATCGAAGTTCAAGCTCCTGAAGCATGTCCAATATATCACGGTATCGTAGTAAAGAACGTACCACAAGACAGTTCTAACCTACATCGGCTTCGAAAGGACTTGACTTGCTGCGGCTTACGTCCCGTGAACTACGTTGTTGATTGCCTGAATTACGAATTACTTGAAACTGGTCAACCAACCCACGCGTTTGATCTCGAAAAGGTCAAAGATGGGATCACTGTGCGATTCGCGCGAGCAGGGGAGAAGATTCTGCTTCTAGACGGCACTGATGTAACTCTCGATTCATCCACACTCGTCATAGCTAGTGGAGACAAACCCGTTGCAATTGCCGGAGTCATGGGAAGTCTGGATAGTGCAGTCACAGACGATACGAAAGACATTCTTCTAGAAGTTGCATATTTCACTCCTGAAGCGGTGCGGGGAACAGCAAGAAAGTATGGCCTTCAGTCCGAAGCATCGTTGCGCTTTGAACGCGGAGTGGATTTCTCTATTCAATCACAGGCTCTTCATCGCGCCTGCCATAGGTTGGCGGCAGAGGTACCGTTGAGTTCTTCAGAAAACGACAACACACCCAAATTCGGTCCGATAGTAAGTGTGGTCTCAGAAAATCATCTACCCCCGCGACCTGAGATTCTTCTTCCGATTGAGTTTCCTCAGCAGCGGATCGGCTATGCGCTAGACGCAGGCAAAATGAACCAGATGTTTGAAGGACTGGAGTTCAGCTTCAGACAAGATGACAAAGGGTGGTGGATCACACCCCCTCCGCATCGTTACGATATCGAAATTGCTGAAGATTTTGTGGAAGAAATTTGTCGAATTTACGGGTACGACAACATCCCAAGTCAGCCTTTACAAGCAACAGTACACCTACAAGGTTCGAAACGAATTCGGGGAGACTCTCGCGAACTTCGAGCAAGTTTGAGCGCGTTGGGCTATAACGAAGCTATGACCTATAGTTTCATTCACGAGAACGCGAATGAAATGTTCAGTAATAACAAGAAATTACCTGAATTAGCTAATCCTATATCTCTTGATAGATCGGTTATGCGATGTTCGATTATTCCAGGTCTCCTTTCCGCGGTTGCGTACAACACCGCCCGTCAGGAGAGTGCCCTTCGGTTGTTTGAATATGGTCAGTGTTTTGAGTATGACGTATCGGGTGAACTTCATCAACGAGATAAGGTTGCTGGCGTGTTGGTAGGAACGAGACATCCAGAGAGTTGGGCGAGTGGTCGAGAGAGTATCGATTTTTACGATGTAAAAGCTGATTTAGAGTCCTTGTTGTGTTACACCAAGGTTGATTTCGACTCGGTCGATTGCAAGTGGCTTCAGTCTGGCCATAGCGCAAGCGTGAAAGTGAAGGATCAAATTGTTGGAGTAGTCGGTAGAGTAAAACAGAACATCAGACATCAGTTTGAGCTTGAACAGGATGTGTATGCGTTCGAACTTGACGCGACATTACTGCTTAGATCGGAATATGCAAGCTTCGCAGAATTTAGTCCATTTCCTTCGGTCCGGCGAGATTTAGCATTCGTTCTAGACAAGTCGGTGACAATTCGAGAAATTGAAACTGTGGTGAGAGATACTTTGAACAGTCTACTATGGGATTTTGTTGTTTTCGACGTCTTCGGAGGTTCTCAGTTTGCAGACAATCAACACAGTATCGGTATTGGTATTACTTTGCGCCATCAATCCAGAACTCTGCAAGACGAAGAAGTAAACGACTTAATGAATGAAGTTGTGGACAAAATTACGACTCAATTTCATGCAAAATTAAGAACCTAGATTAATTCGATGGTATTAAATTGACCGCGAAGAAGGAAGTAATTACTCGAGCAGCGCTGGCGCAGCGAATACATGATGAGCTGGGTATTCCTTTTACCGAAGCAAGCTCTATCGTGGATGACTTTTTCGAAGCGATTACTTACGGACTAGAAACGAGGGACTCGGTACAGCTTAAGGGTTTCGGGAAGTTCGAAGTACGTGAGTGGAAAGGGCGTTTGGGCCGAAACATCAAAACTGGCGAGACGGTCAAAATTGAACCGAGTGCTAAAGTTCACTTCAAACCAAGTCGGACGTTAACAAAACGGATCGCGAAGTATGCCGGACCAGGAATCGAGTAAGACCTCACAAGATCGCTACTACACGATCGGCGACGTTAGCTCGTTATGTGACGTAAAACAACATGTGCTCCGTTACTGGGAGACACAATTTGAACAACTGCAAAAGTTGACACGTTTAAACGGCCGACGATATTACACGAAGAGTGACATCGACTTTATCCATGAACTAAAAGAGTTGCTCTACACCCGAGGGTACACGATCAGCGGCGCGCAAAAGCACTTAGCGACGCGAACAAAAGAACCCGAGACGAAAGATCTCACTGACAAATCTCACTCTACGATAAAGTCTGCGATTGCAGACTTGCAGGATGCGAAGCAGATCTTGAAGGAAATTTCATTCGAGTAGTTTCTACTTAGAAGGGTCAAATACTCTGTAGATACTGAAATCTAGACATCGGGACGTGGCGCAGTTTGGTAGCGCACATGACTGGGGGTCATGTGGTCGCCGGTTCAAATCCGGCCGTCCCGACCACCACCAAACTTAAGAAGTCTATGAACTAGTCGATAACGCCTTGCCCGCCGTCCTCCATCTTTTCGGGACGAGACCAGTAACGGAATTGAGGTGTCCATTTGTCTTCTTTAATTCCTGCTAAAGCAAATATGTGCCACATGGCACAGTACACATCGCCGGGTCCGAACATACATGCATTCTTCTTAAGAATTTGATCTCCTTTGCGGACATACACTGCCGCTCCCGGGACGTTTCCGTACTCACCCAAGGTCGTGTGATCTTTTGCGTAATCGCAGTTTCTATGCGATGCGACATTGAAACGCCAACCTCGGGAGTTTGCAAATCGTCTCTGTGTGTCAGGATCGTTCTTTGATACCAAAACAACTGACATGGCAGTTTCGAGATGGGGTAAGAAACCGTTTATACCGTCTGCCCAAATAGTGCAGTACCGGCACCCATCTCCCATGTTATGAATAACGAATAGTGTGTCTTTATTACCGAACAGGTCGTTGAGCGTTACGTTCCCGAATTCTGTTTCAAACGTGTAATTCGGTACGGGATCGGACTCTGCTTCGTTCGCAATTTGGAGTTCCTTCAGCTTCGTTGTAAGTTCTCCGATTTGTTTTTCTAGCGCTTGTATTTCAGGTATGCTCATAGTTGGTCTTCGATGTGGATTTAAGATTAAATTGTCCAAACTCCTGTTTAGCTAGCTGTACGAACCCACTATGGTTGATAACAAAGAGTATGGAAGCCGTATGGGTGAAGTTCGCCATTTTATGAATTGGAATTGTGCGATTGATTGAGCCGTTTTGTGTCTTTTATTCTCTTTACCGATCGCGATGAGGTGTATGACGAACACACAGCTCAGAAAGGAAACGCTGAGATCATCATCAATCAACACCGGAACGGTCCTCGAGGAGACATTACGCTTGACTTTCACTCGAATCTCACAAAATTCTAGATTGAAGGCGAGATGGCATATTGCGTATCAGAACTCTCTAGTACTGGGAAACTTGCGACGCAGTTCGAGGTTGACAACGAAGAAGATTTCGACGAAGGAAATTCGTCGTTCGAATTCTTCCGTTTGTGATAATGGAGGGTACTTTTTATTGACTATTCGGTATTCGAACGGCCTTGCTCCAAAAAGTTGATTCGTTTATCAAACCGATCTTGCTCCTGCTCTATTTCATTCACTTGAACTTCTAAAGTCTCGGTCTGTGCTTTAACTTCCATGAGCACAATGAAGCAGTACCACGCAAATGCCACGATGCCAGACACAATTGCGGTGCCCATTATGGTTGCGCAAACTATAAGAGATCCACCGTGTTTGTGTAGCCATGATTCCTGCTTATCCCCTGGTCCCGTAACAGATCTTGTTGAGTGGTCGGGAGCTATGTCTCGGTCAGAGGGTTTCATAGCTGGACAACAATTCCCACAAATTTTTCTTTGTGTATCCGGAGTAGGCGGAGTTAATCTTAAAAACTATGCCGGTAACGTCTCTTTTCTTGCCCTTAATTCCTGCATCGTGAGCTACATCGTCGGTGGTGACATTTTGACGGACAGGAACAACGAAAAAAGTGGAAGTGTGACAGTATGTGTTGTCGTGTTTCTCTTTTAGTCGCTTCAGGACTTCCTCATTCGGCTCGTCTAAAACAACAGCAAAAAGTTTGTCTGCCATGCTCAATCGTCTAAATTGTTGTTGTGTTTGAAAGTGATTATAGCCTCACGGCATTCGCCCGGTGAGAAATTTAGGAGAATGCACTAATGGATTTTTACAGTGCTGGTAAAGGTACTACAATAGCACGAGCCCCTCGGAAAGCAACCAACTATTCGAGGGGCTTTTGTTCAAGAACGACGAGAAGATCCTTCAAAACCCGTTGAATTCAAAAATTCAGCGATCCATTAGTCAAATCTTAATCGTGGTTGGCTGATTGAGACTCCTTTAAAGTCCAAGTCTGGCGACAACAGTCGCTATGTACTAACGTTTGAATTGTCCAACCCATAGACGAAATTGAGGACACACTATCTGCTACCGCGTCTTCCGCGACCGCACCGTACGGCTCTTTCGTGCCCAACTCAACACCCGTACATGGGAAATAGCAGACGGTCAATGGGTTCTAGCGACATAGCTCTGTTTGCACAATTTTTTTCCAGAAAAAATTCTTTCGAGAGAATGTGCTCGAGTGACGCAAGTATATAAACCATTCTTCTATACGAGGTCGTAAGAACCGAACCATGAGCACCGCTCTTGCGCCATCAGTGAAGCACGCCGAATGCGTGAAGGACTACGCTACAATTTGGGTCGTACTGCGATACCACTGTTCATACGGTCTCTAACCGAGTCGGTTCACTTTATCTTCAGCATCTGTTCCCTTCGTGAATTCGAACTCGGAATGGCCGAGTGTCAAGGCTAAAATAAAATATTGGTTACACTTCCTGAAGATTCGACAACGTGGTAGTAGGAGTGTCCAATCAACTTTGATCAATATGATTTAGACGACAAATTCTTTGACGAACTCTTTGCGGAAGATGGCTCGCCACATCCTCACAACCATCATCTACACAAACACCTAACTGCCACATCCGTTGAAGAACTAGAGAGTATTCAAGAGCGCGTTACTCGAACATTCTCTAGTCAGTCGATCTCATTCACGCTCTACGGTGAAGATGAAGCTACAGAGCGCATCATTCCCATCGACTGTATCCCTCGAATAATTCCTTCGTCAGAATGGGATGTACTTGAAGCAGGATTGATTCAACGAATCGCCGCGCTCAATAAGTTCATTGTCGATGTCTACGGTCCTGCGCGCATATTGTCGGACGGTGTCATTCCAATTGACCATGTTCGTGGGTGCCCGCAATATCGAATCGAAATGCAGGGAGTCTCGATTCCACTGGATGTACCAGTAGGGATTTGTGGTACCGACCTAGTGCGAGTGGATGAAGGATTTCGCGTGCTTGAGGACAACTTGCGTGTACCCTCGGGTGTATCCTACATGATCGCCAATCGTCAGGCGACAAAGACTAACTTTCGGGAACTGTACCGAAGATATCGAGTACGCGACGTAGAAAAATACGGTACGTTACTCTACGAGACTTTACGTGAATTTGATCCAAACGGTTCCAACGATCCCTGTATCGTATTGCTCACCCCTGGTGTATTCAACGCCGCATTCTATGAGCACATGTTTCTTGCCGATGAGATAGGAGCAGAGTTGGTCGAGGGACGAGATCTTCTCGTGAATGACGGTTTCGTTTACATGCGCACGACCTCAGGATTGCGCAAAGTCGACGTGATCTACCGGCGTATTGACGACGATTTTCTTGATCCGTTGTTTTATCGACGAGACTCCATTCTCGGCGTACCCGGTCTCATGCATGCCTACCGCAAAGGCAATGTTGCACTCGTGAATGCACCTGGAACAGGAATTGCCGACGACAAGTCGATCTATGCATACGTTCCAGACATGATCAGGTACTATCTGTCGGAAGATCCTATCCTACTAAACGTAGAGACCTATCTTTTGCGAGATTCAGAAGATTTGGAGTACACGTTAGACAACCTAGAGCACTTGGTCGTCAAGCCGGTTGGTGGTTCAGGAGGCTATGGCCTTTTCATCGGTGCGGAAAAGACTGTAGCAGAACGAGACGCATTCAGTAAGCAGTTACGTGAAGATCCGGATAACTACATTGCCCAACCCATACTAGCTATCTCACGTGCACCCTGTTGGATTGAACGCAATATTGAACCTCGATGCGTCGATCTTCGCCCCTTCATTCTGACCGGAAAGGAGTCGAGGCTAGTGGGTGGAGCGTTTTGTCGCATCGCGTTACCGAAGGGAAGTCTAGTCGTAAATTCGAGCCAAGGCGGAGGCGCTAAAGACCTCTGGGTGGTTAAAAACTGATGCTTGCTCGTAGTGCGCACGGGTTGTATTGGATTGGTCGTTATCTAAAACGCGTCGAACACACCAGCCGACTAATGGAATTACAGATGAATGCGCTGGTAGACTGTACCTGGGATCAAATTCACTTCGGGTGGCTGAGGCTTTTTAGACATTTGAAAACGTCGCCGCATAACGAAGAATTGGTCAATTGGGAAGAACACGGTGATTCGTGGGGTTTGACAGACTCGTTTGCACTCGCGGACGAACTATCTTTCGTAATGCAGAACGAGTCCTCGATTCTGAGTTGCTTCACGATGGGACGCGAAAATGCTCGGCAAATGCGCCACTGCATAAGTTCGGAAATGTGGATTTGCTTGAACAAAGCATATTTCGAAATCCGGGACTTGAGCATTGAAGACATTTGGACCAGAGATCCGATGCAGTTTTATGCAAATCGCGTTCAGGACGTTAATACTTTTATGGGAGTGTGCGCTGCTACGCTGTACCGAGACGAACGATGGGAGTTCTTGCAGATCGGTCGCTTAATCGAACATGCACAGTTGATGCTAGCGCTTATGTCGTTTCAGAATAAGTCCTCGGACAGCGATGAATTCGAAGATCTGGAGCACTATGACTGGTGGAGTTTACTACACTGCTTTCAAGCCGATGAAGCGTATCAGCATTACTTTGGAGCGAAAATCCAACCAGAACACGTTATGAATATGTTGGTTGCAGACCAACTATTGCCAAATTCGATCGACTTTTCGTTGAATCAGATTGCTGATCGGTTGTCCGCGCTCGGAGAAGCTCCCTCAAACCGGCACGGAGCTATGGCTAATCGTTTCATAGGGCGTCTTGTTGCTTTAATACGGTTCGAGTGGCCCGATGCTGAAAACAAGACGCGCATGCTAACTCTAGCCGAGAGTCTCGCCTTGAAGCTGCACGATCACATCGCTACGGCTTGGTTTAACTATGAAGTAGACGACAGTGTTCGATTTTGACGCAAAACAAAAATTTGTCTCGTACGAAATCGTACATCAAACGACTTACAGCTACGAACATAAGAA
Organism: Gammaproteobacteria bacterium; assembly: GCA_009841615.1. GTDB lineage: Bacteria > Pseudomonadota > Gammaproteobacteria > Pseudomonadales > Azotimanducaceae > Bin55. The sequence goes on along the minus strand of VXLL01000023.1, from coordinate 6,375 downwards.
ACGTTCCAGCGTTATGACCGTTTGTATGCAACCGAAGGCAACATCATGGCAATTTCTCGATCACTATCAATTGGCGACCACGCCGGAGAGTACGATTGACATCGACGTAGATCCGTTCGGCAATACTCGGCATTTCTTCGACATTCATCGACCGCACAACAGACTCACTGTAACAAGCAATGCACGTGTCCGATCTCGATTTAATCAAGAGGACGAAACAGTTGAACATGACGATTGGGATGCTTTAGAGAAGCTTCATACTGAGTTAGAGTTCTGGGATTTTCTACTGCCCACGGATTTAACCCGAACGAAAAGTGATCTCGACCGCTGGACTGATCACCAAGGCGGAATCGACAAGTCCAACCCTTGGTTGTTTTTGAAGTCTCTGGAACAGCGTCTTTCTGAAGTCATACGATATCGCCCAGGTGCAACGTCTATCGACTCCACCGTTGACGACTTATTACGGCACCACGAGGGAGTATGCCAAGACATATCGCAACTTATGATCGCAATAGCGAGATCAAAGGGAATTCCGGCACGCTACGTATCGGGATACCTGTATGTAGCACCGAACGCGACAAGGCGACTGGTAGATAACGCGACGCACGCTTGGGTAGAGTGCTATTTACCATCGAAAGGCTGGTGTACGTTCGATCCAACCAATCCTCAAGGAGCTCCAGAAACTCGCGTAACCGTTGCCTATGGACGCGACTATCGGGACGTACCTCCCATACGCGGGATCACCTTTGGCGAGGGCGAGGCAGTAATGGACGTAAGCGTCATGGTGTTTCGGCAATAGTAGAGGAAGATTAACCCTGTTCTCTAACAATCAAGAAAATCCCTAGAATTTACCGCAATGGATGAAACGAATCGTGCAACGACACAGTTGTACAAGAGAGAATACGAACCATGAGCGAATTTGTTGCAAGTCATATTCTTGTAGTCGACGACGAGCCCGATTTAGAAGAACTGATGCGGCAGCGTATGCGTCGTGAGGTTCGAAAGGGAGCAGTAACACTGAGTTTCGCACAAAACGGTCGGGAAGCGCTCGACATCCTAAGAAAGAACAGCGATATCGAAATCGTGCTGTCGGACATAAATATGCCCGTCATGGACGGACTGACCATGTTGGAGAACATTCCATCGATTAACGATAAGTTAAAGACCGTGATGATCTCCGCCTACGGCGATATGAAGAACATTCGGCAAGCGATGAACCGCGGCGCGTTTGACTTTATCACCAAACCAGTCGATTTTGAAGACCTTCGGATCACGATAAATCGTACTTCTGAACGTTTTCGAATCGAGCGCGAGCTACATCAAAATCGGGAGAAATTGATCAGTATTCAATCTGAGCTCGCTACTGCCGCAAGCATGCAACAATCCATTCTCCCACGTTCGTTTCCCAGCAACGATCAATACCAGATTTTTGGCAACATGGAACCGGCTAGGGAAGTCGGCGGCGATTTCTTCGATGTAATTCGGCTACCGGATAACAGAGTGGGGCTGTGCATCGCCGACGTGAGCGGTAAAGGAATCCCCGCGGCAATGTTCATGATGTCGGCTCGTACTTGGATGAGCGGGGCAAGCATTGGACACCCGTTACCCAGCAAAGTAATTGCAGAAGTAAACAATTTGCTCGAAGAGAGTAACGATTCCATGATGTTCGTAACGTTGCTTTACGGCGTCTATGATCCAGCTACACACCTATTCAGCTACGCCAACGGCGGGCACAATCGTCCGTTACTGTTTAAAGCTGATGGATCTGTCTCGGAGATCGATGCAGTTCCTGGAATTGCACTTGGCGTACATCCAGGCTGTGATTTTGAGGATCAGAGCGTTACCTTATCCAAAGGCGATCTCTTACTCATGTATACCGATGGCGTCAACGAGGCTGAGCGCGCGGATGAAGCGCTCTTTGGAATGGAACGGTTGGAGCAAGTTTTCGACGGACAACCACCTCCGAATGACCCAACCGAGGTTACCGAGCGAGTCTTTTCTCGAGTCAGTGAATTTGTCGAGGGCAATGTTGCATCAGATGACATCACCTGTTTAGCATTGTGTGTTAAAGAGTAAGAAGTTAAACGTATAAGATTGGCATTAGTTTGACATGAGAAAAGTCTCTTCAAATTGTTTTTTATCGGAACGAGCAAGAGGAACTCGCAAAAAGTCGTGCAAAACGATTCTGATAATTGCATGTCTAGGTCTATTACTGTCTTTAGAGGCTAATACAAACATAGACACAGTCGAGGAACTCACGCTTAAATCTTTTGGTACATGTGTTTCAGAGTTAATGTGGGGGACCATACAAAAGGGAGCTTTGAGTACAGAGTGTAGAAAACGACTGGATAAATTGCTTGAGAACGACCTCTTTTGGGAAACGATGCAACAGTCGTATTTTCGCACCGACCCTTATGATGTTCATGATCTTTGGAGTGAATTTCATTCGAAGCTTAATAAGCGTGCTCCACGACCACGATTTACGTTTGAGGATTTCTATATCGCCGATGCCCAAAAACTAGTGGACGTAATGAGTATCGACTTGAATAAGACCATTGAAATCGTCGAGGAAGTTCTGTCAGACAGCAAATGTACAGACATAACAGGCTGGTCTGAGATAGAAAACGAACAGTTGAAGACCACGTGTCACGCACGTGAGTTGTTAAATTACGCGCAATTTATGGATGGTTGTACAACAGCCAAAGCTCTGAGTGAGACGCTGAATGAGTCAATTCAAATTAGCATGTATTACGGTATCCAGTCGACGAACTTTTGGGAGGGATTAGACTCCATTAGACAACCGCGAGCAACAGATATATACGATGAAGACGGACCTATTCTTCACGTTTCGCCTATTACTGCTGCAGAGTATTACAAAATTAACCTACGTTCTTATTGGATCTTGGAACACTGCAAAGGTAAGTCATTCTTAGTTTATGACTCTTCAGGTAAACTGTTCGTTGAAAACGACTTCGATACGCTTGAGCCTGAGGAAATAACCGAATCCTTTCAACGAATTTACGACAGGTCCTTGGAACTTGCTGCTAGATTGGGAGACCCGTTAGCGATACAGAGTTATTTCCCCAACAATGAAGCAACAGTCAACGAAGAATATTGGCAAATGTTGGAGCGGCATTTTCCAGCGCTCTATCACCGGTATAAGGCGACTGCTTTGCTCGGACCACCAGGGGATGTTGAATTTCGATTGTCACATTTCTTAAAGGCATATCGGTTTGCGATTGACGGATTGCCCGGAAATAGTCTATCTCCTGTTCTTGAGGACCAATTTGGGGATGACATTCAATTTTCGGAATATGTTCAAATGCAACATCACAATGATACCTGGCGCATCACCCGAGCCTATTCGACAGAGGAATTAGACTTGTACGCACAAAGCAAGGTCAATGAAGGTCAAGAGAATTAGAGCTCGGATGATGAACTTAACTACGACTGAATTCTGCTTGGACTCAGTTGGGCCAATCAAAAGTTTTTCCCGTACTCAGCTATTCCGGCTCAATCGAACAATCCCTCGTGACGCTTAAATTATGAAAGCCACCTGCCGAATCCAACTTGAAAATCGCCTCGAAGAATTTCAGCGCTTCGAGTCTGCATTCATGGATTTTGCGCGCTTTCAAAATTTAAACGATGAGGTCATCTACGCAATACAACTTTCGGTAGACGAACTCTTCACCAATATTGTTTCGTATGGCTACGACGACTCGGAGACGCACACTGTCAAGTTTGTCATCGACGTAACTCGAGAAGAAGTTCGTATCGAAATTATTGATGATGGCAAGCCTTTTAATCCCCTTGACGATGCACCTGACGTGAACTTGGACTTGAGTGTCGAAGAACGCAAGATTGGCGGTGTAGGGATTCATCTAGTGAAGTCATTAATGACCGAGGTCACTTATGTTCGTGATGGAGATTACAATCGGCTTCGTCTAGTCAAAAAGTTCGAAAATTGAGAAAAATTTTTCACCGATTAATCGCTGTCGGTGTTTGTTTGAGCGTAGGAGTTCTTGTTCTCACACAGGAGCTTGAATCTCAAGAATCGGAGACTGAGGTCGATGATCAAGCAATCTCAAGTACAGACAGCTCAGTAAACACTAACAGTTCGCCCGGTATTTATCCAGATCGAGTCGTTTTCGGACAGTCTTGTGCACTGACGGGACTAAACGCGGCATCGGGCACAGGTATGCGTCTAGGACTTCAAGCAGCTTTTCAGCAAGTGAATGAAAATGGCGGAATACACGGACGCAAGATTGAACTGAAAACTCTTGACGATGGGTACGAACCGGTGTTAACCATCGAAAACTCCAAGAAACTCATCCTTGAAGAGCAGGTTTTTGCGCTCATTGGCGCGGTTGGAACTCCTACTTCTCGGGTCGCAGTTCCCTTTTGTCAAGAGCACAACGTTCCTTATATCGGACCACTTACAGGGGCTGCGTTTTTACGTGAAGAGTCAGATGTGGTGATTAATCTACGCGCATCGTATGCTCAGGAAACCGAAGAAATGGTGAAGTTCCTTACTGAGGAAGTTGGAACCGATAAGATCGCGATCTTTTACCAAGACGATAGCTATGGTCGGGCAGGGTACAACGGTACTTTAGCCGCCATGGAGAAACGCGGACTAGAACTCGTCAGTTCTGGAAATTACCAGCGGAATACTTTGGATGTACGAACTGCTGTATTGGACATTTCTGAGGCAGAGCCTGACGCGATCATCATGATTGGTAGTTATGAACCTTCGGCTCGATTTATTCGTTGGTCGAAAAACGTGGGAATGGATGCGATATTTGTCAATATTTCTTTTGTAAATATCAATGCGCTAGCGGGAGCACTCGGTTCTAGTAGCGAAGGAGTACTAGTTACTCAGGTCGTACCGTTTCCAATGAGCAAATCTTTAGACATCACGAAGAACTATCAAGCAGCATTGAAGGCAGTAGATCCAGAACTATCACCAGAGTTCTTTTCATACGAAGGTTATCTTGTTGGACGACTTGCGTTGTTAGGTCTAGAACGCGCAGGTCCTAACGTAACACGAGAGTCTTTCTTAGAAGAAATCCGATCACTTGAAAATGTGGATTTGGAGGGGTTTCTGCTGGACTTCGGCGATGATAACCAAGGCTCAGACAGAGTATTTATCACTGTGTTAGCAGCAGATGGATCCTGTCGCGACGTTGAATCCATGCAGGACATTAGTCTGCCTTAAAGGCGATGACTTCTCAAGCAACACCGGACGTAACTCCACGACGTTGGACGCGAATCTCCTTCCGTTTAGGAGCGCTCTTATTGGGGGCGGTATTCCTGACTCTCGTTGCGACGTTTGTGAGTAATTTCTACTTTCAGAGTATTCAACGATTTCAAAAGGTCGTTAACGATGAAGCTGTACCCAATATGGAATCTGCTTTCAACGTATCGCTGGAAGGGGGGCAGATTGTTAATGCGGTTCCTAGTCTTACCGCTGTTTCGGATATAGAGGCATTAGAGACTCTTAAATCCCAAATAGACGAGGAGCAAGACACCTTTCGCAATCACTTGCGTGAAGTCGGACGGATCGGTTTGAATGAAGAAAGTCAAGATGAGTTGAATTCAAACGCCGAAGCTCTACTCGCCAATATTGACACAGTAGAGAATCTTGTCGAAGAACGATTTACCTTTGATGAAAAGCTGGTTGAACTTAGCGATGAATTTGGCATCATTGAAGAGAAGATACGACAGGATTTGGCGACTGAAATCGATCAACAAACCTTGTACTTTTCTATGGGGTACTCGGAGTTGGGTCAAGCGCCCGTCGCACGAAGTGAACACTTTAACCAGGCTCAGTTTAATCGATACCGATATCTCATTGAGTTGCGTCGGAATGCAAACATTTCCGGTCAGTTGCTTTCACAAGCGTTGAACGTAAACGACACTCCAAACTTAGAAACTTTGAAAGACCAATTCGAGTCTAGCGAATTTAGTATTAAGAGAGCGCTAAAGTACTTAGAAGACGATGAAATATATGAGAAAGTGGAACCTGTATTCGGTACTCTGTTGGATGTAGGTTTGTCCGAGGAAGGGATATTTCCGGTGAAGTCACGACTGATTCAAATTGAAGTTCAGATTGAAAACTTGTTTACTTCCAATCGAGAACTTGGGGAGTCAGTTGTGAGCACTATCGAGGAGGTAGTAACCAAAGCTAAAGCTGACGCTGACAGTGCTACCCAATCTAGCGCTGAAGTCGTAACGCAAGGCCAAGTCATCTTAGTGGTGCTTGTAGTAATCACTGCGGTTGGAGCGCTATTGATCGCCGTTACCTACATTAATCCCAAGATTTTGAAGCGCTTAGATCTTCTTTCAAGGCATATGAGGGTGATGGCAAAGGGCGAT
>VXLL01000009.1 GCA_009841615.1 Gammaproteobacteria bacterium | reverse complement strand
GTTTTTCTTATTTCGAGTCAAGAAGAGATGAGAGCGACCTATTCACGCACAAACTATTTCTAAGATCGTTCTCTTCGAATCAATTTTTCCAAAACTGATAAAACCCGCGTTATTTACTTTACAAAATACGCGTTATATAATTTATAAAAACTGCGTTTATCAGTCGTTTTCCAGCGAATTCGCTGTCACTAACTTAGGATTTACTTGATTTTTACGTGTCAGCGTAAAGCTGCGGCCGTATCCCACTACAAGAATATTAGAAAATACGCGTTCATTACCTAATAATATAGATGTTTGATATTTTACAATATACGCGTACATTAACTTATAATATCTGCGTTTGGCTACCTAATACTGGTTCGTTCAATCGTTTGAAGGAGAACATGTAGTTGACAATCTATCATCCGAGAATCGCGGATCAAATGTTGCACGACGCACTTTCATTCCGCGCAGCAGTGCTACTTGAAGGAGCACGATACGTCGGTAAAACGGAGACCGCTCGTCAATTAGCGAATAGTGAGTTGCTTTTGGACATCGATGATGATGCACGAATGTCAGCACTAGTGAATCCAGACGGAGTTTTGAGTGGTAAAACCCCATTGTTGATCGACGAGTGGCAGTTCGTCCCGGAACTCTGGAATCATGTTCGTCGGAAGTGCGACGATAGACAACAGGTAGGTCAATTCATTTTGACTGGTTCTGCACGCCCCGCGGATACGATAACACGACATTCAGGTGCAGGAAGAGTGGCCCGACTGAAGTTACATCCGATGACCTTGGTTGAGCAGGGTATATCAGATCACTCGATATCGCTGAGTAGCCTATTACGTGGTGAAGAAGTTTCTGGTTCAAAACCAAATACAACACTTTCCGATTTAATCGATGCAAGTTGTAAAGGTGGCTGGCCAGCGATGATTTCTGCTAGTTTGACTGACAGTCTAAAGCACGTCCGTTCCTACTTAGAAGAGATTACACGTGTGGAGTTATTGGGGGAGATCGCATTTGATCCAGGACGCATGAGACAAATGCTAATTTCAATAGCACGCAATGTTTCGACAGATGTTGCAATCAACACTCTGAGGGCTGATGTGAATACTTCGATTCAAACGCGAACGATTACTAAGTACCTAGATCAACTACAACAAATCCACATCGTGGAACTGTTGATGCCATGGGCAACTCACCTCAGGGCTCGTTCACAGCTCCGACTTACCCCCAAAAAATTCTTTTGTGATCCTTCTTTGGCTGTGGCCGCATTACGCGCTACGCCGGATAAGCTGCAGGCCGATATGCAATACTTCGGATTGTTATTTGAATCTCTCGTGGTAAGAGATCTACTTGTATATGCACAGGCAAACGACGCGACTGTTAGTTTCTACCGAGACAATACTGGACTTGAAATTGATGCAATTGTCGAGACTTCCGCCGGGGTTTGGATTCCAATTGAAATTAAACTTGGTGGATCAAGCTTTATCGATGCAGCAGCTAAAGCTCTTATCCGATTAGAACGTAAAGTGGATGTCGAGAAAAAAGGCGAGCCTGCAGCGAAACTGGTGATAACTGCTTCTCCCGTCTTTCCGCACACGCGACCAGACGGCACATCAGTCCTGTCGATTGGGTCGCTTGGCCCTTAACTAATGTGAAATCGCGACATTGAGACATCGTTACAATTTGACATGGATGTTCTTTCGATGAGTTCTTGGAATGGAACGCCATATCCCACTATTGACTGTGTCTCGAGGCTTGTTTGAAAGTTCGAATTTTGAGTGGGGCGTCTTGTCGGTCAGGGATTTTGGTATCCCAAACGAAGAGGTGTTGAGAACTTCTCGATCAGAACCTTTTTTCGCATGTGCAGATAGGCATCATGCGCTCCACCAGTCGTTCGATTAGGGGTTGCTTTCACAACCAGATATGCAAATTCTTTGCTTGGACCTTGAGGGGGTTTTGGTACCCGAGCTTTGGATGGAAATTTCTAAAGCTACTGGTGTCGAGGAGATTGGTTTAACGACTCGGGACATACCAGATTACGATGAACTTATGAAATTACGCCGCCGCGCGATGAACCGTCATGGTATCGGTTATCAACAAATCAAAGACGCGCTCGCCGATGTAGCGCCTTTTGATGGTGCCGAAGACTTTTTGAATTGGGCGAGATCAAGTTTTCAGGTTGCAATCTTATCCGACACGTTCTATGAATTTGCTATGCCACTGATGCAAAGGCTAAGCTACCCATTTTTGCTCTGCCATCACCTGATTATTGAACAAGATCGAATCGTTGGGTATCGTCGTCGGCAGAAAGATCCGAAAACGAAGGTGGTGCAAGCATTTCGTGCTTTAGAGTTGACCGTGTATGCATCGGGAGACTCCTACAATGACGTTGGCATGCTTCAGACCGCGAATAGTGGATTCTTCTTTAATCCTCCTCCTCATGTAGTAAAAGACTATCCCAATATTCCCGTGGTTAAAAATTTCGACGAATTACAGTCTAACTTGCAAAGAGTCGCAACAGCTTAATGTCGAGTTCGATGTCGCAACCACGAAAATTCTGGCAAGCTCTTGAGCAGGAAAATCCCCTTCAGATCGTTGGGACAATTAACGCGTACAGCGCATTACTTGCAGAGCATCAAGGTTTTCGCTGTATATATTTGTCTGGTAGCGGCGTAGCGGCCGCATCGTTCGGAATTCCAGATTTAGGAATTACATCTCTAGACAACGTTTTGGAAGATGCTCGCCGGATAACCTCAGCTTCGACCCTACCATTATTAGTCGATATTGATACCGGTTGGGGCAATGAATTTAACATAGCTCGAACAATTCGCGAGTTAGAACGCGCTGAGGTTGCGGCAGTTCATATCGAAGACCAGGTTGCGACCAAGCGATGCGGGCACCGTCCGAACAAGGAGATAGTTTCAATCAAGGAGATGTGCAGCCGCATCAGAGCCGCGGTTGACGCACGCACCGACCCAGACTTCGTGGTCATGGCACGCACCGACGCTCTTGCCACGGAGGGGATTGAAGCGGTTGTCGAGCGGGTGCAAAAATACGTAGAAGCTGGCGCGAGCGCGATTTTTGCTGAAGCTATGACTGAACTAGAGTTGTACCGCAACGTGACCGAAGTGCTGTCGGTACCCGTACTCGCAAATTTAACCGAATTTGGCAAGACTCCTTTGTACACTTTAGACCAGATAGCAAGCGTTGGAGTCCGAATGGCGTTATATCCGTTGTCAGCGTTTCGCGCAATGTCCGAAGCGGCAGGCGAAGTTTATCGCACTATTCGTACAGACGGCACCCAGAATTCAGCAGTTTGCAAAATGCAAACTCGCGAGGAGTTGTATCGCATCCTTGGATATCACGAATTTGAAAAGAAAATTGATGAATTGAACTCATGAGTTTATGGTATGGTAGATAAGAAGCTAAGTGGTGCGGGACTACGCGGGCAAGAAGCCGGCGAAACCGCACTTTGTACGGTAGGTCAATCTGGAACAGGTCTAACCTATTTGGGTTACGACATTTCGGAGCTAGCTCGAGATTCCACGTATGAGGAAGTTGCATATCTCATTCTTTACGGTGAGTTACCATCGGTAAACGAACTCGATGAATTTTGTTCGAGATTAAGTACGATGAGGGATATACCACAAGAACTTTGTGCAACACTTGAATCTATTCCTGCTTCAGCGCACCCGATGGATGTGCTTCGTACAGGAATCTCTATGCTCGGTAATTTCGAATCCGAAGGAGACCATGATCGCCAGTATGAAGTAGCCGAACGTCTCATTGCAGCAAGTCCTTCGATTGTTAACTATTGGTATCGATATTCGCATGAAGGAACCCGAATCGACGTCGATACTCGCGCAAAGTCGACTGCCGAACACTTCTTACGAACCCTGCTAGGAGAGGTACGACACGATCTATTTGTTCGAGTTCTGGACGTTTCCTTGATTCTGTATGCGGAGCATGAGTTCAATGCCTCAACATTTACTGCTCGAGTGTGTGCATCAACACTCAGCGATATGTACTCTTGCGTTACCGCAGCGATTGGCTCTCTTCGAGGTCCATTACACGGTGGTGCGAATGAAGCTGCCATGGAACTCATTCAGACTTTTGAAGGACCGGAAGATGCAGTACAGGGTATTCTCGAAAAGTTGAGTCGCCGAGAGTTAATCATGGGATTTGGGCATGCGGTTTACCGGGAGGCAGATCCTCGCAATGTCATCATCAAAGCTTTGGCAGAAGAACTATCTAGTCTCGTTGGGGATACAAAATTGTTTCCTATCTCCTGTGCGATTGAAAAGGTGATGTGGGAACAAAAGAAACTCTTCGCCAACGCTGATTTCTTTCACGCGTCCGCCTACCATTTGATAGGCATTCCAACAAAAATCTTCACGCCTATATTCGTTATTTCAAGAATGGTTGGTTGGGTCGCGCACGTAATGGAGCAACGAAGTAACAATCGAATTATTCGACCTAGTGCGAAATACATTGGTCCAGAACCGAGACCTTTCACACCTATTAGTGATCGATAGTTCTTTTCACAACCGCGTTGAAGACTCATATGTCTAGTGCGGTAGACTCAAATATCCGTCCTGAACCAGACACTGTACTGGTGGATCTTGCCGACTATGTCTGTAGCAAGATGGAGCTATCCCAACAAACGTTAGAGACTGCTCGGCACTGTTTCATTGATACATTGGGATGTGGATTTCTCGCACTGGGATTTCCAGCCTGTTCAAAACTTTTAGGGCCAGTCGTTCCGGGAACGGTTGTACCAAATGGCACTCGGGTACCCGGTACAGCCTACGTTCTCGACCCCGTGAAAGCGGCCTGGGATATCGGTTGTATGATTCGCTGGTTGGATTACAACGACACGTGGTTGGCTGCTGAGTGGGGACACCCCTCTGACAATTTAGGAGGCATACTCGCCGTCGCAGACTATGTCAGTAGGAACGCCAAAGAAGCCGGACGAGCTCCACTAAAGATGCGGGATGTACTCGTCGCTATGGTTCAAGCGCACGAGATTCAAGGCTGCTTGGCATTGGAAAATAGTTTCAATAGAGTAGGGCTCGACCATGTTCTCTTGGTTCGAGTGGCAACCACAGCGGTTGTAACAAGGTTGTTAGGCGGGAGTCACGCCGATGTTGTGAGCGCGCTTTCCCACGCTTTTGTCGATGGATCGAGTCTTCGAACTTATCGCCATGCACCCAATGCGGGTCCTCGAAAGTCGTGGGCAGCAGGTGACGCCACCAGCCGCGCAGTACATCTTGCGATGCTTGTCTTGAAAGGTGAGATCGGATATCCGAGCGTGCTTACGACACCGAAGTGGGGTTTTTATGATGTTTCTTTCGGCGGGAAGACGTTCGAATTTCAACGGGCTTACGGCACGTACGTCATGGACAATGTTCTGTTCAAGATCTCTTTTCCTGCCGAATTTCATTCGCAAACAGCGGTCGAAGCAGCCGTACAACTCCATCCTCAATGTGTTGGTCGTTTCGATGAGATTGAAGAAATCGAACTTGTTACACACGAATCAGCAATTCGCATCATCAGTAAGTCTGGACCACTCAACAATCCAGCGGATCGCGATCATTGTCTGCAATACATGGTTGCCATTGGACTACTGAAAGGAAACCTTGTTGCTGAAGACTATGAAGACGATGTGGCTAGTGATCCTCGCATCGACCAATTAAGGGACAGGATGACAGTAAGCGAAGATAAACGATACAGTGCTGAATATCACGATCCAGATAGACGTTCAATTGCTAATCGAGTCAATGTGAAGTTCATCAACGGATCAGAAACGGGTTGGGTAGAGGTTGAATATCCCATTGGACATCGCTTCCGTCGCGAAGAGGGAATACCGTTGTTAGAGGAGAAGTACCATCAAAATCTGAGGACGCGGTTTTCGGATGAGCAAGCTACAAAAATCGAAAGTGCTACGAGCGAACTAGAGCAACTGTGTGACTTGACAGTCCCAGAATTTGTAGATCTTACCGTTATTTAAACATTTGGCATGCCCTGATTATTGACTTCGTTTAGAGTCGCCGCGGGTTGCTATGGCTTACCGATGCGTCGAGAAAACGTTGAAACTTAGGGGTGAATGTCATATTTAAACGACATTCGAACAGTACGTGGTCGCTGAAACGCAGCGGGTAGCCCGAACGTGGGGGAGGCTGCCCCGGTTTGTTGATCTGCTACTTCTCTGACCTCAAGAATCCCGTTCGTGTCGAAGACATTGAAAATATCCAACTTGATCTGTAGAGCATGCGACCAGATTGTGTGATCAAGTTGCAATCCAAAATCAATATTGAAAATGCCTTCAGTTCTCCCGAGTGAACCTCGTGGTGTAAGTGTACCTTGACGATAAAAAGACGCAGATCCGTAACGGGCAGCGTTGGGATCAGTGGGATGGATCCCAAATGCATTTTTCGGTCTCCCATGTAGATAAGAGGCTGAAACACTACACTGCCATCGTGGTAGAAACTTGTAAACACCAAAAACTTTCAACGAGTGGCGTCGATCGTTAGGCAAATCTCCATAGGCACCCTCCATCAAACCAGCAAAGTCAAACAACGTGGTAATCCCCGCGTCAGATTGACCGTTATCGGATCTAACCAATCCCTCGTAGTTTCCGTAACTGTGCGACCAAGTGTAAGTCGCGTCTAAATATGAACCCCCGCTCCAAGATTTCTTTACAGCTATAGTCAAACTGTGATACTTGCGGACTGGTGTTGGATAGCCCAACTCTGCAGCGGTTAATTCGATAAGCTCGGAAATACCGTCGCCGTCCACGTCATATCGAGTTCTCACGTCTGTACCGGGGTTTGTGAGAATGTAATGGAATTCACCTGGTAAACCGATTGCTTCATCGATCGTAATATCTTCTATAGCTCGTCCAAGATTTCGATATATATAAGACAGTCCACCTCTAAAGCTTGGCCAAAACTCCGCTTCATATCCAACTATGAACTCATCCTGGTACATGGGTTGAACCGTTGTATCTAAAACTTCGTCCGCAGGTTGTACCGAGCCGTCACCGAAGACACTAGTCGGTCCAATCTTGTTGCCGAGCGCGACGCTTCCGTCATGTGAGATGGCACTACCCAATGTATACCAATCTTGCGTGAATAATTCGGATCCTGCTAGCCGAACATTAGTGTTATTCGCAATTGGTAAATGGTAGCGACCCGCGTTAAGAAACAGTCTTGATTTTCCATTTGCTTTCACATCCCATACGATACCTACCCGAAGTGCCCATTGGTTTGTCATTTTGATGAAAGTCTCGCTGAAAGCGTTCCTGTTGTTAAAGCTCTCATTTCTAATCCCTAGACGTGCAGAAACGTTGTTGAAAACATCCCACAAATCCTCAATATACCACGCACTAGCGGTTGTCTTAAAACTGCCGCCCCTGCTGTATAGTCGATGACGTACTACAGTTGTTACTCCATCGGGCACGATACCCCCGTTATCAAGAGTTGATCCGGGAGTAACGGAGTAATACCGAAAATACTCGCCACCATCGGGACCGGAGTACCGTCTCGCGTCGTCGGAAGTATTGGTCTCGTGGTCGAGTCCAAATTGAACTCGATGTCTAAAACCAAGATTGAATTCAATATCTACTCGATACAGTTCACGTGTATCTAGGCTGGAACCGGTAGAGAGATTTGTCCAGCATCCAATTGGTCTCGGCTGTCCATCTCGTGAATCGTAAGCCGCTGGACACAGATCGTCGAGAGCCGAATAGTTGGTTCGGTCATATTGATTTCGTCCCGATAGTAACGACAGGATGAAATTTCTTCCAATAGTACCAATGTAGTTTCCAATATAGTTCTTTCCGCCCCGGTTGGAGAAGTTGTCGCCTCGATGAGTTCCAATTTCTCCACCCAAACGATCCCAGTTGTATGAAGAGGTCACACTGGTTCTTTCGTCTGAAAAGACAGTAAGTTCTAAACGATGGAAATCATTGATGATCCAATCAAGTTTGCCACCCCAGAAAGGATCTTCACTTGTTGATCGATTAAACCGATCGCTCTCGGTAAAGTCATCAGTTTGATAGTCGCGACCTTGATAGATTGCATGGATGTAAATTCGATTTGCTACGACCGGACCACCAGCAGACATGAAATATTGAGTCGCATAGGACTTGTCGACGCTCGCTAGTGAAACAAATTCCCCAGCTTGAATCGGATGTGGGATGTCTGGGTTGTAACTTCGTAATACTTCAGGATTCGTGGTATAACCCATTCGAGCAGACCAAGAACTTTTGCCTCTTCTTGTCGTACCACTTAAGACACCACCCGTTGAACGTCCGTACTCTGCGCTAAATCCACCGGATTTGAATTGAAACTGATCGAAAAACTCAAAGGGGATAGCGCTACCACCTAAGCCTCTGCGAAAGTCTGTGACATTCATACCGTTGATGTAATACACATTCTCCGCCACTGAAGAACCGCTGAACGACACTAGATTACCAAACGCAACGTCGCCGGACATAGTTCCAGGAACTAATAGCGCGACCGATTCGATGTTACGCGATACTGGGAGTTGTTCAACTTCTGTAGCCGTTAATACAGTTGAATTTTCGACGGACTTGAAATCGAAGGACCGTTTTAGGCTCGCGGTCACAACCAAATCTTCCATATCCCCATATTCCAAATTTAGGTGGATTGAACTACCCTTACCCGTATAAACCGTAGTTGTGCTGGAGAGACTCTTGTAGCCTGTTGCAATCGTTGTAATTTCATACTCGCCTGGGACGATGTGAGAAAAACTAAAGGTCCCTGTTTTTGAAGTTTCAGCGGTTTTTACAACGTTCGTGTCTAAATTTCGGATTGTTATTTCTACGTTTTCTACAGGAGTGTCGCTTGAAGTAACTACGCCGTGGATCGATCCATTCACGTTGTTGTTAGCAAAGGCGGTGGAAAGTCCGCACACACCAATGAATAGCAAGGATAGCCCAATAAGACGAGAACAAGTTTGTTTCACAATAATTTTCTTAGTTAGGTCGTATGAACAGCGTGGTGCGCCAATTTGTAATTACATTGAACAGGAACATAGTCGAGGCAAAACGTTAGGATGCAGCGTGAATTCCTGTTAAGATAGAAATTTTGATACATTCTCGGTGAGATTTTCGCTTTAGTCCTAGCAACGAAGTGTTCCTACGCTTTGTGGCATAGTCGTTGCCGATTTTATACGACTAGCATTTCTATTAGCTCGACGATTGAAGAAGGAATAGTCGGCTATGCCACGCTAAGCTAACAAATTAGTTTGTTCGAGGGATGTAAAGCCGAAACAATGGAGGGTAAATCAAAATTCACAATACCCGTGCTCAAGAAAAGATGAAATACTCGGTAGAGAAACGCCCTTGTTGTTTGAAATTTTCGACTTTGTTTCAGGATATAATCGATTGAGACATAGCAGTGGAATCGGAGCAATGTTTCGGGTTTCGCGTACATTGAACCCCACAAGCGTGTTATAACATTCACGAATTTTCAAAGAGGTCATTTCATGAGTCATCAAAAGGTTCTTTCGGTTAAGTCTTTTCTTGTTGGTACCACTACAGGAGTAGTAGTCGCATCCCTCGCAATCCTACTCTTCTTCTTTCCTAAACAAGAACAACAAGGGGAGCGTGAGATATCTCACTCGCAAATCCCCCAAAGTTCAGAATCGTCAAGTCTGTCAAACACTAACAACAACGCGGAAATTGTTCACGCTGACCAATCGTCTCGAACCGATAAGAAAGTGACCGAGTCATTGGATTCTTTAATCAACGACGACGTTGCTGATGTCGGACAACTCCTTGAATTGTTGCAAGTAACTGGCAAGATGTGGTCGGAGCAGGGGATTTCGGCGTTGCAACAAATATTTGACTCAATCGAGGATGGATCTGTACGAGAATCGGTAGTCGGTGCGATGCTACACCAAGCAACGACTGACGGATACGAAGAAGTCTTTACCAACGCTCTGAATCTTAAAGGAGATGCACGTCGTTGGATCTTGCACGAAATCGTGACTGCTTGGTCGCAAAGTGATCCTCGCGCCACGGTTGCCGCGGTGTGGGCATTACCATCGACTGATCCTTCAATACGTATGCTGCAAAGACGCACAGTGTGGGAATGGGCTGAAATGGAACCGCGTAAGATGTTGGCTAACATGGACGAAGTTCCCGAAAATATTCGTAACTTTGCCCAAGAAAAAGCTTTGCTAGCATTAGCTCGAACAGACCCTGAAGCCGTTATTGGATACTTACTGGATTTCTCGGGATCCAGTCGAGAGGCAACTCTAGCCCACGAGATTGCCGAACATTGGGCAACACACGACCCAGACGAAGCCTTTATTTGGGCTCAGGCTCAAGAGTTTTCGACACCTGAACTGAGAAGAGCCGTATTGGAAACAACTCTGCGGTCCTATGCACGCGTTGACCCTCAAGGCGCGTTTGACACTGCGCGAAAACATCCTAGAAGTATGGGACGGAGTGGCGTGGAAACTATCGTCATTGCAGAAATTGCTAAATCGGACTCGGTGCAAGCTGTAAATTTACTGTCACAGGTCCGAGATGAAGCGCACACGGTATTTAATGCTTACTTGAATATTGCTCAAGCAATGGTTCAGTTTCATCTTGAATTCGATCAAGCACTCGAACTAGGAAAACAAGTACCACATTGGAATGAGGATTTTTATCGTCGACTCTCCATTCATTGGGCTGCCCATCAACCTGTGGAATTTCTTGAGCGCCTTGAAGCTGTGCCGGCAGACTATCGATCTTACGCGGCTTACTGTATTGTTGCGAACAACTCGGCAAGCTTAGTGCTAGACACAGCTCAAATACAACGAGCCCATTCATTTCTCAACGAAGAAGATCTTGCTCTTGTATCTAAGCTACCAAGACACTATGTCAGTACGGTCCAATTCACCACGCATGAAAAGGCGGCATACAGTCCTGCTGAATTAGCCGAGCTTTCGGCTAAGTCATCGGCTGCAAGGCGCGAGGTAGAGCTTCGAAGACAAGGGCTACTCGACAAACAATGATCGTTCCTCATGAGTCTATTAAGAACCGCGTAAGTGTGAGTCGAATCTACGACGTAAAACAAAATTTTTACTGAATCCAAATCGACATTGTCGGTTGACTAGACCTCAGTCTTTGGACTGAATGGTGAAAAACATGTCTGATCAGTGTTCACCTCAACGTTGAATTGGCTTTCTAGACTGAAGTAATGACAAAAGTTGTAGCTAAGAATTCGAGATTAGCAATCATATGGGAAGTTTCATTGGGTTGCTTTTTGTTTGCCGGTCTGGTGATACTTTCCACTTGGTTCAAAGTTGTTTCATTGGACCGAAAGGATGCTATAGACTTTCCGATCGATTTCACTGAATCCACGCTCGAGGTTCTCTATCAAGATACCTTTAAAAAGCTTGAAGACGTAGGATTGACAAAATCTGGAAAGATAGTAAGTGCTGATGCTGCCGAAAAAATTTTTGGACCGGAGGGAGCTTCCTATTCGGGTTATGAGATTTCGACCGCACTTAGACTGTCTCTAGCGAACGATGCGAGAGGTAGAGAGAATATTCGTGAAAATTCAGAAGTTCTGCAAGAATGATTTGGTGAACAAATTGAGTGATCAAACCCGTGTTTTAGAGTTCTATCTCATGTAAGAACTGAGAGCTCCTCAGTTTATTAGATATCTAGCGTCGCAGGTAGAAAAGATGTGCTTGGAATACTCTTTATCGGTTGCCAACAAAAACTGATTTCCTAAACCAAAGAGATTGGCTTCGAAGTCGTTGACCAAACGAAACTAGAAGGCTCCATCAGCATGAACATTGATGCTCACATCTTGTCGGTGCCGTTCAGATTCCATAGAATGTGGTTTAGCGTCTGGGACGAGTCGCTAAGCGTCTCGTGTTTGGGGTTAAATGCCCCAAAACCTCAGTCGCTTTTTTGTTACCAGGTAAAACTTCGCAGTGTACTTGTGCTATGTTGACGAATCTGGAACTCCTGAAAAATCGGGAACTTCATCTCACGTCGTACTCGCTGGTCTAGTTATTTCAATTTGGTATTGGCACAATGCAGATCGAGAAGTTCAAAGAATCAAGGGCAACTATTGGCTCGACCAAGAAGAACTTCAGACAAACTGAACCATATGTCCATCTGACATTTGATGAAAGGAAAGAATTTGTCCACAAAATCGCAGATTGTGTATCAAAATGGGGATTCGCACGACTCTTCACCGAGTGTGTTGATAAATTGCACTTTGACCCTCAGAAAAGCCCTTCGTCCGTAGATGGGCAGGCCTTCGAACAGGTCGTCTATAGATTTGAGCTTTATCTCCAAAATATGAGCTCTCAAGGGGGGAGTTCTAGTTTTGGTCTAATAGTGAACGACAACAACGAAACAGTGGCGAGAAAGCATACTAATCAAATGAGAAAATTCCACCGTGAGGGTACGTTATGGACTGAAATAAAGCGCGTAATCGAAACTCCAATGTTTGGTCGATAGCCATCTTACTAGTATGGTCCAACTTGCAGATTTATGTGCATACTCGTTACGTCGATATATCGAAAATGGCAAAGAACAGTTATTTGACAAGATTTTGCGACGTACAGACCGCTAAGGGTAAAACTGCCGGATTGTTGGGGTTCGACATTTCACAGACTCCTCCTTTATCTGTGACATTTGTAAGAATCATAGAATCTGAATATTTCTGATTGATTGACGTGGTAATAAACGTGGAAAGGAAACTAATCAATCGACCCAGAATCGGGATTGTCTTCCATATTCACGTTCTGAGAACTCACTTAGGACAAATTCAGTACCACTCGCAGGTTCAACATTGAAGAACAAGATAATTGACTCGTGAAGTATCGCAATTGAAAACCATAGTTTAGTGAGAGTAATATTTAGCCGTAAAGGCTTCGATAGCTCTGCTGGAGGAGCACCTTCACCCATAGTCAATGGGCAACCAATTAGCATTCCAATTCCGACTAACCATCGCTCCGAGACGACGTACGGGCAATTGGGGCTGGGCGACGTTGTGAGTAGGATTACAAAGAACCGTTACACCAAGCATAGTCTGTGTCATCATGACCCAATGTTCCAAGCAAATAAATGCGCTTTTGGACAGACCGCTGCAGCCCAGAGTCACCTAGCAAATAACGGCGTTGGAGTTGGCGATGTATTTCTCTTCTTTGGACTATTTTCAGATCTGAGCGGGAAGGACCGACATCATCGAATATTCGGATATTTGCAAGTAGAGGAAGTTATGCACTTAGGAGCAAGTCCAACCTTGGCAGATCAACCAAGCGGTTTCGAGAAAAGACATCCACATACGATAGGAGAGTGGAATCCTAACAACACGATATACTTGGGACCAGGCGCGGTTACCACTTCCAGTGAAAAAAGCCTGCGACTCACCAGGATCGGCGACAGAGTCAGTCTTTGGAGGGTCCCTTCTTGGCTGAGAAAAGCTGGTCTCTCATACCACGGTAAACAAAGTCGTTGGAGCAACGATGACACGCTTCAAGTAGTAGGTAGAGGACAAGAGTTCGTATCAGACATTACTGGTAACATTGAGGCAAATGTTTGGTTAGACAAAATTCTGAGTGAAATCAGAGGTGTTGAATCGGTATAAGCGGGACATGAATGATGCACCAATAATAATTGTCTATCTTCGCCAACCGGACAGTACAAATCCAAACGAGTCGCGGGATGATCCGTTTTGGGAATTTGGGAGCTTTGGATGTACCGGATGCCATCGACACAATCTAATGAGTGTGAGGAAACTTGAGGAACTTAAGGGGTGTAGACTTGCATTTGTCCAGGGAGGCAGAGGAGAAATCAGACTAGTCTATCTCACTCCGCGAGTCGACATATGCTATCACTTGCATTGTGGTGAAGTAATTTGGCAGCCAGCAGAAAAGCCTTTTGCCTTTGCGTCTGCACCAGTCTTAATGAACAACGAGTGTCAATCTGATGTTCCTAGTGTCATCGACCTATTGATGAATGTAAATAGATCCACACCCTGCGGAAAATTTGCCAGTAAGTTTCGTTCTCGTCGAGCACCACTGCCAACGTACATAGCGCAGGAGTTAACCAACGTCTACGAGCAGTTTTCGAAGTCAAAAATACCTAGAGCGAAGTCGTATGTTGAAGCGTTGCCATACGAGCCACCCAAGATTGATCGAGACCGTCGAACTACTTACAAAGAACACGTTTCAATCGCGAACGCTAGCCATAATCGTGGAAGAATCTCGAGACTAGTTAAGACAACTGGGTGTACGAAGACTAAAAAATTCAGCAAGTCCTGTTAATTGAACGAGAATTCGTATCGAATTTTGCGCCAAGAAAGTTCCTCTACGTAGTGATACGTCTCACGCTCAGTTGTTGACAGACATCTGAGAGCAAACTTGGAAACCATGGTGTCATCAGTGAGGGTTGCAATACGTCTAAACACACCCGAGTACCCAAGTCAACACCATCTAGTCTTCCCTGACTCAATTCGAAATAGTAAATAGTCTCGTATTCGTTCTGCGAAAACTCGATTCATAAAAGGAATCTTTAGGGAGTTCGTGTAAGTAGTGGAATGCGAGAACATTTGTAGTGTGCACCGATTACGAAGTCGTTGAATAATCGATTGGGAAATGCGCACCTCCTGTAGCTTGGAAATTGGAATCACCCGTAGATCATGTCCCAAAAATCCTTTGCGAAGCAAAATGAAATTTTCGTAGAACGCATAACCGGTTCGACGCCAGTACTGCCACCAGATGAGTGTCCCTAGAGGGACGAGCACGAGTGACCAGAGAATTGCTGCCCGAGTGCCCATGAGAAACCACAACTCGCCCCACAGCAATGCCAATATTAACGGTCCTACTCCTAAGAGACCAATAAAGAAATATGCAGGAGAAAAGCGTTGAATTTCCGTTGATCGTGGATCGAGCGGCAATTGTTGATTCGCTTTTGGAAAGATCTGCTCCGCGATTTCGCGACAGAATGCTGAATCAACGCAAGGTATATCGATTTGATGAGCAGCGTTTCCAACCGCGGACTGCACCGTGTCGTCTTCATCGGACTGTTGTACTTTGACGTCATACCGCTGAAACAATCTTGATCTCACTGTCAAATATATTCTCAAAATCTGAACGTTGCGAATCTCCACGGTAGTGGTTTTTCGTGTTATCAATCCTCGTTCACTGATGAGTTTGGAATCTTCCTGACGAAGCCTGTAGTCGTTGTGTGACACACAAAAGATCGCTGCTTTGACGAGGAACCCTATGATCAAACTTGGAATCAGAATCACTACGAAGGCAAGCAATAAAAACACTAATGGAAGTAGTAATTGTGTGATTGATTTACTTCTGTTCTCTATACGCTCTTCCGCAGACCACTTCCATGCCTGTTGCAGTGCAGAAAAGAAGTTCAAATTAGTTTCCAGATCCTCTTTCAGTTTGTCGTGAACTTCTTCCTGAAGTGTCGTGTCAGTTGGAACATCTTCGTCGGCGAGATTTACCTGATAATAGATGAGGTATGCATTTGATGTAATGACTAGTACAAATCCAATACCTAAGACGGTCGCAAAGATCATCCCTTTGGAACAAATCGCCGCAATCAACATATTTTTGCCGCGCAATTCATAGAGAGACTGATCGTCTGATTCTTCGGATGTCTCTGTGGCCGAAATTTCGTCAGGTAGTCGTTGGCTATCGGTAAGTTGGGGTTCTTTTACGTGAGATCTAAGATGTTGACCGACAAAAATCGGCAATGCAGGAATCTCGATTTCGGATCCCATTGAACTTGCAGTATCTACCGAGACTCGGACTAGTCTGAATATTCTTTCGATCGGACCGGACTCCAAATTTATTGACCGAATTCTCTCCCAAAGAACTACTTTGTGTGTACGACGAAATACCCCAGATTTCATTGCTATTCCAGCTTCAGAAATCTTTACTCGAAGCACTAGAAAGGATAGTACCGCACTAATCACGACAAAAGCCAATACCGCCACGGCGTAGTACAGAATAGCAGTTACAAGCCCTACATCAAGAAACCGCAGCAACACTACAGTCAGACCGCCTAAGGAGACAATTTCTATCACACTGCGAACAACACGACGAAAACGGCGAATTGCAATAAAGAGAATTGCCATCGGCGAGGTTCGCCGCCACTCTTTGTAAAACTCTATGTCTGTTCGATTTGCCAACTAACGTTACTCTAAAAATCTAGCTGAGTAGTTACTCGAGATTTTGGTATCGCATTGCTTGGTGCACGATATCTGCTTCTTCAAACGTATCTCCGTACGGCTGAAAGCCGTGACGAAGATAAAAGTCTGCTGCACTCAACTGTGCGTGTAAATATACCGGAGAGTAGCCTAACTCCAATGCGCGTGCGACCGTCGCTCGTAACAATTCGCCTCCGATTCCTTGATTTCGATATGGGATGAGCACGGCCATTCGGCCAATTTGACCACTTGGAAGTAACCGAGCCGTACCTACAGGTTTATCGTCTACTAAAGCAATAAAGTGAACCGCCGTAGCATCAAGTCCATCTAATTCCAATTCTTGCGGTACTTCCTGTTCTTGAACAAAGACTTCTAACCGAACTTTGCAAAGCAAATCACGGTCTTGAGGCCAGGAAGCTTCGCGTATCAGAGCGTTAGGCTCATTCAATCAGGTCGCTCATTTCGAATACGATCGATTTCTCGTAAGGCGAGTTCCCTTGCTAAACCGACATAGGTATCTGGTCGTAATGACTCTAACATCGCACGGTGTTCGGTAGATAGTCCCGTATCAGATAATAGCTGTTGGTAGAGCTCTTTATCCATCTGCTTACCTCGTGTACTCTGTTTTACGATTTCATAAGAATCCGAAATTCCTTTTGTGCGCATTACTGTTTGCACTGCTTCGGTAAGGACTTCCCAGAAAGAATCTAAGTCTGTTTTGATCTTGTCTTGATCTGGTTCTATTTTGTAGACTCCTTTGCTAGCGTTTCGAATACTTAGTACCGTGTGGCCGACAGCAACACCAAGATTTCTCAAGACCGTCGAGTCAGATAGATCTCGCTGCCATCGCGAGACCAATAACTTTTGTGCCAAGTGCGCCTGTAGACTGTTAGCTATACCAAGATTGCCTTCTGCATTTTCAAAGTCAATTGGATTAACCTTGTGTGGCATCGTTGAACTACCAACTTCTCCTGAGACCTTCTTCTGTCGAAAATACCCTATCGCAATGTAATTCCATATGTCTCTGACAAAGTCCAACAAGACACCGTTAAAAATTTGGAGATCATTTAAGAAATGAGCTAAGTAATCGTGACTCTCGATTTGAGTTGTGATTGGATTGGGTGTTAAACCGAGCGATTTCACGAAAGACTCGCCAAGTTCAGGCCAGTCTAGATTCGGAAGTGCTAGTGTATGCGCGTTGTAGTTGCCGACAGCACCGTTCATTTTGCCTCGCACTACCGTCCCTTTTAGTCGTTTTCCGACATCGTACATCCTAGAGGCAAACACTACGATCTCTTTTCCTAGAGTTGTCGGCGACGCCGGTTGTCCGTGTGTCCGAGCAAGCATTGGTAGGGCAACAATGGGTTCCGCCATCACTAAGAGATCGTTCACAAGTCCGTCGAGGCGAGGAATTAATACCTGATCCAGAAGATCTCGAATCATGAGTGCGTATGCGAGGTTGTTAATGTCTTCCGACGTACACGCGAAATGGATCCATTCCAGCTGATCACTGAGTTCAAGGTTAACAAATTTCTCTCGTAGAAAAAGTTCGACTGCTTTGACATCGTGATTTGTTCGATTCTCAATTTCTCGAATGGTGTGCCCATCCTCAATCGAAAAATCTTTCCAAATTTTCTGACACTGATTAACTTTTGATTCGCTAAGGGGAGGGAAAGAGGGGATATTCGTATGGCAGTTTAAGTACAAAAACCAGGCTACTTCAACTCTTACCCTGTAGCGCATCAATGCCCACTCGCTCGCGTAGGGAGACAATAGTTCCCCGATTGCACGATAACGACCGTCTAAGGGACTGATCGCTGTCAATGGTTCAAAAGAACTGCTAGTCACTAGCAGGAAATACTCTGTTGATTAAAGCTGAACCAAGACAGCGCGTGTCCCGGTAAAACGCGGCATATTGCCCAGGCGTAATCGCACGTTGAGGCGACTTGAAACGTAAATGAATGTGATCGTTCTTGAACGTAATGGAGCAGGGCTGTGGAGCTTGACGATAACGTACCATGGCTTCGCATTCTGCATATTCAAGTGGATTGTCTACTAGCCAGTTCATACTATCAGCTTCTAGCTCATCATTGAGCAAATCAGAGTCATGCTGTGTGACGACAATCTGATTTGTCTTTTGGTTCTTTTGCATGACATACCATGGTGCTTCGACACCTTCACGTCGTCCGCCGATTCCCAGGCCGGTACGTTGTCCTAGGGTGTAGTAGGGGAGGCCAATATGTTCGCCTACGACACGATTACTTGTATCGACAATTTCACCTTTGTCTTGCTCGACATAGCGCGCCAAGAAATCACTGAAACGGCGTTCTCCAATGAAACAAATACCCGTGCTATCCTTTTTATCGTGCACAGAAAGCCCAATGTGCTGTGCGATTTTTCGAACCTCTGATTTCGTCAACTTGGCAAGAGGAAAAAGACATCGAGTAAGTCTCGAGCGCGGCACACCGCTCAGAAAATAAGTTTGATCCTTCTGCAAATCCGCGCCTCGGCGCAATGAAAATTCTCCGTCATGAGTCTCAGCCTTAGCATAGTGACCGGTTGCGATTAGTTCAACTCCTTGAGCGTTCGCGTATTCGAGAAACAAGCCAAATTTTATTTCCCGGTTACACAACACATCGGGATTCGGAGTCCATCCTTGGTTGTACTGTTCAAGAAACTTAGCAAATACTCTTTCCCAGTATTCGTGGGCGAAGTTGATTGGCTCTAGAGGGATTTTCAATTTGTCCGCGATTGCACTAGCATCTGCGTAATCAGCTTCTGCTGTGCAATACTCGGTCCCATCGTCTTCGTCCCAATTCTTCATGAACACTCCAACCACCTCATAACCTTGTTCGAGTAGAAGTTTTGCAGCCACAGCAGAGTCCACACCGCCCGATAATCCGAGTATGACTCTTGTCCTTCTCATTGGATAAATGCTAAATAAATAGATTAGTAGAGGTTCTTGTATTTTGTAGGTCTGAGTCGTGCTAGAACACAGAGAAATCTTAATATACGTAGCATGACAGCACATCCTGCGAACAATTCACGACCTATCTTGAGTTTGCACGTACAACACGAAGAGAATATGGCAAGTTTGAAGTATAGCGACATGGCAATCTGGAGTGATTTACAAATTAACCGTCGTAGGAGCTGTAGCCCACTCAGCGATCGTTAGTACCGATGGGCTCGTAAAGTACAGAGTATTCTGCTAGAATATGATGGGAACTGGACCGACGGTCCATTAGTGATTTTATTTTTACAGCAACAGCGCTCAAATTAGGAGACTAAACAAAGGATGGTCAGACGGAATACACACATACGTTGTCTGAACAATGATGAGTTGGCTGTTGGACGTTTTGGTTTTTTAGTCTTGCTGAGTGTTTCAGTACTTTGTCTGATGGTTGTTTCCTGTGCGCAAACGACAGTAAACTATACATACGTGAAGCGGGTTCATAAATCGCTTTCGTTCAACGAACCATCTACTTTTCATCGTGCGAACGAACAGCAAAAGGCGACACTTCGATCCATTGCCGATAAAGAATTTAGCTTGGATCATTTGGCACAAGAAGACCAAGACTTATTGGACGAAGCATTGCGCTATAGTGGTGTGGAGGTTCATCACGCTTGCGTAATCGACGAATTTACTCGCGCCAAGCTCCGAGCGTTTTTTGTGAGATGGGCTCCCGACAGGAACGTAAGATATCACCCAACGCTGGGATATAAAGACTTATTGGAATCTCAAGATGATGAGCAGAATCAGAACGGCTGGAAAAAACAGTTTTCCTTTGTTTCGGAATACCCCTATCCATTCAGTGAGGCTCAAGTCTTGTCTAAAGTAGTGCCAATAGACCTGAGCTCAATTCAACTCCAAGACCGTTCCGATTCGACAGCTACATACACCGGTCTTCCGTCGAGGTTGTTGATCGCTAGTGTTGCGGAAGACAATATCGTTGAGCGTGACGATTTGAGAGTCGATTTCATTGTGAATCTTGAGACGAAACGAGTGACTACGCTAACCCTATATTTACCAGAGTCGGTCAGGGTAATTAGGGGAATTAGCCTACGAGAACTGAGTATTACTTACAAATTTGAAGATGATGCGATCAGTGAAAGAAACGTATTAGTCAGTATGGACCAGACTATGAAAGGGCGAATTTGGTTTACGTTTCGACCAAATTTGACTGTACAGTCGAAATTCTCGTACGTCGAATGTGAGGAAGAAGCAGTGAGGCAATCGTATCTCTATGAGAGCATTGATGCGATTAAAGCTCTCGAGCGAGATTAAAAATTCGAGACTCTCCCACTTTAATCCAATAACGACTGGGTTCAACTGTTGATCTTCGCCTTGGTCAACAAAGCCATTCCAGTTCAAGGACCGCATTCGCGATTCAGGTGTGCTTGTGAACGAAGCATTTTGGTGACGAGTATTATTGTTTACTACTAATAGTTAGGTAAGAGTGTCGTGGCAAAATTGACCCATTTAACTGCTTCGGGTGAGGCGAAAATGGTAGATATAACAGAAAAAGAAGCAACGCATCGGACTGCCGAAGCGGAAGCTCGAATCATTATGCAATCAGAAACACTAGATTTGGTGATGTCTGGAAGCCTATCTAAAGGCGAAGTCTTTTCAACTGCTAGGATTGCCGGTATTCAAGCTAGTAAACGTACAAGTGAACTCATTCCACTCTGTCATCCACTTGCTCTAACAAACGTCGAAATATCCTTTACGAGACTTCACTCCAAATGTCTTCAAGTTCGAGCGAGTTGTCAGGTACGAGCGCAGACGGGCGTTGAGATGGAAGCGTTGACAGCGGTGAGCGTAGCTAGTTTGACGATTTATGACATGGTTAAAGCTGTCGAGAAGGGCGTAATCATCGAGAACATCGCGTTGATTTCTAAACATGGTGGAAAGTCAGGTGATTGGCAGAGATGACAACTCGATCGATCACCATCCAGGTCAAGTTTTTCGCGTCTCTGAAAGAGTCATTAGGGACGTCCCAGATTACTCTAACCGTACCTGTCGAATCTACTGTAGAGGTGTTGTTAAGAAAAATTCAAGATGCTCATGGAAGAGCCAATCTGTCGATGGATATCCACAATTTACGCGTCGCGGTAAACCAGCAACTGGTTGCGTTTGATAGAGTGATTCGAGAAGACGATGAAATTGCTATCTTTCCACCAATTACGGGGGGATAGATCATGCATTCCGTTCGTGTTCAAGAGGAAGATTTTGCGTTACACGTTGAGTGGCAAGCTTGTCGCGAACGATTAGGAGGGAAGGCCGGTGCGGTCGTCTCATTCATTGGGCTAGTACGCGAG
>VXLL01000022.1 GCA_009841615.1 Gammaproteobacteria bacterium | reverse complement strand
AACTGACAGTGCCATATGGGAGTCGAGCCGGTCTAGAAAACCGCCATGTCCAGGAAGCAAATTTCCTGAGTCTTTCATACCGGCAGTCCGCTTGAGAGCACTTTCAAACAAGTCTCCAAATATTGCGTAAAGAACTACGATTGGCCATAACCAGACGGTCTGGAACTCTATCCAATTTAAGATCTGGTCGAACACAAACAAACACGACAGACCACCAACGAATCCTCCGATCGTACCTTCCCAAGTTTTACTTGGACTAACGTCGGAATGTAATTTTCGCGTTCCGAAAAAGTTTCCTATTAAGTATGCGAGACTGTCGGTAGCGCCGGCGACTGCGATAACGGCAATGAGTGCGTAGCCGCTTGCATCAATCTTGCTAAAGGCCAATATCGACCCAACCGCAACGATACCTCCAGCTGGTAACAGCAACGTTCGATTCGACAGCACTCTTCGCAAACTCTTAAAAAACAATACTGCCACGATTCCGAAGGTCCAAACCACGAGCGCTGCACCAACGACATAGTCATCAAGCTTTACTTCATCAACATAATAGGTTAAGACCACCGCTATGAGTATAAAAAGACCAGCATACAGACACTTAGCCCAAACAGCATTGATGCGTGCAATGTCACACCATTCCCACAATATCGCAAAAAACACGCCACAATAGATAGCGAAGAGCCATGACCACAACCGCAACTCGCGCGTGAGATAGAGAATCGCCAGCAATGCTAGCGGTGCAACAATCAAGACTGTGATCAGCCTTGGGAGAAAGGACTTTGGGATCTTAATAAGACGCTCGGGACTTAGTTTCTTGCGCACGCGTACCGAATCGGCGATGCCGAGTCGAATAGTCGTCGAACGCCTCTAACAAATTTTTTTGTCCGAAGTCAGGCCAATACGTGTCGGTGAAGAATAGCTCCGCGTATGCAAGTTCCCACATTAAAAAGTTACTCATCCGCAAATCACCGCCCGTACGAATGCACAAGTCGACTTTAGGAACATTGGTGAGTTTTGCAAGGGCAAGATTCCGACCAACTTCCGATTCATCAACTTCTTCGGGTACTAAACTGCCAGCCTCGATGTCTGTAGCAATGGACTTTGCTGCTTGTACGATGTCCCAGCGACCACCGTAATTCAGCGCGATAATGAGTCGAAACGTCTTGTTGTTTTGGGTCACCGTCTCACCCTCCTTCATATGCCGTTGTACCTCTACCGGTAGCATACTCCGATCACCAACGAAATCTAATTTCGTATCGCGTTCATGAAGTGCTTCCAATTCTCGTTGTATGGTCTCCGATACAAGTTCCATGAGTAAATCGATCTCTGGCTTAGGTCGTTGCCAGTTTTCTGTGCTAAAGGCAAACAATGTGAGGTGCGTAACCCCTAGGTCCCCACATGCTTCAACTACCGGGCGAACGTTGCGAGCGCCATGGCGATGCCCAGCCAATCCCGGCAACTGTTGTTGGCGCGCCCAACGATGATTACCATCCATGATAATCGCGACGTGTTTCGGTATTAGGCGTTGAGTTTGATTTAGTTTATCGTTCAACCCACTGACCCTACTCAGTATCTTCGACCCGTAAACAATTACCCAAAATTCTTAAAACTCTAAGAGATCTTTGACCTTCTCCTCCAATAAGGCTTCGACTTTATTGATTTTGTCATCAGTGATTGCTTGAACTGCGACTTCGGCATGATGTCCTTCATCTTCAGTCGCAAGTTTTTCCTTGACTAACTCTCGAACGTCAGCAATGGCATCACGTCGAATGTTGCGAATCGCTATTCTGGCATTTTCTGCTTCGCTACGCGCTTGCTTGACAAGTTCTTTGCGGTTTTCTTCAGTCAACGGTGGCAAAGGTAGACGGATGACCTCACCATTGTTATTCGGAGTAAGCCCGATATTACTAGCCAGAATCGCTTTCTCTAGGTCGTTTATCAGTGCTTTTTCCCAGGGTGAAACTACTAGAGTACGGCCTTCTTCGACTGTGATTGAGGCCAACTGTTTAATTGGGGTCGGTGCCCCGTAATATGCCAGCGTAACCGTGTCCAGAAGAGCGGGATTTGCTCGTCCGGTACGAATCCTGGCGAATGCTTCCGAAAGAGCATCGCAACTTTTACCCATTCGGGTACTCGCGTCATCTTGAATTTCGTCAATCATTTGAACTAGTATCGCGTGAATTTTCGATCAGGGTACCACAGAGCTCGCCAGCAACAACTTTCGTCATTGCGTGCGGGTCGTCGTGTTTGTACACAATGATAGGAATATTGTGTTCCTTACACATGGTGAATGCAATAGCGTCCATAACTTTCAGTCCCCGACTCAACACTTCATCGAACGTCAGTGTTTCAAATCGACAAGCAGCGCTATCAATTGCGGGATCGACATCATAGACTCCATCTACCGTAGATGCTTTGAGAACGACCTGAGAAGAGAGTTCGACAGCTCGTAGAGCTGCCGCTGTGTCAGTCGTTACCAGAGGGTTCCCAGTACCTCCAGCACAAATCACAACATGTTCTGTGTCTAAATAATGAAGAGCTTCGTGTCTTGCGAAGCCTTTGCTAATGCCGTTAATGGCGTGGGGTGTGTAAATGACAGAATTCACATCCACTGTATTCAACGCATCGCGCAAGAGAGCAGCATTCATCACCGTCGCAAGCATCCCGATATGATCCGCCGTCAGTGGGCTGATTCCTAGCTCAGGGACTACTCTCTCCAGATCCCGGCCTCGAAATATGTTGCCGCCGCCGGTGACAATCGTGATTTGGACACCAGCCTCAAGTAGTTCGGAGATTTCAGTAACCAGCGACCGGACGATGCCCGCCGTAACTATCGTTGACTGCGACGAATTTAACGCTTCACCCGACAGCTTGAGTGTTATGCGCTGATATTTCATGGTGTCGACGGATTTGTGAGGACGTTGTTGTCGATGGACTTAGTCTACTCTAGACTCTCTCCCACTTGGTACCTTACAAAGCGTTCGCACTTTGCACCTTCCTTCGCCAATAGCGCGCCGACTGTCTGTTCCCGGTCCCAGATATAGGATTGTTGATCCAAACATGATTCACTTTGAAATTTTCTGAGTTTGCCTTTGACGATGCCTTCCACGATGTGCTCGGGTTTCCCCATTTCCAGAGCTTGAGCTTTATACACTTCTGTTTCGCGTTCGATTACTTCCTCCGGCAGCTCGTTGGCACTTACGACAAGTGGGCTGTCCGCGGTGACGTGCATCGCAACGTTTTTGTTTATCGGACCAACATCTTTGCTGAGTTCAACGATTGCGCCAACTATTCCGTTCGAATGCAGATATCCGGCGATCACGCCTTGTTCAGTTAGCAACGTCTCCACGCGGCGAATAGAAATGTTTTCTCCGATGGCGGACACAAGCTCATTCTTCTCGTCTTCGAGAAGAGGAATCGTTGCATCGCCCTGTTCGATCGCGACCTCAATAACTCGGTCACAGAATTTCACAAAACGATCATTGCGTGCCGCGAAGTCGGTCTCTGTATTAATCTCCGCAATAGCACCGCGCTTTTGGTCATCAGAGATTAGAACGGCGAGGCGACCTTCCGAAGCCGTTCGATCAGCTTTTTTCGCAGCCTTTACCGCGCTCTCTTTGCGCAATACGTCTAATGCTTTTTCGATGTCCCAATCGGCTTTTTCGAGTGCTTTTTTGCAATCCCCGAAACCCACTCCTGTCCGTTCGCGCACTTCTTTAATTTTCGCCATGTCTGCCATTTCGTCTTCTTACTCCGTCTAGGGTGCTAATACTTCAGTCTGTTGATTCTTCATCTGGTGGCGAGTTTTCGTCGGCCGGTTCAGAATCTTGGGTTTCTTCAGTCTGGGCATCAGTCTCTTCGGTCGTAGCCGTTTCATCCTCTGGTTGCTCTGAAGCCTCTTCCGTGGGCGCGGCAGGTTCCTCGGTCTCCGCGGCAGAGTCTTCCTTATTCTCGGTAGCTTCTTCGGCAGTCTCAACAACCTCTTCCGCTGGAGCAGCGCTGTCGCCGGCAAATTCATCCGCGGCGACGCCGCCTTCAGCCGTTCGTTTGCCTACGAGAATTTCGTCTGCAACCGCGGTGACATACAGACGAATAGCACGTATTGCATCGTCGTTCCCGGGAATAACCCAATCTACACCCTCGGGATCACTGTTCGTGTCAACCACACCGACGATTGGGATGCCTAGTTTGTTCGCTTCCACAACGGCGATGCGTTCAAACATGACGTCAACTACGAACAACGCATCCGGGAGTCCGCCCATGTCTTTGATGCCGCCAAGACCGCGTTCGAGTCGATCCATCATTCGTTGTTTTTGAAGTGCTTCTTTTTTCGTAAGCAAATCAAAAACTCCGCGTTCTTGTTGTGCTTCTAATTCTTTCAGTCGGCGAATCGATTGGCGTATCGTCTTGTAATTCGTCAGCATCCCGCCTAACCAGCGTTGGTCAACATAGGGCATGCCGACGCGCACTGCTTGTTCGCGTATCACTCTCTGGGCTGCACGCTTCGTTCCGACAAAAAGGATTTTCTGTTTCTGTGCCGCCATCGCCCGCACGGCCGCCAAAGCCTCGTTCATCGCGACCAGAGTTCGGTCTAGGTGGATGATGTGGACATGATTCCGCACACCGAAAATGTAGGGAGCCATTTTGGGATTCCAGTAGCGCGCTCGATGACCAAAATGTACGCCAGCGGCGAGCATATCCCGAATGCTTAATTCACTCAATGTGTTTCTCCAGGTTGTTGTACACCAAAGGTGCGTTGATACGCAATAAGTCATTGAATCCGTCTCCCAACAGCGATATCACTTAGGCAGACCACCCGCAATGAGCTTGGGTTGTTGCGTATCGAGTCATTCGTCAATCAAAGCGACTAACGTTCAGTGCCGGGGTATTGTAACCAACCAGTGAGAAGTTCTTGTGTATTAGGAGCTGAACGAGACTTTTACAAGTCAAACCACCGTTACAATTCTCGCAATTCTTCAATCTTTTCATTCGGTGACTGTCTTTACCATTCTCCTTTCAGAGGAGCAAGAGAAAATGCGTTCCGCTGGCAACGCTGCCGCTAGCGTGCTTGATATGATTACACCGTTTGTTGTACCCGGTGTATCGACCGAAGAATTGAACACACGATGTCATGACTACATAACCGAGGAATTACAGTGTATTCCCGCTCCGCTGCACTACACCACTAGTGCGGACATTCCACCCTTTCCAAAGTCAATCTGCACATCGGTCAATCAAGTTGTCTGTCATGGCATTCCTTCTCCGACCAGGGTCTTAAAGGATGGCGATATCGTAAATATAGATATAACCGTAATCAAAGAGGGCTTTCATGGCGACACTAGTAAGATGTTTTTTGTCGGCAAACCAAAACCCTTCGCTAAACGCTTAGTGGAAATCACTCAAGAGTGCCTATATCGGGGTATTCGCGTAGTCAAACCTGGGGCTAAATTGGGCGACATTGGTTACACGATCCAGTCGTTCGCCGAAGACAACGGATATTCCGTCGTGCGAGAATTCTGCGGACACGGTATCGGGAAAAAGTTCCATACTGCACCACAAGTAGTACATTACGGTCGTCCAAACACCGGCGCGACATTGGTTGAAGGCATGGCGTTCACTATCGAACCGATGATTAACTTAGGGCGACGCCATGTACGCATCCTATCCGATCAATGGACAGTAGTGACCGCGGATCGAAAACTTTCCGCTCAATGGGAGCACACTATTCTTGTGACCGCAAACGGTTATGAAGTCTTAACACTTCGAGACGAAGAGCAATTTGTCTGAAGTCTTAGAGCTCTGTTGCGAGCTAATACGCCGCGAGTCGATTACGCCCGAGGACGACGGTTGTCAAGCCCTCATTGCTAAGCGATTACTCGCACTAGGATTTGACGTTGAATCATTCCCGGCTGATGGAGTCTCCAACCTGTGGGCGACCCATGGCAACAACAGTCCCCTTCTCGTCTTTGCCGGCCACACAGACGTGGTTCCCGTTGGAGCACTAGACCGCTGGACCAATCCACCCTTCGAACCTACTATAAATGGGGAGTGGCTCTACGGTCGAGGAGCTTGTGACATGAAATCCGGCGTTGCTTCGACGATCGTGGCGATTGAGCGATTTGTCCGACAATTTCCGCAACACGAAGGCTCACTTGGCATTTTGATCACAAGTGATGAAGAAGGTATTGCAACACACGGAACGAAACACGTGATGCAAGTACTCAAAGAGAGAGCAGTCAGCATCGACTGGTGTGTAGTGGGTGAACCTTCTTCTTCAAACACACTAGGCGATACTATACGTGTCGGTCGACGCGGTTCGCTCACCGGAACACTCAGTGCAAAAGGGACGATCGGTCATGTCGCGTATCCCGAACTTACGCCTAACGTTGTACATGAACTCGTCGCACCTCTCGAGACTCTAGTACGAAGAGAATGGGATCGAGGCAACGAACACTTCCAGCCTACCACCTTTCAAATATCGAATATTCATGCAGGAACAGGTGCGGATAACGTTATCCCAGGCGAGTTGGAAGTACAGTTCAATTTTCGTTTTAATACCGAACATACCCCTGAATCCTTACAAAGAACCGTAGTTGAAACACTCAATGCGGTAAACCCAAAAATTCAAACCGAAATAACCTGGTGGCAGTCAGGATTACCCTTTCTGTCGAAGCGAGGAATTTTGACTCAAACCACCATTGATGTGTTGCAAGACGTAACCGGATGCGCGCCTAAGCAATCTACAGGAGGAGGAACCTCGGACGCACGCTTCATTGTGCCGACTGGCACCGAAACTGTGGAACTAGGGCACCTTAATGTGACTGCACACAAATACGACGAACGCGTTTTGGTGGAAGATTTAGAGGTGTTAGCCCAGGTTTTCGAGCGTATCATCGGACGCTTGCTGAGATGAAACGCTGGTGGATCGTTCTGGGGATAGTAGCCATGATCGTCATCGTTGTGGTCATGATCCCGGCTCGAGCATATAGCATGATTTTGGAAAACTATGGAACTCATTTACGCGCTACGAAAGGCACAATTTGGTACGGTTCAGGAGATGTTACCGTTGCGGGAAAGAACATTGGACGACTCAAATGGCATTTTCGACCGATAGAGATTTTTACGGGCAAATTGGCATTTAACGTTACTATGCAAAATCAGAACATTCACTTGGCCGGTGTATTGAAAAGGAGAATTTCCTCTACTGAATTTCAAGGAGCGACAACTTTGGCGCATTCTCACGTAAACAAGGTTTTATTACCTTATGAGATTGTTGTCGAAGGCGACTTTGAAATTAACGATTTGTCGGTGAAGATTAACGATAAAAGACAATTGGAAATTCTTACTGGAAGTATTTCTTGGGAAGGTGGGACTAGCCGCTACCGTGCAGATGATGAGACTCGAGTCTTTGAAATGCCAGCTGTAGCAGGTAAACTGACTCACGCTGACGGTTTCGCGGTGCTCAATGCACACGATCAAGAAAAGAACTTTCCTTTAATAACCATCCGATTCCAACCAGAGAGTGGCCTGTTTGAATCAGCACTCACACAACACATGCTAGAGCTGTCTCAGATGCCCTTAGATTCTTCGGCTGATCCATCAGCAGTCGTCCTGGAAGTTTCTAGGGAACTCTATTAATGACAGCGCTCGAGAAAGCTTGATACAGGATATTTAAGAAATGAAAGTACCCGCCGCTATCGACCACTTGATTATTCCTATACGGGTCTTGATCTTAATAGGGCTTGGTTACGCCATATATTTAGCCGTCTTGTTCTTTGTCTTTGAAGAGGACGACGACGAAACAGATGCAGACGATCTCAGGGAATTTTCAATGCCCTCACCAGTTTCAGCCGGCACGATCATCAGGGCAAATCTGTTTGGCGAACTCCCCAAAGAAGAAGTCGAGCATGTGATTGAAGAAACCAATCTAAATCTTAAGCTCATTGGGATTTCGTATAACGCCGCGGACCCTTCTTTGTCTCGAGCTTACATCGTTGGACGGTCGAAAGCAAAAGCACAACGGAAGGGAGTGGGAGAACGCGTGGACGGTGTGGAAGTATCCGACATCTTTGAGGATCACGTGCTTCTGCAGCGCGGCGGTAGGAAAGAATCACTATACGTGGAACAGCGTGAGCAGCTCATTGAATCTGTGCCAGAAACTACGTTTGTTCCAGAGCTTCCAGACCTACCTGAAGGACTCATCACTCAGGCTGATTTAGCTGGCTCAGAAAGCACCGAAGAGACGACCTCTAATTCGCCAGAAGGTTGGATTCGTCAATACTACGACACCTACCACGAAAGAATCGAGAAGGAACCAGATGAAGTCTTAACCGAAATGGGGATCTCTCCCGTAGCAGAAGAATCTGCTGCCGGATACCGCCTACACGAAGCGATGGCGGAACGTCTCGGTCTGCGCACCGGCGATATCCTCGTTTCGGTCAACGGACACAGCGTGGGTAACGTACAAGACGACCTCGCGCAATTCGCTAATCAATTAGACGCCGAATCTCTGAAGTTGGAAATCCAGCGAGGAGAGACGAAAATTACTTTGAACTATACACCGAACCAATGAAACAAAATCTAAGAAAAACAGCACGTCGCCTAATCCTTGTCCTCGGTATCTGCTTGATACCAATGGCCAATGCGGATGAATTCTCAATAAATTTCTCCGACTTTGATTTGGTAGACTTCATTCATGAGGTTGGCCGAATTACGGAGAAGACCTTTACCTACGATCCGGCTCAAGTTCGTGGTGAAGTAACCGTGATTGCCGAAACCATGCTGGATGCCGAAGGGGTCTATGCACTCTTGGAAGCAACGCTCCGCGTTCGAAATCTAGTGTTAGTCGAGGGGGACGATGGCATCGTCAGCATCATTCGTAATCAAGATGCACGTACATACCACTTCGACGAAGACGGGGAATTTGATACAGATCACAAATTTGTATCCCGCGTCGTTAGTTTAGAGCACGTTTCCTCTCAGGAAGCGAGTCGTGTCCTGCGTCAGCTTGTGTCTGCCTATGGGCATCTGCTACCGGTAATCAACCCAAACGCGATCGTGATCGCAGATCATGCCAGCAACGTTAACAATATCGTCAAACTCATTCGCGAGTTAGATAGCGACGAAGCCGCGCAAATTAGTATTGTGCTCCCAATGAAACATGCTCTCGTGAGCGACATCGCATTGATGTTGCAACGTATCTTACCTTCTATTCGTACGGGCTTGGGAGACACCGGCGTAGGTCGTCAAATCACAATATTTGCCAATGAAAATAACAACACTTTGTTCCTGCGAGGTACCGCACAGGGGATCGCGCTAGTGTCTGATACAGTTGAAAAGCTAGACCAACCATATCAGATTACCAACACTACCAAACATTTTCCGTTACAACATAGTGACGCGGGGCCGCTAGCAGAGTTGTTAAATAGCTTGTTTGTACAAGCCGGACCAGGAGGTGATCTAACTGACGCCTTTACCGGTGCTTCGGATATTAACATTCAGCCGGATGCGGACAACAATGCGATATTAGCAAGAGCCAATCCATCGATCCTAGCCGAAATACAGAACGTAATCACGCAAGTAGACATTCCTAGGCTACAGGTATTGATTGAAGCAGCGATTGTCGAAATCACTGTCGAAGACAGCTCAAGCTACGGAGTCGAATTTGGCGGGGTGGACGAGACGGGTGAGGAAATACCGTTGGCTTCTACCTCGGTTAACGGCGTTATTTCTGGATTGCTATCTCGCCTCTTGGGTACCAACGTAGCTACTAACGACGAGACCAGTACCGGTCTTGACGATGGTGCGGGTTTGTCTACGCTTTCAAACGTAACGTCACCGACTATCGCTATCGCAAAGATTGATCCGGATGGAATTTCCTTTGGTGCGATCATCGCTGCCCTTAGCACAAATCAGGATTCAAACCTTCTCTCCACACCACACATAATCACTACGGATAACCAAGAAGCTTCAATTTTTGTTGGTCAAGAGGTACCCTTTCGGACTGGGACCCTTAATCTCAACGATCCAACCGGACAGGGTCCGGTGTCAACTGTAGACAGAGCACCTGTTGGAATCACGCTTCGGGTGACACCCCAGATTCGCTCCGATCTAACAGTGCATCTTACGGTGTATAACGACATTTCAGCAGTGATTGCACCTAGTTTGGGAATCGGTGAAGACGGTTTTAGCGACATTGTTACCAACAAACGAGAATTGAACACAGAAATCGTCGCACAAAACAGACAAACCATTGTGTTGGGTGGTTTAATCCGAGACGATGTTTCTAATACCATACGAAGGATTCCGGGACTTGGCAGTATTCCAATTCTCGGCCGAATTTTTAGAAGTTCGTCGACGACCACTCGAAAGAATCATCTGCTGATTTTCATCCGTCCTACCGTAATCGAAGGTGCTGATGACATGCAGACTGTCTATGAACGGAAGATGGGGCGCATATGGCAGGTAGAGCTTGACTCTAAATATCCACCTGAGAGTGACGAGGTCCCCACCGTCGACGAGTTTTTCGACGGGCGACCGTAGAAGCTTTCGTTATCTAATTTGGTATACGTCGAAACGTACAGCTCTTCCTGAGACTTGCCAATCGGGTATCGGTCGTTTAGGCTTCTCAGTTCGTCGGCGTTTGACAACGATACGGTCCCGCGTTCGACTCTTGGCAAGTTTAAAGACTTGATCAATATCGGTGTCTTTTCGAGCCAGTAATTCGAGTATTTGCATGCGACGGGCAGGTTTTGCGCTCTTGGGGTGCCCTGGGAACATTGGATCGAAATAGACTACGTCAAAGATTTCAGCGGTGCAATGCAGGTACCGTTCCGCGTCGGTACAGACGACTTTAGCCTCACAACCAAGTTCTTTCGCCAAATGTCTCGCCATGGTGTAAATCAGTGGGTTCACCTCAAGAATCGACACTTCACATCCTAAAGCGCTCAAAGTGAAACCGTCGATTCCCCACCCTCCAAAAGCATCTAACACTTTCCTCCCTGGTCGCGCCATACAAGCCTTTGCCAAGTGCGTGCCACGAGCTTCATCGATCTTAGTTCGAACTGAGCGTTCTGAGATGACAAGGGAAGACTCTGTTGAATGGCACAGCGCTAATTCACCGTGATGACATCCTAAGAACCAACCGTCGGTGGGCGCGCTTTGGATGTCGTTCGACTCAAGGTCTAACATCGCAGCAAGCTCAAATCCTCGATTATCGTTGGGTTGCAGAAAAATTGGTGCTCGAGCGGAGTCTATAGACGCAAGTTCAGCAACAGCATCTGTATTACTTCCACTTAGCGAGGTCATGCCTTTCTCGCGAACCACACTTCTTCGGTTGGCCAACTTTTTGCCCAATTGGCGTCAGCCCATTCATACCTGCTCGCACCATTCTCCGGTGCCCCGATTTCAAGCAGTCTTTCGATCACAAGACCGTTTTCACCTAGTAGCTCGATCCACTTACCATGAGGCAATTGAAACTCAACTGTCGGAGGATCAGTCCAAGGGAGTCGATACAGACCTAAATAAGGGCGAAGCAATCGAGTCTCATTTCTGCTGCTGTCATCATCCGGGCAACACAATTGCGATATTACGTGGCACGTCATAAAAACGAGCTGACCATTCGGTCTGAGTACGCGAACTACTTCTGGTATCCATTGATACGGATCCGCCCACAAACTCGCACCGTATTCCGATATGGCGAAGTCGAATGTGTTGTCGAGAAAAGGCAGAGTTTCTCCAAAAGCTTCGACAAGGTGTACTGTGTTCACAGAGTCTGCGCGGAGTCTGTTTGCCGTGGCTAGTTGCCGAGGTGTAGGATCAATCGCAAAACACTCCCCTCCTCGATTAGCCATCCAAGATGAAACATACGCAGTACCGCAACCGACTTCTAAACACCTCTTGCCTGCGAGACTGGCCGGTAATAGCGGCACGTCCGCATTTGGCCATTGCCAAATTCCCCATACAGGATTTTGTGATCGCCACTTGGCCTCCGCATCTTCAACATAGTCCTCCGCCTGTTTGGTCCAGGCGTCGCGATTGAACCGTTGATGCTGTTGTAACGAGTTGAAATCGTTCATGACAAAATTGCTAGAACTAAACAGGGCTAATCGTGTCTAATCTGCCAATCACTGGCCTGACTTCACTTGATAAGGAGAGTCACCAGCCACATATAGTGGTAGAGCTCGTTCTGGAGAAACACTTTGCGCTTTGCGCGTTTGCGCTAGCACCAATACTGACTGAGCACTCAGCGTAATCTGCTTGTCGGTGACTACTTCTGGTGTTGTCGGAACCTCTTCTTCTGCTACTAGTTTATCTTCGTGTACACACTCAATTACATCCTTTGTCCAACGAAATCGGGCGACGTAGAACCACCCCCGACGAGACCAACGCACCAAAGTACAAGCATGTCCTTCTGGATGCATTCCTCGGACCTGCAACGCCATCGCAGCACTAGTAGGTACTACCACAACGTTTATGCCCAACCCTAACGCTATTCCTTGTGCTATAGAGGCACCCAATCGTACTCCCGTAAATGATCCAGGACCCGCAGAAAACGCTATTAAATCGAGGTCGGTTCGCTTTACTTCATTACTGTCTAGTAGTTTGTCGACCATTTTGAGAATAAACTCGTTATGCTTTCGCGGCGCGATTAAACTATGACACGCAATCTTTGAACCAATATTAACGGCTACGGAACAAACATCAGAAGTTGTTTCTAAAGCCAAAACCTGACACATGAGAATATGTTATCTGTAGAAACCGCCATTAAGAAATTAAGGTCCATAGTACCTCAAGTAAAGGAGTATGAGACTGTCCCGCTACGCGCAGGTGTCGGCCGTACCCTCAAACGATCGATTACGGCACCACAACATTCGCCGCCATTCGACAATTCTGCGATGGACGGATACGCGCTCTGTGGTCCTAATCGCATCAAGCCGGGTACAAGGTTTGAAGTTGTCGGCGAGAGTCGCGCAGGACACCCATACGACGAACAGCTCGATGAAGGACAAGCCTGCCGAATATTCACTGGCGCAGTGGTACCAACTGGTGCTACTACGGTCGTTTGTCAAGAAGATGTTTTAAACGGCGAAGGCGATGTCATGGTGAATCGCGAATGCGTCGGTATGGAGAACATTCGGAAGAAGGGAATGGACGCGAAAAAGGGTATGACGATTGCTTCAAATCGAGATGTACTTTCACCCTATTCCATCGGCTGGTGTTCCGCTTTCGGGATTACCGAAATTGAAGTAGTCCGGCGAATCAAAGTTGCAGTTTTTTCGACGGGAGATGAATTACGGGATCCAGGGCAACAACTCCAGCCGGGGCAAATTTACGAGTCCAATCGCACAGCATTGATCGCGCTGTTGCAGTCTAAACCGGTCGAACTCGTGGATTTGGGACAACTCTCGGATAACCCCGACGAGATTAAACAGAGCTTGTTATCCATCTCTGGTGAAGTAGATTTAATCATCACTAGTGGGGGAGTTTCGGTCGGGGAGTCTGACTTTGTGCGTCCTGTGTTAGAAGAGATTGGCAAGCTCGAATTCTTTAGTCTCGCACTGAAACCGGGAAAACCTCTCGCTGTTGGAACCATAGAAAATGCACTGTTTTTTGGTCTCCCCGGGAATCCGGTGTCGACGATCGTCACCTACTTACTCTTTGTCGCGCCAACCGTAGATTCGATGTCGGGCATTCCGTGGCACCGACCGACTCACTTCAGAGCAACGTTAACAACCAAAATTTCACATAAGTCTGGCCGGTGCGAGTACCAACGCGGAGTCTTCGTCGGTGACAATCGAGAATTACGCGTCGCAACCACCGGCGATCAAAGTTCGAATCGTTTGGGTTCTTTTAAAGATTGCAACTGCTTAATAGTCGTGCCGGCGCATCGAGACGATTTAGCGGACGGAGAAATGGTCGATATTCTGTTGCTACCCAATCAACGAAGCGTTTATTAAAGTCTAAAGTTTTCGAATTGGAAACCCCGGCCTCCGTATCGGGAAATGTGGAGTGTCAGAGAAGACACAATCTTTCAAAATGCACGATCGATGATACGCCTTCTTCTCATTCCTCAAGTAACACCGATTGAAGCACTCGAGAATCAACTCAGTTGTAGGGGTGATTTAATGGGCCAGTTCTACCAAGATTCGACAGTGGTCACTCGGACCCCATATCTCGCTCTCGTTGAGAGCTCGAATTTGAGCTCGATCTGCTAGCTCTTCGGAGGCGAATACAAAATCTAGTTGACGCGACGCAGTGGCTGGTGTCTGTCGGTTGGAGTGAAAAGTAGGGACTGTTTTACTGTCTTTAGGGAGTTCAGACGGCCAGGGATCGGCTTGTTTCCCATTTGGGTACTCTGGTCCAACACAAGGCATACCCATCGCTTCGAATCTAGCAAAAACGGTGTCGTAGCGAGCACGCCAATATTCGCTACCACCCTCACCATAACCTCGTAATATGTTTAAGTCCCCTGCCGCTAGTACCCGATGCGTTTTCTGACGGCCGACGAATATTGCGAGATCAGAAACTATTCGGTGAGCCGAGGCGTCCGCATAGATCCAACTACTACGAGTAGAGAAATGAGGCCGTTCCCACTCGGCACACATAGAAACAACCACGATCGGATCTCCCGACACGAGGGAAATTCGCGCCGCGGACAGAGTACCCACTGTGCTTACAGCAAATTCTTGATAAGAAGTACTCGCAATTGGTTTTGGCTCTAACCATTCCACTCTCACGCGATCCGAGAGTTTAGCAATGGCCGTACGCCAGCGTCCTCTAACACCAGTGGTCCATGGAGCAGGGTCGATTTCAATATGCTCAGCAACATCTGGTGGAGGTCTGCAAGTTTCCTGAAGTAGAGCCATGTCGACGTCCATATCTCCAAGAGCCCGCCACGAGTCGTGCTTATGTGCCATATTCCACGAGACAACTCTCAATGGCCGTTCCTGAGTTTGATCCATTTCACCCAATTGACGTAACCAAATTAGTAAGAATGTGTGGCCGCGTGGAAAGATATAAAGCTTCTAAGTAAAGCTTAACTCTGGTCGATACCGATACGAAACTATCAATGCACGAATATTTTTTGGATACACTAAATGGCGGCATGAAAATCAATTCTCGTCGTCTACACCAGTCATTTTAGGACGCAATCACTTCGACCAGGCTCGCTACAAACGCAATGTCTTCAAATAAATAAAAAATGGCATTTTTAGTTTGACTTAGCACAACAAAAAGCTAATCAAGTTGAATTTGCACAGACACAGAATCTCTTTACGCGTGAAGTTAACAACAACCGCTAGTTTGTCCTTGATCCAGAGGTCGGATTAAGAGATTGCGGTGCTACAAGAAATGTGCCTAGGCTATCGAGGTCGCATTAGAATTTGAGACTATGAACGAGACACTCCTAAGGAATCTAATTGACAACTGATACTCATTCCAACAGTTTTCTCAATCGTATGCACCCGTCGTATACAAACAATTCTTCTGAATTGAGACACCGACGCAAATACCGCGCTGGAGCATTTATAGTACTATTGCTCTTTGGTTTTCTTGCTTCCGCTCAAGAGTCAGAAGAGGACCAAATCGAGGAAGTTGTGGTCGTCGGTAATCTCGGCAGCCTTCCGACTGAGGAAGTGGAGACAGTTTACGGGTTTGGAAAAACATTACTACTGACACCTCGTTCTGCCTCCTCAGTGAGTGATGAGATGATCAATCGCTTCGGTATTCGCGACATTGATGAGTTGATTGCGGTAGCGCCAGGTACGTTCACTCAGTCATTCTTTGGAGTAGCAGGTGCGTTGGACATACGTGGCACTCCCGGTGAAACATACTTTCGCGGAGTCCGACGTCTAGATAATCCGGGTAATTACCCAACACCAATTGGTGCGTCTGATCGCATTGATATAGTCCGCGGACCAGCTTCGCCGATTTACGGCCCGGCTAAGATTGGAGGATACCTGAATTTCAATCCCAAATCTGCTAGGATTGAACAATCCGGTGAAATGGTTGACAAACGTACCGGCGCAGTGAGTCTTGTCACTGGAAGTTGGGACAAATTGATTGTCACGGGAGAAACGGGCGGTGCGACGCAGTTCATCGGAGAAGATTTCGGGTACTACCTCTATGCTGAAGTTGAAGATTCCGGTACCTACTATCGCAACAACGACGTTGAACAAACCCTGTTACAAGCCTCATTTGACGCACACATGAGCGAGCGCGTTCACATACATTTTGGTGGTATGTTTCACGCGTATAAAGGACAACAAAACGCCGGTTGGAATCGACTGACCCAGGAGCTCATCGATCGAGGCGTCTATGTCACAGGTCAACCACTACCACTGGATCTGGACGGGGATGGATTCATTTCACACCAAGAATTTGATATCGATGGGGACGGATTTACCGACCTGAACCCGTTCGCGGCGGGCTTGGTTCCAGGGAACTCAGCTGCGTTCGATCCTGGCACGCTGGATGGTGATGTGTGCTCTATCGGTACTACACTGATATTTGGTTGTCAGGCGGGCCTCCTGGGACTAGTGAATGTAGGAACGGCAGTAATTGACGGTAGCTACAGCCTGACTGCGCCAGACGACACTCTTGAGAACGACGTTATTACACTTTATTTCGATGTAATCTGGTACCCAACAGATCGGCAAGGCTGGAAGTGGACCAACCAGTTGTTCTTTGAGGCATACGATAACTTAAATGAAAACGCGTACGGGTTCTCACAATTTCACGATACTTGGGTCATAGAAAACAAACTTGTTGCTGCCAAATCTTGGCGTACGAGCGATTTGTCGATTGATGTTCAGCTGTCGCCGTCGTTACGGTATACGAACTTCGATCATGCGGACGATTTCACTAACGAATACTTTGACCGGCGAGATCTAACACAACCTGCTGGACCTCTCGACTCACGCTTGCTGTCAACGCAGATTGACGACGACTACACCGAATATTACATCGGTGATTACTTAGATCTTGGTCTTGCTGCTTTAACCGATATAAACTGGAGTAATGGGCTTAGCATATTAGCGGGAATTCGCTGGGACACTATTGACATGGAGAGTCGACAGCCAGTGGAGAAGCTCCT
This sequence comes from Gammaproteobacteria bacterium, assembly GCA_009841615.1. GTDB lineage: Bacteria > Pseudomonadota > Gammaproteobacteria > Pseudomonadales > Azotimanducaceae > Bin55. Next base: position 6,815 of record VXLL01000022.1, on the reverse strand, counting down.
CTTTGCGAGTGCAAACAACTTCTGCCCACCCCCGGGCGACTCGTGCGTTCGGGAACAAGCATCGAATCGCTTCGATGGTTTTTCTTGGACCCTCAGTGTCAACTATAACCTCGGATCGGGACTGATTCCTTATGCTACAGTTTCAACTCAATCCACGGTCATCGCCGGACAAGGAGCGGAAATCACCACCGACAACATCGCAGATGGTGGTGCATTTGATACTTCCAAACTGTTAGAGATTGGTCTCAAAGTAAGCCTCATCGAGAATTCTCTTTACGGTGCTGTCGCCTTTTACGAGCAGGACCGAACAGATTTTTCCGCCCAATCAATTGTTACCAACCAAGCAACGCAAACTGAGGGGGTTGAGTTCGAGATGCGCTGGGTAGTCACCAAGCAGCTACTTGTCACCGTCGGCTATTCGGCGATGGAGGTGATCAACTTGAACACGCTCAACTGGGGTTCTCGATTCAGCTTCATTGGTTCGGACGACATACCGGGTGTTGCTCCCGAGACTTTCTACGGAGGATCACTGGTAGGCACCGTGGTTCGGCCTGGTGACCGAGGCGCGCGCCGCGCGGGCATGCCTAGCACGATCGGTTCAATTACGGCGACTTATGACTTCGGGAACGGAATCGCGATAAGCGGTAGTGCCGTCAATGTGGATTCAGTACACTCGGGCTTTTCCAATTCAGTGTTATTGCCGGCCTATACGTTGATCAATGCTGGATTTGTAGTCGAAAGGGGCAATTGGATGCTAACGGCGACCGCGAAGAATCTTACCGACGAGCGTTATTTCAGATCGAATTTCCCAAACTTGTTTGGGGGTGCAATCGTACTGCCTGAGCTTCCCAGAAACTTTCAAACACGCTTGCAGTATCGCTGGTAGTTGCAATAGTTCGCTACAGCGAATGAATTTTCAGCCTCCTAGAGACTAGGCTTCAACAACAATCAGTAGTTTCCTAATACTGCTTCGAATCTCATCGACCGTAGCGTTCCCGTCTACTTCAAAGTATCGAACAGCACTGTTCTTGTAATAATCAACTAGTGGAGCAGTTTGCTCCCGATACACTTCTACACGTGCTCGCACGACTGCTTCACTGTCGTCATGGCGTTGGATTAATGGCTGCCAAGTCACGTCATCAAGATTGTCAACTCTTGGGGGATTGAACTCGATGTGATAGATGCGCCCACTCTCTTCATGAACTCGACGTCCTGAAATTCGACGCACAATGAGTTCGTCAGATAGCTGAAGTTCAAAAACTACATCCACCGAAATACTTGCTTCTTTCAGTCCGTCGGCTTGCCCAACCGTGCGCGGAAATCCATCGAACAAACAACCCAGTTCACAATCTGGTTGCCTTAGTCTCTCTCGTACTAGACCGAGAATCACATCGTCGGAAACGAGTTCGCCACGTGCCATAATCTCTTGAGCTTCTAATCCTAGTCTCGTCTGTTGGGTGATCGCGTGACGTAGCATGTCACCAGTAGAAATTTGTGGTATGTTGCGATCCTGGCAGATGAACTGTGCCTGTGTGCCTTTACCGGCTCCTGGCGGCCCTAAGAAAATGATTCTCAAACCCGCGCGGCCTTATTCCGACGGAGTTTCTTCGTCGTGGCGTTTCACATCTACGACATCGGGCACTGCGCGCAAACGATTGATTACGTCGCGCATACTCTCTAATCCGTCTACTTCAACCTTTAAGCGCAACAAAGCTGGTTCCCCGGGCACGGGGGCATGGATGTGAGCACCAACGACATTAATAGACATGGCTGCCAAAGCAAAAGTTATGTCTAGCAGTAATTGTGGACGGTCCGTTGCGTAGACTGCAAGCTCTTCCACGATTCGTTCTGGTTTATCGGGTTCGGGTTGTACAACCTCTTTATCAACGTCTGCTGGTGTGGCCAATCGCATCGGTAGCAATTCTCGCACTGGTTGATCGCCGACGGCGACCGCGATATACATTTCTTCCACGTTCGAGTAGTTGAATGCGTGTGCGAGCGAATCCATATCAACGTCGATCTTCATTCGCTGACACTCTTCTTCCAACCAAGCTTTCCCTTCACGCGCATTCGTCTCGGCCAGTTCTTCACGGAAGTAGTTCTGTATGCTTTTACGCACGCGCGAGGTACGGACATACCCTAACTCTTCATCCAACCATTGGCGTTGTGGAGTCGCACGAGGAGAAGTAATTACCTCTACAACTTGCCCCGTCTCTAGCGGTTGATTGAGTGGTTTCTGCTGACCATTGACCTTTACTCCACAGCAATGATTGCCAATGTCAGTGTGAATGCGGTAGGCAAAGTCCACCGCTGTTGACCCAGCAGGTAAATCAATTACATGACCCTTAGGTGTCGAGATATAAATTCGTTCGGGTGCTTCCAAACGTCGGGTAACGTCGATAAATAAATTCTCGGAATACATTTCATCCTGCCAGTGCAAGACTTCTCGCATCCAGTCGATCTTACCCATTTTGAATGCTTCATCTTCATCTTTGTATGACCAATGTGCACAGACACCGAACTCTGCTTCTTCGTGCATTTTGTGAGTGCGAATTTGGACTTCGAGATTACGTCCTCGTGGACCAACTACAGCGGTGTGTAACGAGCGATAGCCATTTGCTTTGGGATTCGCGATGTAGTCGTCGAAAGCTTCGGAAATCGCCGGCCAAGACGTGTGTACTACCCCCAGAACCGAATAACACTCCGACACTTCATTCACGACAACTCTTACGGCTTCAGCATCATAGACGGTGTCGAATGAGATCTTCTTCTCATTCATTTTTCGCCAGATTCCGTAGACATTTTTTGCCCGTCCAGAGACTTCCGCTTTGAGTCCTTGTCGGCTCAATCGCCACTGCAGATCTTCACACACCGCTTCGACTTGCTTTTCTCGTTCCACGCGACGGTCCTTAAATCCAGCAACGATATCTCGGTAGTCATCGGGGTGTAAATATGAGAACGCCAAATCTTCAAGCATCCATTTCAGTTGCCACACACCAAGCCGACTGGCTAGCGGACAGTAAAACTCCATCACTTCCTTCGCGATTTTCTTTCTATATCGTTCCTCTTGTTGCTTCGCGAATTCCATCGCAACTAAGCGTTCGGAAAGCTTCAAGACCGCGACTCGAGGATCGTCAATCAGTGCAATCAACATGTGTCGAACGTTCTTTCGATGATCACGAGATTGTCGATCGAGAAACGGTGCACTGGTTTCAGCCACATCGTCTGCTTGCGCCATGCGATCTAACGCGGTGACAAGCTTCAACACGCTTGCTTCTTCGAACTTTGCGAGTTCGTCTTCGGACTCACGATCGGTGTAAAACAGTGCTCCTGCCAGTACGACGGGGGAATCAACGTTCAGTTGCAACAATAAATTTGCAAGGTACGATGCTTTGTCTTTGTCAGGTGATTTCGTAACCTGTTTTTCCACTTCTAACGTTGTCGACCGGGCACGCGTATCGCGTCGGACGAGCGCCGATACCCAATCTTGTGTTTGAAGTTTCTTGAGTTCTTCAGTGTCGAAAATTCGCTTTGGGGTGGTACCTCGCTTACGGAGAGGACTAAACATAAACAGTCAGCTCGTGTTACACAATGCTCTGAAACAAGGCGCGCGATACGATCGGTTGTTCACCGATAAAGTCCTGTAATGCAGTACGCAATACAAGTTTTGCAGCCTGCCGAGACGCGGAGGACGAGTAGTCGTCTTTCGCCACGGCCAATAGACAAGATCCTTTCATTCCACCGGACGCATCGTTGGGTATTCTTTGAAAGCCTTGTTGGGGAAGGAATTGGTAAGATTGCTGAGGATCTATAGGATTGCCTTGCGGCATTTCTCGGTCAAATTGGACGGCTAAACCCAAAGATTCTAGCAGTCCACGTTCAAAGGACCGTAAAGGAGGTTCTAAGTCTTCGTTATGCTGTAGTGCATCGAGAGTACTGAGATACTGCTCGTAGAGACCAGCTACAAGTTGCCTAGAACGAGTTGTTCGCATAACGAGTTCATTTAAATACAACCCAGAGAACAATCCTCGACCCGAAAGAAGATAGGTACTGACAGGTTCACAATGCGATACATTAACAAGCTCGTTTCGGCCACGCCAAGAAAGTTCGTAGTTGACAAAGAGCTCTGCGCGAGATTTCGCTGTTGCACTCTGCCGCAATACACCGCTCACGCGACCATTGCCCGCAGTCAATAATTCCACAATCGTACGTGAGTCTGAATATGGTCGTCGATGTAACAGGACACCACGATCTTTCGTACCGGACGCGATCATTGATACCCCAAAGCCGCTAGTTGTACCCGTTCATCGGTCCACCCCGGTCGTGTCTTTACCAGTAAATTCAAAAAGACTTTACGTTCAAGCAGGAGTTCGATAGACTTGCGCGCCGCGCTGCCGATGGACTTCAATCGTTGGCCACCCTTCCCAATCACTATACCCTTTTGACTAGTCTTTTCGACGTAGATTACAGCATCGATGTGCGTAATGTTCTCTTCGTTGGTGTAGTTTTCCACTACAACTGCAGTCCGGTAAGGTAGTTCGTCGCCTAGCTGTCTAACAACTTTTTCCCGCAACATTTCACCGACTAGAAATCGCAGGGAACGATCTGTGATTTCGTCATCGGGAAACAATTTTGGTTGCGCAGGTAGCCGCTTGGCAAGTTGGTTAACTACGATGTCTAAGCCGCGGTTCTTCAATGCAGAAATCGGAATTATCTCTTGGTAGCTGTATTGCTTGCTGGCTTCTTCAAGAACCGGAATGATCTTGGACTTGGGATGAATTTGGTCCACTTTGTTGAGCACGCAGAACACTCTCTCTACTTTCGCAGCTTCAAGGTGTTGCACTACGCGTTCGTCAGCTTCACGCCATCCGGCCGCGTCGATAACATGCAAACAGAGGTCGACTTCTTTCAGTACTCCGATCGCTTGTTGATTCATATATCGATTCATCTCGTTGTCGGCCCCCTTATGAAGCTCATGCATACCGGGGGTATCGACGAAAATCATCTGAGTGTTGTTTATGGTGTGAATGCCCAGTATCCGTTGACGGGTCGTCTGTGGCTTGCGCGACGTAATGCTGAGTTTCGTACCCAGGATGTGATTTAACAGCGTCGACTTTCCCACATTTGGGCGACCTACGATCGCCACATAACCTGTTCGGTCAGTAGACTTGTTCATGCGGGTACCAGCCTGAGCATTTCGATTGCTGCTGCGGTCTCGGCTTCTTTTCGTGTTGCACCAGTACCTTCCGTTGTTAATTCCAACGAGTTGACCACACATTGCACATTGATTTGCGAGTCGGTGTGGCGCGAATTGGTATCGGCACTCATGACTTCGTAACTTGGGAGTTCACCTAGCTGCTGCATCAAGCGTTCTTGCAACAGAGTCTTGGGGTGCTTATGGATAGGTAGATGAGGTACGATGTGGGCAAACACAACATCGCGTACGGTAGCTAAGGAACTATCGAGATAGACCGCGGCTAATAGTGCTTCCATTGCGCCGGCAAGGCTGGAATTGGAATGCCCACCTCCATCTCGTCTTGCACCTTTACCTAACAACATACACTCGTCTAAACCAAGAGTGCGCGCAATCTCGGCAAGGTGCACATTGTTCTCGCATTCGATTCGCTGCTGAGTAAGCGTACCGGGATCGGCGGACGGAAGGGTATGAAACAGTTCATCTGACAATATGAGCCGCAACACCGAATCGCCCAGAAATTCCAAACGAACATTGTTGGTAGCAGAAAAACTTGAGTGAGTCAATGCTAATTTAAGATACTGTGTGTTCGAAAACGCATATCCCAGTCGCTTTTGTAGTGCTTCGAGAGTCTTGACATCATGCGGATTGGAAACCATTAGCCGTATTTGTTGGGTGGGTTCGTACTAATTCCCACGCGAGTGAGTGCTAGCACGACTTCCGAATTATTGTCGCGCCCGTCGCATGTCACTGAATGCAGGTCGGAAGTTCGAGAACATTTCGTTCCAACCACGAACGAGTGCTCCGTCCAAAGATCGCCAAATCAACAAGGCAACGAACAGGGCTACACAAGCCCAAGTAAGAATGTTTATGTCTTCGTGTTCATGTCCCGCGACTGCGAATATCTCAAAACCGGTCATGAAAATTAGTACGTCTAAGGCAATACCAAACAAGGTGGTTACTACTACTACCGAGGAAACGTAAATCGCCGCAAAACGAGCGCCAAACTGTTTGAGGATCATCGCGATCGTTGTCGTGTTTGTGGCAGGTCCAGTCATGAGAAAGATCAGAGCCGCACCTGGGCTAACTCCCTTCAAGACCCAAGCCGCTGCGATCGGCGTGCTGGCACTCGCGCATATATATAGGGGTACTCCCATTAGGAGCATCGCGGGATACTGTAGCCAGACTGCGTAGCTGGAATTCATAATCCCTTCTGGTACCGCAAACGTAATGAGTGCACCGAGGAAAATTCCTATCAACATTGCTGTCAATATGTCATCAGCAATATCGACAAATCCGTACCGAAACACATGTTTCGCGATTCGCCCTAGTGTGAGCACTCCCTCACGAGGCTCATACGACACAGTACTCTGCTCGGTCATCGCAGTCTTTGGTCTCAACCATCGTACCAGTTTCTCTTTAGACCGGGCGAAGGTATTGACCGTCGCAATCTTTAGTTGCCGTACCGAAATATGGCAATCCTGTTCCGTGGGAACCAGATAGTCGTGCGTTTCTTCCTCGCAACAGTCGTCCTTTTTACTGCATGAGGATGTGGTATTAACTTCCGGTTGTTCATTCGGTGTTTTTTTAAGCAACCCGATTGTGGAAAGTCCGGCCACCA
>VXLL01000011.1 GCA_009841615.1 Gammaproteobacteria bacterium | reverse complement strand
GATGGCGGATCAGTCGAAAACTCGCATAGCTCAACGCCGCCTCAATGTCCGTCTCATCAAAGTCAAAGGGACTCAAATCCACCAATGGACACTCAATGGGATCCAGCGCTCCCAACAACCACGGTCGAGGCTTCGGATCGAGGGTGCGGACTAACGCCGCCCACGCGTCGTACTGGGCTGCCGAGACGTGAAAGAGATTACGCGCATGCACCGTCGGGCGCGCATAGTCATTGCGGATCGCCGCCAGCAACACTTCGTTCCAGCGGCGCGCCATCGACACGTCCGCCGTCGGCGGCACCCCGGGCAGAAAATAGGCCGTCACCGTCGCGACGTTCGCCGGCATTTCAAACGTCGTAACCGTAGCATACCGGTCGCCAATGACGCCACCCGACACGACCCAATGACTGAAGTGATAGCCCTCCGCCGGCTCCGATGCCGCAATCTCTACCACATCACCTGCTGAATACAAGCCATCGCCGTCGCCAAACTGCACACTCAATCGTAGTCCAGATTCACCAGGTTGGTTGATCGTAAGGACCTGATTCGCTTCAACAGAGTTCAATTCCGTGACACTCCGTTCTCCATCAGGCCATTCCACGTGGATGTTAGCCACGGTCGCACTTCCCAACCCGAAGTGAACTTCATGGGGGTTGTGGGACGCATAATTGTTGCTACCTCCAAGCTGTCGAAGTTGAGTGCCATGTTCGGTGGTGATTCGAACTTTCGCGCCAATCCCATAGGTATTGAGCCCAGAACCTCGTAGCTTGATCGTTAAAGAGTTTCCTAGGTTTTCTGAATCATTTCGATAATAGACGATGTGCCGTTCGCTCACATTGACTACGACTATGTCGATATCTCCGTCTCGATCAGCATCGAAACAAGCAAGCGCTCGGCCCTGTTCAGTGTCGTTGATACCGATTTTTGACGCAATGCTCTCGAAAGTGCTATTGCCGAGATTGAGAAAGAACTTTGACGAAACGCCTCGGTATTTTGGCAGTTCAAACCAGCCGTTCACGTGAAAGATGTCTAAGTACCCGTCATTGTCGAAATCCTGGGTACAAGCGCCCCACGCCCAATTACCCGCTTCAACTTGCGCGTCCAAAGTTATATCCGTAAAGCCACCGAAGCCATCATTTTCATACAGTCTGTTACCGATCCAGTTTCCTCCCGATGGTAAATCGTATATCGAGGAGACAAACCAGTCGAAGTCACCATCGTTGTCATAATCGCCCACAGCGGCACCCATACCTGCTTGATCTTTGATCACTTTACGATCTGTTATCCGATAAAAATTATTTCCGTTGTAATTTTTCAAGACGTGGCTTGTATTGAAATCACTCACAAGAAGCAGGTCGTGGTCATCGTCGTTGTCAATATCGAATAGATTTGCGGTATAGCTCCAATCGGTGCTGAGATCTAAGATTAAAGTACTAATGTGGGACATATTGCTTGTGTTTGAAAATAGTCCGCCCCCTTCGTTTCTCCATACCGTTTCTGTGTCTGAGAGTTCGAACCGAACTTCACCCCAATGGGTCAAAAACAAATCTATCCAACCGTCTCGGTCATAGTCGGACATCGTGGCTGAGATAGTGTTTTTAGCATGGAGTGTGATACCTGAATCTGCGGTGATATCAACAAATTTACCTACAGCATCGCTTAATCGATTGTCGAATACATAGATTGGATCATTTTCTACCGCACCGATAAATAAATCTAGATCGCCATCACTATCGATATCACCAAACGCAGGGCCGCTACCCCAATGTAGCACTCCGACACCTTTGTCTTCCGCCACTTCAGCGAACGTCCCATCACCATTGTTTAGGTAAAGTGCGTTAGGGTTCGTATTCCCTCCGACAACGTATAAATCGATGTCTCCGTCATCGTCTATATCTCCCGCAGCAAGACCCGCCGCAAATTGCAACGTCAGGTCTCGGTTCTCTTCAGAGTACGTGTGAGGGTATTTTCGAGTTAGTCCAGAGGTTTCTGCTTCTACACTGGTGAACTTCAACAGGGTACCATTGAGCGTGGTGAAGCCAGGGTCGTCAGTGTTTGAAGTGTCTTTGCGTGTGACTTCTTCAGCGATCAGCGACAAGTTGCTCGGGAGCGCGACCATTGCTAGAACCGGTATTAACACCGATGGTCGTAACAAGGACAATCGTTTTATTGCTCTCTGCTTCATCTACCGAGATTGTACCCTGAGTAATGGTTCTCGAACTCTACTCGAACACAGTTGACTACCTACTGAAGAAATTCCAAATTAGGTTGTTTATGCAAACATGTTACTTTTTTTTTTTCCAGCTGAGCTATCCGACGCATTGAAGGATCGATTCAATAACAGAGATCTGCATGAACAACGTTTTCGATAATGTTCATTTGGGGAAGGGAGCACAAAATTTTCAGACAATTGTGGTGAGATTACTGTTTACACTCACTTTGTGTGTACTCGGTAGGAAGTGGTCGTTAGTGATGACCAGTTATTTGGATCACTGGTACTACTATGAACCTTCTATTTGTCGTTTTTTACAGTGTTCCTGTTTTCAGTTTGGGAGTATAGTCGCCCAATGAACTCGACGGTGAGGTCGCACCACTAGTCCACGTGGTTAGCTCTTTAAACTCTAGCAACCGAGTCCCTGTGAAATCTGTGCGTAACTAGTGAGTGGTACTGCGCACATCTTGTGCCAGTCCGCTTTATCGATCACGGGACTCTTTAGCAGCTGCAACATTTCATCAAACTTAGTCAGTGCATTGCAATCCACTTGCTTTGGAGCAGCCACGGTTCGGTGTTTCGGCCAAATGTGTTCCCGAGCGAAGTCCCAGAACTCTGATTTGTACGTCGATCCGCGAGAGTAGTGCCATCCGACGAACAAACCATAACGAAGAATGGTATTAACCAAGAATCGATTGACTACCGGTGCGTCGTGTTCAATGTGCTCTATGGCGCGATTGAGTCGGATATGTAGAACCATCCCTATTTGAAGTTGTGCAGAAACTATCGCCGTTGCCTCAAGAGGTTCCATGAATGCCGCCGCGTTTCCGATTCGAGCTACGACACCATCAAATAAGTGTCGGTGAACGAAATTGGGAAACTGAATAACAGCACGTTGCTCGAATTCGTGCACACCGTCCGATTCTAGAAGTTCATCAAAGTCATCTTCAATTGCTTCAAGATCAGACACGTCTCGATTAAAAATGTATCCATACGACGTATGCGCAGTCAACGGAATCACGAATACCCAGCCGTGTGGTCGAGCCACCGCACGCGTGTACGTGTGTTGTAGTACAAGTCCATCTTCGGTTTGTATGATTGCTGGGCAGCGACGAATCACCGCGGTATTTGTAGGAATAAATGAAATATCGATGTTTTGCTCGGAATTTAGCTCTTTTGGAAATCCGCGAGCATCGAAAACGAGGTCATAGGTCTCTGATTCTCGACCTTCGAAATCTATTCGAGCACTACCGTCGTCCCGTGTGATATTGAGAACCTTTGCGTCAATGTGTGTTGCATTTGCACTTTCATGAAGCAGTTCTGCTAACAAGTCTGCCGCTAGATGGTAGGCGTAGGAAACTTGTTGTGGTGTAAAGTAATGAATGAAATTCTGTTTGCGTTGTCCCCATCCCTCGAAGGCAACTCCGTATTTACGCGTACCTTTTATCTCTCGTTGAATTTTTTCGTGGGGTAGATTCGTTAGTTGCGCCAATTCTTGAACCAGACTCGGCCAGCTGCCTTCACCTACTCCAATGACTGGAATGCGCGAGTCGTAGATATGGTGTAGTTCATACTCGCCATCCGAGAGCTGGTGAGTGACTTGGGCAGCCGCTAAAGATCCTGCGGTGCCCCGTCCAATAACTGCAATTCTGTTTAAAGACTGTCGGCCAGGTTGGATCATCAAATTCCTTGCTTAGGAGCGGTTATGCGTTCGTATTCTCACATAGTAGATCGGGTGTCGACTGTGCGAGGATGAATCGTAAATTTTGTTGCAATAGATTTCAGAAACCAAAAGTGAAATCTATTCCCAAGAAACTGTCTTTTCGACCATCGTACGTTAAATCATCGGGGTCAGAGGTCAAATTCACAATGCTCTCAAAACGCATGGTCCACGAATCTGACAGCCGGCGTTTGAATTCTAGGTTGAGTGCACGATAGTCATAGTCTAAATCTGCGAGTAGACCTGCGACAAATTCTGTACCCGCAACGTCATTCAAGGAAAGAAATCCTGAGAGGAACAAGTCGTTCGTCCAAACGTTGGTCGCCCTGGACCCGCGCGCATCGTACAACCATTCGGCAAGCACCGTCAGACTTGCTGAGGAGTTAAAGAGGTTGTAAATAGTGTGTTCGGTGCCAAGAATCACGGCGTGATAGCTCTCTTCCGCTCCAAAGAGATTCAGCATACCGTTTCGTTGTATTGCTTCAAGCTTGTAGAGCAATCCGATAGTAGTGAGTTGCACGTCTAGGCCAATTTGTTCTATTTGTTCATAGTAGGGCTGTAGAGTGAAATACTCAGGTGTTGTTGCCTCTGTTTGTTCGCTGGCTACGAAAGCTGGTTCCCGATTAGTACCCACAAACATACTCAATCCAAAGTCAAATGGACCTACAGAATTACTGTAACGAAATGCGACATCGACGTGATTCTCTTCATCTGGGTGTTCATAACTCGCATTCTCATTGATGGGAAATCGCGATCGAAGACGGCCCTCCGGTCCGGGAAATGTACGCTGGCGGTGGTAGGGTAACAAAAAAGACTCAGCGATTCCCCAGTCGCCCGAAAGAGTTAGGTGCACCATTGGTTGTCCTAGTTTCGGGCGATTGCGTGGGTGTTCAACTAAGTCCGTTTGATTTACGATGTCTACAAGGTTGTACAACTCGGTAACGCCCCAATACACGCTTGCTTGACCCAGGCGAAGTTCCCACGAAGAGGTTTTCCAATCTCCATACATCAAGAAATAAGCTTCGCGTACGTCTCCGTGCGTCCGTTGCGAGTCAGCACTGTCATATCGGTAAAGTGGAGTAAAAGTAAAGCTAGTCTTTGACGCAAGTTCTAAATGAAGCGTCGTCTTTGCAACCGCTCCCATCGCCAGGGAACTCTGCTCAGAAAATAATGGGGATTGCGGATACCATCGACCTTGCAAGCTAATCTCACTGTTCACATCGAAAGTTTGTGCGACTGCAGACGTCGCACTTATGAACCCGAGCAGTGCGATGAGGACACTGTGTCGCATTAGCGAATGCGTCGTAGAGCCGTCTGAGTAAATTCGCTTTCTTCTAGGTCTTTGCCGAACTCAAACTCGGTCCATTCCAGAACCGTGGTAGCACCGGTTAAATGATTTTCCATCGTTTGTTCTTCAGCGCGCCAATACTTATCAACGTGTTGTTTGTAGTTTGCGAATGTGAGGGTCTTTAAATGTGACTCCTTGCGATCGTACAGTTCCATTTTCCATGATCTCAGCTCCTCAGTATCCTGCCAGATTACCTTTTTACTATATCCAGACTTTTCATCTAGAGGGTACTGTTCAATCACCGTGCATGTCAAATCACCGCAAGGTTCCTCACGTAAGTATTTGTAGGTGTACTCCGCTACTTCTCCTGCTCGCATGTCTTCATACGCAAATTCACTCCCCATAAATGATCCCGATCTCTCTGAAGCACTAATGCGTTTTACCTTTTTTAGTGCTGGAAGATACAACCATTGATCATCTGGGGCATTTATATGAGCGTGGGTCAGAAGTGCTGTGCCTTTTACATCCCTTGGTTGGTCGAATACGAACAAACTCTTGTCTCCATCGTCGGGTACCTCAAGTACCTTAAATCGCATTTGTCTAGTACTTTCGCCACCTCGGCGATCACGAATCACCATAGTCAACTCAGCCGAAAAGTCCCCAAAGCCTTCGTTACTCTCACTAGCTTGAAGGGCAATTCTCATCCCTTTTTCCTCAGGTGTTTCTGCTTCTGCGCTGATGGTCGCAAATCGAGAAATCGACAGCAGTAGAGTTAACGCACAAAGCACAAAAAATCGATTCGATTGTAAATAGATATCTATATGAGGGACCGTTCTCGACTCATGGTTGTATTCAATTTTTAAAGTTTGGTTGATCAATCCGGAACTCTCTTCAAGGGACCAAAATTCGAATAGTGCTAAAGGGGACAGTCGTAGCCCACTTTGATATGAACATGCATCGTGTAGATTCGCAAGTAGACCGTTATGTAGTTAACCGAGTTTTTACACATGTCCCCTCGACGTTTGTGAGATCAGGTCACAAAATCGCGCAAATTTTGAAGTTTAGCCGGTATTTTAAGAAGCATATCTTTGTGACTTACACAAGATAGCGTCACCAGCACTCGGATTTGAGTGGCAAAATATTGGTATTGGTTGAACAGACCTCTATCGACGATTGTGTTATAATTCTCAAAACTATAAATTCATCATTTTTCAACAAAGAGGAATCTGTTATGAGAAGTGGCGATCAAATGCTTCAACAAATCGTCGAGAAGTCTGCTGTGGATGAACAGTTCCGGCAAGCGCTTCTCGCTAATCCTAAGATGACCATCAGCAATGAGTTAGGAATTACGATTCCGGATTCGATGACTATTAAGGTTCATGAGAGCGACATGCAAACAGTTCACCTTGCATTGCCGCCCGATCCGAACATCACCGAGGAACAACTCGAAGCAATTTCTGCTGGTCTTTGTTGTTGCTGGTAGACCAAATCTAAACGTATTCACGTTTACTTTCAACGCGAACTATCATAGTTCGCGTTGAATCAGAGGAGTCGCCATCTCAGTGAGGTGGCGGCTTTTGCATTTTTGGAGCTGACTAAATGGAGATCGCTCCGGAAAGTACAAGGAATAAATAAGCTTTCACTTTTTGCAGCTGATTGTCGGATATGACAAGCTTTATGTGGTGAATGCCTTGAAGTAACACAAAGCGCCCGGATTTCGCGAATAACACTGTCGGTTTCGAATGCCAATTCTCTAAATCCTTTATTTTCTTGGCATATACGACATCCTCGAAACTCAACGCTCGAAGAAACGGCTCCCAGTCAGTTTGACCGTCGAGCCAGTATCGAGAATCCTTCGTAAACCGTTGCTTAACGATGAGAGTGAGACCAAGCGACGGACCTAAACCGTTAGTTTGCACATCAATGTTGACTCCACTTCTGACGACATTGGCACGTTCATGGAATCTTGAAACGACAGACTCTACAACTGAAATTTGTCCAGGCCACCCAGTATTCTCAAGATAGGTACAGAGCTCCTGCGTATCGTTGAAGCCCATTACAGCTAATCGAATCGAACGAGCTCGCGAAGGAAAAATTCCAAACGAGTCCGTACGCGTGTGTGCTGGTTGCTCTAGATATGAGTGTTCAACGTGTTTCCGTTCAGCAACATTCCGACTCCAACCGACGCAAGAGACTAAAGCATCCACGACCGTATTCACATCGTCCACTTGTGAACCGCCACCCATTATTGGTCTCTCCCCTGGACGTAAAAACATCCCTGGTAGACGGTGCGTGTCTTCCGAATCTGAGCTGATGTCGTACTCAAGCATCAATTTTCGACCGACAATGTCTCGCAGCTTTGATCCGTCTGAATCCATTTGTTGAAACAACTTCAATATCGCATTTGTAGTTTCATCACCGGTGTTTGTACGTTGGAGTTCTTTATAGAACGAGGCAGTTCTAGTACCGCTCGCTAGTGAGACCCCGAAATCAGCGATTGGTTGGCGTTCATGTAATGGAATCTCAAAACCAAAGGGTAGGGCACCCATTTCAATCGGAAGTGTTTCGGCACGTTCAAGGATGCGCTGCCAGTGTGATTCCCCAATTAGAGTGTGAGCGATGCGATCCCTAAAAAAAACTAACAAATCACCTAAATGTTGCCCTTCTTGTGCGAGCCTTTCTTGGGTAATTAGTACTGCTTCGTCAATGTCCATTGTCTATTGAGGGTTAAGCAATTACCGGCTTTTGATTCAATTCGGTTTCGTCGAGACTGCGCTTGAACCTACCAATGTCTACTGGTACGTCGTACAAACGCCCCGGGGCAAATCTCGCCCAAAAGTGTCGCATTCCCGGTATGATTACCCGAACCACTGGCATGCCAATATCCGGACGTGTTTGATTTAGTACTAAGAACTCCATACCCTTGGTTTCTACTAAACTTCGGCAATGTTCGATGTCGTCCCTCATGTCCTCGGAGTCTAATGTCGCGTAGTCGGTCGCTGTGCGCAATTGATCAGAGGGGGCTAACCACCTGCAATCTTCAACACGAGCAGTTTGCCACCAATGTATTGCAATGGGATCGTCGATTTTCGGCCGATTGTTTCCCTTTACCCTATCAGGTAGCCAAGACAGGCATTGATTGAGTTCACACACGGCACGTAGTGCGGCTATATTGGGATCGGAGTGTGTTCCTGCACCATAGATTATGTCTTCGGAGTCTGAATTCATTCGCCGGGACACTGCAACAAATGTTGGAACGTCGATATCTGAAGTAACATCAAGCATCCAAAGTTCCCGTTCCAGTTGGCTGTAGTAATCAGAAGCAGTTACAAGATATTCTTCATTAAAACTTGAAAGTTCAACTGCGGGTGCTTGGATGCGGTTGTACCACCAAATGGCAAACGCATCACGTTCAACAAGTTCGTAGAACGCTTGCAAGATAGCTTCTTCTAATGTGTTGCCCGCTGCACAGCCATTGGAGTCAGCAATACGGTCATTAGGACTTCGAAGCTCGGATGGCATGCTATACAACAGCGTCGTAGGCAGATAACGATGTCGTTCTTGGGTAAATGACCAGACTGGTGTCCAACTTACATCGGCGGTTTCGTCGAACCGTCGCGGAATAACGTTATATGGATGCCCTTGTGCATTCAGTTCCTGCGCGTTGTCAAATTGATAGTCACTAAATAACTGAACATCATTAGGGTGTATCGCTTCGTCATCTCTTGCAAGTTCAACGAACTGCTTGCAAATGGAAATCTCACTTCCATCAATACTTCCGGAAAACCGTTCGATGGCTTCACACAATGCACTGACTTTCGACTGTTCTCTAGTACTCCCTTTCCCTGCGCTCTTACTTCTAAGGCTTCGACGAAGAGAACTTAGGCTTCGGCCTCGCGCACCAAAATTACTTCCAGCCCAATACACGTGCAAATAACTATCCGTTTCATCGGTGCTACGACGAAGCCAACTTACTACACCACTGACAGGACTCACGAGATGACGATACTTCGCAAGAGTCTCTTCAGGTGTTAAGAAATGAACCCCACCACTATTACGACTATTCTTTGGACTCGAGTTCAGTGCTAACGGAGCCGGTTTCCGATTTGGTTTATACAAATCCGGATCCCCGCACACCGAACACTGTGGTCTCCGCAAAACTCGATGCTGAGAAAGTGAGAGTGTATTGAGGTTCAATGCAATCGCATGTTGATGGAGCGGTGCAAATTCATGCAGAACTAGCCACTTAACGATTTCGCTTGCTACAAATGAGATAATCGATTGTCGAACGATTTGTTCGGACGCAAATGCTTTAAATGCTCTATCTTCACCCAAGCTGTGTCGTAAGAAATTGTGTACCTCTTGGTGTTGCTGAAGACGATTAGCAAGACACATCCAACATGGTCCACTCTTCTCAGCATTAAAGATTGGTCCGAACAGTATTTCGATACCTCGCGGTCTCACGAGCATCCAAGGAATTTTCAGATCACAATTTCTCTTGTTCGGTTCTAGGAAGTCTTTAGCTAAAAAGTCATCACAAACGGTAACGCTGAGATTAGGGTTTTCTTTGACAATAGAAATACCAGCTTCATTTAGGTGTCGTACTAGTTCTTCTTGATCTTCGTTTACTGAAACGCTCGCATCCGCGAGTCGCCGTTCGACCCAACGTGGCGATGCTCCAAGTGACGACCAATACGCCGCAGTGGACGAGTTCAAACTGTGATCGGCAGAAACTATATATCCTTTAGTTGAGAGAGACACAATCGCCGCGAGTAAGCTTGCGAACTCGTGCGTGGAATCCAGTGAAGACAGTATGGAATCTAGACTGTTGCACCCGTCTACGAGCGGCATTAAGTCACAATACAGTTTCCCGCGTAGAAGTGTATTGAAAGATTCAGAGACCAATAAAACATTATGATCTCCGATGTCGTGAAATTTCAGATGTGGAGCGAGTACCGGAAGCTTAACCAGTCCTTGGTCTTCGGGCGTGGTTTTGGTCAGGATCCCTGACGGCTGAGCATCTTTGTGTGATTGAACAGGAGCTTCGATATTCGCGGTAGAGCTTACTGGCACCTCTACGCACGCTCGACGATAGCGTTGATAGCTTCAGTTGTGTTTAAGTCGATTTCTGTTAATTTGGACGTTAAAGCGTCAAACTCATCATGTCTGCACGAATTGGCAATGAGTTGCTGCACTCTTGGTTTAGCCTCACCTAAATCGAAACTATCTTCATGTACGAGGCGAGCAACTCCCTGAAGAGTACGCCACAACTTCGTACCTTCTGCTAATTCGTTTTCACCCAATTGGTGGAATATGGTTGTAGCCGTTGGGGCGGAGTCGTTTAGGTCAGTTGTCCGATTCGTTAACTGTAAGAACCTTGCGACCTCTTCAAATTGATTGATCTTGTCACTCAATCCGAGGTAAGGAGACTTGTGAGGGTCCCCTTTAGAACTTGAGGATGCGTTCGCTAGGCATTGAGGTTTGTTCATTCGACACTCGTTGATGAGCTCGCGTCGAGAGCTGTCAAATCTACCTGCTAGTCCAGTATCTCCATGTTCCCAGACACATCGAGTTCTCGTTAGGCTAGGGATAGTTTCTAAATCAGACCGTCGGAAGTGTTCTTGAAGATCCGCGAATGGTAGTGCAAGAACCTCCTCAGTTTTTCTTTGAAGCGGCGAGAAAAGCAAGCTATCCGCTGCGAGATGTCCAAGTCGATCACGCAAACTGCGTGACATACGCTTGACTTGGTCATTTTCCCAACCGTCAAACACGGCTAGTACTCTAATCTTGACACCAGGGAACGCCTCCTTGGTCGCGAGTTCATCGAACAGGATCACCGCTACTCCACCGTCTGAGTCATCGGTCACTTGCTCAAAGTAGTCTGTAATCGTCGAAGAAATGACGGTCGTAATCGTAGCTTCGGCAAGATTGGAAAGCGCGATTGATGCTTCGTCAGTCGACAAATTTCCTCGGAGGACATGCATGCCAATCTGAAAGCTCTTGTCATTCACCCAATTCCGCGTAATTTCCGCGGTCTCTTTTGAGTTTGTGGATGGTATTTCCACAATCAAGTCGCGCATTTCTTGAACTCCCATTTCGGTAGTCCAGTAGAGTCTTGCTAGCCCGCGACGTGCTATGTCATATTCCTGTTCGTCCAATATTCCTTTTGGAAGATTGAGATCTGTGAACTCCCGTTCGGATAAATTGTCGAGAAGCTCGGGATTGCGTTCGATTCGCTCTGCCAGTCTCGGTGCAACGCCGAAAATTTCGACGATCTCATTAAAGTCGTCCGGCCTTGCAGCCGAGACAGAGCTGTCGTAGGGACTCCAGTCGTCAATGTCAGGATAAAAGTGTTTTCGCCACTCGTCGACTAAAGGATCCATCTTTGCGAACCAACGTTTTGGACGGAGCACAAGGTTCATCATATCACCGTATGTACCGGGAAGCTCAGGAGACTCGTCCGCGCGATGCTGCAACTGTGCGTATGGTCGGGTTGCCATAGCGTGATGATCAGCGTGCCTTTGCATTTTGAAAAACATCCAATTGGTGAACTTCCAGTCGGCATTCCATGAATGGCGAGGTGAAATTTTCTCCCATCGCCCGTTAGGCATTAAAACTCTACGTAGCCCGTAGTGTTGGAAGTAGTTACTGATCTTCATCGAGAATACGCAGCTCAGCCCCAAGAATATGTAAATGGGCACCGCCCAAATTCCGCCTAGGTAATAAACTAGGGCATACCAGAAAGCTAACGCAATACCGTAACGCCAAAAAGGATTGCTATAGTGCCAACGGGACAGTTTTCGACGAGCTAAGCGTTCGCCAGTGACTTGCCACGAATTGGTGAGATTATTAACGACTTCTCGCGGGAAGTATCGCCAGAAACTTTCGCCCTTTGGCGCAGATCCTACATCGTGAGGAGTACCGACCTTCGCGTGGTGAATGTACACATGCTCCGTGGCATATTGAGGATAAGAATTTGAAGCAAGAAGAAATTCACCGAGTCTTCGTTCCCAAGTCGAGCGTCGGTGAACCAGTTCATGCCCAACGACAAATACCGCTTGTGCTTCCATAGTCAGCAGCATTACGAGACATACCTTTTGCCAAATCGGATACGAAGCTCCGCCACAGATCTGCCATAGTCCGAAGACTAATGTTGGTGGCCATAGCACCGCCCATGCCCAAACTGGAATGTTGTACCAAATAAATCGTCGTTCAGAAATCCCCCTCGGGTTCATATTGAGACCATCGACACCGAACACTCGATCAAGAAAACCGGCGACACTCATAAAGACGAATGGTCCTAATAACCAAAAACCACCATAGTAAGCGGCAAGAATCAATAGCGGGAAAATGAGAAGCGGCAAGTAATGCGGAAGCGCGTTGAGAAACGACGGCTCAAAGTATCTCATCTCGTCCGGTTCGCCGGTGCCGACCGTATTTCCGATGCTTAAATTTTCAGTCATCGCAAGTATTCCAATAAATTATTGTAATTTAACTCCTTTGACCGTTATTCTGTGGCCACTTTAATAGACTACGTCTTTCCTAATTCTTCAGCGTTTCCAGCAAACATTCCAGTGCTTCAACGCAAAACGCGGAAGTAACCGACTCTGATCCATGACCTATTTGTCCAACTACTCCAAACCGCAGGGACTGGTCGCCAAATGCTAACAACTCTGGCCAACTGCCATCCTCTTGTTGAGATTCAATGAAGTTTGCAATTTGTTGCTGGACATCCAATTGGTCTAACTGTCCGATATTATGAAGTGCTACCACGGATTGTGCGGCTTGTAGAACATTCTTGAATTCGCTAGCTTCGTCTCGGAGACTCAGAATCCGTTCAGCTAGTAAAGAAGGAAATTCTTCTGATCCAAGTTGCACTCGAAGTGTAGTCCGCGCAATCGCGTAATAGATAGAAGCTGGATCCGGGTACCATTTTGAAGCATCTTCGAGGTTGGTACCCTTTTCGATCATTTCTTTGAGCCACTGTTGAGCCTTCTTCGTCGCTGGAACATCACCGACATAGGCGATTATGTTCGCGTTGACTACGGGGTCAGCTTCGATTCGAAAGGGTGCTACGACACTTGGCTCTTCTTCGCTCAGCACCCAGGTTAAAAAGAGTCCGTTGTTGTCTCGGTTCGCCAACATGCGAGGTAAATTTCGTCCCAGCCCTATCCACGGATGAGAGTTAATCACCGTCGAGCATAAGGAACTACTGTCCAAATCTAGTGGAAGATGGCGATAGTACCTCCAGAATCCGGGATATTCCATGGTTTTGACTATGTATTTTTTGGTTTTTGCACACAACTCCTGAGCCAGGGGTTCTTTACTTCGCTGAAGTGCAAGTACACAGAATGCGGAAATAAAAGGCGGTCGTTCAAAGTGTCGAGGTATATTTGGATCGCCCACATTAAATCGAATGCAATGCCAGGCACCATTTTCATCCACCTTGGACAGTAAAAATTGGAGTCCGCGAACGATGCTCTCTTTTCCCACTCGCGCTAACGAATCCGCATCGTCAGAATCCAAGTGTAAAAGTTCTCTGGATATGGTCGTAGATCGCTGCGGTGGCGCGGGATCGTACATGGTTTTCTTCAAAAATTCCAAAGAAGCTGCTCCTGTTTTCGCTTCCGATCGTTCTGCGACGCTTAGTTTGTCTTTGGGCGGGAGAACCAAGTGCGTCGTGGTATCAGTCTCTTCGTGTACCACTATCTTTTGATCTTCAGCAAACTGCAACCCGAATTCCTCATGGATTGCTGCTTTGGGATTCTCCAGTAGGCGTGCTCGGAAATTTTTGTCGACACCAGCTTTGTTAAAAATCCGATTAATAAGACTCATCGAAGTATTCGGACGTGAAAGTGCTAAGCTATCTGTCGTTTTACCAGTTCTTTGAACACACCTTGAACCTCGATGAGTTCGTCGAACGTGCCACTTTGCACAACCTTACCAGCTTGCATGACGTAAATTCGGTCAGCTTGTTTCAAGGTTGAAAGACGATGTGCGATAACGATCCTTGTTGAGGTGAGGAGTGCTAAGTTTTGCATGACTCGCGCTTGTTTGTCGTTATCAAGCCAATTGGTTGCCTCGTCAAACAACATGATTCGAGGGTTACCCAACAATGATCTAGCAATAGAAATCCTCTGACTTTCTCCTCCGGAGAGAACTGAGCCGCTTGCACCGACCATCGTCATCATTCCCATAGGCATTGATCGAATTTCCTGCTCAATGCTAGCGGAACGAGTCGCTTCCCAAACCTGTTCAATGCTGGGGTCTTCATGATGGACGACGATATTGTCCCAGATATCCTGAGGATGAAGTCGGACTGATTGGGGCACCACTCCCATCTTACGTCGTAACTGTTTCAAATTCAGGTGTCGCAAATCACGACCGTCGTAGTAAACAGCACCATTGGTAGGCCGATCAAGACCGATTGCAAGTCGAAATAGCGTGCTCTTCCCCGCACCAGATTCACCTGCAATTGCGATAAATTCGCCAGGACGGGCGTGAATCGTAACGTCGGTGAGAACGAGTGGACCATCCGATGTGTAACGAAAAGAGATCCGATCGAACAAGACTTCTCCATGCAGACTCTCGACTGGATCTCCTAAAGTCTTGGTTTGCGGGTCAGCAGCAAGCATTGAACGCATCTGATTCAGTGCCGGCAACATGGAAGCAACCAAACCGAAAGACTCACCGAACCGTGCAATGGCATGCTGAAAAACAATGAATACAGCGAAGACGATTAAAAAATCACCAACTAGAAAGTCGCCATCTCCAATCGCGACTATGAAAAACACCAGAACCGCTCCCGCGACAAATGGTAGTGCAGCACCTAACGCTCGTGCATGGCGTTCATACTTACCAAGTTTCAGTTCCGCGCGTTTTTGTTCACGATAGTCCTGTGCCCACATAGCGAATGCGGAACCTTCAGCATTCTCAACGCGAAGCTTTGAAATACCTTCGATAATTTCGAACAGTAGCCCAGTCACGCGACGGATCGCACTAATCATTCGACTATAAGGTGATATTTGGCACATTCCCCAAAAGATCATGATCGAAAGAGCAACTACACTAAATATCAAGACAACGCTTCCTAGTACAACATCGTAAAAGAAGACGACACCGAAGACAGGTAATAAGAAGACAAGAGACAGCACGCTGTTGGCGACCACTCTCTGCAAACCGTCTCGCAAATTCTGAAACGCCGTTCCCGACATCGCTAAGTCTCCACTGGGTTGGCGATGGAGAACGTCCGAGGGAAGTCGCATGAGGCGATCCCAAAATGCTGCTTCAAGTCGAGTTGCAGAGCGGCCCTCAAAACGCATCATCGAAGTGTTTTCTAACAGGTTGACAAACACACTCAGTAGTCCAATCACGGCGAGCAGTAGCGCTACTACAAAGAGTGGTCCTGTGGTATTTCCACCCGCCACGATATGGTTTGCTACTAGTCCAAGCATTAGTGCCGGTACCAGTTTTACTAGCCCACCAACGATACCGGATAGAACTAATCGCGTCAGGTCCTTACCGGAGCGTCGTAGGGCAAAACGTAGGAGCTCGGACGAACTCACCGAGCCCGACGGTAAAGGTTGATAAAACATCCAAGCTTCTTCTTTCAGTTCTGCAGCGCGAGCTTTAGAAGTTATCAGTCGCTTTTTAGAAACTGGGTCGATTAGGTTATACCGGCCGTGCATTCCGGGTATCAAGACGATTGGTTGATTGTCAGTCGCCCGGAACGCTAAGAGCACTGCGCTGTCGCTGTGCCACCATCGACTGTCTGAATCGAGTTTCACACGCCTCGCGCGTACACTTGATACGTCGAGAATGTCAATTAGGGTAACCGGCTCTTCGAATGACTCCGATCTTCGAGGAATTTTGAACTCTATACCCAAGCGACGACCGATGAGCCGGAGCGCACTCGCAAGCGCGGTGTCGGTAGCTTGCGTCTCGGTTTTTCTCTGCTGGTCGTAAATGTCGAAGAGCCGAGTTCTAGCAACGTCTTCGGCAACACGGCGACTCATGATTCGATCGCGCTCGAGATTCGCGTCGTCTACAACTGCTAATCGGCGGTTGAGGCGTTCCATGTGTAAGGCGATCCTATGAAACGACGCGAGAGCAGCTAAGAGTGAACCATCTTTCGCTAGTGTTTCTGTAGAGTAACCTGAAATGGTTACCTCTTCGAATATGGAGATCCAGCTTGCCCGGGTCAGAGGGATTGCCGATTCAGTCGCTCCTTTGACTATCTCCGCAGGATCTACCATGTCCATGAATAAACCCGTACCCTCAGTTGCACCGGACACCCAGACCACGCTACGAGAAACGCTCACTATTCCTTTGGATAGAGTGATTTCCGAGGTGGGTTCTATGAGTGCATTCGGTCGCGGAGAACGAATAACGAAGCGCGACAAGGCTTGAGTCAAGGCGGTCAACCAGCCATCGATTTGCTCCGCTAACTCGGACGCATGAATCTTGGCTAGATCAGAGACCGGTATGCGAGTCAAGCGCGTACCAGGTTTGCCTTTAGCCACCAGTCCGAGAGTAGTTTTACTTCCGTCTCTGTCCTGTTTATCGGGGACAAAACTAGGTAATAACCTCTTGGATTCAACTCGCATGAGGTGTTGTGGTGCCGCTTGTTCTATACCGTCCATGGTTTCGATAAGAAAGAGGTCGACAGCACCATTTTCGACATACCAGAAGCTCTCGTTGTCGTCTAGCACAACAGGTGAATTTCCCTCACAGGGTACGCTGACCTTAGAGCGCAACGCAATTTCTGAAACGGATGTGAATTCGTTTGACTTGTGGTCCATCAACCCGACCTAACTAGCTTGTAGTAGGTGCCATCTCTATCGGCGATCATCTCGTCGTGCGTACCCCGTTGCACAACTGCGCCTTTTTCGAGTACGATGATTTCGTCGCAATCACGGACGGTACTGAGCCGATGCGCGATGATGAAACATGTGACTCCCCTTCGTCGTAAACTATCATCCACTGACTCTTCGGTCGCTGCGTCAAGCGAACTTGTCGCTTCATCTAGAAAAAGCAAGGTAGGATTACCAACCAAAGCTCGTGCGATTTCTAATCGTTGTCTCTGACCGCCACTGAAATTCGCGCCGCCGTCCTCGACTACCGTCGAATAACCGTGGGGACGGACCAAGATATCGTGGTGAATGCATGCGTCTCGAGTCGCGGAAACTATGATTTCATCAGAAACAGCAGGATTCCAAAGGGTAATATTGTCCCTTACGGTCGCGGCAAAGAGCATCGCCTCCTGGTTCACGACCGATATTGACCTTCGAAGAACCTCCTCTGGAATTTCATCTCTCAAATGACCGTCAAACAAAATCTCTCCCGACCACGGATGACTGATTCCTGATATTAGGCGCAGCAACGTCGACTTTCCAGATCCACTAGTTCCGACCACCGCGACCCGTTGCCCGGGTTTGATCGTGAGGTTGAAATCTTTGAGCAAGGGAGGACGGCTCTTGTTATACCCGAAAGTCACATTACGCAACTCAACCAGACCTGTTAACTGAAATCTACCCTTAAACGTGGGGATTGCAACGGATTCGGGACTTCGCCGGCTGAATATTGGGTCTTCTGTCGTATTTGAAATGTCTTGTAATCGCTGTAGATCGATTTCAAGTGTTTGTCGTTTATCGGCAAATTCCATAAAGCGGCCAATAGGATCTAAAAACATCTCGGCTAAGAAGTAAAACCCAACTAAGACTCCTAGTGTCATTTCGCCAGAAATAACGAGAAAACCGCCGATTGTGAGGACCGCAGCACTTCGCCAAACTGAAATAAGACCTGGAAGTGCAGAATTCACTGCACTCAATTCGGAATTTAGTTGCCGCGCTTGGAGTTCTCGTGCTTGTTGCCCACTCCAACGAGCAAAAAACCGATCATCCGCGCCAGTCATGCGAAGATTTTCGGCGTGGCTTAGCATCTGCATACCGATGGCGAGTAGTAGTCCTTGCTCACGTCTCATCGCTTGACTCTGAATCGACTGTTTGTGGTTGAGAATATAAGTCAGCGACGCGTGGAGCAAAGCGAGCAGTAAAACTACCATAGAGAGAATCACGTTAAAGAGCAGCATCGTGATCAGAAGTACTACACTCATTGCCATATCAATGAGAAGTACTAGGAACTCTGTCGTAAGATTCTTCGCGATTCGATCGATCGTAGACACTCGGTCTGTCAAATCGCCAACCTGCCGGTGCGCAAAAAACTCAAGCGGCAATCGTAAGAGTTTGGTCAAACTCTCGTTGTATCCATTCACCGATATCCTTACCGATAGTTGTTCAAGCAATCGGTGTTTCAACCAGGTTAACGCATATATCAATACACCAGCGGCGAGAAGCGCGACCACAACACCGAACCAAGCCCCGAAGCTATGCATCACTTCATCCACGAATACAGTCAACGACACCGGTATCACAAGAGCTAACAGTGTTATCATCAGGGCACAAGCCAACACTCCTGTAAGTATTCGCCATGCTCCGGAGAGAAAACTCTTCAGTTGTAAGAAAAGGTTTGGCCACTCTCCACCGGGTGTGAAGTCTTCGCTTGGGTTTAATTTAAGCGCAATTCCGCTATAACCTTTTACAAATTCTTCCTTTGTGAGTTTCCGTCTTCCTGAAGCTGGATCGTTCAAATAATAGTGTCGTTCCGTAATACCTTCTAGCACGACGAAGTGACTAAACTGCCAGAACAGGACGAGCGGCAGAGTAAGGTTTTTTAACAGATCGGCCTTTACGCTCAGACCCTTACAGTCAAGGCCGTAGTGTCGGGCTGCTCGCACAATACTTGCCGCACTGCTTCCGTCTCGGCTAACTTCACACTTTTCCCGTAATTGCGTAAGTGGAACCCATCGTCCGAAATAAGCTAACACACTTCCTAAACATGCAGCACCACACTCCGTAGCGTGCATTTGCAAAAGAACTGGAGTAGTTATCTTTTGCTTTTTTGAACGAAGAACAGACTCTTGGCTTGTAGTCTGAGTCGAGCGCGAAGCCATATTAAAGCAGTGTTTTTCCGATCAACTCGAGTGGGGACAGTCGTCCAAGTTGGATGATCAGACGACACTCGGAACCAGAGTAGGATGAAAGATCGACGTCTGGATCGACCGTAATCTGCAAAAGTTTGGTCGTTAATGGGGCACGACCCGCAACAGATACCTCTTCTGCTATATCTAAAGACAGAATCGATCGAATATTTCCTTGTATTGTCGCAGTGTTTCCTTGACCTTTCAGTGGTTTAATCAATACAGACATTCCAGCCTTGACGGTTGGACCAAATTCGGTACTCAACCTTGCTTCCATTCGTACGGCTTGGTTTGAGCTATCGGCAGTGATTGAATGTTCAAGCACGGTAGCGTTCGCGGAAATGTTCCGGTCAAGGACTCCGAACACTAGCCAAACGATGAGAGTAGCTAGTAGAACTAACACGAGGACTAACAGCAAAAGTTCTCGGGGAGAAGATACGGTTAACAGTCGGTCGAGTTGTTCCCGTTCCGCTTTCGCTTCAGCAACAGTGTTGTGAAAGGATTCAAGGGGGTTGTTGAACACGTTGCTACTTCGTTACCTCGCAAAAAAAGCGAACACTTGAAATTTTAATTGGTGGGGTTTTCAGCAGTTACTTTCGAACACTCTTACTGTCGCTATCAACCCACAGCAATAGTGCGGGTAGGAGTGTAAGGTCAGCGACAAGTGCAAAACCGATGATCAGCGCTGTCAAGATACCCACCTGTGCCGTCGGGACAAAAGGCGAAAACACGAAAATCAAAAACCCAGCCACTAATACAAACGTCGTGGTCAGAAGGGCTCGGCCAGCGGTATCGAACGAGTAACGTACAGCAGCTTCAGGGCCGAAATTTAACTCTCGCCGTGCTCGGAGATACTTGCCCAAAAAATGCACGGTATCGTCAACGACAATTCCTATAGTCATCGCCACAACCACCGAAAGTGCAAGCCCAACCTGTCCGACGGTCAAGCCCCACACACCGAATCCGAGAATCGCCGGTGTTAGATTAGGAACAATACTGACTAAACCGATTCGTAACGATCGTAGTGCGACTAAGAGGATTGCAGAAATCGCAAGAAGCACGATTACTGTACCGATTAGCATCGTCTGAATGTTGCGTTGCCCGATGTATGCGAACAGTGTCGATGGTCCCGTGCCCGAGACTCCCGATACATGTGGCGCATTTTCTTGCAACCATGTCTCCGCTCGGGTGTTAATTTCGAGAAGATCTTTGGAGTTCAAAGTTTCTGCGGACACCGAGACTCTAGTCGCTGTACGGGATCGATCAATTTGATTGTTTAGATCTAACCCCTGGGGCAGAGATAGTTCATAAAGTAGGAGGTACTGGGCGGCTAATTCTTGACTATCTGGAATCTGGTACATTGCCGGATCATCGCCGTGCATGCTTTTGTTGAGTTGTTTAAAGGTATCCGTAATAGTCGACACATGTCGCACCGCGGGCTGATTGCGGTACCACTCTGCAAAGTTCTCGACATCTTGTAGAAAGTTCGGATTGGTAGCTCCTCCGACGGTAGTAGCTTCTAGCGAGTATTCAAGTAGGGTGTTGCCACTTAAACGTTCGTCCATGAAATCTGTATCCTGTCGAAATTCAACGCTTTTGTTGAAGAAGTGAACTAAGACATCGTTCAGGTCATTACGCGTGATTGCCAGAATCATGGCAGGTACGATGATTAACCAAACGCAGAACAGTACTTTTCTGTACCGAAGTACGACATCTGCTAATCTCTTCACTGAAAAGGTACGGGACGTTTGATTTTGCTTTCGCGCGCCGAAAGGCAGAATCGATAGAACCGCAGGCAAGAACGTAACAGATAGGACGAACGAAACCATAATACCAAACGCTACAAACATGCCTAAGTGTCGGTATGGCGGCACCTCGGAAAAATTCATACTAAGGAAGCCGAGTGTCGTCGTAAGGCTTGCTAAGAATACTGGGTGTAGGTTCAACCGAATCGACTCGACGATCGCGTCGTGCTTGGAGTCCCCGGCTCGCATGCGATTCTGTGTAGTAACCAGCAGGTGTACGCAGTTTGCGACCACGATCATCAGAACGATAGTTGGTACTGGCATTAACGGCGGGGAAAACGGTAGACCAAACCAGCCTCCTATACCCATAGCGGCTAAAACAGAAAATACCATGACCATACCGGTCGCGAACACTCCAGACATACCTCGAGTGAGCACTCCCAAGATCAGAGCCATCAGTAGCAGACTCGCAGGGAAGAATATCAGTTGGCTATCCAGAGATGCCGCCACAAACGTTTGGTTGACCATAATCGTGCCAACAACTCGAATGTCTAGGTTGGAAAAACGTTCTTCTGTTTTCTCTGCAAGATCTCTTGCGAAGTTAGCGACTTCTGCCACAGGCTTGAGAAGGTCGGTACCAGATAGGTCCGGTAGTTCAACTGTGACGTTTACGACTGTGACATCTCCGTTTCGCGCCAGCATACTACCTTCAATCCGTGGATCTGACAGAGCAATTGATCGTACATGAGCCTGAGCCTGTGGGCGAGATATTTCATCCCGTTCGATCAGGTTTCTAACATACAAATCGTCCCCATCTGCGGTCGTGTATTGAAAGTTCGCAAGGGAATCGACACGTCTTGAATAGGGCGTTTTCCATGCCTCATCCGTCAGCCACACGATTGCCGACAAAGCGTTTTCTGAAGTAGCATTCCCGTCATCGGGTACGATTAGGAATGCGACGTTTTCGCTCTTCCCATAGGTCTGTTCCAACGTCTCCAACGCTATTAACTGGGGGTTGTCTTCGTCAAAGAATATCTTGTAGTCTGCCTCGAATCCAAGTCGTAAAACACCGAGAGATGCCACGATCACCAAAGCTACCGTGACTAGAACGACAATCCAGCGAGCTGAAAGCAAACGTTCAGCATACTGTTTTGCCCATTGGCGTTTAGGAGCTTTTGGGGAGTTCACTGTAACGGCACTGCGAATTACGGAGAATCAGAGAAGCGGAAGTCAATCTGATTTCACCTTAGAGTTTACACTGTAGCCATATGTAAGAATTTTTTCATGCAATCATTTTGAATCGCGTACTTCTATAAACACAAATCTGCTTCACGGCGACAATCGGCGTACTACAGCTAGAGTTTAGTAGCTGTCTGATGTCTAAGAAGATGCATGAATTCATTGTTCGATATAAGGCATAAACGATGTAGCAAACATAGACTCCAGATTACTTGGTTTGATGAAGATTGTAGGATAGACGATATGCAAGGTTGACGCACACACTAAAATTACGAGGAATAATGTCGTCTCAACCCACCGTTATAAAACAAGTCCAAGGTTCACGCGTTCTTAAACGAGTGCGCGGTGAGCTTGAATCCCACCGCTTGTTCTCCGATTAGCCGATGAAGAGTACTCGACCAGTTTTTTTAAATCTCTTCGCGATCCGATTTCCCATTGTCGCTGTAGTATCGATTCTGCATCGGGTGAGCGGGGTAGCGCTATTTGGAGCATCGTTTTATTTGTTGTGGATACTGTGGCTATCGCTGGAGTCGGAAGCATCGTTCTCAAACTTAAAAGCCACACTTGATAACCCCTTACATTCGATAGTTCTATGGTTCACTCTTTCACTCTTGGGCTATCACATTGTTGCGGGTCTTCGTCATCTATTGATGGACTTGCATATTGGCGATTCTTTGAAAATAGGTAGAGCAAGTGCCTTACTAGTGCTCGTTTGCTCTGTGGTTCTTTCTTTGGCTATCGGAGTTTGGTTTTGGTTGTAAACGCCACGAGTTTTTCTCGTAGCGGTGTAGCAGACTTTCTCCTTCAACGAGTGTCCGCTGTCGTGTTAACTGTGTACGTTGGGTGCATTGTTTGGTTTGTGTTAGCACACCCCAGTCTTGATTACGCACAATGGCTCACTTTTATGCGATCTCCCGCGATGTTAATTATTGGCACCCTGACGTTGTTGTCGTGGGGAATCCACGCGTGGATTGGCATGTGGACTGTAGGTACGGACTATTTGAATGAGCATCACATTGGCAAGTTTGCAACTGTACTGCGGTTGGTCTATCAATTTGGAGTAACTTCCTTGATCGTCGTGTATTTTGTACTGGGATTCATCATTATTTGGTAGTATCCTTGGTGTCTCAACCTATAAGAACACTGCAATTTGATGCCGTAGTTGTCGGTGGCGGCGGTGCTGGTTTACGTGCGAGTCTTCCCCTTGCCGAGAGTGGCTTTCATACCGCGGTGATGTCCAAAGTGTTTCCAACTCGTTCACACACGGTTTCTGCACAAGGCGGTATCACTTGCGCGATCGGTAGCGATGATCCTGATGATAACTGGCGTTGGCACATGTATGACACGGTCAAGGGGTCGGACTTCATCGGCGATCAGGACGCTATTGAATACATGTGTAAGGTTGGGCCGGAAGTGGTTTATGAACTAGAGCACATGGGTTTGCCGTTTTCTCGAACCGAGACCGGTCGAATTTATCAACGGCCTTTTGGAGGACAATCAAAGGATTTTGGTAAGGGGGGACAAGCAGCGCGGACTTGTGCCGCGGTTGATCGAACTGGACACGCACTACTACACACACTCTATCAAGCGAATGTCAAAGCTCGCACGACATTTTTGAATGAGTGGTTTGCTGTCGATTTAGTACGGAATCAGGATGGCGTGATCTGTGGAGTGGTTGCGATAAACATTGAGAGCGGCGAAACTGTGTTGGTGCAGGCAAAGGCTACACTGCTCGCAACAGGGGGTGCTGGTCGTATTTACGCTAGTACGACAAATGCGCTCATGAACACGGGAGACGGCATTGCTATGGCACTTCGGAGCGGAGTCCCCGTACAAGACATAGAAATGTGGCAATTCCACCCAACGGGTATTTATCCAATCGGAGTGCTGGTTACCGAGGGCTGTCGTGGAGAAGGCGGTTATTTGGTTAATGCACAAGGGGAACGTTTTATGGAACGGTATGCCCCTTCAGCAAAAGACTTGGCCAGTCGCGACGTCGTTTCACGATCTATGATCATCGAAATTCAAGAAGGACGAGGATGCGGTCCCGATAAAGATCACGTTTTCTTGAAACTCGATCATTTAGGTAAACACACATTGGAACTTAGATTAGCCGGTATTTTGGAACTATCTCGTGCCTACGCGCTTGTCGACCCGGTGGTTGAACCGATACCGGTCGTACCAACTTGTCATTACATGATGGGGGGAGTACCCACAGCAGTTTCCGGTCAAGCGGTTACGCAAATAGAAGGGCACGATCAGATGGTCGAGGGACTCTATGCTGTGGGCGAAGTAGCATCCGTGTCTGTTCATGGGGCAAACCGCCTCGGTGGAAATTCTCTACTGGACTTGGTAGTCTTTGGTCGCGCCGCAGGATTACATATTCGAGAAACGCTCGAACAGGGGGTGAGTTACCGCGCACCGTCGACCACGGATTACGAGCCTGCAATAGCTCGGATTCGTCGTTGGGACGAGTCGTCGGAAGGAGAGCACCCGGCGACGTTGAAATCTGAACTTCAAAAAACCATGCAAATGAATTTCAGCGTATTTCGATCGGAGCAGAACATGCAGGCAGCGATTTCCGTGTTTGCCGAATTACGCGATCGTGTACAGCACGCGTATCTTGAAGACAAGACTAGAATATTCAATACTGCCAGAATCGAAGCATTAGAACTTGATAATTTACTTGAAGTTGCCGAAGCTACTGCAATCGCTGCGGCAGCACGAAAGGAGAGTAGAGGTGCACACGCGCGAGTCGACTACACCGAGCGAGACGACGATAATTGGTTGTGTCACTCACTGTATTTTGCTCCCGACAAATCGATCACGAAGCGTGCGGTGAACTTTAGCCCCGAAACAATGGAACCCTTTCAACCGATCAAGAGAGAGTACTAAATCGTGCTGGTAAGCATCTATCGCTACATTCCTGAACAGGACGCCAAACCAAGGATGCAAGACTACGAATTTTCTCGGCCAGAAGGTCGCGATTTGATGGTCCTTGACGTATTGGAACAACTCAAGATCAAAGACCCTTCGATTACCTATCGCCGGTCTTGTCGTGAGGGCGTATGTGGGTCGGACGGAATGAACATGAACGGGACTAATGGGCTAGCGTGTAAGACGCCGGTCGGTTCAGTAATTTCTGGCAACCGGCTTGTGCTGCGTCCGTTACCGGGACTACCCGTGATTCGAGATCTTGTTGTAGACATGTCCCAGTTCTACAAACAGTACGAACGCGCCGATCCTTTTTTGATAAATGAGGATTTACCACCCACAAAGGAACGACTCCAAAGTATTGAAGATCGAGAAAAGTTAGAAGGATTGTATGAGTGTATTTTGTGTGCGTGCTGTACTACCGCGTGTCCCTCATATTGGTGGAATCCTGATAAGTTTCTTGGTCCGGCAGCATTGTTACACGCGTATCGATTTATCGCAGACAGCCGTGACACGGCAACAGAAGCGAGATTGTCAAAACTCGATGATCATTTCAGCGTATTTCGCTGTCGTAGCATTATGAACTGTGCTAGCGTTTGTCCAAAAGACCTGAATCCGACGAGAGCCATCGGAAAGATCCGATCTCTTATGGTGAAAGAAGGAACCTAGTGGTACATTTGAGGAAAAACAATGACTGACTCTTTTCTAGAACGAATGGAAGCAAGTTCTCATCTTGCGGGAGGTAGCGTTGCGTACATCGAAGCGATGTATGAAAAGTATTTAGAGAGTGCGAACCTAGTTCCTCAGGAATGGCGAGATTATTTCCACACGCTTCCTCAAGCAGACAATGGGCATCCGGATATTGCTCACAGTACGATAGTTCATCACTTCGAAAGACTCGGTCGAAATCGCCTTAAGGCTCGGCCGGAACGAGTCAGTACCTCGATACTCTCGGAGTACCATCGAAAACAAATCCAAGTGATGGAACTCATCGAGTCTTATCAATCTCGAGGTCACCGTAGGGCTCGAATTGATCCACTAGGAGTCTGGGAACGAGAGAAGGCCGCGGATCTTGAATTGAAGTTTCATGGCTTAAGCATGGCTGATTTTGACACAGTGTTTCATATTGGATCGTCGCACCTGTTCACTGAGAAAGATGCCAAACTTCGCGATATCGTCGACGCTTTAGAAAAGACCTATTGTGGCTCTATCGGTACAGAGTATGTGTACGTGACTTCGACACAGGAAAGGGAATGGATTCGTGGCCGGTTAGAGAGCGTTCATTCTCAGATGCAATTTGACGATCAGACGAAATATCGGATTTTGGAACGCCTTAGTGCTGCAGAAGGACTTGAACGATACTTACACAATCGGTATCCGGGTACTAAAAGATTCGGCTTGGAAGGAGCGGAGAGCTTGATCCCGATGCTGCACGAGATAACTCAGCGCTCCGGAATGTGGCGAGTCCAAGAAGTCGTCATTGGAATGGCGCACCGAGGAAGATTGAATGTTCTCGTAAACTTGCTTGGAAAACAAGCGAGTGAACTATTTCAAGAATTTGAAGGTCGAGCTCGTCAACAATACGAAACTGGTGACGTGAAGTATCACATGGGATTTTCGACAAATCTAGAAACACACGGTCGGCAAATACATCTCGCGCTCGCTTTCAATCCGTCGCACTTGGAGATTGTAGGACCGGTAGTCGAAGGTTCATGCCGAGCACGGCAAGACCGTCGTGCTGATGCCAGTCGAGAACAGGTATTTCCAATCTTAATCCATGGTGATGCTGCTATCGCTGGACAAGGAGTCGTCATGGAAACCTTTCAAATGTCTCAGACTCGAGGATTTTCCACGGGTGGGACGATGCACATCATTATTAATAACCAGGTCGGGTTTACCACGAGCCGACTGGAAGACGCACGCTCGACGGAATACTGTAGTGAAGTTGCAAAGATCATTCGCGCGCCGATTTTCCACGTTAACGCCGACGATCCCGAAGCAGTGACGTTCGTTGCACAAATAGCATCAGATTACGTAAATGTTTTTGGGAAGGATGTCGTTATAGATTTAGTTTGTTATCGACGTCGCGGTCATAACGAAGCCGAAGATCCAATGAAAACACAGCCTTTAATGTACCAACAGATCAGGCGTCATCCGACGACACGAAAGATTTACGCTGATCGCTTAGCCGAAGAAGGCGTCGTCTCGCAGGATGAATCCGACGAATTGGCCGCGACCGTACGAGATCGTTTAGACCGAGGTGAGACTATAGCACTTTCTGTTATTAAAGAACCCGATACGAGTATGTTCGTCGACTGGAAGCCGTATATCGGCCATCATTGGGACGAGCCTGCCGACACCTCGTTTCCGTTGCTTCGACTCCAACAGGTTATGGCAAAAGCTAACAGAATCCGAAAGGGAACAAAACTCCACAAACAAGTCCAAGGCATTTATGCTGATCGGCGCAACATGGCAGCTGGAGGTCTCGCCGTGAATTGGGGCTTTGGCGAGATGGCGGCATACGCGACGCTGCTGGATCAGGGTTTTGATGTTAGGATTACCGGACAAGATGTCGGAGTGGGTACATTTTCTCATCGGCATGCCTGTGTGTATTGTCAGAGTACGGGTGAACAAGTGATACCCATGCAAGAAGGCTTTAAGAAACGTAGATTTGAGATTTACGACTCATTACTCTCCGAGGAAGCTGTACTTGCGTTTGAATATGGATACGCGACGACTACGCCGAACACGCTTGTTATTTGGGAGGCTCAATTTGGGGATTTCGCCAACGGAGCTCAAGTCGTGTTCGATCAATTCATCTCAAGTGGCGAAGCCAAGTGGGGACGACAGTGCGGCTTGGTCGTGTTTTTACCTCACGGACTCGAAGGACAAGGACCGGAACATTCCTCCGCACGCCTCGAACGCTTCATGCAAATGTGTGCACAACACAACATACAAGTTTGTATCCCAACGACCCCATCACAAATTTTTCACTTGTTGCGTCGGCAAATGATCCGCCCGATGCGTCGACCGCTCATTGTTCTAACACCCAAGAGCTTACTTCGTCATAAACTCGCCACTTCGACCATTGACGAATTGTCAACGCGTTCGTTTCGTAATGTAATCGATGAGTATGATCCGTTGAAGCCTAAAGCAGTCGAGCGATTAGTTTTGTGCAGCGGTAAGGTGTACTATGATTTACTCACTCGACGAAGGGAAGCAAACTGTACGACCGTTGGGTTAGTCCGTTTGGAACAGTTGTATCCATTTCCTCGCGATGAACTACTTGAAATCTTGAACAGATACAGTCAGCTCAAGACGATCGTGTGGTGTCAGGAAGAACCGAAGAACCAAGGCGCATGGTATTCAAGTAAACATCACATGGAGCGTGCAGTCGCTACAACCCATCATGACTTAACACTCAAGTATGCAGGACGTAAACCGTATGCGGCACCAGCCGTAGGCTTACCAGCGCGCCACGCGCGACAGCAACGCGAACTTGTCGAAGAAGCACTCTTTGGAAATTTGGAAGAAATACGTGACCACTGAAATAACTACGCCAGCGTTCCCCGAATCCATTGTTGAAGGGGAGCTTACAAAATGGTATAAACGCGAAGGAGAGTTCATTGCACGGGATGAGCTGTTGGCTGATGTCGAAACAGAGAAAACGACGTTGGAAATTCCATCGCCGGTTGCTGGTACGGTAGCGAAGATCATGAAACCAGAAGGCGCGACAGTCGTTGGTCTCGATTTGATCGCCGTCGTCGAAGAAGGAGACCCTCCTGCCGTAGAACAATCTGAGCAAACAAGCGATCAACCCGTAGACACTGAACAGAGAGAATTCGCAGCCGCTCCTTCGGCTCGGAAACTAGCCTTAGAAAACAGCATTGATTTGGCGTCAGTCCGCGGTTCTGGTCGTGGTGGGATGATTACCAAAGGCGATGTAGAAGCAGCGATTGCCTCGCGGACAGTTCGCGTAGAAGCAAAGACAGGGCGAGCAAAAGCTCCTGAACCAGAAATAGAGGAACCATCAGCGGACACTGGGGAACGAGTCGAACGTCGCGTACCAATGACGAGACTGCGCGCGACGATCGCGAATCGATTGGTCGAAGCCCAACAAACAGCCGCGATGCTTACGACTTTCAATGAAGCGGATATGGCTCCAATTATTCGTATGCGCAAGCAATATCAAGAAGAGTTTCAGCGTACGCACAACGGGACGAGATTGGGCTTCATGAGCTTTTTCGTTCGAGCTTCCGTAGAAGCACTCAAGCGATTTCCGTTAGTAAATGCGTCTATCGACGGTTCCGACATCGTCTATCACGGCTTTTATGACATAGGCGTTGCAGTGAGCACCGAACGCGGCCTGGTCGTACCAGTCGTGCGAGATGCCGATGCTTTAGGACTTGCTCAAATCGAAGACCAAATAGTGGAGTTCGGACAAAAAGCTCGAGACGGTAAATTGGCCATTGAAGACATGCAAGGTGGAACGTTCACTATTTCCAATGGCGGTGTTTTCGGTTCGCTCATGTCGACACCAATATTGAATCCCCCGCAAACCGCGATTTTGGGAATGCATAAGATTCAGGAACGACCTGTGGTTGTGGACGGTAGTGTCGAGATCCGGCCGATGATGTATTTAGCCCTGTCTTACGATCATCGGCTAATTGACGGTTCTGAGGCGGTGCGATTTTTGGTTGCGATTAAAGGAATGCTGGAAGATCCAGCGCGTATTTTGCTGGAACTTTAGGGAGAAAAGAAATGAGTCGTGAAGCTGATATCGTCGTCATCGGTGCAGGTCCGGCGGGCTATGCCGCTGCGATTCGTAGCGCGCAACTCGGTCACGCGGTCATTTGTATTGATAAGTCTGTTGATCGCAACGCTAAACCTACTTTAGGCGGAACCTGTTTGAATTGGGGATGTATCCCCTCGAAAGCACTTCTCGATGTGTCCTATACATTTACGCGAATGACCGAATTTCAAAAAATGGGAATTTCGGCTAGCGATCACCAAATTGACATTTCAAAAATGCTGGCTTACAAGAACTCTATCGTGGACAAACTAACATCCGGAATTGACGTCCTATTCAAGGGAAACGACATAACCTTCTTACCTGGTACTGGACAGCTTGGCAGCGGACGCGAGGTGACTTACACGAGCCACGACGGAACACAAGAAACAATCACAGCAAATCATGTTATTTTGGCACCGGGATCTACACCTATCGACATCCCAGCTGCAAGAATAGACCACGAATTAATCGTGGATTCCACTGATGCGCTGGAATTTGAAGAAGCACCGAAACGTTTAGGTGTAATTGGCGCTGGTATTGTCGGATTGGAGTTAGGCAGTGTTTGGAACCGATTTGGCTCTGAAGTTGTGATCTTGGAAGCGCTTGATGACTTCTTACCCATGGCGGACCGCCGCGCGGCTCGGGAGGCTTTGAAGATTTTCAAGAAACAAGGTTTAGACGTGCGCCTTGGCGCGAGGGTAGTGTCGTCCACGGTTGAAGACGGGGTAGTGAAGGTTGCGTACCAGCTTAAGGGTGAAGACCTAGTGCTTGAATGTGATAAGCTAATCGTTGCAGTAGGTCGCCGACCCTACACCGAAGATTTACTCAGCCAAGAGTGCGAAGTCAATATTGATGAACGCGGTTTCTTGTTTGTGAATGATCTTTGTTTGACGGATGCACCGGACGTTTATGCTGTCGGAGATGTTGTACGTGGTCCAATGCTGGCTCATAAGGGTATGGAAGAAGGAGTGATGGTTGCTGAAAGAATAGCTGGGCACAAACCAATTGTTAACTATGAAACAGTACCTTCGGTGATTTACACACATCCGGAGATCGCCTGGGTTGGTCAAAGTGAAGATGAACTCAAAGCGAACGGAGAGAAATTTAACAGTGGAATGTTTTCCTATAGTGCGAATGGTCGTGCAATGGCCGCTAATGAAACCGAGGGATTTGTCAAAATCATCGCTGATGCGACGACCGACCGAATAAGGGGAGTGCACATATTGGGTGCGCAAGCTTCAGAACTCATCGCACAAGGTGTTATCGCGATGGAGTTTGGGGCTACGGCTGAAGATCTCGCATTGACGATGTTCGCCCATCCATCGCTTTCCGAATCTGTACATGAAGCAGCGTTAAGCGTGGGTGGTAATGCTATTCATACTGTAAATCGAAGAAAGAAGAAGTAGCGCTAACGCTGTTAAACATCACACGTTGAATTGATTTTCATAGTGTGCTTTCCTTACCTCAAGTTTCAAAGAAAGGATAGAGAACTAGTTGAACCTGCACGAATATCAAGCTAAAGCACTGTTTCACGATTTCGGACTACCCGTGTCACCCGGTCAGGTCGTTCAAATTGCTGACGACGTACCTAAAGCTCTAGCTGAGATAGGTGGCGACTCTTGGGTAGCCAAAGTTCAAGTCCATGCTGGGGGTCGAGGTAAAGCTGGTGGGGTAAAGCTCGTTTCGAGCGTAGAAGCGGCACAGGAATTCGCGTCTGTATGGTTGGGTAAGCGATTGGTAACTCAGCAAACCGATGCGGAAGGGCAACAGGTATCTAGCATTTACTATGAATCGCTTACGGATATTGCACGTGAAATTTATCTCGGTGCTGTGATCGATCGCGCATGCCAGAGTGTCGTTGTAATGGCTTCAACAGAGGGTGGGGTGGAGATCGAAACGGTCGCAGAGGAGAGTCCTGAGAAGATTATCAAGGCTACCATAGATCCTAGCATCGGTGCTCAAGCGTTTCAAGGTCGTGCTATGGCATTTAAGCTAGGATTAGAGAAGCATCAAGTTCGTCAATTCACCACAATCTTTTTGAATCTCTGTCGCTTATTTCATGAACTCGACTGCGCGCTTGTTGAAGTGAATCCATTAGTAGTGACTAAAACTGGCGATGTTCATTGCTTAGACGCAAAGATCAATATTGACAGCAATGCAATTTTTCGTCAGCCCAAACTCGCCGAGTTACGTGATCCCACGCAAGAAGACCCGAGAGAAGAGCACGCAGCCAAATTCAAACTTAGTTATGTTGCTATGGATGGAAGCATCGGTTGTATGGTTAACGGTGCAGGGCTTGCTATGGGTACGATGGATCTTGTAAAACTCTATGGTGGGAGTCCTGCAAACTTCTTAGACGTCGGTGGCGGCGTGAACACTGCTTCTGTGTCGGAGGCCTTCAAAATCATTCTTTCTGACCCTCAAGTGCGCGCTGTCCTCATCAACATTTTTGGTGGTATTGTTTCGTGCGCTGTGATTGCAGAAGGTATTGTTGAGGCGTATCGAGAGGTAGGAGTGAGCGTCCCCGTCATCGTTCGCTTTGACGGAAACAATGCGGACGAGGGTCGAGAATTTCTACGTGCGAGCGGTTTAGCCATTATTGCGGCGGATACCCTGCAAGATGCAGCACAAAAGTCCGTCGAAGCAGCGGGAGCGCAATAGTGAGCATACTAGTCGATCGAAACACTAGAGTTTTGTGTCAAGGGCTGACTGGATCCCAAGGGACTCTTCATAGCACTCAAGCACTTGCGTACGGGACAAAATTAGTTGCCGGAGTCACTCCCGGTCGCGGCGGGTCAGAACATCTCGGACTACCAGTATTTGATACGGTTGAAGATGCGATCAATTCCACCGGCGCGACGGTCTCCGTAATCTACGTTCCAGCACCGTTTTGTCTCGATTCGATCTTTGAGAGCATCGAAGCAGGGTTGGATCTAGTGGTCTGTATCACAGAAGGCATTCCTACATTAGATATGTTGAGGGCTAAAGCTCTACTAAACAGAACACATACAAGATTAGTAGGACCAAATTGTCCCGGAGTAATAACTCCAGGTGAATGTAAGATCGGCATTATGCCAGCAGAAATTCATCGTCCCGGCAACGTGGGTGTTGTGTCCCGATCCGGAACGCTTACGTATGAAGCCGTGAAACAGATAACGGATAACGGTTTTGGTCAGAGTACCTGTGTCGGTATCGGTGGAGACCCTGTCCCCGGGACTCACTTCATTGATGTAATCGAGCTTTTTGAGAATGACCCACAAACAGACGCCATTGTGATGGTGGGAGAAATTGGTGGGACCGCAGAAGAAGAAACAGCAGACTTTATCAAAGAGCATGTCTCGAAACCAGTCATTGCTTACATTGCAGGAGCAACTGCACCGCAGGGTAAGAGAATGGGGCACGCTGGCGCGATTATCGCTGGGGGTAAGGGTACTGCCGAGGATAAATATGCAGCCTTAGACACAGCCGGGGCTCAGACTGTGCGAAACCTGGCACACATTGGTGATGCGTTGTCAGAGGTATTACGGAGTTGATGTTTGAGTTCTTGAAATTTTGGTGTTTAGACAATATTTTTACCCAAGTCATAACTAACGGAAAATTACATGTCTACTGAAACTCTGAGCTTTCAGACAGAAGCCAAAAAACTTCTGCACCTCATGATCAACTCACTTTACTCGAATCGTGAAGTGTTTCTGCGCGAACTCATCTCCAACTCTTCTGATGCAGTGGATAAATTGCGATTCGAAGCCCTTGAGAATGACGAACTGTTAGGCGAGGATACAGAGTTGGGTATCGCGATCGACTTCGACGAAGATGCGGCAACAATCACTCTCGCGGACAACGGCATCGGTATGACGCGAGAAGAAATCATCGAAAACTTGGGTACGATCGCGAAATCGGGCACAGAAGAATTCTTGAAACAACTAACCGGCGATCAAAAAGCAGATGCGACTCTGATCGGACAGTTTGGTGTTGGGTTTTATAGCACGTTCATGGTTTCGGATGAAGTTGTCGTATTAACTCGACGAGCTGGCACTGATACGGGGACTAAGTGGAGTTCGACGGGAGAGGACGGATTCACCATTGAAGAAGCAGAGGCTTCTCGAGGTACTTCAGTAACGCTTAAACTCAAAGAAGATGCCAAAGAGTATTTAAGCTCATACCGTTTGCGTGAAATTGTGAGACGCTATAGTGACCATATTGCATGTCCTGTAACGATGCCGTCCTTGGACAAGGATAACCAAGACGAACGCGATACAGTCAATACGGCAACGGCACTTTGGTCTCGGTCTAGATCCGATATCAGCGACGACGAGTACAAAGAGTTTTACAAGCACATTTCCCACGACTTTGAAGATCCAATAGCTTGGAGTCACAATCGAGTCGAAGGTCGTTTGGAATACACCAGTCTTCTCTATATCCCCAAACGCGCTCCTTTTGATTTATATAACCCGGATGCCGCTCGGGGACTAAAACTCTATGTTCAAAGAGTATTCATTCTCGATGATGCGGAAACATTCTTACCAATTTATTTGCGCTGGGTAAAAGGGATCGTCGATTCCAATGACTTACCACTAAACGTGTCACGAGAAATGCTCCAAGAACACAAAGCTGTAGAGACGATCCGTAATGCACTAGCCCGACGCGTTCTTGACCGTCTTCAGAAAGTCGCGAACGACGATCCTGAAATTTATGGTGAGTTTTGGGACAACTTTGGCAGTGTCTTGAAAGAGGGAACCGTTCCAATGAACCCCAATCGAGATACGTTGATCAAGCTGCTCAGGTTCACCAGTACGCATGATTCTGTTCCAACCGGGGAAGATCATGCGCCTCAAAGAACCTCACTCAGCGACTACATCAGCCGAGCACCGGAGGATCAAGAGTTCATCTATTTTGTAGTTGGCGATAACGAACAGTCGGCGCGAAACAGCCCACATTTAGAAGTGTTTTTGACCCAAGGCATAGAAGTATTGGTGTTCGGCGATCCAATCGATGCTTGGATGATGTCTCATCTCAATGAATTTGAAAGCAAGAAATTTCAGGATATCACTCGAAGCAGTTTAAATCTCCCGGAGGCAAAGCAGGACGAAAAAGATGTTGAAGATGAGAAGGATGAAAACATTGACGAACCGCTGTTGGAACGAATAAAGGCAGTCTTGGGTGATGTCGTCGAGTCTGTCCGAAAGTCTAAAAGACTAGTGGACTCCCCGGCTTGTTTAGTCCTTGGCGAACACGATCTCGACCTACACATGCGTAGGGTATTAGAAGCGTCCGGTCAAAAAGTTCCGCAATCCAAGCCCACTCTTGAAATTAACGCTTCACATAGTTTAATAGAACACTTAGCACAGGAACAAGATGAAGCACGTTTTGAGGATTTGGTTCATTTACTTCACGAGCAGGCAGTGTTAGCAGACGGGACTTACCCCATCGAAGCGGGCACCCACGTGAAACGCGTAAATCGATTACTGACTGAACTATTAGCCTGATGAGCAATTCATGACTGTGGCCGTCGTCGGTGCGGGAAACTTTGGGACCGTAATCGCGAATATCGTAGCTTCTAATGGTTTTGAAACGTATCTTTGGATGCGCGATGAAGATCAACTTGCGGACATGGATGCTCACAAGGAGAATAGAAGATATCTTCCGGGACATGCGATACACGAGCGCGTAGTTCCGACTACGGACATCAGCTTAGCACTAGCAAAGTGTGATCTGGTATTTGTCACCGTCCCAAGTGCTTCGTTCCGCGATGTTGCAACGTTGATCGGCCAACACATCCAATTGGGTACATATGCTGTTAGTGCGACTAAAGGAGTCGAACATAACTCCTTCAAGCTCATGAGCGAGATTTTGGCTGAGGAGTTACCACCAGGTGTGATTGGGGTGTTGAGTGGCCCTAACTTAGCAGAAGAGATTGCTCACGGAAAGTTTGCTGGGACGGTCATCGCTAGTCCGGATCCTCAGTTAAGATTGATCGTGCAACAAAGGTTGAGTACTAGTACTTTCCGAGTCTATTCCAGCCCTGATGTATACGGTGTTGAACTTGGAGGGGCTCTAAAGAATGTATACGCCATTATTTGTGGTATTGCAACTGCACTAGACGTAGGACAAAACGCGGTGTCATTGGTAATTACTCGAAGCCTGATTGAGATGAGTCGATTTGCACAAGCAATGGAAGGCAATCCCTATACTTTTTTGGGACTTGCTGGTGTCGGAGATCTCGTCGCGACATGTACTTCACCACACTCAAGAAACTTTCAACTCGGTTACCAATTTGCTTCGGGATTGTCTCTAGATGAGGCGATGAATAAACTAGGTAAGTTAGCTGAGGGAGTTAATACCTTAAAAGCAGTGTATGCTTATAAACAACGAATACAGTTATACATGCCGTTAGCAGATGCTCTCTATAGAGTGTTGGTGCTCGGTGAAGACTTGAAAGAGACTATTTTTGAGCTCATGACTGGAGAGCAAAAAGACGATGTCGACGTTGTCGGAAGCAGACTAACGACAGAGTTTCGATGAAAGAGATCAAAACATCGCAAGTGTGGCTGTTTGGCGTTACTTGTACCTTATTAGGACTGCTAAACGTCAGTCTTCACGCCTCAGAACAAGTTATACCTGCGCATCCACGTGCCGAGCTTGAAATCAACAACGTGTCAGACGAAGATGAACCGATAAATTTCATACTTTCGTCAGCTCAGCGGATAAGCAACGATGTCGCTTTTGAACGTGCGATCAAGGTTTTCGGTACAGTATCTTCCAATACGTACCGGATGCCGTCGGACCTAAACAGATTAGATACTACTGACTGGTTTAAACATCAGATCACATCGCTCGGTGGTGAAATAGAGTTTGAGTGCGAAAAAAGAGATTGCGGACGCGCGACGATCTGGGCGACTGACATATTTGGAGAACGAGTATTGTCAGCTTCGGATGCCAATCAAAATTATCTTGCCGTTGCGCTGGATAAAGATGACGTACAGTGTTTGTTGATGATCTATGTTGTCGAACGATCAAATCGTCGGGTCTACGCACACGTCGTTGAAATTAGGCCCAACGAAAGAATCACGTTTGACGCACCGGTGGATATATCGAGTGAGTTATTGAGGCGCGGTACTGTGCGATTACCCAATGTCATTCCTGATTCTCAAGGAGGTCTATCGACGGAAGAGCTTGAGAGCCTCACGACGCTGGCTGAAACTGATTTGCAAGAGTTTGCTAACGACGAGATTTACATTGTTTGTCATGTGAACGGACCTTATACCACCGAAAAGCTACTCGAACATTCGCGAACGTGCGCAGAACAGATTCAAGCGATCTTCGAAGACCAAGGATTGAATGTTGTTCCGTTCGGGACTGGACCGTTGTCTCCTCTAGAACAGAATCCGGTTTCGAGAGTTGAATTGGTCATACCGCGGTTGTTAAAACAAGAAACAGATTAAGTTCCTCAATTTTTGTAGGTTGAAGAAAATTGGAC
The DNA here is from genome assembly GCA_009841615.1 of Gammaproteobacteria bacterium. GTDB lineage: Bacteria > Pseudomonadota > Gammaproteobacteria > Pseudomonadales > Azotimanducaceae > Bin55. The sequence continues at coordinate 89,753 of VXLL01000011.1, read as the reverse complement.
CACGGTTCTCTTCATAGTCAATTTTTGAGTATTCGGCAAGCGACCCATAAGGGTGTGAGAGCTCCGCACAAACCGCTATTGCTTTTGTATGTCCTTAGCAGGCTTTGGATCGAAAAGAGCCATCGTTTATTCTCGTATGCAGAGATTAAACCAAGGCTTAATGACTTGCTTAATCGATTCTACGAGTCTAGGACAAAACACACTACCAAAGATCCTTTTACTCGGTTACTTACCGATCATATCGGCTGGGAACTCAAGGGTATTGATGAATTTCAGCGAGACCACGCAAGTAAATTGAGCGAAACGGAGTTAATGGATCGAGGAGTTGCTGGAGGATTTGCTCACGAAACGACGAAAGTTCTCTTAGATTGTCCGAACTTAATTCTTCAACTTGCTAATTTATTACTTGCAAAGAACTTTCCCGAAAGCTACTTTTCGGCAATTTGTCGAGAATTGGGATTTCCAGATCCACTCAAAGACTTCATTTCAGCCGACGACGTTGTCCCCACGCAAGCTCTTGACGACCGAACAAGCACAACTAAACGGGATCCAGACTTTCGCGAGAAAGTACTCAACGCATACCGTCGAAAGTGCGCATTCTGTGGTAGTTCCATTCGGCTGCGTGATACCTTGGTAGACTTGGAAGCAGCACACATTCGTTGGCATTGCTACGACGGACCGGATACTATTCCAAATGGTCTAGCACTCTGCTCGTCTCATCACAAGTTATTTGATTGGGGAGCAATCGGTCTGAAACGCGATTCTGAATCTTATCGTATCGTTCTCGCCTTCACGTTGAACAGTTCAGGACCAATAGAATCGTGGTTGGAACAAATACGAGGAACCAATTTGCTACTACCACGGGAACGTCATCACTGGCCTGATCCCGCTTTTGTCGAATGGCACCTAGATCAAGTGTTTGAGAAGCAGCAATAAAGAAACCAAAACACTGTTGTCAGCACTTGAACGACTTACGATTGCATTTTTCTAGATGACTCTCACAGATCAAGTTTCAAGAATATTACGAGACTTTGGAGTCACCGTTTTTTTCGGAATACCTGGAATTCATAACCTACCATTCTACCGTGTGTTTCATGGCGATGGGCACAAGCTAGTAACCGTACGCCACGAACAGAGTGCGGCATTTATGGCAGATGGATACGCAAGGGCATCGGGCAAGATCGCTGGTTGTCTACTTATCGACGGACCAGGCTTTTTGAACGCGGCGACCGCGATTGTTCAGGCGCGAGCGGATTCCATTCCCATGATCGTTTTGACTCCCAGCGGTGAAAGCACGGAGAGTGGAAAGTTGCACGAACTTACCGGACAAGCATCAGTCTCCCGGGAAATCACGCGCGCCCACATGCGTCTTGATGAAGAAACTACAGTAACTTCCATTTGTGATTTTTTGGACAACTCACTTCGTCTGAATCGTCCAGGTCCCATTCATCTTGAAGTTCCATTAACTTTACTAGACTACGACCTATCTGCTGAGGAAGATTGGCGATCAACCAGAAGAGAACAAGAGATTACCGATGCAACGCTTTCGGACGCGATCGAAGTCCTTCAGAATGCAATTCAACCAGTAATTATTGTTGGTGGTGGGGTTCTCCATGCTCAGAAAGAATTGGTCAAGTTTGCGGATATGATTGATGCTCCGGTGGTCAATACTACAAACGCAAAGGGTATACTGCCTGGTGGGCACCGACTCTCGGTTGGCTATAGTCCTTCATTTCCAGAAATTCGTGACCTAATCCATAATGCAGATGTCGTGATTGCGTTCGGAACTGAGCTTGGGGAAACCGATTTTGATTTTTTCTTAACCAACAAGAACGTAGAGTGTCAGCATCTCATTCGAGTTGATGTTGATTCTGATCAGCTAAATTCGAATGCAACTGCTGACATCGGTATCGTTGGAGATTCTCAGAGAGTTCTTCAATCATTCTTGAGACATGATTTACGCAAACAACACACGGGGAAAGAAAGAGTCCTACAAACTCGAGCGCTAGTTAAAAAAAACATACATTTCAATTGCGACATGCATGCGTTCCTGAGCGTGATTCAGGAGCAAACCGATATCCTTGTAGGAGACTCATCACAACCTAATTACTATGCGCAGTTGCTTTATGAACCAGACTTGGTGAGAGGATATTTCCACAGCGTAACAGGGTTTGGAACTCTAGGCTACAGCATCCCTGCAACGATCGGAGCAAAAATTTCTAGACCGGAAGAAAGAGTTGCGTGCCTTGTAGGGGATGGCGGCGCGGCCTTTACTTTATCTGAACTCCAATCGGCGAGTCAACTACGTCTCGGAATTCCATTCATCATTTGGAATAACGAGGGGTACGGCGAGATTGACAAGGCTATGTTCTCCGAGTCTTCAGCACGATACTACACGTCTCCCACGCCTCCAAACTTCGCATTGATCGCGAAGGCGTTTTACATGAACTTTTGCCGACCCAGAAATTTACGGCAGTTGAGACAAGTCTTAGAGACTGCTTACGAGGACGAGACCCCCACAATAGTTGAAGTATCCGAGCAAGAGTTTTTGCGGAAGGACCAATGGACAAGTTGGTTTGAAGAAACTGGATAGAAATCTAAATTGGTAATCTGTTACGTTTCTAATCGTGAGTTCGCGAGTGTACAGGAACAACTGAATGAATAGAGTGCATCAAATTTGGAGAGTCTGTGGTCCTTCAGCACGCGAAACTTTTGATGAGATGCGCGATCAAACACCATTTTTATTCCCATTGTTATTTGTTGTAGTGGGAACTCTGATATTGTTGGCGGTATTCACATTTCCTATCGCTTACTTCTTGTTCGAAATCATGTATATCGAGTTTGAACAGAGAGAGGGTCTCATCACCTACACGGAAAAATATTTCCAGATCGGTAATACGAGAATCGACACACTCAACGGGATCAGTCTCACGCCTTCTGTCATAGTCGGTTTACTTTTTGAAGCCATGAAGATCTGTTTTCACGTTGGTGTGAGGTTGATGTTGATTGGCACCTACTTTTATGGCATTTCCCGATGGTTGGGTATCGATCGTCGATGGGAACACTGGTTCGGCTTTAGCTGTTGGGCTAACATACCGATGATCCTAGTCCCTTCATTTGTAACGACTGTAGGGATATACGCAATAACACAGCCTAAGGCTTACCTCTTCTTGAGCGTGTTGTGGCTTGTGTTCTTTCTCCTTCCTCTTTGGTGGTCTGTGTATGTTTCGGTGCAAGGTTTACGAAGTTGGATATCAAAAGACACAAAATTTTGTGTAAAGGTAGCGTTAGTACCGTACGCTGTAATAATATTGTTGTGGTCCCCCGCTATCTGGGTATCTTTTTTTCACAATCCATTTGACAGTATTCTTGGGTAAGACAAGTCATTAGACTAGATGGTGGTTCCGATGAAGATCAAGCAAACCAGAATCTTGTCCGAAATTGGGAGCGCGACACGGAAGCATGGTTTATAGGGACGATTCATCGACAACGGTTGAAGTCGCCCACGATTTTTCCGTTTCTCGTTGTTGATTTTCCGTCTCCACTATAGTCACACTCGACCAGCGCTAAATCAAAAGAATTTAGACTTGAAGTGAATTAAATTCGATTGTCGATGTTGTGAGTGATCTAAGCAACACCTCCACGTCTCGCTAATCTATGAAAGACCGTGCCTGCATCAGCTGGTGCGCGTACTAGAATTAGCGAAACTTTTTCCATTTGTAAATCTCAGAATCTCAGGAGAAAAAAATGAACGCAATTCCTATTTTCGGCTGGTTATTTAGCTTCGTAATTAATGTTTTCCTGTCCATTCCCTTTTGGCTTATTTGGACCGCGTGTGGAATCGGTACAAACTTCTTCCCATTCTTACCGGAGCCCTTACAAGCCCCTGGATTTTGGGCAGTAGTGGGCATTTTTATTTGCTTAGAAATTCTTCGTGGAAGAATTTTTGGGATTAATGTCGTGCCGATTGAATCCTACAAAAAATCAGACTAGAAAGCATATGGTATTCAGCCTGATTTAGCTTCAAACGTGAGGGGCAGGTTGAATCTATAATTGATTGATTGATTCAATGGGATGTAAAACTAGCGTTCTGAAAGCTGACCCGCAAACTATCTACGACAAAATTTGGTCGTGCCACTTGGTTGGAACTCGCTCTGACGGATTGGATCTGTTGTATATTGATCGGCATCTGTTACATGAAGTAACTTCACCACAAGCATTTGAAGGTCTCAAACTCGCGCAGCGCCAACCGTGGCGAAGGGCAAGTAATTTAGCCACAGTCGACCATGCGATCCCGACAACAGATCGTTCTAATGGGGTGTCTGGAATTCAAGATTCGATCGCCAGAGAGCAAGTAATCACACTCGATCAAAACTGTCGAGAATTTCAAATCGAGTATTTTGATTTATTGGATGCACGACAGGGTATTGTTCATGTTGTCGGTCCGGAACAAGGGGCAACACTTCCGGGTATGACGATCGTGTGTGGTGATTCCCACACTTCGACCCACGGAGCGTTTGGAGCACTTGCACATGGGATTGGAACCTCGGAGGTCGAGCATGTTCTTGCGACGCAGTGCCTTGTGCAACAGAAGAGCAAGAATTTCATGATCGAGATATCGGGGGATTTGGGGCCAGGCGTGTACGCAAAAGATTTGATTCTTGCTCTTATCCGTTTGATCGGTACGGCCGGGGCGACTGGTCATACCATCGAATACACTGGAAAAGCTATCTATGATTTATCCATTGAAGGACGAATGACGGTTTGCAACATGTCGATCGAAGGCGGTGCCCGCGCTGGACTGATTGGCATTGACGACAAACTCATCGAGTATTTAGAGGCGCGACCGTTTGCACCTAAAGGCACTCTTTGGAACGAAGCAGTGGATTATTGGTTTACGTTGAACACTGATGACGCCGCCTGTTACGATCAGCATCGAGTTTTGGATGTGTCCCAATTGTCTCCACAAGTTTCCTGGGGTACGAACCCAGAGATGGTAGTTGACATTGACGCAACGATCCCTGCGCCGACCGATTTCAGCGATGCAAATAACGCCGAGATAGCAGAACGATCACTGTCGTACATGGGTCTCACTCCTGGCATGGCAGTCAATGAGATTCAATTGGACAAGGTTTTTATCGGGTCCTGCACGAACTCCCGCATTGAAGACCTGAGAGAAGCCAGCAAGGTCGTGAAAGGACGCAAAGTAGCCTCACATTTGAAAGGTGCGTACATTGTTCCCGGTTCAGGATTGGTTAAACGACAAGCTGAACAAGAAGGATTGGATGAGGTGTTCAAGAACGCAGGATTTGAGTGGCGCGAACCTGGGTGTTCCATGTGTCTTGCCATGAACGATGATCGGCTTTATCCTGGGGAACGTTGTGCCTCTACCTCGAATCGAAATTTTGAGGGTCGACAAGGGCATCAGGGTAGAACTCATTTAGTAAGTCCCGCGACCGCAGCGGCGAGTGCGATTCGTGGTACGCTCACAGACGTGAGGGAACTGTTGTAATGGTTAGTACCGCCTTTCCTGTTTTCACACACCATAGCGGGATCGTGGTTCCGCTTGACCGCGCGAACGTGGACACCGATCAGATCATTCCCAAGCAGTTTCTGAAATCGATAAAAAGAACCGGATTCGGTGAAAATCTCTTCGACTCCTGGCGGTATCTAGATGAAGGAACCATCGGTAAATCCAATCGATTAGTCAATCGCGAGTTTGTTTTAAATGATCCAAAATTCAAGGAAGCGTCAATCTTATTAGCTCGTAGAAATTTTGGTTGTGGTTCCAGTCGAGAACACGCTGTATGGGCGATTCTTCAGCATGGTATTCGGTGTGTTCTCGCACCATCTTACGCCGATATTTTTTACAACAACTCGTTCAACAATGGACTACTACCCATCGTGCTAGAAGAGTCTCTTATCGATCGACTGTTCATCGAAGCAATGCAGCCGTCTCCCATGACCCTAGAAGTGGATTTAGCGCAACAAACGATTAGCTCTAGCGGTGGTATCACGGCGACATTTGATATCGATTCAACGCGCAAACATCGTCTTATGACTGGAATGGACAATATTGCTCTTACTTTAGAGCACCAAGCGCTTATCGAAGAGTTTGAAATAACACATAGACTACGGATGCCTTGGTTGTTTAGCGACTAATGGCAGTAGGTAAACACTGGCAAATACTGGTTTTGCTAGGTGACGGTATAGGTGCGGAAATCATGCCGCACGTTCTTCGTGTCTTGGACATCGTTTCAATATCGGACGCGTCCTTCGACATCATCACTCACGATTTCGGAGGAAGATCAATCGATCTGCACGGAACACCCTTAACAGAGGACACTCTAGATCAAGCGACTAAGTCGGATGCTGTGTTGTTGGGTGCGGTTGGCGGACCTCAGTGGGATGATTTACCGATGGAAAAGAAGCCGGAGAAAGCTCTCTTAAGTCTCAGATCAGAATTAGATTGTTTCGCTAACTTACGTCCAGCTCTATCTTTTTCCCCTTTGATAGAAGCATCCACGCTAAAACCTGAAGTAGTCGCAGAGCTAGATGTTCTTATTGTGCGAGAACTCACGGGCGGAATTTACTTTGGTACTCCGCGAGGAGTAGAACTTCGCAACAATTTACGTCGAGGCTTTAACACGTTGGTGTACGATGAAACGGAAATTGAACGGATTGCAAAAGTTGCCTTCGAGTTAGCTCGAAAACGAAGGAGAAGAGTTTGCTCGGTCGATAAAGCAAATGTACTTGAAGTGACGCAACTCTGGAGAGATGTTGTTATAGAAGTTCACAGATCATTCAAAGATGTTGAACTTACACACATGTACGTTGACAACGCCGCGATGCAACTGGTCCGTTGGCCCAAACAATTTGACGTGATTCTTACAGGCAATATGTTTGGAGACATTCTATCAGACACAGCGGCGATGCTCACGGGGTCAATCGGCATGCTCCCGTCGGCATCCATTAACGCTAACGGTCAAGGAATTTATGAACCAGTACACGGTAGTGCTCCTGACATTGCGGGGAAGAACGTAGCGAATCCACTCGCGACAATATTGTCAATTGCTATGATGTTTCGATACAGTTTAGATCAACCGCTGCTTGCTGACAGTATTGAATATGCTGTTGAGGCGGTACTTGCTCAAGGACTTCGAACCGCAGACATCATGCCACCGAATCCCTCTAATGAACTTCACTTGGTCGGTACGAATGAAATGGTCGACTCGGTAATCTCAAGCCTTGTGGGAACAGACACTTGAAGAAATTTTCGATTGCGATTGTCGGCGCAACCGGTGTAGTTGGCGGCATGTTGATTGAATTGTTGGAACAACGAAGATTCCCTGTAGACCAACTACATTTACTCGCTAGCGAGCGTAGTTCCGGGCAACGGTTCTCATTTCGAGGTAGCTATGTGCGCGTTCAAGCACTTGAAGACTTCGACTTCGTTGGGATCGACCTAGCATTTTTCACGGCTGGAAGCACAATTTCCGCGCTACATGTACCGCGCGCGACTGCTAACGGTGCTATTGTGGTAGATAACACGTCAAAATACAGGTTAGAACCTACTATTCCGCTAGTCGTACCAGAAATCAACGCTGAACAAACTGAAAGAGGTATTCAAGCTCGAATTATCGCCAATCCAAACTGCTCGACTATTCAAATGGTTGTCGCGCTCAAGCCGATTTATGATGAGGTGGGAATCAAGAGAATTAACGTTTCAACCTATCAGTCTGTTTCAGGCGCTGGTACTCTTGCGCTTGAAGAATTAGCAATGCAGACTGCGAATGTGCTTAACGCGAGAGCAATCGAACCAGAAGTTGCACCTGTGCAAATGGCATTCAATGTGATACCGCAAATTGGTGTGTTCCAGGATAACGGATTCTCAGAAGAAGAAATGAAAATGGTCGATGAGACTCGAAAGATTTTTGACGATCCCGAAATTGAAATCAATCCTACTTGCGTTCGTGTACCGATCTTTTTCGGGCACTCGTTAGCACTACACATTGAGACTAGGCGAAAGATTCAGGTAGCAGACGCAAAATGCTTGCTGAGTGATGCTCCGGGCGTAGAACTTGTTGACTCAAACGCTGATGGTGGATATCCAACGCCAGTTACACACGCGACGGGTCAAAACGCGGTATTTGTTGGGCGCGTTCGAGAAGATCTTTCCTTTGCGAATGGGTTAAATTTGTGGGTTGTGTCTGATAACTCTCGAAAAGGCGCAGCACTCAATAGTCTTCAAATTGCAGAGGAATTGGTAAAACACTTGATTTAGTTTTGTTTTATCCTAACTGAGCGTAACAGAGCAACGGATGAGTCATCACCTAGCACTAGGGATCGAATACAACGGAACGAGATTCTGTGGATCGCAACTACAGCTGGCTCAGAGAACTGTTCAAAACGAACTTGAAGAAGCGATCTCTAAAGTTGCGGCAGAACAAGTACGTATAAAGTTTTCAAGTCGAACTGACAGCGGGGTGCACGCCACCAACCAAGTAATTGGATTTGAGAGCAGGTCTTTTCGTGAAACGTACAACTGGCTTCAAGGCGTCAACGCGTACCTTCCCACAGACATCGCAGTACACAATCTAGTCACGGTAGCTCCAGACTTTGACGTACGTAGATCTTCTCTTTGGCGCCGCTATTTGTATGTCTTCGGCGAGTGTGACCACACTCCCGCGGTCGGACGAGATTTAGCGACTTGGATCGCACCAGGTTTAAATGTCGAAGCGATGAATTCTCAAACACAATCGCTCTTGGGAGAGCATGACTTTACTTCATTCCGCGGTGCAAACTGTCAGTCGAAGTCGCCAAATCGTTGCGTACACGCTGTATCGGTTGTTCGTATGGGCGATTACGTCATAATCGACATCATCGCAAATGCATTTCTATTACGTATGGTGCGCAATATTGCTGGTGCACTACTAGATATCGGACGCGGAAAACGTCTATGTTTGAATGCATTGCTCTCGTACCGTGACCGAAACCGGGCACCCACGACGGCTCCGCCGATGGGCCTGTATCTTGTACAAGTATGCTATGAAGAGTACCCCGCGTTGAGTCGGTTACGGATCCCCCGAATCCTAGGTTCAGACTGTCAGTTACGTGAGTGGGAAGCTGACGACTTTATAAACGTGCGAGAACTGATTGAGCCGCGCGATACGCTAGCCGAGTAATAGTCTGACTCAGCACCAAGTAGGCTCGCCCCCATTGGGGACCTCAGATCTTCAATCATGGCTTGCTTGGATTGAGAGTGCTCAGCGACTTGGTCGAAAAAGAAGCTGGTATCATGTGTTTCGCGTCGCGCGACGATTGGACTTGTTACGTCCTGCAAATCATGTAGTGGTTGTGGCAGGCACGAATGGTAAAGGGACCACGGTAAATTTCACAGAGCGTTTGCTTATGGCGCAAGGCGTTAAGGTTGGTAGCACCTACTCTCCTCATCTTCAAATTTACAACGAACGAATTCGGATCGATGGTCGACCCGTCGGAGACGAAGAAATTGTTTCAACGTTTGAAGTAATACGTGAAGCACAAGACGAAGTCCACCTCAGCTACCACGACTATGCGACGTTAGCTGGTCTGTGGATTTTCAAAAAACATCAAGTAGATGTGGTGGTATTAGAAGTTGGTGTCGGGGGACGCTATGATGCGAGCAATGTCGTGTGTCGAGACGTCAATGTGATAACTTCGATTGCTTTGGATCATCAAGAAATGCTGGGACCGGACCTCGAGACTATTGGATGGGAAAAAGTAGGAATTGCTCGATGTGGCGTACCTCTACTCTACGGAGATCTAAAGAGTGTATCTACAGTGATAGGTCGGACACGAGCATTAGACTGTCCAATACTTCATCGCAGGCAAGACTTTGACTATCAGTTGCACGACCAAAACAAGGGCACCGTATTTATTAGTCAGGGAGCTAGTGCAAGACGTATTGAGATATCGGGAATCCCCAAACATCCTTTATCGCTCGCTCTTGCCGCGCAAATTACAGTTACCCTAGGGTATGTGGTGAATGAAACCGTCGTGGCCGGATCTGCTTCCGAGCAATTACTTGGTCGAATGGAACTGATCCATCACTTAGATCGCGACTGGCTATTGGATGTAGCACACAATCCAGATGCAGTCGAACACTTAATGCGATTCATACCAAAATTGACTGATAAACCAATAGCTAGAGTGTTATTAGGAATATCGAAGAGCAAAGACTTTTCAGGTATAGTCAAAGCACTAAAAATACACCCTGATCGTGTCCTCGTTACCGCTACACAGGGAAGACGAGGTACGAACTGGAAGACTCAAAGTGCTGACTTTGGAATACAATGTATCGAAGAATTGGATTTCGCCTACCAAGAATTGGTAGCCAATACGGTATCAGGAGACCTGATTCTAGTCGTTGGTTCTTTTGATGTCGTAGGACGACTCAGGGCAAACGTCGCGAGTTAATGGAATGAAGAAAAACAGAATGGATGCTAAAACGCGGAACATTGTCGTGGGGAGTATTTTCTTAGCCGCAGTGTTGATTATCTTCGTACCGATGCTGTTCGATAAACCCGTACAGATCACCGCCGAGATCGACGATTTTGAAAAACCGGAAATCGAATTACCCGATCTGACAATTGAAGAACCTCCCCTGGAAACGTTGTATGAAGCAGGGGCAAGACTTGACGCGCACGTAGATGTTGACGGTTTTGATAAGGAAACGGGTGTCCGAATTGGGGAACCAGAACTCACTACAGAAGTTGCGGAGACAAAGCGTTGGGCGGTACAGCTTGCAAGTTTCGCGAACGAGAATAGTGCTCAAAATTTAGTCGACCAGTGCATCGCTGCTGGTGACCAAGCATGGTTGTCAGTAGCCAAGGTCGACGGTAAAACGATGCATCGTGTCGCAATTGGACCGTTTCTCCGACGAGATGACGCAGAAGATCAATTGTCGGACTTAGAGACGAAATACGATATCAAACCGATGATCGTCGCCTACCAAGACTAGGGCACATGTCGCCTTTCGAGATTAGTATCGTTGATATCGCTATCTGCGTGATATTGCTCGTTGGCGCGCTAATTGGAAGATTTAGCGGGTTTCTCAAATCCCTCGTCGGTTTGGCTGCGTGGGTCGTGGGTATCGTGCTCGGCATCATGTTTGGTACAACCATTGGAAAGTTGATATTTCCTAAAGGTCTAGAGTCGATACCTTGGTTACCTGAAGTCATTGGTTTTTCTCTTTTACTCATAGCTGTTTTAGTCGTAGGTGCGTTTACCCAACAATTTGTTAGTAAAGCTCTGGATATGACTGGACTAAAACCCTTGGACCGTGTACTTGGCATGGTTTTGGGATTCTTGACTGGTGCTTTCGTAGTGATCGCGATGGGTATAATTTTCGAACTTGGAACCGCTCCAGAAGAGCTCTGGAAAAACTCACGCTTGTTACAGTTTTTGATGGAGTTTGAAGTCTTCGTTCGAGACATTCTCGGGTCTTTTTCTACGCCCGTGAGTCCCCCCACAAGCACATAATGTGTGGCATCGTTGGCATAGTCAGTAGTGACCCTGTAAGCCAAGAACTGTATGACGCGTTATTGGTGCTTCAGCACCGAGGGCAAGATTCCGCCGGCATCGTAACCTCGCACGATCAGCGATGTCACAGCTACAAACAAGCGGGACTCGTCAGCGAAGTTTTTGATGAACACCATCTCGAAGGACTCCGCGGTAACATGGGAATTGGGCACGTCCGCTATCCGACTGCTGGTACTAGTAGTTTCCATGAAGCACAACCACTCTATGTAAATTCCCCTTACGGCATATGTCTAGCTCACAACGGGAACCTGACCAACGTACGAGAGTTGCGTGAACAGTACTTTCGTAATGTTCCTCGGCATATCAACACCTCGTCGGACTCAGAACTGTTTTTGAATGTGCTTGCAAATGAATTAGATAGTTCGAACCGTGGCGTTGTGCACCCAGAGAACGTGTTTGACGCTGTCAGAAAGTTACATTCAGCCTGTCGAGGCGGTTATGCTGTGGTCGCGCTAATTGTTGGATCAGGAATCGTTGGAATTCGTGATCCCCGCGGGATTCGACCACTAATTGTTGGTATCAAACGAGGCGTAACCGATGACTACATCATTGCTAGCGAATCCGCGGTACTCTCGGTATTGGGGTACGAAATATATCGCGACGTACAACCGGGAGAAGCGATTTTTATTGATCGCCAAGGACAACTTCACGCCCAAGTTTGCCACGACAGTCCTAGTTTGACACCGTGTATTTTCGAGCATGTATACCTTGCGCGTCCAGATTCTGTCTTAGACAATATTTCGGTGTACAAAGCAAGACTTCGAATGGGTGACAAACTCGCTGATCAAATCTTGGACCGGTTTCCTAACGGCGAGCATGATATCGATGTAGTGATACCGATACCTGAGACTAGTCGAACCGCAGCAATTCCAGTTGCAAATCGATTGAATGTAAAACTACGTGAAGGTTTCGTCAAAAATCGTTATATTGGTCGTACTTTCATCATGCCTGAACAAAGTATGCGACGCAAGTCGGTACGTCAAAAGTTAAACGCGATTCAGCTTGAGTTTGAAGGCAAGAATGTTCTGTTGATTGAAGATTCCATTGTTCGTGGAACGACGTTGTCCGAGAGTATTCGTCAAGCACATCGCGCAGGTGCCAATAAAGTGTATGTAGCTTCTGCGGCTCCACCGATCCGATATCCGAATGTCTACGGGATCGATTTACCGACAAGTAGCGAATTCTTGGCGAACAATCGCAATGAAGTACAGATTGCGAACCGGATCGGAGCAGACATGCTCGTGTATCAAACACTGCCCGATCTGATTGCCGCGGCTCGCGAAGGAAACACCAGTGTCGACGGTTTTGAATGTTCTGTGTTTGACGGCGAGTACGACAATCCAGACATTAGTCCGGACTACCTGATGACACTCTCGGAAATTCGTAGTAACGCTTCAAAAGTAGCGACCGAAGCAACTTTAGCGTTTCAGAATTTCTAACCTAACGTCGTAGCACAAAAAGTAATCAATATGTCGGTACTCGAAGCGGCTGAGTTTCTCCACGTCAGCACCCCAAAGTCTTGGGTCGAACAAGCTTCGAACCGTCAGCCACTGTTGTTAATCGATCATGCAAACTGTGAACGCAAAGCGGCGAGTTCGGCGTTGTCAATGATCTATCGATACGAAGAGCAGTGTGATTTTGCGGTCCAGCTCTCAAAGATTGTGCGCGAAGAAATGCGCCACTTTGAACAGGTGCATGCGCTACTGAAGACATTAGAGATCGAGTACGTGTATTTAAGCCCAAGTAAGTACGCAAGGGCACTGCACAGCTACGCACGAGAACATAACCCCACCAAATTCGATGATTTATTAATTGCCTCCATTATTGAAGCCCGAAGCTACGAGCGATTTGAACTACTGGAGGAAGTTCTTGAAGGAAGAGTCGCGAAGTTGTACGGCAAATTGAAGGAGTCCGAGCATCGGCATTTTTTGGCGTATCTCCATATGGCCTTACGTCTAGAGGAGGAAACAGTGATTAATGCGCGGGTGCAGGAACTACTCAGTCATGAAGTGACATTGATTACCAGTTTTGACGACCAGTTTAGATTTCATAGTGGTGATCCCGTCGGTACTACAGGCTAGTTAGAACTTCGCTAGCAACGTCTCACACCGGGAAACACTCCAAGCGAATTTGCGGTGTTGCATATATTTGCCAACCGCATCGTCCCCAATCCCCCAATACGTACCGCGTATATCCGTTTCCCATTCGATGTTGACCGGGGCGATGAGTATGCCCGTGAATCATTGTCCGGCAGTCATAACTCTGAAGGGACTCTACTATTGCATCTTCAACAACATCAGTGATGTACTCACTTTTCTCTGCGACCGCTTCCTTGCTTTGCATACGCATCGTTGCTGCGAGATGTCTGCGTTCATCTAAGGTCTTTGAGAGAAAAGACTGTTGCCAATCTGCAGATCGAAATTTCGTACGAATTTCTTGGTAAGGAAGGTCGCTCGTGCAATACACGTCCCCATGAGACAGTAATACTCGTTTGCCTTCAATCTCGATTACAGTTGGATCCTCAAGAATTGTTGCACCGACGTCTGAAGCGAATGTTTGACCGAACAGAAAATCTCGATTACCGTGCATGAGATAGAGTGGGACTCGTTGAGACGGAATTCGAAGAGTCTCACGAAGTTGATCGGCAAACGCACAATCGTCATCGTCTCCAATCCAAGTCTCTACTAGATCGCCGAGAATGTATATTTCACAATCGAGTTCAACGGCATTGGCTAACACCGCTTGTAGAGTGAAGAGTTTTTGTGGTGCCGCAGCGTCTAGGTGTAGATCAGCAATGAAGTAGCGGTTCAATGTAGTGTCTGTTCGACGGTTGCCAGTAAATTCTGCAGTATTGAGACTCGAGTCATTGGACCAACACCACCGGGTACCGGTGTAATCCACGACGCGATTTCTTTCACTTCCTCATATGCGACATCACCTTTCAATCGCCCGTCTGGTTGAGTTTCGATGCCAACATCAATAACCACCGCACCGGGTTTTACCCAGTCTTTTCGAATCAGTCCGCCAATACCAGTAGCGGTAACGAGAATGTCTGCTTGTCGCGTGTGGAAAGAGGTGTCTCTTGAATATTTATGGGTACACGTGACCGTACATCCACGCAACAACAACTCCAAACACATTGGTCGACCAACGTGATTCGACGCACCCACAACCACAGCATCCAATCCCAGAAGATCTATGCCAGTATGATCGAGCAAAGTCATTACGCCTTTCGGCGTACAACAACGATGAGCCGGTTCTCGTAGCGCAAGTTTGCCCATATTCAAGGGTGTGATACCGTCAACATCTTTGATTGGATCAATCCGGTCAACAACTCTGGGAGCATAGAACTGTTCGGGTAATGGCAGTTGTAGCAATATTCCGTGAACATCAGGATCCGCGTTTAACGAATCGATCGTGTCGGTGAGCTGTTGTTCAGAAGTGTCGGCGGAGAAATTCTTGATCTCGCAACTAATTCCGGCGGCTTCGCAGTCTCGTTTCTTTAATCGTACGTAAAGTTCTGAAGCAGGGTCATTACCCACTAGAATTACTGTTAGGCCGGGGCGCACGTCATATTGTTCGACGATTTGTTGAACTCTATTGCCTACTTCGTGTCGAATGGATTTAGCAATTGTTAAGCCGTTAAGAACGCGGGCGGTCATGTAGAGAGTGTGATTCCAAGCGAGACGAGCATACAATTTTGCACAGTGTCAACGAGGCACGTTGACGTACGTGATCAATTGATTTGACAATATTCGGTGAGTAGCATATAACGTTTCTTTCCGCTTAGAAGATCGGGGTATAGCGCAGTCTGGTAGCGCACCTGCTTTGGGAGCAGGGTGTCGGGAGTTCAAATCTCTCTACCCCGACCATCTCTTCATGTAGAGGCCTGAGAAGGCGGGGAGCGTGGTTACTTGTATGGGACACCCGTTTGAAGGCCTGAAACTGAAGAAGGAGGTTTCCACACTACAGTACATATAGCCTGTTTTGTGAAGCGGGTCGTGTAGAATTTTTGAAGTTTGATGCACGTGTTCGAACTAACCTCGACCGGTAAAATCTAAAGTGATGAATAAAACAGC
The DNA here is from genome assembly GCA_009841615.1 of Gammaproteobacteria bacterium. GTDB lineage: Bacteria > Pseudomonadota > Gammaproteobacteria > Pseudomonadales > Azotimanducaceae > Bin55. The sequence goes on along the minus strand of VXLL01000011.1, from coordinate 74,091 downwards.
AAAACAGGTTCTTGAAAAGTTCGCTTTCGGTTGGTTGTTCTTTTCCCACTGGGCACTGTGGTTTATCGGCTTTTGTGTCGTGTTAGGCAATCTGTCAGATTACGTACCTAATCTCAGAGGTCTCAGAGGTAGTGCTGGAGCGCTTTGGCTCACATTAGTCCCAGCATTCTGTATATCCCTTGGATGGTGTATATATAGAGTACGAAATAGAACGATCCAAAAGAACACTGTTTATTTCATCGGGATGTTTTTAAGGTTCTGGTTGATATGGCTGTTTATTTTTCTTGCAATAGTAATGGGTGTAGCGGACGCTTTTCTATCGGTGAATACATGGTCTCCGTGGGCGGCAGGTCTCGTCGTTTGGTCTTGTGTTGGCGCGGCCTTGTGTGTATCGATCGGTTGGTCAATTTATAGTGTTAGGAAAGACTATCTCGGGACCGCCGAGTATCCCACCAAAGATTTCATCGAATTTCCGCACAAGTTCTTGGAATTTCTCCGGAAGTCCTTTGCTTTTCTTGTGATTAAGGATACGAAGCGCTCGTAGCTCAACTGGATAGAGCATCGGCCTTCTAAGCCGAGGGTTGAAGGTTCGAGTCCTTCCGAGCGTGCCAATTTTTCTCGCTGAGCATCCGTTAAATATAGGTTCAGACCGGTTAAATCATCCGTAAAATTTATCGATCATTTCTATTGGGTTAGAGCCTACTTATTTTCAAGCTCTGGCGCAAGCGCGATGAAAGTTCTCTGGTGGATGTAGCTCAGTTGGTAGAGCCCCAGATTGTGGATCTGGTTGTCGTGGGTTCAAGCCCCATCATCCACCCCAACGACAAATCCCATCAACACCAAATTTTGAGATAACCGTTCTTGATGCATACGACGTCAATCAAACCGCTCAGTTCACTGGAGCGAAGACTCCGTTTCAAACTGAGCGAAGACGAAATCAATGACCGATTCGAGCGTAATGCTGAAGAATTGGCTCAAGAAGCCCGTCTTCCCGGTTTTCGACCAGGTAAAGTTCCTCGTAGTTTGATAAAAGATCGATATCGCGACGGGATCTTAAAGAACATACACACCTTGGGCATCCGGGAGGCAATGGAATTTGCAGAAAATCTTGACGATTTTGATGTTTGGAAAATTACACACGCTGATATCGACCACCCGGACGACTTAAGCCAAACGGAGTACATAGTTGACTTCGTCGTAAGACCGGTTCTCGACCTGTCCCAGCTAGAGTCTTTAATTCTTTGTGATCCAAAGATTTCAGCAGATGAAGACTGTCTAAACCGCAGTGGTTCTCTTTATCGGTTTGAACGTGCGATCGGATCAGAGGTCGATCGACCAATTCAGACAGGGGATAGGGTGATCGTCGAAATCGAAGACATTGCATCAAATTTCACCGGAGATATTAGAAGCACATACGCGGAATGGGCGCAAGACTATCTAGGAAAACACCAAGTCGTTATTGAGAAGTGGTTATACGATGACGACCTATTAGGTTCAGTACTACACGACGAATTACTGAATCGATCAACCGGCGAAGAGTTTGAATTTGATGCACAAATTTCAAATGTTCCATTGTCAGCATTTCAACAAGAGGACGAGGAATTGGTCGAGGATACAGACTCGATCAACGTGAACGAAGCGGCCGATACCGTCCTCGACGATTCGACGGAGGATAGCACACAAACAGAATTGGTGTCGTCGGAGCTCATTTTTTCGTGGCTAGACTTGTCTAGGCTTCCACTACGCCATTTGCATGTCAAAGTCAAGATATTAAAAGTTGAAGAAATTTCAAATGATGCGGTCAACGAAGGATTTTTCGCGCGGGACGACGTGCCTTACAAAAATCTCGAAGAGTTGAACAACGAGTTGACACGATATGTAGAGGGGACGATACAGCAAGGCACCCGCGACGCAAAGCAAGCTCAAGTGGCCGCGCAAATTTGTGCAATGAATCCAGTCGATTTACCTTATCGCATATTAGTTGGAGAGCAGCATGCGCCACTAATTGAAGACCATTGGTCTGATTTAGGAGCCACGTTTGTACCAGACAAAAACGGATTGAAACCGTCGTTGCTAACTCGAACTTATTTTGGTATTCTCGAAGGTCTATTTATTCGTCAATATGCCGAGGAACATAGTCTTCAACCAACCGATGATTTAATCGCCGAGTACACCCGTGTAGAGTACGAACGTCTAAGCAAACTTGGACTAGATTCCGATAGAGTTTTTGACCCTGAATATCAAAATCTAGTTCGAAATAACGTCATGCGCACGCGCGTCATGAACGATATTTTCGAACGCAATTCAGTACCTGAAGTGTCAGTGAGCTTCTTCGACTTCTATTACCTAAGTCGAAGTGGTATGTGGTCTCTTCCTCCCGACGGAGGTCCTTTTAGTTGGACGGCACCAGCGAGCTCGGAAGAAATAGCCCAAACACTTGAAGCGGAGAAGCGTGCAAAGGAATTGAAAGAAGCATCTGAGTCGGTCGACGATCACAGTGCATTAGTGAATCCGAACTTAGCAGAGGCGTTAGAGGAATCAGAATTGGGAGAGTCCCAAGGAAACGCCTTCACTAATTGGTTCAGAAATAAATTCCGCCGCTCCAATGTGACCAAGACAAACGATGAAGAATAGACAGAGAGGAATGGAATACGATGGATGACGTTTACGGAATGAATTTTGTACCGATGGTCTTGGAACAGAGTGCGCGTGGTGAGCGCTCTTATGACATCTACTCAAGATTGCTGAAAGAACGCATCATTTTCTTAGCTGATGTCGTGACCGACGCCGTTGCGAACGTCGTTGTAGCACAATTGCTGTGGTGTGAATCAGAAAATCCAGAAAAGGACATTCACGTTTACATCAATTCACCGGGTGGCTCGGTGTCAGCGGGGCTTTCGATCTATGACACGATGCAATATATTCGATCAGATGTTGCGACCACCTGTATTGGTCAAGCTGCTAGCATGGGGGCTTTTCTTCTCGCGGCCGGTACTGACGGGAAAAGGTCTGCTTTACCGAATTCCCGAATCATGTTGCATCAACCAAGCGGTGGTTCTGAAGGGACGGCGGCTGACATAGAACTTCAAGTCAAAGAGATTCTACATTTACGAGAGACACTCAACAGTTTACTAGCTCATCATACCGGACAAACGCAAGATCAAATCGCGACAGACACAGATCGAGATTTTTGGATGTCGCCCGAAGATGCGAAAAAATATGGCCTTATTGATGTAGTAAGGAACACGCGAGAAACTAAAATGTCCACTTGACTAACGTGTTTAGTTTCTTTTTCAACACTTTGTTTGTGCGTTCTTGAAAATTTGCCCTATACTTATTCTCCCAACAATGAAAATCATATTGGTTTCACAGTTACATTTGTGTAGTCGCGCTCCGTTCTTGCATACTCGATACACTACGGTCGGAGTGAGCACTTAATGGGTAGCGGAATCTCCGGTCGCGCGTTCTGTTCATTCTGCGAGAAGAGTCAGTTTGAAGTAAGAAAACTCATTTCTGGTGGGCCTTCCGTATTCATTTGTAATGAATGCATTGATGTGTGCGTTGAAATGGTACGGGAGGAATTCAAAGACCCAACCGAACCACCGGGTCGGTTGGCAAGGTTGCTTCTTCCGCATGAAATCAAAGCTAGACTTGACGAATACGTTATCGGTCAAGAACACGCTAAACGCGTCTTATCAGTAGCAGTCTACACGCATTTCAAACGCATTCGTTCCAAGGATCGCAGTAATGTTGAGATTGCGAAGGCAAACATTCTCTTAATCGGTCCCACAGGAAGTGGAAAAACCTTATTAGCGGAAACACTTGCGCGGCTCATGGACGTGCCTTTTTGTATCGCAGACGCTACGACTCTAACGGAAGCAGGGTACGTCGGTGAAGATGTCGAGAATGTATTGCAGAAATTACTCCAAAAATGCGATTACGATGTCGAGAAAGCTCAACAGGGAATCGTGTACATTGATGAAATTGACAAGATTTCTCGAAAATCGGATAACCCGTCGATAACTCGAGACGTATCCGGTGAGGGTGTCCAACAAGCTCTATTAAAGCTCATAGAAGGCACGACTTCCTCTGTCCCACCCCATGGATCCAGAAAGCATCCGCAGGGCGAATATATGCACGTGAATACGTCCAACATTTTGTTCATCTGTGGTGGTGCATTCGCGGGTTTGGATCGGGTGATTCAAGCGCGAACCGACGATAGTGGGATTGGTTTCGAGGCGACTGTCTCAGGTCCAAATAGTCCGGAAAGCATCGATAAGATACTGAAGAAAGTGGAACCGGACGACTTGATCAGATATGGCTTAATTCCAGAGTTCGTGGGCAGACTGCCCGTCGTAGCTACGTTGGACGAACTCGATGACAGCGCACTAGTGAGAATACTTACTGAACCGAAAAATGCGCTTACAAAACAATATGCCGAACTCTTTCACATGGAGGATGTCTCCATTGAGTTTCGGCAGGATGCACTCAGTGCAATCGCTAAAAAAGCATTAGAACGAAAGACTGGGGCGCGGGGACTTCGGTCCATTATGGAAGAAATTCTCTTAGATACGATGTACGACATTCCGTCAAATAAAGAAGTGGAGAAGGTCGTTGTCGATGCCCAGGTCGTACTCGGAGAGTGCGCACCTTTGCTCATTTACAAAGACGATGACACTAAGAAGCCTCTTTTGGTGAACGGTTAATGCGTATTCGTTGTTTCCGCCGTTTGGCGAAACCGGTTGTTTGGAGAGTCAGTATTAACTTGATTTTCTAATTTTTATTTATCCTTTATTTCATACTCGAGGTAATCACATGCAAAAGCGAGATTTAGTAGAACATGTCCGTCACGAAGCCGGATTGACACGCAAGGAAGCCAAGTCAGCCGTTGATGCGGTCTTGAGTGGTATCACTCAGGCGTTGACCGACGGCGACTCAGTTGTATTGACCGGTTTCGGCAGTTTGAGCGCACGCCATCGCGCTGCCTATACGGCTCGGCATCCTCGTACGGGTGAACCCGTAGCCGTTCCAGCTAGGAAACATGTCGTCTTTAAGGCCGGCAAACTCCTAAACGAGTCTGTCAACGGGTAGACACTTCGGTTCTGCAGGAACTTTGCTTTTTACTAATCAGTAACTCAAGAGCGTAGCGTGCTTCAGCGATTACGAGTACGAGCACAAACCACTAGTGCCAAAATTATCTTTGGTCTAATCGCGTTTGTGCTCGTCGTCTTCGGGTTTGGTGCATTCAATCTGTTCGCGACCTTTACCCCGCCGGGGGTAGCGGTTGTAAATGGCTACAACATTCCTGAAGCGGCTCTTTCGCGCGCGCTCCAAGTTGAAAAAGCAAATCTTTCTCAAAGATACGGCGGAGAGTATGACCCTGAAACGATTGAGTCTATGGTTAACGTTTCCGCTATCCTCGAAAGGATGATTGAGCACCAGCTGTACGTGCAAAAAGCAGCAGATTTGGGCATGGTTTCCTCAAGACAACACTACTTAGATACTATTGCTGCGAACCCGTTGTTCCAAGTTGATGGTGTTTTTGATAAGGATGCATTTATCACCCGAGTGCCACGGTTCCTAGGGTATTCTCTTCAGGACTATGAAGAAGAACTTCGCAAAGACCAAGTTGTCGAGGCTCTGTGGAATATTCAGCGGCACACATCGTTCTACACCGACAGAGAACTGATGGATGCCGCGCGAGTTGGGAGACAGACTCGAGATGTCGCATACTTGTTGTTTGAAGCTAATTCCTATGTTGGCGAAATTGAACCCACCGAGGAAGAAATGACTGCTTACTACGAAGAAAACTCTGACGAGTATATGACAGATGAGTCCTTTGAACTGAGCTATATAACAATTTCCAAAGCAGACTATACCGAAGGACTCGAAGTCTCCGAGGAAGACATATCGGCTGCGTTTGAGGAAGAGCAGCTTTTAGCACAAGAAAATGCGCAGAGAAAGTCCCAACACATTCTTATTGAAGTCGACGAAAATCGAACTGAAGAACAAGCCATGGAGCTGATTCAGGACATTCGGCAACAGATCGTTGACGGAGCGAGTTTTGGAGAACTGGCAGCAGAACACTCAGACGACGAGTCTAATGCGATTTTTGGCGGAGATTTGGATTTTGCAGGGCGCGGTAAGTTTGTACCAGAATTTGAGGACGTTTTGTTTTCATTGGAGGTTGGTGAACTTTCTGAACCTGTCGTAACTCAATTTGGCGTTCACTTGATTAAATTGAACGAGATTCAGGAGATCGATATATCCTCTCTAGAGTTACGTTTTGAGGAAATTCAGCAGGAGATGCTGGAGGATTTGGCTTCTCCAGAATACGAAGAAGCGAAACGGCAACTAGGTATCGTAGCCGCAGAAAATGACACACTTGAACCGGTGGCCGAAGAGTTCGGTAAAGAAATCCAAACTCAAGCAAACATAACCCGTAGCATTGGGGAAGGCGTGCTGGGCACGTTCGATGTACGAACAAAAATATTGGGACCGGATGTATTGGAGAATGGTTTCAATAGTCCAGTAGTCGATGTAGACGAGCGGCAAGCCATTGTTGCTCGATTGGTATCTCGAACCGCACCCGAGTTAAAAACTTTTGAGGATGTTCGAGTGCAAGTTCGAGCCATCTTAAGACGGGAAGAGGCTGCACGACGAGCTGAACGTGATCGCGATGCTGCTTATAAGCAGTTATTGGAAACAGAAGATTTCACCCAAGTGGCAAGAGACTTCGGTGTGGAATGGATCACTGTAGACCAAATGGAGCGGCGAGGTCAGGATGTTCCTCACACGGTACGTAATGAAGCTTTCAAGATTAGAGTTTTGGAAGAAGGTGAACGAAAAATACTAGATGTTGATGGGGTGGTTAACGATAAAGCTATTCTTGTGGTCACTGGTGTGCACGCTGGCAACTGGGACGAATTACCTCAAGTAGATCAACAGGCAATCCAGACCGATCTTGAGTCATCTTTCGAAAATCGAGACGTGCGCACGTTTGTGCGAGCACTCCGCAACAACGCGCGAATAAAGAACAATATCGCGCCGAATTCTTAACTTTAGTAATAGTTTCAATTCCTTAAGGGCACCTCAAACGTGAGGACCTGCGTAATCCATACTGATGGTGCATGCCTAGGCAATCCGGGGCCTGGAGGTTGGGCAGTCCTCATACAGGCAGACACAGAATCTACAACACTCTCTGGAGGGAAACCTTCGACGACGAACAATCGAATGGAAATGCAAGCAGTGATTGCCGCTCTTGCTCATTTACCCGAACCATTTGAAATTCAACTGTACACGGATTCTCGATACGTTATCGATGGGATTAACGATTGGATTCATACATGGAGCATGAACAATTGGCAGACCGCTAATCGTAAACCAGTGAAGAACAAAGAACTTTGGCAAGAGCTCCATGCACTAACGCAAAAACACAGCATTACGTGGCACTGGGTACGAGGACATTCCGGAGATCAGTTTAACGAACTGGTAGATCGCCTCGCTCGAGAAGAGGCGTTTAAGTATCAAGTCCACAGCGACTCTGAAGAGAACTTGATTTGACGAGCCGACGCTTAGTTGTAGTCGATACAGAGACCACCGGACTTTACGTTGAGAACGGAGACCGTGTGATTGAGATTGCGTGCGTTGAGATTCAGGACTTAGCTACGCTACACACTCGATTTCACGAATACTTAAACCCTGAAAGAGAAATTGATCAAGAAGCGGTGAGAATACATGGTCGAACTTGGGCTGATTTGAAGAACGAACCGAAATTTGTCGAAATTGCTGAACAGTTTTTGGATATAGTCAAGGGTGCGGACGTCGTCATGCATCAGGCTGAATTTGACCGTAAATTTTTGGATTCCGAGTTAGAACGAGCAGGGTTTGATGTACGACTGCAGGACCTATGTACCGTCGTGGATTCTCTAGCCATAGCTCGTGAAAAGTTTCGAGGGACACACAATGACCTAAATTCATTATGTAAACGATTTAAGGTAGATCTCAGTAATCGAGACTTACATGGTGCCCTGGTCGATGCCGAACTACTAGCACGAGTTTACATTCGAATGGTGTCTGGGGAACAAGAACTGTTCGATAGTGCGGACGATCGAGCCTTAAAAACCACGCCGGTAAGACTCGGTGCGTCAGTATCCACACAACGTCAACCAGTCGTGATCCACGCGACAGCCGCGGAATTAGCGACCCACGACGCGTACATGCAACGAATTTCCGACGGAAGTACTTGAACGTATCTTGCTCTGAGCAAGTTCGACTACAAGAAAAAGTGCACCATGATCCAGCCGGTTACGCCGAGCGTAATCGTATATGGCAAAGCCATATATACCATGCGCATGTAAGACAACCGAATACGTGGTGCAAGCGACGATGTCAACAAGAATAAAAATGCAGCTTGACCGTTTGGTGTCGCAACACTGGGAATGTTAGTTCCCGTGTTGACTGCGACTCCGAGCTTATTAAACAATTCACGATTGATGCTTTCGTCAACAAAAGCAGCGTGAATTTCGTTTATATACACTGTTGCAACAAACACATTGTCGCTAATCGCAGACAATATTCCGTTCGCGATGTAAAACATCCCAGGTTGGATCGACGGGTCAAGGTTTAGTATGTAGGCTAAGACAGGCGAGAATAGGTGTTGATCATGAATAACGGCGACGATCGCGAAAAATACTACCAGAAGAGCTGTGAACGGAAGCGCTTCTTCGAATGCAGGTCCAAGATCGTGTTCACGAATCACGCCATTGAACGCAGTTTGGATCACAATAATCGATAACCCGATTAATCCCACTTGAGCCCACTGTGCCGAAAGACCAACAACGAGGAAGACCACTGCTAGAGCTTGAATTGTTAATTTCGCTTTATCGCGCCCAGTGAATCTCAAACTCACTTCGTCGTCGTGTTCCTTCAGCACTTGAAGGATCGACTCCGGAGCCTTAGCACCAAACGAAAACAACCGAGTCGTTTCCAAGAAGACGCAGGTAATGATGCCGACCGCAAATACTGGCATGGTCACTATCGCCATCTCAACAATGAACTGATTGAATCCCCAATCGAGCTTAGCCGCGATCAGTAGATTTTGAGGTTCACCAACCATGGTACAAACACCGCCCAACGCAGTCCCTATAGCGGCGTGCATCATTACGTTCCGCAAAAAACGATAGAACTGTTGCCGGTCTTGGTTAAATTGTTCTCGACTGGCGGCATTCCTGAAGTGACTCTCATCTCTTAACAATCCATCAATAACGTTTGCAAAGCCCACTCCGATGGTGATGACTACCGCTATTACGGTTAGAGCATCGAGGAACGCCGAGAGAATTGCGGCAACAAACATAAACAACACGGAGATGACCAACTTGGATCGCACATTGACGAAGATTTTTGTGAAAATCCAAAGCAAGAGGTCTTTCATGAAGAAAACACCTGCCACCATGAACATTAACAGCAAAATCACTTTTAGACCACCTTCTACTTCGTGGTAGACGGTATCCGCCGAAGCTAATCCAATTGCGATTGCTTGAATCGCGATCAATCCTCCTGGTTGCAGTGGATAGCACTGCAAAGCCATTGCTAGCGTGAAGATGAACTGTAGGACTACGACCCAACCAGCGATCGTCTTTATGGTTGTTACGTAGTCTTCGATTCCAAACAACGGCGCTAGCGTCCAAACCGCGAAGAACATAAGATTCAGGATTAAGAAGCCGACAATGGTCTGCTTATACCATACCGGAGCATCACCCATGAAGTTGAGCACAAAATCCCTGAAACGCAGATTACGAGCGCTAGTGGGCTGACCAGAATCGAATGAAGTTGCCAAGATTAAATCCTTTTATCTATTGGATTGTGTGGGAGAAAGTCGCACTGTTTTTATGTGTAACAGGACACGCTTGTTAGGGTTGGAATTTTATGTAAGTGTTGACGGTAGGGAAGTTGCAAAATCAGAAGGTCTTAGCGTACTCGTGAGAATGAGTATTGATGATTTACTCGCTCGCGTTGGTTTGTACAATACCTTGCCTTGACATCAATCGGTAATACGATATTTTTTCAGAACGACGATTTGCCTGCCGTAGATGTCTAGTACCAGGTAGAACACGAACTCAATTCGGTGGAACCTCCACCACTATCAACGCTAAATTAGGGCTAATTCAATGATGGAAATACTGTGGGATTACCTCACTTTTTTGTTGCAAACCATTACCGTAGTCATTGCCATCGTAGTGGTAATCGCGGTCATCAGTTCAGTCGCAATGCGTCGTACTACAGATCGTACTCAAGTGGGACACCTAACAGTTCGTTATTTAAACGACTTTTACGATGCAATGCGTTCGACGATTGAGCAAGCTTCACTTAGCCCGGGTCAAGTGAAGAAACACCGAAAAGCAGAGCAGAAGGAAAAGAAACAAAAAGAGAAAACTGAGGCTAAGTCTTCCTCGGAGAAGAGTGCATCGGCCACGGAACAAGAGTCAAGTGCCAAGGATGAGGAGGACGACACGGGAGAAAACGGCAAGGGCGACAAAGAGGAGACAGAGGATTCAGAAGAAAAGCAAAAGAGTGTTTATGTGCTTGGATTTGAAGGGGATTTGGAAGCCAGTAAAGTAGAGCGGCTCAAACATGAGATTTCTGCTGTGTTGACTCAGGCCACGAAAAACGATGAAGTCGTGGTCAAGGTAGAGAGTCCAGGTGGTGTCGTGCACTCATATGGCTACGCCGCATCCCAACTAATGCGCGTTCGTAAAGCAGGAGTCAAACTTACTGTGGCGGTAGACGAAGTAGCCGCGAGTGGAGGCTATATGATCGCCGTCGTCGCAGATCAAATTTTGGCAGCTCCCTTCGCGCTTGTAGGCTCGATTGGCGTTGCAGCTGAGATACCGAACGTCAATCGATTATTAAAAAAATACGACATCGACTATGAAATCATTACTGCCGGAGAATTCAAACGGACACTATCGGTATTCGGCGAAAACACTGATGCGGCACGAAAGAAGTTCTTGGAAGAAATAGAGGACGTACACGAGCTCTTCAAGGAATTTGTGTCAAACCATCGACCGGACGTTGACTTGTCTGTCGTTGCGACTGGTGAATCTTGGTATGGCGAACGCGCTTTGGCTCGTAATTTGATTGACGACATCATGACAAGCGACGAATACATCATGAACGCATGCGACGACTCGAGAGTGTTTGAATTGACTTGGCATCCGCCGAAGAAGCAATTGTCCGACATACTGACTCAAACAGCAACGTCGATGCTCTCTATTGCGAGATGGCTACGGCGAAAACTACCTTGAGCGAGTTTCGAGCGCTACGAGTTTTCCGAGAATCGGACGGTAACTGCCGACACGAGATAGTTACAAGATCAGTGGAAGAGCTCCCTCCGGACGACCTTCTGATCGAAGTACATTACTCATCCCTTAATTACAAAGATGCGTTGTCCGCAACGGGTGCTCCGGGTGTAACTCGCGACTATCCTCATACACCTGGGATCGATGCGGTAGGATCAGTACTCGAATCAAATACTGACGAATACAAAAGAGGAGACATCGTCATCGTTACTGGCTTCAGGCTCGGTATGGATAGAGACGGTGGTTTCGGTCAACGAATTCGAGTACCAGCTCATTGGGCTGTTCGAAAACCTAAGGGACTGTCTTTGAACGAGAGTATGATCATCGGTACGGCTGGTTTGACCGCAGCCCTATGTGTCGAAAAACTAACTGCGTTGGGCATGTCACCCGAAGGTGGTCCAGTAGTGGTCACCGGCTCTACGGGAGGAGTAGGAAGTTGCGCTGTTGGTCTGTTATCTCACCTGGGGTATGACGTTCATGCGGTTACTGGCAAGATAACGCAGTACGAATTTCTACGATCATTAGGGGCACAATCGATTTATAACCGAGAAGAATTCATGGATGGTTCACAACGTGCATTACTACGTGAAACTTGGGGAGGGATAATTGATACGGTGGGTGGCGAGATGCTCATGCACGCGATCAAAGGACTACGTTATGGTTGTAGTGCTGCAGCGTGTGGCTTAGTAGGCTCCCCTAAGTTTCCAGGTTCTGTGTTCCCATTCATACTTCGCAACGTAAATTTGCTAGGTGTCGACTCCGCCGAGACTCCGACAGCTGAGAGAGAGCGAATGTGGGAAAGACTAGCTAGCGAATGGAAATTTCCCCAATTAGATCAACTACTAAGCTCATATAACCTCGAAACTGTAATGTCGGGCGTAGACAAACTATTGAAAGGGGAGATGGTTGGGCGCGGTGTAGTTGAACTCGCCTTATGAACCAGCTTCAGCTGACTCTTAGGCGATCTGTTAATGCAATAGGATTTTTGAAGTTAAACACTACGATATACGAAGAAATCAAAATGGTTAACACCGTTGCGCCTAAGACCGCCAGTGAAGCCTGTTCACTCATTTGAGCAGCTGCAACATAGAGTATTAATAGCGAAAACTCGCTATTCTGACCTAGTCGATATCCGACCTCCCAGCTGGTTTGTCGGTCTTCTCCACACCAACCTATGAGATATCGAAAGACCAGCGGTTTTATTAAGACACATACTAAGGCTAGTAATCCAGCTTGCCATGCGACACTCCATAGAAGCACTGGATCAACAGTTGTTCCAACATAGAAGAAAAACAATACTAGAAAAAAGTCTTGTAGTGGCTCGAGCGTTGACGCTACTGCTTGCGCGGTAGTAGAGTTGGCGAGGGAAACTCCCGCGATAAACGCACCAATTTCAAAGGTTACGCCAAGAGCTTCGGCACAAAAGGCTACACCCATGCACCATCCCAAGAACATTAGAAACGTGTACTCTGTGACGACATCAAACTTTTTCATTAAGGGCCAGAAAACAAACTTCGCCCCGATTACTGCACCGATAACGATTAATGGCGGTACACCAAAGACTTTCAACCAAGCTAAGAGTGAGATCGGTTCCTCTGAACTAGCTACGTAAATAAGGGCTAGCACAGCCAAAATGTCTTGCAGGATGAGTAGTCCAATGACTAACTCACCGACTCGTCGATGGTGCAGTGCTGTTCGCGGAATTAATTTGACACCGACGATCGTACTGGAGAATAAAAATGCTAATGCGGTGATCATCGCTTCACGAGAGTCGAATCCCAGCAAGAAACCGAGCCCAAATCCAGTACCAAAGAACACAACCGAACTTACAAGTACAGTAAGGATCGATTGGCGAAACACGTTCTTTATGCGATTAGTAGGAAGGTCGAGTCCAACAATAAAGAGCAGGAAAATGATCCCTATATGACCCAATTGTTCGATTGCGTGTGATTCACCTATCCAACCTAGTGCGTATGGTCCAAGCACACACCCCAGTACGATGTACACAATGATGAGAGGTTGACGCGCGAACATACCAACTGTTGCAGCCACGGCGGTCAGCGCGAACATCAACGTCATAGTATGGAGTAGTTGATCCATTAGCAAATTACTTTAATTACAAGTATTAACACTCTTGTAAATCTATATTTAACCTTAAAATTTTTCTTCTTACTGAACTCTATCTCTTGGCTTGACATGTTGTTTGGTAGATAAGCTCATTTCCTTTCTTTCCAACCATTTCGACTACACCGCACCGACGTAGACAATAGAGTGATTGTTGTGCTAATCTACGTCCAATTCCAACGCAGTGAGCAACCTCCTTAGAAGTAAAAGTTTCTGGGAGGAGATCTGAAAACAATGACCATAGATCTTTTTCATCATTGAATATGTGAGTATTAATCGGTTCAATAAGGCGACGTTCGACGATCACCCAGTGACGTCTCCGCCATGCTTTGCTATTGTCGAAAACACGGATCTGTTCCTCGTGAATCATAGGCACTTCTAAACTGAATTTTGGGTGTGAGATAATCGTTGGTGCTGATACTAGTGCGCCAAATATGTCATAGATTGTTCCTCGTTTCGGAGACTTCCTTCTCGTGACACTACCATCAGCTAGACTTTTCGTTATCGTGGTTTGTTCAGCAATGGGATAGACTAAATGCAGGAAGTGATTCCGCACTAGATCCTGGATTTTTCTTGCGACTCGATGCAAATTGCTAGTTTGAATCTCGACTATTCTGTCTGCTTTCTTGACATCTACGATGTAACCCTCAACGTCGCACTCAATCTCGTCTCCAGTATCTACTTGGAGTTCTTTTAAGCTCTTATGTAGAGCGCTCTCGTTAAGGATGCCAATATTGCTCGTCATCACAATATCTAGTTTCGTAGCTTGCTTATCAGAGGGTCTAATTTCCTAGTTCCGAGTGAGCGTACACTCCGCGATGGAGTAATATCTGCATTCGGTTCATTGGTATGATTGCCTACTCACACTCTCTCTTTCATCTATGACTGATTTGAATCTCTGTAGGTTGAAGTAGAAGAAACTATCGCGCGTGAGTTTGGTGGATTAATCATAGCGAATATACTAGAAATAATCGATATTCAAAGTTGACTACTCATTAACGTTTAATCCTCTATACAACTCTGCGAGAAAGAGCAATGAAAGTACCTGAGTTCATGTTTTGCGTCATCAATCCCATGATGCGATTTTCTTTGCGTTCGCCTTTTCATGTGTTCGTCAGTCACAACATCATGTTAATCCGTTACGTTGGTCGTAAGACAGGCAAGCACTACGAAATCCCAGTTCGATACGCTGAGCGTGACGGAGTCATTAAGTGCTTTACGGACAAAACGGCAACTTGGTGGCCGAATCTTCGAGACAATTCGGACGTTTCACTCGTCGTACGCGGCTCGGTGGTGAAGGTGAGCACTCAAGTTGTCGTGGACGATACAGAGCTATTGGTTTCGGAACTTACGAAACATTTGAATGAGTTTCCTGGAGATGCCGTCTACAAGGACGTTAGACTTGACCATCAACGTCGCCCTGCAGCCGAAGACATTGCAAATCACGCAGAGGTAGCAGTTTTAGTGATCGCTACTCCCCTCGACTAACTTTCAGAAATTTTTGGTTAGACTGCTACAAACTTAAGAACTCTTGGTTCTACCGTTTAAATCGCTCTGGAACCTCTCCTTAGCGTTGTCAGTTAGTAACCTATTTCTAGTCTTCTATTTTCGAAAATTGTGGGAAACTTTAACCAACCAAATTTGAAGTTGCGAAACTTAACCATTTTGTCACCTCATCAACTTGTACGCCTCGCCGGTTGCTGTAATCCTTAAGTTGATCGGACTGGATTTCCTTCACATTGAAGTACTTTGATGCGGGATGCGAAAAATACCAGCCAGCGATAGTAGCGGCTGGATGCATCGCATAGTTCTCCGTCAAGTACGCATTGGTATATTGCGTTGCGCGAAGCAATTCAAACAACGGCTCTTTCTCTTGATGATTTGGACACGCAGGATAACCGGGTGCCGGTCGGATACCTCGATACTTCTCTTTGATTAATTCTTCATTCGTTAATGACTCATCGGGATCGTAGCCCCAGTCCTGCACACGGATTTGGCGATGTAGGTACTCGGCAAAAGATTCCACCAACCGGTCCATTAAAGCCTTAAACATGATTTGGTCGTAGTCATCGTCGAAAGGAAGCGCATCTTGCTGTTGATCAGCGGTAACGAGAAACCCACCTAGATAGTCTTTGGTTGGCGCATCAGCTATGAAGTCGCTAAGACAATAGTTGCAACCTTCTTGTAGGTGCTGTTGTCTTAAGTGGAAGATTGTTTGTAGTTCTTCAGTTCTTGTTTCGTCTCCCCACAGCACAATGTCATCGCCGATTCGATTAGCCGGCCAAAATCCAATCACTCCTTTGATAACAATCAAATCTTGGTCGACAATCTTCAGTAGGAATGCTTGTGCATCGTTAAACAGTTCTCGGGCCGTTTTACCGACCACTTCATCCTCGAGTATTTGAGGAAATTTGCCTGCCAGGGACCACGTCATGAAGAACGGTTCCCAATCAATCGTAGGTAATAACGTTTCGATCGTGGGAAGGTCCACTTGTTGCACACCAAGAAATTGGGGTTTCGGAGGTGCGTAGTTGCTCCAATCCCATTGGAATCCATTAGCCCTAGCTTCTGCAATCGTGCGATAGTCCCGTTTTTTTGCTTGGCTACGACGATCTCGGATAGTTTGATATTCAGAGCTGATACTATCAACATACGTCGCGTAGTCTTGAGCAGACAGTAACGAAGCCATAACTCCGACGCTCTTGGACGCATCGGGAACGTAAATCACAGGACCCGAGTACGCAGGATCGATTTTCACAGCTGTGTGTGTCTTCGAAGTCGTGGCACCACCAATTAGTAAAGGGACTGTGAATCCGAGGCGTTCCATCTCACTTGCTACATGCACCATCTCGTTGAGCGATGGTGTGATGAGCCCGGACAGTCCTATGATGTCGGCGTTTTCTGTACGAGCTGTTTCAAGAATTTTTTCGGCGGGTACCATGACGCCAAGATCAATAACTCTATAGTTGTTGCACTGTAATACGACTCCCACAATGTTTTTGCCGATATCGTGTACATCTCCTTTGACCGTCGCTGTTACTATCGTGCCTTTTGTTTGTACTTCGCCCGATGACGATTTTTCTTCTTCGATGAAAGGAACCAAGTGTCCCACTGCTTGTTTCATAACCCGCGCGCTCTTGACAACCTGAGGTAGAAACATTTTTCCAGCCGCAAACAAATCTCCGACGACATCCATCCCTGCCATTAGTGGACCTTCGATCACTTCAATTGCGCGGGAGACTGATTGACGAGCTTCTTCAGTGTCCTCGATGATGAATTTGGAGATTCCTTGCACTAACGAGTATTCCAGGCGGGCATTGACCGAATTCTCGCGCCAAGCTAACGTGTCCGTCTCACGTTGAGTAGCTTTACCGGAGTATTTTTGAGCGACTTCCAACAGCCGTTCGCCTGCTTGCTGGTCTGTGTTGAGTACCGCAGCTTCAACTACATTTCTCAGTTCAGTTGGAATGTCGTCATAGTTGCCGAGCTGACCAGGATTGACGATGCCCATGGTAAGACCCGCTTTTATCGCGTGGAAGAGAAATACAGTGTGTATCGCTTCCCTAACTCTTTCGTTACCACGAAAAGAAAACGAGACGTTGCTGATACCGCCAGAGGTATGGCAATGTGGTAGGTTGTCAGCTACCCAGTGACAGGCTCTGATGAAGTCAATCCCGTACGTGCGGTGTTCATCTAAACCCGTCGCGATGGCAAACACATTGGGATCAAAAATAATGTTGCATGGATCAAACTCTGCTTCGCGTACGAGTAAGTCGTAAGCTCTCTGAATGATTTCAACTTTCCGTTCGTAACTATCGGCTTGACCCTTTTCGTCGAAAGCCATGACTATTACTGCCGTACCAAATCGCTTGCACGTACGGGCGCGGTTGAGAAATTCCTGCTCACCGTCCTTCAGTGAAATGGAATTCACAATGGCTTTGCCTTGAGTGCTTTGCAGTCCAGTAAGAATGATTTCCCAATCGCTTGAATCAATCATCAATGGCACTCGCGAAATGTTGGGTTCGCCGGCAACCATATCAAGAAAGGTCTGCATTGCTCTCTCGCCATCGAGTAGCCCTTCATCCATATTTACGTCGATAAGCTGTGCTCCGTTTTCTACCTGTTCACTGGCGATTTCTAAAGCATCTGCGAATGCGCCTCGCATAATGAGATCTTTGAATTTACGTGAGCCGGCTACATTGGTACGTTCGCCGACGTTGACAAAGAGAGAATCCTCATCAATCACTACTGGATCTAGCCCCGATAAGCGCAGAGTCTTTTTTGCACTATCAAAATTACGAGGAGCACATCGTTGAACCCGATCGTACATAGCTTTCGTGTGTTCTGGTGTAGTGCCGCAACAGCCTCCCACGACGTTCAAAAACCCTGCCTCGACCATTTCTCCGAGAATTTCAGCCATTTCTTCTGGTGTATCGTCGTATTCACCAAATTCATTCGGCAACCCCGCGTTGGGGTGTACCGTGGTGAACGTCGAAGCTACTTGAGAAACTTCTTCGACATAGGGTCGGAGTGCTTCGGCTCCAAGGGCACAGTTGAATCCCATTAGCAACGGTTGAGCGTGTTCGATCGAATACCAGAACGCTGTACTTGTCTGTCCTGACAGAGTGCGACCACTCGCATCAGTGATGGTGCCGGAAATCATTAACGGTAGGGTGGAATTAAACTCTGCAAATACGTCCTGAACCGCATAAATCGCTGCTTTGGCGTTCAATGTGTCAAAAACCGTTTCGATCATGACGAAGTCCACACCTCCCTTGATCAAAGCTATGGTAGCTTCTGCGTAGACTTCTACTAATTCGGTAAAACGCACGTTGCGCGCTGCGGGATCGTTCACGTCTGGGGAGAGACTAGCTGATCGCGTGGTCGGACCTAAAACTCCGCCTACAAATCGAGGTTTTTCTGGAGTCGAGCGATCATCAGCTGCTTTTCTGGCTAACTTAGCACTCTCATAGTTCAACTCATAGACGTAGGACTCGAGGTTGTAATCACCTTGCGAAATTCGATTTCCAGAAAACGTATTGGTTTCAATGATGTCTGCTCCTGCATCTAAGAAAGCGAAATGGGTGTCTAAAACCACCTCTGGGCAGGTAAGGGATAACACATCACCGTTTCCCTTCAACGCGACTGGATGATCCGCAAATCGAGAACCGCGAAAGTCATTCTCGCTTAGATTCAATCGTTGCTGCATGGTACCGGTTGCACCGTCCAGTACCAAAATCCGCTCTCTGAGACAGTGTTCGAGGATAGTTGTCATAAGACTATAAGGCAGGCCAAATTTGAGTCATAGAAATTCAAGATTAGTAACGTGTTCGACGTTAGTTTAATTTTTCAGGATTTAATTCGATAAATCTTGTTAGTGCAAATTAGCGCTCACATAGATAATTACGGGAATTACATATTTGGGTTGAATACATGTGTATAATACCAGTATGGCCTCTGGTATTGGGGCATCTGGACAGCGAGAAGCGTTCACTTTTGTGACTTCGACGACCTGTCAATCAATATATTTTGGATGTTCAACCTAAGTATATAAATCCCATAATTACAAATATGGAACAATCAGTTGTAAGTATTTCTCAGTCGGCTCAGGACTATCTAGTCAAACTTCTTGAGAAGGAAGAGCCTGGCTGCGGTGTACGAATTTTTGTCGCTGAACCTGGCACACCAAACGCGGAAACCTGTATTGCGTATTGTCGCGAAGGCGAGCAACATAAGGGCGACCAACCGTTTCATTATGACGGCTTTACCGTGTGGTACGACGAACGAAGTATTCCTTTTTTGGAAAATGCGGAAGTTGATTTTCGAGAAGATCGAATGGGTGGTCAAATTACTGTTCGCGCCCCCAATTCTAGAGTCCCTCAAGTCGGACCTGACGCACCGATTGAAGATCGAATCAATTATGTGCTGTATAGTGAAATCAATCCAAATTTGGCAGCGCACGGTGGAATTGTATCGCTTGTTGAAGTCGTTGACGATACCGTTGCCGTCTTACTGTTTGGCGGGGGATGTCAAGGCTGTGCTGCTGTCGACATAACGTTGAAACAAGGTGTGGAATCAACATTGTTAGCAAGAGTCCCAGATTTGACGGGTATTAAAGACGCAACAGACCATTCGATCACAACTAACGCGTACTACTAATTGATAAAGGAAAAATGACAGGACGCGTCCCAAAGCAATCGATTAGAACGATCGATCCCTCGTTTCTACGACGAGGATTCTGGGGTGCTTTGCTAGTATTTTTTGCTAGCACCGGCTGGACTCAGACAGAGAAATTGGAGTCCGTAAGACTTGATCCGGAGGAAGAACACGATCTTGTAGCGATTCCTGCTCCTGAAGAAGGGTCGAAATCCACGTATGAACTTGACGAATTTGAAATTGAGATTGAAAGTGAAGACGACAAAGTGAAATATGAAGCGCGCGAAAAAGGAACCATCGATGACCCAATAGTTCACTGGGAGGTCGAGTCTGACGAGCCGGTGCATTTGGTATTTGATACCAAACAAAAGAAATTTCAACGCTTAACGAATAAAGTCCGAGTCGTCCTTGTGGACTATTCCCAGTTGGAGTCTTTGATCGAGGAAACCGATGCTGAGAGTGGTAAAGCGTATCCCACACTCGGTTACGCGGTGCTGGAATTACCAACTGAAAAGCACCCGGCGATGTTCATCAAGGCAGTAGAGAAAAGAGCAGAGGTCGAATCCGCTTTTGTGATTATTGAACGGCCGCCAGAAGTACCACATTAAGCAGTCTCTGGCCACCGGCAAGCTTTAGACCGCTAGTCGAGGGTGAACTTCCTTTGGAACCAAAACCAAAACTTGGTCACGTCGTTGAATGATGTGCCGTCTACATTACCAGTGTCGGCACTGAACGCCGTGAACTTTCCACCCATACTCCAGCCCGCCAAAAATCTGCTCTCATTTGGCCAACTATAAGAAAGCATCGCGCCAAATTCGGTACCGAAATCATATCCACCTTCATCGGAAGAATAGGTATTGAACTCCAACGTATATTTCACTTCCGACAACTTACCGCTTGCGTTTATCGAAGTATTTGAAACACCCTCGGCAGGTGTGCTTAGAAACCGATCTGCCCAACCTTGATGAATGTGTAGGGTTGCTAACGGAGTCTGGAACGCATTACCGTTACCGGAACCGAGAAGCTCGTTTTTAAACTTGAGGGTATGACCGTTCGTCGTTATTCCCGCGGAGAGCATGCGATAGCTGGTATCGTCGAACATTTCTGTGTCCGGTTGTTGCCAAGCAAACTCACCAGAGTAGAGAAAATCGAAGTCTGTATTCGTTGTCCAAGTACCGTCGACTCGAAAGCCAATCGTCTGGCTAGAAAGCGTAGTGGCTTCATCAAAAGCAAGATCAAACATAAACAGATCTAGAGCAATGTTCTCCTGAACTTTAACGTTGCTGGTAAGCATTAAGCCGTCCAATTCAAAATTGGCTCGGGTTGGATTTGGATTGTCCTCGCCGAAGATACGATTGACGTTCATGATGTAAGCACCATGGAACTCGAATTTTTCGTTAAATGGATAGCGCAACGAAATCGCATCCATCGTCTGTTCATTTTGTCGCCACGAAACGGTACCTGCATATCGTTGCCATGGATAGGGACGGTGCGCTAGCTCCTGACGGCCAAGCAATAGCTCCCACGGTTCATCAGCACCGATGTGAATATAGAGTTGATTGATTTCTGTCCCGACTGGGTCTGCGATCACGGCATATTGTGACTTTCTATTTGCTCCACCATCGTTGTATTCCTCGCCCAAGAACGCAGATATGTGTTCTACCTCTACCACTGGTCGAATCATGCCATCGCCAACGACCCATTTCAATGCGAGACGTCCCGTGTAGGCATTGGCATCGTCATTCACAGAATCTTCTGCTGTTTCGTACCGAAGTCTGAGCTCGGCACTAAGGCCCTCACTAGGAGCTTCTGCGCCAACAGCGATTACCCATCCAAGAGCGCAGATCAAAAGAAAGATAGCGATTCGTTTTTGCATAGACTTCCTGCAGGTGTTAACCGATAGTTTGATTGTGGTTTAGAACGCGCTTGAAACACTTTGTGGTCAGAGTACGCGGATTCGCAAAATGAGAGCCCATAAACGGAGCTCAGACACAAAGATGAACTCAATGTATTCCGTCAGTCATTTTAAGCAAACGGACTTAAGGGAAATTTTCAAATCCACGAACAGCATTTTTGTAAATCGCAACTTCGACAACGTAATGTTGCGCCTGTTAGCTTGCTCGTCGAGGTATCGCAGTCTCTATTTTTTGTCATTGAAGATTGGATTATTGAGCTATTGGTTGGAGTTAAACTCAGGGACTCTGTGTATGCATCGTAGTATGACTCTAAGGTGTATGATCCCCTATAGAGCCGAGAAAACCTTGATTTCTTGAGTCTATTTCATCGCGTCAACTGTCGGATGTATAAGGAGTTCACAGAGATAGGAAATGCTCGAAGTTCCTAATTACTTGTACTCCCAATGTAATCGAGATCTAGCCTTACTATGTTCCAGCATACTGAGAACTGTCTTTTGATAAAACGCTGTGTACTGATTTCAATGCAGATGCACCTTCGAGCAACTAGGTAAAATGACATTCAGCGAATACAGTATATATAATATAGCGAACAATATATTGATATATAGCTATACCATAAATGACATTTAGCCGGAATGAGTGCGATTTGGTGAATTAGGAAGCACCCGTGGTAACCGAACTGTTAGGAAAAGGTTATGTTCCTCGATTTCTTCTTTCGAGTCTCCTAAGTACTCTATCTTGGGCTCCGGTCGTGCTGTTAACTGGTCCAAGACAGAGTGGAAAAACTACACTTTGTAAAGCAATTCAAGCTAGCGATAGCCTTCCTCACAAATATGAGTACATTTCATTTGACGACCAAGCCAATCGAGACTTTGCTCATGACGATCCGGTCGGTTTTGTTGAGCAACTACCGTCCTATGTGATACTTGATGAAGTGCAACTTGTGCCTGAAATTTATCGGCAACTCAAGGTAGCAGTAGATTCACATCGAGTATCGGGTCGATTTTTGCTTACTGGGTCTGCACGCCTCTCTCTAATGAGTGAACTCTCCGATTCACTCGCTGGACGTATGCAACTGGTCGAACTGTATCCTTTCTCGCAGAGTGAAATTCATCACAATTCATCCGAGCAATACAAACGACATACGGTTGGTGAAAGTGAAAATTTGAGAGTAACTTCAATACTCAATCAAATTTTTGATAACCGATTGATTGTTCGTGAAACCACACCACAACCGAGATTAGTACACGAACTCTCGAGGCGAATCGTTGAAGGTGGGTATCCAGAACCGAGGCTATTACCTATTCTTGATCGCCAGAAATGGTATCAAAACTATCTTAGAACAATCACCTCCCGAGACGCGTACGAATTGACCTCAGCACGCCGCCTCGAAATCGTACCGAGACTTGCGGGAATAGCTGCGGCTCACACGGCACAACTGTTTAACCTCGCTGACTTGGCCGCTAGCCTTGATTTAAGTCGAAATACTGTTAGCGAGTATGTTTCGATTCTACAGAACCTATTTTTGTTTCAGTACGTGCCCTCGTGGTCCAGCAATGAGTTGAAACGATCGGTCAAAGCACCGAAATTACACTTTTTAGACACTGGGTTTGCCTGCGCGCTGCTCAATCTTGATGAGGATAGTCTCTGGAAAGATCGTAAACGACTAGGACAAATGACCGAAACGTTTGTGTTTCAAGAATTGACAAAGCTTGCATCTTGGTATGAAAACAATTTGACGATTTTTCACTATCGTGACCGAGATAGACACGAAGTAGACTTTGTGATTGAAAAAAGCGGAAGCGGAATCGTCGCAATCGAGGTAAAAACACGCGCAACAGTGAAGGAGACTGATTTCCGCGGTATCCGTAAATTACAACAGAAATCGGAAAATTTCATCGCTGGTGTCGTTCTGTACGATGGCGAGCGGGCTCGATCATTTGGAGAGAACCTCTACGCATTACCATTAGCTTCGTTGTGGTTAGGTGTGTAATACGATCGAGTCTAAGAAATCACTGGATTCCTCCACGCTCTGAAAATGTTCAATCGGTGTTCATCAAATCAGAGTTTGAGCTTGACAACGGTCTAGACCCGTAATTCTCCATTCAGAGACGGTTGCGATCATAGATACAAAGAGAGCGCACGAATATTCGTTCGAGACTATTTACGTCGCTACAGTCCAGACGACTCTCTTATTCGCATCGCTTACTGCAAGATGGAGTCTTAGTAAATTAATTAAGAATTACTCTCCCCCACAATTAGCCAGCAAACCAACTCACGCTCGAAATCAATCAAGCGTCATACGTTTTGTCCTAACGCGATTCATATTTCTCAATATGTGCTAGAGTCCTAAGAATGGAATAGAAGGCATCGCTTCCATTTGTTCCAGTCCTTTCTCTAAATCTTCCATGTCGTCTTCGGAGATGTACTCTTTTAATGACTCGATTTCGTCATCGCTATAGGAATTACTCAATTGATCCATGACAATAGCTTGTACCGCAACCAGGGAACGAGCTTCTTCGAGGGGAATGGCATCAAGCGTTGCAAATACGTCCATTTCGGGTTCACTACCAGTAAGACCCGACATCATAGACCCGGATAACGACATTGCACCAACAGTGGTATAGTAATTTAGTTGTTCTTCCTCGGTCAATTCTTTTCCCAGTTCGATTGCTTCAGTGATCCTACCGTTCATCGCTAAGCCACCTCCAACGCCCATATAAGCAGTCTTTTGAGAAGCCCCTGCACGGACTTTAGGAAGCAACTCTAAAGCTTTGTCGACATTTGTGTACGCCAAAGTTCCGAGGACGCTCGCTTCAAGCCCTACGCCATCTTCATTGAGAGGAAGCTCGAGTGCTATATTAAACGCTTTCTCGGGATCTTTACTCGCTAAGGCGGTTAACATCGTACCAGTTACTTGGGACCTGATAGATTCTGTATTTGGGTTAGTCTGTGCCCAATTCAGTGCAGCCTCTGGATCTTTTTCAGCCCAAGAGAACGCAATGCTCATGGCTGCTTGATTCTTTTTCGCATCGTTTTCAAGGTCGTCAAAAAGTGACAATGCATCGTCTATAGAGTCTCGCGACAGGTGAGAAATACCACTCACTCGAGCCGCGTCTTGAACCTCAGAAGGAAGACTTGGTATTGAATCTACCATGTCGTTTATATCGTTTCGAGCCCAAGAGCTAAACACGTTATCGACATACTGGTTTCTTTGTGAAGTTGATTCGACGGATAGTACTTTGTTCAACGCATCCGTGGGGCTTTCTTCAACCCATTCGTTCAATATCGAATACATATATGGGTTATAACTCATGCCGAACAAGCCGCCGCCGGAATCGAACTGTATTGCATAGTCAAACGCGGCTTCAGGATTGTCTTCGGCAACTAATCTCAAACCATATCGCGTAATGCTCTCTTTGAATTCTTCGTCTTCAATGGCCTCGGTCATCGTGTCTAAAACTGCGACACCTTCTTCTTTTATCCATGCCTTAACTATATTGTTTATTCGCGATCTGTTTTCTGAGGTTAGCGTGTTAGGTCCTGCCGAGAGGAGATTTGCCCACGCCTCCGCAGGGTTTTCAGCTTCTTCTTGAAGCAAGTCCTGTTCTATGAGGTTGTGTACGTAATCTGTGTCCCCAAGACGATTTGCTAAAGTTTTCAACTCATCAATGGGAAGATTTTGATTCAAACTCAGAATAGCTCGTGTAGCCGCAGGAACATAGATAGAGTCAGGCAAACTCGCGACAAAATCTACTGCACCGTCGAGATCAACACTCGCCCACTCACGCGCGAGAGTGTAAGAAAGGGAAGTTTGTTGCTCAGATTCAAGATCAAGAAATAGAGAGCCAGCTAATTCGTCATTTACATGAACCAGCCGAGACAATATAGTTCTGCGGATACCATCTGGCAACCATGGATCATTCGACTCGCTATATTCGTAGGTCAACGACTCATTAAAAAGATCGACTAACTCATCTTCGTTGGATCGAGAAACCAAGGAATAGAGAGCAGCGAATACATCGAAGGTTGTCGAATAGTTGGTGAAAATGTCTTCCAATGAATCTCCGTCGTATGAAAGTGTCGGTTGACTTCCTTGACTAGTTAATGGCGTACTATCCTCGACATTCTCGGCGATCGTCGAAGTGTCGTCGTTAGTTACAACTGTTGAATCCTCGTCCTCTAACGGTAACGTGTAGTAGAGTATTACCAGTACGACTGCAGCAAGACCTGCGCCGAGTAGAAATACGATGATATCTCGAACAGATCGATTTGAGTTTGCACTTGTGCTCATCGATGCATCTCCTGTGATTTGGTTAAGTTTATTTGCGGAGGCCTTCGTTTTCTGGAGTATTTAACCTTCATTTTGGTGTGGAACGATGTAGGCATTTGTAGTGGATGTACCACTCAAGTCGCGATTTCGCAGAATAGTTAAATCCTACTACTGCACATCACGCTCTAAAAATCTTTCAAATCTTCCTTTGACATCTGGAAGAACATGTAGAGCAACGAGTGATCTGCTATTGATCGTCCTCCCACAATCACCCTGGCAACTAAATCAGACTCAAGCCCTGTAAACATTATAGACCGAGGGTTATAACGAGCAGTTATTGGAGCGGCTTTGCATTGGCTAGCACAACTTTGAAATTGTCAATCTGAATTACCGAACGGAGGACACTGTCTCAAGAATGTGGTAAATTTAGACGAAATTGACCAAGTCTTCGATAAATCAAATCACGGAGTTTTTTTTGTTCCAATGGTTCGCATTGGATCGATTTCTCAAGGTATAGATTGACAGTGTAAACGAGGGTATCAAATCGAGAAAAGATGCATTTTTCTGTGTCTTACCGAAAGCGACGTTTTCCTTAGAACAATCCCTAAATGACCGTCTGGATAAATGTTGGAGTCGGCGCTCGATCTGACACCATTACAGAGTTTGAGCACAGCTTTGATCAGCAGAATCTCAACAATAGCCCGTAAATTTAAAAGATGACTTTAGATTTACAGTGTTATTGCATGGTAGGTAATAGAATAAATCGAATTTGCTAACCTGCTTTCAATCTCGTTCCACTCTACATTCATCTAGAATTAAAGCTGTAGACACTGATCAATCGGAGAGGGAGCAAATATTCAGAAGACACCGCTACCTCCAATCCACGCATGAATGCAAGACTAGACAAGTCTCTTGATACTGAATCAATACATTCCTCGTTAGACCGATGGGTACACCAGGATCTAATTCCTTCGGCCGCATCGGTGGTTTTCGATGGACCGACAGTTGTCAGTGAGTATTTCACTGGTCATCAAGATCGTGAGAGGGAGAAACCAGTCGATAGAGACTCGATTTTCCGGTTATTCTCCAATACCAAGCTAATCACATCGGTCGCTGCGATGATTCTCCATGAAGAAGGAGCGTTCAAACTAGATGACGAGGCTGCGAGATACATCCCCAAACTCGCTGATCTCCGCGTACTCAAAGAAGATGCGACGGACGTCCATGACACAGAACCATTAGAGTCTCAAATCACTGTGCGGCAACTCATGTCGCATACCGCGGGATTCTCATATGGTATCTTCATGGACACGCCAATTGACCCACTTTTTCGTTCTAAGCGTGTTCTGCACCCGGGGAACGATTTGGAGGGACTCGTTGAAGCATTAGCGACAATCCCGTTGTTATATCAACCCGGCCAAAAATTTCACTACAGCATAGCGACAGATGTACTTGGGAGATTGATTGAAATTTGGTCTGGACAGTCGTTCGGTGAATTCCTAGCGTCTCGAATTTTTAATCCACTTGGGATGACCAACACCAGCTTTTATTTGTCCGAACACCAACGAGAACGACTTTGTGTTCTATATGACGGTGCAGATCCAGAGAATCCCTACCTACCTGGACTATCTATAGCTTCGGAACTAGCAGGAGATTACTTTCGTCCTCGTGCATTGGAATCTGGTGGCGGCGGGTTGCTCGGAACGATATCTGACTACAGTAAGTTTTGGCAATTGCTGATCGCTGGGGGCACCTACGATGGAGTCCAATTGTTGCAAGGTAAATCCCTCGCGCTCATGCGAACGAATCAGTTACCACCGGGTAATGTGGTGGAATTTCGACAATGGGAGATGCCAAATACCGTGTTTGGTCTAGGGTTCGCACTCAAACAAAAACCGGCTGTAAGAGAACCACCTGAAGCAATTGACGAGTACTATTGGGGAGGGATTGCCGGCACGCATTCGTGGATTGCGCCTCGTGCGAATGTCGGTGTGCTTTTGTTTACTCAGAGACTTCCGGGTTATTGGCTACCGTTCTTTCACGAGCACAAGCGGGCAATCTATGGGATGATTCGAACAAGTACTCGCTAAATTTAAAGGACGGAGTTTCAATCTGTACAGTACAACGTTTATAGTCTTTACAATGCAAGTGACGTTCTTGAAGACAGGACCATCTCGACAGTTGAGGGACTGAACAAGACCAACCATTAATCTTCGATCGAAAACGTGGAAACTTTTTTTCAGTTACTGATAAGCGGTATCGCGCAAGGATGCGTTTACGGACTCGTTGCCCTCGGTTTTGTATTGATTTACAAAGCTACGGAAATGGTGAACTTCGCACAGGGCGACATGATGATGTTGGGCGCGTTCTTTACGATCACTCTCATCAACGATTTGAACTGGGAATATTTCCCAGCGATCATAGCGGCCATCTTGGCGATGGGGGTTGTAGGACTCTTTCTAGAACGAGTTCTGTTCCGTCGCATGATTGGCGAATCTCCGTTTGCTGTTCTCATGGTGACCATTGGATTGGGTTATGTTTTGAGATCTGTTGCGGGCATGATTTGGGGACACAATCCTCTCAGCATCGAGACGCCGTATACGGATATACGCCTTCACTTCGGCACAGTTGTACTACCGGCCGCGGATGTCGTCGTTGTCGCGGCAACGGTTGTATTGTGCGCTTTAACTTATTTGTTCTTCAGATACACGCGTTTCGGCGTCGCGATGCAAGCAACTTCTCAGAATCAGCTCGCCGCTTACTACGCAGGTATCCCGGTCAAACGTGTCGTAGCTGCGAGTTGGGCACTTGCAGCGGCGATAGCGGCAATCGCCGGTATCTTACTCATTCCCCTCAAATCGGCTTACCCCGAAGTGGGTCTAGTATTAGGGATTAAGGCTTTCGCTGCCGCTATTGTCGGCGGATTCGGTAGTCTTCCAGGAGCGATGATTGGCGGTCTAGTGATTGGCCTCGTCGAAATTTTCACGAAGTACGGGATCGATGGTAGAGTAGGATTTAGTGTCAGCGACACGAGCGTGTACGTGTTGATACTAGTGATGTTGATAGTGCGCCCTAGTGGCATCTTTACTTCGACTCAGAGGAAGAAAGTCTGATGCGTTTCGTCCTCAAAACCGACTACCACCACGACGTGGATATCTTCCGCGATAGAGTTCAATTAGGCTGGTACGCGGCACTGATAATTTTTGTTCTTAGCTTACCGATATTTTGGGGTACGTATTTAGAGTCCCAACTCACTCTCGTGTTTCTATGGAGCATCGCCGGTGCCGGTTTGATGATTCTTGTGGGGTACACTGGTCTGATTAGTCTGGGACACGCTGCATTCTTGAGCGTAGGTGCATATACCCACGCAATATTTCTAGATTTAGGCGTACCCCCCTTTACGTCTATTCCGCTCGCTATGCTTTTATGTAGCGCGTTAGGGGTAATCGTCAGCATTGCAGCGTTGCGTATGACAGGAATCTACCTTGCTATCGCGACGCTGGCGTTTGCAATGATCGTTGAAAAAATCTTAAAAAATTGGAGCTCAGTAACTGGAGGAAATACGGGGTTCAAAGTTGCGTCACCGGAACTCTTTGGATGGGAACTTAATTCAACCTTATATTACTATGTGTGTTTGCTTGTTCTCATGGTGGTCATGCTCTGCGTCACGAATTTGCTTCGAGCACCGACCGGTCGCACATTCCTCGCAGTTCGTGATTCGGAAATCTCTGCCCAAGCAACGGGAATCAATCTCATCAAGACCAAAACACTCGCGTTCGCGGTATCTGCGGCACTCACAGGTCTTGCGGGTGCGCTACTCGCTCACCAAATGCATTACTTATTCCCTGACTCGTTCAACTTGTTCACCTCAATTAAACTGCTCATGCTGGTGATCATCGGCGGGCTTGGATCCATGTGGGGGGTTATATTCGGGGCAATTTTCATGACCCTCCTACCCGATTTGATCGCAACGTTACGAGAATGGTTACCGGACTTTATTGGCAACTTACCTGGTCTGGAACCGTTCACGTTTGGTTTGATACTCATCTTGTTCTTGATCTTTGAGCCGCAAGGAATTAGTGGACGATGGCAAAAAATCAGACTGTTTATTGGTCAGTTTCCGCTATATCGGAAGAGAACCTTTCGTCGACAAAAGTCGTTTTTGCGAACGGAACGTGTGCACTGAGTGATGTTTGAAGTTTCCGAGTTATCAAAGCATTTTGGTGGGGTCGCCGCAGTTGACAATGTGTCTTTTTCGGTTGATAAAGGCGAGATTTTTAGCATTATGGGTCCAAACGGTGCCGGCAAGACTACAGTACTGAATTTAATTAGCCGGTTTTATGATGTCGATGTAGGGACAATACGATTTGCTGGTCAAGACATCACCCGCGTGTCTCCACATGAGATTGCAAGCATTGGGATCGCACGTACTTTTCAGAACATTGAACTATTCGAACGCGAAACAGTTCTACAAAACTTACTCATTGCTCACTACATTCACCGCCAGACCAATGTACTCTCTGACTTCCTGTTCTTACCACATGTCCGGCGGCAGGAAGTGAAGTTTAGAAAAGAGGCTGAAGACATTATCGATTTACTCCACCTACAACGCTATCGAGAGCAACGCATCCATGCGTTGCCCTTTGGAGTTCGTAAGCTAGTGGAGCTAGCTAGAGCACTGTGTCTCAAACCGAAGTTATTACTACTAGATGAACCTTCATCGGGCTTAAATCCCGAGGAAACGGAAGATCTCTCATTTTGGATCGAAGACATCAATAAAGACCTGGGCATCACCATTCTCATGGTCGAACACGACATGAATTTAATCGGTCACTTGTCCAACCGAGTTTTAGCGCTTTCGAGTGGTCGGTCTATAGCATTGGGAACTCCGATCGAAGTCAAAGATCATCCTGATGTTATAAGAGCCTATCTAGGAACATGAAAGTAGCAGAGCCTCTATTGGAGGTAAAAAATATTGAGACTTACTACGGGCTAATTGCTGGTATACGAGGAGTTTCCCTCGAAGTCCGAGGCGGTTCAATCGTCACCATCTTGGGCGCAAATGGGGCAGGAAAGACCACCGTGTTAAAGACGATCTCCGGAGCAATGACTCCTGAGAAGGGTAGTGTATGTTATGCAGGGAAAGACATAACTGGACGTGATCCTGATCGTATTACGCGATTAGGCATTGCACATGTGCCTGAAGGACGTGAAGTTTTTCCGTTTCTTTCCACTGAAGAAAATTTGAAAATGGGTGCATTCACCCGTAAGAATTCTACAGTCAATTTAGAACTTGATCGAATATTCGAATATTTTCCGTTGTTGCGAGAACAAAGGAAGCTCCCAGCAGGTTTTCTGTCTGGCGGACAACAACAAATGCTAGCGATCGGAAGGGCTCTCATGCTTCGTCCACAGCTGATGCTTCTTGATGAACCGTCGCTTGGTCTTTCTCCGAAATTGGTGCATGCGACAGCAGAGATCATCAAGTCCATCAACCAAGATCAAGGGGTTACCGTCTTACTGGTCGAACAAAACGCTCAAATGGCACTCGAAATTGCGCACTTCGGCTATATTTTGGAGAATGGTCGGGTGGTATTGGAAGATTCCACTTCTCGATTGTCTAAGGCCACCGATGTGCAGGAGTTTTATTTGGGCAAAAAAGCAAGTAGCGTTCGCGGTAAGCGTCGTTGGAAGCAACGTAAAACTTGGCGATGAGTACCGAACGCACATTTGATTCTTTCAATTCGGTGGGTGCGGTTTTTCAACATCGGGTTGATATAAATTCAGAGAGAGTCTGTATTCGAGAGAAAGATTTAGGAATTTGGAACGAATACACTTGGGCGGACTGGGGGGAGTTTGCCCAACTAATTGGATATGGTTTAAAAGCTCTGGGTTTGGAACGCGGGGACATTGTTTCAATTGCTTCAGAAATCAACAAAGAATGGTTATTTGCCGATCTGGCCACAATCTGTGTGGGGGGTATTTGTAATGGAGTGTATCCTACAGATGCCTCGAGTCAGGTCGAATATTTAATCAATGACAGTGGCACAAAGTTCTATTTCGCCGAGAATGACGAGCAACTAGACAAAGTCTTGGCGGTTCGAGATCGGACACCCTCTCTGCAGAAAGTCATCATCTTTGACATGGAAGGACTTGAAGAACTTCATGATGCGATGTGTCTATCTGTCGACGAACTGTACGTACTGGGTAGAGCTCATCGCGAAGAGCACCCGAAACTTTGGGTTGAGGAGCTCGGTCGAGCGCAGATGGAAGACACAATGATTCTAACTTACACTTCGGGTACGACCGGTCCCCCGAAAGGTGCGATGATAACGCATCGAAACGTACTCTTCATGATGTCCTGTACACAAGATTGTTTTCGAGTGGATCACAAAGATCGTATTTTGGGATTTCTTCCTCTCGCGCATGTGGCTGGTCGGATGTTGTATACGTTCTTGGTGATTGAGTCGAGGGCAATCGTACATCTAGTTGAGAGCTCAGAAACCGTCGCACAGGACACTGCGGAGATTGAACCCACAATACACTTTGCCGTACCAAGAGTGTGGGAGAAGCAGTACTCCACGGTTTCAATCATGATTAAGGAAGCGACTCAGTTGGGTCGCTGGGCTTATCGTGTTGCATTGCACATAGGGAAGAAACGGGCTGGTTTTCTAAAGCATGCTCAAAGGGTACCAGTTTATCTTGAAATGCTGTTTCAACTTTTTAATCTGGTGGTATTGGGAAACGTCAAACGCCTGTTAGGAATAAACAAGAGTCGATGGTTGGCTACTTCGGCGGCTCCGATCGCGCCCGAGTTGATTGAATGGTATTGGTCTCTTGGGAAACCGATGTATGAACTCTACGGACAAACAGAGTGTACGGGCATTGCAACATGCAATCTTGAGAATGACTATCGGATCGGTAGTGTCGGTAAAGCAGCTAATGGTGTGCAAATTGCACTATCTGAAGACAATGAGATTTTGATCCAAAGTCCAGGAGTCATTAAAGGCTACTGGAATCGACCGGAAAAAACGGCGGAAACCATCCGACAAAATTGGTTGTATTCCGGAGACATTGGTAGAGTAGATTTGGATGGATTTGTGTACGTGGTCGATAGGATTACTGACATCATTATCACTGCGGGTGGTAAAAACATCACACCAAGTGAAATTGAAAATCAACTAAAGTTTTCACCATATATAACTGATGCTGTTGTAGTTGGTGATCGAAGGCCATATTTAACTTGTTTAATAATGATCGATCAGGAAAACGTGATGCTTTACGCCCAAGAGCACGCCATCCCATTTACTAACTATACTAGTTTGTGTCATACGTCTGAAGTTATTGAACTAATCGGCGCGGAGGTCGAGCGAGTAAATACCAAATTTGCACAGGTCGAAACCATTAAACAGTTCCGTCTTATTGATCAGCTTTTGGATCCCGAAGACGAAGAGCTAACTCCGACTCAAAAACTCAAACGAAAGGTCGTTAATAAAAAATATTCGGCATTGATTCAAGAAATGTATTCCTGACTGGGTGATGGCTATGAAAACTTCGTTCAAATTTCTTTGTGTAGGTGGTGTCAGTCTTATATTACTTGTATCGGGTTGCTCCCGAGATTCAGGTTCAGATACTGATTCAGACACAGAAGTCGTCTTGAAAACGACTGGAGTCTCTGATGATGAGATAGTGTTCGGCACTCATACAGATCTGTCCGGTCCCATCTCAATTTACGGTACGGAATCGGTTAACGGAATTCGTATGAGGTTCGATGAAGCCAACGAAGAGGGCGGTGTGCACGGACGTATGTTAAAGTTCATCGTCGAAGATAGCCAATACAGTCCACAAGAGTCAATTCGCGCAGCCAATAAACTCATTCATAGAGACAAAATTTTTGCAATGCTGTTAGCTTTGGGCACACCGAATAATCTCAACGTGATGGAAGAACAGTTCGACGCTGGGATACCAAATCTGTTTCCACTCACGGGATCAATCCATATGGCTGAACCCTTCAGAAGGCTCATGTTTACTGCGCGGGGCATTTATTACGATGAGATACGCACAGCTGTGAAATACTTTGTTGAAGAGAAAGGTCGTACCGCACCCTGCGTAGCATACATAGACAACGATTATGGACAGGAGATTTACAACGCGGTAGTCGATCAAACCAAGGAAATGGAAATCGAGATTGTCGCATATGCTGCCCACGAACGAACCGAGACCGAGTTTACAGCGACGGTTTTGCGCTTTAAAGAAGCAGGTTGTGACTTTGTTCTATTAGGTACCGTGGTGGTCGACACTCTAGGAATTCTGGGCGCAGCAAGAAAAATTGAATGGGAAGACGTTGATTGGGTTGGTAGTAATGCGGCAGGCGGTAACGTGGTAGCGGAACATCCAAGTGGAGCAGGAGAAGGGATGTACACACTCAGTCACATGACCAGAATCTATCCCGACACAGAAGAAAATGAAGAGGCTGTGCAATGGTTTGAACAGTACCAAGAACGTTTTAACAGAATACCAGACGTCGGTGCGATGGAAGGGTATCGAGGAGCCGATCTCGTTATCAAAGCTTTAGAAATCGCTGGTCGCGATCTGACGCGGCTTAAGTTCATTGAAGCCTTAGAGTCAATAAACGACTACACCGATCCTTGGGGGTACAAACTGAGTTTTAGCCCTGACAATCACAATGGGCTCAAGGTAACGGGTCTGTCACAAGTCCAGAATGGTCGTTGGATCAAGCTAGACCAAACAATCGCATTGGAACGGTAGTTCTTCCGAGACGCCATTAGCTACAGTATTCAAGAAGACGTTTCAAAATTTGAGATGTCTGACGAACCATTTTCCATACTTCACTAGGCCAAAATTGAGAAAGTTTGGGTACATGTAAGTGCCCGATTGGAAAAGACTGATTCATCTGTAATTGCAATAATCGAGTACGGTAGGCGATTTCATTGGATAGGAAGCCTCCACCAGATCCCCGAATACAAACTTCCCCTTCAAGTTCATTCAACGACTGAGCTTCAAATTCACCTCGTGCCTTAGTCGCAACCGTTCGATTGTCTTTTGTGTTCCAACGTCCCTGTACATCTTTAAAAATCTCAGTAGGTAGAGTAAACTCGAGGAATTCTGGACTCTTCGTATGACATGGCGGATTTCGTCCGTCTCTCACTGGAGAATAATCAAGATTATCCAGTGCCTTAGATGATCTTCGTAGACCAACGAAGCGTTCAAGTTCAAAATCATCGCGACCCATACTTAGAGTGAGCACAAATAGAGGATTTCTTTCAAAACGAGGCTTGAGGAATTGCTCCACAATACCTTTGTTGAAATCTTTGTATCTCACCGGAAAAATAAAGACATCGATGGGAATAGAGTTTTGGTAAATTTCTGCTAGAGTCAATGCGATACTGGCAGACGGATTACTCTGTTTAATGTTGGTGTTCAGAAGAAATGGATCAAACGCCGTGAGTATCACCCGAGGTTCGTCTAAAGGAGCTATGCGAGCAGCATTGTTCGCATAGTGTCGCGAAGTAATCTCGTGTATTGAGCACAAATCTGTCCTCGCTGCTCGAGGCACCGACCCGCGATGTAACCAATTGAAGAAATATTGAGTAAATAATCTTCCCCAGTAGATAGGCCGATCGTCCACCACCATACCTTGAGAACACTCTTTGATTATGGTTGGGATGAGTGCTTCTGCTTCCTGAACCAATATCTGGTCAAGGGAGAGTTGTTTGTCCCCTGTTATGAATCCCAATTGGGCAAAATAGATGCTTTCTACAAATTTAGTGATTTGTCTACATATTTTTGGAGCTTTTTTGTGTAGAACGTGCAACCTACGCTGTTCGACATCTCCGCGGAGTTGATCGGGGTTGCCCTCACCTAGACACTCCCACACATCCATCATATCCGTCATGCTAGCTTGTCCTTGTCACATTCGGGCAAGCACTAACACTAAAAGCTAGATCGAGGCTAGTGTGTTAAGCAGATTCGCGGTCTAGCCACGCTTGGATACGATCCCATGCTTCAGTCAGTACTGCAATCGGTTGGGTTAGACTCATTCTCACGTATCTACGAGTAACCGTACCGGAAGGCGTGCCGGGAACAACCGAAACTCCGGTTCCATCGAGTAATCGGCGCGCAAATTGGTCACTTGGTTCGTGCACATCAATCATCACGAACATACCCGCTTCGGGAGACACCGCCGAAAATTGCGGAATCTGCGCGATCCGGCTCATTGTGTAGTCTCTGCGAGCACGGTACTCATTTCGCATGCGTTCCACTGCATGTTCGTCGTGAAGTAACGCTAACGTTGCAGCATCTTGGATAAAAGGACAACCACTGAAAAATGTACTTAGCGCGATTTCCCTTAACGGTCTAGCAAATTTTTCCGAGCTCAGAGTCCAACCAACGCGCCAACCACTCATCGCGTGCGACTTGGATAAACTGTCAATTACGACTACATTGTCAAAATTTGGGACAAGGTTAGCTAGCGAAGTGTGTTTTTTCTCGTAATACATCACTGAGTACACTTCGTCTGAAATCAACCAAAGATTTCTCCGCCGGCATTCTTCGTATAGACGAAAGAGGGAGTCCGCAGGCACTATGTTGCCCATTGGATTGGTTGGAGTATTGACAAGAACACCAACCGTTCTTTCATCGATTAAATCCAGTACTCCGTCGACCGTGTAACGAAAGTAGGGCGGTGCTGTTACGGCCGCGCGCAGTTCAACTCCCAAGCACACGAACGTTGATTCGTATCCTAAATAAGTTGGTTGACAGGTAACTATGTTGTCTCCTGAGTTTGCTATCGCGCTCAGTGTGGCGTGAATCGCAGATGTTGCACCATTAAAAATCGAAAATTGCTTAGGTTTAATTTCTTTACCAGTTACGCCACTTTCAAGTTGTGCTAACGCACTGCGTAAGGACATCTCACCTGCAGAATCGGAATAATGCGTCCGTTCTTTCTTTAGTGCGTCGATGACACCGTCAATAATGTAATTTGGTGTGGGAAAATCAGGATCGCCAATTGAAAGTGGAATGATGGCTTCACCAGCTTGTTTGCGTTTCATCGCTTCGATATGAACACTCCAAGCCGAAGTGTCGATTGCATCCAATCGCTTAACCGTGTCGCTAGTTGATAGCGCATCTCTAGAGTGAACTGGAATGCGGGCGGTAGCGGTCTTTTCAGTCATCAATGACATTACAAATACCCCTCAAATTACGATGGCGGTTAACTTTTCATTATAGTGTTTCAATCTTAGTGACTGAATGGGTCAAATTAATCGACGGTACGTCGCAAGTTTAACTTATTTGCTTACGAAGGAATTGCCTTGTATGTAGAAGCGATAAGGTAGCTCAAGACCCTCGGTGAGACCAATTCGAGACGATTGAGCTATGTCGAAATTTCGATTCTCATCGTCGTCACAAACAAAGAGCAGTTTCTGAGTGAGGTCAATCGCGTTATGATGTCGTTTTACTCCGAGCGCGGCAGTCAGCTTACCTGGTCCGTTACCGAGTTGAATTTTTGTTTTCGCACGAGGTCGGCGTAGTTGCATGTTCTCGAGCCCGTGAATGGGTTCGATGGCGCGTAGTAGAACACACCCTGCTGTACCCTCGGGATCCGATACGATGTTCATACAGTGATACAGACCATAAATTAGATATACATAAGTAAAGCCTGGCGGTCCCCACTGAACAGCAGTACGCGGTGTTTTACCTCGCGCGGCGTGAGACGCAGGATCGTTAGCCGAGAGGTACGCTTCAGTTTCGACGATCAAACCTGCTGTAAACTCGTTATCGATACAACTAACCAACAAGCGTCCAATCAATTTCCTTGCTAGTTCTAATGCGGGCACTTCATAGAATTCCCGCGGGAGTGCGTTGTTCAATGGTTACTGTTAATCTCGCATGATCTCAATGAATATTACTTTTGTGAGAAGCAAAAAAAACTGGAAAGCCTGGTGTCCCAAAGACGTCCCAAACAGACTTTGAGCTCTGTCAACACACATTGACTACGGCACACCATCGTGTACTTGATCCGTTTAAAAATTCGACACGGTTGGTATTGAGTTGCTCGTTTCAAATGTTAGTCACTGTCGTTAGATTCTTCCGACGCGAGACGTATTTATAGATCTTTTCGTAATTTTCTCTTTCACCGACTCCTGGCGTCCGCAATCATAGAATCTGGTCCCGACGTTCTCGCTAAAATTCGTCGTGGCAGTGTATTCACGCTGAAACTGTAGCTCTATTCTCAGTTTCGATACTCCTTCCCGAGGCCCAGAAATAATAGTGTTCATCTTCGTACGTCGGTTTCGAAGCGTATACCCCTTCGGACAATCGGCGTATTCGTCATCTTTAATTGAAGATCGAAATGATCTTTGCGCTTAGATGCCGCTCTTTTTCTCCAAACTGGAGAAAGGAATTTTCTGAGATGAGAAATAGGTAATCGCGCCGGCCCAAACCAAGTCATTTGGTGCTTCAATGATGAAATTTCGCTGAATTAATCTAAATTCATGAAAACTAGCGCAACCGCTCATACCTACCAAGATGAACACAACTAAGACGGAAGGGTACTAACGCGTTAATAACACTCTCAAAGTTTATACCTCAAATTTTGATTCTGATTTCTTAGGGTACGCCGATTGAATTGTACCGTTAAAAATCGATCAACGTTGGTGGCGGAATTCACTGTTTAGCGAAGAGTTTTTTGCAGGCTGATAGGTGAGTACGATGTGTTACATTAATATGAAACTACTCCATCAATCCAAGACAAAGTTAATATTCCTCTATATGTCAAAACCGCGAAGTCAAATTTAATATGGCTCTGATTAAAGAAGAACATCTCGTTCAGAGCGTCGCAGACGCATTGCAATACGTTTCTTACTATCATCCTCCTGACTTTATTCGGGCGATGGTATCCGCGTGGGAACGCGAAGAAGCACCAGCGGCAAAAGATGCCATCAGACAAGTGCTAGTTAACTCTCGAATGTGTTATCTGGGCAAGCGACCTATTTGTCAAGATACAGGAATCGTCATCGTGTTCCTAGAGGTGGGTATGCATGTCCGATGGGATACGGACCGTAGCATCGACGATATGGTGAATGATGGTGTTCGTCAAGCGTATTTAAACTCGGATAACCCTTTGCGTGGATCGGTACTCGCAGATCCCGATGGTGAAAGAAAGAACACGAAGGACAATACACCAGCTGTAATCCACACCAAAATCGTGCCAGGAGACACTGTGGTTGTTGAAGTTTCTGCGAAGGGTGGCGGCAGTGAACACAAAGCAAAGTTTACCGTTCTTGAATCTTCATCCTCTGTAGTAGATTGGATTCTCAAAGTGGTACCAGAAATGGGTTCCGGGTGGTGTCCTCCAGGGATGCTCGGAGTTGGAATAGGAGGTAGTCCCGAGAAGGCTATGCTGCTTGCGAAAGAGAGTCTGATGGAACCGATCGATATCCAAGACTTGATTGAACGAGGACCTTCGAATCGAGCGGAACAGCTTCGACTTGAATTGTTTCAAAGAGTAAATGCTCTCGGTATTGGAGCTCAAGGATTAGGAGGCTTGACGACTGTACTCGATGTAAAAGTTTGGGATTACCCAACCCACGCTGCAAATAAGCCGGTCGCAGTGATTCCGAATTGCATTGCGACGAGACATGTGCAATTTGAACTCGATGGTTCTGGTGTTGCACAATTCACGCCCCCGGACTTTTCGCTATGGCCCGATTTAGATTACGAGGCAGAGGCTAACGCGCGTCGAGTAAATTTAAACACTCTGTCGAAAGAATCTATTCAAGGTTGGCGCGTAGGAGAAGTTGTACTGTTGTCGGGTAAGATCCTTACTGGACGCGATGCAGCACACAAACGTTTGTGTGACTTGTTAGATCGAGGGCTATCGTTACCAGTGGATCTCAATGGTCGATTTTTGTATTACGTGGGTCCGGTCGATCGAGTTCGAGATGAAGTCATCGGTCCGGCGGGACCGACAACCGCGACCAGAATGGATAAGTTCACGGATCAAATATTGGGTACTGGACTTTTGGGAATGATTGGTAAAGCAGAGAGAAGTGCTCAAACATGTGAGGACATTGCAAAACATCGAGCCGTATATCTCATCGCGGTTGGAGGAGCAGCGTACCTCATTTCGAAGTCTATCGTAAATTCACGTCGAATTGCTTTTGCGGAACTTGGAATGGAAGCGATTCATGAGTTCGACGTGCGCGACATGCCCGTAATGGTTGCAGTGGATGCTCGCGGAAATTCTGTACATGAACAAGGGCCAAAGAGCTGGCAAGTCGAATTGACTTCCGATATTCCAGTAACCAATCTTTGAATTGGTGTCGTCGAATGCTACGAAACAACTCAGATTGGTTAGTCAAAATTTTTGTCCAACGAGAGGCTATATTTCTGATTTCATGTACAGTTCTTAGTTGTCAGTCTCTATAATTTCCTCACGAAATTCAACGCCCAACCAACTTGTAAGCAAGCTGTCATAAATTTGCTCACCAAATTCTCGCAACCCATTCAATCTTGAGTGACTCTTAGTATTCCAGTTTGGTGTTCCGTTTTGATCAAGACGAATCACTCTTCACTTTGATAAAGAATGACTGACACGAGTAACGAACTCGAACAGAAAATTGAAGGACTCCGTATCGACAGATCACAGTCGAAAGGAAAGTTTTCACGTCCTTGGCTTGCGTTTCTAATCATCGCGGTGATCGCTGGACCTTTGCTATTCGC
Organism: Gammaproteobacteria bacterium; assembly: GCA_009841615.1. Taxonomy (GTDB): domain Bacteria; phylum Pseudomonadota; class Gammaproteobacteria; order Pseudomonadales; family Azotimanducaceae; genus Bin55. The sequence continues at coordinate 33,517 of VXLL01000011.1, read as the reverse complement.
TGGCTATTGGTTCTTTCTTTCTGGTCGTGGTGTTTTGGAAGTTGAAGCCGCGGTCGTTCGAATTGCAACTCCTCAGACATTAGAGAGTACCGTACTGGAAGGGACGGGATACGTTGTGGCACGCCGACAAACAACCGTCAGTTCAAAAACTACCGGGAGGGTCGCTGAGGTCTATGTTGAAGAAGGTATGTTGGTTGAAAACAATCAACTATTGGCGACTCTAGATGACAGTCGTCAGCAAACCACGTTCGAACTCGCGCTAGCCCAAGTGGAAGAAATCCGTGCCTCGATTGACGAAATTGATGTCAGAATCAAACAGTCTCAACTAGACCTTGAAAGGGTTAAACAACTCGTTGTCGAAGCTATGGTAAGCCAAGACGAAGTCGATCAAGCTCAATTACAACTTGACGGTTTCTTGGCACAGAAACAGCGACTTGAGAAAAGTGTTGATGTCGCTCAAAAAAACGTGACTCTACGAGAGCAAGAACTAGAAGACACCAACATTCGCGCCCCGTTTAAAGGCGTCGTGATTGCAAAAGCTGCACAACCAGGAGAAATGATTTCGCCGGTATCCGCAGGAGGTGGGTTTACCCGAACAGGTATTTGTACCATCGTCGATATGGATTCGATCGAAGTTCAAGTAGACGTTAACGAAAAATACATCAACAGAGTGTCTCCAGGACAACCAGCAACAGTTACCTTAGTTTCTTATCCGGAAACTCAGCTTCCAGCACAGGTGATCGCCATCATACCAACGGCAGACCGCGCGAGATCAACGGTTCGAGTCCGAATTGCCTTTCTAGAACGCGATTCCCGAGTATTACCGGATATGGCAGTCAAAGTATCTTTTTTTGAAGAGGGAACAACTCTTGTATCAAACAAAGATACACCCTTGGGAGCGGACGTTCCTCCAACTGCGGTCGTGGTTGAAGATGGACAACACTATGTCTGGTTGATCGAGCAAGACACCATCCAACGTAAGAGTGTAGAAGTCTTGACTAGAACTCCTACAGGCTTAACTCGGTTGGTCAACGACTTTGAACGAGGCGCGAGAGTGGTGCGCAACCTATCTGAACTCGATTTTTCAAAGTTTGAAAATGGCATGCAAGTAAAGGTCGCAAATTAGTTTGGAGCAAAGTTAAATGGCGTTGGTCAATTTAGAGAGAGTGTGGAAGTCTTACAAGAAGGGTCGAGATCACGTCGAAGTACTTAATGACATTTCGTTCAGAGCTAATTCCCGAGATTTCGTTGCATTAATGGGACCTTCTGGTAGCGGCAAGACAACCATGCTCAATCTCATTGGAGGCTTGGATCGTCCTACCAGCGGAGTAGTCACCGTTAATGATTTAGTCTTGAATAATCTTTCTTCAGGCAAACTTGCGCGTTGGCGATCGGAGAGTATCGGGTTTGTATTTCAGTTTTACAACCTACTTCCCGTATTTAGTGCAAGACAGAACGTAGAACTTCCTCTACTGTTGACGAAACTCGGTCGCAAGCAAAGGAAGAAGAACGCTGCACTTGCACTAGACATCGTAGGTTTGAGTGATCGTGCGAGACACACACCTGCTCGCTTGTCTGGAGGGCAACAACAGCGTGTAGCCATCGCTCGAGCGATTGTAGCAGATCCGAAGATACTCGTATGTGATGAACCAACAGGTGATTTGGATCGATCGACCGCCATAGAAATACTGCGGTTGCTGCAAGTATTAAATCAAGAACACGACAAAACCATCATCATGGTGACTCATGATCCTAAAGCGGCCGAATACGCGAAACGAACAATGCTGTTGGACAAGGGCAAGTTGGTTAGTAGTTTATTGCAACCTAAGGTCGGGGCTGAAGCTGAAGCATGACTACATTCGGTTTTTTGATAAAGAGCATGTTTCGTCGAAAACTGTTGGTGTCATTGAGCATGTTATCACTAACAACAGCGTTTTTGCTCTTTATTCTCCTCAGGTCCGTAGCGGTGCTGTTTAGTGGAGACTTCGCTAGTGTAAGTGATGTGCGCATGCAGACAGCCTCAAAATATGCCATCATTCTTCTTCTACCGCACAGCTACGGTGAAGAAATTGCAGCAGTAGAAGGGGTAAGGGATATCACGTTTGCGTCTTGGTTTGGTGGTGTATTTAAAGAAGGAGATGATAGTGCGATGACGTTTGCCGTGGACCCATCCACTTACTTTGAAGTGCACGAAAACTACCAGATCTCATCGGAACATCTGGACGCATTTCTAGAGTTAAGGACGGCTGCTGTAGCACCTGAAGCTATCATGGATAGATATGACTTAGAGGTAGGTCAAAAGGTACCTGTGACTAGTTCAATTTTCCCAACCGCTAACGGCGAACCATGGACGTTCGATCTGGTTGGAACTTATAGCTCAAAAAACGAGGTCGAAGCAGACTATTTACCGTTCTTGTTTCACTATGAATATCTCAAAGAAGCGACTGGAGTATCTGATGTTGGATGGTATACGTTTACCATAGAGGATCCAGAAAAGGCTAGTGAAATTGCGCAGATTATCGACTCGAAATTTGAAAACACAGCTGATGCAACCAAGACAATGACGGAATCGGAGGCGATGAAGAATTGGATGTCTCAGATCGGTGACATTGGTCTGATGATGAATGGAATTATTGGTGCGGTATTTTTCACGATGCTATTGTTAACCGCTAATACGATGATTCACAGTTATCGACAACGGATTCCCGATTTAGCAGTTTTAAAAACTTTGGGATTTTCTAACAACAAAGTAGCTGGAATCATGCTCTTTGAGAGTTTATTATTTTGTACGACAAGTGCCGCGGTTGGTATTGGGGTCGCAACTCTTGCACTCAATGGTATCGGCCCCTTTCTCCCTGTAGGATTTGTGCTGGCTGTTACAGGACCAACGTTGATTTGGGGAGCAAGTATTGCTCTTGGCTTGGGTCTAGTAATCGGTCTTGTACCTGCGATAAGTGCAAATCGATTGGTAATCGTCAACGCCTTGCACACAAAGTAACAACTTACTAATAGAAAAGGAATTCCGACTATAGTGTTACGTCAAATTTTTGCGGTGACTCGTATGAACATCTTGACCATCCCTTCAAGATGGAGTTCATCTCTTGTCGTGGTGATTGGAATCGGGGGAGTTGTTGCGGTTTTAGTTGCGTTGCTATCGATGGCGACTGGGCTGACTTCCGTATTTACTAGCTCAGTTGAACCAGATCGCGGGGTCGTAGTTCGAGGTGGTGCGACAGCGGAGCTTTCTAGTAATCTGAGCTTAGATGAAGCAAACATTATTTCTACACTAGCCGGAGTCGAACTCTCCGCGGCGGAACTGTTTGTTATTGCGGATATTCCGAAAAGAGCAACTAACATTGCGGCGAATGTAGTCGTAAGAGGAGTGTCAATGGACTCATTCGCCATTCGACCAGAACTAAGACTGATTGACGGGCGGCACATTGAACCGGGGAAGAATGAGATCATCGTGGGAATTAAAGCTCAAGAGGAATTCATCGGACTAAATTTAGGTGACACAGTGGAGTTGAGGGAGTTTTCGTGGACGGTCGTCGGTACGTTTGAGGCAGATGGCAGTTCAGTTGAATCCGAGATTTGGGGTGATCTATCAAACGTACAGTCTGCATTCAGATATGAAGGTGGGATTACTTCTGTTCGATTACGCCTATCTAGTCCGGATGTGCTCGAGCGTCTGTCTGAGAGCATAGAAGATGATCCTCGTCTCCAGGTAAATTTATACTCTGAACAAGATTGGTACGAAAAGAGTACGCAGGACAACACGCAACTCATTAAACTTTTCGCTCTGATTGTTGGGATCATCATGAGCATTGGTGCGGTTTTTGCTGCATTGAATACGATGTATACGGCCGTGGCATCACGCACTTATGAGATTGCGACGCTTCGCGCGGTAGGTTTTGGTGGAGGTCCAGTCGTTATTTCGGTCCTTGTCGAATCGCTATTCTTGGCTATTTTCGGCGGTTGCTTAGGAGCTCTGATCGCCTATTTAGCGTTCAATGGCTTTACTGTTTCTACACTAGACTCGACAGCTTTTTCTCAGATAGTGTTTGACTTCAACGTATCCCCAATTCTGATTTCGCTTGGTTTAGTCGTGAGTGTAGGGCTTGGTATGATTGGTGGCTTTTTTCCAGCAATTCGGGCCGCGACATTGCCGGTAACCGTTGCTTTACGAGGCGAATGAGAGCCAAAACTATCCATGCCTGCGATCCCGTTACAACAAATTCAAGAAGCGCATGAGCGAATAAGGGATCACGTCCTATACACGCCGCTAAGACGATCGGAGACGCTTTCCAGACTTACTGGCGTAGACCTTACTCTTAAATACGAAAATCAACAGTTTACCGCGGCGTTTAAAGAACGCGGTGCAGTAAACAAATTGCTTCTTTTGTCACACGACGAAAGAATCCGCGGGGTGGTTGCTGCGTCAGCAGGAAATCACGCTCAAGGCATCGCTCGACACGCAGGTTTACTGCAAATACCGATACGAATTGTGATGCCCAAATACACGCCGAACAACAAAGTAGAAAACACCAAAGCGCTCGGGGCGGAAGTTGACTTAGTCGGAGACCGATTCGATGAATCGATGCAATTTGCACGAGAACTTGCGGCCTCTTCGGGACGTACTCTAGTTCATCCATTTGACGACTTAGACGTGATCGCAGGTCAGGGTACGTTAGGCATTGAGATACTAGAACAAGACCCAAGTATCGAAACAGTCATTGTGCCGATCGGAGGCGGAGGACTGATTTGCGGTGTCGTCTCTGCCGTGAAACAGATCAAACCCGATGTGTGTGTTTTAGGAGTACAGGTGGATACTTTCAATACCGCGTACGCGATGTTCTACGACTTTCCACCAACCGAAAAGCGCACCGCGATGACGATTGCTGAAGGAATGGCTGTGAAACGACCAGGCGAGATTACTGGACCGATGATGAAGGAACTTCTAGATGACATCGTCGAAGTGTCCGAAGAAGAAATCGAACGTGCGATCTTTACACTGCTTGAAGTGAAAAAAACGGTTGTTGAAGGTGCAGGTGCTGCGCCATTAGCAGCTTTGTTCCGACACGCTCATCTAACAAAAGGAAGGACCGCGCTCTTGGTCACTGGAGGCAATATCGAGATGATGGTGCTCGCAAACGTCATTGAGCGAGGACTAGTAAGATCCAAACGTTTGATTCGCTTGCGCGCACTGGTTGCGGACGTTCCAGGATCTCTTGCTAAACTTACGCAACACCTAGGAAAACTTGATAGCAACATAGTTGATATAACACATCAACGGAAACTTCATACTAGTACTCTCGGTGCACAACCGATCGATGTGCTGATTCACTTGTGCGGTGAGGAACAAGCTGATCACGTCGTTGAACAACTACGCGCCGAGGGTTATGAAGTAGACGTGTTAGTGAATTGACGTGTTTTTCGCTAGACGTCGCTGCGCATTTAATCGATCAATAGTTCAGGCATATTTTGGAAATTGGACAAGCACTCTGGATTCGCTAGTGCCGACGTATTGACGACATCGTGCCCGTGAATCAGATCGCGAACCGCGAGTTCAGCAATTTTTCCCGATCTAGTACGTGGTATTTCAGGTACCGCGATAATCTTCGCAGGTACATGACGTGGTGACGCGTTCGCACGCAGTCGCTGTTTAATTTGTACACACAATTCTTCAGCGAATTTGATCTTAGGCGCTAATACGATAAAGAGGATCACGCGTACATCGTCGTTCCAGTTCTGACCTATACACAGTGCTTCAGAAATCTCCGGCATTGCCTCAACCTGACGATAGATTTCAGCCGTACCGATGCGGACGCCTCCAGGATTTAAGACCGCGTCGCTTCTACCGTGAATAATCAGACCACCGGTGGCCGAGTCAATTTCGGCGAAATCACCGTGTGCCCAGACGTTGGGAAATTTGTCGAAATACGCTGCGCGGTATTTATTGTCTTCTGGGTCGTTCCAAAAACTAATTGGCTTGCTTGGAAATGTTTGCGTACAGACGAGTTCGCCCCGCGCCGAGCGGACAGGGTTTCCCGAATCGTCAAACACGTCCACAGCCATTCCTAGTCCTGGTCCTTGGAGTTCGCCGCGGTGCACGGGTAGCCATGGAACACCCAGTGCGAAACAAGACAGTAGGTCGGTACCACCGGAAATTGAAGCCATTTGTACATCATCCTTAATGTCCCGATAGACGTAGTCAAACGACTCGGGTGCAAGCGGTGATCCAGTGGATTGCATCGATACAAGGCTGGTTAAATCTTGCTCTGTCTTGGGTTTAACGTTTGCTTTTTCCAACGCAGAGAAATATTTCGCACTCGCACCAAACACGTTGATACTTTCATTTTCGATCATTTCGAATAGCGTATTTGGATTTGGCCAAAACGCCGAGCCTTCATATAACACGATTGTGCTTCCACTCGCCAATGCTGAAACCAGCCAATTCCACATCATCCAGCCACAAGTAGTGAAGAAGAACATTCTTGAATGACCGCTCAGATTGACGTGTAGCTGATGTTCCTTGAGGTGTTGTATCAGCGTTCCTCCAGCACTATGAACGATGCACTTCGGTTTACCTGTGGTACCAGAAGAGTACACCACGTACAGAGGGTGATTAAAAGGGAACCATTGATAGTCCCGATTTTCCTCGTCCCGTTGAAAGATGGAATCGAAATCGTCCGTTTGGGTGGACAAGAAATTGAGATTGATGACGTGTTTTATACTGTCAATATGCCGTTCCAATGATCGAACATTTTGACTGACATCAAACTGTTTACCGTTGTATGTATATCCGTCACAAGCGATCAGTACTTTCGGCGAGATTTGGCTGAATCGGTCAAGTGCTCCGTGAAATCCAAAATCGGGTGAACAAGAAGACCAAGCCGCACCGATGCTCGCAGTTCCAAGCATCGCAATGACGGTTTCTGCGACATTTGGAAGATATGCAGCGACGCGATCTCCTGACTCAATACCGACCTCCGTCAGCGCACTAGAAAATTGCGCGACTTTCCGACCTAGTTCGGAGAAGGTTAACTCCGTTCTCAATCCCATCTCGGTAATCGACACGATCGCTATGTCATCGTCATTACCGCGAAGTAAATTTTCTGCAAAGTTCAATCGAGCACTGGGAAACCAAGTACTCTTCAAAAAGTCGTCTTTGTTTTCTAAGACTAAATTCCCACGGTCTCCAGAGACTCCGGAAAAATCCCACACATTCCTCCAAAACTCCACTTTGTTGTTGATTGACCAATCATGGAGCTGAAAATAGTTTGGAGGTTCGAACCCTACTGAAATGGCAAATCTAGTTAGATTGCAAGAGTCAATCAATTCGTCTGCGGGGAGCCAGAGTTGGTTCGAGGACATTGGATCTGATTGCAGTTAGCTTTGTAATACGTTAAAAAGTGCAGCTCAACGACGATCAATTGTCTGAGGTTGGCACTCTCGAATTGTAATACTTGGGTACTCTTTAGACTAGTGTCAGTTACCCGCGCACAAAATTCTCTCGCAGTGACTGGGAATTGCTTATTTGTCTTGTAACTCGTTTTTCGTACAATTGCTAAGCTCATTTCAACTTAGGAAATAACTTACTTGGTGATGAATTTGTACCAACGAAAACTAATTTTTGCTACTTGTTCCTTAATGCTTCTGGCTAGTGTCGTCCTACAAGCTAAAGATTCGGTGCTAGACACTATGACTACGGAACTTGATCGATCTTTTCAAGCACTTCAAGAACAAGATACACCACCATATTTTTTGAGTTACGAGATAACTCAAGATGATGTCGTTTCCATCAGTGGTGCGTTCGGCCAAATTACTGGATCGGAAAAATCTGTCAATCGTATCCTTGACATAGATTTGCGAGTCGGGGACTATTTTGTTGACAACACCCATCCTGTGAACACACCCTTTGGAATGGGAGATCTATTCGACTTGGGGCTTCCATCGGTCATTCCCGTCGACGATCCAGACGCATTACGTACTGTCCTTTGGTTGTATACTGACAAAAAGTACAAGCAAGCCGTCACCCAAATTACCAACGTGCAGTCGATATTACAAGCACAGGTCGAAAAAGACGACCAATCGGGAGACTTTTCACAAACTCCTACTGAGACATACGAGGAGGAAACGAAAGAGCTTGTAGTGGATGAAGATTTACTGAAACGAAAAATTAGACTCTATACCCAATTCTTTTCCGAGGCGGAACACATTCGCAGCAATAGTGCGACTATTTCTGCTGATATTGAAACTCGCTGGTTTGTAAATTCGGAAGGAACTAGGATTAAGGTTTCACATCCATACTTTCGTTTAGTCATTTCTGCCGCTACAAAAGCTGATGATGGAATGGTACTTAACAAATCACTAACGTTTGAAGGATCTTCGCAGGAATCGCTTCTCCAAGACACAAAAATTGTTACTGATGTACAACAACTGATAGCAGACTTAAAAACTTTACGTGAAGCTCCTTTAGCCGAACCGTACACGGGACCCGCAATTTTGTACGGACGGGCAACCGGCGTATTTTTTCATGAAGTACTTGGGCATCGATTGGAAGGTCACCGACTAAAAGACGATGATGATGGTCAAACGTTCCTTAAGGCAGTGAATACTCAAATTTTGCCCGAGTCCATTTCTGTAGTCTTCGATCCCACAATTGATCATTGGGACGACACCGTTCTACTTGGGACCTACAAGTATGACAATCAGGGGGTTAAAGGGCGTCGTGTAGTGATCGTCGACCGCGGTGTGCTAAAAGGATTCCTAATGTCTCGACGACCTCTTGAAGGCTTTCCAACTTCTAACGGGCACGGACGAAAGAACGTTGGAAATTTGGCGATTGCTCGACAGTCGAATATGTTTGTTGAAGTAGAGAATCCAGTAACCTATGAAACATTGGAGACAATGCTCATTGAACGAGTTGTCCAAGAAGATAAACCGTATGGGTTGATTTTCCACGACATTCAAGGCGGGTTTACAAACACTGGAGTGGTCATGCCGAATGCGTTTCAGGTTACGCCTGTATTGGTCTACAAGTTATACCCTGATGGGAAGAAAGAAGTCATACGTGGTGCGAATTTAATCGGTACTCCCTTGACGACCTTTAGTAGAGTGGAACAGGGAGCGGACGATTACGCAGTTTTCAACGGGATGTGTGGCGCTGAATCTGGTTGGGTACCGGTGTCTACTGTTGCTCCATCGATTCTTGTATCCCAAATAGAAGTACAAAAGTCTGGTACTTCAAGGGATATTCCTCCAATCCTGCCATCTCCGGTGCGACCGCCCGCAGATCGAAGCATTCACACTCACTAAGAACGGACAAATAGATCAATGAATTACGTACCAAAACTCTTTCTGCTTGTCCTACTTAGTTTAGCTGTAGGTACACCAGGACAGTCAACCAAGGACACGGACGATGTGTTAATTCGCGCTCTGCAGGACGAAATGGAACGTTCGTTAACAGAGTTGCAGATCGATGACGAACCACCACCGTACTTCCTGTCCTATACCGTGAATGAGACTTCCATGAGTGTTATACAATCCATTCTTGGAGGATCTGCAGATTCAAACCACTCTACGAATCGTAATTTTTCAGTCAATGTACGGGTGGGTGATCGAGAACTCGACAACACCAATTTTGAGGGAAGCGGCGGTGGTATGTTTGGGTTAGGTGGTCTGTTGGGTGGCCTGTTCGGAGGAGGTTCCTTCCCCTTGACCGATTCTTACGATGAATTGCGGCGTGTAATCTGGATGAATACCGACTCTGCTTACAAAGAAGCTGTCAGTTCTTTAGCGGCGAAGAAGACGGCACTAGAGCAACAGCCAAGTTTAGAACGCGCAAACGATTTCAATGAAGAAGAACCATTTGAATACGTCTCGGAAAGTGAATTCACTCCGATAGACATTGACCGAGTGACGGCGTTCGCTAATGAGTTGTCTTCTGTTCTGAAAGGGCACCCAGAACTTCAACAAACATCCACGATCGTTACTTATGTGACTAACAAGCGGACCTACATTGATTCGGACGGTAATTTTAACCGGCTAGAGTCATCCTTATGCACTGTCCGTACACAAGCAAGTGCCCAAGCGGAAGACGGTGCGATGGTCAATGACTATCTCACCGTCTATGCAAATAACTGTGAAGAACTGTATAACGATATTGAGGAACTCAAACAACGGCACGAACAACTTATTGCATCAGTCCTTGAATTCAAGAACGCGGAGCACGTGAGAGCTTACACCGGCCCCGTATTGATAACCGATGAAGCAACTGGCGACTTCTTCTCGCAGGTACTTGGCTCACGAGCGGGGGCCGTACCACTCCCTGTTTCAGAATCCAGCGGTTTTGGTATGATGGGCATGCTACAAAACCCTTTCATGGACAAAATCGAAGCCAGAGTTTTTCCGAGATTCCTGAGCGTTGTCAATGATCCCACTATTCGGGAACACGACGGCGTTTCCTTAATGGGTAGTTATGTGGTTGATAGTGAAGGAATGCCTGCGCGCCGTACCGAACTGATCAAGGATGGTAAGTTGCTTACGTTGCTCACGACACGCGCACCTACCAAAGAACTAAACAAGAGTACTGGCAGTAATCGAACGGGTACCCCACTACCTGGAAATTTGTTTATTTCGTCTAGCGAGGGCATGACCGAAGAAGAACTCAAGCAAGAATTACTCATGCTTGTCGAAGATAGTGGTAATGACTATGGTATCGTGATCAAGAGATTTAGTGATATAGGATCTTTAGCGTTAGGTGCTGGATTTGACGGTATTGTTGCCGTTTCGCAATCCATGATGGGCGGAGGAATTCCATTATTACCTACACTGCATGCATACAAAGTAGAGAAGGATGGTACCGAAGTGGCGATTCGACCGCTAACTGTGACCTCGTTTTCCGATAGTCAGTTGAAAGACATAGTAGCGGTGTCTGACACCGTTCGCGTTCACAACGTTTCTACCCCGTTCTCTACATCAACTTTAATGTCTGCGTTGTTCGGATCGTTAGGGGGGTTGGGCGGAGCGTTCGGATCGCCTGGGTTTCTTGGTGTCGTCGCTCCTGATGTATTACTTGAAGAGCTTTCATTTCAAGGTGGTGGAACGGGTCATCCTCGATTACCGATTGTTGCGCACCCGGCAAGTGAGTAACTGATAACCAAAGAAGAGATTTAATTATCAATTCAATAATGAATTAATAGGAGAGATTGAATATGAGAAAATTGATGATCTGTCTTGTTTTTTTGCTAGCTTGGTCTGGTCTAAGTTATGCAGATGAGCAAGATTCAGAACGCATTTTAGGAAACATGCACGATGAGCTGGAGCGGAATTTTGAGACTCTCCAAGAAGAGGAAAAACCACCTTTCTATCTCAGCTACGAGATTGTTGAGAACGATGTAGTTCAGGTGGGCGGATCCTATGGAGAAATTTCGAGAGATGAAGATTTCTTAAATCGAGTGCTTACGATTGATTTGCGCGTGGGCTCTCCTGAGCTCGACAATACCCGAGTCGATAGGACGCCACAACGTGTGAACTTTGGGTCAATTTCCGTGGACGCAGAGCAACCACTAAGGGTTGCGCTTTGGAACGCGACGAACTCAAGTTTTCGTAGTGCTCTTTCACAGCTTACTCGCGTGGAGAGTGAAGTTCAGGCCACCGTCGAGGAAGAAGACAAAACCGGAGACTTTGCCGCCATGCCGAAAGAAGACCACCGAGGTGGTTCATTACAACTTGCTAAACTTGGCGAGAGTTTTCGAGAGAAGGTAAAGCGATATGGTCTTCCTTTTAAATACGAAGATCATATTCGGTCAAATAGCATATCAATAAGAGGTGAGATCGAGACCCGCTGGTATGTAAACTCCGAAGGGACAAAGATCTATACTTCGGAAGCTTATTATCGAATCAACATTTCCGCGACGACCAAAGCCGAGGATGGAATGGAGTTACGCCGCTACAAGTCCTATGAAGCGTTGACACCTGAAGGCTTTCCCGACGACGACAAAGTGATGACGGATGTTCGCGCCATGATCGAAGAACTGGAAGCATTGCGAAACGCACCGCTTGTAGATCCATACACTGGACCAGCGATTTTAGGTGGTCGGGCCGCAGGAGTTTTCTTTCATGAAATTCTTGGGCATCGATTGGAAGGACACCGCCTCAAATCTGTTACTGATGGTCAGACGTTTAAAGCTAAACTTGGTGAGCAGATTCTCCCGAAGAATTTCACCTTGTACTTTGACCCAACGATTCGTGAGTACAAAGGGTTAACTTTGTGGGGTTTTTACGACTACGACAATCAGGGAGTTAAGGCTCGGCGAGTTAATGTGATTGAAAATGGCGTTTTAACTGGCTTTATCATGTCGCGTCAACCGATGGAGGGATTCTTGGAATCCAACGGACACGGTAGACGCCAAAGTACGAGTCGTTTTGGGTCAGTGTCTCGACAATCAAATCTGTTTGTCGAAGTCGAAAACCCAGTTAGTGCCGAGGAGTTGAAGGAATTGCTACTTCAACGCGTTCGAGATCAAGGACGAGAGTTTGGCTTGTACTTTGAAGATATTCAAGGAGGCTTTGCACTCACAGGAAGATCTATGCCGAATGCGTTTAACGTTCAGCCTTTGGTTGTCTATCGGTTGTATCCAGACGGTCGTCAAGAGTATGTCCGCGGGGTCAACCTGATTGGAACACCGTTAACGGTTATGAGTTTAATCGAAGCCGGAGCTTCGGATTACGATACCTTCAACGGTATGTGTGGCGCTGAGTCTGGTTGGGTACCGGTGTCTGCGGTGTCTCCATCAATTTTGATTTCTCAAATTGAAGTTCAAAAAGCGATGACGTCACGAGATAAACCACCGATACTGCCAACTCCGGTGGATCGGGATGACGATGAAGTGTCTATTCGTCATCATCATGACCATGGACACGCTCACTGATGAATATCTTTCAACGAATAACCATCGCAACAACTATTTTCTTGGTTGTATTTGCGTGGGGTCAAGAAGAACAGAAATCCGACATCCTAGTTCAAGCGCTCCAGGATGAGATGCAGCGCACCCTTTCTAAACTAAAAGATGAAGAAGAGAATTCAGGCGAAATTTACTTCGTCTCTTACCGTGTCGTGGACACTCGCTTTGTGTCAAAGAATTATGAATTGGGTGGCGCTTTAACTTCGCGACGTGGAGGCGATCGCTTTTTGGAAGTTGATCTTCGTATTGGTTCATACGAAGTGGATCAATCCAATTTTTCGGGTGGCGGAGTTAGCAATTCTATTGGTCAGGGCCGTCTCCCACTCGAAGATGACTACGACGAAATACGACGCATTGCATGGCGCGTAACCGATGAAGTTTTCAAGAGTAGAATCAACGCTTACGCGCAGAAACAGACGGCATTAGCGAATCAAAGTTCGACCGAAGAACGAGACCCAGATTTCACCAAAGAAGAGCCGTTCGAATATCGATCCGAGCACGATTTCGAAGATGAACAGTTGGCAAACTTTACCGCAACTGGTAAGGACTTATCCGCACTCTTTTTAGACGCAGCAGACATCTATTCATCGAGAGTCACTACGACCGCAGGTAATCGCCGGACCCTCTTTCTGAATTCGGAAGGAACTTTCGTGGATTTGGAGGAACAACGTTGCGTAGTTCTGACTACTGCGATGACGCAGAACGAAAATGGACAAGAATTAAGAGATTTTCGTGCTCATATTGCGATCGATTGTTCAGAGTTACCCAACATGGAGACCATGAAAAGCGATGTTCAGGGTATGATTTCAAGCTTGCAGGCGATGCGATTAGCGAGCGATCTTGAAGAGGTTTACTTTGGCCCAATCATGTTTGAAGGTCAAGCTGCGGCCCAGTTTTTGAAAACCTATCTAGTAACCAAGCTTGCAGCGAATCGGCCTCCGCTAACGGCTAATCCTAGTCAGTTTCGACCCAATCGCAATTCGTTCATGGATAGGATTGGGGCACGCATCGCTTCGCGCCAAATCAACGTGGTCAATGACCCAACTTTGACAGAATACCGAGGTCGTCGGTTAATAGGTAGCTATCCTGTAGATTTGGAAGGAGTCCCGCCACAAAGGACACTCCTAGTGGAACAAGGTCGCTTACAGACCATGTTGACAACCCGAACACCAGTGGACGATTTTCGCAAGAGTAATGGCTCGACGCGATTGATGTTTGGTGGGGGAACGACAGGCATTCCTGGTAATGTATTGATTGAACCAGAAGGCGGACTGTCCGCAGAAGAGTTGAAGGAAGAATTTTGGCAATTACTAGTCGACTTCAATGTAGATTTTGGCGTAGTGGTACGTCAGATCTCTTCGCCAAGCGCAATCTCTGGTAGCTCACGGGGATTGGCTACCGTAATGGAGGCATACAAAGTCTATCCAGATGGTACGGAAGAAATATTAGCTCCTGTTGAAATACTTGACATTACCGATCGAACTCTACGCGACATCGTGGCGGTTTCGGAGGATGTGAGCCACTTTGACACTACTTACTACAACGGGACTGGAATCAACGCAATTCCTGTGTCCATTATCGCTCCTTCTTTCATTATTGAAGAGCTTGGAGTACGAAAAGTTCAAGGATCAGGGACGCTACCACCTGTGGTACCACATCCGTATGCTGAAACACCGGCAATCGAAGACTCTGAGAGGTAGCCTGTTTAAACGAATTTCATAATACCAGCGCGCTGCTGACTGCTATGTAGCAGCGCGCTACTCAATGTTTTTCTCTAGCGTTAGCCTGAGAGAATCATGCGGTGGAATTTTGAGTGAAACGCCCAGAGTAGTTTCACGCGTACCTATACTCCAATACGGCTCACCTAGTTTATCATACCGGCGGCAGATCGCTAGTCTTGGACTTAGTGTTGCTCATGCTCGCGTTTCGGATTTGTATACGATCTAGTGATAGCATGAAATTTCCGGCTCGACGGATCAATCTTCGTATAAATTTATTCGACCGAATCCCCTGCGTTTATGTTGTAGTATTGTTGGATCAATCTACGGACGACACGCGGACTCGCGGCGCTTGATGTGAACGTCAGAATTCTCTTCCTGATATAACTTTTCAGACAAAGCGCACATTTAACCGAAATAGTCAAAATCTAGCGATGAGAAAATCGTCCGAGTATGCGTACACAACGAAGGAAGTACCTAATCACAATCGTATAATGCAATAACAAGCCAATTGCTTAAAATTTCATACTCAGACAACTCTTGTTGAGATTCCATTTAAGGACTACATGAAGAAAGTCATTTCGGTCCGAGATTTGTGTCGGACATTCCACGTAGGCGACATAGATGTCCATGCATTGGATCACGTTAACCTAGACATTCATGAAGGTGAATTCATCGCTGTGATGGGACCATCCGGAAGTGGCAAGTCTACCTTGATGAATATTTTGGGATGTCTAGACACTCCTACTTCGGGCAGCTACGAGTTGTTAGAACACAAAGTATCGGAAATGGACGACAATCAGTTGTCAGATATTCGCAACCAGTATCTCGGCTTTGTGTTTCAGAGCTTTCATTTACTACCACGCCTAACAGCTTGGGACAACGTGCTTCTGCCGATGCGATACTCGCGTTCATCGAGAACGAATGCAAGTGAAACGATCAAACATGCCCATCGGGTCGTGAAAGAGTTAGGTATGGATGATAGAATGAAGCACAATCCAAACCAATTATCCGGGGGACAGCGGCAGCGAGTCGCAATCGCGAGGGCTCTAGTTACGAACCCATCGCTCTTGTTAGCAGATGAACCTACAGGAAATTTAGATTCAAAAACTTCCGCGAATATTTTGTCGCTTTTCGACGCCTTAAATGAGCAAAAGCAGACAATTTTGATTGTTACGCATGAAGATGAAGTGGCGAAGCATGCTACTAGAGTTATACAGATGCGTGATGGCAAAATTGAAGGTGAAATCGAAAATACCAAGTATGGCATAGCATAGTTTGTGTACACCGTTGGAGTTATAGAAGAGAGCGTATGCTGAAACCATTAAAAAGACTATATAGTGCTTGTCTTTGTAGTTTAGTAGCACTTGGTTTGCTCACGGTTAGCTCTACTTTGTGGGCTGAAACAATTCTCATAACAGGTGAAATCGAAGACGGTAACGCACAATCGGTAGAGATGCCTCGTCTACCAGGTTCCTATTCACGTACGATTGAGTGGATGGCACCTGAGGGAGAAGAGGTACAACCCGGTGATGAAATCGTTAGACTTGATCCTGGTGACCTTGAATCCCAGCTTGAACAAGCAGAAGTGAATATTGAATCCCAAATTACTGCGGCAGAGTCTCAAGAAGCGGCGCACGAGTTAACGATCTTCGATGCGATTACACGTCTCATTAGTTCTGAGTCTTCTTTAGAAAATACGCGCCTGGACGCCATGGTGCCGGAGGATACAGTCCCGGAACTCACACATGACAGAAATCGTTTAGCGCTTGCAAATGCAATTCACGATTTAGAAATAGCAATTCGAAATTTAGAAGAAGCCTACGCCGCACGAGATAGAGATCGACCGATGGCAGAGCGTGACTTGCTGAACGCACAAAACGAAAAAACACGCATCGAAAATGCATTGAAACATACAAACTTCCTCGCAGAGCAATCAGGAATAATAATTTACGCGGAGAACAGACTCACGGGCTTGAAGATTTTTCCCGGCGAAAGTTACGGGTCTGGAACCACGCTGCTAATTGTTGCGAGTCGGGAAGATTTACAGTTTAGATTTTGGGTGCACGAAGCAGATATCCGAAAAATATCTATCGGTGACGAAGTTATAGTATCCCCTGATGCCGCGGGAGACGCGAAGGTCAAAACAAAAGTGACTTGGATGTCCAATCAAGCAGCAAGTCGTAGTGATTGGAGTTCAGCTGGATATTACGAAATCGTAACCGAACCATTAGATCCGATACCCGAAGTATATATACCGGGTATGTCAATTTTGGGAGTAATTAAAAATGAAGAAGTCTCTAATCAAGTTGATTAAGTCTACTCGCAAACCAGCTCTGCTAGCTGTGCTGGCAACACTTGTGGTTGTATGTGTGCAAGCGGCAGAGTGGAGAGACGTACAAAAGCAAAGAGAATTTGTTGTGACCGTGAGCGCAACCGGTGTTGTCGATTCGGAGGACTTTGTATCGATCGGCGCACCTCCTACAACTCGTTGGCGATCTAGAATCGAATCAATTGTGCCGGAAGGAAAACGCGTACGTAAAGGTGAGATAGTGGTCCAAATTGAGGGCTCACGAACTGATGAGCGGATTCGCGAACTGGAGAGTGAACTTAACGTTCACGCAGGCGATGTCGGTGTCGACAAGGAACAAAAGGAACAACAAGTTCGTCAGGAAGCTCTAAATATGTCCAATCTCAAGGCTGACGTTGAGAAAGCCATACGCCTGGCGGAAGTCCCCGCGGGGATCGTACCCGGCATAGAGTACCGAAAACTCTTAGAGCGACGTCGCTTAGCCGAAACACGATATGATCGCGCGCTATTTCGAAAAACACTAAGTGATAGAGACAAGGTCGCGACGGAAGAAAACAAAAAAAGGCAAATCGCGCGAGCCGAACTTCGGCTTACAGAAGCAAAGCGAGCGTTGGATAGCTTTACTATCCGTGCCCCAAAAGCCGGGATTGCGGTCATTGGAACTGGCTGGAACGGCGAAAAACTCACAGCGGGGTCGAGTGCTAGCGGAGGGATACAGATAGTAAAAATTGTCAACGACGAGAAGCTTTTGATTCGGGCGACGATACCTGAGAATTTGGCCACAGTGCTCAAAGTAGATCAGAGAGCCATCATTGTTACTGAAACTACAGGGACTGCCGAACTATCGGGTCGTGTACATTCTGTGGGAAACACGGTCCGTCGTAAGTCTCCAAAGTCCCTAGAAATGGTCCGAGATTTTACTGTCAAACTTGATGAAGATTACTCAGAAATCCTACGTATCGGGGTGTCCGTAGAAGTCAAAGTGGAAGTTCAAACATTTAACGATGTGCTAGTAGTTCCTAAAGCCGCACTTGTCTACAAGAAGGGCAAGCCAGGGGTCGTTATCCCAGGATTCTCTATCGGTGGATTTGTATTAACCGATAAGTGGAGTGGTATTACGTTAGGAAAGAGTAGTCAAGATTACTTTATCGTTAAAGAAGGACTAGCAGAGGGACAGAGAGTCAGACTATGAAGTCATTGAAGTTTTTTTCCGGCATCCTAACATTCGCTGTTTTACTGAGCGGCATTGGTTGTTCATTTGACAAACGTGAGTACTCGAAAGTAATTGTCAAACCACGAACCCATGAATTTACGGTACGTGCTAACGGCGAGATTATTTCAACCGAATCTGCACCTGTGCAAGTAGGGGGGAACGTTCGTGCCGAATTCACTATCGCATGGATGATTCCTGAATACTCTGAAGTTAAAGAAGGGGATATCGTGGTTCGGTTCGATAACGCAGATATGGTGCAAGTAGTAGACCGCAGCTTATTACAACTTGAGCGCCAGCAGACAACTATTGATAACTTTATCAATTCGAGCTTTGGGGAAAGAATTCAATTAGGACACGAAGATATTCGGGTTGATGGCGAAATAGACATTGCATCGATCTATACCCTGCTTGACGATGAAGTGTTCAGTCGTAACGAACTGATCGATCAGGTAGGAAACTTAGAGTATTTAAGACAGTTGGGTGAGTTTGTTCAATGGCAGATTGAGACTCACGACCGACGGCACGATGCAGAAATCATTCGACTTGAGGCGAATTTGCAATCCACTGAACAGCAGTTCGAAACACAACAAGAGACGCTTAAAAACATGGAAATTAAGAGTCCTGCGGATGGAACATTTATTTACGGTTCTACGTGGTGGGGAACAAAATACGCACCCGGCCAAACGGTCTGGCGAAATTCAAGAGTAGGTGAAATTCCAGTGAAGGGAAAGATCCAAGCGAGAATGTACGTCTTAGAAGTCGATGCCGTTGGAGTCGCAGTCGGACAAGAGGTTAACATGTGGATGCACAGTGCCTTAGATCAAAAGATTACGGGTGAGATCGTAGACATCTCGCATATCGCCGCACCACGAGATCAGGTAGATCCCACGAAATATTTCACTTTGAGCGTGGACATTGATAACATCGATGCTGACCTCATGCGCGTCGGTAGCACAATTGAAGCGGAAATCATCACAGGCAACTTAACAAATGCGTATTTGATTCCGCAACAGGCTGTTTATATTGATAAAGATCAGGCATACGTTTATATCATAGAAAAAAACCAAGAGCCTAAAAAACACTTCGTGACACTTGGGCACAGTAGTCCTACGTTGATTGAAATCGTTGATGGACTCGAAGAGGGAGATGCCGTAAGTTTGGTAGCACCAGATGAACTTCCGTCCAGCTAATTCCAGCTAAGTTAGTTAAATAAACGTTACAAATTAGAAGGGTGATCAAACCTTTGTGAAACTACTTTCGACATTGTGGCCCGATTTTCGGTTAGCCGTCGGCCAATTAGCACATCGACCACTCAGAACTTTTTTAACACTTCTTGGAATGATCTTTGGTGTAGGCGCGGTCATATCCATGCTTGCCGTGAGTGAAGGTGGCTTGAAACAATCCATGCAAATGATCCAGCGTTTGGGAGTTGAGAACATTATTGTCGAGGGCAAAGACTTTAGCGTGGACGAACTTTTAGAGGTGCGTAAGCATAGTCCAGGTCTCTCAGTAGACGATGCAAGAGCAGTAAAAGAGACGTTAGTGTTTGTTGAGAAGTGGGCCGGCATTAAGGACCTTCGGGTGTGGACGCTCTTTTCGCATGAGGGAGATAGCAGAAATTCTGAAGTTTGGGCGGTTAGTAGTGACTTTTTTGACCTATCAAGTCTTGAGACAGAAATTGGTGACGTATTCACCGACGAGGACAATCAAGAATTCGCTACGAAGGCGGTTTTGGGTGATACCGCAGCACGTCGTCTGTTTCCCAACGGGGACGCTATTGGAAAGCAGGTGAAGGTGAACTTCACTTGGTTTGAGGTTATTGGGATATTACAAGACCAAAAGATGCCAGGAGAAGAAATTCAAGGCGAAAAGGTTGGAGGTTACTCAGATCGAGTCTACATCCCGTTAAATACCGGTTTGAATCGGTTGAAGGTAGAAGAGATGTCTTCCGAACTATCTTCTGCCAGGTTCAAGATTAACGGAGAGTCCTTGGTGTCGGCACAAGCGGCAATATATGAAAATGTTAAACGACGCCATGGAAATCAAGACGATTTTCGTATGGTCGTACCGAATGAAATTCTCGCGCAGCAACGACAGACGAATCGAATATTTACGATTGTTATGACTTCTGTTGCGATAATCTCGCTGTTAGTTGGTGGGATAGGGATCATGAACATCATGCTTGCGAGTGTGTTGGAGAGAAAGTCGGAAATCGGTTTATTGCGAGCTGTCGGAGCAACGCGAGCTGATGTTGTGCGTCAATTCTTAATTGAAACCACAGTGATCGCGTTCATCGGAGCGTTATTTGGCATTGTTGCAGGGGTCGCGCTTGCGATTTTGATCGCTTTCTTTGCAAAGTGGCCGGTCGCTTGGAATTATTTCGGGATCTCCGTTGCCGTGGTAGTCTGCATGGCCATTGCTGTAGCGTTTGGCGTATATCCAGCTGTGTCAGCGGCTAAGCTTGATCCTGTAGCTGCGTTACAGTCAGAGTAAATAATTCATTTTCGCCTACTAACTACGACTAGTTAGTAAACCGAAACCACTAGATTCTCAAGGTACGTTGTTGGCTTGTGCGGTGCCGGTGCGTGCCCATTACTAGTGTCGCAAGCTGGCGGAGAGGGAGGGATTCGAACCCTCGATGAGTTATCCCCATACGCGCTTTCCAAGCGCGCTCCTTCGGCCTCTCGGACACCTCTCCTTGAATACCTTCGGGTGAGCGTAAGGGCGGCGAATTAGCCAATCGAATCTTCGGCACCCGATTCAACTGTTACCGTTGCTCCCTTCCGGGCCTGGCGGGGTTCACAATTTATCGCCGCGAAGGGACCGGCTAATTGCCATTCAATCAGACAACGAAGTTGTCTAGTCTGACAGAAAATTATAGAAATGTGTCGAATCTCCAATATCACGAACTTTCGATACGGAAACTGCAAAAGAGTGGAAGACCTTTACCCCTTCGTGTTGGAACCGTCAGATTCGCTAGTTGAGATACTGTACTTGCGTAATGTGTTTCTAACTTGGTTGTAAGTCAATCCCAACAGTTCAGCAGTCTTTCGTTGATTAAACTTGGCTTTTTCAAGAGCAGCTCGCAATATTGAAGTTTCAAATTCTTCGACCTGTTCTCGTATGTTGACGGGAAGCACAATCTCTTGGGTGTTCGAATTCTCAGTATTTTTCTGCAGTTCGTTGTTTCGAAGTCGGAAGGGAGATTCGAAGGGGTCGAGAACAATTTCCTCTACTAAGTCGCTGGGGTTATTTCGATATACAGCCCTCTCCACAACATTTTTCAATTCCCGAACGTTTCCAGGCCAGTGGTGTTCCATGAGGATATTTGTTGCCGAATCGGAAAATCCTGGAAACAGTTCACGCTTGAGTTCGTTTGCCATATTAACGGCAAAGTGTTCAGCTAGCAATAGTATGTCTTCGGCACGTTCGCGTAGAGGTGGGAGAGTGATCACGTCAAACGCCAGCCGATCAAGAAGATCGATACGAAATTTTCCTTCTTGCGCGAGAGTAGGCAAATCTTCATTGGTCGCTGCAACAATCCGAACATCAGTCTGAATAGTATTGCTTCCTCCAACACGTTCAAATTCACCATACTCGATGACTCTCAGAATCTTTTCTTGAACGCGTTGTGATGTTGTCGCCAATTCATCCAGGAACAAAGTACCCGAACTAGCTCGTTCAAATCGTCCTAAGTGCCGACGGGTCGCGCCCGTGAATGCGCCGGCTTCGTGTCCGAATAATTCCGTTTCAAGAAGTGTTTCGGTCAACGTGGCACAATTCAGTTGTAAATACACGGAATCCCAACGAGGGGACAAGTAATGAAGTCGTGCGGCAAAGAGCTCTTTTCCAGTTCCCCGTTCACCTACTATTAATGCTGGTTTTGACAATTCTGCAATGTTAGAAATTTCTTCTAACGCTTTCAGGAATGCAGGTGATTGACCAACGAGTGTCGGAGCTTGTTCTACCATGTTAAAAAATCCCAATATTCGCGAATTTCCACCAACATATCATACCTACGCCGCTAGAATGCGTGGTTTGTCGCCCATATTCAGAAATCTATGCAATAATCAAACGGGTGGCACGATAGTTGCTTAACAAAGGGCAATAAAACTCTTCATTACACAGGAGACAGAAAATTATGGGTATTTTTTCCCGTGTTAGTGACATCGTAAACTCTAACATTAATGCGATGTTAGACAAAGCTGAAGACCCTTCGAAGATGGTTCGGATGATCATCCAAGAGATGGAAGCAACTTTAGTCGAGGTCAGAACCACAGCCGCTCGGGGTATTGCAGACAAAAAAGAAATGTTGCGCAAACGCGATGTGTTCGCACAAGAGGTCGACGAGTGGACGCGCAAAGCGGAGACAGCAATACGCAAAGATCGCGAAGACTTAGCTCGAGCAGCGTTGGCTGAATCGGAAAAAGCCAAAGAAATGGTAGTCGCGATCGACAACGATCTCGACACGATAGAGTCCATGCTGGTGAAGATGAACGATGACATCACTACCCTCACCATAAAACTCAAGGACGCAAAGATTAAACAGTCGTCATTGTTGGTTCGAGGAAGTACTGCTAGGGCACGACTGAATGTTCGTAGGCAATTGACCGAACGAAACGTGGATGAAGCGATGATTCGATTCGAGCAGTTTGAACGGAAGATTGATGATCTTGAGGGTGCTGTAGAATCTTACGATATGGGACAACGCAATCTTTCAGATGAGATTCGAGAACTTGAAGCGGACGAGAAAATTGACGAAGCGCTTGAGAGACTCAAACGCTCTATAACTGATAAGTCATCTTAGAGCACATAAATCGTCGAATATAAGGACTCCTCATGTACGTAGATAACTTCTTCGGTGTGCTTTTCATTTTTGGGCTCGTATGTGCGATTCTCTTCGTAATTGTGTGCTTACCGCTTTGGTTAGTCCTACACTATTCTCGTTCTAAACGGGCACATCGAATATTGGCTCGCGAAGACCGCGAAGAGCTACAACGCTTGGAAGACCACGCAGAAGAGCTCGCTGAACGTGTCGATACTCTAGAAAAGATTTTGGATCACAGTGCTCCCAGATGGCGGCGAACCCATTCGGAACGAGAATGATGCACAAGCAATTGAGCAAGTCGCTATCAAAATTGTCTATTATTTCAAATAGACTTTCACGCTAGCTCCCCATGAACCAAAGACAGACCTACAGTCAAGCTAAAGAAGAATTTGAGGAACGGCCTGTACGAAGGCTGTACCGCGATCCCGAACATGGACCGTTGTTTGGCGTCTGTACCGGTATCGCCGACTACCTTGGAATTGAACCGTGGATTGTTCGCGTTCTAACTGTTCTTGGTGTGGTGTGTATATCGTGGATTGTGATACCTGTCTATATTGTTGCGATTTTTGTGATGGATAAGAAACCCTACGATGAGGAAGAAATGACTCCGGTTCACGGCCGTTATCGTCGATCACGCCAACGTTATTCCCGAACGCGCGAAGGCTATCGACGCACTGTCGACGAATTCAGCGACTCCACCGCTAAGAGCAGTATGATTTTTCGAATGGGGTTGGTTAAACGAGAAATCGCTCAAATGGAAAAAAAACTGTCTCGCATGGAACACTATATTACTTCAGGCCGATACCGTCTTGATGAAGAGTTTCGCGCGCTAGATTCATAACGTCTCTAGTAAGCACCACGCGAACATTACCCATAACATCTTTAATGCTGGTTTGTGGAGTTGGTTGTGTCCCAAAGGCACAATAACGACAACAATTTTCCCATGTAACCAATTGGCGGAAGGTTCGAGATTCTCAAAACAATACGGCTAATCACAATCAATTCGCTACACTCGTTAAGACCAACGAAAACACACTCCCTGAGTACGTAAGTAACTAGTCTACTCGTCGTGCAATACCCTTAGCTTAGCTGGGTCGTCGGTGAAGACTCCGGCGACGCCATCTTTTCGTAATTGCCTAGCGCGCGTCGCACTGTTTACAGTGAAAACATTTATCCTAAAACCACTTTGAAGGGCAAGGATGAGCTGCTTTCTTTTGAGAAATTTGCTGGAGACGTTTAGAGTTCTTACGTTCATTTGGTGAGCTTCCTCCATCAGTTTAGCAGTTAATCGAACACCAAGCAATGCAATTTCGGCGTTGAACTCGGTACCAAATTCCTCTTTGAATTCCTTCAGTTCGTGTCGATCGAATGACGAAACCATAAATTTATGGGACGGGTAGTTGGGTATCAACTGTGCGACAGGCTTACCTGTGTGTTGACCCTTCAGTTCAACATTGATTAGGACGCGCGTTGGAGTAGCCTGAATAACTTCCACAAGAGTTGGTATGGTCGCACCATCGCCAAAATCTAATTGCCGAAGTGTCTCAAAGGAAAGTTCATGAAGCACGCCACTACCATTACTTGTTCGATCAACTGATTCATCGTGTATCACGACCAACTGACGGTCGACCGAGTGTACATCTAACTCGATTCCATTCACCCTTTCCTCGAACGCTCGCACAAACGATGGAATAGTGTTCTCTGGTGCTAGTGCTGGTGCACCGCGATGACCGAATATGTAGAACTGCTTAATCACTCACTCATCTTACAATCTTCTGATTAACATAAAATTTTGCGGATGGCTTACGTAGTACTAGCAAGGAAATATCGTCCTCGAGATTTTCACGAGGTACGCGGGCAAGATCATACAGTAAAAGCACTCGTCAACGCGTTAGATTTTGATCGATTGCATCATGCCTACTTGTTCTCGGGCACTCGAGGTGTTGGAAAGACGACTCTAGCGAGAATATTTGCTAATTGTCTCAACTGCGAGGCAAAAATTTCGTCAACACCTTGCGGTGATTGTATTGCTTGCGAAGGGTTTAAAAGTGGGAACTACCCCGACATGTATGAAGTCGATGCTGCTTCCCGAACTGGTGTTGACGACATGCGCAAACTACTAGAAAACGTCCACTATTCACCTAATGTGGGACGGTTCAAAGTTTACCTCATTGACGAAGTCCATATGTTGTCGACCGCTAGTTTCAATGCGTTGCTAAAGACTCTGGAAGAACCGCCGAACCACGTAAAGTTCATCTTCGCGACGACCGACCCCAAAAAAGTTCCACTAACAGTACTCTCTCGCTGTCTTCAGTTTCATTTACGCAATATCGAACCTACGGTAATAAAAGAACAACTAGCTTCTATTCTTACTCAAGAAGACCTACAGTTTGATAAAGAGTCGTTGCAATTACTAGCTCGGTCAGCTCGAGGGAGTATGCGTGATGCACTGTCATTGACGGACCAAGCAATCTCTCATGGTGGTGGTAGCATCGCAATCGACAAAGTTGCTGAAATGTTGGGAACAGTACGCACAGACGAAGTATCGGAAATGTTGAACATGTTGGTAAAGGGCGATCGCAGTTCGATCTTGTGTTTTGTAAACCAGCTGTCTAAACAAGCAGTAAGCTTCGCTGACCTACTAGAGAACTTACAACGTACGATCCACGAGCTTGCTTTAGCACAGATTACAGGTCAGACTGACACGGAACAATTGCAACCTTTCATTGGGAAATTTTCCGCCGAGTGGCTCCAAGTAGCTTACCAAATCTTGGTGGTTGGCCTGCGCGATTTGAAGTACGCGCCAGACCATAAGGTCGGTTTTGAAATGACGCTTGTTCGCATGTTGGACTTTGAACCCGTTACAGGTACCAATAATGAATCGTCATCCTCAAAGAATGAACGTGCAGCGAAAGAGGTAGTGTCTGAACATGGTAATGCTGCAAAACCCAAGCTGGAGTCTAAGAGTTCAAAGCAGATCTCTAGTACCGAAGCCCTAGATTCACAATCTACTCCTTCAAAAAAGGACTCGGTGCAATCGACCAAAACTACAAAGTCCGATGACAGCACCCGACAACATTCACTGGTGTCTAAAGATACAACTGCAGATCGAGAGGCGGCATTACGAGATCCAATCGTCTCTTCACTCATGGAAAATTTTGGCGCGCAAATAATTGACATCAAACGCACATAACGAAAGGATTGATCTCAAGTATGGAGTTTCTTTTTTAAGTAGAGATTGGCACTCTATTAGCTAAATGTTTAGTTCCCTCATCGCACGTCTCGTTCAAGCCTTGCAGATATTACCTGGAGTAGGACCGAAGACGGCGACCAGAATAGCACTTTTCCTCGTACACAAAGACCGAACAGCTGGACAGGAACTCGCTGATGCGCTTCATGAAGCAGTCTCAAACGTCAGGGAATGTACACGCTGTCGTAATGTGTCTGAAGAACCGGTTTGTGCATTGTGTGCTAATCCGAAAAGAGACACATCGCTGATGTGCGTTGTCGAGACGCCCGGAGATGCATATGCGATTGAGAGTTCTGGTAGTTTTTCTGGACGGTACTTTGTTCTTCATGGTCATCTATCACCGATCGATGGTGTCGGACCAAAGGACCTTGGATTGTCAATGCTGCACGAACGAGTACTAGCAGAATCGGTGAATGAGCTGATCGTCGCGACTGGTACTTCGGCCGAAGGGGAGGCGACAGCTCACTACATAGCCAGCATGTTTCATTCGGAAAACCTTAAAGTCACTCGTATCGCGCATGGAGTACCAGCTGGCGGTGAACTGTCCTACACCGACGTGAACACAATCAATCATGCATTACGTGGCCGAATCCCGATTGAAGACTGAAGAATCGTTTATTCAACGTCAGAGCGAGTTAGATCGGGTTGTATCTGAACTTGATGATGTCATCGGGATGGATACAGAGTTTCACCGTCGACGAACATTTTTTCCAAAACCTTGTGTCCTTCAACTGTCTTCCTCTTCTGGAGTCTACATTGTGGATTTACTTGCGCCTCTAGATCTAACCGAGCTCGAAATCGCACTGTTTTCAGAAGACCGGGTAAAAGTAACTCACTCGCCACGAGAAGATTTAGAACTTCTTCATCTCATCTTCGGATTAGAGTTGCCCAATCTTGTCGATGTTCAGCTCGCACATGCTTTCGTTTCCACCGACGCGGCACTGAACTACTCCTCTCTCGTAGAACATTACCTTGGTCATCCTTTGGAACAAAACAAAAAAATGACGCAGAGTGATTGGCGAAAAAGACCGCTTACACTGACCCAAATCAAGTACGCCTTTGATGATGTTCGTTATCTTTTGTCGCTTTGGGATCAAATTCGATCTCTTCTTAAGAAAATGGGTCGGTTTTCATGGTTTCTAGAAGAAATGCAACACTATTTCAAACCAGTTTATAAATTTGCCCTCACGGACTTAACTGCTATTGCTGCTCAGAGTGACTGGAATGCTTTGGAGTTAAAGATTTACTATGGTTTGCTTGAGTGGCGCGAACGAACTGCACGTTCGCACAATCTTCCTCGAGAACGCGTTGTAACACACAAAGAGATAAAAGTAGCTGTAGAGCAACACCATCAAGACGTTGAGTTTTTTCAAAAACATTTCCACAGGATTGGTAAGAATCTATATCGGTTGATTTCTCGAATTAAAAAAGGAAACTCCAACCGCTACGATCTACACTTTAGTCTAGAGCACAAGCAAACTGCCCATAAAAGGGAATTATTTCATCGTACTAAAGAACCCATTAAACAGCTCGTAGCAATAAAGTCAGATTCAATAAAGTTAGCAGCGGAGACCTTAGGTCGTAGTCACCAGATTAGTAGTTGGATTTCTTATTTTTACGAATATCACGACTTGCCACCATCCTTCGGAGCTTGGCGAGAAGAAGTCATGGGTACCGAACTTCGAGAGATTTTGAACTCTTAGCTGGAAGAAAGTATGCCCACAGTTGAACCTTTTTGGCAGACCAAGAAGTTAACCGAAATGAGTGAGGATGAGTGGGAGAGTCTGTGCGATGGTTGTGCGCAGTGCTGCCAGTTGAAGTTTAAAGTAGCAGACAGCTCGAAATACATCATGACACCCATTAAACAGCTCGTAGCAATAAAGTCAGATTCAATAAAGTTAGCAGCGGAGACCTTAGGTCGTAGTCACCAGATTAGTAGTTGGATTTCTTATTTTTACGAATATCACGACTTGCCACCATCCTTCGGAGCTTGGCGAGAAGAAGTCATGGGTACCGAACTTCGAGAGATTTTGAACTCTTAGCTGGAAGAAAGTATGCCCACAGTTGAACCTTTTTGGCAGACCAAGAAGTTAACCGAAATGAGTGAGGATGAGTGGGAGAGTCTGTGCGATGGTTGTGCGCAGTGCTGCCAGTTGAAGTTTAAAGTAGCAGACAGCTCGAAATACATCATGACACCAGTTGTGTGTAAATTACTCGACACTGAAACATGTCGCTGTCTTTCTTATGATGATCGGCATCGCCTAGTGCCTGATTGCGTTGAAATCTCACCAGAGAACGTGGCCTCACTCTATTGGTTGCCGGATACATGTGCTTATCGGCTGATTGCTAACGGGGAATCTTTGCATGACTGGCATCCGTTGATTGCTGGAAATTCTGAGAAGATGAGAGACTTAGGCATTTCGGTCGCAGATCGAACCATATCCGAAAGAGACATCCATCCTGATGATCTTGCAACGCAGGTCATAAAGTGGGTAGAAAATTCCGATGAGTAGTCATACTTAAACGACGATGTCGTATAGCCTAGCTTGGTTAGTGGCAGTGGTAGCCACTGGGGTTTTAGCGTGTTTGGTGTATCTAGCGTTGAAACGAGTTAAATTACTAGCTTACTTTGTAATCTCTGTAGGAAGTTTTTGGGCGTTGTGGCCGTGGGAATTTGAAGATGGCTTCTTCGCGCCTCTGTTCGCAGTATTTTTTTATCAAACTTTTCTAGAAGTAGATCAGGACCCAGCTGGTACAACTGCGTTTGGTGTGATAGGAACTTTCTGTATTGGATTGGTGTTCTTAGCTATTTTATTACTGCGTAAGGCTGCGAGCTCGAAAAAGAAATCCGCTTAGTGTAGAGACTTTCGACTGGTTCAGATTTGTAGTTAATTTGCTTGGGATGAACTATCTTTCATTTTTTCATGGATCCTAAAATCAAAGATTTTGCGGTTGAGCGAATACTCGCTAGGCATGGTCCAGTCCTACGCCGAGCGCTTCGACGTGTTGAATCCAATCAGAAGACTCTCACTATATTGTCAGATAGCTCTCGTGAGTTAACTCGTCGAAAGGCGTTGGTGCCACACATCCATTATCAATCAGATCTTCCAATTTGCTCAGTCTTACCGGAAGTCGTCAGCGCACTAAAGAAGCATCAAGTTATCCTTGTAGCCGGCCAGACTGGATCGGGTAAGACTACGCAACTTCCCTTAGCATGTTTACAAGCCGATTTAGGTACACGAGGCATGATTTGCCACACGCAACCACGTCGATTAGCAGCTCGTAGTGTTGCTGACCGGCTCGCCCAACAACTCGACACTACCGTGGGTGAGAAAGTTGGATTTGCCGTTCGGTTTGAAGATCAAGTGAGCCCAAACACGCTCGTCAAGGTAATGACAGATGGGTTACTGTTAACCGAAATCCGACGCGATCGGTCTTTGTATGACTACGATACGGTAATTGTTGATGAGGCTCACGAACGTAGCTTAAACATTGACTTCTTACTTGGATATTTAAAACATCTCTTAAGAAGACGTTCGGACTTACACGTGATTGTGACCAGCGCGACAATTGATGTCCAAGCATTCTCTTCGTTCTTCGGCAACGCACCTGTATTTATCGCAGAAGGTAGATCTTTTCCAATAGAGATGAGATACAAACCGATTGAAGAAGATGCCGAGCAAATAATGATTGACTGCCTCGAAGAAATTGAAGCCGCACCTGCTAGGAAAGTACAGGATGTCTTGGTGTTTCTCCCCGGAGAAAGAGAAATATTTAATTGGGCTCATTGGTTCAGAAAGCGATTTGCGAGTCGGTTTGAGGTCCTGCCTCTTTATGCTAGATTACCTGCATCAGAACAACGAAAGATATTTTTGACATCGTCAAAACGTCGAATCTTGCTTGCAACCAATGTCGCTGAAACCAGTCTCACAGTCCCAAATATTCGCTACGTAATTGACTTTGGGAAGGCTAGGATAAGCCGTTTTAGCATGCGCTCTCGAATTCAGCGACTACCCATCGAAGCAATTTCTCAAGCTAGTGCAAATCAGCGAGCGGGGAGATGTGGTCGCTTAGCTCCTGGTGTGTGTTTTCGTCTGTACTCGGAGGAGGATTATCTGTCAAGAGAAGCATTCACCGATCCTGAAATCATGCGGACTAATCTTGCTGCAGTCGTGTTACAAATGATGGTTTTCGGCTTTGGTGAGATAGCGACGTTCCCCTTCATTAATCGACCTGACGACCGCGCCGTCACCGCTGCAAAGAGATTACTACATGAACTAGGTGCCTTGCAGAACGATCAGATTACCGATCTTGGTAGACAAATGGTGCAAATTCCGGTCGATCCGAGACTTGCACGAATGTTAATTGAGGCGAACCAGCAGAACGCACTGAAGGAACTACAAATTATCGTTTCTGCATTGGCCGCACAAGAGCCTTTTCTCCGGCCATTAGAACAACAACAGGCGGCGGACAAATTACACAAACAATTCCTTCATCCTAAATCGGACTTTTTATCATACCTCAATTTGTGGGAATGGATAGAAGGACAGAGGCAACACCATTCATGGACTCAGCTTAAACGTGTTCTTGAGAGACACTTTATCTCCACGCAACGATACTTGGAATGGCGTGCCCTTCACAGACAGCTTGTTCTAACGTGCAAACGTTTGCGAATGAACGTCAATGAAAAGGCAGCAAGCTTTGAAAAAGTCCACAAATCCATATTGAGTGGGTCATTGAGTTTTCTAGGACTTCGATTGGAAGATTCGTCCTATCAGGGTGCTCGAAACCTCAAATTCTCGTTGTTTCCCGGTTCTGTTATTGCAAGACGCAAACCAAAATGGGTGGTTGCTGCTACGATTGTCGAAACTTCGAGGGTCTATGCGCGAGGTCTAGCAGAAATCAAGCCAACTTGGATAGAACCTTTCGCTCGTACTTTTGTGAAAACTCGGGTACACGATCACTATTGGGATTCGTCAAAGAACGATAGTCGCACTTATTTAGACATTTCGGTGTACGGCTTACCAATTGTTCAGAATCGTAGCGTCAAACTCAAAGATTACGATCATAGTGCAGCCCGGGAACTATTTTTGACCCATGCGCTGGTTCGTAATCGAGCCAACATTGAAAATAGGGAAGTCAGTACAAATTTCAGACTTCGAGAATCCCTGCTTGAAACACAGTCGAAGGAGCGACGCACCGACATTGTCTTGGACGAAGCAGGAGTTGCCGAACTATATCGAAGTAGGGTTCCAGAGGAGATTTGTGATCGAATTTCGTTCATACGTTGGTACCGAACCGCTGAAGCGCAGCAACGCAGCAATCTGCTTATTCAACGTGAAGAATTTCTGCATCTTCAGGAATATTCCGTTCGTGAGAAAGAATATCCTGCAGCAGTAGAAATCAACTCAGTTTGTTTTACACTGAAGTATAAATTTGGCCCCGACCGAGACGACGATGGAGTATCGATTCGTGTTCCTGTCGCAAACTTACCAAAACTCCAACAATCGAGTCTGGAATGGATTGTTCCAGGGTTCTTTGAAGAAAAATGTATTGAATTATTGCGCGGACTGCCAAAACAGTATCGAAAGCAACTAGCTCCAATACCAGACAAGGTTCATGAACTCGTGCCTTTACTATTGCAGGAAGGTCATTATCGAGTCGGTCATCTAGCAGAAGTGTTATCGCAAAGAATACAAGCCTTATTTCATGTGGAAATTGCTACGTCTGTGTGGCGTCTGGACGATGTATCGAGACATCTGATCATGAATGTTCAGATTATTGATCAAAAGCAAAACGTTATCGCGCAAGGTCGAAACTTGTCTGAACTCCGTCAACGCGTTCAACACCTCCTTGAAAACCGTTTTGATGATTCGTTCAAAGCACAGTATGAGCAACAAGGATTGAAAACTTTTCCACAATCCGGTTTACCTCACACCATGACTGTGGAGAGTCCGTCCGGAACGATCGTGCTTTTTCCTGTACTAGTCGATCGTGGTGATAGTGTCGACATCAAAGTAGGATTCGATGAACAAGAACAGTACCAGGCTTCATTAAGGGGGATGTGTCGTCTAGCACTCTTACGTGAGCGCGAGACGACAATGTATTTATCGTCCCAGTTCAAGAATGACCGAACACTACAGTTGTACTCTACGAGTCTTGGAAATCTAGAAAACTTTCGACAACTTCTGTTTTTAACCTCGGCTCGCAATACATTTTTTCCTTCCCCGCCACTACCGGATACTGAAGAACAGTTCCAGCGAACAATCGAGAGTAAACGGCCAAACTTCATTCCCAATGCTTTGCAACTCATGGATTCAATATCGAATGTGTTGGCGATGCGACATCAATTGATGCTTCGAGTAGATATTTTCGAGAAGCCAGTGTTTCAAGAGTCTCGGAAAGACATCATAGAGCAACTCAATAGCCTCTTTGATTCTGATTTTCCTTATTCGTTTTCGATGGAACGATTACCTGATTTGCCTCGGTATCTAAACGGTATAAAGGTTCGTTTAGATAGACTTTCCGGTAAACTGAGTAAGGATTTGCTTGCTACCCGGGAAATAGTGCGCTGGCAAGAACGACTGGCTTCTATCAGTATTCCGCGTCAGCACCCATACGCTGATAGATTGTTTCATTTACTCCAGGAATATCGACTATCCCTATTCTGTCAGGAATTAAAGACCAGGATAAAACTCTCTCCTCAGCGTTTGGAACAAGCATTTGCACAATGGGAACACCACAAATAGTCATCCATCTAGGTGAATTAGGTATCTGTTTTTAGATTTCTACGAAAAGTTTGCGAAATTGATCACTCAGACGGAAAAATGGAGGAATAATGGAATTATTTGTGAGTAATATTGTCACTTCTACAGATAGAAAAGTAGTTTGAAACTGACATA
The DNA here is from genome assembly GCA_009841615.1 of Gammaproteobacteria bacterium. GTDB lineage: Bacteria > Pseudomonadota > Gammaproteobacteria > Pseudomonadales > Azotimanducaceae > Bin55. The sequence goes on along the minus strand of VXLL01000011.1, from coordinate 327 downwards.
AAGCAGTTTTCAGTTACACAACCCCTAACCCTTGTGAGGAATTTTCCATGCAAATTAATGAATCCAAACCTGCCATTGTTGGCGTCGGTGCGTTTATGGCGGCTTCTCTCGGTGTAGCCCTCAGTGCTTCTGTTGACGAAGAAGCTAACAATCTATTCGTAGCAGAGTCTCTCGACGATATCGATGTTTTAGCCGCTGAAGACGAAGAAGAAGCCTCGTGTGGCGAAGGCCAATGCGGCGACGACGACGACGACGAGGACGAAGACGACGACGGCGACGATGAAGGTGAATGTGGAGCAGAAGGCGGGTGTCGAGATGGTCAAAGCG
>VXLL01000017.1 GCA_009841615.1 Gammaproteobacteria bacterium | reverse complement strand
ACGCTTGGAGTTTCGCCTTGGCAATCTTTTTTTCTTGAAGGAGTGTCTTAAACACTGTGTAATTGACTTCATCGGGTCCGGGACGCTTTACGAAGCTGTTGAATAGTACTAGAAGTACCAACACAACGATGACCCAGAGAATGATGTTTTTTGCGGTGGAACTCAAAGAATTCGGCCTCTTGCCTTGAATATAGTCGTTATCAGTAGGTCTTCTGACCTTTTCAAATTGCTTTAGTAACCTAGGTTATACCCCATATATTGTATAGGTAGTACCAATTTGCACAGTTTCAAGCTAGCAATGTGGTACGCTGTCTCAGTATTAGATTCTTTATTGCTTAAATCCGTTACTAGCTGAACGCTCTAATTAATTGTACTGTGCTTTCGTACCAATCTAAGGTTATGGAGCTATTGATGTCTGAGTCCTTTTACCGCAACACACTATTTGTGCTCGACTGCTTGAATCAACCATTCTTTCTCGCGCACGCCCTCGCCGACAAAGAAAGATTGTTGAACTTGCTTACCCATCATCGCTCGTGCTAAGGGGGAAATATTGGATATCAGACCAGCCCGTACATCAGATTCGTCCTCACCAACGATACGATATTGAACCTGATTCCCCGTTTCAAGATCCTCAAGTGTAACTGTTGCACCAAAGATCACGGTTCCAGTGTTCTTTATCTTCGAAACATCAATCACTTGCGCGGCCGCAAGTTTCGCTTCGATGAACCGGATCCGAGCTTCCATTAGACCTTGTTTCTCCTTGGCTGCGTGATAGTCGGCATTTTCGCTTAAATCACCTAATTTACGCGCTTCTCCAATCGCCCGTGATACTGTTCCGCGTTCATTTTTTAGCGCAGAAAGTTCCGCTCGTAATTTTTCCGCACCGGCCACGGTCAGTGGGGCTGGCATAACTGTTCTCCGTCATATAGTTCTTGTAATCGTCTGACATGATGTGGTCGTCCAAACGCAATCGATTTGCAAATAGCCGCCCCACCCGCTAACGTAGTGGTATAAGGCACTCTTTTCTGCAGGGCGAGCCGCCGAATCACGGCTGAGTCCGCGATTGATTGTTTTCCTTCGGTCGAGTTCACGATCAATGCGACATCGCGTTCGTTCAAAAGATTGGTAACATCAGGCGGTCCTTCGGTGACTTTGTTTACCACTTCGGCTTCGATTCCGTTTTCTCTCAAAACTCGGGCAGTCCCGCGCGTAGCTATGAGTGAAAATCCTAATTCGCACAAGTTTCTTGCCACCGCCGCAACATACGGTCGATCCGAGGTTTTGACGCTGACGAGCGCAAGTCCGTTGGCCGGTGGTACCGCCCCCGCGGCGATAGAAGCTTTAGTAAACGCTTCTGCAAACGAATCCCCGATACCCATGACTTCACCCGTTGATTTCATTTCCGGACCAAGAATCGGATCAACACCGGGAAATTTAATGAAGGGAAATACCGGTTCTTTTACGAACGTGTGGACCGGTACAACCTCTTCTGTGTATCCCTGTTCTGCGAGACTTTTACCAACCATACACCGTGCAGCAACCTTCGCTAACGAATACCCAATACACTTCGACACAAAGGGTACCGTTCTTGATGCTCTTGGGTTCACTTCCAATACGAATACATTCTCGTTTTGTACGGCTAATTGAACATTCATCAGTCCGACGACGTTCAATTCGTACGCTAGGTCTTTGACTTGTTGACGGATTGCTCTTTGAATTGCGGGGCTCAAATCATGCGGTGGAAGTGAACAAGAAGAATCGCCCGAATGCACTCCAGCTTGCTCAATGTGTTGCATGATCGCTCCTATCAGCACGACTTTGCCGTCAGATACAACGTCGACATCGACTTCTACCGCTTGATCCAGAAAGCGATCAAGCAGGACCGGCGCGGCATTTGACACAGGAATAGCACTCGCCAAGTAGACCTCTAACTCTTCTTCGTTGAAAACCACTTCCATCGCGCGGCCGCCCAACACATACGATGGTCGTACGATAATCGGATAGCCAATTTCTCGGGCAGCGCGAATGCCGTTTTCTACAGTCGTAGCAGTTCGATTAGATGGCTGTCGCAATCCTGTTTGTTCGATAACCTGTTGAAATCGTTTTCGATCCTCTGCTCTGTCAATTGCATCTGAACTCGTCCCGATGGTGGGAACACCCATATCAGTGAGCCGGTCCACCAATTTCAGTGGGGTCTGACCCCCAAATTGCACGATAACTCCATCAGGTTGTTCGACGTCAACGATCGCTAATACGTCTTCTAATGTTATCGGTTCAAAGTACAGTCGATCAGAAGTGTCATAGTCAGTCGATACTGTCTCGGGATTGCAGTTTACCATGATGGTTTCGTACCCATCTTCGCGCATCGCCAGGGCCGCATGGACACAACAATAATCAAACTCAATACCTTGGCCTATGCGATTTGGTCCGCCTCCGAGCACCACGATCTTCTTTCGATCAGTGGGAAACGCTTCGCATTCCTCTTCGTAGGTTGAGTACAAATAAGCGGTAGTGGCTGGAAATTCCGCAGCACAAGTGTCCACGCGCTTGAACACCGGTCTAATTCCGCGTTCTATCCGCCACTCTCGTACTTTACGTTGGCTGCTTTCTAATAAGTCCGCGATACGTAAGTCTGAAAAGCCATCTCGTTTCCACGAGTACACTTCTTCTGCGCTCAACTCTTCTAAGGAAGACTCTGAAATAATCCGCTCCACTTCGACCAACTCGGCAATTTGTGCGAGAAACCAAGGATCAATATTGGTCGCGTTGTGGACTTGGTCTAACGAAAAGTTTTGGCGAAATGCATCGGCTACATAAAGAATACGATTAGCACTCGGCTGTTGTAATTCTTCAAATAGTCGGCGATAGTCCTGCGGAAAGACATACTCAATACCGATGGGTTCCATCCCGGCGATACCAATTTCGAGACTGCGCAGGGCTTTTTGAAAAGATTCTTTGAAAGTTCGCCCTATGGACATGACCTCTCCGACCGATTTCATTTGAGTCGTCAGGCGATTTTTAGCTTGATCAAATTTCTCGAATGTAAAGCGCGGAATCTTGGTCACAACGTAATCAATTGACGGTTCAAACGATGCCGGAGTAACACCTGTAATATCGTTTTGCAATTCGTCCAAGGTATATCCAATTGCAAGTTTTGCAGCCACTTTCGCAATAGGAAAGCCAGTAGCTTTGGAGGCAAGGGCTGAAGACCTCGATACTCGAGGGTTCATTTCAATCACGATCATGCGTTCGGAATGTGGATCCAAAGCAAACTGCACGTTCGAGCCCCCAGTCTCAACACCGATTTCCCGGAGTACAGAGATTGCCGCGTTCCGCATCCGTTGATACTCTTTGTCGGTGAGGGTTTGGGCAGGAGCGACCGTAATCGAGTCGCCCGTGTGAATGCCCATGGGATCAACGTTTTCAATGGAACAGACGATGATGCAGTTGTCTTTGCAATCTCGCACGACTTCCATTTCGTACTCTTTCCAACCGAGTAACGATTCGTCGATCAGAAGTTCATGAGTTGGTGAAAGTTCTAAGCCATGAGTGCAAATGTCAACAAATTGTGCCATGTCGTAGGCGATGCCGCCGCCAGAACCACCTAACGTGAACGAAGGACGAATGATGCAAGGAAAACCGAGTTGTGCCTGTACTTTTCGAGCATCGTCTAGGTTGTGTGCAATCCCTGAACGGGCAGTTTCCAGACCGATGTTTTTCATACAACGGTCGAATAACTCTCTATCCTCAGCTTTGTCGATAGATTCCCTACTAGCGCCGATGAGTTCAACGTTGAATTGCTCTAATATCCCTTCTCGCGCCAAATCAAGGGCACAGTTCAATGCGGTTTGTCCCCCCATTGTGGGGAGAAGTGCATCTGGTTTTTCTTTTTCGATGATCTGCCCGACGGTCCGCCATTCAACGGGTTCTACGTAGGTCGCTGCAGCCGTCGCGGGATCTGTCATGATGGTCGCAGGGTTGGAGTTCACCAGAATGACGCGCAACCCCTCGGACATTAAAGCTTTACAAGCCTGTGTTCCAGAGTAATCAAACTCACAAGCTTGACCGATCACAATGGGACCGGCACCTAGTACAAGTACAGAATTGAGGTCGCTTCGTTTAGGCACTTTTCTGCTGATATCGATGCATCAAATCCACAAACTGATCAAAGAGATATTGACAGTCTTGAGGACCAGGACTTGCTTCCGGATGTCCTTGAAAACCGAACGCTGGAACTTCTTTGTGGCGAAGTCCTTGTAGCGAATTGTCGAACAATGAAATATGCGTGACTTGTAAGTTATTCGGTAAGTCCTCCGTATCGACGCAAAAACCGTGATTTTGACTGGTAATAACGACTCTGTCCAACTGAATGTCCTGAACTGGGTGATTCGCGCCATGGTGTCCGTGATTCATCTTGATGGTCTTTGCACCTGCAGCTAGAGCAAGTAGTTGTACTCCCAAACAGATCCCAAATACAGGAATGCTTAGTTTAAAAAATCCTTGAATTGCTTCGATTGCATAAGAGCATGGCTCAGGATCTCCGGGGCCGTTGGACAAGAATATTCCATCTGGTTCGTAGCGCAATGCCTCTTTGACAGTCGTATCTGCAGGAACGACGATTACGTCGATGTGCCGATCCACTAATAGACGCAAGATGTTGCGCTTGACGCCAAAGTCGTAGGCGACAACACGATACTGTGCATGGTTCCCGCGTTCGTAACCAGTGACTGGATGCCAGGAACGTTCACGCCACGTATAGGGGGCACTGCAAGTTACTACTTTTGCTAGATCCATCGCCTTCAATCCGGGGAATGCACGCGCATGCGAAAGGGCTTTCTCGGCATCACATTGATCTCCAGCAATGATGCATCCGGCCAGTGCTCCTTTGGTACGGAGTATGCGCGTTAACATGCGAGTGTCGATCGAACTAATCGCGACAACATTCTCTTTCAGCAAAAACTCCCGAAGCGAATACTCTGAGCGCCGGTTACTCAACAAATTTGGTACATCTCGAACAATAAGACCTTCAGACCATACAGAACCGGACTCCATATCGTCATCATTAGCACCTGTGTTACCAATGTGCGGGTGGGTGAGAGTTACGATTTGTTTAGCATAGGATGGGTCGGTGAGTATTTCCTGATATCCGGTCATCGCCGTATTGAAGACGACCTCGCCTACCGCGATTCCGGCCACACCTGCGGAGTATCCGCGAAGAATAGTGCCATCCTCTAACACTAAGATTGCGGGAACTTGACTAGTCACTAGACTTTCCCGACACTACGAAACGTTCTTCCAGAGAGAGAGCGTCAAGTTACGAGAGACCCAAGACTTCATTCATGCTATACATTCCGACTGCACCTTGATCGAGTTTTTGAGCAATAAACAACGCAGCTTTTAAAGCACCAGCTGCAAAGTTTGTTCGACTCGACGCACGATGTGTGATTTCTAGCCTTTCTCCCTTCCCGAAGAACGTTACGGTATGTTCACCAACAACATCACCGCCGCGTGCAGAGTGAAATTCAATTGAATTCTTCCTGCTGAAAGTTTCTGTTTGTTCAAATGTTGCTTCGTTCGAAAAATTTTGCTTACGCACTGAAGAAATTATCTCACCCATGCGTTTCGCAGTCCCTGAGGGAGCATCGAGTTTATTTCGATGATGTGACTCATAGACCTCGATGTCGACACCTGAACCTAGCATTGTAGTAGCTTGTTCAATCAGACGAAACGTCACATTCACTCCAACGCTCATATTCGGAGCGATCAAAATCGGGACTTCTCTCGCAGCACGCTTGATATTGTTCAGTTGTTGCCCATTAAACCCTGTCGTTCCAGAAACGAGGCCAATATTTTGTGCAGTACAAAGTTCTAACAAGGCCTCTGTACCAATCGGTACACTGAAATCAATGATGATGTCTACTTCTTGAAGCGAATCGGTCGACAATGTGGTCACTGGAACGCCAAGAATTGATGAACCAGATAGCAAGCCGATATCCTGACCAAGATACTTGGACTGTTGGTGCGTAAGTGCACTCCGCAACTGAAATCGAGGATCTTCAAGTAGCAGTAACGCTGTCGTTCGCCCCATTCGGCCGGTTGCGCCATTGATCGCAATGGCCGTCATGAATTCGAAAACACTAACTAGGTGTTATACGGTCGATAAATTCTTTAACCGACTTAAAGAAAGAACTCCCTCTTGGGGTATGTCGTTTTGAACTTTTTACGGTCGATTCCAATTCTTCTAGAAGTTCGCGTTGGTGTGAAGATAACTTTACTGGGGTTTCCACCACCACTCGACAGAGCAAATCTCCTCTTCCCCCACCACGAAGCGATGGGACGCCGCGACCACGCAAACGGAACAACTTACCCGTTTGAGTTTCCGCCGGTATCCGTAATTTTACGTGTCCTTGTAGAGTGGGTATCTCGACTTCGGAACCTAATGCGGCTTGTGTAAAGGTGATCGGTACTTCACACAGGAGATTGTTGTTTTGGCGTTCAAAAACTTTATGAGGTTTTACACTAAATTCAACATACAAGTCACCTGGCGGACCACCGCGGAGACCACTCTGGCCTTCTCCCGATAGACGTAATCGAGTTCCTTGGTCGACACCTGGAGGGATAGTGATCGAAAGTTCTCGTTCTGTGTGTATACGACCTTGCCCACGACACTGTTCGCATGGGTTCTCCAACACTTCGCCAGCCCCGCGACAACGACCGCAAGTACGTTGTACAAAAAAGAAATCTTGTCTCGATTGAAGCATCCCCGTACCGTTGCAGTCCGTACAAGTAGTTCGCGAACTGCCGCGCGCCGCACCAGATCCATGACAATCGCCACAGGACCGGTAGGTTGGGATCTTAACTTGGATCTTATCGCCTTTAACGGCCTGCTCTAGTGAAATTGAGAGCGAGTATTGAAGATCTGATCCTCGTTCCTCCAATCCGCGGCGGCGGGAGTGTCGTACGTCTTGGAACATATCGCCAAACACGCTATCGAGGTTGTTCAGAATGTCATGTAATCCCGCTCCGTTCGCAAACGGATTGAATCCGGAAGCCATGCCTTCCACTCCTTGATGGCCGAATTGGTCGTACCGGTGCCGCTTGTCATCGTTTGACAACACGTCAAACGCTTCGGACGCTTCCTTGAATTTCTCTTCCGCGTTGGGGTCATCGGGGTTGCGGTCTGGATGGTATTCCATCGCGAGACGCCGGTAAGCGCGTTTCACTTCGCTTATATCGGCATTTCTATCAATGCCCAATACCTCATAGTAATCCCGCTTCGCCACTGTATTCACTACTCTGTTCCCTGCACGAGAAAAATCCGATAGGTTTCTGCAGATTGAGAGAACCGTATCGGACTTTTTTTGTGTGGTCGTTACTTGTCGTCCTTCACCTCTTCAAATTCTGCGTCAACGACATCATCGTCGCCTGCAGAGGAGGGATTTTCAGTTTCCGGAGGTGGCTCGTCGCTCGGTGCGTCAGTTGGCTCCGGATTCGGTTGTGCTTGCGCTTCTTGATACATTCGCTGTACCACGGGCTCTGTGGCACGGTTCAGCTCCTGCAATTTTGCTTCAATTTCCTCTTTGTTGTCCGTTTGCACGGCTTGTTCCAGAGCTTCAATAGCAGTCGTTATGGCCGTTTTTTCAGATTCGCTGACCTTGTCGCCGCTATCTTCAAGCATTTTACGTGCGGAATGAATGATAGAATCCGCTTGATTCCGGAGCGTCACTAACTCAGCAAATTTTGCATCCTCAGCGGAATGTGATTCCGCGTCCCGGATCATCTGTGTGACCTCATCGTCAGACAAGCCGCTTGAGGCTTTAATCACTATTGATTGCTCTTTGTTTGTCGCTTTATCTACCGCTTTGACGTTCAAAATGCCGTTTGCATCAATATCAAAGCTAACTTCAATCTGTGGGACGCCGCGCGGCGCTGGAGGAATTCCAGTAAGATCAAACTGACCCAATGACTTGTTCTGCGCGGCTTGCTTACGCTCACCTTGAAGAACGTGAATCGTCACCGCAGGTTGATTGTTTTCTGCAGTTGAGAACGTTTGATTCTTCCTCGTTGGAATGGTAGTGTTCTTCTCGATCAACGGAGTCATAACGCCACCAAGCGTTTCAATGCCTAATGACAGTGGAGTAACGTCAAGAAGTAGTACGTCCTTGATATCGCTCGAAAGTACGCCGCCCTGAATACTGGCTCCGATCGCCACGGCTTCGTCAGGATTGACATCTTTACGTGGTTCACGATCAAAAAATTGCTTCACGCGCTGTTGGACTAACGGCATTCGGGTTTGCCCACCTACAAGAATAACTTCATCAATTTCACTGACTCGAACTCCTGCGTCATCAATGGCTGTTTTGCACGGTCCGATGGTACGTTCCACTAATTCTTCGACAAGTGACTCAAGCTTGGCTCGAGTGACCTTCACGACTAAGTGCTTGGGTCCTGTTTGATCGGCCGTTATAAACGGTAGATTAACGTCAGTTTCTTGGCTTGAAGAGAGCTCAATCTTAGCCTTTTCCGCGGCTTCTTTCAGTCGTTGTAAAGCCAAGGGATCGTTGCGAAGATCGATACCGTGGTCGTCTTTGAATTCTGTCGCTAAATATTCAATGACTCGAAGATCAAAATCTTCACCGCCGAGAAAAGTGTCGCCATTCGTAGAAAGAACTTCAAACTGTTGCGAGCCGTCTACATCTGCGATTTCAATGATGGAAATGTCAAACGTACCGCCACCGAGATCATAAACTGCGATCTTGGAATCTCCGCGTTTTTTGTCCATGCCATAGGCTAACGCGGCCGCAGTCGGTTCGTTAATAATCCGCTTGACATCTAAGCCAGCAATCTTGCCAGAGTCTTTGGTTGCCTGCCGTTGCGAATCATTGAAGTATGCGGGAACGGTTATTACTGCCCCGTCGACACTCTCACCGAGGTAATCTTCGGCTGTCTTTTTCATTTTCTTCAAGACTTCAGCCGACACTTGTGGCGGTGCTTTGGTCTCGCCGCGTACTTCAACCCACGCATCACCGTTGGAGGCGGCGACGATTTTGTAGGGTACCATCTCTTCGTCCTTTTGAACGACTTCGTCGTCATAGCGACGACCGATCAGTCGTTTCACCGCAAAAACGGTATTCTCTGGGTTGGTTACTGCTTGTCGCTTCGCGCTTTGCCCAACCAAAACTTCGCCCTTATCGGTGTACGCAACTACCGACGGGGTGGTACGATCACCTTCAGAATTTTCGATTACGCGTGGCTCTGTACCTTCCAACACCGCAACGCAGGAGTTAGTAGTTCCTAAGTCTATACCTATTGTTTTTGCCATTATTTAGTTCCTTTTTGAATCTTGATCACCGATAGAGAATTGAGTCTATTGTGCGGTGATCTGTAGTTGAATAGTTAGGGACGAATTTACGAAATTTCAAGATACGCAAGTAAAGATCTAATGTTAGATCTAAGTGTCTTCTTCAGTGGGAGGATCTGGCTCTTTCGCGACTACGACTTCTGCTCCTCGGATAAGCCGATCATGCAGTAGATAACCTTTACGAAACACATCGATGACGCTCCCTGGTTCTGCATCTGGATGTGGAACATACGTCATTGCTTTGTGTTTTTCAGGGTCGAACACCTCACCCTGAGGGTCGAAACTGACGATCCCAAATTTTTCCAAAGCGTCTGCCAAGGACTTCACCGAGAGTTCAAACCCTTGTATTACCTGGTCAGACACACCTGAGTCTCTGGCGGATTGCAATGCGATATCAAACGTGTCCAGTGGCGATAACAACGCTTGCGCGAAATCACTCAACGCGTATTTATGTGCTTTTTCCAGCTCTCGATCCATGCGACGACGCACATTTTCAGTCTCAGCATGAGCTCTTAAAGCATATGCTCGCGCTTCTTCCAGCGCGGGTTCTAGTTCGTCAATCCGTGCTTGTAGCTGTTCAAAGTTGTCTTCTTCCTGTTTCTCTTCGTTCTCGACAACAATCTCGACCTTTACTTCTTCATCTGACTCTTCATCACTGGAGTCCTCGGGTAGTGGTTCTTCTGAGACTTCCGGTACGTCAGAATCAGGCGGTGTTTTCTTTTTTCGTGCCACGAATATTAAATCCTTGCAATGGGTACCCTCTGCTCATCCATATATGGGCGTGAGTCAGATTTTCAAGAATGTGATTGGTCTAACGCGTTCCCTAGTAATCGAGCTGCGGTATCAACCAACGGAATGACCTTCTGATAGGGCATTCGAGTTGGTCCAATCACACCCATGGCTCCCGCGATAGATCCTTCAACTTCGTACTTCGCACTGATGAGACTGTACCCACCTAACGGTTCATAACCCGATTCCGAACCGATGAAGAGTCGCACACCTTCAGAAGCCATACAACGGTCTAGCAGGTCGACCATGGAACTCTTACTTCTGAACGCATCCAACAACACCTGCACTTCTTCCGAAGAAGACAGAAGTCCGAGTAAATTTCTTTCCCCGTGAAATACATAGTCGTGATCACGTTCGCTTTCCTGTGCAAACGACTTCGCAGCAACATCGAGTGCAATCTGCATCAGACGATTCATTTCCTGTTGATCTTTTCTCATGCTATCCAATAGTTGCTGACGGATCGCAAGTAAAGAATGTCCAGAAAACTCTTGGTTCAAGTAGTTGGCTACCTCGTTCAGTTCGATAGTTGTATAGTTTCGTTCCGTTTCAATGACGCGATTCTGAACTTCGCGTTCGTTCACGACAATAATGGCTAGTACTTTGTGCTGAGTCAATGGTAGAAACTGAATCTGCCTTAGTTCGATCTGTTCCGGTCTCGGAGTGGTCACTAAGCCGACGAAACACGTCAAATCTGCGAGTATTTTGGATGCTTTTTCCACTAGTTCCTTAGGTGATAGATCCTCACGTAAAGATTCACTCAAATTGGCAACTATCTGCCGGTCTAGCGGTTCCACCGAAATCAAACTGTCAACAAAGAACCGCAATCCTTGCTCGGTGGGTACTTTTCCAGCCGATGGATGCGGGGACGCTACCAATCCCCTGTCCTCGAGACTCGCCATAATGTTGCGTACGGTGGCTGAACTGATCCGGAAGTAAGATCGATCAGCAATGTGTTTGGATCCGATGGGAGTACCGTGCGTTAGGTAGTCTTCGACCAAGATCTTGAACAAGCTCTGGGTGCGAGAGTCAATTGATGGGCTAGGTTTGTCCCGCTTTGTGTCTTTTCTTGAAGGGGTACTCATAATCTTTGGGTTATCCACCCACTGTGTATATTGTGACCCTTAAACGTCCCTAGTTCCAAGTAATCCTACATGCTAGCCACACTGACGGTCCGAAACTTTACGCTAGTGCGGTCCTTAGATATTGATTTTAGCCCAGGTCTCACTGTTATCACAGGGGAATCGGGTGCTGGAAAATCAATCTTACTTGACGCACTTGCTCTTGTCCTCGGAGCACGAGTGCGTCAAGATCAAATCGCTGCTGGATCGGACGATTGTGAAGTAATTGCCGAGTTTGATCTATCGCAATCGCCAGCTACTCGCAAAAGACTCGAACAACAGGGCCTTGCGGATTCACTCGATCCAAGTCTTTGCATCGTAAGACGCACTGCGACACCCGGTGGTCGGTCTCGCGCATGGCTGAACAGCACACCGACGAATCTAGATTCCATTCGGGACCTGTGTGCTTCTTTAATCGGAGTGCACGGTCAATTTGAACAACATGAACTATTAAATCGCGAAGCTCAACTTGAATGGTTCGACGACTTTGCTATTAAACAGAAACAATTGTCTGAGGTACAGCGACTGTACCAAGCATGGCAAGACAGCAAAACGGCACTGAGAACTAGTTCTGAAGAGCTAGGTCTCGATCTAAGCCAAAAGGAATTGCTCGAGTACCAGTACGCGGAGTTAGAGCGTCTCGATTTGGAAGAGAATGAGTTTCCCACACTCATGCGAGAATTTAAACGACACTCCCAAGCTCGTGAGATTCTTGCAGTGCTAGCGGAAGCGGAACAGACTTTGAACGACTCCGTACAGCCTTTAGTTACAAGAATTTCGCGCGAGATACAAGGAGTTGATGACCAAGAAAACAGCCTTAATGAAGCACGAGAGCTCATTTCAAGTACTGAAATTCAACTTGAAGAAATTAGTAACTCATTGAGTCGATATCGAGATTCGGTCGATATTGACGAGAGTCAGATGGAAGCTCTTGATCAACGAATCAACCTAATCCACGATGTCGCGCGCAAGCACAAAGTTAGCCCATCGGCCTTGTTTGAACATGTAACAACCGTTAAAGCTCGGTTAGAGCGTTTAAAACAATCTGAATCAGAATTTACTCGTCTCCAGCAAGAACTCGAAGAACGGGAGAAAAAATTCTTCAAATATTCGGAAGAGCTCTCGCAATCGCGGCAAAAGCAAGCTGAAGCATTCTGTACAGAAGTACTCAAGACGTTAGGGGCGATAACCTTACCCGATGTGTCGTTCGACGTCAGTTTCTCGCGGGCTCAGAATAGTCGAGGAGTTGACGCATTGGAATATCTGGTCTCAACCAATAAAGGATACGATGTGATGCCATTGAATCGAGTCGCCTCTGGTGGTGAATTGTCGCGAATTGCACTCGCGATCCTACTCGTGGTCGCACGCAAATCAAAGTTACCAACACTCATACTTGACGAAGCAGATATTGGCGTTGGCGGCACAACAGCGGATGTAATTGGTAGAATGCTACGTTCACTTGCACAAAATAACCAGGTGATCTGCGTGACGCACGCACCTCAGGTTGCAGCTTTAGGAGACGCTCATCTCTTTGTAACCAAATGCAATACCCAAGGTATCAATGTAGAATCACTCACAGGAGAGCAACGAGTAGCAGAGATCGCCCGCATGGTAGGAGGACGTACAGTCGATGATCGTAGTCGTACGTATGCCCGCGCGCTTTTGCAAGACGCGTTGTCATAGTAAGAATAAGAAGTAACTCACCGTTAAACTCAATTGACCAATTTGACAAATAAGAAGCAAAATAAAGAATCCGTGAAACTGTTTTGGGTCGTCGCGGCTTCGGTGTTCGTGATGCTCGGCCTACACGCCTGCAAAGTCCCGGGCATGCATCAACCAGAAATCGAGCAGGGCAACATCATAACACAGAAAATGGTTGATCAACTAAGACCACAAATGACGAAGGCACAGGTCGAATTTGTGCTGGGCAGACCCGTGTATCAGAATTCTTTCAATGTGAATCGGTGGGACTACGTGTTCACAAAAGAAACCCGAACAGGAGAGCGAGAACGCAAAGTGCTAACGCTTAGGTTTGAGGAAGACGAACTAGTTGGAATTAGTGGAGACTATCGCCCTCAAGGCGATGCTGCTGAAGAATTAGAGTCCTTGCTAGAGCCATCTGAGGACGATGATTCTGACGGTGACGAAACCGAAGCAGACCAGATTGAGTCTATTGACTCCGAAGAAGAATCTAACGACGTAGAGGCCTCAAACTAAAACGAACGGTTTGGAAACAAGCCCCTAAATCAATCGCTCGTCGCCGCGATTAATTGGCGAATATCGATTTTCTTCATTTGCATCATTGCTGCATGCGCCCGCTCTCGCTTATCAGGATCTGCAGACCCGAGTAATGAGAGTAAATCTTTTGGTATGATCTGCCAGGTGAGACCATATTGATCGGTGAGCCAACCACACGGCATTTCCTTACCACCGTTCTGAATCAGTGCTTCCCACAATCGGTCTGTTTCTTTCTGGTTTTCGGTCAGTACCGCGATTGAGGTAGCTGGGGACAGTTGGAAGTGGGGATCTCCCTCAAAAATTTGATACGGTACGCCCCTCAAGGTGAAGTTTACTATCAACACCTTGCCTGCTGGATCAGGATGATAAATTCGTTCGACACAACTGTTCGGTAGCAGCATCACGTAAAAATTTGCTGCTTCTTCGCCACGCTTGTCGAACCAGAGACAAGTTCGCACACGTTGTGTGTCTAGTGATCCAAGACCAAAGCTAGTACGTTCTCGTTTTTGTTCAGCGAATAATTTCTGTGCTAGTTCGTCAAGTTGGTCAACAGCGGTGTTCCAACCCACTTCAAATCCCATCTCAAGATGTCGTTCGACATCTTCCTTCGATCGGTGTCGCGCACCCCATGTCAACTTCGTACTTTCGGTGTTTTCGTCCGTGAACTCCACACACCAGGTCAAGAATGGTTCAGCTGTCGGTACGAAACCTTCAGTAAACGCATCCGTAAACACTAACCGGGAGTATGGAACTATTTCAAGCCAGACTCCCTTCGAGTCAACTCTTGCGTTATTGGGACCTTCCATTAATGTGTTCATTCGTCCCCCTGGGCGAAGCTCAGACTCAGCATGCGTAACCGCCAATGGTCTGGGACAAAACCATTGCTTGAACAATGCAAGATCTGTCCAACACTGCCATACTATTGAACGCGGTGCATTTATTACCCGTTCAACTTTTAGAGAAAGCTCATTGGACATGTCTATAGCGATCCTGAAGTTTTATTCGGAAGTGTTCAACTTGGCGTACAACCTGCGTCGTTCCATAGGACTGATGACTAGTTCCCGCAATATCTCCACTCGATCCCCGTCCTGCAGAACGTGATCTTGTTCCACCACTTTATTCCAAATCGCGAAGGTCTCACGGGCACTGAGAGCTAAGTTTTTAAATTCACTTTGCTCTAAAGCTAGTTCGACAGCTTCGATGACACGCGTACCTGCCGGGCAATCTAAATCAATTTCCCATGTTTGACCAACGACTGCGTAAACGACGTTTACTCGCATTCGACGAGTTGGGACTGAGCTCTTCTCACAAACGAATGGAGAATTTTCTCAACTGATTTCTCAATGAATCGAGACGCTAAGGACATCAGGACGTGTTTATGTACGTCAAAAGAAAGATCTAACGTTGCTTTGCTTCCGATTCCTAAATCCAAAAATCTCCATTCCCCTGTGAATTGGGCAAACGGCCCTTGCAGAAGGTTCATCTCTATTTTCTCATAGGGTTCCAAAATATTCTTCGTGACGATCCGCTCGGTTAAGCCCGCGTATTGGACCTGTAGGGTACCGACAACGTACTCTTCGGTACTCTCAATGACCTCAGACTTTTGACACCACGGAACGAACTCTTGATATGAATCGACATCAGACACCAACTCAAACATGTCCGACACCGCATACGGCAACAATACACTTCTTTCGATGTGATGAATCTTCATGGAATCGAAATACTAGCCACCCAGGAATGGAGCGATAAACTTTTCGTGGAACGAGAAAGCGAAGACAACCAATATTGAAATGGGTGCTACGAACCGGATTGCAACAATCCAAATATTCCACGCCAAATCGGATTGAATTTCTAATCCTTTTCGAACTCGGTCCCACGGCAAAAACCAACCAACGAATACAGCAATAATTAGGCCGACTACCGGTAGTAAGAAATAGGTCGTTGCTTTGTCAAAAATCTCGAAAAAATTCCAGTTTTCACTGTTGAATGGGAATTCTTTCAGCAGATTGAATGACAGCACAGATAACAATCCAAGCACCCAGGTGATCACTCCAATCGCGACAGCAATTTTTACTCTGCTCGTCTTGAATTTTTCCACAAAATATGCGATCGCCGGCTCGGTCAAAGATATACCAGAAGTAAACGCTGCGAAACCAACGAACAAGAAAAAGAGGCCGCCAAAAATCGCCCCGAGAGGCAGATTTCCGAAAGCTGTAGGTGCCGTGACGAACAGCAAGCCCACCTTCTGTGTTGTCTCCATGTTCATTGCAAACACAATAGAGAAGATCGCGAGTCCAGCAACAATGGCTACCAGAGTATCGATGACGATGATGATTCCTACAGCCGACTTTACAGATCCCTCGCGTGGCATGTAAGCACCGTACGCCATGATAGCTCCCATTCCAATCGACAATGTAAAGAACGCGTGACCCATCGCAGCCACTGGGGTTTCCCATGTCATTTTTGAGAAATCAAAATCGAACATGTACCGCACTGAATCCATAAATCCGCCCTGCGCGACACCATAAATGAGCATCACAATGAGGAGCACAAATAGCAGTGGCATACATATCCTAATGGCTAACTCAAGACCCTTGTTGACTCCTCGTGCCACGAAAAAGACTACTATTGCTATGAAAATTGAAAACCAGAGCAATATTTGCCAAGGATTTGCTAAAAAGGCATCAAGTTTTTCACCGGATGCAGCTGCTTCGATGCCGGTGAACTCCCCGCTAAACATCCGCCAGATGTAGAACATAATCCAACCAGCGATGACGGCGTAGAACGATAGAATTACAACGCCACCAACGACACCAGCCCAACCCATAAGCGACCAACTTTTCGATCTGTTGTGTTCCCGCGCGAGCTTGAGGATCGAGTTGACCGGACTCATTCGGCCCTCGCGTCCTACCATTATTTCTGCTGCCATCACGGGAAAACCTATCAATGCAATACAGATCAGGTAGATCAGGAAAAAAGCACCCCCACCTTGCTCAGCCATCATGTAAGGAAACTTCCAGATGTTTCCAAGACCGACTGCCGAGCCAACGGCAGCAAGCACGAAGAGCATCTTGCTCGACCACATACCATGCTGTGATCGATCATTTACTTTTGTAGTCACATTGTTCTCGTTCAATTTCTACTCTCCACGGGCAAAATATCGCCCTAATCACTTTGTGTACAAGCTCATAAGAATAATCAAAACAATCTATCTTTGCTTTAACGCAAGAATTGACACATCTGTTTCATTCGAACTCGAACCTTCTTAATTGTGCAAACCTGTCAAAGAAGATGCCACCAAACTCTAGCGAATTACTTAATCGATTTGAATCGAGATTGCCACTTGAGGTGATTGCGAAACTTGAGAAGAGTACTTTCTTTAAAAATTTCCGACGACAACAATTTTGGAATATGCTGCTGGCACAACTGAAACAACCGTATGCTTACTTCCGGGCACTTTGTCTTTAAAAAGCCTGAATGTGCTAGGGAGAAGCGGGCTATGAACGACTCTTAAGTTTGATGCGCCATAGGTGTGACTTTCGACAAATTCCTCCTCTCAGTCGATTGGACGAAGAGGGTAAAATTCAAGCTTTGTTTGTGAGTATCCTTATCTGATTTGAACTAAACTCAGGAATTCGACGAGCGTGTCAATATCTGTCTCGGAGGTCCTAGCGTTCGTTACACATGCACGCAGGACCGATCGGCCTTCAAAAGTTACTTCAGATACCCAGAAGCGACCATCTTCTAGAACGGCCTGCACGAAATTTTGAACTGCTTCACATCCTTGAGGGGGTATCAGGCAAGCTACGGCCATCGGCGAACTATTCACGAGCGACCATCCTCGACTCTGTAATTGTCGCGCAAGCCGATTTGTCAAACGAATGGAGTGTGCGACATGTCTTGCATAGCCATCCCATCCTGCCGCGCCGAGGGCAAGAAACAACCGTAAGCCTACGAACCTGCGAGACCACTGGTTGGAATTGGCATAAAAGTCTGTACCTTTCTCCACTGAAGGCATATAGCTCGCGTTTACTCTGAAGGCTTGAGAAGGAATTTCGGGTTTAGTCGTGAGGAACATTCCCGCTCCCATCGTGGTAGCGAACCATTTGTGCGCGTCAATAGTGATCGAATCCGCCTGCTCAATGCCGTTAAGGCAGTCTCGGTGACTATCGTTAGCAATCAGTGCGCCACCCCAAGCAGCATCAACGTGGAACCATGTGCCGTATTGTCTAGCTATCTCGCTGCACTGTTTCAACGGGTCAATCATACCCGCGTTTGTAGTACCAGCAGTTGCAGCGATCAGGATTGGCACAAAATTCTGCTGGACATCGGCTGCAATGGCTTCCTGCAAACTGTTCGAATTCATTCGTCCATGACCGTCGGTATTGATCAGACGAACAGCACTCCGTCCTATCCCGGTCGCATGAGCGATTTTCAACCATGCCATGTGGCTTTCCTTCGACACGTAGACTACTGGCGGTCCAGTAAACGCAGCTAAGCCGTGCTCACCGTAGCTTGGGCATTTCTCCTGCAGCGCGCATAACACCGCTGTGAAGTTAGCTTCAGCTCCACCGCTCGTGAAGTGTCCGCTTGACCCATTTGGTAACCCTGCACGGCGCGCGACTTCTCGAATGACGTGTAGTTCGATCTCGACAGCCGCAGGAGCATGTGAATATACGCAAATCTGTGGATTGAAAACCGCCACGATACGATCTGCACATTCGGCCGCGAAAGTCGGGGCGGGATTAAACAGACCAAGATGACCAGGATGAGTCATATGCACGATTCCACTCTCAAGACCGTCGATCACCCAATTCATCAAATCTGCTAGCTCTCTTGGCCGGTCGAAGTGTATGTCTTTCAACTCTTGAGTCCAAGCAACACACGATCCAGTAGCGATTGCCTTCCGCGAAGCCGACGCGTTGCGCACGGCATACAGCCTATCAGTGAGAGCGATTTCGGCTGCCCTGAGGGCAGCAAAATTGGGAAACAGGGGGTCCAATTCTTTCATTTACCGATTCGATTAAACCAAACCGCTGCGCGAACCAAAATCAGGAAGAGTCTCTCTGGAGAGCAAAGCTTTCTTGCGTTCCACTCCCCAACGATAACCGCCGAGTGAACCGTTGTTCCTAATCACACGATGGCAAGGAATAGCGACCGCTAGCGGGTTGGAAGCGCACGCAAGTGCGACCGCGCGCGCGGCCTTTGGCGAACCTACACGTTCGGCGATCATGCTGTAGCTGGAGGTCGTACCTACTGGAATCTCTTGAAGAACTTCCCAGATGCGCCGCTGAAACGTCGTCCCGCGGATATCGAGTGGTAAATCGATACCTTGTACAGGGTCTTCGATGAGACCGACAACCACTGCAACGAGAGACTCAAACTCCTTGTCCCCCCCAACGAGTTCCGCCCTCGAAAACTGGTCGTCCAATTCCCGCACCAAGGCGGCAGGTTCGTCACCTAGCTGGATTGTGCAGACTCCATTGACGGTCGCGGCCACGAGAATTGACCCAAGTGAACACTCACCAACAGCAAATCGAATCGTTTCACCGACACCGCCGTTTCGGAAAGTCACAGGAGCCATCCCCAGTATCTCTGAAGACTGTGTGTAGAAAGACCCTGTTGAATTAAAGCCAGAGTCGTAGATAGCATCGGTGACCGAGCGCGACGACCGTAATTCCTCTCTAATTCGATTCGCACGGTGAGCAGCAGAGTAAGTACGCGGTGTAAAGCCGGTGACTGCTTTAAAAACTCGGTGGAAGTAATACTTGCTCATACCCGCTGCCTGCGCGAGAGTGTCGAGGTCCAGTAGTTTCTCCGATGTCTCGATAAGACGGCATGCAATAACCACTGACCGAACGTGGCGTGCGGCTAGTGGAACGTGCTTCGGACGGCAGCGCTTACATGGCCGGAATCCAGCATTCTCTGCATCCTCGCACGAAGTGTAAAAGCGCACATTCTCGCGTCGAGGTCGTCGAGCCGCGCACCCGGGCTGACAATAAACACCGGTCGTCGTCACACAATAGACAAACTCGCCGACTGCGGAGTGATCTCGATCCACAATCGCTGCCCAGCGTTCGTCATCGCTACGAAATTTCCTCGTCTTCGACAAACTCACACTCAGTGAATTGGTCATTGGCCATTTCCTCCTGATGCTCCAACAGAATTTGCATCTATGAAGTGTAAATTGAAATTAACAATGATAGTGCGATCACTGTAGCCGCGCACTCCGGATATTGCTCTTAAATTCATTCTTTCAGTCGTTGTTGATTTCAGTTTAGATCTAGATTTACGTCTTGACGGACTAGTCATCCACTGATGGTAGGGATCGCTAATTTAGGACATATACGTGTAGCAGGAAATACTAACATGACCAAGCAGTTAGAACAACACTCTTGCAGCACAGAGGAATCTCGCGGGTGATGTTTGTTTTCCCCGTAGGCGTTTAGAAATTGAAAACCGATTAAGTACTTAGGTAAGGACATGTTTACATCAAAGACACTCGACGCGAACAGGCTCAAGAAACCTTACTACCAGTAAGAAGTTTTCGCACTAGACTACGAAGCACAGAGCTTACTTCAAAAAAATCTCTTCACACCGCCTCATTGTTATTTTTACTCTTTCGTCTATCATGTATTGTTACACAGTACCACGATTTCTAAGTACAAATGTGATCATGTCCTATTCATTGTTGGCCTAAGCAATACCATTGTCTTCTTGTATGCCCAAACCAAACAAACAACGGATCATCGCGCGCAACCGAAAAGCGCGATTCGACTACGCGTTTGACCGTTTCTTTGAGGCGGGGATCGCGCTGGAAGGTTGGGAAGTGAAGAGTCTCAGAGCGGGTAAAGCTAATCTCACCGATTCCTACGTCATCATGGAAAATGGCGAAGCATTTCTAAAGGGGCTAAGAATCGACCCACTTGCCAGTGCATCAACCCATGTCGAACCAGACGCTGAACGCGCTCGAAAGTTGCTCTTACACAATCACGAACTAGGGCAAATCTATTCCGCTACTCAAACTAAAGGACGCACATGTATTGCACTTTCGATTTACTGGCGCGCACACCTCGTAAAGTGTGAGATTGGTCTTGCAGTCGGTCGCAAGAAAGTTGATAAACGCAATCTACTTCGCGAACGGGAGACCAAACGGGAACAAGAGCGTACGTTACGCTCCCGGTAGCTACGGCTACCCTCTTCCCATGAACGGCATCTCGGATGCTAGAATGGTTAAGAACTGAACGTTGGCATCGAGTGGCAGACTATCCATGTAGACGATAGCTTGCGCAACGTGTTCTACATCAAATGTGGGTTCCGGTTTTCGAGTACCGTCTGGCTGCAATACACCTTCTTCCATCAGGGAAGTCATCTCAGTCGCAGCATTGCCAATGTCGATTTGACAACACACTACGTTGTGGTTTCGACCATCAAGCGCGGTTGACTTCGTCAATCCCGTTAAGGCGTGTTTCGTTGCAGTGTAAGGTGCAGACAGAGGTCGGGGAGAGTGCTGTGCAGCGATGGATCCGTTGTTGATAATCCGGCCACCTGGTGGTGTTTGGAACTTCATGATTTTCATAGCCGCACGGGTACACAAAAAGGCCCCTGTAAGATTAGTTTGAACCACTCGTTCCCATTGCGAGAGTGTCAATTCTTCGATTGGTACTGCCGGTGCTCCGACTCCTGCGTTGTTGAACAAAAGGTCCAAGCGACCGAATCGGGAGACAGTCACATCAAACAGCCTGATCACTTCACTCTCTTTACCAATATCCGTCGGGACAGTAAACAATCGGTCGTCCGCCCCTGCAATCTCTTCCAATTCGTCGAGCTTACTCTTCCGTCTACCAACGGCTACAACATAATACTCTCTTTTTAACAGCGCTAGGGTTGTGTGCTTACCCACACCCGTGCCTGCACCCGTAATGATTGCTACTTTACTCATCGATAAACTCCTTAATCCACGACCGTCTTGATCGGACTTTTATTACCGTTTTCTACCTACTTGAAACACTGACGCTAATTGATCGTAAGCAAGTTATGATAAAAAATATTTTTGAATTTTTCTTCTATCAACCAATCTAGCAGAATATGACTCTGACTTCAAATACCATTCGCGCTGTATTCTTTGATCTTGGGGAAACCCTTTTCCAACCATTAGACAACTGGGTTACTTCAGGAAATATCGCCAAGTTCGCAGGATCGGCACAAGTCCCAGTGGGCAGTGAAGAGCTAATCACACAATACCGTCAGCTAAGGGAAGAAGTCACACTAGATTTTGCAAAGCGTTCATTCTATTTGCACAAAGACTTTGTCAACGAAGCAATGCGTCGATTGCTGGCACACTTTGGACTCAAAGATGTTGATGAAGCAATCAAAAATTTTTCCTACTCGCAACGAGATGCAGTAATCGAATATTTAAAACCGCAGACAGATTGTTTTGAAGTTCTGAAAGTTCTTCGAGAGCGAGAATTAAAGCTTGCGATTGTGTCGAATATTGATGACGACTGGCTAGACCCCTTAATCGAAACATGGAAACTCGATAGTTATGTTGACTTTATCCTCAGTTCAGAAACCGCACGATCGTGCAAACCCGATACTTCGATATTCATGCAGGCTAGCCATGCTGTTGGTATTCCACCGCATCAAATCGTGTTTGTCGGTGACTCTTTTGTGAACGATGTAGAAGGAGCGTATAGTGTTGGCATGCACCCAGTGTGGCTTAACCAGCACGATGCACTGCCGACTACCGAACTTTCAGTACCGCAGATCAAGACTCTGAGTGCTTTGCTAGAGTTGCTCTGAATCCTGCTGAATCTCATGTAGGGTTTGACGGAGTTTTTTAACACCCCCTCCTCGCCAACCGAGTTTTGTGAGTCCAGCTGTCCCCATGTTGTTGATTGGGGGTTGTAGTTGGTCAATGCTTGACTTGTCGGATGTACTGTTCAATAGACGAAGACATCGTTGTACTAGATACCTTTCACTGACCAGGATGTCCGAACAATTAAAGCTTCTTCGGTGGACATCGTTGTGTCGCTGTTGTAGCAGTAAGAGAACTGCCTCTGCGACGTCTGCACCGTGTACCTCAGTGTAGACTTCATTGGATAAGGATGACAGATCTCTGTCCTGTAGTTGAGGATCTGTTACTAAGTTCCACCATTTCGTGCGATCTCGTGGCCATGAAAGACCGTAGATTCCCGTAGGTCGAAGGGAACAAAACGTCATTTCGTCGTAGAGATTTGCTAGTAATTCACTTGACCACTTTAGTAGACCGTAGTGGTTTACAGGGTCTGGGTCATCTGTGTCTTTGACAGGTCTGTCGCTAATTTGACATCCATCGAAAACAGCTCGCGAGGATAGAAAAATGAATTTAGCTATGTTTGCGGCTCGGCATGCACGCAGTAGTCGTAAAGTACCACCAAAATTCTGTTCCCAAAACCATGCTGGGTCATCTCCTTCGCCGCCGCGATAACTTCCAGTCGCTGACATGAACGCCATATGAACTACGGCATCGCATCGATGGACTAGTTTTTCAAGCGATGCAGCATCCTCCATGTTGCCATGGATGAGTTCAAGTCTGCCGTCGTACTTTGTTAAAGGGTCTGACGAGTTTAGCTTCCGTCGAACTTGTGCAGCCACTGTGCACTCGGCACCCAGAAGTGTCTCTACTACGAAACGACCTAGGTAGCCGGTAGTGCCGGTGATCGCAATTCTCATGGTGGTGGTGTATAGCGCGGAACGTCTTCGGGTATTTTTCGATCCTCCAAGACAGAGTACCACAAATCGATTAGTGGCTTGAGCTGCTCACTACGTTCGTGATTGTGTTCCCAGGGCTTCTCGTACTGATAGTGCACTACCCTGATCGATGCCCATTCCCACAACTGTGGTAAATTGAAGTAGACGTACTGTAGGACGTTGTAGACATACGGTAAACCGTGCCAGTCAGGAAAGTAAGATTCCAAAAACGTTTGGTCGGTCCGCTTCCAAAAAGTCTCAGGTACAACTAACTTCTTGAGCATGTGGTCATAAGTCGCCTTCGATGGCTCTGCTACAAACACTCCTGAATTTAATCGATGCATATCGTGAAGTGTTTCATAAAGGTTCGGTGCGGCAGAGAACTCCGGATAGCCGAATAGTCTGTCAATGTTTCTGACCACAATAGAGTCCGCGTCCAGAAATACCACGCGCTGATATTCCTCAAACTCCCACACGCGCAACTTGCAGAAATTGTCCAATGGATCATGAAACTTCGGCTTTGTTCCCTTGGTAAAAGGCGCGATAAAGTGTTGTCGTTCTCTCGAATGTCTTGAAACAAAGTCGTCAGAAAACTCAGGACGTGGCACAATTCGAATATCACATCCTTCAGTTTCAAGTTGATCTAATGGTAGTTCCGACCGAGTTGCCATGACAACGATGTGTCGGTCTGGGTTGGACAACTTCAAAGAACGCACCAATGCAAGAGCACCAAGTGCATAGTCATCGTTTGTGACCAGAGTCACAAACGCAGTATTTGCCAAGTTAACGCTTGCTTTTCGCCGTCGCGAAATCTACAACGGACGAAATTTTTGATTGAATCTCGTGAGTCCACGCTGACTGTGCAGGAATCTTCGATTGATCGATACGGTGTGCATATTTCTCTGCGACGTGAACCAGTTCCTCAAGCATTCCCACGCGTAGAGTCACCGGTTCGAGACCAAGATCCAGCAATTGTTTGTTACTCACTTTAAGATCGTTTTCATCTGCTTCTTTCCGCGGATTTGGTAGATAGACGATCTCCACACCACTCATGTCGGACACCAACTTAGCCAGATCACGAATTCTGAAGGTCTCGGTCATTTGATTAAAGATTTTCGGACGATCCCCGCGAGCCGGTGGGTTGTTCACAGCAAGTTCAATGCATCGAACCGAATCTTGAATGTGAATGAACGCTCTAGTCTGGCCGCCTGTGCCATGCACGGTCAACGGGTGTTTAACAGCTGCTTGAATCAGAAATCGATTAAGAACGGTACCGTAGTCTCCATCGTAGTCAAATCGGTTCACTAGTTGTTCGTGTTTTCGCGTCTGGTCGGTGTGCGTACCCCACACTACCCCTTGATGTAGATCAGTTATGCGTAGCAAATCATTATTAGCGTAGAAAGCAAACATCAACTGATCCAGGCACTTAGTTAAGTGATAAACGCTGTTTGGATTGGTGGGGTAGAGAATTTGTCTTTGAAAGTCCGTTCCGTCGTCAGCAGGAATTTTGACATCAAGATACCCTTCTGGAATGGTTGCACCGACATCGCTATAACCATAAACGCCCATTGTGCCTAAATGTACAAAGTGCGTATCCAGCTCGAGTTCAACTAAAGCACTCAACAAGTTGTGCGTGGCAGCGACATTGTTATTCACCGTATAGGTCTTCGACCTATCGTTCTTCATCGAATATGGTGCGGCGCGTTGTTGTGCTAAGTGAATGAGTGCATCAGGTCGATATTGATCTAGCCAAAGCTTAACCCGGGTGTACTCTTCCGCAATGTCGAGTAATTCAAAACGCATCGTTCTCCCAGAAACGTTTTTCCAGATTCGTAACCGTTCTTGGATAGAGTCCATCGGAGTCAATGATTGGACACCCAACTCAGTATCTATCCGGCGGCGACTAAGATTGTCGACAATCGTGATTTCGTGGCCGGCGTTCGAAAGATGTAAGCATGTTGGCCATCCAACGAAACCGTCACCGCCGAAAACTGCAATACGCATGAATTTATTTACTCCTTGAGGAAGTTCCTTCTAAGCTTCAGAGACAGAAATATTTCCTCTATGTTGCAAAAACCAATATAAAATTTTAGAAGAAATTTTAGAATTGGCTTGTATTCTCGACACTTTTTTGAATGTCCAAGCTATATCGAGTACTCAACGGTACGAAGCAAAAAAGGATCGTTGGACCCAAACGAGCCTTACACAATCGAAACCCAAACGCAGAATTGGCAATGTCTGTTCCCAAACCACCACCTGTTTCAAGATTAACGACAACGCTAATGCGTCGATTGATTCTCCTAGTTGTGTTCCCGTTTGTGATGCAAGCACAGTTCGGGCTGGCAAGAACGATAAATATTGAAGTTGCAGTTGAGGGATACGAAGGCGATGGATATTGGGTTGGACTATTCACTCATCCCATTACAACAGATTCTTCACCCAATCTTTGGCAACATAGTGAGAGTACCGAAACGACATTGCAAATTAGTGACCAGGAAGACGTTGTGCTTGTCGCATTGCAAAAAGGCAGTGTCCCCTTGTATCAACGCATCGAACCAAGTTCCCGTGAGATAAATGTAGAACTACAGTTTCAGAAGGGAAAATCTCTACAAGGAGAAGTCCTATCCGCCGATGGCTTTCAAATAGAGGGTGCAACAATCTCGATCAATCACTTGGAAGGATTACGGCCTCACCAGTATCCTGACACATTCATCGCAGATTGGCCAAGTAGTCAACGCGGAACATTTTCGATTGCGGGCTTGAAGACAGGAACTTATGAGATCCAAATCACCCCCAGAGTCGGTCTTCCTGAGGAATTGCTGGAACTAGTAATTATTGAAGAAGAACCTGAAATCAAGGTCGAAAATTTGCAACTACAGAATGTCTACTTCATTTCTGGGGAGGTTGTGAACGAAGAGAATGAAACAGTAAACGAAGCGGAAATAATCGCGACTGAATGGAACGACGGTCTTGTATCTATTCAAACATCAACCGACGAGACAGGGAGTTTTAGTGTCGGGCCATTCGTAAAGGACAAGTCAATTTGGGTCGAAGCTCAAGTCTTGGACAGTAGCTTTTCAAACGTGCAGGAGGTAGTCGCTGGTCAAACAGACGTGAAACTGACTCTTCGAAAACTGCTAAATTTGAAGGGTACAGTAGTCGAGAAAGCAACTGCCAATCTTGTGCAAAAGTTTACCGTTTCTGCCCTAAGTGGAGTAAGTAGCAACCGCATCGGAAGGTGGACGAACGAGTACACGTTTGATGGTTCGTTGGGACACTTTAATGTTGAAGTCGATTGGCGCATTACACATGCAATCGTTGAAGCACCTGGATTCGAATTTTCTTTCTTACCTGTAGGTGTTACGACGGGGAATGTTCACGATGTTGGTATCATCGAACTCGATCGCGCACGTACAGTGAATGGCACGGTGCTGGATGCTGCTACTGGGAATCCAGTCTTCGGTGCGGAAGTTCGACGCACCGAATGGAATCAATCAGATGACGATCTTGCAGTCTACACCTATGAGCACCGAGAATCTTCAACTACTGATGAGTTGGGAAAATTTACACTTTCTCAACTCCCAATAGAGGAAGTAACCGTCGAAGTAAGGGCTGAAGGATACTTTCGTTCTGAGACGAATCTTAGCAAAGATCAAGATTCAATTGAGATTGAAATACGGAAAAAGTCTCACCCAACGATACTTGGAAGGGTGGAGTCCTTGGAGGGACAACCATTGGAAGCAACTGTATCCATCCGCAGAGTCGATTCACCAAATTGGATGGGATGGGGCACTCAACCATCGAATTTGGACGGAACGTTTGAACTAATGGAGGACGATGGTACTTACGAACTGTATGCTACAGAGTCGGGTTTTGCTAAATCAAATACAGAAACTGTAGTCGTAGAAGATCAGACTCCAGTTGATGATCTATTGTTGATAATCAACACGTCTGGCAACTCCATATCGGGCAATGTGACCGGTTTAGTGGAGACCGAATCGGTGACTGTGAGAGTAACAGACACTAAAGCGAACACGTTGCGTCGTGCTTTCCTCCGAGGAAACCACTCGTACAGTTTTGAAGGTATCCCGGAAGGAGACTACAACATCGAAGGTACGACGAGTTTAAAACGTGAGCTCTCGAAACAAATCATGATAGAAGGAAACAATAGTTCAGTCTCTGTGGATCTAGCGTTCGACGGAACTTCGAACCTGAGTGGCATGGTCACCGCTGGTGGGAAACCTGTTGACAACGTACGAGTTTGGGCTGAGCCCAAGACTGAAGGTCACATACGCGGAGAATCTCGGAGTGAAGAAGACGGTAGTTACTCAATCAAAAATTTGGATGACGGAGAATATGACATTCATACCGACAGAGGCTTGTCCTTTGAAGTTGTGATAACTAGCGAAACTTA
This sequence comes from Gammaproteobacteria bacterium, assembly GCA_009841615.1. Classification (GTDB taxonomy): domain Bacteria; phylum Pseudomonadota; class Gammaproteobacteria; order Pseudomonadales; family Azotimanducaceae; genus Bin55. Next base: position 1,929 of record VXLL01000017.1, on the reverse strand, counting down.
CTTCGACATCGAAGTTGGAAAGTTGACCTTTGCCGGTATCGTTGTTACTCAACTTTCGACTCAAGACATGATCGTAATATTGCAGTCAGACTCTGATGAATCAATATACGCGACTTCCAGCGTGGATTCCGAGGGGACATTTCGTATTGATGGTCTGACAGCCGGATCGTACTCGATTCGCGTCACAAAGTCCGGACGAGTTAGACCGACGTACGCAAAGACAACGTACTCTCTCAGTCTCGACCATTCCTTAGAAGACTATCAGATTGAACTAGGATCTGACTGACCTAGTAAACACAATGTTGTGTCTTGCATCACATCGCAAGCTTTGAAAACGTTGACATCACGATGTTCCCCCAGATATGGCGAAGACTTGAGCCATGTTCCAAACACCAATGCACGAATAAAATTTTGTTGTAAATTCTGACTTGAGAGAACGACAAATCTAGGTGACTCAAAAACGCTACCGAGTTCTGTGGTACGTATGTACGTCGGTAGGATTACTAGCAGTTGTTATCATCGCTCTTTACACTATCTCTCTATAGTACAATAGGTGCTACTCGCGCTTAGGGTAACAATGTTCGACAGACACACATGACTCAAACCTTGTCACAAACCAATGTAGATCGTGCTCTACTCACGCCGAAAGAATCGAAATGGTTTTTCGGCACGCGATGTTTGATATTTTTACTTAGCTTAATGAGCGTAGGATGCTCGTTTTTCGGTGGTTTTTACGTTGTCTTTGGTGGCGCATTTGCGCTAGTTTTCCCGATAATTGCGAATGTGATTTGGCAACTGAAATTGTCAACACAGTTTCCACCAAAATCAAATTCCATTCATCCGAACTCTAGCAAACCTTGGTTAGTTTTGCCGCTCTTTTTCTTGCCCATCTTCGACCACATCGCTTATTTCATTAAACGACGTGTCAAAAAACAATCGGATGACAGAGTACCATCCTCTTTGTTTAGCACGGAATCATCTGGTTTGATGCAGGCACCTGGCAAGATTCAAACACTGATTGGAAATTTACAAAATCATGTTGTGGTAGCCTTTGTAACCAGCTGCTGTCAATGCTATGGTGCCACAATGTATCTCTTATCTTAAATTTGAGAGTACGCAGTACCTTTATTTGCATTCGACATAAAATTAGTTCTGAAAGTAGTTGTAATAAACGGACGTTAACCCTTCACTCCAATCGATAAACGAGTATGTCCCAATCCTTACAAGCCACTACAGCTGACCGTTCAGTACTAACACCGAATGAAACCAAATGTTTTCAATTCATACGATGTTCGATATTCATACTCAGTGTTGTGGGAGTGGTCAGTGTTTTTTTAGGCGATTATTACGTTATCTGTGGTTACTTGTTCGTGTTCCTCTGCCCCGTTCTCGCGAATTCAGCTTTGCAATCTCGATTTGTATCGGTACGTCCAACGACAGCAAGTCCGATTCACGCGAACCACAGCAGGCCTTCAGTGACACCTCCACAGTTTTGGTTACCCATTCTCGAGCACATTCAATGCGCATACAAACGACATTCCAAGAAACAGTCAGGGGAACCCACGCAATCTCCTTGGGTACTTGTTGAATCATCGAGCTCTATAAACCCAACTGGCAACTTTCAAAAACGGCTCCTAAAGCTACAAAACCATGTACTGGTCGCTTTCACAACGAGCATCTGTCAAGTCTTCGGCCTTGTTGCCGTTATATATCTGAATATTCCTTTTTGATGACTTGATGCAATGATGTCACGTGAGTTTTGTTCACTAGTTGAAACGTATTAAAAAATATCCCGAGCTTCGAGTCTAACATAGTCTAGCCTGCTGTTAGCGTCAGAAAATCAGGGTGCATAATTGCTGTGTTACACCGCCCCGGTGGCACAGTTGGATAGCGCGGCCGCCTCCTAAGCGGCAGGTCGAAGGTTCGAGT
>VXLL01000026.1 GCA_009841615.1 Gammaproteobacteria bacterium | reverse complement strand
TTTAAAATAACAAAAATTTTATTTAAAACCCAGGTGTTTTAGGTTCCTCACCACCGGCGCTCTGTCTTACTAAGAATAAGAAAATTTAAATCTGAATTAGATTCTGTTGTATTTGCTCAATCATCTCTTCAGTTAACGCATGCCCGCGGGCTAGCAAAGTACCGTCCTGGCCAACTAGCATGTAGGTTGGATATCCGCGAATATTCCACTTCTGATGTGTTTCGCTAGTTGCGCCAATGTGCCAGTGATCCCATGGTAGCTCTTCATCTTCCAAGAACTCCTTCACAGTTTCGACTTTGTCGTCCGCGCTTACCGAGAGGACCGTAAAGTTAGTCCCTTCAAATTTCTCTGCTATTTCGCGAAGCTTGGGAAGGCCAGCGATGCAAGGACCACACCAAGTAGCCCAAACGTCGATCAGTACTACCTTGCCTTTGAAATCTTCAAGCGATTGTTCGACACCTTCCAAAGTCTTGGCGGTGACATCCGGTAGTGCATCGCCAATCTTTACGGCAACGGAGACATACTTTCGCATGTTTTCCACTTCTTCGATCAATGGATCGTGTGGATCTAGGTGCGGTCGAATTCGTGTGAGACCTTCCTGAGCATTAGCGACCATATCAGGTGGTAGTGTCATTTGTTCCTTTAGAGCACGCGCATAGTTTGCATATGCTCGACCCCACCGCTCCTGTTTTTCATAAACTGTCGCTAACTTAAACTTTACAACGTTCTCTGCTCTCGGATCCCCGTTGAAACCAGCACTCATGTAGTACCTTGTCGCTTGTTTTACATCACCTTGTTCAAAGTACAAATCACCCATGTACATCTGAATCTGCTGTCGGTCCGCTGGGTTGTTTGACACGCCTACAAACTCTAATGAGCGTTCGCCAACCGCGATCGTCAAATTGGGGTCAGCTTGAGCTTGTGCAGCAAGACCAACAAATCCATTGAGATAGCGGAATCGTTCGCCTTTGTCCGTGACATCGACACCTTTTTCTAATGCCGCCATTTGCACGTCGACTTCGTCGCCGGCTTCAAGTCCGAGAACGAATCGATTTTCTACTGCTTCTTCAACGTTTCGGTCTGCTGGATGAGTTGCGAGAAACGCATCAAGAGCGTGGCGGTCGTTTGCCTCGAGCGCAGCATAGAATTCCTCGTCCTGAGTCCTATAGTTGCTATTTGTGACCTGTGTGAGTGCGAGATAACCTTCTTTTGGGTTAATCTCGAGATCATACCCCGTCAACAACGAGAGACCTGTCGCCAATCGCTGGCCTGCATTGATGCGGTCATCGGACTGAAAATCAATTCGCATCAACGCCGCCATGTCGGTAATTGGTCGCTTAGTTTCTCCGTCTGAGAAGTAAACCGTTGCTCCTTCCTCAGATGGATAGCTGATGTTCGAAGCGAGATCTTGATCTATGCGGGTGTGATACGTAGCAGTATCGAATTGCATGTAGACTCTGTCATCTTCCGCTGCAAATACTGGAACCCAAACTTGGTCTCCAACTTGTTGTAAATCGTTTATTACAAGCTCGAATTCTGCTCTTGCATCCTCTGCGGATCTCTCCTCAGAAGGAGTCAGTACCAGTTCTTGAGTGTCAAAATTCAATCGCAAGCTGTAATGCTTCAATATCGGCCATCCGATTTTAGCGGCGACATCAATTTGATTGTTTTCTTCGGCATACTCTGCTGTCAATGTGTTACAAAGCAAGTCGGGCGCTACGCTAATGTCTTCTTTAGAAACTTCAATATGGAAGTTTTCAGCGAGTACCTTTAAGGTATTTTCATTCTCGCCAAACCGTAACGTACCAAGTACGCAAGCCTGAATTTCAAATGCGTTCGTTTGGGCGTAATCAATAACTACATAGGTATCTTTACGCCATCGTTCGGTTTCAAGGCGCAACTTCATTGCAATGTTATCGCTGTAAATGCTCATCGGCACAGCACCGCCAATTCCGTGTTCCGGTGTAGCAGCCGAATTACCATTTTGGGCTTGGACACCCATACATGAAAGCATCGCAACAAGTGGCAACCACCACAGCGACTTAAATGAAGATCTCGTCATAGGTCCCCCTATATTCACAACAAGTAGAACAACAATGGTGGACGCAATACTTCCACATACCGGATGTACGCGCCCGCGATTGGAAACCTATTTTACACAAAATTCAAACGCCATAGCATGAAGTAGAGTTGTAGGTTACAGAAACTGTCTTTCTGTGTTAGATCGTCGATTTGTTGAGCCACTGTTCGCGACCCATTCCCTTTCTGCAAAGACTCTAACAAGTCATAGACGCACAAACACTGATACCATAAATTTTATAAATAACTGTATTCAGACGAACGAAAAAAAGATTCTGCGTAAATGATCTTCCTTCAGATGCGGCGTGGGTTCGAACAGCTCGTGAACAGAACATTTATCACTCCGGTCCTCTGGGAAGGTACACAAGACCGACCGTTGGATAATCTTAAATCGTATCGGTCCAGATAAGAACTAGATGAGCTGGAGTCATAAGTACAACGTTTACGCCCTCCGAGAATCCGGTACGAAGAACAGTAAGCAATAATTGTGTATCAGTCGCAAAATTCAGTTCGAAATTTCCCTACAACTCACACGGTCTCATTACACATCCTAACGTACTACGAAAGGAGTTCTTAGCAAACTTTAAACGGATCTATGCTAGTTAATAAAGTTTGTACTGTTAACGATTGAGTTCGTTCTACCCGCTAGTGTTCATGTCAAAGGTCAACTCAGCAGAGATTTCGACTTTGTGTTCGGTCTCTTCTTCTTCTGCAGGGATGGAAAAAATCACTACGAAAGCCAAGATCAACGCCAGGACCACAAACAGTAGCTGACGCCAGATCGCCGCCAAGGAGCGAAACATTCCTTCTCTTGTGTTGTGAATGAGAGCAAGCACAGTCTGTACGAAGTAGTAGGCAGCAAAGGCTTTTGAAGCTAGCGCGATGATACCAAACAGGTCGACGGTCCATACGAGCATTGCAGCAGAGATTGAAACCACCACGTATCCCACTTTAGACGAAAGGATGTCCTGGCTGTTCTCGCGCAATAGACCACCACCGCCACTGGTATCCGCGACCGCGGCGCTAAACTGACTCATTAGAGCTGCGAGCATCAACATCGCTGGCAAGACAAACGCGACCGGAGCCATAGCCGAAATGATTGAAGACAGTTCAACATTGAAAAGATCGACTTCGGTGAGTACGGGAAGCAATAGAAACACGGATACGATATAAATTACCCCTGATATCCACTGAGCAATCCGCATACTCTTGATTCGAATTTCAGGTGTATATTTATCGCCAAGAAATCTAGATGTTTCAAAACCTTGTACAACCAACAATACACCTGCCAGCATCTGAATCTGTACTACAAACGTGAGCTCTTCTCGTGAGAATAAGACTTCTTCTTGAAAATTGAAGTTGAACAAACAGAGCCCGAGGATCAATGCAGCGACTACTGACAACTGAATGGTCATGGAATAAGACTCCAATCGTTCTAAGCCAGTCAATCCGCGCATATATCCGACAATAGCGATAAACACAATGATGGTAGAAGTACAGATTCTTTCTAGAAGAATGCTGTTGATCCCTAAGAAATTAAGTAGAAAGTCCGATAACAGAGACAGATAAAAAGCAACTGCGATCACGTAAGCAACCACGAGAACCAGATTCCCTAGATATTCTGGTACTTGAAACACCTTATGTGCTTCAGAGTCGAGACTGGGTGCCTCTACGTTTCTGATGTTGTAGCGCATAACGTAACCCAGTGCATACGCAACTAGCACGATAACGGTCACTGCATATGTCGCATATACTCCAACGATACTGGCTAGTAGCGGTGCCATCACCAAAAAACCGCTGCCAATAATCGACGACAGCGGTGTCAGAGTCGCTTGCCATAGTTCGTTTTTCCGAAGTCTCGGTAGGACTAGGAACACAAACACGACTACTGCAACAAGAATCAGCGTAACGTTAAAGAGCCAATTATTGGCCATCATGAATCCTTAAAAAAAAGAAGTTTGAGATAACTGCTCGATACACCGAACACAATAGCGTTCATCCTTCGAACTCCAAGGGTATCTAGGTAACGAGAAATTTGTTCGCAAATTCTATGAACTGAGTTGAAGACACAGCATCCGGAGTCAAGTCACTACTTTTTAGATTCCAAGATTTTGGGCGTTTAGTTCTTGGATAGACGATCGGCTAGACTGCCGTGTGGTAAGAATCTATTCGTTGAATGCTGTTTTATCCAAGCAGTAAGGTATGTCGGGTATCCGCCACGAAGTCGTAAGACTCGCACAAGAGCAATGACTGGCGAGTCGTCTTCCCGGTCAAAACCGGAATATTGTTCTGGGCACAAAGTAAACAATTTAATCCAGCTGACTACTTCGGCATCCTTTTTATCGGAGGCAAACTCCGTCCACGTGCGCGCATCAATGAGAAAAATGGCTCGTAGCGAGTCAAGCTGTTCTAGAGTAAGTTGCAACTGATTGTCGGTAGTATTAGCTACTACTAAGTTCAAAAGATCACGATGTGTCTGACCCAGCGTATATAAGGTGGGATCCCAGTTTTGAACATCCGACACTGCTTTTCCTTAGAAGTACTTGAACTAGAATGTGGTTCCAAATATTTTAGCCCCGATAAAAGACGCGAATTGACCTGGTTTACTACTCAGATTCTTCGATGGAGTAAAGGAAACAGTCGGACCGACTTACCGTGGCAACAGCATCCTTCTCCATATCGAGTGTGGGTTTCTGAAATCATGTTACAGCAAACTCAAGTAGCAACTGTCGTCAACTACTTCGATCGCTTTATCGAACAATTCCCCGATGTGTTCGCCCTACAGCGTGCCTCGCAAGAAGAAGTACTCGCGGCGTGGCACGGACTAGGTTACTATCGAAGAGCATTAAATCTGCATCGGACAGCAGATTTGATCGTCCGAGAATGTTCCGGAAAATTTCCTAAGACTGTCTCTGAATTATGTTCTTTACCAGGGATCGGGAGGTCTACCGCGAGTTCCATTGTTGCAGCAGTTTGGAACGAACCAGCCACCATTCTAGATGCTAATGTACGCCGGGTATTGTCGAGATTTCACGGAGTGAATGGACCAGATGACACACAAATTACAGAGCTCGAAATGTGGAAATTAGCAGAATCACACACTTCAGAAAAGAACGCGCGGAACTACAATCAAGCAATCATGGATTTTGGTGCCTTGTGGTGTAAGGTATCCAATCCAAAGTGCAATGAATGCCCCTTAGGTTCGAATTGCGTCGCTTATCAGACTAGTCAAGTTTCCAGCTTTCCAGCAAAGAAAAGAAGTTCACCTTTGCAATGTAAGACAATCAGACCCTGTGTGGTGTTTGATCAGCGTTTTGACTGCTTGCTACGACAGCGTGAGTCGTCGGGGACTTACGCGAGTATGTGGGACACACTCGAAGTAGGAAACCGCGTTCAACCACAAGCCTTCCTACTTCAAATGAATTTGCCAACGGACAATGTGTGCTTGTTCGACAGCGTTCACACTAATAGGTACCAAATATCCAATCAGCAAGTAACTGAGAAGTTGACGGTTGCAAAATACAACATTCCCGCGAAGACTCTTGGTACACCCTGGAACACTCGGTGGACACCGTTTCAATCACTCAAAAATGTGGGTTTGTCAGTGAGAACAATGCAACGAATACAGTTAGCGAAGTCATTATTGGAGACTAAATGATACGAACCGTTTTCTGCCGTAAATACCAAGCAGAGCTGCCTGGGTTGGATCGTCCCCCTATGCCGGGAGGTCTCGGTCAAGATGTCTTCGAGAACATTTCACTCCGTGCTTGGCAGGAGTGGCAGCAGCTTCAGACTATGCTCATCAACGAAAGGCATCTTTCAATGCGCGATCCGCAAGCGAGACACTACCTGATGGATCAAATGCAGAAGTTTTTCAATAATGAGCAACACGAACGTCCAACCGGTTTTGTCGAGCCAGAACAGAACGATGACTGAAATTGTGCTAACACACTTTGATTGTCGTTCAAGTCGATTGCATGTTTGACTCCACGATCACCGTCAGGCCGTATGCGCAATCATGTGAGATGTATCTTGCCGGAAGTTGACTCTGGTAGCAGCATTGCGCTACTTGTAATGGGAGTTATCTACGCGGGCGGTTTTTTAGTTGCTGCCTGGTGGTTCGTTCGGCGGTTGTCGCGCAAAGAACGCCCTGATAGAGAAAAGGACTCTTCTGGTAGAGAAAACAGCACCGCAGAACCAGAGTGTGAAGAGACGACCACAAAATAGCAATTGTCGCGGAGACCGCCCAGAAACACCAAGACTCGCGGTGTTAACAACCACAGGGACCACTAGACCGTGAGTGAAGAAGATCGTACCAAATGGAACGAAAGATATCGAGATGGATTCTACGAGAATCGGCCTCATCCCTGTCGCCTCCTCGCGCATTGGAGTGAACGACTTCATGGATCGCGTGCTTTAGACATCGCTTGCGGTACTGGCCGAAACAGTCGCTTTCTCGCCAGTCGTGGATTTCAGGTCACCGGGTTAGATGTTTCTGACATTGCGTTGACGAAAGCAAGGAACACCGAACACCCAAACAATAGCCAGATTACCTACATACAACACGATCTTGATGAAGGACTACCAGTGATCGGGTATTTTGATCTTATCATCGTGATACGGTATATAAAACGTGAGTTGTTCCCTAGACTGGATAAATATTTGGTAGCAGGTGGCCATCTACTCATTGAGCATCACATCAAGTACGATGCCGACGACAGACCGTTAGCCGGACCTGAGAGTCCCGAATATAGGCTAGATCCCAACGAACTAAAGACTCTGGTCGAAGGCTTCGAAACACTTTATGAATTTGAAGGTTTAATATCCGACCCTGATGGTCAGGATGCTGCAATCAGCCAATTCGTCGGATGCAAATTGATGTAGAGTTTGACGTTTCCTCTACATCAATTGTTTTCGATGAAGTACATCGAGTGACCCATTAAAAATTTTGGACTACAACTTGGTTTCGAAAGTTGTACCAAATTTAAGCACGAATGATTGCATGGTTCACCTGCAATATGAGATGCGTACGCTGAAGGGAAATGTGTCGGTTCGAACTTCCTTAAGTCAAGGTGTTCTTGAAGACTTTGACCGGCGTGCTTCTTCGGCTTCTTCGATACCTTCCCGTAGCTCTTCAATAACGTGTCGAAATTCTTCCTCGTTCGCTGTGTTAAGCGATGCCAATGCCTCGTGTGCTCGTAACAACCATCGCTGTTGCGCCATCATATCTATGTCTTCGTCTGATAGTCGAGAGCGAGCTGAGGGGACTTCTACTTTACCGCTGATAACAAATCCTAGAACGTCGTACATACCAAGTTCTACGAATGCATCATATATTGGTTTTGAAGTTCCTTGAATAGTTAACTTCAAACTATTGAGAGAGCATTCGTGCGCAGTTTCATGTAGAGTTCCTAACATTGCGCTGTCAAGGTAGTCGCAAGCACTGAGATCCACGACGATATCCTGTTTTTTGCGCACTGCATCTCGGATCGACTGTGCAACTGGTTTCCCTTGCACCCAAGAAACTTTTCCAACAAAGATTAAAAACGTCGTCGTCTCATCCTGAGCGATTTCGATGTGTGGGGCTGGCTGCCCGTTATTTTCTTTCCCTGCCGATGAACCCATGGTACGCGACCGCGTGAGCGACTCGAACTGGTTCTCAAATTGATTCTCACCCTCGCGTACATCAATTAAGAGCATGGTGATATCGTCTTGTTCCTCTGGTGTTGTACCATTCTGCAATTCGCCGACCAATGAATTCAATACATAGTCTTGTCCTTTCAATTGCTGCAACTTTTTCGCAATCGCTTCCATGCGAATTGTTTCGTCTTCATCCAAGCTAAACAAACCATCGGTATATAGCAGCACATTGTCTCCATCATGTAATGTCAGGGTACGTTCGGCAAATACTGCGTCCGGGTACAAGCCCAAAGCTGGGCCCGGAGACTTGACGAGCTCGACCTCGCCTGAAGCACGGATGTACAAAACAGGAGGATGACCTGCATTAGCAATTGTGAGTTGCGATTTCTGGGTGTCCAAAATGCAGCACACAGCAGTTACAAACATATTCGAACCGACCACGTCTGACACAAGCTCGTCATTCACTCTTTCAAATACTGGGATTGCACTATAAGCCGACCGTAGCTCCGCCGATGTGTCGCCTAGAGGATCTGTGCTTGACTCTGATTGAAACACACTTTCGTCGGCTTCGACCAGGTCCAAGCGATTCTTGAAAAGAACCGAAAGCATCGCGGCACTGACGCCATGACCAGTCGCATCAGCAACGACTAAGCCGAAGTGTTGATCGTCGATTCGAAACACGTCGTACAAATCACCTCCGACGTTGTTACCCGGTACATAGAGCGCCGATAGTGTGAACCCTGGAACGGTGGGTGGGTGTCGTGGTAACAACGACCGTTGAATGACTTCGGCTTGTTGCAAGTCTTGATCCATCAACTCGTTCTGACGCTCGAAGCTAGCCACCAAAGCACTTAATTGATCCTTCGACTCTTCAAGTTCAGCGGTGCGTCGATTTACTGTATCTTCAAGTGTTTGTTGGTTTGTTCGTACAGTCTCGACCATGTCGTTGAATACGTGCGCTAGTGCTCCTAGTTCGTCTTTCGAATCTTCGGTCACACGTGCCGTCAAATCCCCCTCGGTGACCCGTTGTGCCGCATGGGCTAATCGACGAATTGGAAATAATGAAGTACGTACAAACGTTGTCGCAACCAAAATGGAAAGCAACGCGACAGTGACTCCAACGATAATCGTAGTAGCTAGAGCTCTTCGAGTGGGCGCGAACACTTCGCTAGTGTTGACTTGTACCACCAAACCAAAGCTCTCGTCGCTCACAGGTAAGAACGATGTGAGGACGCGATTTCCATCATTGTCAACAAGGTTGTCGATGAAATTGGTCTCGCCGAGCAAAGCACGATTCATTGCAATATCGTTTTCCGGATCAATAGGATGGTGAAGGGGCGAGTTGTCCGTCGAAAAGACATACTCAATCCACTCTTGTTCATTTAAAACACCAAGACGAACGTCCGTGCTTTCGTGCGCTGTTTGTGCTGAATTGAGAACTTCTTGCAATAGGGAAACATCACTGTTGATCACAGCAACTCCAATTAGATCACCTCGAGCGTTGGTAATCGGTTCAGAAATGGCAAGAAACTGACCGAGGGGGCGGCGCATCTTAAATTCAGCGTATCTTCCGAGCTTACCCTTTGTAAATAACGCACTGTCAGCTAGCGATTGTCCAACTTCTGATTGGTTACTAGCAGCGACTACTCTGCCCTCCCGATCCAACAACTGAAAGTCTCGAAATGTATTTGATCCAGTTTCAAATTCAATAATGTTCTTTTGCATTTGTTCGCTGAGTTCGCGAGCACGCTCAGAACTCTCACTTGTGGTCTCCAAGGACACATCCAACTGGTTGACTGCAATGTAGGTGCGAAGCAGTTCCAGCTCTTGCTCGATATATAGGTGAAGAATTGACCGGAGGCTTTTGCCGTAAAGACTAAGCTCGTTGTGGATTTCCTGTTTAAGGATATCGCGAATGTAGACAAAGTCGAAGACAGTCACGCTCGTGACTGTCAACATCAATATGGTTATAACGATAACGGTTAACTTTCCACGAATGGACCGTTTGAACGGTATTTCCCCGTTGCCGTGTGTATTAGTCAGCGCCACCACCCAAGTGCGTAGTGGTACGCACCAACATTACTGTCAAGAGATACTCTGAAATAGCATCGAATAAACACAATATTTTAAGAGAAGTACAAAGGTTTACAACTCGGACGAGGGTGAGCTATCGAAGGATTGAAGTGATCGAAATCTCCGAAGGTACCCCTAACCCACTAACAGATGTCCGACATATCCCTATGGTTCCAACGACTAGCGTTCTTTCGCTATGAACCATCCAAACAAAACATTGACTAATGATGTGACGATTAGACGAACGCAAAGAAATTAATATAGTGTTCAAGTGTTTGTGACCTTTTTTCAAAAAGAACAATCTAATTTAGCATGACCAGCATTCGCGGTGTGGAAATCGATGAGCAGACAGTGCATAAGCTTATGCAAGGTGATGTCAATGCCCAATCTACGGTCTTTGAACTACTGTCGCCCCACGTGTACTCGATGGCGCTTCGAGTTTTAGGAGATAGCCACGCGGCCGAGGACGTCACCCAGGACACTTTCGTCGATGTGATTTCCAAAGCCCATACTGTTAAGAATCCGGATCGATTCGTCGGTTGGGTTCGTACCGTTGCAATCAATCGGTGCTACCTGAGAATTCGTTCACCTTGGCATAAACGACGGATCGACATAGAACCGGAAGAAGGATTCGAAGAAATCGATCAGGCTAATTCAATAGACATCGATAAAGCTCTGGCTAAGATGGATCCAAAGACGAGACTGGTGGTCTGGATGTACTGTGTGGAAGGATATACCCACAAAGAAATTGGGCAGATACTCAAACGCAGCACGAGTTATTCAAAAGTGATTATTTCAAGATTATCGCAAAAAATGAGTTCAACGGATTCACGTTTCCCCGTGGAGGAGACTGAGGGAAAGTCGGTCCAAACTGAACTACTAAGCCCATGGAGCACTCTTTCATGTCCATAAATTCTTTCGAAAATTTCTCGGAGCAGTTACAAAAACTTCCCCTTCAAGACCCTCCCAAAGGTTTGTTGCTGGATGTTCAGAATACGATCCAAAGAAGAAAGACATTCAAGCAAAAGTTGATACAGTGTAGTGTCGTGCTTTCGCTGTTTGTCGCGACTCTTTGGGTCGTAGTCGACCAGCAATCAAAGTTTCCGTCGCCGGTAAACGTCGCGGTGAATGAGGGTATCGAAGAGAACGAAGGAGCTGTAGCAGAGTCTAGATCAACATCACCTACGGATCTTGATTTCCGACAGTGGTCATCTGCTTTGACACCGACTGCAATCGTGCATCGGATAACGAACATCGACCAAGAGATCGAAAAGCTCCCTCGGAGTGCTACCGCGCGGCGACAAGAATTGCTGAAAACTCGGGAAACTCTTAAGGAGAACTATCTTGCAATTCGTCTTCAGCAACAGAAGAGCGCGCACCAAAAGGTAGTGCACTTTAATTAAACAACTTTGGAGAAATGCGTCATGAAAACAATTCAAATGCTCTTGCTACTTCCCCTCGTCATGGTGGGTTTGAACAGTATTGCAAAGGAAGATGACGAGTCGATCACCACGGAAACGAGTCAGACAGCCGACGTAACCAAGGAACATCTTAGTAAATTAACCTTAGTTGAAGAAGCACAAGAGGCGCTGAAAATAAAGCAACAAGCTTTCGATGCTCGCGCTGCCGAGTTGCGAACAGCTCGTAACGAATGGATTAAAGAATCTGCTAGTCTACGCGAGGCAACAGCGAAAGACCTACAACGACTCCGAACAGCAAACGCAGCGGCTACTTCACAACTCGCAGATCAAAATATTGTTCATGATGATTATCGGAAAGCTCTGATCGCCAGTTTGTTTGATTCGTCAGTAACAAATACTTCGACACAAAAGGGCTACATTGGTGTCTTGTTGGACGAGGCAACAGATGCTGGAGTACCCATTGTAGAAGTGTATGAAGGATCCGCTTCACGAATCGCTGGCGTTCGAGCTGGCGATGTTATTCGGAGTGTAAGCGGTGTAAGGGTTTCCAAAATAGATGATCCAGTGGCTACCGTCCTCGCGTTAGTCGCTTCGTACAAACCTGGTTCTATCATCCAACTCAAACTACTTCGCGATGCAAAGGAGATGGAGGTTGACGTCGCTACGACTGCGCGGAACTTTTCTGATCGAACTCCTCCTCCAAACTCATACTTCAATGATCGACGAGCGATAGAACAAAGATACCAAAGCGGAGTAATTGGAGTCTTTCTAGGTGAGGCAACGGACGCTGGTGTACCGATTCGAGAGGTTTATGAAGGGGCACCTGCAGACATTGCCGGCATTCAAGCAGACGATGAGATTTTGGCAATAGGGAAAATTGAACTCTCCAAATTAGACAATCCAAAGGCTTTCACGGCTGCGTTTACAGCATTAAAACAACCTGGGTCGATCATCCGTTTGAAGATTGAACGCGACCGTAAGAAGCAGGACATCAGTGTAGCTGTCATTGATAGAGAGTCCTTAAATGCGATGACCGCACGTACTATGGAGCGGGTGCCCTCAGTTAGAAACGTCTTGGTTCCAGAGTCGCGTGGAATTTCATGGGCTATTAGTGACCCGGCCATCTTGCTGAACTCTCCAAGTAAAGACAACAAAATATTCGTCATGGAGATTGAAGAGGAGTTCGGTGGCTACTTCAACGTTGAGTACGGTGTTCTTGTACTCAAAGCAGAGGATGTAGAAGGGATTCAAGCTGGAGACATTCTTTTAGAAATCGACGAAAAACCTGTCCGGTCGCTATCGCAAGCCTTTCGACACAAACAAGACGCGGACGATGAAGTCAAGATTCTGTTGAAGAGGAATAAAAGAGAAAAGAGCGTTACCCTCGATAAAGATCAATTTAGTTTGCACGCAATATTGGAGTGATATTTCTTCAGTCAATTAGATAAAACAACATGTTTATGAAAGCATCCAACATCCTAGCGTTCATCGTTGTATTCCTACTTGTCGTGGTGTTGCAATCCGATACTGATGATACAGCGACTGCGCCGGAAGTAGAAGAAACGACTCAAGAAATTCAGACTAAGGAAGCTAGCGTAAAAGCAGCTAAATCCAAGTTTGATGAAGCTCAAAAGTTGTTTGACGCCGCGGCAGTAGAACTACAAGAAGCGCGAAATCAACTAAAGAAATTCGCTTCGGAGCTCCATGATTCTCAAGAAGTCTACGATGATGTTCTGTTGCTCACTAGCAAGCTTACCGAGCAGATCGCTCCGTTCACTTTCAATATAGTTCGGAACCCCATTTTGTGGAGCAATCAACGGTACAAATACGGAGTTATAGGTGTCGCGTTGGAGGATGCATCGGAGAACGGGGTGTTGATCAAAGGTGTGATGGATACCGCGCCGGCGTACCTCGCAGGTGTTGAAGCTGGAGACGTAATTCTCCGAATAGACGACATCGAAATGTTTAACCTCGATGATCCCGTTCAATCTGCGATTGAAGCAATCTCTTCGCGACAACCGGGTACCGTTGTTCGGTTAACCTTACAACGGAACGAAGATGAGAAGGAAATAGAAGTGGCCACAATCGACCAATTGTCGATGGAGAAGCTCCGCGCTATGGGCGGACAATGGCACGCTATTGAAGGAGTCACGATCAATAACGCGCCGGTGGATCCGGAAATTTGGAACATTATCACTGCCAGTTTTCCTGGAGCTGAAAACAAAGTTTTTATGATGGAAATAGAAGAAGACTTAGGTAGCTACTTTGATGTGGAGTACGGCGTCTTGGTGGTCAAAGCACCAAATGTCGACGACATCCAAGCGGGTGACATTCTTCTAAAAATTGACGATAAACCCATAAGGTCCATTTCGCAAGCATTCCAGCATAAACACAACGCAGGAGATGAGGTCGAGCTTCAAATTAAACGAAAGAAAAAAGAAATGAACATGTCGCTCGAAAAGGACAAATTTAGTTTGCGCGCAATTCTGGAATGACTACAAAGTATTTAATCGAATTCAACAATGTTTAGATCCATTTATCTGAGAGCTTCTATTACTCTGGCCTGTATCGTTTGCGTCTTTGCAAGCTTAAATTTGAACCTGGTTGCCGATGACTCTGATACGGTAGACGCCAAAGAAGAAGCTATTCTTAAACAGCGAAGTGAAGACAGTCGATTGAAAGAGTTGGAAGCTCAGATGCACGAGCTAGAAGTACGTCTTGAAACAATGCAAAAACTGTTCGACGAACTACGCGTTGATGAAATTCCATCGATACGAGTGCAGCCTATTGACACTCTCGAATCTCGGTTCATGCGGCTTGAAGAAGACGCGACCAAAGGCTTCATTGGTGTGCAGTTGGATCAAGCGACGGACACTGGAGTGCCAATTATCAGAGTCATCGAAGGAGCTCCCGCGAACATAGCCCGTATTCGTGATGGAGACGTGATCACAAGAATCGGCGATGTGGAGGTAGCTAATCTAGACAATCCAGTTGAAGCTACAGTCGAATTAATCAATTCAAATCCACCAGGTTCCATCATTCAGATCACTCTGCTTCGCGGGGACGAAGTGATGAACGTGGATGTCGCGACCGTCCGTTGGTCGTCGATAGGTTTTGAAGAAACTGCTACAACTCAAATACCCGCAGTTTTGAACAATGTTCGCGATCGCGTGAGTACTCTGTTCCAACCAGATTTAGATCGTCAGAGCGACACCATATATGTCATGGACATCGAAGAAGAATTTGGTCGCTACTTCGGAGTAGAGTTTGGTGTGTTAGTATTAGAAGCTGAAGGGGTCGAGGGTATGCAACCCGGAGACATTTTGTTGAAAATTAACGATCAACCGATCCGTACAGTGTCCCATGCAATTGAAGAGATACGGGATGATGAAGAAGAACTCACGGTTCTAGTGAAACGAAATAAACGGGAGAAAAGTGTGACTTTAGACAAGGATGAATTTAGGTTACGGACGATCTTGGATTGAACTTAGTATCAAGAAATTTACAAATTATGAATGACAAAAATAAAAGAAAAATGCATCGAATACTGTCTTTAGCTCTTGCGATTTTGATCGCAACGACAGTGTGGGCTGAAAAACAACCCTCTAACGATGAAGACGAACAAGACAATGCGCCAGTTGAAGAGTTGCAACAACTCCTCGACAGCGACCGATACTTGGACACGTTAGCTGAGCTGGAGTCATGGGTTTTAGCCGAAAGTGCCCTAGTAGACCTTTCAAATGCTATGAATGTCGAAGACATGGTCTCACCGATTGAAGACTTTATGAAGACAATGCTAAACAATCTTTCAGGGAGATTTGCAGGTTTCGGTGAACCTGAACTAGGCATCACTTTAGAAGTCACGCCAGAAAACCAAGTGTTGGTGAAATCCATAGAGCCGGAGGGGCGATTTCATCTCACTGAACTCAAGGTAAACGACGTCATAGTAAAAATTAACGGACAAGTTGCAGTTGACGAACTTGATGACCCAGTGGCGACAATGCAATACTATCTATTTCCTTATGCCAATGTGATCAAAGGCTTTCCTCCGCTTGCTCTCACGGTCAGTCGAGACAAAAAAGACGTTGACCTTGAGATCGAGAATGACGACGAAGCGATGCTCACAAAGACAAAGTATGCCCTGAAACAAATTAAGGGACCAACGGGGCCAATACTGATGTGGGATCAAGGTAGCCCAGGTGTGGTTACCTTTGAATACAAAGCCCCTCCATCAGTGTTTCTGTTAGAAATCGAAGAAGAGATGGGACAGTATTTCGACGTAGAGTTTGGCGTACTAGTATTAAAAGCCCCTGAGGACAGTGATTTCAAGGCGGGAGATGTCTTGGTAGATATCGAAGACACGGCGATCCGAGCGATAGATCATGTTACCAAGGCATTGAAGTTCTCCGAGAACGACATGATTAACGCTGAAGTAAAACGCAAAGGGAAGAAGGTCGAAATAGAATTGGAGCGAACATCAGTGATCTTTCGAAATGCCGAAGATCAAATGATTCAATGAGAGTGATTTTCAGTAAATCGATCCATTGACTCGGTAAGCGAGTACCACCGAGCTTCCAAGCGCGCTGTCTCCTGAGTGAGGTCGTTGTGACGTGCGAGAAGACTGTTCAACTCATTACGATCCAAGTGTTTCAAAGTCGCAGGGTCTTGTAAGCGTTCGGTTAACGACTGTACTTCTCCAGAAATTTCTTCCAAAGAAGTCTCTATACGATCAATTTCTCTAGCGAAAGCTCTCTTCTGCTCGCGCATTAAAGCTCGATGTTTTCTTTTAGCTTTGGAGTTTGAACTTTGCGTATCGACTTCTCCATTTCCAGCCGGGCTCACCATCGCTTCATAGTCGTCTAAGTCTCCTCGATACACGGAGATCTTTCCACCACGAATTAGCCAAAATTCATTAACACACTGACGAAGAAGATGTTGATCGTGTGCGACGACAACGACTGCTCCTTCAAAGTTGTCCAATGCACTCGCGAGTGAATTACGCATTTCTAAATCGAGATGGTTTGTTGGTTCGTCCAGAACCAATAACGCGGGTCTTTGCAAAGCAAGCTTTGCGAGTACTAAACGTGCTTTTTCACCTCCACTCAATTGGGAAACCGGCCGATATATCATCGATCCGGAAAATCCCCAACTACCCAAAAAATTTCGGATCGACTGTGAAGAAATTTCCGTACTCGCTTCAATGTGCTCGTATGCTGAAAGCGTACCCTCTACCACCTCCAACTGATGCTGTGCGAAGTAACCGACGGTCGTGTGTTCACTTACTTCCACGGAGCCTTGTAATGGGTCAAGTTCGTTTGCGATCGCTTTTAACAGCGTCGTCTTACCAGCACCGTTGATTCCAAGAATACCGATTCGATCTCTAGGGTAGATTCTTTGGGTGAATTCCTTAATTACCTGATGCTGGGCGTACCCTAAAGTACAAGTCTCAAAGCTCACCATTGGCTGATCGAAACGAGTTGGAGACGAAAACGAAAACTTATAGGGTGCTTCATCACGTAAAACAGCCGTATAAGTCATTTTTTCGAGTAATTTAATCCTACTCTGAACTTGCTTAGCCTTACTTGCCTTTGCGCGAAATCGATCGACAAATTTTTGAATGCGAGCTCTTTCTTTCTCCTGTCTTTGCAGTAGTGTGTCCTGTTCTAATAATAGAGCTGCACGTTGCTTTTCAAACGCACTGTATCCTCCACTATACGTTCTGGCAACTCCCTGATCCAAATGTATGATTTCTGTAGCAATTCGATCAATGAATTCGCGATCGTGTGCGATCAAAACGACCGTCCCTTTGTACTTGAGTAGCCAACGATAGAGCCATGACACGGCTTCTAGATCTAAATGATTCGTTGGTTCATCGAGTAAGAGGTAATCGGAAGGTACCATTAATGTTTGAGCGAGATTAAGGCGAATGCGCCAGCCACCAGAGAATTCGCCATGCCGTTTGTCAAAGTCTTCGGCCGTAAATCCCAGTCCGTGCAAAATAGTTTCGGCGCGTTGAGCGTATCGGTACCCGCCCTGATCCTCATATGCACTCAACGCAGCTACGAGCTCATTTTCGTCAGCATTCTTTGTCGCCATTTCGATCTTGTGTTCGAGACTACGCAAGGTCGCATCACCATCCATCACAAAATCGAGGGCCGAACGCTCACTCGGAGCTACGTTCTGACGCAAAGTCGCGACGCGCCATTCCTTAGGATAGCGTATATCCCCGTCGTCTGGAATCAGACTTCCGAGAAGTAGCTCGAATAGCGTGGTCTTTCCAATCCCATTCCGTCCAACGATACAGGCTTTATGCCCAGCGTGGATTGTTAGCGATAATCCCGAAAAAAGCGGTTGATCGTCGTATTTGAAATAGATGTCTCTGAACTGCAACAAAGAACTATTCGGGACGAAAATTTGGTGGAAAGGGATTGGGTAAGGGAACCTAATCCCTATTGACTACCACGAGAGGAAGTTTCGGTGAGTTATTTATAAGACGATCGAGGTCCATAGACTAGTTGCAAAACCGCAATGGTGATCAATAGTAGAAATGCGTTACAAGAAAGAATAGGAATAATGGAAGCGTCACCACAACTTTCCGAACCTTGGAAAAATCCAGCGAGAATGTCTTTGAATGGCAGCTTAGCATTGAGTCTATAGTTCAAATCGGCACCGCAGGATTGAGTGGCATCTGGTACATATTGCAAGTAAAACTGATAAAACGCGAAGGCGATACCACCTAAACAACACACAATCGTAAGTACCGGAAAGATTCCGCGCCTTGGTTCGGCAAACAAACTCCACGTAGTAATCAATACAGCAAGAAACATGCAATAGCGTTGCGATAAACAAAGATAACAAGGATTGAGCGCGAACACGTGTTCTAACACTAAAGTAGAAAACAGCATGCCTCCTCCGATGAACACTCCCAATGTTGCCCAAGTCTCGGAATGTCGGAGGTCAAATCCTAAAAACATCAATACTCCTTTCTGGCGAATGTCTTCTGTTTAATGTACCTAGAGGAAACTCGAAATATTCACGTTTCATTCAAGCTTACATGTAGACGCTGTGTTGTTCACTTTCCATGTACGTACGTTGCTTACAAGTATCGGGAAATACTCACGAAAGTCTTGATGAAAGTCTTCGATCTGAGGTTCAAGTTTGGATAAATGTGTTGCACGATCTTCTAGACGTAGGCGCATGAGAATACGGCACATGACTGACAGTATGACATCAAAATCAGAGTATTCACACCACAGATTACGAGAGACAATGTGGTCGTAAAAACGCTTCCCTGAAGCGGGAATCTCGTACTGACCAATTATACGATAGCAATTTGTTGTGAAATCTGTCAATTGACCAGTTCCATACCGATCCCAATGTCGCGCTAACAAGTGGTCAGCTACTAGATCCAACAAAATGGGAGCAACCCTTCGTAACTCCATACCAAACCTTGAATATGTAGACCGCATCTCGGGTAATTGGTTCGTCAAGGAGTCAATGTACCGATGTAGCCGAATCCCTTCCTGCAGCGCTTCGGGTAGATCCCGCCGAATTGGACCTTTGTAGTAGTCACCAAGAAACCCACCCGCAATGTGTCCATTGTTTCCGCGAGCGAGCCAACAGTGAGCTAAATGGTTCATTCTGATAGCTCTAATTGCATGTAGTCTTTTAAGTAATGCTCAAAAGAACTTGTACTCGTGCTATCGAGTTCGAGTTGTTCTCGATGAGATTGATTAGCTAGCTCACGGTAATGTTGCCGTCGTGTTTCAGTAAGCGGTTGCGAAAGTAAATCGTCTCGATGCTGCTTCGAAAGAGTCTCGATCGTCCGATAGTAAGACTTTTCCCATGCTGCCATCTGTTGCAACAAAAGTGCTGACGGAGTTTTGGAAGGATCTTCCAATTTTTCCAATTGCGATGCGACAGCTTCTTTATGTTTGTTCCTATCGTCTACTTCGTCAAGTAAACCGGCAACCTGTGATACTGAATCTAGAAGGGGACGACCGAAGTGTACCACAGAACAGCGTTTACCATCAACGATGAGTTCCAGGTTTGGATCCCTACCACGTTCCACCACCGTCGTTTGATTTCGTTGATCTTCCTCCCAATGTTCACGTGAATCTTTAGGACTAGGAGAAAGCAAAGAAAATAATAAAAACGCATCTAAGAAGTACAAAGTAGTTCGATCAATACCGGTAGAAAAGAAGGGGTTTAAATCCAAGCATCGAACTTCTACATACTCAATACCGTGTTTCTCTAAAGCTAGTAGTGGACGTAACAAACACTTTGCTTTGGGTTTCGGTCGTATGGGGGTATAACTCTCAGCTTCAATTTGTAACGGCGATAATGAGAGTTGTTGATATTCGCCACTCGACGAATGCAAGCCTAACTCTTCATATGGAGGATAGGGTTTGGACAGTAAAAGAAGCATCGATTTACGATAGTCAAGTAGCGTGTTGTAGGAGAGGTAATATCGACCTTGCACAGTACTCTGGTACCCCAAGGATCCCATACGCAGAGAGGTCGCATATGGCAAGTAATAAGATTCGCCATCGAACGGCTCAAGCTCATGAGCACGTCCTGCAAGAAACGAACCACAAACTGCTGGCGATGTACCGAAGAGATAAACCAAGAGCCATGTGTATCGACGAAAGTTTCGGATCAACCCAAGATAAGACTGGTTCCGAAACTCAATCGAATCTTCTACACCTTGCAATTTCGCATAGTGTGCCCATAGAGCGTCCGGCAGCGAAAAGTTGTAGTGCATACCTGAAATTGTTTGCATGTACTTGCCGTAGCGTAGGGCTAACCCCTGTCGATAGACTCTCTTGAATCTCCCTACATTGGAATTTCCATAGTCTGCCAGTGGAATCGATTTTTCTCCTCTGAGCATACACGGCATACTGGATGGCCAAAGCAATTCGTTGTCCAACACATCGTACACGAAGCGATGAATCTCCTCCATTTCTTGCATACAACTTTCAATCGAACTGTGCACGCCGGTGACAAGTTCAAGTTGTGCCTCTGAAAAATCGGTCGTAATTGATGGATGAGTGAGAGATGAGCCTAGTGCTTCTGGATGGGGCTTTTTGGACAGATAGCCGTGCCGATCAATCCGCAAAGCCTCTTTTTCCAATCCATGATTGAGTTGTCCTAGACTCGGATGACCTCGCAACCCAGCAACAAGCTGTAAAAATTTCTGTTCCAGCATTAGCGACCGTGCCGTTTGTGGGAATTTAGTCCCGATTTTTTCGTGGGAAAAAACGTCTTATGTCGGTCCGGCTTCCAAGATGTTCGACCCAATGTCGAACTTCGTAAAGTTGTCTTTAAATTTGGAAATCAGCGCACTGCGCGCGGTGTCATATTCGTTAGGATTATTCCACCCTGCCCTTGGGTCTAAGATTTGTGGATCAATTCCATCTATATGTGTTGGAATGGTTAGATTCAACTCCGGTAGGTGTTTCGTCGGTGCATGTAACAACTCTCCCGAACGCACGGCGTTGATAATTCGCCGCGTATCTGGAATGCTCATTCGACGGCCGGTTCCAAAAGCTCCACCAGTCCAACCTGTGTTTACTAAATAAACTTTTGCACCAAAGGCATTGATCCTTCGCATCAATAATTCCGCATATACGCGCGGCGGACGTGGTAAAAACGCAGCGCCAAAACCAGCTGAAAACGTCGAAGTAAAAGGCTCTGTCGCGCCAACCACAGTAGACCCAACTTGGGCGGTGTAGCCAGAGAGAAAGTGGTAGGCCGCCCCCTCTAAAGACAGTAGTGAAACCGGAGGTAACACTCCGCTCACATCGCACGTTAAGAAAATTATGGTTTCTGGTTCACCAGCACGATTGTCGGGAACACACAGCTTAATGTTATCACGTGGATAGCATGCGCGAGTATTTTCCGTGAGACTGGCGTCTGAGTAATCCGGCACTCGTGTCAGTTCATCGATTACTACGTTTTCTAACAACGCACCGAATCGAATCGCATCGTAAATTACAGGTTCTGTTTCGTGGTTTAAGTTTATACATTTTGCGTAGCAACCGCCCTCAAAGTTAAACACTGTACCTGTTCCCCAACCGTGCTCGTCGTCGCCGATTAACAGACATTCTGGATCTGACGAAAGAGTGGTCTTTCCTGTACCAGAAAGACCGAAAAACAACGCGACTTTGCCATTTGCATCGACATTTGCTGAGCAATGCATAGGTAGGATGTCCTTGTCCGGGAGCAGAAAGTTTAGTACTGCGAACATTGCCTTCTTCATCTCGCCGGCATAGTGCATTCCTGCTACTAGTACCCTCTTGCCACTGAAATCTACAATCACAGTTCCGTCTGAATTAGTACCATCTCGCGATGGATCGCAAACAAATCGTGGCGCATTCAATATTTGCCAAATATCTCTGCGTTCAGGATTGAATGTTTCAGGAACTAAAAATAACGAACTTGCGAACATCTGATGCCACGCGAACTGAGTAGTTACCTGGACTGGTAAGTAGTGTCCGGGATGTGCCCCGACGTGCATCAATCCGCGATAACATGAACCACTCCGGTCAACGAAATTTTGAACTCGAGACCATAGAACATCCATAGCGTCAGGTTCAAACGGTTGGTTGATAGTCCCCCAGTCTACGGTTGAACGCGTTATATCATCAAGAACGATGAATCGATCTTTGGGAGAACGGCCAGTACGTCGACCTGTTGTTACCGCGATGGCACCATTCGCGAGTAGATTACCTTCTCGACGTTGGACCACATGTTCGGCTAACACTGGGATGGTTAAATTTTCAAATCGCGTCGGTTCTTGTAGTGCTTCGATGTGTACTCAATCCGTTGAATGAAAAAGTTGATATATTTTAGACGCCCTATCGCCTTCGTATTCACGATTGCAACAGTTTCGTAAGGCATATTGAATTCGTTGGTTCAATGACAGATCAATAAGCGGTGAGATCTACGATCCGTAAATTAGTTTGGTCGAGTTAGCTTTTTGTCTATTTCTCGCATGGCGCGAGCGTGGTAGTAAATACACTCCCGTTTCGTCCTTCCACCTCAGAAGGCTGTTTTGACTTATCGATCCGAAATAAATGAAGTGTCAAAGAGTACGTACAACAACTCCAAGCAAGATTAAATTACAGGTCATAGGGCAACTGAATGGACGTATTCAACACCCCGTCTGGAGATCACCTAGCAGAACCTAAATCTCAGAGTCAAGCTGTTCCAATTCTGTTAGCATCAGTGTAATAAACAGTGCTGAACGAACTTTTCGGGCTAAATCTTTGAAAAAAACTTTGGCTCTAGAATAGCGTGTGTCATTGTTTCAGATTCGCGACCATCACCAAAAGGCTACCGATTAGTGCCATAACAAATAAGAACGCAAACCCTACTCCACAAAAAACTGCACCTCCGCCCGCAGCCACTACAGCGATTAAAGGGGTGAAGAACGAGTCCTTTGGTACGTTTAGTAACACGCCAAGCAAAATGATCCCAAATAGAAGGGCTCCCACCCAACTGTGTGTCATGGTCTTCTTGAAGTCCACCTCCTGGCGCGACGCATCAGATTCGTCTAAGCCTAATTCCGCTAAAACGTCGTCCATCTCTGACTCGCTAGAGCGTATTTGACTCTCGGCTTCGCTATCCGGATTCTCTTTCATATGTTGGAGCTTTGTGGAAGCTACAAGGGTAAACAAACAAACTAATACTCCTAACGAAGCAAAAATGCTCCCGACAATTTTTCCCTCTTTCTTCATATTAAGTGGTGTTCCAAGTATTGGTGTTGGTCTTAGATTACGTGGTGAAATACAGTTGAACTGCTGAGACTACCATTTTTTGGGCTGACTAGTACAGTAATGTGCGCTGAGTGGTTGGGATACTCTACAACGGAGACATGATTTTAGGATTTTTAAGCATGGGAGCAAAACTAGCCGGTGGAACACTGATCGTTGCGTCTTCGACAACATACTTCGAAAATTGGTGCGAGTAAGAGTCACTCGCTACTCTTCACTGGTCCCTCAAACTTTTCCTAGTCGAACAGGGGCTAGTCATGTTGGCCACCATTTCGCTTCAATCGGGCTAATACTCGCCGATCGGACTTACTCGGTTTTGTTCGTGGACGTAACACTGAGTCATACTTTAACTTTCGTCTTGCAGTAGCTTCTTCAGTTCGTGCGATTGATTCCTCAGTTTCCTGATATAGCGTTTGTGCGATTTTTGCTGAGCCTCGCTGCTCTCGGAACTCTTGCACTAAGTATTCACGACTAAAGTACTCTTCTTTAATGGATACCAGATCACCCAGTTGAATTTCTTTTGCGGGTTTGATCTGGCCACCATTGACCCGAATTTTCCCATGCATTACGGCAGCTTTCGCACGACTTCGGGTCTTGTAAAAACGCGCGACCCATAACCATTTATCGATTCTCATGTCTGTCGAAGAATGTTACTACCATACTGCAGAAGGGTAAATTTGATCGAAAATTAGTGTAGTGCAAGTGTAATTAAAGGTCTATGGAAAGATTCCAACGAATTTCGAACATTCAGTTTATGCTGCACTAGTCAGATCTATTCATGCACTCACCGATCGCATCCGACTTGCATAGAAGCTTCGTCAACATTGTTCAATGTGCCGAAGCTAACATTAACATTTGCTTCTGTCGAACCACAGAAATACCTAGACAAACACTCGATATCATTGTAAGTTGTAGCCAATACAGTCCCAACGATTTTTTTCATTGCCGACCCCAAAACACAATTCCACCTCATGCGAACTGTTGCCCATTAACTCCAGAGGAAGTGTGGAGAAATGTTAAGTGAATTGGTCGCTATAACTCGCCGTGCACACAGAGAAATTCTCGACGTGTACAACTCAAACTTCATCGTAGACACCAAATCCGATAACACACCAATTACGGATGCAGACCGAAGAGCGCACGATGTTATCATGGAAGGACTCGCGAAAATGGATCCATCTATTCCCGTGCTCTCTGAAGAGGGTGAAATACCGTCGTTTGACGAACGTCGCAACTGGGATCGACATTGGATTGTGGACCCTTTGGACGGTACTCGAGAATTTACCGAAAGAAACGATGAGTTTACGGTAAACATCGCGTTAATCGAACGCGGAACTCCCAAGCTAGGAGTGGTGGGAATACCGACGAAAGAAATTGTGTACTCGGGTGATGTCCAAGATGCTGTAGCACAGCGACATACTGACAAAGACATATCACCAATCTCGACCACTCAACTCGGTGATTCCATTCGAATGACCACTAGCCGACACTACACGACACCTCAAAACCAACAAATAATTGACTATCTTGGTTCGATAGGAAAGAAAGTGCAGGTAAAAACCGTCGGAAGTAGTATCAAAATGTGCTATATCGCCGAAGGTCTAGCCGATATTTACGTCCGTTTCGGACTATCTAACGAATGGGATATCGCGGCGGCCCATACGGTACTCCGAGCCGCAGGTGGTGGAGTGTATTTACTAGACGGTACCCAGAAGGAATACAACCAATCGAAGTCAACATTAAATTCCGCGTTTTTTGCGTGCAGTTCTCGCCCGGAAGAATGGTCGAATATCATTGCCCTGTCTGGTGTCCAGACCGACGACAGCTGATGTAGAATGAGCTATTTCATCGGTTCGATGGTTCCCGACACAGTCCGAGCATTCCTGTCGAGTAATAAACCTGAAATTGATGACGTAAGATGGACGAAACCTGAAAAATACCACATAACGTTTGAGTACTTCCCTCACCTATCTAACGAAATGTTTAAGGCCGTCCATCGAAAGGTCCAAGTGCTATCACAGTACTTTCCATTGCATTGCGAACTCAATCATTTTTCTGGTTTTCCTTCCCATCGAAACGCTCGAGTGATCATTGCTCTCATTTCCTTAGCGAATTCAGGAATACTGACGGTTTGCGAAAACAAACGCTTCAACCCGCACGTTACTGTTGGGTACGCACGTAGCTCACCCTTATTCGTACCTCAAACAGCTTTAGAGTATTCGTTTTCTTTCGTTCGTCCCGCGCTTTTTCTTTCCGAGAATGGTGTCTATACCGAAATTACTGCAGACATGTGCTGAGTATTGAGTAACAATTTGAGAACGATTTGTAAGCAAATACACTACTCTGACACTGAAGCTTTGCGCCACCGAATCGCGTCCGCATATACGATTGATGGTTCACTTACTCCAACCAAGACAACATCTGTTCTTCCCGCGTCGAGTTCAAAAGTGTCGACAAATTCCCACCCGACTTCCAAAGAATCTGGGTTAACCTCTTTTTTCCAGTGTTTTGAGTTATTCACGATTTCTAGGTTGAAATTCGCAAGACTTCCATATTCAATTTGGTTAGTAGGTTTGTGCAAGTAGAAGTCCAGAGACCATTGACCAGCATACGGAATTTCCGCAACAAATCGTACTGGATGTAGTTTAAGAGACCTCGTGACCCGAGAGAGTGCGACCGTCCGGCGAAATTTTCCGTAGCCAAGTTTTTCAGTTCGACGTACCCACCGCGCATTGGGAATAGAAAATCTCAAATCAATATCCGGTAGTGTACCGTCAAAGTCCTCTTGAAGGGTAGAAACCCAAAACCAATCACGTGGTGTGTATCGAAACAGAAACGGTAGCGGATTAGACTGCTGCACGACGAAACCTACATCGAGATCGTCAACAATAATCTCGTCACGTTGTGGGATGAAATCACTCTCCTCGATCTTGTCCATTGGTGCTAACACCTGGGTAACAGAGGAGTGGTCTGTTGGTATAACCACCCCAAATCGACGTCGGTTTAACGAAAAACCGGTGTGGATCGTGAATGAGACTGCTTCAGAGTCGTCAGCATCCAATTCCCGTAAAACAGTAAATTTTTTTGAAGTATTTCCGTCGATTACGATAGGTGGTAGTGAGCCTGACAACAAATACACGAAACCTGTGGTAGACTGCGTGTTTGCAACGTCAAAGGTGAAAACATAGCGTAGCGACCCATCTTCACTATTCGCAATTCGCGTAGCTGTACCAGATGAAACTTCAAAACCTGGCGGAGTATCCTTTGAAAACCAATCGTCGAGAAAGAGGTCAATGTCGATATCAAACTCGCGAGCGACAGTGGTCATGTCGTTGTACGTGAATTGTTGACCTCCAAATCTACGTCGTAACTCTGCAAGCCATTGGTTTCGGTCTCCTTGTTGTTTTCGGAAAGTGAAGTACCAAAATAATGATTGATACATGGAAAAACACTTTTGATATAGCGCTTCAAATTCTTGTTGGTGATCATCAGGATTGAACGCTAGCCCTGCTAATGCAGTCCCTTCTGAGAGGTTTTGAACCGACGGTCGTCCGCTATAGTCCATTTCTCTCCAGAATAGTCCTTCTAAATCGGTCGCTGGAAGATTAACGCCTGTCCACCGCGATGCGTGTGCGGACGCATATAACGAAAACAGTCCCTCTGTATAAGATGGGGTAAATCTCCCCATCCAAATATGAAAAATGAGGTCGAGCGCTCTTCGATGCTCGCCCGATGTAGAAAGGAGATGATTCCAGATTTGATCGCGAATCGGACTATCCAAGTTTTCATTTCCTAGCGCAAGTTGTGATGCGTTGTACAGTCGATTCCAGACCCGGTTAGATCGGTCTTCCTCTGCAGTCTCGGCTTCTTCGATACGTTTCACCATAGCGTCGATGTTGAGGTTCGGAAGTCCCCGTTCTTTTAATAAAATCACACCAGGAAGTGAATTCACACGACCCATCCGCCACCCACCACCAATGGTGCGCAACTTGTTAGGTACTTCAACAAATACCAACGACGAGTATGGAATTGGAAACCCTTCTTCTTCAAATCTCTTCAAATACCCATCAATCTTCGCTAATAGTTCACTTTTATACCGTTCTAATGCAACAAAATTTTTCGAGTGATGCGAATGTAAGTACAGCGCAAACTCCACGTTTTCAAAATCATGCGACATTCTTACGAACTCAGAAGCAAAGAGACCTATCGATGCAACGGGAATATTTGGTTTTGTCAGATACTCGTTGTGTTCCTTTGGATTAGTTTGCGACGTACCCGTTCCGACGACTTTCCAAGAAGACGGGGCGTCCAGTTGGACTCTCAACTCAACATCGAAGAAATCAGAACCGAATAAATCATCATCTACCGCCCTAGGAACCAATCCAGGGACGGGATACCAGTACGCGCCTGGCATCAGTGCGACGAATCGACGGTCGTAGATCGAACCGTCGGAGCCATACGAATGAATAGCTTGAATCGGAAAATTCTCGTCAGCGAGGTAATCGTAAGGAGTGTTCAGATAGGCAAAGTGCGGCTTTGGTTTTCCTTCAGCAACGATATTCATTGAGTATTCCCTATCTGGTTGAACCACGAAGGGAACAGACACTTCCAAAATACCGTTTTCAAATTCGTTGTCGCAGGAAATATCGTCAACTCTAATCGTGGATATTTGGTAACCCGGATTCAATGTGAAGACTAGCGACGTAGTTGGTGTTTGTGACGTCAAAATGAAAGCGATATTGAGGTCGAGGTGCATCCGCTGGTTCGGGTTGATATAAACCTCCCCCCGAATCGACTGAACATCCAACGTTGCATTCCATTCGTTAGTTAAGTGAGCTTGGCGCCAATCATTGATTTCGTTCGATTTGCGTACTTCATACACAACTCCCGCAGACATTACTAGAACGCCAACGACAAAGAAAATCATTGGTAAAAATTTGGTCCATGTTTGGTGCCTGTGGTGCGATCGCGAATGAGCCCATGCTCCCGCTCCAATCAGCGCCACTGCGAGAAGAGAAGTACCAATGCGCATGATCCATGAAGTTACCGATGGAATAGCGGGCAAAATGTCAGAAACGAATAAAGTTTGATTGGAAGAAAGAGATAGAAGATCGACGAACGAGAACGGAGTATTGAGAACCCACAGGTAGTAGACTAGTATCGCGCTCACTGACGCTAACACAATCAACAACCGGGAACGAAGCATAACAGTTAGCACGAGAAGCAGCGATGTCCAGAAGAGCAACGCGACGGGTGCATCCACCAGAAGCAAATTAAACATCGAATGAAGTTGAATAGTGTCGGCTATGTTGAGTTTGAATAGTTGAGACACTAGGCCGAAAAATTGCATTAACAGTACATTTACACATACGACCATCCATATCAAACCGGCGTAACACAGGGTACGACCCAGTTGGAATTCCAAGTTTGTAATAGGACGTGACTCGATGACTTCTTGTAGTCTACACTTCCAGATGCGGTGTTGAAAATCGAATGCTAAAAGTAATAACCCAGCTAAGAAAAACACGAAGTAGGCGGGGTCTAAGTTCCCTAATAGATACAACGGAGTACCACCTACTGAGCTGAAGTTGTACGGAGCGGTGTTAACGTACACTAAGCACGAAAGTACATAAGCACTCATTGCCGCGCCTGAAAGAAGAACTACGACAAACCAAAACCGAAAGAGTCTGATTAAGCTCAGTATTTCAGTCCGCGCGACTCGGCCCGCTGTCCAAAGTGATACAGCTACGGTAAAAGGAGACGTCGGATTAGCAGTTCATATCAACAATCGAGAATCTATGAGCTAGATCACCGCGAGCTTATCGAATGAGATCAGGAATCTAGATTTGCACATCTATTTTGTACTCCCGGACAGCGTATTCTGCGACAACAACAAGAAGACTATATGGGGATTTCTCAGAATTCTCTTGAGAACATAACACGTCGAAACGACTAAAACAACTAGGTTACGACTATCCAAACTCAAATCCCGCGCAAGACTAGAAAAACACTCTGTCTACATAGAATTTAGTAAAACTTTTACCCATTCAGAATTAACCGACTTTCGGGTGATAAGATTATGAATATCAGACATTTAACAAGACTCTTCCTGATTTCTTGTGGTTTTGTGCTACTTGGATGCAGTCAAGAACAAGAGGAAGATCAATCGGAGGTGCAACAATCTTTCTTACAGCAATCCGAGCAGATTGCCATGATGGGAGAAACGCAGTTTCCCGAAATCATCGGAGTCGACATTCCTGGTGCACCGAAATTGCAACAACCAATGTTGGTTATGGCTGGAGATGCACCTGTCCTCACGGAAAAGCACGGTTTAGCAGCCCCCGCACTTTGGGACTGGAACGGGGACGGTAAGCGAGATTTGCTTGTCGGCGAGTTTGAAACCAACTCTGGAGAGAACTTCCCAATGTCAGAGGAAGGTTCGACGGTGCGTGTTTATCTCAACATCGGGAGCGACAACAACCCTCAATTCACAAAGGAATTTGAGTGGGCGCGAGATACCGCCGGGACGATCATGGAAGTAGAACAATGGTGTTGCATTGGTTTTACTCCGTACTTCTACGACTTAGACGATGATGGCTATGACGACATGATCACGGGTCAATACCATCCGGGCGAAGTTACCTGGTTTCGCGGAAACGAAGAAGGGTTTCTACCTGGTGTGAAACTGCCTCAAGAAGGAAATCCAGAAGCTGCATGGAACCCAATGTACCTTGAACTTACGGAGAATCCTGAAGAAGCTGTCATACCTGATCCAATTGAAACATTCGATTATTGGGTGTATTCCTCAGCGTCAATGGGGGACTTTGACGATGACGGAGATTACGATTTGATTTTTGGTGGCAATGCCCTGAAAATCAGTAAGAACATTGGAACGAAAACTGAACCCCAATTTGGACGACGAGAAATACTCTTAGATGTCAATGGTAAACCGTTGACTATTGGCGCAATCGCAACCGACGAAGACATTGAAGGCTGGGCACAAACGTCGACAGTTTCTCTCGCCGGAGATTCCAAGACCTCGCCATACGTTGTGGATTGGGATCGCGACGGTGTCTTAGATCTTTTAGTGACTGGTAGCTATAGAAATGAAGGTGCCTTGGCCGTAGCGTTCTTCAAAGGAGTCAAAGTCGATGGTGAGCATCGCTTTCATCCGGCAGTCGATTTATTAGCAACAGAGGATGGTAGTAAAGCACTGCCAGGTAGCGGTCCACGATTGTATGTAGACGATTGGAATCTTGATGGTACCCCTGACCTCATAATCGGCGCGAGTGTCGCGACCGTGAATGACGGTCAATTCTCTGATGAGTTGTCATGGGAATGGGAAGGTACGAACAGTGTCGAAAGTGCAGGAAAAGATCCCGGACGTTATCCACCTCGAGAAAAACCAACACGGGAAGCGTTTCTAGCGCAATATGAGGATACTGGCGGTTGGTGGGAAACCGAGGAAGAGTTTGACGAGTTTTTTCAAATGCAAGTGGACTACTGGCAACAAACCGTCGGTGTTCTTTACGACACGGGGCGAGAACACTGGTTGACCATGCGCCACCAAGGACGAGTCTACGTAATGTTGGGAACCGAGCCGGACGATGCTGATACGGCTGATACCCAATTACCTACACCGAAATCCGACAAGAACGAGACTTCTCGGGTGGACAAAGAATCCAAGCTACCGGTCAAATTGGAGTTAGTCGTTCCGGAGAAAGTCGAGTTAGGTTCCACCGCGGAAGTTTCTCTCGCTATTGATATAAAAGAGGGTTGGTACATCTACGCCCCCACAGGGAAAAACGCCGAACAAGGAATGAAAGAAACTAAAGTATCGTTTACCCTACCTGAAAACATACAACAGTTAGGAAAGGTGAAAATGCCGATGCATCAGTTCAAAGGCTCTTACGATGTCTTTCGCGGTTCAGATCTCGCCGTGATCCAAAAAATTGGAACAGAGGATAGCAGTCCAGGGGAGTACACTATCGAGAGTCAGGTAACGTACCAAACCTGCAATGACGATATTTGTTTACCACCGAAAACAGTAGAACTCACAGCAGTTCTTCTAGTTGCAAGTAATTAGTCTGGGTTTTCCGAGGCTTCTGAATCGAACAGATCCGACTCATTCGGATCTTTGTCGTTTTGGTCTTCCACTGTAGCCAGTTTTAGCTGTGCGGTGGCATAAAGGCTCTCGTACAGTTGTTTAAAGATATAGGCTCCTAATCGGAGGCCTTGATTAATGTAATACTGACGATCTGGATTGCCCCAGGATGGCTCGATCACACGAAAAAATTCGTCAGCGTGTCGTTCATCGAGTTCGGCGTGTAAGGTATAGTGCGTCAAGTTGTCTCTTTCAACCCATTGACGACGCACGACACTTGCACCGATACTCGCCGATATCGAAGAGAAAGCAAGTTCAATAATGCCCATACACGCGATTCCTACCTCAAGTTCCGAAAGCACGCAGGAACCGGCTAATACCGTATTAAAAGCCCGAACTTCAGGCCACTGAGCAGATTTGTTACCCAAAGACTCAACTTCGCTCCCTAGCGATGTCAAAAACTGTACGAAAGTCGTTTGATGAAATTTACTTTCGGCAAACTCTCCGTGTTCTTCCACTACGTTTTTTAGAATGTCAAGTCGTTGTATTGGATCAGGAAGACGACCTACCAACGCACTCATGGGTCGGGGAAAGAACGTAACAGCAAAGAAAAACTGTTCTTGAGACAACCGAAACATTTCTTTTGTCATGCTTCCGTCAGCTAACGCGGTTAGATAACCATTCGTCAGAACACCCGACTCCTTCAATACTTCTTCTGCGCGCTTTGTAACTTGTAGAGTGGGATAGTCCGTGGAATCACCTGTGGTAGTCATTAGCTTCAAATCTCCGATGAATTAACCAAAAAAGGTGCGTCCTCGCTAAGGCTCACGCCGTATATGGATGCTGAAAACGAATCGTGGTCGATTTCTTCTAAGCGACTCTGTACTACAGCTAAGTGGATGTCAGGAACCGTAACAAACAAATGAGTAAAACCCAAGGAATGACTTCGACTACACGCATGTGGTATCAAGTGGACAATGTGTTCCGGATTAGCATACGACAGGTACGTCAAATGCGCGTATCGATATTCACTGTTCTGCCGATCGTACAACTTTTTGGCACGCCGTGTATCTTCAAGTAGCGCACAAGCACCAGTCTGTTGATCAATGAGCCACGCTGGAACTACTTGCGCGCGCAATAATGGGTTCATCAACGCCCAAGTAGGAACAGCAGTCGAAGTTCGACGTGGTTCGATGCCGCTAGCCGCTGAGCTCCGATCGAGCGGATGCTCTGAAACTCTCCACGTCCAAGGAAACTCTGTGGTAGTAGAAAAACTGAGTAGATGAACGCGACCCGCCCACGAGAATTGAGGGACTCCCACACGGCCTGTGTATTGCTTCGGAGTCACGGATGTGCCGTCCATGACCACGGAATATGCAGAAGTAATTTGTGGTCGCAACCAGAGAATCGCTGTACGCGCTAAGCGATACAGCAACGTGCTACCTTGTAATTCTTTAGTGATCTTTACGTCTGCTACGTAGGCGACTTGGGACGTTTTCCCGTTCGATGCCACCAGAGTTCGGATAACAGAACTCAACACACCGACTACCTCGTCTTCCCTTAGTGCTACAAAACAATAGGCATCGCCCATCGAACTAAAAAAGTCCGTGTAAAGGCTCGGATGTTCTATCCGAAATTCTCTTGATTCTCCCAACGGATACCAAAACTGATATTCAAAGTCTCTTAACATAGGACTGAATTCAGCTATCTCCTGCGCGGTCAATCGAAAGATTTGTGAAGTCTCAACCAATGTTGTTTCCGAGTGTTTGCCGAATCAAAGTCTGGTTCCGATGTGAGTTACAACCGCCGACCACAATGTACTCCACGATAGAAGTAACTCAGGTCTTTCCGATGTAAATTGTCGGATTCCTCATCTAACCATCTAAAGCTTTCGCCGAGAACCCGAATGGGTAAATCTGAGTTTAATTGCCGAATCAGGGTAAACCCTTTCGGTTTCAATCGATTCCAAGTTAATTCTAACAATGCACGAGCTTCGTCTTCAGTCAGCCAATCTAACACATTTGACAAGTGAATGTAGTCAAATTGAACATCGATTTGAGCTAAGTGATCCTGCACTGTCTCCGTTTCAAAGTGAAAGTTAGCAGAAACTTTTTGACGTGGCTGGTTGAGCCATCGTGCGAAGGGTTTTATCGGTGCGGAAGATGCTAGAACCTGCCAGAGGAAGTGATTACTCCTAGCGTTAAAACAATGCAAGGCATGCACCGTTCTTTGGAAAAAGTGAGTAGAAAAGGGCATCACTGGATTTTGTGTCGCGATTTCTCCGAAAAGTGCGACAAGGTTTTCTAAGCACATGACTTGATCGAAACTGTTAAGTAATCGGGCTACAAAGTCGGGGTGCATTTGAAGCCACTTTGCTTGGTCACTCGAGTTGTTAAGACGTAGTAAATCAAGTACTGAATCAGGAAACATGGCGACGGATTTGCTGATCTGTCGAAATACTGATTCGTAACGGCCGGCATAATCAAGACCAACCTCGAAGATGCGATCTGTTGGACCAAAACTACTAACAGAGTCACATGTCTCTTCACAAATACGATGCAATTGATGTTCCCTCTTTTCGCAGGAGAGGTCCCTATGTCCAAGGAACTTTAGACGATCTTCAGGGTCTTGGTCTCGTAATAATGCGAGTTTGATTCGGCATAAAGCCAGCTGAGCCGGATTTGGATCGACAACGTGAATGGATCGTACGTTTGGCATACTCGCGAGCACCGCGAGCGTACACCCGCCAGAACCAACAACTAAGAGGGTTGCATCGTTAGGGAGCTGTTGAACTAGCCAAGAATCTAGATCAGGGTCTTCTCGAACTTGTGCGAAGCGTAGTGGAAGATTTAAAGATTGATGTACCCAGTCTGGTGGTTCGTTCACAGAAAAATGCACGGGTTGGCGGGTAGTACGGTGATTTTAAATGGAGGTTTTAGGACAACAGACTCATTCGTTACGCGCCCTTCCAACGAAAGTGGCGCGATACTTAAAATTCTCGCTTCTTTGTTCCATCAAAAGTCGAACATCCGAAGCGGCCAGGTAGCTCAGTCGGTAGAGCAGTGGACTGAAAATCCTCGTGTCGGCAGT
>VXLL01000033.1 GCA_009841615.1 Gammaproteobacteria bacterium | reverse complement strand
GCGAGGAACGCGGTGAGTTTCTTCATGTTTTCTCCTGTTTGTGAAGTAAGGGTTATAGTGTCCAACCAACAGCAAAACGGAAGCCGTATCCGGTTACGTCCTGGTTGAATGGGTAGGTAAATGATCCGTCGATCGTGAAATAGCCTTGCAACGTTCGTTGGAAACCTGCGGTGATCATTTGGCTGTCGTTATTGCGCAAACCACTGATTTTAACTTTTATCTTTGTGTCTTCAACGAATTTGTACCAAGAACCAATTCCAAACTCTAAATCTTTCTCTAAATCAAATGCAGCTGGAATTTGGGACTCGATGTCGGACCACGAAAATTCAAGGAACGGAGTCCATTGGCGTCTCGACCAACCAAGTTCCACGTTCACTTCGTCCACTTTAAGATTGACATCAAGGCAGTCCTCATCCACACAGAAGTCATAGCTCCCGTCAGTGCGTTGAAATCCTGCACTTACGTAGACACTATCGTCTTCAAAAGATTGAATGAACGCTCCAAATCCTGTTCGAGTACCAGAATTGACGGCTTTCGGTCCCGTGGATGCTATCTCTGTATCTCCCGTATTCATGGTTCGGGTTGTTTCTGTATCCAAATAATTAAAGCCACTAAAAATTATGATTTCTCGAGCATTAGTTGAATGTGCGAAAGCGAGTAGGATTAATACCAAAGTTGTCGATATGAAACGCATACTTCTAACGCCATGCCCGAGGTGAACGTGTGAAAGCGTAAAGTATACCTATTGTTCGATTGAATTAGCCTTGCCAGCAGTTAAAGTTCCTAGTCGAAATGTCCATGTAAGACTGTCACAACATTCAACTATCCACCAATCTTGGTCGGTCAGAAGATCATGGATTCCCAAAAACCCATCATAAAACCGATGCCTAGCAACCCAAGACCGATAAACAATACTAAAAAAACAGCCGCGAAAACAATCTGCTCGAGTTTCCAAATTTTCCTAAACTTGTCTTTGTTCAAGGTTAGTTTCCTGCTTTTCCAAGACGACACTCGATGAGGTCAAGCTTTCTGAACAGTCGGTTATTTCGATGTGGCTAAGGAGAAGATTGTACGAAAAACACCACACCCGATAGCTCATGTAAAAACGCTACTCAGTACGACTGAATCGTTTACCGACACTCAAGAATAGTCAAACAAGTCTACGATTCTGACATCTACCGAGATGCTTACTTTTACCCTGAACGACCAAGTTCCCAATTCTCTATTTGGTTTCTTCGCATAGCACTAAGCCGTACTTCGCTTAACACGACTCTTGTACCACTTCGTCTTGATGCCACTTTTCCTTGTTAGACTTGACAATCCGTTTGAGTTTTCTGACAAACAAATAAGAAGTAGCGACTCCAAGAAAATAGCATCCAACAACAAGCCAAATCACACCGCTTGACCTCCAGGCAATATCTGAGGCTCTTTGCGGGCTGATCAATCCGAAGTTGAAGAAGAATAGCGCACAAATGAATCCTACCAAGAGCGCTCCATATGATGCTCGCGTGCTGAACTTTTGAAGATGCTCTAATCTTCGATACAAGCCTTTCAGTTCAAAATCTTGATTCACTTATTTTCCTCCTGGTAACGTTGTCTATGCAAAGCCCGTATCGATCTAAATGCGCGAAGGCATCGGTCCGGTAAGCTGTTTTCATCGTAGGGCACCCTCACGTACGCTGTATCCACGGAAAATACCGATTGGTTCTATTGGCGTACTCAACATAATCGTCCCCAAATACGCGCACCAAGTGAGGTTCTTCAATCTTTCGCACTTGCAAATCTATACCCATAAAGGCCAAGATGAAGCAAATTACCATGGATACGTACGGAACTAGAACCCTAGACCCACTATCAGCATGCCAAAATAGATGGGATTTCGACTACAGGAAAACATGCCGTGAGTGACTAGTTCGGTCTTTTCGTTTTCATCGACCCCGATTCGCCACGACTGTCCCATCTGGTACTGCGAATCCATCGTGAGCGTGGTGCCGCTTGCACACAGTGTTAGACCCACGCTGGTCCCAACTATTGCAAACTCAAAGTGTGGCTTGAGCAAACCTAGACTTTCGAGAATCGCGATCGTCAATACTGCAAGCAGAACAAAAATTTGGAAATAAGTCGTTACTCTCTGTATTGGCGAAGACAGTTGCGTTGCAACTCGAAGACCCGTATCTCCTGTTCGTCTCTTTTGGATTGCAACCCGAAAGCCAAAAATGAGTACAGTAAGAATTACGTAGCTTATTAATGCCAAGTCGATGTCAATTTTTGCAAACACATACAGTTACCAATTCTAGCAGAGTTCCCTTCTGCATGGTCGTGATACGATACAAAAACCATCAGTTGTTCTTAATCGAGGGCGCGCTTGGATGATGAATCTGATACTGTCTATCTTGTTCTGTAGTTTTTGGAGGATATGAACGTGAATCTAGAGATGTCAGGTTCATCATCGTATCCACATGCTAAAATTAACCATCCGCAACCAAAGGACAACTTCACATGCGCAAAATCGGCAGAGACGAACTAAGAAAACTCCTTGAAGACGCTCTAGGTCAAGCAATGCAAGGTGCCAACGATGAACCAGACAATCAAAAAAAGAGTGCCAAATTTGTCGAGTGCCTAACAAATAAATTTAGAGACTACTACTCAAAAGATGACCTAATAGTTCGAGTGTCGTCTAGGGGCAATCCTCGCGAGTTCCTCCACGATATATCAATCTGTCAAGTGGAAGAGATTTCGGGGCCGGTCCAACCTACGGAGATCGACAGGGTTGTTAACGTCTTGTGGCAGATAGAAGTCGAAATGTCCAATGATGGGAGTGAAATCATGCACGACTTGAACAAACTTCGCGCGGGTGCAGTGGATAGCGACAAAATGTTCGTAGTGCGAAGATCCTGGTCTGATACAACAAACCTCACGTGGCTCACAGAACAAGTCTTGGGAATTGCAGAACACCAAACAGGTCGTTTGTTTGTTGCATTCATACCACATCCATCGGATTGGAAGGACTCCGACGCTTCTGTCGACTTACTAGGCTACCCCTATATTTAACGGTTAGTAGTCGAACTCTTCGAACTTCCTTTAAAACAGGCAGGAATTGACCTGCGGCTAGTTGTTACCAAATTTGATCGGGATAACTAAACACGGCACTAAAGTTGTTTTAGGGCTTCGAGCAGTCTCACCATAGCCAGAGTGTCGCGTTCGCAGTATGCGCGGAGATTTTCGAATGTCTGTTTTCGCTTCCGGCTGTCGCTGTTCTTTAATGCTTGCATATAGTGGACAGAAGCCGTTTGACCATCCGCGACTTCCAGATCGTCGTAGCCCATTCCAGGTACCAAAACCGGTAAGACACTCTTAATCGAGAACGACCCTCTAAATTCTGGATGATAGATCGAATTCTTCACGACTCGATGTAAATCAAACAGTCGCGACGAGATTGCTTGTATTTCTTTGGCCCACTCGGGCAACGTGTTGACCAACGCATTCAGCACTGTTCGTTCATAGTTCGAATATGTACAGATCGATCCTTCATCGTCGACCGCTTCAATCAACTGTTCGACGATTTGAGGGCGCGGGTCGTCGTCCTGCTCATGCAGATAATCGGTGTGCCCTAGTGTACCGAGTTCGCGCTCAACATGTAGGGAGAAGAGAAACGGTATGGCATCGTAAGGGCGAGTACCAACCAAACGAGGAATCGGAGGCGCGAACGTTTCGAAATCTAAGTAGCGAATTGGAGGTTGAAGTTCCCTGAGCATCGCTGAAATATCCCCATGGACCACAGCTTCCTTGGTCAGCACAGTCTGATGCACGATGCGCTGTAAATTTGTTAAAGGAAAACCGTCCGGAATGTTCCGAATTTCTTCGACACCAGCCTCGTTCAATTGCGCACGTCGAGTGCCGCGTAGCGATGGAAGTTCGTCTATACCGTGGTCCGGATAAACTTCATCTCGAGAGCAGTGTTCATAGTATGGGCAGTCGTAGGGGTTAAAGCAATGGTCCCCAGTCTGTATGTTGGGTGGCTCTTCGACTGCAATCAACGCCTGCATTTCGCGCGCGTTTCCATTGACAGTATCTTGTAGTGTTTCGCACTGTTCCAGAACATCGTGTAGTTTAAAGAGTTTTTCTAAGTCGAGCATCTTTCCGTCGTAAACATACGACCGATCCAGAGTCATCACAACCGCTTCTCGAACATCTAATCCAGTTTGGCGTAGCAAGGAAAGTTGAAACGCGACATCAATAACAAAGACATCCTTCAGACTCGTAGCGGACTTGACCTCAATCAATC
The DNA here is from genome assembly GCA_009841615.1 of Gammaproteobacteria bacterium. Taxonomy (GTDB): domain Bacteria; phylum Pseudomonadota; class Gammaproteobacteria; order Pseudomonadales; family Azotimanducaceae; genus Bin55. Next base: position 33,004 of record VXLL01000033.1, on the reverse strand, counting down.
GCCACCCGCCAGTCGTAAGTTTTTCGAGAATGTCAGCGCGTGAAAGTAACCCTTGATACTCAAAGGCTGCCTCAAACAGTGAGGATGCCGTACCCTGTTCAATGACTCGACGAGTCTCTGCTAATGCTTCCGCAATTTCCAAGTGGTTTTGAGCGACAAAATGCCCGCCCGGGTACCGTTTGCAGACCAATTCTCCAACTTCATGCCCAGTGTCGAAGATAGCTTGGAGAGAAGTTCCAGGATCGGTAGCAAGATCTTGGGCGTGCACATCGTTCCACAGACGTAAGTGGCATTGAGATCCCGAGATAAAGCGAGATTTAGATAGAGCGGGACGGTTGCTCAAAATTGCAGTTCTGGCGTGAGGAGGTACAGTCTTGCAGAAACTGTTGAGTTTGGATCATTTAACCAAATCATCCCTAATTCGCGCAACAACCATGGTACTACGTCGTACTACTAAGTACAACGCGAAACACGTGTGCGGAACACTAATTGACGTGTTCTACTTCAGGTTTTCAGCTTAACTTGGAAATACGCGAACATGCCGATAAACCCTACCAATAGGACCGCTAACGCACCCAGGCCATAGTACATGTGCTGTCGGTCGGTCGCGACAAGCTCATCCACTTGATTTTTCAATTCATCCGATGACTGAGTTATTCCAACTAGTGCCGCATTCACAGTACTCTCTACGACGACGGAGATCGCTTCTTCGTCTGGGGCAGCGAGACCATCTATACGTGCGTTTAATCGTCGTTCTAGTTCATTGATGTGAGATCGAAGCTCAGTTGCTAAATCTGTCAGTTCTTGTTCGATTGGATGTCGTTCGGGACCAGGATGTGCTCCCGTCGAAATGACGAACAATGTTGCAATAATAGTAAGGACCAAGAGTTTTATTGAGTTCATATTTCCTCCTCAAAATTCTTTTCTCGCGCGGTTTTCATGCAGTGCACAAATTTTTGGTGCGCGTTTCATCTAGTCACCTCTTAGTATAGAGTATTTGTGCCGATTACACGCGGTGAAATCGAATTTCTTTGGTGACGAAGCTCAGCTAGCAGAAGTTTGTACGAGGTAAACGATCTCGCTCGTCTCGTCCGTTGAACCGACTATGAAGAAATAAGTGGGATGATAGAAGCTGCTGTGAAGACCGCGACGGTAGTTTCATCTTGATCCTCTTCCTTCTAGTTCAAGGTGAACTCGACACGCTCCCACGAATCTCGAAACTGTAGTTTGAAGAAACCGCGATTTCGTAGCAATTTCATACAACTCGCTAGTGCTTGCGGTGGGTCTAATTCTGTCAATCTGAGTGGCGATTGTCTTGTTGCCTTTAGTCGGGTTATTGATCTATCACCAATTCTTTATTGGTTGAAGTCTACAGTCAAGATGTGGTAACGCCACCAGAGGACAAAGCAATTTTTCCGACAGGGCTGTCTTCCAATTTGCATTCACAGAAATTATTTAGACTCACGTCATCTACGCGAAATAGACTAATATTTAAGAAAACAATCAACTAAGGGACAGTATGATCGACAATCTTCAAACGCAATTGGCCGACGCAACCAATGCACTCTTCGCTTCAAAAAACGATTGGGAAGAATTGATCAGGAAGGATCAATCAAAGGCAATCCAATCGACGGTCAAGTTACACACGAGCATACTCGAGGTTCATGTTCTCGCTAGCCACCTTATGATGGACACTGAACGCTTGATTGTGAAGTCCAATCCAAGGAAACGATGGTGGCGGAAAGAGGTGGTTGCATCGGGACCACAAATCGTCTCGAATCGAGAGTTAAAGCAAATGCGCCGAATTCACAATCAGATATCGGATAAAGTGTACGAGAAATTGAAGAAAAGAAGCTGGGAAAAACGAATACCGCTGACCCGCGATTCTATACTTCGAGCTGTCCAGCAAAACGCTGCCATCATTGGAGCTGGAGCAGCCGCTGCTGGAGCGGCTGGGGGTATCTGACTGCAACGATAGAGAGTCGTGCGAGCATTAGTTCGCCATTTGTTAAACGGTGTTGGGCGACTAACAACCACATCGTCGGTGTGTAAAAAAATTATCAATTCTCGATCATCCTACTGATCGAGCTTTAGTGCTAATTCTTGGGGATAGCTCTGTTCGATTACTAATAACCTAGTGCCTAAAAGACTGTAAATCGCCTGTTTCTATAGAAGCGATGCCTCGCGTTGCTTCCCAAAAGTTGTATCTACTGTCAACCTTTAATACACCCTTTAACCAGGTGGATACTGGCCCCTTCTTGGTGAATTGTCGGATGTAGAATTCTGTACTCGCAAGCTCTAATTCCTCACGCGGAGCGCGACCGGTAGTAACATACACAAACGCGACGCGAAACTCCTTCTGGGAATGTTCGAAACTTGGTGAACGTGGACCTAACTTATCGACAATTCGCTCTATGGTCCACGTCGAAATCTTTCTAGCTTTAAAGACTCTATTGCCTTCCGCGTCCTTCTGTACGTAGCGGCGTCCTTTAATCCATTTACTCATTAACCACGAACCATCCTCCGCTACCCAAATGTCGGATACCTCACTAGGCGGTATCCAGCCCGCTAAATACATCTCCAATGGGCTGTAGGGCACAGACTCCAATGCTCGTTGCGGCGCGAAGTTACCTGCAGAGTATTTCCCGTCTCCTAAAGATCTGAGATCATCTAGTTGAAATCCTCCGAGTTGCCCCCCCACGCTACTGAAACCCCAGTGTCCTTGCTCGGTGGACGGAATAACATCGAGATCAGACTTCCACAGGTGCATGAGTTCGTGCAACAGAGTTTCGTCGAACACGTGCTTAGGGTGTACTAAACGCACGACCCCCTTGAGCCTGTGTTCCGACCCGAACAGGTTCCCAATGTCAAGTGTTTCTACCCCTATGCCTGCTACGGCGTTCCGAACCACCTTCATTCTGCCAGAATAACCATCTCCCCATAGATCCTCGATATATTCAGGGTTATGGGCAATCAGAACTAGTACATCAAACTCGTCTTCATAGTGTCGATAGAATTCTCGACAGATGCTAATCGTCCGAGTCATATTTGGTCCAAAGTCTGTCTTCGAAGTCTCCATTACGACAAGGTTTTCTAAGTGTTGCGTGACACTAGCACCTGGTAGAAAATAGCGATAACCGCATCCGCTCACCAGCGCTACGAATATAAGCATGAATAGGCAACGTGAAGTGCTGCTAAACGAATTAGCTTTAAAAAATCGTTTCAAAATCGATGCGATTCAACTGAACTTTCAAGTTCACAAGAAATTCAAACAGAAGTCCTAATTCACCTTCTAAACGACCGAAGATCGCCCAGGTCCAGAGTAGCAATACCTCGCGTTGCTTCCCAAAAGTTGAGTAGGCTATCACGCGATGTGTTTCTAAACCAAGTTGATATCGGACCCTTCTTGGTAAACTCTTCGATGAATAAGTTGGTTGCGTCTAAATACTCTTCTTTAACAGGCTCTTCACCGTCCGTAACAAGGACGAAAGCGATACGGAACTCTTTCTGAGACTGTTCAAAGTTCGGTGTCCGTGGACCCAATTTTCCGATGATTTTTTCTATACTCCATGTTGATATCTGACTAGCTGTAAATATCCGATCCCCTTCCGCGTCTGTTTGATGTTGGGGTCGTCCGCCAGAGCGTTCCCGCATTAACCACGAGCCATCCTCCGCGACCCATATATCGGGCACTTCTTCAGGAGGTATCCACCCTGCTAAATACATTTCTAGCGGACTGTACGGTACAGAAGTCTTTGCGCGCTGTGGTGCGAAGTTTCCTGCCGAGTATTTCCCGTCTCCTAGTGATCTTATGTCAGCTTGCTGGAATCCACCCAGTTGTCCGCCAACACTACTGAATCCCCAGTGAGAGTACATCGTAGTCGGAATGACCTCGAGATCGGTATACCATAGATGCATGATCTCGTGCAGCAGCATAGATTCAGTAAATATTCGATCAGGATGTATTAAAGAAATCACACCCCTGAGTCTGTTCTCGGAACCAAAAATTCCCCCGACATCGACTATACTTGATCCTGTTCCTACTTCAGCGTTCCGGACCAGGTTCATTGTGCCTCTACGACCGACCTCCCATTGATCCATGAACCTGTAGGGATTGTGCGCCATAAAAACTAGTAAGTCAAACTCGTCCTCATAATGTCGGTAGAACTCCCTGGAAAGAGCAATAATGCGAGATTCATTAGCGCCAAAGTCTGTTTTCGAAGTTTTCATAACGACGAAATTTTTCAAGTGATCAGTGAGCTCAACTCGTGGCAAGACATACACCGAACTACACCCGCTCATTAGTGCTAGCAAAATCAGCGCGAGTAACCTTCGCGCTGAGAAAACACCAAATACTGAATTGAACAAATATCGCATCTCAGACCAATTCTAAAAAGTTTCGTTGCAGCAGGAGAGAAATTTAGCTTTTGAGCGACTATCTACATCGTGTTTTTCGGGAATGTTGTTAATGGTTCGTGTAAGAGTTTTTAGTCGATACCGACTTTCGTAAGCAAAACTTAAACTACGAAATTTGGGAAAGTTTAAAGATGAATCAGCACCTAAACTCGACCAATTGATACCGGACCGGAACTCTGGTGAAGGAATGACGGTGGCAACAAAAAGATGGCTCTCTTGTCATTTCGATATCAAACTCCGCGTTCTAACAAGGGAACACGCTACAACGCCATTATTCCAAGACCGAGTGAGCAGTTAAACTCGGTGTTAACGAGATATACGTCAGGCAATAATTCTAGAAAAAACCTTCGAAACTCGAATGTGGTATAATGGTATATGTATCGAACTCACGCAATCTTTTTCAAATTTTCGCTCCAAGTAGGCGAAGGGAGTGCCAAAGAAACCTAGCTTAAATTTATTCAATTCTTACTATCCACTTTTTACTGTTAATATTTATAGGATAATATATTGAACACTACTATATCCCCTTTTCCCTCAGAATTACAAATTGGCAACCCGACGATTTGCAACAATCTTGCGATCGTTCCGTTGTTAAACACACACGACTCCCAGCCAGAGTACTTTACATTGGACGAAGGCTTAGAAGCTTCTCTGTTCGAAGTCGAAGAGTTGGATGGAGGCGCGAGCGTTAATGACATCCTTTTCCGCAATCAGTCCGACAAATTTGCGTTGCTGTTTGAGGGAGAAGAGTTTCTTGGTGCAATGCAAAACCGTATCTTGAATGTGTCGATTTTCGTAACGCCAAAAACCAAACAAACCATTCCTGTCTCCTGCGTGGAGGCCGGACGTTGGCGACACCAACACCAGAAGCGCTCGAAGCAACGGTTTAAAGCTGCAAATAGGATGCACTATGCACGCGGACGCGCGTTTGAGAATCAAGCAGTATCTGCTAGTCTCGATTCCAATCACGAATATCGCAGTGACCAATCCGGTGTGTGGCGGGACATTAACCTCAAATCAAGTCGAATGAAGGCGCATTCGCCGTCTTCCGCGTCGGACGCGATGTATGTTTCCGCAGAGTCGCAAATGGAAGATTACCTCAAGTCATTCAAGCCTGTACCCACCCAAGTGGGATCCGTATTCTTGATTGATGGCGTAGTTTCGGGGCTTGAACTGTTTGCTACCGAAGCTACTCACAAACGGATGATTCAAAAGTTGGTACGAAGCTATGCACTCGATGCTGTTGATTCTTCTATGACTCAGCCAATGGGTGCTGTTGAGCCGATAAGCAAGTTAACGAAAGAGCAGTGTTTAGCGGCTACTGAAGAATTCGCCAAGAGATTGAAGTCGTCTTGGACTAAACGTTTTGACGGCGTGTGCATTGGCGAGAATTTTCGATTCAAGGACGATCATCTCACCGGTGGTGCTTTAGTGCACGACGACCAACTACTCCATCTATGTGCATTTGCATTGGATCCTGAACTATCAGCAACCGAGGGAAACGCAACCCATTAAACACTCTTAAAGTAGAGTACTGTGACTTGGAGCTCCGGTAGTGCCGGAGCTCTTTTTTCTCGAACGACAACACTCTGTTTCAGTTCAGAGCACTAGTGACTGACTACGTGAATACTTGCAACTAACTCAACGAAAGCACGTTTACTTGAGCACTAACGAAGCAACAATCAAGTAGTTGCCTGAATAAACACCACGTTTGAAGAGAAGGTAAAAATCTTTCCGATCCGTGACCAATCGAATTTTGTTGAAGGATTCATTCGATGTTTCTCAAGTGCAATATATCTTCGTTCAAGATTCGAACTCTAAGTCTGTTGTCAAATCGTACTGTCACCACTTGCGATTATTGTTCGACTAAGTAGCCTATGAAATGTAGGATTAAGATCATTCAGACTCAAACTACGAAAAAGCCGCGTGCATCAACCCCACGACTTTCTGTACAGATAAGAGGACGTAAAGCACGTACGGAATTACGCTTATGAGGAGGGTTATGACTCTACCTTTAGCCGTCCAAACACGTAATCCCTGTTGAGTGAGAGACACTGTCCACAAGACCGGTAGTAAATAAAACAACACTACCACGACAATACTCAAAACGAGAGGCGGGTCATCTAAACTAGCGAGGACGAATATGAACAGTCGAGAGCAAGGCACAACGATCATTGGAACAAGCGTCAAACATGTAAAACCAAACCAGTGTTCCCACGAAATATCGACTCGAAAATATCGAGCAATCGCAAAATACCAAGCTGCGAGAATTGCCGCTCCACTAACGTAGACGAACATGAATGCAACTGGGATAGGAACTAATAAAGCAAGCAAATCTTGCCAAGACGAAATCGCAATCCCAAGGTTCGGCTCACCAACTAGTGGAATCGACAATAGACCAGTAAAAACCAGTACGTAAAGAGGTAGCCACAGAATGAAGGCTGAAAACAACACGAACAGTGCAGGCACCAAGATCGGTGTGGAAGGTGGTCTTATCTCTTCAAATACTTCTCTCGATGAAAAGGAGACGACCCTTAACAATCTTTTCCAGTCGTCTCGTCTCGAGTGATTCACGTCAAACTTACCTGTTCGCTACTCGATTGGAGACTGATTAACACTACTACACGGTAATTGCTAGCGTCGCTCCAATCCTAAATGTACCTAAGCAACTGCAATGCCAATTCGCCTTCTCATACACAGCGACAAATGACAGAGTGTTACCAATTTACCAACAGTGGTTTATTCTATCGCACATAGTGCTATCAAATTCATTGTGAGAATCGCGGACTCTAACACGTTGCAGAGCTCGATAAACTGTTACCGAAACTCTTGAATCAACTTCTCAAGTCACCTAGAGCACTCTTCTACTATTTACAATGTCATTTGACTGTCTGACTGCATACAGCCTTGCCCTTGGAGTTGTTCAGAGGCTCGTGTCAGAGGATACGCAACTGTCGTCGTCGACAAACGTACACTATACAGGGACTAGACATTGAGTCTCAACGAATCCGATCAGCGCTCACTGAACCGGCGAGATCCGAACGTTGCAACCCCGATTCCTCAGAGCTTCGGTGTCGCAGTTCAGATCGCTTGCCTGGTGATACCGGGCATAGTGATGATTCCCACAGTCGTGTTTAGAACAGCTGGTCAACCGGAAGAAAATCTGCAGTGGGCCGTATTTGCGTCCGTCGCAATATCTGGTATAACCGCGATCCTGCAGGCTCAGCGGATTGGTAGGTTTGGCGCGGGGTATATTCTTGCGGTGGGACCGTCAATAGCGGCCATCGCCGTCAGCATTACGGCGTTAGCCGCTGGCGGAATGGCGTTGCTCGCAACTTTGGTGGTTTGCTTCGCGTTAGTTCAAGTCTTGTTTTCTACGCACCTCTCCGTGCTCAGACGCATACTCACGCCGACGGTGACAGGCACGGTTCTCATGCTCACTCCAATCACGATTATGCCCGTCCTGTTCAATCAACCTGACGTGTTGATCGGAGACGTGTCTCTAGTTGGTGCGGCACTCAGCGCGCTTGTGACTATGAGTCTCATTGTCGGAATCACACTAATTGGAAAGAATCGGATGCGATTTTGGGGACCGGTTATCGGGATCGTTTTGGGCTCGATAGTTGGAGCGATGTTCGGCTTGTACGACATTGACCGTGTCGCGACAGCTTCTTGGATCGGGATACCAAATCCAGAATTAGTTGTCTTAGACCTTGAGTTCAAATCTGAGTTTTGGGTATTGCTTCCGGCATTCATCTTGGTAGCGTTAATCTGCACCATGCAGACAATTAGTGGCGCAGTTGGAATTCAACAAGTCTCTTGGGAGGAGCCACGTGCGGTGGACTTTCGAGCTGTTCAAGGAGCAGTAGCTGGAGACGCAGCGGGTAATTTGCTATCGGGCTTAGCGTGTACGATGCCGCTCGGTTTCAGGCCTTCAGGCGCAGCCATGGTGGAGATAACCGGGCTAAGTTCTCGGCGCATCGGCATCGCGCTGGGATTGTTGTTAATCCTTCTCGCGTTCGTTCCCAAAGCACTCGCAGTGATCCTTGCTATTCCAAGTCCGGTAGTCGCGTCATTTATCACTGTCACGATGGCGACTATTTTCATCATTGGCGCGCGGGTGATCATTCAGGACGGTATTGATTTTCGTAAAGGATTGATAGTTGGGATTTCCTTCTGGCTCGGGATCGGATTTCAAACCCAAGCAATATTCCCCGAGGCTGCGCCAGAATTTGCGCGCGTACTCCTGCAAAACGGAATGCTCGCAGGCGGTATCGTCGCGGTCGTGTTGACCATATTTCTTGAACTAACAAAATCACGTCGGTACCGTATAGAAGTGGGATTTAATGAATCTGCGTTGCGCGAAATTTGGGAGTTTCTCGATGCCCTCGCAACACGAAAAAAATGGGACAAACAGCTGGTTGATCGGCTCAACGCAGTCTGCGAAGAGATTTGGTTAACGCTGAACCGAAACGAAGCACTCAATACCGACGTAGGGAGACGATTACTACTAACAATATACGGCGAAGATCGCGCGATTGTCTTGGATTTCGTATCCTCAAAGGGTGAAGAAAACATTCAGGATCGGATAGCGCTCATGGGCGAAGCGAATGCGGCTGCTATGGTCGAACAGGACATTTCATTACGTCTTCTGCGTCATCTTGCTTCGTCCGTCCGCCATCAACAATATTACGAAACTGATATCGTCACGGTTCGAGTAGATTATCGGCAGCATCAGGTTGATGACACAGAGTAGATATGCTCGGTCTCTCACTTAAACCGGCCCCACACGCACGGTTTGTCTTCCAAGAGAGCTAGCCAGTCCGTGCTTACAATTTCTGACTTCTCTTAAACAACAAAATCGGATCAAACGATGTACTATGTAGTTATCGCCCATCACCAACCCGGTCGAGTGCGATCTGGTAGTGAAGTTCAGTTAGCATTTGCGGACTATTTAAATAGTCATCCTGAACACTCGGACGTTGTCGTCCACAACGCCGGTCCTACTCACGACGACGATGTCAGTATAGTCGATGGTTTCCTGTTAGTAGTCGAAGCCTCCTCACTAGATTCAGTCCGAGCTTTTATTGAGGATTGTCCCTACAGTAAGGCAGGTACCCTGGCACAAACTCACATTCGGATGTGGGACTGGAGGACTGGAAAACCCAGTGGTTGATCAACGACCAAATTTAGTTCGAACCGCGACACGCTCGTAGAAAAACACGACAGGACTTAGACTTTTACGAAATGACCTAGGTAGTGTCGGCTCTCCGCTTTTTCATGGTTTGGATGAACGCACGCATCGTGGACGAGACGCTCGGTACAACCTACATAAGCAACGTTTGGTTGCTGCCAAATTCGAAGACACGGAATACGGCTTTCGGTGTGTTTTATATACACATCGGCGACTTCACAAGGATGAAGGTTGCTCGGCGAGTCCACAAACTCAGCCATTTCTTCAATCGGTACTAGCACTAGAAAGACATACCGGTCGCCTGGTCCGCGATTCACTACGATGCGGTTGCGGCTCTTCCATCTGGATTGAACATCGTGATCATCCCATGTGTCCAAATGCAATCCCAACTTAAGCCCAGTGGTCTTGTCTACAGTAATCGACGGACTGCTCGGGTAATCGACGGAAGTATTCAGCACGCTAATCTGTGATAAGCTTGTAAAAGGAGAGAAGTTCAAGGTCTCATCCGACTTTGGTTCGCAGGGAAAGATCGCAACAAAATTGAGCTCATCATCAAGTGATAGATCGTCAAGAGTACCTGTGTATTTCTGGACCTCAACTTCTTCTAACTTTCGAAAGTTTGAGGGTAATTTCGCGTTCGGTCGATAATTGACATTGTCCGAAAAATTGTCTTGAACGGAGACGATCGTGTCGCTGTACGTGATCAAATCATGTACTGACCCCAATCGAGGATCATAGTAAACCTTCACGACAACTTTTGTATGTTGAGAGCGGACACGCGTTTCTCCACCGTCAATCGTTTAAACCTACGAATCGACGAGCACGAGCGCGTGAAATAGGCTAAGCTGCTTAAACCAACTCCGCGCTGAGAGTGGACAACGATTCACCCTGTAGAGCCAAGTGCCTCACCACGTGCGTGTAGAACTTGTCTAATCCTGCGCAATATACAGAAGGATTGTCAAAACCGTTTTCACTTCTATACCGATGTTCGGGTTGGCCACTTCCACAAACATCGCGCCAGCAACAATTCGAGCACGCTTTTGCTGGTGTATTTTTACCGTATACGAAATCCTGAAATATTGGATCTTGTATAACCTCACCAATGCTGGTTTCTTTCACGTCTCGATATTCGTATCCACTCCAGAACTTCGTGGATCTAATCGTGTCTTCCGGCCCCATACCACCTTCGGACGAAACAGTTACTAGAAGATTTTCTGGTGTATATCTCTCGCTACTGAAAAGGAAGTTACCATGTCCATAAATCCGGGCCAAGAAGTGATCGATTATCCGAACGCTTACGGAGTCGTCATCGTTTACCATTTGATCGAAAACATCAATCAGAAAGTCACCATAGGCTTCCGCGTTACCTTCAAAGTTGTCATGATTCATGTCCGGAAGCAGAAAGTCAAAATGATCTACGCCTAGATCTTCCCGGAAGTGCGAGTAGATTTCCTTTGCGTCGAATTTCTCGTCCACGACAGACAGAATCATTGGTGATTGTTGGAGGTTTTCCTGACATAACTTTATGCCGCGCGCGGTAGCTTCATACGACGATCTGCCTTGATGATCGCGGCGGTGCGCATCGTTGTGTTTCTGCGCGCCGTCAAGACTTATTCCCACCTGAATGCCATACTTCTTAAACATTTCGATCCATTCGAGATCGATCAGCATGCCATTGGTCTGCACGGTCAATGCTAAATCTACGATGGGATCCAGATTTGATCTAATTTCTTCGCAAATCCCGTTGAAGCGATCTTTCGGCATCAACAGAGGCTCGCCGCCATGCAAGTGGATAACTATTCTTCTCAGCTCATATTCTGCTGCGAATTCTTTGAGTCTCGCTACGAGTACGTTGATCGTGTCTTGGGATATGAGTGCTGAATGACTTTCATAGCTATCGTCTCCCGCGTTGAAGAAATAGCAGTAGTCGCAATCGAGATTGCAACGTTCTGAAATCTTCAGAGTGATCGCAAGCGTATGAAGATTGCGAAAGTCAACCTTGACTCGATCAGAAGAAATTATGGTCTTCGATGTATGTGCGTTTTCGTACATTGCTCTCAGAATTGGCGCAGTCTAAGCTATCCAAACAAGGACAAAAATTACTTTAAAGATCAACACCGAGTTTGTGTTCAGACACTCCTACGCTACTCTAGTAGACCATGAACACATCTGCTCTCTAGCCAAACATTAAACTAGCGCAGCCGCGAATCACACACAGGTGTGCGAAACCACGTTATTTTCCTAAGACGTAGCGCGTCCTCAAATGTTTAAAGCTTGGATTTCAGATAATCGGTCTCTTTTAGATGTCCCTAGCTCTTTGTTGCTTTCGATTCAGTACCAGGAGGAGCTGAGACAAAATTGCCGCCTGCAGCTATCGACTCGGTTCCAGGTGGAGCGGAGACGAAATTTCCACCAGCTGCTACTTGTTCCGATCCGGGTGGAGCAGAAACAAAATTTCCACCAGCCGCCACTGACTCAGTACCGGGAGGAGCTGAGACGAAATTACCACCGGCTTCGGTATAGCCTGAAACTTTCTTCTGCAAATTCTGACCGAGTTCTTTACCCAATGCCTGTTTCTGATCGTGGGAAGAGATTCCCAATTTCTCGCGGAGGTGCTGTAATTTTTGATCTTCCATAAATCACCTTTCGATGCAGTATTAAACGAATCAATTATATATTACACTCTCAACGCTAAATTCAGTAGTACTAACTCGAGTAAAGGTATATTTACGCATTTCTCTGTTTTTGAAACACTAGAATTTCGGTGTTCAATTTATTGAATACGCTTCCTTATTCCGTCTATGTTTTGTCAAAAAAAATTGTGTGATTTCGATGCCCATGTATGGGAGGCGATTACCGCAGAAAATAGTCGACAAGAAAATCACATCGAGCTCTCTGCTTCAGAAAACTACGTTTCTCCAGCAGTGCTCGAAGCACAGGGTTGCAGGATGACTAATAAATACGCAGAAGGCTATCCAGGCAAACGATATTACGGTGGTTGCGACTTTGTCGATCAGGTAGAACTATTAGCGATTGATCGTGCAAAAAGACTCTTTGATGCCGACTATGCGAATGTACAACCTCATTCCGGTAGTCAAGCTAATGCGTCGGTCTATCTCGCGTTGATCGAACCCGGTGACCTGTTACTTGGTATGAGTTCTACGCAAGGCGGGCACCCTACACATGGTTCTCCGGACAGTTTTTCAGGTCGAATCTACAACGCGATTCACTACGGCGTAAAGCAGGATGATGGATTAGTCGACTACGATGGCGCGTTTGTGAAAGCTCAAGAACACCAACCGAAAATTGTGGTTGCGGGTTTTTCGGCGTATAGTCGTACGTTAGACTGGGCCAAGTTTCGCGAAATTGCTGACTCGGTGGGTGCTTACTTGATGGTAGATATGGCACATGTTGCCGGCTTGGTCGCCGCTGGAGTTTATCCCAACCCAGTACCGTATGCCGATGTCGTAACTACTACGACTCACAAAACTCTCGCGGGACCACGGGGTGGATTGATCTTAGCTCGAGCAAACACAGAAGTTGAGAAGAAACTCAATTCTGCACTCTTTCCTGGAACACAGGGTGGGCCTTTAATGCATGTCGTCGCGGCGAAAGCAGTGTGTTTTAAAGAAGCTGCGACCCGAGAGTTTCGTTACTATCAACTAGGGGTCGTTGAAAATGCCCGCGCCATGGCTCGAAGATTTTTGGATCGTGGCTATACCGTTGTTTCCGGTGGCACCGATATCCATATGTTCCTGGTGAATCTCACTCCTAACGATGCCCCTGGTGAAATTGCTTATGGAGCTCTCAGACATGCTCATATCTCCGTGAACAAAATTTCCGGTCGCAGGACTCCGCACTCGCCGAGAGTACCGAACCGGCTCCGTATTGGTTCAGCGGCGGTAACTCGTCGAGGTTTTGGTGCGCAAGAGTGTTCCACTCTAGCAGATTGGATGTGTGACATTCTCGACGATGTCACCAACGAGGATAGGATTGCTTCGATCGGGAGGAGCGTACTTGAACTGTGTAGGAAATTTCCTGTTTATTCGCAGTGAATGTGGAGATTCGAAGCCGCCTTGCTAAAACGTTCCGAGCGTGTATTGACCTAAAGCTCGAGACAACCATTGAGTATGTCGATTCCACTTTAGGATTGGCATTAAGCGCGATCACTGATGTACAGCTTTCGATCAAAGATCAACGGAGCAATCGATTCAGCTAGTGCGCAGTCTCGTTTCCTATCCTACGCTACTATGCTTGAACTGCTAAGTAAATGATGTCTAGTGTCGTCAATATTGCGTAAACGAAATAAGGTAATAAACTGATCCAAACGCAAAAGGACATCTCTCTTTCGGTCCAAATTCTTAAACCCTGAACACAAAGAACGACCGCCCACACAAGAGGCAATATGATGAACATGACAATAAGGGAAACAAAGACGATGGGGGACGGATTTGGAGTGTGACCCCAGACGCTCAACAAAGAAGTCCCAAACAGTGTCAATACCATTGGAATGTTTATCCATGCAGCGAAACCAAGCCAATGTTTCCAAGATATGTCTATACGAAAACGTCGGCCGATAATGAAGAAGTATGTCCCTAGCAAAACCAACGCTACAAAGAGTGCTAAAACTGTGGTAGGAACCCAAATTACGAGCTTCAATATAGATGTAAGACTAAACTCAACTAGCTCAGCTGGAATGATGGAATCATCCATTGAAGTGACACCGATGATCGAATAAAGAATCGGCATTAGCACCCAAAGTATCAGCGTGGACGCTATACAGACAAAGAGGACCGGAATCAATATTGGCGTATCTGGCGGTTTAACTAGCTCAAATACCTGCCTAGACGAAAGGGTGTAGATACTCCACAAATGTTTCCAAACGTACTTATTTAGCAGATTCATTTCACACTTGCTTGCCTCCTTTTATTGAATTGACCTAGGAGGTTGCGCGATTTGCCAACAGAACTCTATTCTAGATGTTTTTTGGGGTAATTTACTATAGTAATTCAGAATTTAGGAGGTCGAGTAACGGGAATTCCGAAGAACGTAATTCACCTTACAATTCAATCTAGACCACCGTCGAAGCAAAAATGTGTTCACACAGTTCAACTAAATCCGCGCTTAGTGCTGAAGATTTATCAAGACAAAGTTTTTCGTGGCTACAGAGTTCGTTTACTACGTTGGACAGGGCATTCGATACCATATAGAAAAGACGTCAACGGAGTAGTGCTGCATGAGGGTCCAATCAACACAAGAAAGCTCTCAAAGAGTGAAAGTTTTAATTTGGACTTGGATTACCATAGTTGTCGTTGTTGTTTTAACAGGTTTCGGTGTGTACATCGTAGGTTGGAGATTTATCAGTTGGATCGTCCATCTAATCGTCGGTCTAGTCATGACAGTCGTCCTATTTCTTCCTACACTACTGACAGTACAGATTTTTGGCTTGAAAATAGACTCGGCTCTTGGACTATCAAGTATGATTGCATGGGTAACTGTCTTCTACGTAGTAATCCCTACAGGATTTGTAGCGTTTTGGAGATGGCGCAGACGTAGGCAGAGCGAAAATCGATAAATCCAGTAAATGCTGTTTACCTGCGCTGAGGCTCGTAACTTGTTCGCGCTGGTGTAGTCGATTTCATTCTCTGTTCTCGGCGATCAACATTCCTATCGACTAGTACTCGAATAATCGGGATCGACAGGGGTTACCTAACAGTCCAGTAATCTTTCCCTAGAGACTCCCGTTCTTTTGATCGTTGTTTCTGTCTTGAAATCTTACGGGGAATTGTTTGGGTTCGTTCACTCCAGTTATATATTTGTTAGAATAATATAAGTAATCTAATAAGGTATAATATAAGCAATCGCCTTCTTTATATGATTATCTAACAATAATATAGTAATCCGCTTTCACTTGACAGAAATTCTCTGAAATTGACTAGCAACCACTCCAACCGCGCCGGCCACTACGAGAATCAAAACCAGGGATTCCGCGCTTTCATTCCGGCGCCTTTACCTCCAAATCCACGAATTCGATTGACAGGCAGGCTATTAAACGCTCTTTCTAAAGCGGAACACTCTCTAGATCGACTGAATGGTTCAATCTTTACACTCCCAGACCCTGATAAGTTCGTGTCAATGTACATTCGCCATGAAGCTGTACTCTCGAGCAAGATCGACGGCGCGGACATTGGACTTCTTGATCTGATAGCAGCGGAAGCTCATATTTCAACGAGCAAGAACAGCCACGAAATACACGAAATACGGAACTACATCACAGTCATGAAACGTGATTTTGGGCAAATCGACACTGATCAATCGTTTCCTTCAACTGCGCGTGAGACTCACAGACTGATCCTTCACCACAAAAATAGATCGAACCTCAATCTAGGCGAATTCAGAACACAGCAGAGTTGGATTGGTCCGCCAGGCTGTAGTGTTCATGACGCCAAATTCGTACCGCCACCACCAGATCTAGTCAAACCTCAAATGCAAGCAATAGATCAGTTCGCTGCCACCGATATCGGACTACCACCCCTAGTAAAGATCGGATTGATTCATTCACAGGTTGAAAATATTCAGCCATTTCTGAACGGCAATGGTCGAGTAAACAGATTGCTGTTGGCACTGTTACTTCACAAAAGCAAACTAGTCGAAAAGCCCGTTCTTAATCTTTCTTGGTTCTTCAGTCGTTACAACCGTGAGTATCACGAAAGTTTGCAGTCGGTTCGAGAAGACGGCAACTGGGAGGAATGGCTCTCGTTCTTTTTGAAAGCAGTGGCACAAGTAGGTAAACATGCCGCTATTACCGTTCGACGCATCTTAGAAACGCGCGAAGAAAACCGTCGCATGATAAACGACACCATCGGTCGTTTGGCAGCTAATGGACATCGACTACTCGATCGACTGTACGAGTTTCCGTTCGTCAGCGTGAACGAAGTTCGTGAACTCACGGGTACCACGTTTGCGTCAGCAAATGCACTGGTCTCGCGTATGGTTGAATGTGGGTTATTGAGGGAATACACTCATCGTCATCGCAATCGACGTTATTTGTTCTATAACTTAGTGGAGCTCTTTAAGGAAAGCTAACGGTTCGCGGTATAAAGCCAATGATCTCATCTTGAACACAAACAGACTGCATATACACCGGATAGCCCTATACAAAGAATCTCCAACAAGCGATAGATTCTGAATCTTTTTTATGCTCCAATGACTAATTGGAGGTGAAAAACCGTAAATTGCAATTCGTGACCCACAGTATGGATACGCGGTTGAGTCAATAGCGGATGCTTACAGCACTATTTTCTGAAAACCACGAGCATTCTCTTCAATCGAGTAGGTGAAATTGTAGAATCGGTACGATTGACTAGATGAAACATGAGATCGACTGACTTCAATAATTCGAAATGGAGTAAATGATGAATCGACTTACGACGAAGCATTCTGTACTGGTGTTGGGTATATTGGTCATCAGCGGCATAGCGGCGAGCTGTTCTACAGTGCAAACTGCTACTACGCCCGACTTTGAAGAGTTTAAGCTCCACCATCAGACTATCGCGATCATACCGTTCGATGTCACTGTAAACAACGACGCGTACAAGAAAGTTTTCTTGCGTTGGTTTTCTGAGCAAGAATTGGAATTGAGGGCTAAGAGGCAGGAAGAGCACTTTCGGAGAGCGTTATTCACTCAATTGTCGCTATCGCAACAGGCCGGACGATTCACTGTCGAGTTTCAAAACATCGACGAGACGCAAACGTTATTGGAGCGAGCAGCCGAAAGAGACGGGACTCGAAAAGACTTGTCCTCTTTGTCAAAATCGGAAATTTGCGAAATTCTGAACGTTGATGCAATTATCACAGGAAGTATGACTGTGATCCGATTGCGGAGTCCAGTGGCTCAAGTTCGTTGGCGGCTTGGATTGGGATGGGGGGAAAACGATCGAACGAACATATCGATGTCCATACATGAGAGTGAAACCGGAAAATTGTTATGGAACTACGATCATACCCTTAAAGGACATGTCATATTCGCAGACTCACAGAATCTCGCGAAAAGTCTAAACAGTAGGATACCGGGTATAGTCCGGAACTTCCCTTATGAAAACTAGTCAGCCCGCAAACGTCAATGGATCTATGAGATCTGTTCTGACTCATTTCAAAATCACTGTTCCGATATCGCTAATTGCGAAGACCGTTTCGCATAGATTGCTTTCAGAACTGAGCTGGCAGAGCTAAAGTCTCGTTATAGGTTTGGGTCCCGATCGTGAATTCCGAGCCTGTAGATTACCACCATTTTGGAAACAATATCGAAAAGATCGTATCTAATACGTCCATTGAATCCCACCGACGTTTCTTTTTTGAGCGACCCAACTTGTCACGCTTATTGTCTGAACGATCCAACGTTTCACTCTCGTTGTTCGAATAGTCCAACGTATCACTCTCGTATTTCGAATCGTCCAAAGTTTCACTCCCGTATTTCGAATAGTCCAACGTTTCGCTCTCGTATTTCGAATAGTCCAATGCTTCAAGTTTGTCTTTTGGTAAAAACGCTAAACACCCAGTGGAGAGTTGGCGAATAGCAATATATCCAGTTGGGACTCTTTCTGGGGGGTCGATGTCTTCAAACCAGTTATCACAAGGTGCGGAAAATAACGGCTTGAGTTTGCCGTGATATATCAAAAGATCTTCCACGTTTTGGACCGCGACCGCGGTACCCTTCCCGCGAACTTGTGCGTCAGTTAATCTTGACATAGCATTTTTGCTCTACGTGTTAAACCCAACATTTCATCTAATTACATAGTTGCGAAGGCTTTGAAACGCTACTTTAACAACTGCCTCAACATGCACAGTATCCGTTTCCACGTTATCAGGGTCTAATTCTGTATCTAGTAATGTTACTCCAGAATTAGTCCGTCACATATACTGCAATTAGTCTTTCGATTTCGAGAGTCCGTGACTCATAGGTCTATTTCGTATCGAGTTCGACTACGACACAAAGAATAATCCAAGCCGAAGTTCAGCTTACAAGTATCGAAGAATTTGACGCGCTGCATTCTTGCCAGGTATTCCACTCACGCCTCCGCCAGGATGCGATCCCGCGCCGCAGTGGTACAAGCACGATATCGGTCCACGATATGCAGCATGACCAAAGACTGGTCGATTAATCCACAATTGACTGGGACTGTGAGATAAGTGAAAAATGTCGCCACGAGGTAGACTAAACTTGCGTTCAAGATCTAATGGCGTGAGAACTTGTCGGTCAATAACTGCATCAGAGAAGTTAGGAGCATATTGATCTATTGTTTTGAAGACTGTGTCAGCCGTGCGCTCTCGATCTTTGTCCCAATCCCGTTCGTAAGGGAAATATTGACAGAACAGACTAGCTACGTGCTGACCAGTCGGAGCGAGAGAGTCATCGACGGTGGAAGGAATCAACATCTCGATCACCGGTTCCCGAGACCAATCTTTAGTTCGCGCGTCTAAATAGGCAGATTCCATGTAGTCGAGAGTTGGACCGATTACGATCCCGGATTGGTGGTGCTCTTGAATTTCGTCGCTTGGTTTACATTCAAACTGCGGTAGTTCCGATAATGCTACGTTGATCCGCAAGACGGCAGACTCGCTTCGCAAGTTCTCGATGTTTTGTATGAAATCCTCATCGAGACTCCCTCGGTCGATTAAATCCAGATACAGTTGCTGAGGTGCTAAGTTTGCAACTATCGCTTTAGCACTTCGTATCGACCCGTCTGCTAATACCGCACCAGTAGCCTTGCCGTTTTCAGTGCAGACCTCAACCACGTTGGCATTCGTTTCGACTGAGACACCAAGATCGTTTGCCTGTTTGAGCATAGCTTGAGTTATTGCGCCCATACCACCTATTGGGTGTCCCCATACTCCTCGTTGGCTAGCAACCTCACCAATAGCGTGATGGAGTAGCCCGTAGGCTGTACCCGAAGCGTTTAATGACGCAAAGTTCCCAACTACGGCGTCGAATGCAACAGCAGCTTGAACATGGGGATTCTCAAACCAACTCTTCACTAAATCGGCAATAGAAGAAAGAAAGAGCTTGGACAGGTCTCGACGTCGTTGCGTCGTTAATCGCATCACTTCTCGAGTGGTCTCGAGCGTTTGGATCCAACCACGAATTCCTGTGCCTTTATTTGGCGGTGTCCGGTGCATTTGAGGAATCACTACATCGCCAATTTCTCTAACCATTGCTTGAAACTGAGGAAGTGTTGCGGCATCACTTACGGAAAAGCGTTTAAATTCTTCTTGAGCGTCTTTTGGGTCGTTGAAGATCGACAACGACTCGCCATTTGGTAAAGGAAAAAAGTTTGCTAGCGGTCTTGGAACGATTCGCAAACCGTGTTCGAACAACTTGAGATCTCGAATGATTTCACCATCAAGCAAGCCTACGGTGTAGCTCGCCGTAGAATTTCGAAAGCCAGGACAAAACTCCTCTGTAACGCACGCTCCGCCAACAACACCACAACGCTCCAGAATGCGAACCTGCAACCCCGCCATCGCTAGATAACACGCACAAACCAGTCCGTTGTGCCCAGCACCAAGCACAACAACGTCGTCGCGAACGTTCATAGATGAGTACACCAGGAAAACACGGCTAGCGGGAGCGAAACTGCTGCACTTTTTCAATACTGCACTGATCAGACATCATTGAGGGAAGCCCGACAGCGAATTGCATGAAAAATGTTGCAGTCTAGCTCTGGTGAGTCTGGGTGCCGTTCGAGTTTTGGTTAGACAGATGATTTGTTTTTAGACTTCTCGATGAGTAGTCTTGGGATTCTACGAGCATCCTGCGCACAATCGTATTCCAAAATATGTACTTCGAACTTCGGGAAGCAGGAGAAATCTGTGTGTACCAGACATAGGGACGGCTCAATCGTTGACGCATTTCCGCTACAAAACCCGATATCGACTATAACAATTCTAACACCTAGTGTATTTGCTGAGCGATCGCACAACTACTAGAAGTGTTGAAGCAAATATGCGTTAGAAGGAGTACTTAAGCATAGTACTCAACGACAAGTTCTTAACCTTGTCGTCAAACATTTGTGTCAAAAACACTTCCAAAGAAGCCTTCTTGTGATTGGGGAAAGGCGTTTCGTATCCCAATGAAACCACGGGAGAGTAACCCTTCACTCCACCCTCAAATTTTTGATAAGTGAACACACTCTGGTCTGCTTCGTTCTTCCATTTCAGCTTAGCGCTAGTCTCATGCGCATCAAATCGAGCAAGTCCAACTTTTCCAACTAGTGAAAAACCCTTGTTTACTTCGAATGAAAATTTGCTTGATAGACCTAAATATCTGTTAGTTGTGGTACTGACAGAGAAACTCGTTGCTGTTTGGTTAAGACGCTGCTCCAGATCTTCCAGCAACGACATCGGTGAAAGTGCCGGAGCTGATTCCGAATAGAGCTCTAAACCAAACCAGTCGTTGTACTGAACTCCCAAAGCAATCCGAGGCATAGCACCATCACCTACCGTGGTCTGAAGATCTTCTCGAAAGATAGACAGTCCACCAGTCAAAAAGAACCGGTAATCGCGCTGTTTCTCTTTCTTAGCAACGGTTAGTCTTGGTACCAAATTCTTGAGTGGATCAAACAAATCCTTAGTGTTACGTTCGTTCATCACTTCTGTTATCTTTAACTGAAGTTGTTCCTCAGCTGATAGGTGACCCGAAACGAAAAGTGCGAGAATCGATACTAAAAATCCGACTGTCGACGTTCGTTTCATTTCAATTTCCTTTCGTTTAACAAGCACTCTACTACAACATGCTCTAGCAGGAATAGGCGTGAAGAGACTCACTCACCAAGAGAGTGCCAACAAACAGAGCACACGCAAGCAGACAAACAGAATCTCACAAAATTCAACGCGATCTTAGCGAATACAAACACTCTTCCGATTACGATCGACTGTCTTGGCGAACAATCGCTGTATCAATTCAGATTTAGTTTGAGATGGGTGTTAGAACGTGTATTTGAACGCGAGTCGAAATGACAAACTTTCTACCTTCTTGTCAGTCATTTGAACTAACATCGCTTCCGAAGAGGTTTTCTCGCTATCAGGATACGGAAAAGGGAATTCCAAACCCAAAGAAAATATGGGGGTATAGCCCTCTACCTCTCGATCCAGATCACGATAACTGAAAAGGCTGTCACCCGATTCTTCGTCCAAAGTTAGTCGTGCCGTGATTCGATGCGCTTAATACGTCGCGACTCCAACTTTGGCAACAAGAGTATAGGTTTCGTTGAGTCTATGAGAAAACTTAGCCAAATATCCACCATACCAGTTTCCTCGAGTCGCAACAGAATAATCCAATATTCTTTCATCCAATGACTGACGTAGATCTGCAACTATCGACTTAGTCTCAGGTGCAGGAGTTCTTTCCTCAAAAAGTTCAAACCCAAACCATTTCCTGAATTGATATCCAAATGTAAGTCGAAAGGACTCGCCACTACCGATCCCGGAACCAACGTCTTCTTGAAAATTCGAAGATCCTATAGATACATAAACTTCGTAATCGCGCTCCTTAGTCTTCGAGGCGGAATTCCCATTCATGTCTACTGTGATTGACTCTTCCGTCTCATCGACGTTCGGCGCGTTCGCGTCATCGGCGATGGCTTGGCTGGTAATTACGAGTGTGAGAGTAGCTGCCAAGACTCTTGAGGTTAAACATTTCTTCATTTCAATTTCCTTTGAGAAAATAAGAATTTGACGTCGTAACTTCTTGAAAATCCCTCCTTACAGGAGAGCGGTCAAAACACTAAATCGTTTTCAAACAAGAACACTTTTCAATAGACTCGACTTTATGCTAATAGTTTCAAAAATTCGGTTGTAAACTCCGACTCTAAGAGGTTATACCGATTTTCCCTCTTATCGTCTACAATCAATTCATGACCGAAATCGCGTTCATAACTGATCCGATACCCACTCTCAATGTCGCCAAAGACTCGACAATTGCGATGTTTCGCGCCGCGATACGTCGGGATTGGCAGGTCTGGGTAATGGAACAACGCGATCTTTATTGGGAGAATAACGAAGTGGTTACTTTCGTTACCCCGCTCGAAGTGCATCACAAATTTCTTGACCGCCTTGACCCTTCAGTTCTCGGGGACGAACCTTGGTATCGCAGCACGGGAGACAAGCAAAAACGTACACTGGCATCCTTTCAAGCCGTATTCATGCGCAAGGACCCTCCGTTCGACATGAATTACATTTACACAACCTATATGCTCGATCGTGCCGAAGCCCAAGGTGTACTGGTTGTAAACAAACCGTCGAGTCTAAGGGACTTCAATGAAAAATTCTACGCTACGCACTTTCCTGAGTTCACACCACCTATGGTGGTCGCTCAAGACCTGAATACGTTAAAGCAGTTTTACTTTGAACATAGGGATGTTGTGTTCAAACAATTAGACGGAATGGGCGGTAAGGGCATCTTTAGAGTACGAGAAGATGACCCCAACCTCAATGCGGTACTGGAGACCCTGACAGTAAATGGCACCTCCCCGATAATGGGACAAAAGTTTTTACCTGAGATCGATGCTGGTGATAAACGCATACTGATCGTCGATAACGAGACTATTCCATACGCTCTCGCACGGGTACCACCGGATGGCGAGACTCGTGCAAATTTAGCAACAGGTGGAACTGGCATACCGCAACCATTGTCTCAAGAAGACTTGGAGATGGCTAATACCCTGGCATCAGAGTTTCGTAAACAAGGACTTCTATTTGTTGGAATTGATGTGATCGGTCCTTACCTGACTGAGATCAATATCACCTGTCCCACTTGTATTAGAGAGCTTGACAAAGCGTATGACCTCGATATCGGTTCGTTGCTTATGGATGCTGTAGAACGCCACATGTAATCGTATAACGATGAGAAAACAGAGTAGCTTGCAGAGTTGGACACGGTGAATTAGGCGTCATGAAGTTGGCTCTCAACGACACGAAACTATTGGTGATCGCATTCATTGGATCTGTGATCTTCCATACTCTCGTCATATTTGCGATAGACTTTCGGTTCGAAGCACGGGATCGAGAACCACGGGTATTAAATGTCCAGCTCGTTCCTCAGTCTGAGTCGGCGAGTATAGTATCTAACACACCCACGCAAAGTCACGATCTCAACGCAGAAATTCTTGATCCAGATGTTTCCAACTCCACTCCCGAAACTGTGCCAGACCAAGAGCTTAATCAACGAGAGAGCAACCCTGCACAACTCGAAAGAAACACTAGCCTTAGTCCTGATAGAGACACCGACACCACGGCTCCAAAAATGGACGTAATAACAGATGCGTCCACTGATGTCGTCAACGTTCTCGAACCAAATATGACAGCGAACGATCGCCCTCCAGTATCGATACGAGACTTGCTCAAAACTGCTACCGCGATCATCCGCGAACAGTCAAGCGAACAAAACGTACGAAATATTGAAGTCGATGATGCCACCAATACCGAGGAAGAGTTCTACCTTAAAGCGTGGTTGAAGAAAGTAAAAGCGATCGGGCAGTTAAACTATCCGCAGGAAGCCGTCGAGAAAAAACTCTACGGCAAGTTGCGACTCTACGTTGCAATTAAACCTGATGGTTCAGTGAAAGAGACTCGAGTAGTCCGTTCGTCGGGGCATGAAGTTCTCGACGAAGCCGCGAAAAACATCGTCGAATTAGCCGCACCGTTTTCTGCGTTCCCGCAATCGATGCGCGAATCTTTAGACTTACTCGAAATAGTCCGCGAATGGGAATTTCGTAAAGAAGCACTCGTTCCTTCGACAGACTCCGATGAAGATTGATGATTGTTGGTCGTTCATTTGTCTCCAATTCACAGTTAACAACGTAGCGTATATTGGAATAGGTCACGATCTTTTTGTTCTACGCTATTGGCTAGATTCTTGAGATATCAACAAAATAGTGACGCTTTGTAGAACTTTCTTACTTAGTTCGTGCCATAATAGGTTTAGAGAAACCGTCCAATACTTTCAGATCCTAGTCTAAGGAGGAGATTTTTTGATGCAACGTATTCGTGTCGCCATTTCTTGCTTTGCCCTTGTGGGTTTGGTTTGTCTCAGTGTGTTTTTGCATGAGGTGATATTTAAACCTGAACATCCTCAGAAGATATCAGATACTGAATTTGAACGCACGTTCAATCCAGGTATGAACACCTCTCAAACCGAAAGCACTCGTCAAATAAGCAACTCTCCACACGTCACGGAAGAAGCTCCCGAATTAGCTTCAGTTGAGAGTTCAAATCGTTCGTCCAGCGAAAGTACAGAATCGACCAATATAGGAGTAAAGACCTTTGAGCTCACTGACTTTCGCGGTGAAATGAAAAAGGGTAAACTCGCGCAAAGACCTTCAGTCGACGTTAACTCTCATCCCAGCCTCTCATGGTTCACAAAGGACGCATCTACGATCTCGTTTCCAGACTCCGAGGAGAGTTTAAACCGGGACTATTTCTATGCTTGGATTCAACTCAATCCCAACGTTTTACACACCATTGAACGCGATACGTTCAAATCGTTGGGAGTCGAAATATATGACGGTGGTAACGAATATCGGCGGGTACGACTACCTCGTGACACCGGTAGTTTGAAGCAGTTACTAGCACATGAGTCCGTCCTTGCACTAGGAAATAAGCCGATTAGCGAAAAAATCGGACCCAACTTCCGAGAGGAAATTTACACCAGCGTTGGTTCTGAAACCAAAAAAGTGTTCATTACGCTCATGACCACAACTAACCTCACGCACTGGCGAAGCGAAATCGAGGAGCTCGGTGCAGTCATCGAACACTGGGACCCTACGATTCGAGTGCTAGCTGCTTCCGTTCCCTATGGCAAGTTGATTGACCTAGCTGAATGGGACTTTGTACAAGCAGTCGAACCTGTTGGCACGCTGGAGCTGAGCCTTGATTCTGCAGTACCTGTCTCGGGCGCGGATGGACTACGAACTCACCAGGCAATCAATGGTAGCTTTGTTGGAATTACAGGGGCGAACATCACCATTGGAGTGATCGATAGTGGACTAAATCTTTCACACCCTGACATTTCTTCTACCCGCGATAGCATCTGTGGTGAGAGTTTTCAAACGATGGACAACGGGCAACTGGATACCGACGATCTTTGGGTCGATCTCGCGGGGCACGGTACTCACGTTACGAGCATTTTTGCCGGTGCAGGAGTAGATGATCGAAGCCGAGCAGGATTTGCACCCGGCGTAAAACACATTCGATTTGCCAAGGCTTTTGCCAAAGATGATGATGGGGCAGACACTACTTCCACCCTCAAATCCATCGATTACTTGACCCAAGAGTCTTCGTGCGAGTGGAACGGCACCGAGTCGGTCGCGATGAAACCCAACATAATCAACGTGAGTTTAGGAATTCCATCAGCAGACACCGGTGATCGAGTCGGCGCGAAAAAGTTAGATTGGGCTGTTTGGAATCACAACCAAGTTTATGTCGTGTCTCAAGGTAACTGGCGTAGGAGCGCATACTCGCATTACGCTTCTGCGAAAAACTCGCTCTCAGTAGCTTGGTTGACAGATGCATTGTTTGCAAACTTCTTTACCAGTTTCGGACCAGCTGTGGACGGACGAATGACACCGAACGTGGGTATGACCGGAGACTTTATCCAGGCCGCTGACGGCAATGGCGCGGAGTCTGGCTACGTGACCAAGAACGGGTCGAGTATGTCATCGCCGGCCGTTGCCGGCATAGCAACTCTCCTTATGGGAACGGACGACGGCTTTAAAACTAATCCTGCTCTGGTGCGGGCACAACTCATGGCGACCGCGATCAAACCAGATGCTTACTTTGACTCAGAAGCCTTTGCTCCAAGAACGAACACCTACGGTACTGGATTCGTCAACAACCAATATGGGATGGGTTCAGTTTCGGCGAGAACCGCTTTAATTCAGGGTCCAAACAACGAATGGTCCAGTCATAGCGCGGTGAGTGAAATCGAGAATGACGAATATGCCTACATCGAAATCGAAGTACCGGAGAACACAGATCGTCTTGATATCGTGTTAACGTGGGACGAACCACCGAGCGACGAAGTTGGTTCTACTGTGATGGCAGATCTCGATCTTTATCTCGGCCCAGACGAAGACTGTGACGTCACTGAGTGTGGCGAACATGTATCTAGCTCTCGCGTCGATAACTTGGAATATCTCATCATTGCTAACCCAGAAGCCGGGACCAAGCGAATTACTGTGATACCTCACAACGTTTTTCAGTTCGCTCCGCGCATCGCCGTGTCGTGGATGTTGATCGGGAAGTCAACTCCGCAACTGGACATTGAGCTCGAATCGGACACCTTAAATACTGCTAATGTTAGAAGACCTCAACTTGAACTCACCGTTTCTACGGATGAATTTGTTGCGGGAGGAGTCGCGCTACACATTGCTTGTCGCGACCAGAGGACTGGCGATTGTGACTACGTGTACAACGCAGAAGAATCGTTCTGGCAACCAGGCAGCCAAATCACGCGAGAGGATGGGACCGTTCAAGACCTAGCTGGAATTTCCATAGGTAGGCCCATATTTTTGGGAGAAGTCGTATCTGGCGAGGTTCAAAACGTAGCTCTCGTATTTCCACCAGAGATGAAAACTGGCAGTCACCAGCTGTATGTATCGGTTGCAAGCACGAACGCGATGGCTGACGTAGACACGGTTGATGTTCTAGTCGATGGTCAAGACTTGCCGTCTCCTTCCGCAGCACTTTCGAACAACTACGCGACCAGCGCGGTCGAATTGCCTAGCGATTCAGGTACTGTATCTGTCGATCTGATAGCCGGAACCCGAGATCCCGGCGAACTCTATATTGACACGGAGGTGCTGGCTGTTTTCGTCACTCAACGAGATTGGGAAATAGACCAATACTTTGTTTTTACACAGGGTTACTCCCAGTCTCGGAGCGCGTGGTACAAACTCTCGACATCTACACCAGTGAAATACCGAATTCAACTCACGAGTCAAGATCCGAGGAACGCGAACGTGTCCTTCCAACTAATTTCAGAAGACAACATGTTTCTACCGCCACCAGGAAATATGTGGACTACCGACTTTTTTGAGTTTTATTTACAAGCACATACCGATTACTATTTACGGGTTAATACTTACTGGAGCTTGCGAGCTCCTGAACTGGAGTTCACTTGGGAAAAATTTGACGCAAAACCAGTTAACGATGACTTTGCTGATAGTATCGCCCTCTCCGGTGAGAATGGCGATGTAACGGGCAATAATGCATACGCAACTGTTGAACAAGGTGAGCCTGGAGGGCACGTATCGGTCGGTACGACTTGGTTTACATGGACTGCACCCTCCGATGGTGTTTGGACATTTGAAGCAGATGCTCCTTACTCAGACGAACGGCCGAATGTGTATGTCTTTCTAGGCGATTCTGTCGACGACCTTCGTTTAGTTTCAGATCCTGCCTACTACAATGCGGATATACCCGTGTCAGCAAACCAAGAGTACAAAATCTGCGTCAGTACCGACGCCGAGTTTTCCGATTTTGAAGGATCTTATGAGTTATCCTGGGAAGAATCATCCACCTCCAACCTGATGAGTAACGATATGTTCTCCAATGCCATTGAGATTTCTGGCGCGCAGGGAAGCAGGACAAAGTGTAGTACGTGCAGTGGAGTTGATCGTACAATCGAAGTGGGTGAACCAGCCCAAACAATTTCTCATTCGCTATGGTGGGCATGGGAAGCTCCTGGCACGGGTAGATTCACATTTCGCCTTTCGAACGCACAGATCGATGTTCTAAGCGCGTTCGTTGGTTCAACTCTTAGTACGCTAACTCATCTTGCAACGGGCCAGGAGTTTGTTCTTGATGTAAATAGTGGTACGACTTACTACATTGTGATCCACCGTAATAGTGGGTTGGAATATTCGTTCGACGTTTCCAACAATTCTTTCCTATGGGGCGCGACCCCAGAAAATGACTCGATTAGTGCCGCAACATCTATTAGTGGTACGACTGGAGATGCAAGTTGGGCTTTGAAATACGCCACGACGACACCCGATGAATCGCGTGCCAACGGCCTTACTAGTGCTGGTGTCCATTCATCTGTTTGGGGAGAGTGGACTCCTACTGCCGGTTTTAATGGATGGATGGAGTTTTCTACTGAGACATGGGAGGACGCAAGTTTAAGAAGCGCTTCCGATCAGTATTTCCTTGCCATTCACAAACGTGATGACGACGATGATCCGTGGGATCTCATAGCGTCGACCGATCGATCATTTATTATCAGTGGTAGACCGGAGGCGATCTTTAAACCGGAAGCGGGGGCTGAATATCTAGTTCAGGTCGCAATGCGTAGTAATAGGACGGAGTTTTCAACCAGTCAAACCGAGGTCGACATTTTCTGGAGGGAAGCACGTATTCCTTCATGGATCACGAGCAGCCTTGACTTCCAAGAAATTGGCAGTCCAACGGGACACAATATCGAAGAACTGATTAATCCCACGGCGGGAGCGGTCGTTGGCAGCGACCTCGACAAAGTGCTCATCGCAGTTGAAGACGAAATGCTCGTACTTGGACTTTCCGATGACACTGACGACCTCAGCGTAGTCGAAACGATCCCGTACGAAGATGCCGATGGAGAAACAGTTGACGTCCCCGACCTACCAGTCCTAGGTTGGAATGCTGCTCGCGGCGCATTGTACGCGCCTTTGAGAACAGGCTTTGTATTGTTCGAGGGTTTAGATCAGACTGATCGGACTGTTTCCAACTGTAGCGTAGAGAGTGACTTCCGACATACTCCTACCCAGGTTTTACACGACGGTACTGGCCGATACATTTACAAGATCGGCTTAGGCACGATTGCAACCTACCGAGTTGATGGCCCCTGTGAAATGTCTCTTATCCAAGTAGCGACATCGTCGAGCGCATCTCACGCACTAAAAACGGAGATCATCGAATTGACTGGCTTACGGTTTTTGTCCTTTGATCCAATCCAGGACTACCTGTATGGTCTCTCTGACGATCGGATATTTACCTTCGGAAGAGACGACGAAACGGGTATGCTCAGTATATCTTCCACCACCACTCACACATCTTGGTTAACAAGTACCGGACTCGATGAAAACTCAAACAGATTCGATGGCGCGAGTATAACACTTGACGCTAGTGGCGATTACCTGTTTGTGGTTGGACAGAATAATCCTGCAGTCGCTGTGTTTGACATTAGCAGTGAGAACCGCTCGACACCCCTAGCAATCGCCGCAATTGATAATTATTACATTAATGATAATTTCCCGTTCTTCCCCTCTCATATTCGGCGTCCAGATTCTTGGGACTCCGGTCAGTGTCTAGTCAACGACGTCCACAGGACAGAGTACCCCGCTATTGAAGTTTTCTGTCGCTATATGAACTATGTGGTCACTTTTGATGAATCCACGAGAGAACTCTACATATCCGACTGGTCATCGAACGAACAACCCGACCGATATGGAAATCAACTACCCGAGTTTAATGACATGGTAGATGCTTTTGGTGTGAGTACTCAGAATGGCAAATTTTCGTACGTTGTAGTTGATGATTGGATAGATTCCATACATCGCTTTGAACGCGTAACCGGTGCTAATGATGCGATTCCGAGACCGACGTTCGATTTATACGACCAATATTTAGTGCGGTTAGTCGCAATGAACGTTGAACCCAGTTCGATACAGTTAGACAGTCTTTCGATAACCGAGTGTGAAGCATTCGACAATCGCCAGATTGGAGACGTCTCCTATACGGTGCATAGTTCTGCTTGGCAGTTCCGCAATTCTCTTGGTGAAAATTGGACCGATGTCGATGGAGAAGTACGAACGACCAATGAATTATGTCCGTACAATCCTCCGGACGCACGGGACTATCGATTGGTCTTCAATGTCACGATCGACGGCTCAAGGGGGGACTACTCAAGCGACGTAATGGCAGTTGCTCCCGATAACTAATTGAGCTTAGTATTCGGTAAGAATTGGCAACTCCCTACCTACTACGATCTGTTCGTACAATGCTTGGGAACAACTCCGCTTTCAAACTACATGACGCGAGGTACTATCTCATGAAATATGCAGTTCTTCTCTTCTCCCTTTTCGTCCTAGCCGCCCCATGTTCGGCGCAACAGACGGACTTGTACATATTTGGCGGTTTTGTCAATTTTGATGAAGATATCGAAACTGGTGTCGGGGACGGGGCTGGTTTTCGCGGTGGGCTAGGTTGGCAAATCAATGAAAGATTTGGGGTTGAGGGTTTCGTTGATATTGCACCCGAACTTAGCCCAGACACCATACTCAATAGCCTGGCTGTGCATGTTAGCGTATATGACATATCGACTGTTGGAAACACCTACGTCTCCTTAGCCGGTACGCTTACGCTTCCGTTAAACAACAGCATTTCCGGCATCTGGAGAGCTGGGATATTTAACTACTCGGTCGAATTTGAACGGGTTTCCGTAAATGAGATCGACCTTTGCGATTTCATATCGTGCGAAGACAGCGGCACCGATTTATTTGCTTCCGGTGGTCTAATGCTTCAAATCAATGAAAAGGCGTCGCTTGAATTTTCGGTAACGCAGTATACCGGTGATGCCGAAACTCAGACGGTTAATACAATTTTTCGATACCGCTTCTAACGACGAGCTTGTTAAGTTCGATGCAAAACAATAATCTCTTGTTGTGAAAAGGCGTTACAAAGTTGAGAGACTAGCTCGCCGGTAATGAGTTGGTCGTACTAGGCCAACCAAAAGAAAAGCCGTCTTGAAGACGGCTTTTTCACTACAGTCTAGCAATCCTAGAGCGCATTTGTAAGTGTTTTAATTCCGTACGCGAGGCACTTCTCGGTTTGGATCGGTGACTTTCTTTGTCTCTTCTTTGTCGACACGATCAACAATTACTTCGTCTGAATCCCTTGTAGAGGTGCTGTCGTCGTCATCATCGTCGGATTCGTCTGTTACTGGCGGTGGTGGCGGCGTAGGTGGTGTTGTATCGCTCGTGTTGTTCGGTGGACGCGACGGAGGATCGGATGTTGTTGGCGGTGTACTAGGTGGAACACGGGGATTAGGCGATTGCCAATACTCATCATCGTCGTCATCGTCTTGCACGACATGACGGGCAACTTGAAGCTGTCTGGTCTCAATTCTGATAAAGTCTTTCGGCGAAGAAGCTCCCTCGTCGTCAATCGCGTAAACTCGAATACGACGCGAATGTCCGTCAATTACATCAGGCGTATACACCACGTTTAGATTACACCAAGCACCTTCCTCAGTCTCGCAAGCACCTCCCGTTGTAAAAGATATGGCATCCGTTACACTTGTCCCGTTTACTTTAATGCTATCGGCTCTTCGGTTGTCGATGGTTTGAATCACGAAATGTTGAATAGTGCCATCCGGATCACGAACTCTCAAGTTGAAATTCACGACTCCAGCTTTTCGATCATAACTAGGCGTTGGCAACTTCACGACCGGTGGTGTGTTGGTCACCTCGATTGTGAACGTAGCGAACGCGCTCAATCCCGATCTATCTCGCACCTCTATACGGTAGGAACTGATCCCACGTTTAGTTGCTTCGAAACGCAGAAAATCTAACTCACCCACCGTACCACTATTAGGATAAAACTTGCCATTAGCACGCGGGGTTTGTCGAATTTCAAATCGGTCAATGTCGTTTTCGGGATCGGAAACTCTGACGTCAATGTCTAGTCGCGTACCTACCGTAGTCTCATATTGATTTTCTCGCATTCGGATCGTAGGTGGATCGGGTTGTTCGGTTACGGTTATGGTAGTTGTTGCCTCCAGACTTCGATCACCCTCATCATCGATCGCGACCCATTGGAACGAGTCGTAGCCCGAATAGTTTTCGTTAGGCACGTAAAACCAGCGACCACTACCCATGTCATCAACTCTGCCATGAGAGGGGGATTGAACGATCGTGTAAGACACAATAGATCCGTCGGGATCTTGCGCTCGCAAGTCAATGTAGACGCCTGTGCTGTCTTCGACGGTGACCCAACTTGAAGAATCCGCAGTAGGACGGTCATTGACTGAATCAACTGTGATAGACACCACGGCGGGTCGCGAAACGCCACCTTGATCGTCTATAGCTACGTAAGCAAATGAATCGGTACCAAAAAAGTTCTTGGTTGGTGTGTAAGTTCGTTTCGATCCAGACCCACTGAGAGTTCCATGTGCTGGTAATGTTGTAATCCCGAATCGCGAGATAGTTCCATCGGTATCGGTAGCTTTGAGCTCCACTTGAGTATCGGAGTCTTCAAGCATTTCTACATCCAAGCCTTCTACTTCGGGGATAGAGTTATCTGGTACGTTGGTTGATGGTACCTCGTCGGGTGTCGTCGTCACAGGCTCGGTTGGTGTGGGAG
>VXLL01000025.1 GCA_009841615.1 Gammaproteobacteria bacterium | reverse complement strand
GAGCACAACCTTGCCAAGGTTGGGGTCGCGGGTTCAACCCCCGTTTCCCGCTCCAATCTTTCCTACTTTCTCGAATTCTGTTCACACCCACTCACATCTACCCATTGACTCCATTTTGTGCGAACCGCTCGTTTGGCGAGCGTTGAGTCCCAAATTTCTGCATGCGACGATGACTGAAGTATCCATTGAAACAGTCAAGGAGTTCTTCATTGATCTTCAAGAACGCATCGTTGGAACGTTTGAGGAACTCGACGGTGTCGGAAAGTTTCTCAAAGAGTCTTTCGACTCGCCAAACGGTGGGCTTGCACAACCGCGAGTATTAACGAACGGCGACTTGTTTGAAAAAGCCGCGGTGCAATTTTCCTACAGTGTCGGTGATCGTCTTCCCAGTGCTGCAACCGAAAGGTATCCTAACCTTGCGAACTGCCCCTTTCGAGCGACCGCGATTTCCGTCATCGTCCATCCGCGCAATCCACACGTGCCTACTACACATTTGAACTTACGTATGTTTCTTGTTCAAGCTCAAGAACTGATTTGGTTTTTTGGCGGTGGATTCGACTTAACGCCCTACATCCTGTTCTCGGAAGACATAAGGTTTTGGCATGAACAGGCGCGCGCGGCTTGTGGTAGCGATGCACGATACGTTGAGCTGAAGGAAAACTGTGATCAGTACTTCTTTTTGCCGCATCGGGGTGAGACGAGAGGCGTGGGGGGCATATTCTTTGACGACTTCAACGTGGGTGGCTTTGACGATTGTTTTAAATTTGTCAGGACTGTGGGTGAAACTTTTCTACATGCTTACACCACCATTGTCAAGCGCCGAGCACAATCGCAGTGGACGTCCGAAGAGGAAGAATGGATGCTTGTACGTCGTGGACGCTACGCAGAATTCAATCTTGCGATCGACCGCGGAACTAAATACGGCATGCAATCTGGGCGACGCATTGAGTCTGTATTAGCATCCTTACCTCCGCGCGTAATTTGGCCGTATCAACACGATTTGTTAGAGAGTGCGAAATTCGCAAACCTAACAAGTATGTTGCGACCAGGTATCAACTGGTTAGAAATTGTGGATAACTCGGTGGATAAAAGTTGAACTGCCGAGGTAAAACTTGTTTTGCCGAAGATTTGTTACCAGTATTTTTCAAGATTTGCAGGAAATATGCTGTGTTTTTCCACAATTATTGCCTAAATTCAACACTTTTGTGAAAATACATTGACACCAGTGAAATCCACTGAATTGTGGATAAGTTACAACGACCTTTGGAGAATCCTTGAAGTTTGACGTGAATATTTCGGAATTCACCAAGCATCAAAAAATTGTCAAAAACAGAGTCCCTAGAACCAGATATTTATGCTATATTCTTGGTTAAAATAGTGTTGTACCTCAGACATCTTCAGTCTGTGGTAAGCCAACTCTCTTGATCAACAGAGGAATACATAGTGAGAAATCGAGCTCGCGGCGCACTAGAAGAAGACCAGAAGATTAATCTCACCCCTATGTTGGATGTCGTGTTCATCATGTTGATTTTTTTCATCGTTACCGCAACTTTTGTAAAGGAAATTGGTATCGATGTGACTCCGCCGGAAGAGGACCAGCCTCAGACAGTTGATCCTGATAAAAAGTCCATCGTGGTCATAGTTTCAGCTCGAGACCAAATTCAAATAGGCGGTAGAACCGTCGATGTCTCCGCGGTACGAGCGAATATTGAACGGTTTGCCGCAGAATTTCCAGATGCACCAGTCATCATAAATCCTCATCCTGATTCGAGTGCCGATGTCTTTGTAAGAATTTGGGATGCAGCCAATCTTGCTGGCGTACAAAACGTACAAATGGCTGCAGACTGACGATCAATCGTTAGTTTCGCTACTTAGAACAGCACGCCAAAGCTACCAATTAGCTCGGTCCGAAAACCGAGACTATCCCCACTATTGACCCGGTAAGAAACGCAACCAACGTTCCTGATACAAGGGTCCTTGGAGCAAGTGAAAGCAAATCTTCACGTCTCTCCGGAACCAATGCACTCACACCGCCAACGAGTATTCCTACAGATCCCAAGTTCGTAAATCCGCACAACGCATAGGTCATGATCAAGCTTGATCGAGTAGATAACCAAATACCTTCCTGCCCCAGCTGTTGAAACGCGACCAGTTCGTTGATCATCAACTTGACGCCCATTAACTCGCTTCCGATCGCGGAGTCGGTCCAAGATAGTCCCATGCACCAAGTAAGTGGGCGGAACAACCACGACGCGATGCGCTCTAGCGTAATCGGGCTACCACCAATCACCCAAAAGGACAACACATGATTGATGAGCGCGACCAAACTGATGAGAACGATCAACATAGCGATGATGTTGATCACAATTTTCGTTCCGTCCATCGCTCCTCGGGTTAGAGCATCGAACGAACTCTGGTATTGAAATGCATCCTCAATGTCGGCTTCCCCAGTTACGTGATCATCAGGGATCATTATTCTTGCGATCAATATTCCGCCCAACACGTTAAGTAAAGAAGCGGTTACAACGTGTGCGATCGTATCGGTCAAGACATCACCAACAACGGTAACGTATAAGATCATCATAGATCCCGCGACTGTTGCCATTCCACACGTGATCACCACAAAAAACTCAGATCGTGTTATAGTTTTGAGGTAGCTACGAATCATCATGGGAGCTTCTACCATTCCTACGAACACGCTCGCGGCAGCGGCAACTGCAACAGCACCACCAATGCGAAGGCTCCGTTGTAGCACCCACGAGAGACCCTTTATGATCAACGGCAAAACGCGCCAATACCACAGTAAAGCCACCAATACAGCAAACACAATGATCTGTGGTAAGAGCTGTGTTGCAAATATAAAGGGAGGGCTTTCTACAGTGAGGGCAAATGGTAGTTCATCTCCACCCAAATAACTGAAGACAAAGGCAGTACCTTGTCCAGTTGCATCGGTGATTGCGCCAACAATCACGTTGAGATACGACAGTCCTGTAGATACCACCGGCAACTGCACCAAAATCGCAGCTAGAGCTATTTGGACTCCTAGAGTAACTACAACTGGGAGCCAACGGACTTGTCCCTTCGACTCGCTAAGGAGCCAAGCGATCGAGATGACCAAAAGAATGCCTAGAAGCGCTTGCATGTAACTTTCCTAGACCTCATAAAACATCGTCTGAAACCGGCGGTCTACACCCTTAGAACAAACATGTTAAAGAGGACGTACTTCCAAGAAGGACTTTTGCAAAAAAAACGCGAACATTCCGAGTAAGAAGAGGTAAAAAAAGCAAAACTAGATGTTCCACGTGGAACATTTGTACATATTATTGTAGTCTGATACGGACTTTCTGAAAATTAGAAACGTTGAAATTCACACCTCTTCAAGAATTAACCAATTTGACGGTAACAGTAATTTCACCACCTTTATGCAAGTTCTACAACGGGTACAATGTGTCTTCAATTCTAGAGTCTAATTGCCGTACGAGTTAACCACGATGCCCAAGCGAATCGCGATAGTCGAAGATGATGCAGATCAACGAGTGAATTACAAAGATGCCATTCGAAAGAAAGGCTACGATGTAGTAGCATTCGCCGATCGAGTTTCGGCATTAGCTGGATTTCGGCAGACCATGCCCGACTTAGCGATCCTTGACATCATACTAGGTGACGAGATGGATGCGGGATTTGAACTCTGTCGAGAATTGTTGGCGCGGTCACCCGATCTACCGGTGATCTTTCTCACTGAACGAATTGACGAAATTGATAAGATTTCAGGTCTTCGGTTGGGAGCTTGGGACTACTTACCAAAACCAATTTCACTCGACTACCTTGCCGAACGCATCGCTTCTTTGCTACGAATTGAACAAGTCCGGTCTAGTTCAGACGATACCAATAGGACGAGCATCGTTGAAGTTGGAGAACTTCAGTTAGATCAAGACGCTTTGCTAGTTTCTTGGAAAGAACACCGTATTGATTTGTCGCAAACAGAATTCAAAATGCTCGCGCGACTCGTCAGATCGCCAGGGCACGCAGTGAGCTACGAAGCTCTCATGGAAACAACAAATCAAAGTTTCGTTTCAAACAATACTATCAACACACACGTTCGAAATTTGCGGAAGAAGTTTGAACATGTAGATGCTGAGTTTGAAGCGATCAAGAGCGAATACGGGTTTGGCTACCGCTGGATTCTCGACGCATAGACCAAGCCTATGAGAATTCGTTCGCGGATTCGAGGTCCTAAACTTCGTACCAAACTCCTGCTCCTAGCAGCTATTTTGCTGTTTGCTCCGTTCTTGTTCTATACCTTGCTTGTCGAGGTGGAGACCTTGCTTGTTGACGCGCAGATGAATAACCAAATTAGTCTTGCGAATAGTGTGGCGATTCTCTTCAACAACAAGAAGGCACTTTTTGAAGACTTGCCTACTGAAATCGATGAATCCAAGAATTTAATCGCCCAACCACTAGTCGGTAGCGTATTGTTGGATGGAAAAGCTCTAGACTGGAAGGCTACCGAGGACGTAGTCTCACGAAAGTTTGGCGCGGGAGACAGTTCATTCACCATTCGTTTAGGGGAATCAATTAACCAACTTCACGGGTTTCTCGAAATCGAAGATGACGATTTCGTTCCACGAGATCCAACGATTATCAGCCTTGGGTCTTCCGATCACCTTCGCGTGATTTACATTAATGATAAGGGCAAGCGAACAGAAACTGCTCTTACTTTTTCCAGACCAGGAGTTGCCTCAGCGTATACCTACCCTGCTGATCAAGAAGGTGACGATTTAGTGGCAAATATAGAGGTCGGTGGGTTTCTTACAGAAACGCCAACCGGTGTGAATATCGAATTTACGATTCCGATGACGATTTTCGGAAGTTTGGATGTCTTTGCAGTTACTTACGTTGACGTAGACATTAGTCCGATAGAGAGTAGTAAACGAACTACGACACAGCCAGCCACGAACCAAGAATATTTTGAATTGGTTGTATACCGATCCGCGCCGATCATCGAAACGATTGCGAGTCTTGGTTTCGAAAACACGCAGGTCATGATCTTCGATACGATGGGTCGAAAGCGTGGAGAATCGGTGCTCGGTGCGACTCAGGAAGATTTCTTCAGCAGCGAGGATCAATCCAAAAATTTCTTTCAAAGAATAGGAGGCTTTTTCCGTCGTTTTTATCCTGGTCAGGCCTTCCGTGACCTGTCTCTCGAAGACGCTGAACAACGAACCATCGAGGTAATTAACAGCGCGTTAAACAACGAACCAACCAAAGACAAGATTCTGTCGCTGTCTGGAGCGCCTGCCATCATTGCTGCTTACCCGATTCGAGCTCCTGGAGAGGTCATTGGAGTAGCTGTAGTGCAGCAGAACGTGGAAGACATCCTACAACTACTTGCAGGTACACTACGGACGATTGTCATCGTTTCGCTGGTTATATTTGCTATTCTCACGATCGCGCTGTTAGGATACTCGATACGACTCGCGTATCGTATTCAGAAGCTACGAAGCACTACAGCAAGAGCGATCGATGAATATGGGCGAATAAAAGTTAGTTCGCTCAATGTGGAGAGAAATACTGGAGATGAAATCGGCGAACTTGCCCGGTCGATTGATTCAATGTTAGGTCGTCTAACCCAACATCAAACTTTTCTCCAACGCATGCCGAGAACTTTACGTCATGAAATCAACAATCCCCTAAATACTTTAAGTACATCCTTGGAGAATCTCCGCAGCACAGACGATCCTGAGGAGCAACAACGATATCTCCAAAGTGCTCAAAGAGGTGTTGCGCGTATCGGTCGAATCGTACAAAATCTGAGTGACGCTGCGAGCTTGGAAGACTCTCTCCAAAACGGAGAGTTCGAAAGAGTAGACATGTTGCGGCTCGTCAAGAACTATGTCTCGAACTTAGAGAACACCCATAAGAATGTTGAGTTTGTACTAATCTGTGAAGAACAATCCGCGATCGCTAATGTTTCTGATTTTCATATCGAACAAATGCTTGACAAAGTCATCGACAATGCGATCGATTTTCACCGTCATGACAGCCCAATCAGTATTCTGCTTCAAGTTGGTACTAACTCATTACGGATTACGGTTGCGAATCGTGGCCCTACCTTAACAGGTGACACAGCTGCGGTGTTTGACTCGCTAGTCAGTATGCGCGGCACACAAAGTACTATGCACTTTGGGTTGGGGTTGTATGTAGTCCGCGTGATCGTTGAATATCATGGTGGTAGCGTTCAAGCTGTGAACTTGGAAGACGGATCGGGGGTAGCGATTACTGTGGATCTTCCGCTAGTAACAGTTGCTTCCGCAGAGTCAAGTGTAGCCATCGAGTCGAGGACGGGGGAACCAGACAGCCATTAACCCCTTCAGTATCTAGACTAGTTGCTGAACAATCGAGAATCTTCATTTAACGGTCCGTCAGCTCGCAATAGTCCCTTTTTCACCATGAATCGCACAGCCGCGTAGACGCTTCTCCTTGCCGCAGGATAGAGAACCGGATCCAAATTGTCGTACATTAACGGAACTAGCTCCGAAATCGTTTGAACTTTTTTCTTGCAGCAATCAACAATTTGTTGTTCTCGGTGTAATCGATGTTGAATAAAGGCTTCCACATGCGGAATGGGATTGGTAATCGGCGGACCATGAGTCGGCCAATATACATCCAGTTCATACTCCAACAGCAAACGTAAGCTCGCCATGTAACTTTCCATATCTCCATCAGGTGGCGAGATCACGCTCGTGGACCACCCCATCACATGATCTCCTGAGAACAGTGCTTTTTCCTCGTTCAAAATGAAACACACATGATTTGAAGTATGCCCTGGAGTGTGTACACACGTTAAACTCCAGCGATCTCCCTTGATCACATCGTGGTGTCTCACCACAACATCTGGAACAAATTCCGTATCACAACCCTCTTCGACGACCCAATCGTCGGTAGTATTTGCTCCGTGAGGACCGTAGCCATAGGTCTTTGCTTCACAATGTTCTTCGAGCAAAGCACAACCGGGAGAGTGATCAAGATGAGTGTGCGTGACTACTAGATGTGTGATTTCTTCATTTTGCGTTGCGAGCAGAATAGCGTCAATGTGAACCGGATCCGCGGGGCCCGGATCAATGACGGCTACCCTACCCGATCCGACGAGATAGGTACCGGTACCAAAATAGGTGAACGGGCTTGGGTTATGAGCAATAACCCTACGAATCCTTGGTGACACTTGTTGGGACACGCCGTAAGTAAACTCCATGTCTTTCACAAATGGAATGTCTACTGTCATGAAAACACTTAGTAAGGTCTGTAAGTAAATGTGCTAATCCCGTTGCCTCCACTGTTGGTACTGTCGAGACCACGCATCATTCATTGGTTGAATGCTTAGTGCTAGATCCATGTACTTTATCGCCCGATCCACAAGTCCCGCGCTGAAGGCTTCTTGTGCAACGGTTGCAGTCCGCTCCGCACATTGATCCAACAGAGCGCTTACCGCAGAATTCTTTGCATCTTTTGCCTGTGCTCTGCGCAGAACCGTGATCGCATTGTCGTGCTCAGGTTCCGATATGTAGCCACGTTGAAAAAGCGACTGTGCTTCACGATACAACTTTACAGCGTCCTGAATGTCTTCCTGAAGACTCTCAAGAGCATCAGACATCGCTAGAAGTGTAGCTTCGGAAACTCCGGCTTGTTCGGCCGCGAGCACTAAATTGGCTTCTGCGCCGAACTCTCTCTCTTCCAGTAACTGTTGCTGCTGTCCGATCAATCGTTTCTCAATCTCAACGAGTTTATTCTGGGCTTCCTCGTTGTCTGGATCTAGAGCTAGTACCTTTCGATAGGACGACATCGCATTGTCCTCTTCTGGTGGTGTAATCAAACGCCCTTCTTCAAAAAACGCGTTGGCGCGCTGAATTGTTGTGTTAATGTCAGTCTCTAATTCTTCTGCAAGTTTTACTCTATCGTGAGCTTCTTCAAGCTCCTGAGCGGTGGGATCTGCTTTCACGGCTTTCTCAAAAAAATTTCGTGCAGCTTGTGTTTCAGAGGCATTGGCTGCCTTTATCGCGGCATCTGCGTACATAACCGCTATATCGTGCAGATGGCGTTCTGCTTCTTCACTATCTGGAAACAGTCTCAATACAGTCCTGTAAGCGAGTACGGCGGCATCGAGTGAAGCGAGATCGTCCATCCCCGCCGCAACCAATGGACGTGCATCAGCCAGTAAGCGATCCCTTCGTTGCCGATTCTCTAGTTCCCTCACTAGCGGAGCTATTTCCGCGTCGTTGGGAACGGCAGTGACGTATTCATCTAACCATTGTTGTGCAACAACAAAATCGTCGGATCTTATCCTTGAATCAATATCTTCTCGGCGATCTCGTTTTTCGTTTTCGATTGCCTGATGTGCACCGTTGTGCCTAGGATCAAGTTCAAGCACTTTGTTATAGGCTGCAATGACTGTAATTAGACTTTGGTTTTGGTCTAATCGTAGCGATTCAGCATCCCTCCAGCGCTCGCTTAGTTCGGGGTGATCGGCTATGCCGATTTCGTGGAAGAGCATCCGTACCCCGTCGAAGTTAACGTATGCGAAACCTGAGGCTAGGACTGCGACGACGGCAACAAACATCACTGTACTGTACAACCAAAATCGAGACTTTTTAGAAGGACTTTCGCTGGAACTGGACACCGGCTGATCAAGTGGCCGCGCGACCCTTTGTATTTCAGAAATATCAATTGTCCCAGATCGATATCGTGGGTCACTGACCATCACTGAATCAGGGATTTCGTCCCCAACAGTCTCAATCGTGTTCTCGTAAGAAAATGTACGCGCACTCGGACTGAACGCTAACATGTCATCGATTGTTTGCTGTAATGACGGTAGAGAGAGTGGTAGTCTCGGTACGACGTCTTCTAGGGTACGAATGCGAGGCATGCCGTTTTGGTCTGTCCAAGGAAAGTTTCCTACAAAAGTGGTAAAAAGCAAAATTCCTAGAGCATAGATGTCACTAGCCGCACTGTGTTGTTGTCTGGATAACACCTCGGGTGCATAGTAGGCTTGGTCTTGTGTGGGCGGGGACTGTTCTGGGTATAAATTCCAAAGTGGTACGTCCAAACGCACATATTGGGTCTCAGACGCAAAGAGCACGCTCTCAGGACTAATGGTTCGATGCACGATTCCATTTGAGTGCAAGTGTTGCAATGCACGTGCGATCGCATTACTCATCGCGAGGATTTGATCGAAGGACAATCCTCGATCTTTACGAGCGGACAAATCTTCAGCTTCCAACCACTCGGTGATGAC
The DNA here is from genome assembly GCA_009841615.1 of Gammaproteobacteria bacterium. GTDB lineage: Bacteria > Pseudomonadota > Gammaproteobacteria > Pseudomonadales > Azotimanducaceae > Bin55. The sequence continues at coordinate 149,918 of VXLL01000025.1, read as the reverse complement.
TATCAATTGCCCGTTTTCAAAAGCCACTTCCAATATGGTGAGCAAATTGGGATGTGGATCATCACGAAGCCGCAGTAAACACTCTTGGTACTCTTGAATGGCTTCCTGAGACACTGAAGAATCTAGGTGAAGTCGATTTATCGCAACCGATTGTTGCCGCTGTTTGTCGAGTGCTAACGCACATATCCAGCCATTTACCTCTCGGTAAACTTCTAACTCTTCGTAGTTGTCAGGTGTCATCAAACTCTTCCGGTAGCGTCATCGGTAAGACTACACCCTTGACAAGTGTACCAAGTACGAAGGTTCCAAGATTGACGTAGGCAGATCCGTCGAGAGAAACTGCGCGACCGGTTCCATGCGCGAGTCCGTCCACACACTCATCACCAACAAACATCCAAGGATTGTCTTCCACCGTTAAAGCACAGTTTTCGATTTCCTTGATTTCTTCATCGACAACGAGCTGACCCTGTTTCCACGACTGAAACCGCTTTGTTTGCTGGTCTATTTCCAAAATACCGTCCCCATGTTTCAGATTGTCTCGAAAATGTCCGCGATACGTCTGCCCTTCTGCGTTGACGTATTCACCAAAGCCATGCCTTTGATTATTTAGAAAGAATCCCGAATACCGCGAACCGTCCTCCCAAGTTAGCACGCCAGTACCATGTCGTTTTCCGTCTTTCCACGATCCTCGGTAAGATTCCCCTTTTGACTCCGAACTCCACTCACCTTCTCCGGACACTTTGTCCGAAACGAAGGTACCTACATACACATCGCCATCATCGAGAGTTAGCACACCGTAACCATGTCGTTCACCTCGGTTGAAAGTCCCTGAATATTTAGAACCATCTGTGTACTGCATGGTTCCTTCCCCATGTACTTCTCCGTTTCTGAAATCCCCTTCATACGAAGAACCGTCAGCCCAATCAAATCGTCCTTCTCCATGAATCTGTCCGTCTACTGTGTCTCCTACATAACGGTTCCCCTCTTCATCAACGATTTCACGTTCAACGGTTCTCGCAACTACCAAGACACCAAACAGAATCAACGTACTAGTTAAAACTACGAAAGATAAACGTTTCAGACAATTATTTTTCAACAATTCTTCCTCCTTAAACTTAATTCTGTAAACTCTCTTCTTTTTTTATCACTCTGAGTACCGTCTTGGATTCATTCCTAGAAATCTTCATCATCTGTCTCCCCCTTGGCGCTTCCGCTGGCTTGCTAGCGGGCATGCTAGGAGTCGGTGGTGGAGTGATAGTAGTACCTGGTCTCATCTTCATTTTTGAGTGGTTCGGTGTTTTTGATAATCCATTGCTCCCCAGTAACAGCCTTGTGCTCTTTGCGGTAGGTACATCTATGGCTTCTATTATCTTCACAACCGGTACAGCCGCAGTTGTCCACTATCGTCGTAGAACGATCGACTGGAATTTAGTACAAATTTGGGTGCCCTGCCTAGTGCTCGGCGCAATCGTCGCGAGTCTCATTGCACAGTACATTCCAATTCAATACCTCAAATCAATTGTAGCTTCGGTAATCTTCGCGCTAGCCGTCGTCATGTTTTTAAACAGATTGCCCAAAGTCAAGAGTACCACTCCCAAAAAGTGGATACCCTGCGCATTAACCTCAAGTGGTGGGTTAGTCTGCGGACTCTCTGGCTTAGGAGGTGGTCCTGTGATGGTCCCTTCATTATTAACTTATAAAACTCCTGTCCCGCAAGCCACTGCGACGGCAAGCGTAGGCGCGTTTTGCCTGTCTGTGTGTGCGACAACCGGTTATGTGATCGCCGGTTTCGGCTTGAAATTTCAGAATTCACTCGGTTTTGTATATCTCCCAGCACTCATCCCTATCGTGCTCATGAGTACTGTGTTCGCACCCCTAGGGGTTAGACTTGGTCGAAAACTGTCGAAACTGCTGTTCGTACGAATCTTTGGAGTGCTTATGATGGTCGTATCGTTGAGGTTGTATTACACCATCCTATTTGGGTAACCAAATTTAAATCTGTCGAATTTGAATTGACTCCACGCCTGAGTGACTCAATACATCACTAACTAGAACAAAGCGATCGCTTGGTTGTACGTTTTCTCGTTCCGCAAGCACCTGTAGTGCTGTTTGAATGGTCTTTTCAGGATCTGAATCAAATGGAATACTGTGGGTATATACGCTACGATTGACCATTAGTCTCGTACGTGTTTTCATTGAGTTGCTAAACGCGAGAATAGGAACGTCGAGAGGGGCGCAATTCGTGACTAAATCGGCCATGTAACCTGAACGGGTCACAACCATGATTCCAGACGCGTTAATTCGTTTCGCTAGCTCCACCGCGGACCAAGCAACATTCTGTTTCACATCGTTGGTTATCAATGCCTGAGAAAAGTCTAGTCCAGGCGCTTGTTCACTCTCTTCGATGATTCGTCGAAGTTGCTGCACGGCTACAGCCGGTCGTTGGCCAACGCTGGTTTCGGCTGAAAGAATCACTGCATCCACACCTTCGTATACGGCATTCGCAACATCAATTGTTTCAGCTCGAGTCGGGATTGGATTTTCAACCATCGACTCCAACAAATGGGTCGCGATCAGGCACCGGCGACCAAGTTTCAGCGTGGTTTGAACAAGGTTCCGCTGTAAGCGTGGTAACGCGGAAATGTCTGTCTCGATCCCTAGATCACCACGCGCAACCATGAGCGCGTCTGATGCTGCGGCAATCGATTCAACCTCCCTAACCCCTTCTTGGTTTTCGATTTTCGCAATTACCTTCACCCACTGATGCGACTCACCCAAAAGACTACGCATGGCTTGAATATCGCTGGGCGATCGAACGAACGATTGTGCTATAAAACTGACGTCGTGTTCCTTGGCAAACTTGACATCTTCTTCATCTTTCGCAGATATGGCTGGTAATTCCACAAACACGCCGGGAAGATTAACGTGTTTTCGACTGCCCAATTTACCACCGTCCAAGACATAGCACATTAGTCCTTGCTCGGCCTTTTCTTTGACTTTGAGATTAATCAGACCGTTGTCAAATCGAATTGTGTCGCCTACTCGAACGGTACCTTCAAATCGTGGGTATCCAACTTGGATCACCGGTAGATTTTCGAGTCCTTTCGGTTTCTCGGATCCACTCACGACGACTAGCTCTCCTTGTTTTAGCAGTAAGGGTTTAGAAAGCGTGCCAGTACGAATTTCGGGGCCATTGGTATCCAGCATGATCGGTATCGGATACCTCAGTTCGTGATTCAATCTGTTGACGATTTCGACACAACGCGCAGCATCTTCTTGGGTTGCATGGGACATATTGATTCGTACCGCATCCATCCCCGCTTCCTGCATAGCGCGCATCGTGTTCCAATCATTGGAGGCAGGTCCAACGGTACAGACTATCTTAGTTCGCCGTCTATTCATCGTTCAACTGTTTGACAGTTGATAGTCCTTGGATCGAGTTTGCAAAATTTTTTAAGTGAATTCACAACTAGGCAGAAAAGAACTCTTCTGTCGATTGGGAAAACTGTTAGGTACGAAATTCTAGTTTTCGCGAGTCGTTCTAACGAATACTATATCGAACGAGCGAAAACTGTCACTGTTGGTCGATTGTAGCTCGATCAGCATCTGTTAACTGCTGTTTGAGCAGTTCAACCTGAGACTCACTCAAACTGTCGACCGGCGCGATGGTGTAATTATCTACTCGCCATTTCTCAAATAGTTTGAGTGCAGTTTTGGAGCGAACCTCCGTGGTGGGAATTTTTTCGATCGACTCGAGCAAACTACCTACGTCTACTTCTGCCCAAGTGCGCGCAACGCTCGGAAAAAACACTTCCTGTTCTGAAGGTGGCAAATCTAGACCGAGAGTAAGCGCTCTAGCAGTATCTCCATTGTTGATCATAATTTCAGCTACGTTCGCAGTCGCGACCGCTCGAGTCCTTCCTTCTCGCACTCGATCGAGTAATTCAACCGCGGCTTCGACTCCGTCAGACCACGCAATGTTATCAATGATTTCTGCTTCTAATCCAGTGTCGTTCCAGCCTAAAGCTTTTTCATTCCGCGCTAGTTCAAATGCACGTAGTGGATCATCTGAGACGAGCCAACTTGTTAGAGTCTCGAGTAACTGAAACCGTTGCCTATCCGTGGTTTCTACGGACTCGACCCAACTCACGGCTGCTTCTAAATCTAGTTGCATCCAAACATATAACACTTGACTAAGAGCTTCTGATCGCGCGTTTGGGTTTGAAACTTTAAGGGCACGTTCAGCTGCTTCAAGGGGAGCTTGCAGCGAAATTGATCCAAACGCACTTGCGGTTGCATCGGCGTGTAGCTCAGGTGGAAAATCCGCTAAATTGTCTAAAACGTAGTGAGGATCATTCCAAGCCCAGGTACTGACCACAGCTCTCGGCAATATATCAAGCAAGAATGGATCGTCGATTTCGTCAAGAGCTTTATAAGCAGCTTGTGGGTCAACGTTAGCCCATGCACTAACAACGTCGTGAACATAAGGCATCCCCAAACGCATGTCTATGGGAATTTTCAGCGCTAGTCTAAAGGCTTCTTCCGGCGCGTCTTCTACTGCACGCCAGAGTACTACCCTAGTCGTTTCTGATTTAACACTAGACGAAACCTCGGACGCTTGTATTTCGTCCACTATGCTTACGCCTTCTCGATCGTACCACTGTAACGCAACGTTTTTCAATACCCATTCATGCGGGAGGCTGCGAGTACTCGCAAGTGGGCTCACTTCGGTCCATGCTATCCTAGGGTCCTCCAAGTATTCTGTATTAAAGGAGTCTAAATATGCATCTATGGCATATTGCTCATTCCCTAGGTCTACAGCGATTGTTCGTAACTCTTCGAGCGACACTCCAACCTGTGATTTAAGGATACCTTCTAGGGCTAGCGTTCGCGATCGTTCGTCTAAGTCATGTGCAACCGATACAGCTTCATCGAGATCTGACGTTGCCCACACATTGAAGACGGCGGCTACGAGTGAGGTCTGAGTTGGCATAGAAGGTGGCAAAGCAAATCGAAGAGCAAGCGAAGTCGAGGCAACGGCTGACACAGCCGCTAGAGGTTGCGACGCGTCATTTTCTACCGCGTAGCCAACTGCTTCTCGAGGATGGGAAATCGCTAACTTTTCCAAGAGCGCTCTTTGAAGTTCATATCGTGTCCGTGAAGACAGTGAAAGAGACTTGTCGGTTAGCAAATCTAACATTGCTCCTAAACTATTTTGAGGTACCTTAGCAACATACGAAAAAACTGCCGCCTTCAGATCCAATGAATCTTCAACATGGAACATGGCCAAGACTTCTTTGAGTCCTTGTACGTGTGAATCAAAATCGCCCTGTGCATCCAGACTCGATGACTGCTCGTGCTCCGTAGTAGATGGGGATTCACCGTTTTCTAACGAAGAACTTACGCCAGACGCTTCGGAGGAATCGTGCGAAGACATTAGGAGATTTAGTAGGAAAGCACTAGTTATTCCTAAGACAATTCCTATTGAAAGCAGGAGGAGGAAAAAAACTGATGGACGTTTCATGAAAGTACCTGGGACCTATTCAATATTCAAAAGGTAGAGTCGTTAGGAGTAAGGGGTTTTATTCGAATCAACGGGAAAACTCTCTATGATCGGGTGGAAACGGTTCATGGTTGTGCTTCCTGCAGCCATTGTTCAAGCATTTCTTTGTCTTCTTTCGACAAATATTGTTCTAATGACTCTAGTTCAGCTTCACTGTACGCATTCGTTTGTGAGTTTAGACCGATCATCATCTGCGCGACTGCCGATCTCGTAGCAGCTTCTTTTATGGTGGCGATATTGTTTTTCAATCCTTCTGAGTCCGTTCCTATCCAATTCCAAACGGAGTTGCGGTAATGCTCAAGCTGCTCCGACTCCGAAAGTTTGTTCAAGAATTGGATTGCTCTTGGACTATCCCCACTTCCGACCAGCGCGCTAGCAATCGAAGTCGTAGTAGCTAGTCGAGACTCATCTCGGACCTGTGGCATTAGTTCAATAGCAAGCTCAATGTCGGTTTGAGCAATCCGACCGACAATGCTAGCCTCGTGTCCGTTCAAATTTTCTCCATTCTGTTGTAGCGATTGCTGAAGAGCAAGTTCAAAAGCTAGGCGTGGATCGGTCGCTACTAATGAATTCGCTAGAGGCGCTAGTAAGGCATCGCGAAGTGGTTCGTCAGTAGCCATACCCAATATCCAATTTTTTGTAGCTTCAAGATCCTTATTTCTCCATGTATACACGAGGCTTGTAGCTAATTGTTGTTGTAATTCTTTGTCTTCCAATCTCATTACAAAGTCTACTGCGTCATTCGGAGATTGTTTGGTCAATTCTCGAATTGCAATCTGACCACTTGACTCTAAGAGTCCTGGTGGTAAGGAGTCTAAATTCTCAAGCGTGTCCTTCGGTTCGATCCTCGCCTTCTCACGATAGCCTTGTTCAATCAGGAATTGTCGGTAACCACTCGGAGGGAGCGTTTCGGCTCGATTCAACACGGCCATGTAGTCATTGCTTGCCCATGTTGCAACTATCGAACGCAGAATGAACCCTTTCCACGGAAAGTCGTCGTGAAGTTTGAATGTGTATTCAAACGCTTCCTCCGTTTGTTCCTCGATGTCAGCGTGATCCATTAACACGCTAAACGCCACGCTCTGAAGAATGATGTTATCCGTGATGGATGCACTAATTTCATCAAAAATTTGTAGTCCTGCTTGCTCAATCCAGGCCTTAGCGACAGCTTCAAGGGTATCCGAGTGTTGCCGGTTATCTGGAACCGCAAGCTCAACGATGTCATACCAAACTGTCTTAGGGTCATCAATTTTGGTGGTGAGGAGTGATTGAAAATAAAAAGTTATAGCGTAAGCTTCATCTCCCAACTGCCGCGCAATTTCTTTTTGTTGTTCCAGCGACAAACCACCTTGTGACTGTAGAATGCTGTGCAACACCCAAGAACGGTCGAGTTCACTTAACACTGTCTCAGTTTTCACGTATGCTATCGCTCCGTCTAGGTCGTTTGTCGCCCATTCGAAGATAACAATTGAACCTAAGGAAGAACGGACTGGTTCGATTCTGGCAGCGGCGAATTCAAGAGCTTCTTCTGGGGAACTCAGGGAAAGCTTTTGGATTAACGCGGTTTGAAATTCCGTACGGAACGATGTTGATACGTTCCATTCTGCCTGTGTGGATTGTTCAAGCCAACTAAGAATCTGATCTTCATCAAGGGACACCACCCACTTCGCGATGGCGTGTTTTTGATCGAACAGGTCTTGTGGGATATCGAGTTTGGTGATAACGTCTGGGATCACTAGAGGTTCATTCAGGTTTAACGAGTTCGTGCTATCTGTTTCAACGATCTCGTCACTGGAAGAGATTTCTTCCGGGTTGTTTGGCTGAACCTGCTCAGTGCTCTCCCGGTCCTTTGACAGAAAGAACAGTCCCCAGGTGATGCCAAATCCAATGAGAATTCCAGCGAAAACGGATACGATGCGAACGATTGGACTATTCATTGGACGTTGGAATGCTAAACTTAAAAGAAATAGCTAATTCTAGCGTAATTTTGTCAGTCTCGCGTTATATCTTTTGAAGTACGATATCTACAACGAATTTTGTAAGTGTTTTTCCTCCATTGACCACTTCTACAGTTCGCACAGCGTTTTTTTGTTTTGCATCGCACAACTTGATTCAAACGGCATCAAAACCATTTTCCGGGTAGCGCGCAGGGTTCCCCCATCATCGGGAGGTGGTCTAACTGCACAAACGATCCAAGTTCTTCTTCTCTAAAGTGAGTTCAATTACGAAGTTAAAAAGCTTTGTCTCGATATGAACCTGGCGGTATCGGAGTGAGAATTCTGAATGATTTCTTCAACAGTGCTAACGCTAACCGTCTCTTGTTGATATACACAGGCACGAATAGTATCGCCCCTCAGTCACTGTTTACAACTCGATGCTGAGGAATTTGTCTAACGATTGTCTATTTTTGCTCGATCTTCTTCAGTCAAGTACCGATTTAATATCTCAAGCTGAGACTCGGTGAATTTCTGTTTGTTGGAGGAGTCAAGTAAGCGTGAAGCAACTCGAGACCGAATCACAGATGTTGGAAGTAGTTGGATAGTATCGAGTAATCCTTGGGGATCTACAGACGACCAACGATAAGCGATGTTGGGGAAGTATGCTTCCTGCTCGGACTCGGGTAGATCGAGACCGATTTTCAATGCCTGCTCGGTGTTTCCTCTATTAATCAACTGGTAGGCTACACTAGCGGATGCCTGGACTCTGGTCCGACCTTCACGAACATTGTCTAGTAACTCCATAGCAAGTTCTAGCTCATCTAATGCGATGATGGAACTGATAACATCCGCTTCTAGTCCAGTTCGCGAATTCGGTGCCGGTTCTTTTCGGGCTATTTCAAACGCGCGACGTGCATCGATCGACACCAACTCACGTGTCAGTATCCTAATCAGGCTATACCTTTGTCGATCTGTTGTTTCCCGACTTAGAACCCAGTCAATTGATTGTTCCAAGTCCTGTCGAACCCAATCATATAACACGTCGTAAATCGCCCAGGAATGGGCAAGCGGTCTCATGACTTCCAGTGCAAGTTCTGCAGCTTCTTGTAGCGAGGATTGAGCGATCGTCTCGATTGCACTGTACATCCCAGTATCCCGTAGATTAGGAGGAAAACTATTAATGTTCTCAACGACATGGTAAGGATCACTGCGAGCCCAAACAGACACAACAGAGTGTAGCAAATCGTCGCGTAAAGATTCTTCCTCGAGTTCACTAAGAATTTCGTAAACAGTGTCAGGGGCTTTCGTCGCCCAGGCTCGGACTACATCATCAACAATCCTCTCTCGAGCCCGACTATCTCCGGGAAATTTCAATGCATTTCTAAAAGCTAACTCAGGAACGTGTTCAACAGCATGAGTCAGCACTAGTCTAGTCGTCGATGCTTTAACGCGATCCGACGCAGCGGATGCTTGAATTTCGGCGACGATATCCACTCCCTCTTGTTCGTACCACTGCAGCACAACATTCTTTAGTACCCATTCCCCGGATAGATTGAGAGAGATTAAGTAAGGACTGAATTTGGTCCAAGCTAATCTTGGATTCTTCAACTTTTCGACATTAAATGATGCTGTGTAAGCGTCTATCGCTAACTGTTCATTTCCTAAGCTCTCAGCTATCTTGCGTAAGTCTTCGAGAGACTTGTTCTGTTGCGACTCTAAGATCCCTTTGAGTGCTCGATTCCGATATTCTTCCTCCAACGTATTAGCGTTTGCCATCGCAGCCGAGAGGTCAGTCATAGCCCAGACACAATATACCGTGGTTGTCAAAGAAATTTGTGCCGCCACAGTCGGTGGAGACCCAAACTGATTGCCGATGTTTGTTGGAACAGTAGAGGACAGTGCTAATTCGCCTCCCTTCAAATCGTTCGCGATGGCATAGTCTGTTGCGGCTTGTGGATTGAAAATCGCTAGTCTCTCTAACAGTGCTAGTTGAAGTTCACGTCTAACGCGCAATGAGAGATGTAGAGACGAATCAGTCAGCAATACTAAAACAAGCTCTAAGTCTCCCTCACTCAATTGAGCAACAAGGGAATACACGGCTACCTCAAATTTGACTGAGTCGCGGGTTAGGGAAGAGTCTTCGAATTGTTTCAATTCTTGGAGATGCTCGTCAATGTCTTGTCGCGTGCCCAACTTTTTCCGTAGTTTATCCATAATTGGATGCGGGTTACTGGAATGGAGCTGTGAGGCTGAATCAAACGTGTGGGACGAACCTTTCGACGACAGTCCTAGATGCATCAAATACGCACCGGTGCCCCCGATTGCTAGTCCTAGGGCACACCAGAGTAGAACGTGTATTTGTGCTCGTTTCACTGTAGTCTACGAGTGCAACCCCACGAAAAACAAATAAGAAAAACTGACATGACTCTACTCGACTCGTCGGTTCTATCTCTAACCCAAGACCGAAAGTCCCTAGAAACTAATATGAATTGGAATTTGATCATTTTCCACCAGTTCCTTGTGCGCTTCAGTGAGGTGTTGATGTAGAGATTGAATTTCTTCATCATTCAGTTCCTTTGAATGTTCATTCATTTGCATCATGAACATCACCGTCCATGAACGAGCCTCCGGCAAATCGATTTGATCGATACTGTTCATCAATCCATGCATGTCTTCTTCTGTCCAATGCCCCACTACTTGCACAAAGTACTCAAGTTGTTCTGATTCCGATAAGTCTCTTGCTAGATGCGCAGCTCTTTGACTATCTCCATCAATAATCAATTCTCTGGCAATTTGAACATAGGCTGCAAACTTAGTCTCTTCACGAACCTGTGCCAAAAGTTCCAACGCACTCTCAATGTCCGATCGTGCAATTTGCCTCAGAATATCAACCTCGTATCCGCGCATCTTCCAACCCCATTGCTTTAAAGACTGTTGTGAAGCTATTTCGAAGGCGAGTTGCGGGTCCGTGTCAAATACAGAATCGGCAAGAGGCTTTAACAAAATATCGCGCAACGGTTCATCGCTGGCTAAACTCAATACCCAGTTCATTGTTGCAGTGAGATCGTGATTGCTCCAACTGTTGACCAGGGTAATAGCCAATTGTTGTTGCAATTCGTCTTCTATCATTTGCAAAACAAAGTTGGTTGCTTCGGACGGTGCCGTTTCAGTTAGCGCACTAATAGCTGCTTTAGCAGAGTTAGTTCGATATTTCGGTGGAATTTCAGCTAAGTTTTCGAGCGCGTGTTCTGGCTCGCTCCGAGCGCGTTGGGAATATCCGTGCGATAACATTCTGTCTCTAAAACCACTGGGTAGCAGAGTCTCTGATCGACGCAAAACCGAAATTGGATCTAGCCTCGCCCAATTACGAATAATCTGTTCGAGAATTACTTCTCTTCGCGGGAATTGTTCTTCGAGACTGAGCAAATACTCAAATGCTTCTGCCGAACGCTCTGCCGTATCGATGAAAGCTCGCATCACGTCTATAGCCAGCGCGCCACGAATGTCTTCATCGGTGATAGATGTTATGACTTCTCCAAATACTTCTAGCCCAGCTTCACTCACGTACGCGGAAGCAATTTCTTCGAATACATCAAAGTGTTCGACGTTTTCCCAGGTCACAAGTTCTACGACTTCATACCACAGATCTCTAGGGGCATCGGACTCGTTTGCTAGGATCGATTGAAAATAAAACTCAAGATAGTACTCTTCATCCCCGAGCTCTATAGAGATTTCTCGCTGGCGCTCGTGAGTAATACTGTCTTGGGACTGAAAGATGCTATGTAGTATCCAATAACGGTCCAATGACTCAAGTGTTTTAGCTTTTTCGATCGCTCCACTAAGATCACGAATTGCCCACTCGAAGAACACTACTGAACCCAATGTTGAGCGCATTGGTTCATGTCTTTCTAAGGCAAATTTGAGTGCCAGACTTGGATCATTCTGGGACAGTTTTTGAATCAGTTTCTTTTGAAATTCAGTACGAACAAATTTCGACACATCCCAATCTACTTCAACGGATTGTTCAAGCCAACTCAAAATTTGATCTTGGTCTAATTCCCTGACCCAAGAAGTAATTGCTTCTTTTTGATAGAACCGATGGAAAGGAATGTTTAGATCAGTGATGCGATCTGGTAATTGATCAGATCCGGTCAATTGTGATGTTGTTGAACTTGTAGTGTTGTCTGCGGACTGAAAGGAGTTGGAATCTACTGGTCTAGTCCCTTGAACCGGCTGATTGCTTCTGCCATCCTTCCACAGCAACAAAACTCCCCAAACGATCACGAATCCAAGTGTTAAGCTGGAGATAAAAACTAAGACGCGTACAACTAGTTTGTTCATAGGGGGCTTTCGGTAGCGTTATCTCTAATTCTACTGCGATTTGGTGAGGCCGTGAAGCACAAATTAGTGCCGGTGAAGGTGAAAGAAACGCTGAGTTTAGTGTATAAAGAGCTAGTAGCTCTCACAAAGAATTGTCGTAGCCAACGGGTTTAGTAGTAGACGGACATCTAGTGTGAGTGCAGAAGACGCTCGATAAACTTTGGGAATGCACGCGAGAAATGTTTGCTAAATCGAAAATTCTCGATGTACCCACGGTCTCGATTGTTGCCGAAGATTGAAGTCTAGAGAAGAGTATTACATAGAAATTTCGGATCGTGTCTGAACCAACGAAGTCGAAACCGACTCCCCACCCCAGAACTGATCAAGAGCATGGCGAATCTGACCAATTCTCACAATTTGCGCTTGCCAGTGCATGGGAAAGTATTGTTGATATTCGATACGTGTAAAGCGAGGATCTAGCAAGATGATTACGCCTCGATCAGTGGCGTGTCGTACGACTCTTCCAGCTGCTTGAACAACTCTCGTCATTGCTGGTTGCCTATAGGCAAGCTCAAATCCAAGCTCGGTTGAATCCCGTAGTTTGTCTAACTCTAGTGATGAAGGTGGGATACTTGGACCAACGACGACAACGCCAGCCAGAGCTGAAGGTTCAAAATCCACAGATTCTGTGAATACACCACCCATCACTGTCAGTCCAATTCGAGCGTTTGGTTCGTTCATCCATTCGATGAATTCTGCTCGCTCCTCGACGGACATGCTGGCTTGTTGTTTCAGTATGTCATCGTCTTCACTTTGAACCGCATCAAAAACACGTTCTAGATACTCGAACGACGGGAAAGCAACGAGCCAGTTTCCGGTCGCGGAAGATCTGACATCTTCTATCACTTTAACAATTTCATCAATACTTCTCTCACGATCGTTCCAATAAGTAGAGATATCTGGTACGAGCATCACTCCAAAGCGGTAAGAGTCTGGTTTACTCTGTGCCCGCACAAATGGTCCTGACACTCCGTGGCTTTCTTCAAAAACCTTAGCGGGCGATAGAGTACCAGAGAACCGAACGCTGCCAGAATACTCTTTAAGAGTCGCTCGAATCCATGATCCTGGGGCAATACAGCGTAAGACTAAGGTTAAATCCTCTTCCTCACGACGCATCAAACAGATATAGGACTCCGAGTCGTAGCGGGTTCTCGCATCATGCATGCGCAACACTGCTGACCAACACCGAAACACCGATTCATTGATCGACTCCATGTCGACATCTTCGCACGCTACGATAAATGCTTCGATTATCTGCCAGAATTTCTCGTCCACAACCGAAATCTCAAACTCTTCCTCGCTCGATAGCGAGCTACTTGCAGTATCTTCGAACCATCGAATCAGTTTCTTAGTGATCGAACGAATATTCTGTAGCGGACACTCGGAATCTACGCTTTTAAGGAGCTCCAAGTTTAGTTCGGCGGAGAGCATATCAGCAACGCGGCTACCTAGTCGATGTGCTTCGTCAACAAGTACTCCTACTCGCTTAAACAACCTTGAATGTAAGCGTTGAAGCGCGACGAACGGATCGAACACATAGTTGTAGTCACCCACAACGACGTCGCACCATTCAGCTGTGTCAAGCGACAATTCAAACGGGCAAACTCTGTGCGATCGTGCGACGAGTTCGACTAGTTTCTGATCGATGGTCGAATGCACCAACAAGTCCTTCCGAGCTTCTTGGACCCTATCGAAGTGTCCTTGAGCAAACTCACAGTTTTCCGGTGCACAAGTAGCACCAGGAGTGAAGCAAATTCGATCTTTCGCTGTGATCACAATCGAGCGTATATGTTCGTTGCTCGCGCTCAGTGCTTTCATCGTGTCGTGTACTACTCGCTGCCCAGTCGTGCGTGCCGTCGTATATATGACCCGATCTAACAGACTCGATCCCATTGCTTTCATTACTGGATATAGAGTCGCGATCGTCTTACCGGTACCGGTGGGCGCTTCAAACATGAGATCTTCACGATCCCGAATTGACATATAAACGCGACGGGCTAGGTTTCTTTGCTCTTCCGCAACTGTTGTAAAAGGAATTTCTTGTGTTGTTGCCAGTGTATTACGACGTTCAATCCGCTGCATTACCTCGAGCACGAATGAGGCAAAATGGGTACAAGTACCAATGAAAAATCGATTCAGCTCATCTCTGTCGACAGTCTCTGTAAACGGCTTGGTCGATAGTGTGTCAGGATGAACGTAAGTCACTTTAACTTCGCAATCTCGGACTTCTGTTTCTTCGGTCAAAAGCATCGCGGCGTACAGGCGTGCTTGCGCGACATGCTCGGTACCGCGACTTTGAAACAATTCATCAAACGGTTTGCGTGTCGTTTTGACCTCTTCGACCAGAATTGTTGGATTCAGAAGTACTCCGTCGGCACGACCGGACACATTTAACTGCAGTTCCTCGTGTACAAACTGTCGAGAGAGATGGTGTTCCCGACTATAGTGTTGCAACTCTTTGAGTTGTTGTTCTTGATATTGCTGCTGTGCTCTGATCCCTTCGTGCATCTGGGTTGACTCATCGAAACGATAGTTGATATCACCTCGACGATGCACGAACGTTGCGAGTTCTGAAACCCCTATCGAAAGCTTCACGCGACTGCTATGTACTTTAGAACGCTGCATGGCAGTTCATTAGATGCCAATGCTTGAAGCCAAATATGTTGATTAGGTCGCACTTGATCTGTAGGTCCTTTCACCTCAATAAACTCAAAAGTATCGTCAGGTTTAACTACAAATAGGTCAGGAAAGCCGGATCGCATTTGTCTGAGATCGGGTTGTATCAACTGAAGGAGTTTTCGGATCGATTCTTCGTCCATACACCGAACAACAATTTCCAACACTGATTTATCGAAAATCTTCCAATTCACCAACGGATTTGAGATGCCAAATTTTTGTTCAAATGTCTGCTCCAGTCTTTGGGCTAGGGGCATCGAATCCATTAACGGATCGACACAGAGATCACGCCGAACGGCGAAAAATTCGGGTGTATATAGATCACGTGGTCCGATCTGAAACGGGTTCACGAATGCCTCTGGAACAGGTGCATAGACCCAATCCCAATAGGACAGACCAAAAAGGGCTGAGGGAAATTGATTTTCTAAATGCCAAGCAGCCCAACCGCGTGCTTCAAATTCGCTACATGCAAAAATTTCTATGTTGTCTTTAGAAGAATCGATTAATACCTGTTCATTTGTATTATATTTAACATCGAGTTGTGATTTTCGTTTGAATTTTGTAGCGAATAGCTTCTCTTCGATCGTCCATGGCTTTTCGGTTATCTCCGTTCGAAGTTCTTCCATTTCGAAAATTTGGTCAAGTCGATGAAACACACGCATCTGTCGTTCACGTGCAGGATGCACAGATGAGTGTTGGTAAGCCAGAAGAGATTGCAACAGCTCCCCTCGCCTTTCGAGCTCACGTCCAATCCTATTGAGCAACTTTGATCTTTGACGCTCCAACGTTCGGTTCGTACTTGATGACTTCAAACGATGGATCGATTCAATCAATTGCTCAGTTTCTAGAGGTTCTTCCTCGGTCATGCGCTCAGAGAGAGCCCACCAATCTAAATAACAGTCAATGTCCTGTCTACTCTTGAACTGTCGATTCTTTGAGTCTAGGGTGTATTGTTCAAGACGCAGGATCCCAAGGTCATGGACAACGAACGTGCTTAGATCCTGGTAGCGATCCCCAAAAAACAGTAGCGAGAAGGTTGCGATTCGATCGGTCTGATCTAATTCAAACCATGGAAGTCCCAGACGAATTCGTTCAAAAATGTTCTCTTCTTCATGCGTGTCTTGAATCTTAGACGCCAACGCGAGTTTAGATCCCTTGAATTCTTGGAGTTCAAAGATTTCCCGAAGTTGTCTGAGTGTTAATTTCTGTAAAAGCAACTCGGTTGGCACTTCAGCGTTACGTTTGATGAGTTGGTTTCGTTCTAACTCGTCAAAAGCGCTCGCAACATGTTTCACCTCGCGATACACGAACTGCGCTACGAGGAAAATTGGTCCGCGACGGCTCAGAATGCGTGCATACAACCGTTGTGCGTCAACCGACAGGTCCAAGACAGACGTCGAGAATCTCAGCTCTTCCTTATTGAGCAGATCGCTATAACGGTCCACTACAAACCTCAACAACTGACATACGTTGTTTGCGTAGTAGTCAGCCGAAGGTATTCCTTCATTGATCCGAGGAACCTTCGGAGAGGAATCAACAGCGCTTGATCTCTTGCCTGTTGAAGTCATCTCCATGGTAAACTAACTTTCACTCTTCTCTACCGCAAGTATTCTAGAGTATTATCTGTTCCTTCTATTTCCATATGTATCAGTCTTTTAGAACAGATATTTCGTTTTCATAGTGAAAATGTGTTTTGCGCAACATCGTCTTTCAAAAATGATTAGACTGTCTTGTTCGACAAACGATTGAGCGATATTTACCCTCCCGAATTCCATGTCATCCTTCGTAAAATTTTGTGCCATGGAGACACGTCTGTGAACTACTACGAAACGGCTATCGCCGAAATAACAGCACCCGGTGAACCCTATGAGACAACGACAATAACAGTTCGTGGGACTGATTTTATTGGCTTCAAATATGCACCGCAAAATCTCTTGGAAATCTATCGTTTCGGACTAGAACACGCACAAGACGACTTCTATGTGTTTCAGAATGAACGATTTACCTATGCTGAGGCTTGGCGAATCGCCGCTAAAGTTGCGAACACACTGCTAAATTCTGATTTTCAATTCGGAGATCGAGTCGGAATTTCACTTCGAAACTATCCGGAATGGATCTGGGCTTTTATGGGAATTACGGCTGTTGGTGGTATCGCTACCGCGCTCAACGCGTGGTGGACCTCTACCGAAATGTGCCATGCGATCAATGACAGCGGTTTATCAATCCTCATTGTTGATAGCGAAAGACACACCAGAATCAAGGACTTCATCGATGATTTAGGACTTACGGTTATCACCGTACGAGCAGGGGATCAACCCAATACTATCGAATGGCAAGATTGGATTGCTGCTGCGTCCGATGAAATGCCCAATTTACATGTTCCCTCCGCACTTCCCGCTACGTTACTGTATACCTCGGGTTCTACTGCAACTCCAAAAGGTGTTCTTTCAAGCCATCAAGCTCTGACACATGCATTGTTGGGATGGGAAGCGGGAGCCATAATCAACTGGCGGGCAGCGCAGATCAAGAGAGAGCACCAGGGACAGGGCGAAACCATGAGTGGCCCGGATCCTCGAGAACGATTCTTTGGTTCAAACTCATCTACGGAGGATGCGATTAAACCCGCTAGTATTCTTACTGTGCCGTTGTTTCACGTCACTGGACTCGCAGTCCAAATGCTGACTTCCTTTCGTGGAGGAAGAAAGCTTGTCGGCATGTACAAATGGGATGTAGTCGAAGCACTTCGGATTATTCAAGACGAAAAAATCACTGCGTTCAACGGCGTACCGACCATGTCTTGGGAACTCACGCAATCTCCTCATCTTGAAAAATTTGACCTAAGTTCTCTACAAACAGCTGGTGGGGGCGGAGCTCCGATGGCTCCTGAACACTCCAAGCAAATCGATCAAAAACTCGCTCGTGGGGGTCAGTCCACGGGTTGGGGAATGACTGAAACGCAAGGATTCGCAACCAATATCACAGGTAATGCTTTCAAACAGCGACCAAAAAGTTGCGGTCAAGCGATACCTCCCATTACAAAAATTAAGACGATTGACGAAGACGGAAACGACCTGTTGCAAGGAGAAACGGGAGAGTTGTGTATTTGGGGAATTATGAACTGTTTAGAGTATTGGAACGATCCCGAAGCCACCGCCTCATCTATGTCCGATGGCTGGGTCAAATCAGGTGATGTTGGCTATCTTGACGACGAAGGCTTTGTATACATAACCGATCGCAAGAAGGATATCGTGCTACGCGGCGGTGAAAACGTCAGCTGTCAAGAGGTGGAAGCGGTTTTGTACGAACACCCAGAAATCGTTGAATGCACAGTTTTTGGGATCCCAGATCCTAGACTTGGGGAAGCACTTGCAAGTGTTGTCTGTGTAGAACCAAAGTCAAGTCTGTCAGCTCACGACATTCAAACATGGGCACAAGAATATCTAGCGAAATTTAAAGTACCTGAACACATTTGGATAAGCAATGAGCGCTTACCACGAACCGCATCCGAAAAAATTTACAAGCGCGCTATTCGTAAAGGTATTCTCAAGACATTAGCAGAATAACTGCCTCAGGAAGGTTCTTGGAGAGAGAATCCGACTCAATCGAAAACAACGGTCTTAATCTGAATCTTCTGTCTCTGGTTTATTCACCTCTTTCTTCACGTCTGTTTTTACTTCTACATTGCCCCCTGCAGCCTTCACGTCTTTAAGTACTGTCCCTAAAGTCTCTTCTAGTGACTTTTGTAGACTTTTCTGCATTTCTTCTGGGTCAAAATTCTGAGATGAAGTAATCGTGCCTTGCGTTGTGGGGAAAAATACTGTTCCTCCTTGCTCAATCGCTCGTTGCAAAATACTCCCACCGTCGAGATCACCCATTTCCATCCGTACTACTGTGGGTTCTCCTTCTGCCATAAGTCCTTGCAATTGCTCTACTTGATCTTGGTCGAGAATAGAGCCTCCATTGAGGAAATTATGAGCTAATAAAGTTCCTGCAGCTTGTTGTTTAAGTTCTGGTGTTGCAATGATACTATCCATGGACGCGAGCAATGTGTCTGGTTCTTCTTGAGCCCACAACGAAAGTACTGTATTTAAATACTTCTTTCTCTCGTCTTCAGGTAATTGTTGTCCAAGCATGAGAGCGCGGTCATACTCCGCGTTCAGAATCAGTTCTTTACCGACGGAGTTGTACGCGTCAATCCTTGTATCACCGGGGCGGACTTGCGATAACATAGCAATAGCTTTATCTAGGTCATATCGAGCTACTTGTTCAACTACGACTTCCTCCAACCCGCTTTCGAATCCAAAAGCAGACTCATACAGTGGTTGGTTCAGGGCGGTTTGCATCGCTAGCTCAGGATCTTTGTCCGCGAGTTCCCTGAGCACGATGGAGAGAATGTCGTATTTAGTTCGCTCGTCGGACAACTGAGACGAAGTTGCCCAATTTAGCGCGTCATAGATGTCACTCTTCGCCCAATGTTCGGCTATCGTTCTTGCAAGTTCGCGTTTCTTACTCGTGTCATCCATGTTCTCTAAGAACTGAACCGCATCTGCCGGGGAATAGCGTGCGATCGCTAGCATCGCTAATTCTTCTGCTTTTGCACGCAACCGCTCGGGTAGGAGTTCCAGGCTATTGAAGATGTCTTGTGCGTCGTGCTCAGCCCAGGCACCGATGAGAGTCTCTTGTAGACTTACTCGTAGCCCACTCTTGTTTAGGTTTGATATAGCATCGAAAGCAATCAACGGATCCGTGCCAGCCCATGTCTTAACAATTTCCGGAAGAACAAGATCTTGCACCTCGTGCGGCAGT
Source organism: Gammaproteobacteria bacterium (assembly GCA_009841615.1). Lineage (GTDB taxonomy): Bacteria > Pseudomonadota > Gammaproteobacteria > Pseudomonadales > Azotimanducaceae > Bin55. The sequence goes on along the minus strand of VXLL01000025.1, from coordinate 130,556 downwards.
AACATAGCTTCGTGAAAAACGCTTCGTGGATCATCCATCGCTGCACTTTGGGCGACAGATTTCAAAATGGTATCGCGAACACTACTATCCATGACAGAGTCATATATTCGCCCTAACACTCTGATTCCTTCCATTTGCACCATCTCTTCAGCTAGCTCCAGGAATCTGCGTAGCTGTGCGATATCTTCGACGTTGTCGTTGATCAGTGTGTTCCATGTCTCACTGGGATCGTTACCAGATGTAGACTTAAATGAATCTCGTTGGGGATTTTTCAGGTGTTTTTCGTCTACTACTTGTCTGGAGACCTCACTCGTTTGAATTGTGCTGTGCTCCGCTTCCGAATTTTTTGCGTCAAGTACAACATCCTTGGTTTCATTCAAATTGTTCGATATTGCAATCGTGACAAATGCGGAGATTGAAGCACCTACAAATACCCCAAGACCGACAAGCCCCAAAACACGAAAGCGTCCCTTTGACAATCCACTCATATATCTCTCCTAGTGAAAATCCCGATGGAAAACGAAGTAGATGCTCTATCAAACCAAAAAGTTTCAACCGATGGCGAACTTTGTCTGTTCGCATTCAACTAGTGGCAAGGCTTTCATTCGATTTCTCAATTTGCTAGTGTATAGTCGAAGAAGAAACCTCGTGTGAATCCACTTACGAGTAATTACCAGATTTGCCTATCAAAAGGCCACGAGTGAATTTGGAACTGAAATCGTGAGAAACACAAGTCAGTTTTACTAGTGTCCTCAAATGTTCAGATACTGCGCCGCTACGGTATAAGAAACACTGTAAACCAATGACTCTCCATGGAAAACACATAACCTCGGCCGCGGGCGACCATATCCGATGAACGTTTAGGCAATACAGTTTTGGCTGAATATTCGGTGCTCGACTGATTTACGCGCACGCACACATCCTTAAATCCAAGAAATTCGTCTGTTTCTGGATTACTAGCTTTGTAAATGGCTTCTTTAGCACAAAAAAACATTGTTTGTCTGTCTCTATACCCTCCCTCCGAAACAAACCTTAGCTCTTCTTCAAGCAATATTCGTTCTCGCACACTATCTGAAACAGCACGTTTAGGAAGAATATCGATTCCCACCCCACGAAAGTCCCTTTTGAAACCAACGAGTGCTACCGCTAGACTGTGGGAATGGGCTATACTTCCAACTATGTTGCTTGGCCAACTAGGCTTACGATCATCAAAGAGAATGGGACTATCGATTACGTTTAGGGAGCTCAATCCTAACTGTACCGCACGCCGACCTGAAGAATACTGTTTCCTTCGAACTTCACTCACAGCGTTTGCATACGATCTCTCCGCTTTAGAAAGTGTGCTCGTGTAGTCTTTTACGCGGACAACCACAATACATAGTCGATCTGTATCCGAAATCTCCAGACTTCCCAGATCGACTTCGTCAGGAGAAATGATGTGCACTTTTTAGTTGTGGCTCGAACTGATCTACAAATGAACGTACGATGTGGTGCCCAGGGAGGGAGTCGAACCCTCACGCCCGAAGGCACAGGAACCTAAATCCTGCTTGTCTGCCAGTTCCAACACCTGGGCGCTTACTCTTTTTTCATCGTAAACTATACGAAGGATTCGACACCTTGAGGGTTTCAATGAAATGCTGTGTGTAAGCTTGAAATGTGCTACCTAATGGCGATATTTTAGAGTTTTGAGCTGCACTTGATTCGATCAATCAACCATGTACCTTTCTTAAAATAGGTTGACCTGATTCGAAAGCCCATTGCCCGGGTGGCGAAATAGGTAGACGCAAGGGACTTAACCGAAAATTTGAGCATATTGGTGGCGACACCTACTATGAATGGAGTCAAATTCGGGGAAATTTCAATCCGTGAGATTGTGGCAATCCCGAGCTAAGCGGTAGCAGGTTTGTGCTATTGAAAGTGTAGAGACTTGACGGCTCCCCCTTCTTTCGAAATCAACTTGGAAGGTGAAGAGAAAGTCCAGACCACGTACGATCAGATAGATCCACGACGAAAGTCGTAGTGGTACGAAAATCCCTCGGAGGTAACTCCGTGCCGGTTCGATTCCGGCCCCGGGCACCACTTGTGCAAATGACAAGACCGTCATACCCTACCCCAGAGGCTCGGCAATCCGATCAAGTAGTGATGACACTCCTAATGTATTTGCTTCGATCTTGATATAAAATAGGAATAGTATTTGTCGCAGTAACATCCGAATTTAAAATTGCTAGGTCGTCGCCTCCACGTCATTACTTGGTTTTGCGTAGGATTGCTCGGTCCGATGGCGTTATTCGGAATTGGCCTGTGGGTCTATGGATCGCTTGTGGCGAGTGATCCAAAGGGTGATCCAACTTCTTCAAACGACATTGCTCCCACAGAGAGTCAATCGCGAACAACGGTTCGTCCGAATCTGGATACGTCGCTCCCCAACAACGATGTCGAGAGCCTGATGATCGCTACGGATGGCTACGCAAGATCAGCAACGTTCCGAAAAGTACTGTCTTTGGCAGATCAACAACAGTTAATCGCGTTACTTGAAGAATCAAAGGCACTTCGAAACTTCGACCAACGATTAACGACTCGAATCGAAATTTTCCGTCGTTTTGCTGAAATAGCTCCTGAGATGGCGATGCAATATACATCTGAGCTTGCGTCGAATCGTCGCACTCCAATCGTCGAAGCAATCTTTCTTGAATGGGCGAGTTCGGACGTAGATGCCGCTCTTTCCCACCTACGAACTCTTGGTAGTGCCGATCAACTCACGGGATTGGAAGCGATTTTGCGAATGCGAGATGACTGGTCTGCTGATCGCATATCGGAACTCGCGCTCGAGTTCGGACATGAATCCCTTGGTGCAGACATTCTGGAAGAGCGTCAAATCATGCGTGCATTTGATGATCCCCGAGGTGCTTGGAAAGCTATCCTGGAAGACAGTCGCGTGGAAACCTTGCAATATGATACGCTCAAGACGATTCTCGAACTATGGGTGGACCGTGAAGGTTTCGATGTTGTTGTTGAAGCGATGGAATCGATATCTCATATACACATTTCATGGCTCTTTCTTGATCCGATTCTCATCCCTATCGTGCAAGAGGACCCTCATTATGCAATTGAGTTAATCGACGGGTTTGGCGAAGAAGTTCGCCGCACTGCCACTTTCTCAGTTTTTTTCTCGTGGGCGGACGCTGATCCCTTGGCAGCTCTTAAAGCCGTAACCGAGTTGGATAATCATCCCGAATGGGTGATAGAAAATTTACTGACCAACGTAGGCTGGGATTTGGCTAGGGATTCTCCTTACGAGGCGGTTGAGCACCTACCGCAGAATTTGTCGCGAGACGCACGGAAGTATGTGCTGGAATACTCTATGCGAAGGATTGTGCAGGAATCTCCTCAAGACGCAACAAGGCTCATTAACGAAATTGAACACGGTGTCGAGGACTTGGGAGGGGCACTCGCTGCGGCATGGGCAAGAGAGGATGCTTCGGCCGCGCTTGACTGGATTGATGCACAAGAAGAGACGCTCCAGCCCATGTTATTACTTGAAACAATACCTGCACTTGTTGAAGTAGATCCAGATCTTGCGCTGAGTACTGCACTGAATCAAAAAATTTCCGACGGTCAGATTGGGCTGGAGTACGAAGTCATTCGGAGTCTGGCAGAGAGCGACATACCGCGCGCAACTGCAATGTTGCCTCAAGTTCGCGCCGGCGAAACGAAGTCGAGAGCTTGTGCTGAACTCGGTCGTGTTATGGTAAACCAAAATGAATCTTTAGCCGCAATCAAACTAGGCTCAGAATTACCAGAGTCATTACAGGACGAATATTTTCGAGCCATCATCAACGAACTGTACAACCAAGACCTAGTAGCGTTGTATGAAGTCCTTGATCTACTTCCGCAAAAATACCAAAGAGAGGCGGCCGCCTACTATAACCGTCGCGATACACGCTTCGACAGTTTTAGTCGTACCCATTGGTACTTCACGGACGAGGAGCTGGAAAAAATTGAATCTTATCGAACCTTATGATGCGACTACCCTCAGTTTACGCTCCCAACGAGACGCAGTCCACGAGTCAGTCCATGCTCGTCCTCAGACGATGTGTTAGGTCGCACTATGTCTGGTAAAGAGATTAATAACTCTTTACGACGAGCTAAACTCGTTCCACTTTTAGTTGGCACGGGACTATCCATAGTGCTGTGCGTTGGCTTTGTAGTGTTCTTCCGTCCGTTTTCAAATGAGGCTACTCAGACAACCGACGGTATGTACGATCGCGAATCAAAAACTCCCAGTGTTGTCCCACCCCTGGATCGTAACGCGAGTAACGACAACAATGTTGAATTGGAGCAATCTTTAGAGCTGGCCTCACTTTTCGAGGAACCAACGAGCTACCTCGAAGGTTCTGTTGCGCTTGACCACATGTTGCAAAACGCAAACATTGCGAAATTGGTCGATTTACTCAAACAGTCACACAGTCTTGAAAACTTTGAAAAGCAACGTTCAGCACGAGTTCAAATACTTCGCAAATTTGCGACTCTAGATCCGATCCTAGCTCTCAAGCATGCCGAATCACTTCCCAAAATTCAGTATGAACATTTAGCTTCTTTGATTTATCGAGATTGGTCGTTGTTCGACCTAGATTCAGCACTGACCTATGCTGAACAACACGTTCCCACACTTAGCAGAGAGGGAACGACAGCTGTTTTTGAGCAAATAGTTCGTGCTAACTGGGATCGTCCAGACGCGTTGAAGTTGCAGATAGCAGAGCGTTTAAGAGTCGGTTCCTCTACGGCGAGAGACCTGTTGGTCTCGATTGAGAGAGACAAGCCCCTTGATAACCTGTCAGCAGCATGGGAGGAAGTGCTGAGCGCCGAAAACATCGGGGAAGATGAGAGTAACAGACTTCACCAGATCGCGATAGCAGTCATTGAGTCCGACGGCTACACTGAGTTTGCAGAACTAGCTAACTCCATCCAAGATCGTCAAATCAGAACTACCTTAATCAGGGATACATTGTTGAGTCGACTGGACAAAGAAGACATAGGGGTCGTCTTCGAACATGCGGTACAACTGTTTCGGGAAACGGGTCGACCGGTGGTCTTCGAATTGGCGAACCGATGGTCATACTTGGACCCACATTCAGCACTGAAGGCTGTGTCCGACATCCAGTTCTATCCTTTAGGAGAACACTTGGTAAACACAGTGATTTCGAATTGGATCGACAGAAATCCCGGGGATGTGCTGCGCCAGTTGGACACGTTCCCAGCCGAGTATAGAGAGGAGATACTTGTTGAGGGAATATGGTCGATGACTGCGGGTGAACCCGAAAAAGCCCCCGAGTATCTAGGTGAGATCGCAGACCTGAATACGAGATGGAGCGTCATGGTTAACATGTTCCAAAACTGGGCTTACAGAAACATAGAAGAAGCATTCACTTGGTTCTTAGACAACCCGGGTTTGGAACTTCCCTCAGGATATTCTCGCGCTAGCCTACTCCAATACCTCTTATACCGTGTAACCGCCGAGACGGGTCCATCCTTGTTCAAACTTGCTCTAGAGCATCCCACTGACGACTCCGGTTCTGGTTGGGAAGGGAGTATCGTCGGTGCGATTGCCCGAGAGGATATCAAGAAAGCCAAGGAATTGCTATCACAAATAAGGGACGGAACGGGGCGAATCACTGCATATGCGGGAATCGGACAAGCGTTGTTCGATCAAAATAACAGTATTGATTCGGTCATCGAGTTTACGGAAGAGATACCAGAAGACCAACATGTTGAGTTTTACGGTGAATTCGCAATGAGATTACGCCCGCAAGTGGTTTATGAACAACTTGACAAGCTTCCAACACCAGAAGCTCAAGCAAGAGCAGCTTTAAAACTCCTGCAGAGAATAGCCAATTCTTATAACCCCTTCACCGACGAACAGGTCGAACACATTGAATCGTTTCTGACGGAAACAGAAAGAAACATTCTTGGGCTTTAATTCTCCTAGTCTACAAACGACGCGGAAATTTCATTCACTTCTGTTGAAGTAGTACTAATTTCACAAGGAAACGCCTTAGAAGACGATCCGTCTTCGTAAATTCGAGCCTAGGTTCCCCGATTAAGAGTCGAATTGTCTATGAATTCTTGTGTGTTGAACTTCATGCTTGCAGATGAACCACTAATCACCCAACGATTCAATCTAAGCGATGCCTCGTTTGTTCGACACTAGCTCCTAGCACCATCTGCATTGCCGACGCGGCTACCGCAATCCATCGTAAGAGACATGACTCGTCGTCTAACATGGAGCAATGCGGGCCGCCAGTACTAACGTCAACGCAGTGTTAAAATAGTTTCTCACCTGTAGAAGAAAGATCCGAACCCAATTATGGTAGGTCATCCCCGCCATGTCCTAACGTGGTTTTGCGTGGGATTGTTAGCTCCTTTAGCGTTGTTTGGAATCGGGCTGTGGGTTTTTGGATTGCTCTCAGCTGACGACGAGCGACCCTCCACAGCCTCGCCAGACGAAGTGGCAACAACAGAACGCCAATCTGTCTCAGAATTTAACAGAGGACAGGCAACAACTCTCCCGAGCGACCTCGAGAGCCTTACTACGTTAAAGGACGACTATACGAGATCCGTAGCTCTTCGAGTAATGTTGTCTAAGTCGGACCAACAACAGGTGACCTCGTTACTTGAACAATCCAAGCGGATTCAACCCGATGATCGAAAACTGACTACTCAAATCGAAATCTTCCGTCGCTTCGCCGTTATTGATCCTTTGGAGGCGTTGAAACACACGTTTGATATCGCTTGGAATCGTCGCAGACCGATTGTTAACGCCATCTTTCTTGAATGGGCAACAACGGACATTGATGCTGCGATTGCTCACGCAAAGACGCTAGGTAGCGCGGATCGACGCGCCGCGTTGGGTGCGATTCTAAGAATACAAGACGATTTTTCTGAAGATCGCATTCAGGAACTCGCGCTTGAGTTCGGACACGAGTCTATTGGCACTGAAGTTTTCGAACAGATTCAAATCGCACGCGCTTCTCACGATCCACGATCTGCTTGGAACGCTCTTCTGGAAGATGCTACTTCTGATGAAGTGCAGAGTATTTCTCTTGGAACTATCCTCCAACTATGGGTTGCGCGTGAAGGTTTCGATGTTGTTCCTGAAGCGATGGAATCTATATCCCAGATAGACTATCCAAGTGGGATTCTCGATCCCATTCTTACACCGATCGCTCAAGAAGATCCACAGCATGCTTTCAAGTTAATCAATGAGTTAAACGAAAATGCTCGTCAAGCTGGTGCTTTCATCGTGGTAGCCGAGTGGGCAAAAAACGATCCGTCAGCTGCTTTTGAAGCAGTATCCGAAGTCGACATTCGCCCGCTGCATGTGAAAGATAATTTAATGCAAAACATCGGCCATGCTTGGGCTGAAAACGCTCCTTACGAAGCGTTTCAGAACCTTCCCAAGTATTTGCCGAGTTCTTCTCTTCAATGGATACGTGGAAGTGCTTTCCAACACATTGTTCGGGAGTCCGTGCAAGATGCATTGGATATTTTGAACGAGTTCCCTAATGGCGTCGAAGAGCTAGGACGAGCTCTCGTCGAAGAATGGGCCGCTACAGATGCTCGATCAGCGCTTAACTGGATAGGATTACAAGAAGAATCGCTACAGTCAGTGTTGTTACGGCCTGCAATACCTTCACTTGTGGAAACAGATCCGGATCTTGCGATGAGTGCGGCACTGAATCAAACGATTGCCGATGGTCAGGTAGGGTTAGAGTTCGAAGTCATTCGGATACTAGCCCAGACCGACATAGATCGAGCGACCGAAATGCTGGCACAAGTTCGTGATCACGATGAAACTAAGAAGAGATCCTATAGCGAACTAGGCAGTGCCTTGGTAAGGCAAGACGAATCATCGGTAGCAATCGAGCTAGGTTCAGATTTACCAGAGTCTTTTCAGGACGACTACTACCGATCAGTGATAAACTCACTCTATAACACGGATCAAGTAGAGTTGTACGAGGTCTTAGATTTACTGCCGCAGCGCAAGTACCAGCAAGAAGCAGCACGATATCTAATTCGGGACAGAGGCTTAGGCAATTATTCACATAGATACTTGACCGACGAACAACTAGAAGAAATTCGAACGTTCCTATGAATACGATACTGACATGCTCGGATAAAAATCCACAGGAAGCTCGCTCTACGCGCTGCTCTTGCGGTAGTCTAACCCATGCCGATGTCCCGTTGTGGCGAACACACAATGTCTTCTCAAGACGATAGACGCTCCACTTTACACTTTCGACTTGTTCCCTTTCTGATCGGCACGGGTGTGTCCGTTATTCTGGGTGTCGGGACACTGATGCTCTTCAATCCCTTTGAAAATGAGAGTACGCAAACGGACTCTACTACAGAAGTTCGTGAGTCAGATATTCCCCGACTTGTCAAACCCGCAGACGATACCGCAAGCAACAAGTCCAACACTGGATCGGGGGAATCTCCAAATCTAGCATCGATTTTCGAGTTGCCAACCTACTTTGAGAGTTCAGTAGCACTCGACAGCGTGTTGAGAAATGCAGATTTATCGACTCTAGTAGATTTAATTGACGAGTCGCACGATCTTCAAGGAGTTGAAAGGCGGCAATCGACACAGACTCAGATTTTTCGCAAATTTGCGACACTTGATCCGATACGAGCTCTCTCGCATGCCCAATCTTTTCCCAGAGTCCAGTATGATAGCTTCGCCTCTCAGATCTATCGTGATTGGTCGGAGATTGATCTTGATGCCGCGCTTACCTATGCCGAACAACACGTTCCTACCCTCAGCTGGGAAGGGAAACGAGCAGTTCTTGAGCAGATTTTTCGAACGGCTTGGGATCTCTCTGATGACGCGAAGCTGCAGATCGCAGCTCAGTTAAACGTCAATCCCTACGTCGCAGATTACGTACTTCAGGAGATTGAGAAAGACAAACCACTGGAAAACCCAACCGAAGCATGGAAGGAAGTGCTGAGCGTCGACAACTTTTGGGAAGACGAGCAGGATCAACTAGTTCAGATCGCCTTGGCTGTAATTGAGAAAGACGGATACGCCAAATTTGCAGATCTGGCTAACGCCATCCCAAAGCGTCGCGTGCGAACTCGCCTAATCAGCCTGGTTTTGTCCGATCAAATGGAAACGGATGAAATCAGTACCGTCTTCGAACAAGCGGTGCTACTGTTTCATGAGACTGCCCGACCAGTTTTATTTGAATGCGCCGAGCGTTGGTCGTATATGGATCCACTCTTAGCTTTAGACGCTATGTCGACAGTCCCCTCTGATCAACTCAGGAAACGCTTGGAAGAACTTGTGATTGAAACTTGGCTCAGTGTTGAACCATTGGAAGTGGTCCGCCAATTGGAATTGTTACCCATCGAGTACAGAGAGGACGCGCTTACTCAGGGAATTTGGTCGATGAGTGGCCGTCATCCCAAAGAGGCGACCGAGTACCTAGATAAGGTACCGGATCCACAAACCCGATGGAACATCATGTGGAGCTTGCTTCAAAGCTGGGCTTATCAAGATATAGAGGAAGCGTTCACGTGGTTCTTAGACAACCCGGAAATCGAAATCCCATTGGGAAATTCTCGCGCTACGTTTCTTTCGTCCCTTTTAAGTCGTGTTACCCCCGAAATTGCTCCGTCCTTAATTGAAATTGCTCTCAAATATCCTGTTGATGAGTCCGGATCTGGTTGGGAAGGCAATATCGTCGGTGCATTAACCTACAGAGACTTTAAGGAAGCTAAAGAGTTGCTCCCACAAGTACGCGAAGGACCCGGTCGACTACATGTATATGTAATGATTGGACAGGCGATTTTCCGTCAAGACCAAAGCATCGACTCTGTCATCGAGTTTACTGAAGAGATACCGGAAGAAGATCATATTGAGTTCTATGGCAAATTTTTGCCGAGACTGTCTCCACAAGTGGCCTACGAACACGTTGACGACCTCCCAACACCTCGAGCACAAGCTAGAGCAGCACTCGAACTTCTTCAGAGAGCCGCAAGATCTTCAAACCCTCCTTATACCAACGAACAGATCGAACATCTTGAGTCGTTTCTGACGGACAAAGAACGAAAAGTACTAGAGCAAGACTCTCCCAGCCCTCAACAGTAGTCTAACTGGCCACAGAAGAAACAGAAAAACGCCGGTCGAAAACTCCGACGATTAAATGTCGGCCGGTAGCTGGACTTTCTCGGTAAGCGAATCGTTTCCAAAATTTCTACCACCCGAACCTTGTGGTGCTGTCCCTGAGTTAGCGAACATCCTCATTTGACACCGATAACTATTCAATGACCGATATGGCAGACGATCTCGACGTTACCAAGGAGGTCCCAGTGTGTGTATGGATCGCAAGTCGTGGAAGAAAGTTTCGATCAAACGCGTCATTCCCGAATTGTGGAGTTGCCGACTGGTTCAATATTCGAGTAAAAAATCTTTTACTTGATGGTGGTGTCAGACTCTAAGGTCAGCTACCAATACATTCATAAGTCAAACCATGGGACGAGTGATCATCGTTAGAACCAAAAACGATTGACCAACCATTCAAACGTGTTCCAGACCCCAATAATACCCCAAATGACTATTGCGACAGCGTACAATCGCTTTCCAGTAGGTTTCCCGTCTGGAGTAGTTTTCTTTTGGCGTACCCAAACGTGCAGTGCAAAAATTGACCACGTACAAATGACAATTGCTCCATCGACCAGCCAATTGAATTCAAACCCTATCAATTTCAGGACCATGATCGTGAAATAAATCATAAAAAGTGGTAGCTGCAAGTAAAAAATAGTCTTGTTGATCAATCCCCATTCGGACATGTCGAGCAACTCTCTAAAGCTAGATTTAGGAGCGGAGTAGTAAGATTCCAACGGTGCGTTTGACTTGTCGTCTTTTAAATTCATGCCTAATTGTCAAATCGGAAAATTGGGTCGAGCGAAAACGTCTGCGAAGATAGTGAGATCAAAGTCAATTTCTTAGGAGATTACAGTGTATGTCATTCATTTACAATGGCAATTAGAGGTCAAGTTTAAGATGTTGGACCAACCATAGGAACGTCGTCAAGACCCCAACGACACCGTACAAGACTATTAACACAAAGTACAAGCGCTTTGGAGTTTGTTTTCCATGTGGCTGAGTTTGCTTTTGGCGCAACCAGAAGTACAGTACAACCATTGACCACACGAGGATCACACGTGCTCCATCGATCGACCCGTTGAATTCAACACCTATCAAGTCGAGGACTGCCAATGTACCGACGCCAATGCACAGAGGAATTTGCAAGAAAAAGAAAATCTTGTCGATCAATCCCCATTCAGACATGTTGAGCAACTCCTCAACACTGGTTCTCGGAGCGGCGTAGTAGGCCTCCAATGGTGCGCTGGTATTTTCGTCTTTAGACTTCATTTCATAGATTAATAGTGAAGCTTCAAACGCCTGTAGCTATACTCTTCGCACGCTGGACGTACCATCACACTAATGTTCGTTTGCGAAATAAACTCTCGACAGCTGTTCTTGGGAAACCAATCCACTTTCAACGTCTGATCGCAACATAGAAGCTTGCCGTGAGATCGGATCGCCCCACCCACCTCCTCCAGGAGTTTCAAATACTAATGTAGCTCCAGCCGGAATCCACTCTTTGCCTTTTCCACTGTATTCCTGGTCCTCTTTTAAGTACACTCGACCAACCGCACCATTCGAACCACCGTTGCGACCTCGCGCGGGGTGCTGCACCCTCTCGAACATCTTCGAGAGTACAAAGGGTGCTTTGTGCGTATGTGCAATTTCTATGATTTGACCTAAGCCACCTCGGAATTTACCTGCTCCTCCAGAGTCTCTCAAGTATTCGCGGCGCAAAAAAACCAACGGTGAGGTAATCTCATTTACTTCTGTTGAAGTCGTTCTCACTCCAGAAGGAAACGCAGTAGTCGACAACCCATCTTTGTGAACTCGAGCACCGGTTCCTCCATTAAAAATTGGATTGATCACAAATTCTGGCGCGTTGAAGTTCATGCTTGCTGTTGAATCACTCATAAGCACCGGATTCCAAATACACGACGCCCCTTCGCAAGGAACTTCGTCCGGTAAAACCTGACTTAGACACCCTATTACCACGTCAGGTAGCATCTGTCCTAGGGCATGACGAGCAGACACGGCACAGGGCGGTTCGGCATTCAGAATGCATCCAGCAGGTGCAACAACCTCTATCGGTGCTAACGACCCTGCGTTATTTGGAATGTCATTTCCGACCAAACATCGAATTCCAAAAGATGCGTAAGCTTCGCAATACGGTAATGGAACGTTTATACCATACCTTGACACACCCGACGTTCCAGTAAAGTCGATCACAATTCGATCACCATCGATTGTGAGCGCGCAAACTACATGAACTGGTTGGTCGTACCCGTCAACAGTCATGTCATATCGATAAGTGCCATCGTTTAACTTCTGAATCTCCTGATGCATTGCGTCTCTCGACGTATTCAGGATCATGTCACTGATGTCCGATAGGTCTTTAATTTGAAATTCATTCATCGTGTCAATGAGTTTCTCAGCACCTACGTTGTTGCAGGCCGTCAATGAGTACAAGTCTCCCTCAGCGACAACGGGATCTCGCACGTTTGCACGAATCAATCGTAACAGCTCTGCCTGAACTTGGCCTTGCTTGAATAGATAGGTGATTGGAATTTGAATTCCTTCTTCATAGACTTCATTAGCATCCGGTCCGAACCCACGACCTCCAACATCTGCAATATGACTCGTAGACGCAAATAACCCAACAACCTTTCCGTTCAAAAACGTCGGTGTCACCAACGTGAAGTCATTCAGATGACCAGTGGCGAGCCACGGGTCATTGGTAAGTAGAACATCACCTTCCCGCATCTTTGATATTGGAACTTCAGCGAGAAAGTTTGGCACCGATCTTGCCATCGCGTTCACATGACCCGGAGTACCAGTAATCGCTTGTGCGAGCATCTCGCCCTTAGTATTAAACACCCCTGCAGACAGGTCACCAGCTTCTCGGACTACAGGTGAGAACGCAGTACGCATCAGCGTTTGCGCTTGATCTTCAACAATCGCCAGTAAGCGATCCCAGACCAATTGTTTTTCAATGTTTCCGACTAAGCTCACGTGGATACCCTTTCAAGCGATAAGTGGTTAGATGGTGACAACTTTCGTACTTGGTAGCCCGGTGGAACCACCGTAGTCGTATGTCTTTCAGTTATTAACGCAGGTCCCTCTATCGCAGTGTCAGGACTTAAGAACTCGCGTCCGATGACAGTCGCTTCATGCGTGCCGTGAATGTCGACTAGTTCATATTTCTTGAGAGATTCATTGATGGACGCTGAGTCGCGTCCGTTGTCCTCCACATACTCTATTTCTTGACTCTTAGTTGAAACGTTTAACGTCCAACTCATCGCCTCAATCTCGGCATCCGGTATCACCTTACCGTACAACTCCGCATAAGTTTTCTCAAAATTTTGCTGCAATAGATGTCTGTTGATAGATTCCGCCCCGAAGGATACGGTCACCTCATGACCTTGCCCGACATAACGCATAAACGCAGTAGCAGTTTCTGTGACTTCCTCTGACCCGTGAAGAGCGGATGCAACTACCGAGTTTGCTTCCTCGCGCATGTCCCGAATGATTTCACTCACAAGGTTTTCATCGAATTCAGACAATAACACATGCCGACTCCGAACGACTTCGTAGGAAATAGGCGCGAAGATAAATCCAATCGCTGAGCCAACCCCCGCTCCTTCAGGAATAATCACCCGCGCTAAGTTCATCTTTTCTAGCAATCGAGCGGCATGTAGGGGAGCAGCTCCACCAAAGGCAATCAACGTACGATTGTGGACGGACTTTCCCCATTCAGTAGCATGACTCTGTGCCGCGGTAGTCATGTTTTCATCGACTATCTCTGAAATTCCCAAAGCTGTGTCTTCAAGAGATAGCTCTAGTGGATCTCCGACCCTTGTAGATATGGCTTGAGAAGCCGCAGGCCTATCTAACTGCAGTTGCCCACCAGCAAAATTACTCGGATCAAATCGGCCTAAGACACAATCCGCATCAGTTACGGTTGGGTTGGTACCTCCAGATCCATAGCATGCAGGACCGGGTGTAGAACCGGCACTTTCAGGACCAATCTGAATTCGACCCAATTGGTCAACCTGTGCAATGGATCCGCCGCCAGCCCCAATTTCCACCATCTCAATCACCGGGACTCGCACTGGTAGCCCACTACCCTTCTTAAACCGGTACGTTCGATCCACTTCGAATGCTCGTGAAAGAATCGTATTCCCTTGATCTAGGAGACAAAGTTTAGCGGTAGTGCCTCCCATGTCGAACGACAATACTTGATCCAATGCTAATTCTCGGGCGATTACACCAGCTAGAATCGCACCTCCAGCAGGACCGGATTCAACCAAACGGATCGGGTATTTAGCCGCAGTTTCAAGACTAGTTAATCCTCCACCTGAAGTCATCATCAAGTAAGGACACCGAAAATTTAGTGCATTCAACTTTTCTTGTAGAGAAAACAGATATCTGCTCATCAAAGGCAACACGTACGCATTCGCGCAAGTTGTCGATAAACGTTCGTACTCTCTAATCTCTGGACAAACGTCGCTGGATAGGCTCAACGGTATTGAATTCGCTCGATTGAGTACTAGTTCAGCGACGCGCGCTTCGTGGTCCCTGTTGCGATATGCGTGCAAAAAGCCAATTGCTACACTTTCGATTTCCTCCGCAAGCAAGAGATCGATGGCTTGGTGCACGGTGGATTCATCGAGCGGCACCAATACGTTTCCAGTCGCGGTTACGCGTTCTTTAATTGGAATGCGAAGCTTGCGGGGTACCAAAGGAGTCGGCCGTTCAATATTTACATCGTATTGCTCAAAGCGATTCTCAAATGCCATTTCAAGAATATCTCGATGGCCTGCGGTAGTCAGCAGAGCAGTTTTTGCACCACGCCTTTCGATAATTGCATTCGTCGCGAGAGTCGTACCGTGCAGAACGAGAGAAATGTTCTCCGGACTTGCTCCACTTTCCATGAAGAGCTGCTCAATTCCAGCGATTACTGCTTCGCTTGGATCGTCTTGTGTAGTGAGTACTTTTGTTGCATGCAACCGTTGATTCAGCTGCAATACCACATCAGTAAACGTCCCGCCAATGTCTACCGCTAACGCGTTTTTTCCATTCACTAAATCTCAATTACTCCTTGTCGTACAACCATCCCTCCCAAAGTGAGGAACAGCATTTACTCTGAGCCAATAACAAGTACCAAAGCTTTCCAATATAATCGTTGCTCATCGGCTACTGTCGTCAGTTGGTGTTGTCTGATTTTCGTCACTAAGAAGCGAGAATTCCGATACTTAGAACCCACTTGACGGCTCACCGGAAGTCTCCAGCTATACAGTTCGCACATTGGTTTTAAGTTATGCCAAACGACATAAAACTTATTTCTGGCACCTCTCACGAACAATTTTCGCGTGACATCGCGGAACACCTTGGTTTACCACTTACGCAAACCGAGATTATCCGTTTCGGCAATGAGAACATCATGTTTCAGTGCAAAGAAAATGTTCGAGAGTCCGATGTTTTCGTGGTTCAATCGTCTTGTTCGCCGTTGTCGGACTATATTGTAGAACTACTGATCATTATCGACGCGTTAAAGCACGCATCTGCGCGCAGGATCACCGCCGTGCTTCCATACTTTTTTTATGCGCGCTCCGATAAAAAAGACCGCCCGAGAATTTCAATCACGGCACGTCTCATGGCTGATTTACTGGAAACAGCTGGGGCGGATCGAGTGTTGACGATGAATGTTCACTCACCTCAAGTCGGCGGTTTCTTTCGCATTCCAGTGGATCAGTTGAACGCGACTCCATTAGTGTGTGATCACTTACGAAATACGACCAGTCTCTCGAATTCCGTTCTGGTCGCCAGTGATGTGAGCGAGGCCAAGGATTTACGCGAATACGCGAATCGACTCGACCTACCTATCGCGATCGTTGACAAACGTCGAGTGAGTGACGATGAACGTCCGCAAGCGGTGGGGTTAATCGGCGATGTAGAGGGAAAGAACGCGCTACTTGTAGATGATGAGATTGCGAGCGGCGGTACGATGCTCGAAGCGGCAAGATTCCTACAACTTCACGGGGTGCAACGTATAGAAGCCGCAGCTGTTCATCCGGTACTTTCTGGACGGGCTCACGAACGAATTACCGATTCACCCATCGAACGTCTAGTTGTAACAGACTCGATACCGATGTCTACCGCTGAACCTAGTAAGAAAATTGAAACGATAACGGTTGCACCACTTTTTGCAGAAGCAATCAAAGCAATCCACTCGGGCTACAGCGTTTCGACTCTGTTCAAATAAACCAAGAACCAGTTAGTCTAGTCTTTCGACAGAGTATGGAGGCTGGGGTCGGAATCGAACCGGCGTAGACGGAGTTGCAGTCCGCAGCATAACCACTCTGCCACCCAGCCTAATGGATCGCTATTGAATTGTACACGCCCACGCGTGCAGCATTCGCTTCACTTTTCGATGAAATCCGATCGCAACACCGGCCACGCAGAGCGCAAATGCATAAACATCGACCACAGTGTTAACGCTGTCGCGACGTAGATCATGACGTATCCCAAGATAGACCATGGGTTAAACACTGGTTCATTTGATAACAATACCACGATAGCCAACATCTGAACAACGGTTTTAGCCTTTGAAATATTGGTTACCGCAACCTGTGATCGTACTTGTCGCTCAGCCATCCACTCGCGTAAGGACGATACCAGTAGTTCTCGACACACGATAATTAATCCTGGTAGGGTTAGCCACAGCTCCCCATGCATACCGACCAGGAGCACCAACGCAGAGATTACAGTCAATTTATCTGCGGTCGGATCTAGAAACGTCCCAAATCTAGAAGTCGTACCAGTACGTCTTGCGAGATACCCATCAAGCAAATCCGTGATTGAAGCAATAGCAAACAACAACCCCGCGATCCATTGATGAGTATCAGAAAAGATATAGATCAACACGAATATTGGAATTAACAATATTCTCAATAATGACAGTGTATTGGGCGAAAAGATAGCCTTTAAGCTACGTAGCATGGAAAACCTCATGAATTTCAGCTGCTAACTTACGACTAATACCGGGCACTTTGGCGATCTCTGCAACGCTTGCAGTTCGAATCGTAGCAGTAGACCCGAAGTGCGTCAACAATTGTCGTTTGCGCTTCGGACCGATTCCCTCGATTTCGTCTAATTCCGATTGCTTGCGCACTCGGCGTCGTGCCGCGCGGTGTCCCGAAATGGCAAAACGATGAGCTTCGTCGCGTAGGTGTTGCAGAAGGTGCATCGACCCGCTTGCCGGGTCTAATGAAACGGCTCCTTCGCCGGCTCGCCACACGGTGTCAAGCTCTGGTTTCCGTCCCTCGCCTTTAGAGATCCCTAGTAGCACTACTTCTTTGTCCGTGTACGAAAGCAACAGTTCCTCTACTTTGTTTATTTGTCCGCGGCCACCGTCGATTATCAATATGTCCGGTACTGGTCCTTCTTCGTTCTGAATGCGTTTAAAGCGACGCTCCACTGCTTGATACAAGGCGGCGTAGTCGTCTCCTGGTTCAATATCTTTAATTTTATAACGTCTATAGTCGGAGGTAACTGGACCATTCAGATCAAAGACGACACAAGCCGCCATTGTCTCTTCTCCATGTGTGTGACTTACGTCGAAACACTCAAGTCTTTGTGGCAATTTGTCTAGTTCTAAGAGCTGTTGTAAATCAAACAGTCGTTCGGATTCACTTTGACGGGTTCGAACATACGCGGCGAGCGCAAGGTTTGTATTTTCTTTGACCATTTCTTGCCACTTCGCGCGCGATGCACGAACCTGCGACGTAACTTCAACGATATGACCGGCCTTTTTTGACAGTGCTTCCGCGAGAACATCGTTATCTTCAAGAGACTGCATCGTCAGCACAGTTCGAGGAATGTTTCGTTCAACGGTTCCGAAGTAGTACTGCGACACAAAAGAACTCAAAACACTCGCAGAGTGTGCTTGAAGTTCGTTTTTGGGATACCAATTGCGATGACCCATCAAAATTCCATTTCGTATGAACATGCCTTGAATGCACACGTAATTTTCTGCTGTAGCAATAGCAAACGCATCAACGTCACCCGACGATTTATGAACGTGCTGTTCTTCTTGTACTTGACGTAAATCTTGAATTTGATCCCGCAAGCGCGCGGCTTCCTCGTACTGCTTCAAGTCGGCCAATTCGCGCATTCTAGACTTGAGTTCATCTAACAGCGATTGACTCTTACCCTCTAAGAACAGCTTGGCTAAGCGTAATTCTTGATTATATCGGGCTGGGTCAATCAGACCGACGCAAGGACCACTACATCTCTTGATTTGGTATTGCAAACACGGACGAGATCTGTTCTTGAACATCGAGTCCTCGCAAGGGCGTAATTGAAATACGCGTTGCAATATGGACAACGAATTTCGCACTGCAACAGTACTTGGATACGGACCAAAAAAGGTGCCGCGATCGTGTGTTCGTCCTCGGTGTCGCTTAATTTGAGGATACTCGTGCTCGGTAATGTGAATGTACGGGTAGCTCTTATCATCTCTGAGTAACACGTTAAAGGGTGGTTTTTCCCGTTTTATGAATGATTGCTCTAATAACAATGCCTCGGTCTCGCTCTCGGTGACAGTGAACTGAATGTCTTTCGTTCGTTCCACAAGACGCATGGTCTTTGTCGCCAATCCTGTTGGTCGAAAGTAACTCAACACGCGAGATTTGATGTTATTGGCTTTACCCACGTACAAAACACTACTCTGTTCATCCAAAAACCGATAAACACCACATCTCGCCGGTAAAGAACTGAGCTGTGTTGTAGGGTCTGAATCCTTCGGAGTTGCTAATTCAGTCATCGGTTCCACCAACATACTTAGGAAAAAGCTTGAAAGCCGGTTTGGGCTCTCCCGAGAATCAACGCATGAATGTCGTGAGTACCCTCGTAGGTGTTCACCGTTTCTAAATTCACTAAATGACGCATCACGTGATATTCGTCAGATATCCCATTAGCACCGTGCAAATCTCGTGCCATTCTGGCGATCTCAAGTGCTTTTTGGCTGTTATTTCGCTTGAGTAAAGAAATGTTTTCTACAGGCAGTCGATCCTCATCTAACATGCGTCCCAGTCGGAGACATCCTTGCAGACCCAAAGTGATCTCAGTCTGCATGTCGACCAATTTTTTTTGCACCAGTTGGCGGGCTGCGAGTGGCTCGCCGAATTGTTCCCGTTCAATCGTATATTGACGCGCTGCATGCCAACAAAATTCAGCAGCACCCATTGCACCCCAAGTTATACCGTACCGTGCTTGATTCAAACACCTGAACGGACCGCTGAGACCCTTAGCCTCAGGTAACAAGTGAGTCGAAGGAACAAAAACATCTTTCAGCACAAGTTCGCCCGTATCTGAAGCACGCAGACTGAGTTTGCCTTTAATCTTTGGGGTCGTAAAACCTGCACTGTCCCGCTCAACGATAAAGCCTCGAATAACATCGTCGAGCTTTGCCCAAACTATAGCAATGTCTGCAATGGGTGCATTGGTTATCCATGTTTTCGTTCCATTCAGAACATACCCTTCCGGTACCGATGTCGCTTTACTTTCCATACTTCCCAGATCGGATCCGTGATTCGGCTCAGTCAATCCAAAACAACCGATCAGTTCACCGCTCGCTAGTTTCGACAGATACCAAGCACGCAATTCTTCCGTCCCGTAAACAAAGATTGGATACATTACGAGTGACGATTGGACACTCAGTGCGGATCGATAACCCGAGTCTATCCGTTCAATCTCCCTTGCGATTAAACCGTAGCTCACATAATTTGTTTGGGCACAACCATACTGACTAGGTAGCGTAGCGCCCAACAGACTACGCTTTCCCATTTCCAAGTAAATTTCTGGATCGAAAACTTCGTGTCTATTTGCTTCGACGACGCGTGGAGTCAAGCAAGATGATGCAAACTCAGCGGCAGATTGTTGAACAAGTCTCTCTTCTTCAGAGAGTTGTTCATGCAAGCGAAATGGGTCTTGCCAATCAAAAGGGTAAGTAGGCAAAAGGTCCTCTCATATTAGTGTATTTAATGTGAAGAAATATACGAAAACGGACGTTTGATCGTTCAAAATTTACTTCCGAATGGACATTAGTTGTGCATACCGTGCTGCGGACTCAGCTACCCTAGAAAAGTAGTCGTCGACATCTGGGTGTGCAATAATACTACGAGAGCAATTTATGATCACTCCTAGCCCGTCGCTACGACGCGCTCGTTGCAATACTTCAGACAAATTTCCGCCTTGAGCACCAATTCCTGGTACCAGTAGTGTCGTAGACGGTGCGATCTCTCGTACTCGTGAGAGTGCTTCAAGTTGGGTCGCGCCAACCACCAACAATAGGTTTGGATTTTTTTCGCTATCGACTCGTTCAGCAACTTTTAAATATACAGGTTGTTCTTCCCCAGATTCTTGAATCCAAGTCGAACCCTTGTTACTGGTACGACAAAGCAAAATTACTCCTTTTTCACGATACCGAAGAAAAGGTTCGACGGAGTCCCAACCTAAATAAGGATTGACTGTGACTGCATCGGCGTTGTATCGAGCGAAGGCTTCTTCAGCATAGCGTTCCGCGGTATTTCCAATATCTCCACGCTTTGCATCCAAAATAACAGGGATAGTAGGATATGACTCTTTTACATACGCAATTATTTGGGCAAGCTCTTCTTCTAATCCCTGTGCAGCGAAAAATGCGTGATTGAACTTGTACACACAGGCGAATCTACTAGTTGTCCGAACGAGTGTCTTAGCGAACTCTAACAGACTTGGGGAATCTGAGAAGTTGGCTGACATCTCACGCAAATCGATGTCTAAGCCCACACACAAACAAGAATTCACATGGCGAGTTCTTGCTTCTAAAGCCTCTAGAAACATGAACTACGAATCAACTCTGAGGTCTTGGTCTATCCATAGTCTTGGACACAGATTGTAGCATTCGTTCAACGGTATCGACCACGGCGAGCGTTGTTGGGTCTACTTCAAAATTCAACAACGTACCAGTAGAGACGGTACTGAGTGTAGTCCGTCGAAGGGTTTCTGGAATTAAATTCACAACTCCCAAACCCGATTCGCAATCGAACTCAGCCAGCGTTAGACTAACACCATCAAGTGCGATGAATCCCTTAGTGTGAAAATATTTCCGCCAAAGCCGTGGGACAACGAACTCTATTCTACTTTCACTAGATGACGTATGCGCTTTTACAACTTCTACCACACCTGCAATGTGCCCTGAGAGCACTTGGCCACCAATTTCATCGCCAAGTCGAATTGAGCGTTCCACGTTCACCAAACTACCGGAAGACAAGAAACGTAGATTTGTAAGGTTCCGAGTCGCTTGGACGACCTCAAAGCCTACAAACATATCATCAATGGCTACCACGGTAAGACACACACCGTTAATCGCGACTGAACCACCCACTTCGAGGTTGTGCGTTAAGTCTGTTAAGTCAAGCGTAAGTCGATGTACTCCGTTCTTTTGTTCAATCGAATGAACTCGACAGGAAGCCGTAACAATTCCACTAAACATGAGGCATTAGGGCTGCTCGCAACCGCAACCCGAGCTGAGCAAATTTCGTTCGTTGATGTCCATCAACCACAAAACTTTCATACCAAATCGATACTAAAAAGCCTCACTGTTGAGCGGATGCTCTGAAAGATGAAAATTCGCTTAAAACCATTCCCCAGTCATGGGAACAGACAAAACAGTTCGAAGTTATTCTGGGAGTGAAGCAAGTGTTCGACCCTCCTCGAATCTCCTCGTCGAGAGTCGCCGTTAGTCGAAACTTCTTCCTCGTCTAAGCCCGCCAAAAGAGGATGACGACCCCACACAACTAGCTATCGTCATGGAATAAGAGTGCTCAATAAATGAACTTCTTCGAGCCCCCAATCTAACTACGCTTTTTCGATTCTTCGTATTCGCGCCACGCCTCGTCAACGTCCTTTTTGTATTGAATACGCTTCCGTTCAGCTTTAATCAAATCGAGGTACTGACCTGCCGAATTCCACAGTCTCTCAAGTACGTCGTGATCGGAATCATTACCAATTTCCTCGCGAAGCTCTTCCATCGTGGTTTCGCTTTCGTCTAAATCGTCGTTGTAGAATTGACATACTCCTTTGTCATACTTGATTCGTGCTTGATCAGTCTCATCCCCAAGCTCGCCTTCAGTTGCATTCAACGCTCGGTCTGCGAACGAAATACACTCTTCGAAATTGTCAAGCAAGAGATGTAGATTTGTCAAAGTTTGCAATACTGTAGCATCCTCTTTGTAATCAACAGCTTGTTCATATACTTCGGCGGCTCTTTCCAGGTCTGTCGAATAGTACAAAGCTTCACCATATTCAAACAAGTTATCAAAATTTCGTTCTACAATTTCAAGGTCAAGTCCCTCTTTGTAGACCATTGCAGCGCGATTCTCGACTCCCTGGACACGCAAAACAGAAAATACGTTTTTGTATTCACCTGCTTCCTCGTACAAACCAAAATGATAGGCGGCTTCGATAGTGTAATAAGCCTCTAAACCAACTGGACCAGCATCTTCGTTAGACTCAGTTGCAACTGCTGCAATTTTCGCATAATCGGAAGCCATCTTTGTCCAAAATTCTTTTTCTTCGATCTCTGAGAGAACTAAAAACTGAGACAGGTTAAGGGCTTTTTGAAGGTAGCTATCCCGTTCCGTTGGACTATCCATGAGTTCATCAGCTAGAACTCTGTAAGCCTGCCACAGTTGCTCCCACCAAGTTGATTTGACTTTTTTTCCTTCTTCTATTGCCTTGGCTGTTGCTCGCAACATCCATTCCTCAACTTTGTAAAAGTCATTTAAAAAGTTGTAGATTGCTCCTATAAATGCGTAATCGTCAGATGTTTCTTCCCAATCGAGTTTAAGATCTAGATTCTGTTGTAAATAGTCTAGTGCCTTCTCAAAGTCTTGGCCTTCAAAATCATCACGCGTATAAATCGTCCCCACCGTCCAAAGGACTCTCTCTTCCGTGTTATACGAAATGTCCTCCCTGTACTCTAAGACTTTTTCTGCCTGTTCGAGTGCAAGTTCGTAATCAAATGTAAGCAGAGCTAAGTCCAAGTATCTCTGGTGAAAAATCGCTAATTCGCGATCAGTCCAGCGCCTCGTTCGTTCCAACTGTCGGTCCAACATCTCTTTTGCGCTATCGAATTCTTCTGCTTCAATAGCTGCAGTAATCTTGTCAAGTTGAATCCCCCACTCTTGAGAAGGGTATGAAAGTTTTCGTTCCGGTCGTGGGTCTTCAGGTTTTTCTTCGTCTCCGTCAACACCCTGTGCGCTAATCACACCGACTAGGTGCGACAATGAGCTGGTATGTTTCACAGTTATCTCCACACCAAACTCTATAAAAAACAATGCACCGCAGACTATAAAGCAGGTAGTAATCGATCGCTTCATAAATAACCGTATTTCAATTCAAAGTTCACTTCCATAATGATACACAGCTAAATCTCGGTATCGAGTCTTTTTTCGACATAGTCAAGCAACTCGAACCATTGCGCATCGACTTCAAGTCCGTTTGCCTCTTGCTGATCTATCGCGCGCTTCAAATATTTTTTTGCTCTAGCGTAGCTTGTTATCGCTACAAATAAACTCCCAGCAAACGCCAACTCATTTGCCTTCGGCTGTTCAACAATCTCTAACCATTCATTCAATCGACCATGTGCTTTAACATGTTCTTTTTCGGCAAGATAAAGCTTAGCTAATCGCAATAAGACTTCTTCTTCTCTAGCGTAGGTGATATTGTCCCTGTATTCGAGCACCTTTTCTAGATGACCTATCGTAGCCTCCATATTTTGCTGCATGAGAGAGATCCGGCTCGACATGTATATCAAATCGGCTTTTTCCGATAGCGTCAATTCGGCTTCGTTAGTCCAAATGTCGGCTAGCTTTTGTTCGGCTTCGGTGTAGTCTTCATTCTGTATGTGTTCCTCAACGATCATCAGGGAATCAATCGTGTCCATGTTGTATGACGTAATGTTCTTCGGAGGACGACGTTGAGTCGTTTCTGCTTCTTTTAGTGTAGCTTCTGACGCCTTTTCAGTCCCATCGTTCGAAATTGTTTGGATAGCCGAATCTACGACAACACCAATTAAACAGAGAGTCGACACGAACAAGCCTTTGGAGAACGGAAATGAGGGAAATGTGCAACGTGGTAGAATGAAAGCCATTCTTTTCACTTTCTCTGTCTGCTTTTATAGATAGGTTGCGGCACGCAAGGATGGCAAGGCATTGAGACTCTAGAACACGCTGTGAAGAATCATTGCTATTCACTTCACTGAATATGTTGTAAACACGTTCTGGAGCGTACGAGCACACACCCAGGCTATTTCCTAGTATTGTTACGTATGCGGAATTCAAGGCTGAAAGTTGGACCCTCAGCCAGAGTCTATTGCTTTTCGTCCAATTCGTAGATGAGTCTATATTTCACGCCAGTGACACGCACGGGCTCATTATTTACAACTTTAGCTCTAAATTTGAACCTTTTAGCGGCGCGTAACGCGGAACGGTCAAATATTCCAGGTGGGTCCGCTTCTAAGATCACCGGATTCTCAACTGTACCCTCCTCAGTCACGTCGAACTTCACGACAACATACCCTTCAATTCCACGTTGCAATGCAACTGTCGGATATTCGGGTTCAGGTGTGAACCAAGGCTGCATCTCACCATCTTGAGACCAATCACCTAGACCCCATCCACCCAGATCTAGTGTCGGAACTTCGATTTCAAAGTTTGCCACATCTGTACCCAAACTCGTATCCGATGTCATCTTGATCGGTTCGGGAGGTAATTCATCTACTGGAGGGGGTGGCTCCAAATCGCGTTCTTTCGTTACAACTGGAACGTCTTCGATTAGTCGGACAAACTCCAATATGCGAATTTGTGGAGCTTCATTTAGAGGATTTTTGTCAAGTGCGATCACTGCCTGCATGATGTACAGTAACACAACGGTTACAACCGCGCCTGCTACTAAGCCAATACCATATCTCGTGAACATTGTTACTCTCCAAATTTACAAACAGAGAACTCTCTGAGTTTCGAACTCATACTTTTACAGTTGGTGTATTTACAGTGCCAAAATACAGCCACTATCCATCAGCCAAACTGCTTACCTCAGAGGTATTCAACCTAATTTTACTCAATTTTTTAACAAGGATTTAAAAATCCAACTAGTTGTAGTCATCTTAAATTCCTAAAAATACTTTTAGTCCAATCAGTTTCTCATGACGTTGAATCGGCTGATTTTCTCTCAAATAGGTTTGATTTTTTTGATGGGGTAAACAGTCTTCACTCTGCGATTTACCAAGTGAGGCGATATTAAGCTATCTTGCGGATGTGTCGTACTACTGTATAAACTCCTGGATCAGTCGATCAGCAGGACACTGACAAGAGTAACAATTAGAACCACACCTACGTGGGTTCGGTCCTAAGTGTCTAATGCACTTTCGTCACGATCTTTCGTAACGACATGAAGATCAAACTAACTAAATTTGGTCTATCTACCGTTCTTCGAATATACTCAGACGGGCACATTGACCGAGGAAAATCACCAATTAATCGGACCTAAGTCAGTCTTCCGTGGCAAGTGCAACGTCTGCGACTTTCGCGTCTCTCGCAGCTTCAAGCACTGCTCGTACAGACTTAATTTTTGCTTCCCGATCAACTTGTATCACAATACCGCCCTTAGGATTTTCTGCATGTAATCGTTCAATGTGAGCCCGAACTTTGTCAATTTCCACTTGCTTTTTATCAATCCAAACGTCGCCACCTTTGCCAACCGCGATTAAAACGCTGACCAGAGGTTTTGGTTGTGCAGAACGAGCCTCGGGACGAAATACGTCTAAACCTGGTTGCTTAATAAAAGTCGCCGTAACAATGAAAAAAATCAACATGATAAACACCACGTCTAACATTGGTGTTAAGTTAATGTCGCTGTCGTCGTCAGTACTACTACGTTGTTTTCCTAGTGCCATAACTACTCCAATCTAGTGTTCCATGGTAAGGACATCATTGAGCAATTCTGAGTGGTGTGTAATCTTTCGCTTCAGCCACGTAGCTCCCAAAATGCCCGACAAAGACGCTATCATTCCAGACATCGTAGGGATTGTGGCTGCCGACACTCCGGCGGCCATTGAACGTGCATTTCCACCCTGAGTTGCCATCGCATCAAAAACCTGAATCATGCCAGTTACCGTGCCTAGTAATCCTAACAACGGACACAGCGTTATACAGGTCAAAATAATGGGCATACTTCCGCGAATCTTGGTGTGAGCTTGCGAAAGCATGGTGGCACGAATTGCATGGGCTGTCCAACTTGTTCGTTCCTCACGAGATTCCCATTTATGGACAACGTCGCTTACAACTTTCTTGTGTTCAAAGAAAAAGTAATACGCACGTTCAAAAATCAATATCCACATGAGAAACGTCGTAGCCGCGATTAGGTAGAGAACATCACCACCCTGATCAAAAAAACGGGAAATTAGCAGGTATATGTCCACGCGTCTAACTCCTAATCGCGTTGTTTCTCGACTTCACGCACCGGTGTGCCCTTCGACTCTGCATGCTCTGCAATTAATCCTTCCGATTGCTCGTCTAACACATGAATTACAGAACGACTAAATTGAGAAGTCAAAGCATGAAGTAGAACCGTGGGAATCGCCACGCAAAGCCCTAGAACTGTTGTCATGAGCGCTGTAGAGATACCACCTGCCATTATTTTCGGGTCTCCAGTACCAAATAACGTGATTGCTTGGAACGTTTGAATCATTCCAATTACTGTACCTAGCAATCCCATTAGTGGTGCGACAACCGAAATGACCTGAACGAGCGAAATATTTCGCGTCAATGCAGGCATTTCATGGAGAATAGCTTCTCCTATCTTTAGCTGCAGTGTTTCACTGTCCACGTCTTTATTTTCAGTGTAAACCTGCAGTAATTTACCCAGTGGGTTGTCGTCACGCGGGTTATCGAAATCTTGTTGCTGTGCATTTACTTTCTGTCGGACCAAGAACAACACAACCATACGCCAGACGGCGAGGACAACACCAATGATACCCACCATAATGATGATCGAGCCGACCGTACCACCCTGTCCATCACAAAACGGTAGCCAACATTTACCATCCGCTATGCCACCAAAAGGAGATCCAACCATCTCCCCGAACCTTGCGCGTTCAGTTTCTAGACTAAGTATTGACCCTCGCGTCGGATCTATAGCAAACGGCACAACATCGCCAGGCTTTGCACGGTGTAGTCGTTTCGCAGTACTTGTGAACTCGCCCGACGGTTGCCTCGACAAGTCTACGACTTGGTAATTATCAAAGTTATAGTTAACGTATCCGTTTTTCGCGACAAGGTTGAACGCACCGACGCGCACTAGTTCGGTTTCCTTTGCGCCACCCCCACCAGTCAAGACCGTTCCTTTAAAACGTTTCACTTTTCCGGTCTCTACGATGTGCTCAAACATTAAACTCCACAACTTGTTCATTTCTTCGACCGATGCAAGTTCCATGGCCGTACCCATTTTTTGAGCCAGTTCGTTCAGAAATATATCGCGATCGGGAATTTCTGCACTGACCACGGACCCTAGAAAAGTACCGCGCGTTTCACCCGCTACTTGTTGGATTACGCCAAAGAGTTCAGTTAAAGAACCCATCTTTAAGGCTAGTTCGTCTCGCCGGTCCGCGATGGTTGCGAGATTGTTACTAATCGTTGTTTCTAAATTTGTGGTGCGATTTTGTTCAGCTCTTAATTCATTGTCAGCATCTTCAAGTAATTTAGTCTGATTAGTAACCTCTCGTTCAAAAGTGTCGAGGCGTTGTTGATGTGCCAGATTTTCGACAAAGCGACGCTCTTCAATGAGCTCCAGTAAGTCATCCAACGTTCGAGCTTCATGTACGGTTAGCCCCTCGTCAACCAAAATACTGCCGGAAGTATCGGAGTCGTCGTCGTCTTGTGCGAAGCTTGTGTTGGTCATGAAGACCGCGCCCAGAACGAACAGCCATGTTAGGATCGAGGGTTTGTTTGACATTAATCTATTAAACACGATCAATTCTCCTCCTCTTCCGGTACTAGAATAGGCACTTGAAACAACCCGCTTGTGAGTTGCTTATTCGCCATTTTTATTCCATTCTTGATTGGTGTGTTGTACCTATTCGGAAGTCGTTCCCACTCTTTAGATTTCGGGTTCCACCACCCAGTCTCATTCCCTTCCAGAGTTTGGTACACCAATGCAATCCTACCGACCCGCAGTATATTTACATTGTTTATTTTGCCATCTGGAGGAAGTGCTAAGTCTTTCTGCTTCACGTCCATGGTTCGTCCGTACTCGCTCTCTATCTCATAAGCGTTCAAGACTTGGGCAAATTTTTCTGAATCTTCTACGTCATATCGTTCATGCAACTCACGTAAATCCTCTACTCTTTTCCTTCGTTCTTCTAAATCAAAGGGTTTATCGAGTTCGATCAAATCCGCCAATCCCTCGATCATCTGAGACATCAATGGGGTAATTTGCGACTTGATCAAATCAACTTTTGCAATTGACTCGGCCAAAGTCTCTAAGTTGTCTTCCTGTTTCCTAATTTGCAAGGTTAGGGCGCGGTTGTGCACTTTTTGGCCATCAATTGTCTTCAGTTTGTTGCGGTACTGAAGCTTGGCAGACAGATGCTCTTCTTCTAAATCATTTATCTTTCCCTGCGTCTCCGTGGCAAGTGTGTTCAGAGACTTGATTTCCTCAAATACATCTTCAAAAGTAGTTTGCGTCGCTAGGCTGACACAAACCAAAGAAGCAACAATGACAACTATGTACCGAAGATTACGGCGTAATAGCTTTCCTAGATAGTGGGTCATACAGACTCCTACTCAATTTCTCCAATTTGCTCAAACATTTCCAGCAATCGTTTCCGTTGATAGAGAACACTCGAACACTTTGTCTAATTAAAGACAAAGAATGACTGATGTTCTTTCAACGCAACCTAAACGAAGACCCTCCCAAGGTTTGCCGTAAACGTTCGCGAATGTAACGTATCAATACCAAAATGACGGAACGGTGCCGTCAAGTATCGGTACATAATAATACACAGGTACAAGATTTTATTAGCGTACTCAAAGATTTCAATATTCTTTGTTTGTCAAGCCCCTAAACTAGTCTCATCGAATCCTGCGTACATCAGTCAATGATATGCGAGTTTCCATGCGTTTTGCGGGTTGGAACCAAAATTTAACAAAACGTTAATAGTTTGTATGCTTAATTTACCCACAGTTGCATCATTCTGGTATCAAGACGATGGCATCAAAATCCATTCTTGTTGTTGAAGACGAACCGGACATCCGGGAATTGTTACGTTTTACTCTCCACCGTGCACAGTTTCACGTGCGTTCTGCCGCTGATTCTGAAGAAGCTATCCGCATATTAGAAGGTCCCCTCCCTTCGGTTGCGATTATCGACTGGATGTTGCCTGGGATGAGCGGGATCGAGCTTGCAAAACGAATTCGATCAGATCAGGTGACTAAGGAACTTCCGATCATCATTTTGACTGCGAGAAGTGGTGAAGCTGATAAGCTACAGGGCTTTAACTTGGGGATCGACGATTACATCACAAAACCGTTTTCTCCGCGCGAGCTTGTCGCACGTGTGCGTGCTCTTTTACGGCGCTCGGGAAACCTCGAGGACGGAAATATCAACTTGAACGGCATACTACTCGACACCGTGGCACATTCAGTTTCCGTGGAAGGGAATCCTTTACATTTGCGTCCCACCGAGTACCGCTTACTTGAGACTATGATGCGTCATCCCAATCGTGCGTTTCAGCGGAGTCAGCTCTTAGATCAGGTCTGGGGGCGAAACGTTTACATTGACGAACGCACAGTGGATGTGCACGTACTTCGACTACGTAATGCTTTGAAACCATATGACAAACACAAAGTGATTAAAACAGTTCGTGGGATAGGGTACCGACTGGACCATCAAACTGCGAACGCGTGAGTATATCGACCCTAGTTCGTGTAGTTTTCCTCGCAAGTGCGTTGATACTAGTCGGTGTGATCTTTGATCAAGTTCTTATTGGCGGTATTGCCGCGGTGTTATGGTGTGTCGTAATGATGGCTTTACACTTACGCCGGAGCATTCTCTTCCGGTCGTGGGTCTCGCGACCATTAACTCCACCACTAAATAACCTTGGTGCGTACTACCAACCAGCTACGAAAATTCATGCTACAGTTCTGGCGCGCCGGAGACGCACACACACTTTAATAAGCGCGGCGCAAAAGTACAAGAACATCGCAAATAATCTTCCTGATGGTTTAGTTATTCTCGACGGCCGCATGATGATCGAAACTGTCAATAGTAGCGCTGCCACTTTACTAGGATTAACGCCGGTAGATGTTGGGAAACCCATTGCTTCGCTCATTCGGCACCCAGACGCCCAGGTTTTGTTCAGATCTGATTCTAAAGACATGGTGTGGGCTGACATTCCATCGCCAGTTAATAGCGACACTCGTCTCGAATTACGGCTGTTTCGAGTCGGCGATCAAGAAACGATGCTCATGGCGAGAGACGTGTCCGACATGAGTCGCTTACTCGCGGTACGACAAGATTTCATTGCAAACGTATCTCACGAACTGCGCACCCCGCTGACGGTGTTGATCGGTTATATTGAGAGTCTGCAAAGCGACGAACTCGACCGCGATACACTACTCGACGTTGTTCAGCGCTTGGACGCCCCAGCACAACGTATGAAGTCTCTAGTCGACGACTTGCTCACACTAACCCGTTTAGAGTCTTCACCGACCCCAGAACTGAGTTCGCTGTCAGAAATCGATGGCCAGAGCCTGATTTCTACAATTGTCGAAGAGGCGCAAGCATTCGTCACCCGAAAACATCGAATTACCGTC
This sequence comes from Gammaproteobacteria bacterium, assembly GCA_009841615.1. Classification (GTDB taxonomy): domain Bacteria; phylum Pseudomonadota; class Gammaproteobacteria; order Pseudomonadales; family Azotimanducaceae; genus Bin55. Next base: position 99,488 of record VXLL01000025.1, on the reverse strand, counting down.
GATGCGTCGCCTGGTATCCCCATTCGTGGTGTCCATATCGAGTTACATAGTGCGTTTCTCAATCTAGTCACTAATGCATTTCGTTACAGTCCAGAGGGAGGCGAGGTTACCATTAAATGGTACCAGCATGACGGGATGGCTCGTTTTTCGGTTCAAGATGAGGGCGTCGGTATCGCACCGCAACACGTTCCCCGAATCACTGAGAGATTCTATCGTGTCGATCCCGCGAGTTTGCGGGTAACCGGTGGCACTGGACTCGGCCTTGCTATTGTTAAGCATGTTTTAAAACGACATCAATCTTCACTTCAGGTTAACAGTAAATTGGGACAAGGTAGTACGTTTTATTGTGACTTACCGATCAATCATGTTGAGGAGGAACACGTAGAACATGAAATTGCATAAATGTCTTACCACCATCGTAGCATTTTTCATTTCGATGCTTGCAGTTAGCACATGGGTGATTGAAGATCTACCTGAATACGAACGAGTGAGCGGAGTCTCTGGAAATCTGTCAAGCGTTGGTTCTGACACTTTGGCAAACTTAATGACGTTGTGGACCGAAGCATTTGAAAAAGAGTATCCCAACGTAAAAATTCAAGTTCAAGGCGCTGGTTCATCGACAGCACCACCAGCACTAACTGAAGGCGTAGCTAACTTCGGTCCAATGAGTCGCAAAATGAAGGACAAAGAGATTGAAGCCTTTGAGTCTCGATTCGGTTACAAGCCAGTTGGAGTGCGGGTGGCTATTGATGCCTTGGCAATTTACGTGCACAAAGACAATCCGATTGAGTCCCTAACCATTCCTCAAATCGACGCAATCTTCTCCTCAACTCGACGTTGTGGTTTCCCCAACGACATTCGAACTTGGGGCGATCTTGGCCTAGAAGGGTCATGGAAGACTCGACCGATTCAACTTTATGGTCGTAACTCGGTTTCTGGAACGTATGGCTATTTCAAGCAAGTAGGGATGTGTTCTGGAGATTTCAAAAATACCGTCAATGAACAACCAGGCTCTGCGTCCGTTGTGCAATCGGTAACGGCTTCATTGAATGGTATCGGTTACTCGGGCGTCGGTTACAAAACTTCCAGCGTACGTGCAGTACCCGTTGCCGAAGTATCGGAAGACGATCCCGTGGAAGTTTCTTTTGAGACCGCGACCGACGGTTCCTACCCGTTAACTCGATATCTTTACGTTTACGTGAATAAAAAACCTGACACACCGTTGGCTCCGCTCGAGCGAGAATTCTTCAAGCTTGTTCTTTCTCGAGTAGGTCAGGAGATTGTGGAAAAAGACGGATACGTACCTCTACCCTTGAAAACTGTCGAGCGCGAGCTTCGGCGCATTGAATGACGAAAATCGTCGATAGACAACTTTAATTGGGTTTATTTTTACGGAGTTGCGCCCGAGTCTAATGGATTCGACATCCCCACAGCAACTACCCGGATTGGCTTTTGGGCGCGCACTAGTTGATCGATTAACGAAACTGGTCGTGGGTATCGGAGGCATCGCAGTTATTGCCGCGATCGTACTCATCATGAGCTACTTCGTGTGGGTGATAATCCCAATGTTTGCACCGGCGTCGATCAAGCTCCTAAACAGTGTCGAACTGCCAACGGACAAGGTGATATTTACTACATCGGACGACCGGTTCGAAATACTGACCCTAATCAACGCTGATGGTTCAATCGAATTTCTGGATACCACACACTACAAAACTGTATCCAGCTCCCAAGTGTTATCGGAGTCGATTAAGCAACTTAAACCTCTCTACCCTCTGGCAGACACATTTGCTGTCCGAACGATCACAGATGAATTGTTGTTTCTCAAGATCACGCACAACGTGCGATTTGATCGCGCCGAACGTCGAATCGAGAATAAGGTAGAGCTCTTGTTCGAAGGGACTGCACTCGACTTAGCAGGTGCTGTTGACTTCGACGTGTATCGAAGTGAAACCAAATTGCGGGTTGTTGCCCTTCAGCAAGATGGGAGCTTGTTGTTGGATGAATATCAGGATGTTGATGACTATTTCGAGCTGGAGGATTCGCGGACACTTACCATCGAGTCTTGGAATCGGAATCCGGTAGAGCTTTCTGTGATGCTCGGTCCCGGGGGAAGATGGTTGTACGAATTCGAAGAATCTTCGGGAGACTATCGTCTTATTAACGTTGCTTCGATTCGACGATTTAGTGTCGAAGATACCGGTACATTCGACGACACCGACGGCAACTTTGTAGTCGCTGCACCAGTGCTCGGCCGCTACTCTTTCTTGGTCGCCAATGACCAAGGAGTCTTAGATCACTGGACGTTAGGGCCGATTGCTGAAGGCCAAGGATTGCGCAAGATTCGTTCATTTGTGTATCAAGAACCGATTGTGCAAATCGTCACCGAACACCGCCGCAAGGGATTTTTAGCGATTGATGCTTTGGGAACAGCGCACCTCGGATACACCACATCGGAACGAAAACTCGCAGAACAGCCAATGAATGTGGTTCCCAAATTGGTGAATTTCTCCCCGCGCGCAGATCGTCTAATCGCACTCCAAGATGGTGTTATTGATGTCTTTAAGGTATCGAACAAACATCCCGAAGTATCGTGGGGTACGCTTTGGGGGCGAGTCGCGTATGAAGGATACCGAAAACCCGTGTATAGCTGGCAGAGTTCTTCTGCCGACACAGACTTTGAACCTAAGTTCTCACTCGCGCCACTACTGTTTGGTTCCATCAAAGCCGCGTTTTATGCTATGTTGGTCGCAACGCCCCTCGCCATTATGGGTGCGATCTATACAGCTGTGTTTATGTCCGAGAGTATGCGTAAGATCGTGAAGCCCGGCATCGAAATTATGGCGGCCCTACCCACCGTGATTCTCGGTTTTCTAGCAGGACTGTGGCTCGCTCCAATCGTCGAAAAGAATCTATCGGCGATCATGCTCTTGCTCGTCCTTCCACCGGTGGGTGTTCTAATCTGTGCGTACCTCACCACCCTCTTACCAAGTCGCATCACTGCGCGTTTTGAAGGCTGGTTCGGTGCCTTGACCGTTCCCGTGATACTACTTCTTTCTTGGCTGACTCTAACCTATGGCGAGTCTCTATGGCAGTTTATCTTTGGGACGAATATGCGTATGTGGCTCGAAAATCAAGGTGTTGAATACGACCAAAGGAACGCTCTGATCATAGGTATCGCCATGGGGTTCGCCGTGATTCCCACGATCTTCTCCATCTCAGAAGACGCTATCTACGGCGTGCCTAGACACTTGGTGCATGGCTCTCTTGCATTGGGTGCCACTCGATGGCAAACTTTAGTGCGTGTGGTCCTACTTACGGCTAGTCCAGGGATCTTTTCTGCGGTGATGATCGGCATGGGTCGCGCCGTCGGCGAAACCATGATCGTGTTAATGGCCACTGGCAACACGCCAATCATGGACATAAATTTGTTTCAAGGCATGCGGACGTTCGCCGCAAATATTGCCGTAGAAATGCCAGAATCCGAAGTTGGTTCGACGCACTTCAGGATTCTGTTTTTAACCGCTCTTGTCTTGTTTGTAATCACCTTCCTATTCAATACTATCGCGGAAATCGTTCGCCAGCGTCTCAGAGCACGTTATGGAAACCTCTGAACGGCTGCCGCAAGAACACCGGAAGCTCTTTCGGGAACGCATGAACCTAGGCGTCTGGTTTAAGTCAGGCGAACCCTGGGTCTGGTTGACCGCGACAGCGGTAGGTACTTCGATCATTGCGGTCCTGGGCTTGATCGGCATTATTGCAGTCAAAGGCCTAGCTCATTTTTGGCCTGCTGACGTAATTACGTTCGAATATGAAAGTGAGCTCGGAGAACAGCAGATCTCGGGAGAAGTGGTACAACGCGAACGCGTGCCTCGGGCACAATTTGAAGAGTCAGGGGCTGGTCGAGCGATCGATATTTCAGGTGATCCCACACGTCTCATGATTAAATCCGGTAATCGAAGAGTCAACCCACCAGACTTTCGATGGATTTACACCCACGACATCACAAAACAAGAAAAACAACAAGACCTAATCACTTTTGAGCGTTTGGAATGGGGAAACGCCTACGGGACTATTGTCGAACTAAGGCAGGACGGAAACGCCGTGTCCACAGTGAACCCTTGGCGGGAGTTAAAAAAACGCATTGGACGTGTCGTTGACCTACGACGCCAAGCAAAGAGCATTCAAAATCGATCGATCGACCGGATCAATTACAAACTAGAGAAATTACGCTTAAAGCAAAGAAAACGCGAATTACAGGGGAACTTTAACACTTCCGATCTTGATTGGCAACGTGAACAATTGAACCAAGAATATGCATTAAGAGAACACGAACTCAATGACATAAACGTCGAACTCGATCGGGATACTGTGGTGATTGCTATCGCCGGTGGAAGAGAGTCTGTGATTCCGTTAAAGAACATTGTGCGCGCTTGGCAACCCAATGCGATGAATGTGTTTTCCAAGTTTGGACACTATTGTGCGAGCATTTGGGCGTTCCTCTCGGAGGGTTCTCGTGAGGCGAATACCGAAGGAGGTGTGTTCCCCGCTTTATTTGGTACAGTCCTTATGGTATTGCTGATGTCAGTGCTAGTTACACCATTTGGAGTTGTCGCAGCGGTGTACTTACGTGAATACGCTCGGCAGGGTGTCTTCGTACGTTTGATTCGCATAGCAGTCAATAATCTCGCTGGCGTACCCTCTATCGTATACGGTGTATTTGGCCTAGGATTTTTTGTGTATCTTGTTGGTGGGACAATCGACAGCGTGTTCTTTCAGGCTGCAAAGCCTGCCCCAACATTCGGCACGCCCGGACTAATCTGGGCATCTCTTACTTTAGCACTTCTTACCGTACCGGTGGTGATCGTATCGACCGAGGAGGGTTTGACTAGGATACCAAAGTCATTGCGAGAAGGGAGTCTCGCGCTCGGTGCAACGAAAGCGGAAACGTTGTTTAAAGTCGTCCTACCGATGGCGAGTCCTTCAATGTTGACCGGTGTCATACTTGCTATCGCACGTGCCGCTGGCGAAGTAGCTCCGCTGATGTTGGTAGGAGTTGTTAAACTAGCTCCGACACTACCTGTCGATGGAAATTTTCCATTCCTTCACTTAGACCGAAAGTTCATGCATCTTGGCTTTCACATCTACGACGTAGGCTATCAGAGTCCTAACGTTGATGCTGCGCGCCCTCTGGTTTTTGCCACGGCATTGCTTCTAGTGATAATCATTATCGTCTTAAACTTAACTGCTATTACGTTGAGAAATCGACTAGAAGCCCGATATCGCGAGGCTATGAATTGATGACCGAAAATTCTGCTCCTTCAGAATCTGTAATCGCATCACCGAGTGGTGTTAGACTCGCGGCGAAGTTGGTCGGATCCACAGACACGCGAAGCCCCAGCGAACTCCCAGCTGACGATGTCTGCTTAAAAGTTTCCAATCTTGCTCTTTTTTATGGTTCGAAACAATCGCTGAACGAAATCAGTATGCGAATTCCGCGGCAGCGAGTTACGGCAGTGATCGGCCCATCAGGATGTGGGAAGTCCACTTTGATTCGATGTTTCAATCGTATGAACGATCTCATTGATGGTGTCAGTATCACTGGGCGCATTGAATTGAACGGCTTGGAGATTCACGACGAAGACGTTGATGTCGCACAATTACGTAGACAGGTCGGAATGGTGTTTCAGCGCCCTAACCCGTTTCCAAAGTCCGTTTATGAGAATGTTGCATACGGTTTAAGGCTAGCGGGCAAAGTCCCCAAGTCTGAACTCGATGATCGAGTCGAGTGGGGGCTAAAAAGCGCGGCACTTTGGGACGAAGTCCATGACCGCTTGAATGACTCAGCACTTGGATTGTCAGGGGGCCAGCAACAACGCTTAGTGATCGCGAGAGCGATCGCGGTCGAACCGAGTGTCCTACTATTGGATGAACCCGCTTCTGCGCTAGATCCCATCTCCACGCTAAAGATTGAAGAACTCATTGCCGATTTGAAGACTCGTTATACCATCGTGATAGTTACCCATAACATGCAGCAAGCCGCACGCGTCTCTGACTTTACAGCCTTCTTGTACTTGGGGGAACTAATCGAATTCGACAGTACTCTAAAAATCTTTACGAATCCGTCCGAGAGTAAAACGGAAGACTACGTTACAGGACGATACGGATAATATTGTTGTTCGCGATGAAGCTTTAAGCCATGCAAAAACACATATCGGGCGCATTCGACAACGAACTTGACGAACTTAAAACAACCTTCACCGAGCTTGGAGGTTTAGCCGAACGACAAGTCACCGACGCGATGACGGCATTTTTTACTAATGATTCAGAATTAGCATCGTCAGTAAAAAACACGGAATTGCAGATTAATCGACATGCGTTAGAACTCGATAAACGTGCAGAATTCGTAATCGCAAGACGGCAACCAGCAGCGACTGACTTACGCTTACTCGTCAGTATTTTGAAGAGCAGTACCGACCTTGAACGCGTCGGTGACGAAGCTGAGCGTATTGCTAAGTTAGCTGACCGCTTGAGCGTCTACGATGCGAATCGACCGTACCACGACTACCTACAGGAGTTAAGCGACGGCGTTTCGACATCGCTAAGAGAATCGTTGGATTGCTTCGCTCGACTTGATGTTGAGCAAGCATTACAGACTATTGCGGGTGACCGAGAAATTGACTCGCTTTACGATGCTGTTGTTAAACATGCGACTAAAGAAATGAAGAAAGTACCGAAACGAGTTACAAACTCACTCGCGATTATTTGGGTAGCACGTTCGTTGGAACGAATTAGTGATCATGCAAAGAATATTTGCCAAACGGTGGTCTACTTGGTGCACGGTCAAATGATCATTCACAACTTGTTCGAATAGATCGCGTATTCCTTCTTCCTGCTCATACCCAAACTCGCGGCACTAAGGTTGCTGTAAGCGTCGAAGACTTGTTCAGCAACGTTACATAAAATTTTTTTCGGTTTCGATTGATTCAAAAATCGGAGCTACGAGACAACGATCCTTTTGTGGAGTCTGATCCATCAAAGACGACTTTGCTAGGTCTGGGCAATTTAAACACCTTGCACAATCCTCCAACCTCATCACTAGGACACAAAATTGAAACTTAACTGCACTATATCGTTACTTGTTACACTCGTTCTTGTTTTATGCGGCACAGTGCACGCAGACGAAATCGCTGACGAAACTGAGATTGAGGAAATCCACGTAACAATCGAACCATCCTTTGTTAAATACACACATGTGGTAAGTGCAGTGAAGATGTTTTCTTCCCCTACCGATGTGCTAAAGCCAATTTCGAGTCTGGCGTTTGACAATAGTCTCGGGCAAATCAGAAGCCGTGGTGCCGAAGCAAACCACCTCGGAGTTCAAATCGACGGATACGACATTGCCGATCCAGTTTCAGATTTCAATTTCGCGACAATCTCATGTACTGGAATCGACCTACTACACTTTTCAGCTACTCCTGGTTCTGGATCGATCGGTGGTGTCATAAATCTCGAATCTATTTCCGAATTACATCGCAGTTTAAATTTAGCCTATGGAACCGCGGGTAACCAATCACACTTCACGTACGGAATCGATAAGCACAACTTTTCAATTTCAAGAAAGAACTGGGAAGGAATAGACATATTAGACGATGGTGATTTGGATGGGATTGAGCATGTCGTCGGGCACTATCACTTTGCTGGTTCAAAGTGGCAATCCACGATTCGTTACGCGACGATTACACAAGGATATGACCGAGGCCGTGCTGAAATCGAACAAGGTTTGGTCGGAGTTAATGGAGAATTGTTGGATCGGCTGACTGTACGTCTATCAACCTCATTGAACCGCGCTACTTGGTTTGAGTCGTTCAATAACAATACCACTGGGACTCGCACGAAACTATCGCTCTCATCACCCGTTTGGAATTGGTTCACATTGGAACTTGATCAAGTCTATGACATCAATGAATCCGTAGTTCGCGGAGAACCGACACGCAAGCCAATTGGCGTGAATTACCTGCGCGCGAAGTACGAACAAACACACCAAAAGCTATCTTGGAATGCTTCGCTCACGCGTATAGACTCGACTCAAGATGAACCGATTCTGTCTAAGTCGATGCAAGTTGCTTGGCTCGCACAAGGACTATCGGCGGTGGAGTCGCAACTTACCATTTATCTTGAATTCGATCATCAAACCATAGCTTTCCCTTCAATGATTGACCGCTACGGATGGGGACAAAAGTGGTTGCCTAATCCTGACGTCAAACCGGAACGAGGTACCGGTATAAGTTTTGGAGCTAAATACTCTACAACAGCTTCAACTATACAAGCTACACGCTTTACCACACGACTCCGCGACAAAATTTCCTTTGGAAGGAACTTGAGTGAGAATGTTGACTATGGTCGCAACCGTGGATTTGAATTACTATGGAAACAATCTTGGAACCGACAAATATCAACCAACTTTGCATATTCTCGAATAAATTCTGAAGCACGTGCAGGAGTGGACCAACCATACCAGCAAACGGAACGAAGGCCGAAAGACATATTGGCTGGTACCGTTTCTTACGCGGCCGCAAGTATTACTTCAAACCTGACCTTTCGATGGGTTGATGAAGCCATTGATGCCTGTTGGCGTGGATGCGTTACGCTGGATGCCTACTTGGTCGTAGACGGTGTGATCTCGTACCGTTGGAACGATGTAATTGAGACATCGTTCGAGGTCTTCAATTTACTAGACGAGACCTACTACCAAGTCCACAGGTATAACACCCCAGGACGCCAGTTTTCCTTAGGAGTTTCGCTACTTCTTGGGAACAGATAGAAGATGTATCTGCCGTTCTCAACCGCCTTCAATTCGTTGTAAGAAAAACACTTCGCTATCTGGTGCGATTTTTTCGAACCACGCGTCTTGGAATAACTGGCCGTCGATCGCGACGGTGGTAGAAGTTAAGACAGATTCAATCCCTGGCCACTTTTGTTCTAGTATTCGGACGAGCTGGCGAAACGAACTACAGTCAACTTCTAGCTCATGAGTCCCGTCCGTAAACCGATGTAAGTGGTCGGGAAAAACTACGCGCGCCATACTTCGTTGGACCTACAGCAACAACACGGAGTATTAGTCTGCCGCGTCAATAGCCGCAAGTACGTTTGGGGGAGACAAGGGCAGATCGTTAATTCGAAATCCTAGTAAATCCCTTACTGCATTGGAGGTCGCCGCTAGCGGAGCTACGATAGGTGTCTCCCCTACTCCACGAACTCCGTAAGGATGTGAGGGATTCGGGACTTCAACGATTTCGCAATCGATCATGGGCATGTCCGAGGCAACAGGCACTCTGTAGTCCAAAAAGCTAGCGTTTTCAACGATACCGTTTTCATCGTAGATGTATTCTTCGTTCAGCGCCCAGCCTAAGCCCTGTACCGCGCCACCCTGCATTTGACCTTCAACATATGCGGGATGAATCGCGCGTCCAGCATCTTGTATCGCGGTAAATGCTTTAACATCAACCTTGCCTGTCTCTCGATCGATGGTTACATCAGTCCAATTTACGGAGAAGCAGGCACCGGCACCTTGTGCGTTGAGACTGGCGCGACCGAGCAAAGGACCACCTGTACGACTCATGGTCTTCGCAATGTCCGCCAAGGATAATGGTTCGACATCTATGTTCACACCTGGTTTTGGGACGGCTTGACCGTCTTTCCAGTCTACTTGTTCAACATCAAGTTCCCAGGTCATGGCGGCCCGTGCTTTACATTGAGCTATGACGTCTTCGCACGCCTTCACGACCGCTAACCCTGTTGCGAAGGTCGTTCTGCTCCCGCCAGTAAGATTACAAAAGCCCGTTGATTCAGTGTCGCCAACATGAGCGTTTATTGTTTCATAGGGGACACCCAAAGTTTCTGCGGCCATCAAGCACATTGATGCTCGCGAGCCGCCGATATCTGGACTCCCTTCCATTATTGATACTGCACCGTCTTCTGCGATGTTCACTTCGGCACTAGATTGCATGCCGATGTTAAACCAGAAACCGACTGCCACTCCTCTCCCAACTTCTTCACTCGGCTTGCGTACGTAGTTCGGGTGTTGTTTTGCAGCTTCTAAACATTCCACAAGCCCGATCGGAGGAAACTTTGGACCGTATGGAGCGATGGTGCCTTCTTTAGCTGCATTTTTCAGCCGTAAGTCGATCGGGTCCATGTCAAGTTTTTGAGCAAGTTCATCGATCGCACACTCCATAGCGTGCATCGACTGTGGTGCTCCGGGAGCGCGGTAAGCCGCTACCTTGGGCTTATTTACCAACACATCGTAGCCTTCAACTAGGAAATTATTGATGTCATATGGAGCAAATACGGACATACAGCCCGGTCCTACTGGAGAACCCGGAAAAGCCCCAGCCTCGTAGGCCAACCATGCAGTCGCTGCAGTCACCCGACCGTCTTTTTTAGCGCCCACTTTAATCTTGCAAAGAGTCGCCGACGCGGGGCCAGTAGCGCGAAAGACTTCCTCGCGGTTCATCACCATTTTCACTGGTTTGCCTGTCAACTCTGATAGTCGAACTGCAACTGGTTCAAGATATACCACTGTCTTACCGCCAAAACCTCCACCAATTTCCGACGGTATGACTTTGATGTCTGAAACTGTCTTTTTTAGCACTCCAGCGGTAGCACTTCGTACTTCAAAAGGTCCCTGAGTTGTGCACCAAATGGTCACACGTCCTCCGGGATTACTGGTCGCAACACAAGCATGCGGTTCTATATATCCTTGATGTGCAGAGGGGACTCTAAATTCTTCTTGAACTATCACATCTGCTTCTGCGAAACCTTTTGTTACGTTACCGCGTTCAAACCTTTGTGACGCAGCGATATTGCTCGGTGGGCTACTCTCATCATCGTTGGTACGCAAGTCTTCACACACAAGAGTTGCATTCTCCTGCATCGCGTCGTCTAATGTCAGAACAGGTAGTAGTACTTCGTACTCAACCTCGATCCGGTCCAATGCTTCCTCAGCAATACGAGGTGTTCGAGCTGCGACTGCGGCTAGTGCATGACCGTGATACAGCACTTTGTCGCGCGCCAGAATGTTTTTACTCAAACTCGAAGTGACTTCTTGAGGAAAGTCTGCACTTGAAATAGCCGCGTAGACCCCATCCATTGCCTGAGCCTTGGTTAAATCGATTCGCTTGATTCGAGCATGTGCATGTGGGCTTCGAAGTACCTTTCCGTGCAACATGTCTGGTAGGTTCAAATCCGCACCAAAATTTGCTCGACCAGTGACTTTTTCGACTCCATCGGGTCGTATTGGCCGAGTACCGATTGCTTTAAAGTTTGCTGCTTCTGCCATTAATGTTTGTGTTCCTCACTTAGTCGGTGTTAGTTCCTGTGCGGCGTCTTGAACCGCGCGAATGATTTTGTCGTAGCCGGTACATCGGCATAGGTTTCCTGCAAGCCAATAACGGATAGTCTCCTCATTTGGATTTGGATCTTTGTCAAGTAATGCTTTAGCAGCGACAACAAATCCAGGAGTACAGACTCCACACTGCAATGCGGCATGCTCTAGTAATTTTTGTTGAACGACGTGCAAACCGTCTTGCGAATCCGCGATGCCTTCAACTGTCGTAATTTCTTTTCCATGTGCTTCCGGTGCTAGAACTAAACACGAACAAACCAACCTGTCATCCAACAGAACCGTACAAGCTCCACAGTCGCCCGTACCGCAACCCTCTTTAGTGCCGGTCAGTCCAATTTCGTCGCGTAGTAGGTCTAGTAACGTCTGATGAGCTTCACACAGCACATCTTCGGGTCTACCATTAACTGTGGTGGAAACGTAAATCTTGCTCATATTTCTCTACTAATAGTTCGTTTCACTCTCAATTCCGATTCGACAAGGCGCGATCTCTCGCTATCGCACCGGCGCGTCGACACAATACGCCGACGACCTTGCGACGATACTCCACCGTACCCCTTTTGTCAGTAATTGGTTGTGCTGCGTCGCTACAAGCCTGCGCGGCTTGCTGTAACGCGTTTTCATCAGCTGTAGTACCGATAAGTGCTTCGGCAGCGGAGGAAACCAGTAAGGGTGTAGGAGCAACCGCACCAATCGATACACGCGCGCGTTCACAAATTCCGTCATGATTTAACGTAAGCGACGCTGCGGCGCCCGCTACCGCGATATCCATTTCAGTGCGGGGTATAAAACGTAAATACGCATCTCCAGTATCTGTAGACGGTCTTGGTATTTGAAACCCAAGCAGAAATTCATACGCCTCTAAGCAGTTGCGTCCAACGCCGGTAACGAAGTTTTCAGCGGGAACGGTTCGTGTACCCTCGTTCGTCGCTATCACGCAAAGAGCGGAATTCACAATCAATGCAGGGATGGTATCTCCAGCTGGAGATGAGTTGCACAGATTCCCTCCGATGGAAGCACGTCCTTGGATTTGAGTTGAACCAATTAGATCAGCCGCTTCGAGCAATCCTGGAAATAAAGCCTTTAGTTCTGCATTTTCATTGAGTACGCCAGACGGTATCGCGGCACCAATAAAAACCAGTTCGTTTTCTATACGAATGTCATTCGTTTCTTTCAGTGCTTTAATGTCAACAAACAATCGGTGTGAATTATCGAATGATCGAAATTGCACTATTACATCCGTTCCTCCTGCTAGAATCTGAGTTCGTTGACCTTGATCCGTTGCCCGCTGAAGCACTGCGAGTGTTTCCTCAACAGTGGTGGGGGCTACGTAACCAAAATTGGACATGAAGTCTCCTGACAAACAGAGCATGAAGGGTGGATTGACGTGCAAATTTTATTGAACGACACCACTCTTGAGTGGTTGACTGTACGATTGAGTTGACGTGCTCTCGAAGGTCTGATTACTTACTCAAAATCGCATGAGTGGGCTTCGGTTCGTACGGTCCGAGCGATCGCAATTCACTATTACGAATACAGCACAGATTCTGCTGTCGACGGTATCGAGGTTTAAACGGGTTGCTGATAAGTGCCAAAGATCGACGCTTAACGACGATAGGTTCGTGTAGTGCTACAATCTGCACTGCAATTTGTAGGATCACAACGACAAAGTTAATGCCCATGGACGCGAATACACAAGCACAATTTACAGACCACCAAGCGACCATATCCAAATTGTGGTATGAGAGATTACAACAGAATAATTTCGACAGCGCGCTGATCGCATCGGGCGCGAACACGCTGTACCACGACGACGATCAATCTCCACCGTTTCATGCCAACCCACACTTCCTTCGTTGGACCGTCGCGGAAAACAGCGAACATTGTTTGCTCTTGTTGAATGGTAAAGGACAACCAAAGCTCTTGTGGTATTGTCCGGCTGACTATTGGTATCTTCCCTCATCCACTCCTGACTGGTTGTTGGATCACTTTGATTGTGAAAGCTATTCGACACGCTCAGATTTAGAACAAGCGTGCCTACAACACTTAACAGAGTTATCGCGGGTGGCCTATTTTGGGGCTACACCCGCGAGATACGTTGACCTTGACAATGTAGAACTTCCGTCAACCGCCCTTCAAAATCAATTAGCATATACCCGTGGTTACAAGACTCCGTTTGAAGTATCACAAATCTCAAACGCGACTGCGATCGCGGTTCAGGGGCATCTGGCTGCTTACGATTGTTTTGAAGCTGGGGGCAGTGAGTTTGAAATACATCTCGCATACCAGGAACGGACCAAGCATGTCCATCATGACCTCCCCTACCCCAGCATCGTCGCACTGAACGACCACAGCAGTACGTTGCACTATCAACACTACGATCGGGATCCGCCGGCTCGGCGACTCAGCTTTTTAATTGATGCAGGTGCAAAAGAAAGATGCTACCACTCTGACATTACCCGGTCATATAGTGCAAATCCCAACGATGCATTTGCGGACCTAGTTTCGTCCGTCGATGAAGCACAACAGTCGCTAGTCGCTCAACTACCTGATCTCACAGATTTTGTTGAGTTTCACGAGCGCGCACACGTTGCGATGGCGGAAGTGTTGGTAGCTCTGAAGATTCTCACTTGCAGCACTACGGCAGCGTTTGAACAGCAATTAACCGACATCTTTTATCCACATGGAACCGGGCATCTATTAGGTCTTCAGACTCACGACATAGGAGGTCATATAGTCGATGCGGAAGGTTCCGAAGGGAAACCACCGACACGATTCCCATCTCTACGACTCGTTCGGCGAATTGAAGCAGATTTAGTATTCACTGTAGAGCCAGGAATCTACTTTATTCCGGTATTATTGGACCGAGTTCGCGGTCACAAGGACATTAATTGGTCTCTGGTCGAACAGTTTGTTCCTTTCGGCGGGGTCCGGATAGAAGATAATGTGTTGGTCGAATCGAACGGCATCCGAAACTTCACCCGCGCCGCGTTTAGTGCTGCATGATCTTTGTCGCCGCATTACGTCGTCGAATTTTCTGTTTCATACGAAACCATTGAATCAATAATCGCTCGATCTGAATTTGTCGGTTGAGGTTACTCTGTTCATGTGCCGCTCGACGAGCTGCGATGAGTTCGTCCCAAAATCTCATAGCTTCTGGGGCTTTCTCGTTATGAACGACGCGTGCCGTGATCCGTAGCCATCGGGCTAGCAATTCATAGAAGTCCTGCTCTTTCAGAACTACGGCGACACTAAGATCAACCGACTTGTCGCGCCATCCTTGCAAGAGATATGTACGAAGAGACTGCAGTTTCAATTCAAACGCTTCTTTGATGGCAAAAGGTGCGTCTCCAAATTCGATCATAAGGTTTTCCAGCTCGCTCTGAGGAACCTCGTTTTCGAGCAACCATTGCGCAGTATCGTCGCGATCGGCGTTGTGCAAGTGTATTCGACTGCAACGACTTCGAATGGTTGGTAGTAGCAAGTCATACGCGGTTGTTGTAAGAATCCAATGTACATTGGCGGGAGGCTCTTCAAGAGACTTGAGCAATGCGTTTGAAGCCGGAATACTGGCTATCTCAACGGACTCCAATATCGCAACTTTCCGCGCTGCCACTTGAGAGGATAAATGGACAAAGTCTATAGCATCCCGGACGCGCTCAATCTTGAGTTTTGTATCTTCCGGACGAATCCACAACACATCGGGATGAGGAATCTCCCGAGGATCTCCATCCATACCGACGATCTTCTGCGTTAATCGACACGCCAACTCTTCGACGCCCCAGCTCGGGTATGCGTCGATCAATATTGCATGTGGCAAGCGATTTAAAAACGCATCTCCCGCGACCTCTTCCAATTTGTTCTCGATCCAAGGGTAAGTAGGACTCATGGCTGTTGAGACACGAAATTCTGTACCACCGTCGAAACAGCCCGAGTTAGTTCTGCCAACGGTACGCTTGCGTCAATCTTGACAATCCTAGACTCAGACTTCGCAAGTTGCAAATATGTAGTTCGGGCGAGTTCAAAAAAATCGATGGTCTCTTTTTCGATGCGGTCTTGGGTACGATGTGCGCGACGTTGAAGCGCGGTTTCAACATCTATATCAAGATATACTGTGAGATCTGGCCAGTACTCCGCATGTACTGCTTCAGCAAGGCGTTCGACTAGACCGAGCGGGAGGTGTCTGCCACCGCCTTGATATGCGAATGAAGCGTCCGTGAAGCGCTCGCAGATCACCCACGTGCCGACTTCAATTCGTGGTTTAATTATTTCAGCTACGTGTTGCGCGCGAGCGGCAAACATAAGAAACAATTCCGCTTCTGCGGTTACGGTTTCTTCCCATTCGGACAACAATAATCTTCGGATTCCTTCGGCGAGTGGAGTACCACCGGGTTCTCGAGTGATAAAGTACGGGATTGAGTGGGATTGCAGTACTTGTTCAATGTTCGGCACCACGGTACTCTTTCCGACCCCATCGACTCCTTCAAGTGTTATGAACTGACCTCTTTTTGTCATTCAGTCTTTCTGGTTTAACTGGTACTTGCGTACGGCTCGATTATGTTCTTCAAGAGTTGCAGAAAATTCACTTGTGCCGTCTCCACGTGCAACAAAGTATAGGGCATCACCGGGTGCCGGATTCGCTGCGGCTTGCAGAGCCGCGCGGCTAGGTGCGGCAATCGGTGTCGGTGGTAGTCCGTAATTTCGGTACGTGTTGTAAGGGTGATCCATGCTCAGATGTGAACGAGTGAGATTTCCGTCGAAAGTTTCCCCTAGACCATAGATTACAGTAGGGTCGGCCTGTAAGCGCATGTTTTTATTCAGGCGGCGAGAGAACACTCCGCTGATCTGTTTTTGATCTTCAACAACCCCCGACTCTTTTTCAATAATTGATGCCAATATTAGCAATTCGTAGGGAGTGTTCAGTGGTAGGGTTGGATCGCGTTGTAACCAAGCTTCACGTAGTTCATCGATCATCTTACGATGTGCCATGTTCAGGACTTCGGATGCTCGCATGGAGGTTGTATATTGATAGGTGTCCGGGAAGAACCATCCCTCACCGTGGTTTGAAGGGATTTGTTCCCAAGTTCGTTCAATGTTCAACTCGGCCAAAGCAGATTCAACACTTCGGTTCGTTAGATCGAAAACAATCTTGGGAGTGGACTCCAAAATAGTTAGAAACTCAGTGAAGGAACCACCCTCGGGCAGAGTGAGCGTGCGTGCTACAACGTCCCCTTGAACTAGAATCTGAAGCACAGTTACCGGTGTGTGAGCGCCTGAAAACGAATACTCTCCAGCTTGAATTGAACCGGTGGAATTTGACACTCGTGCTAGCAATTCAAAGTATCCGACGTTTTGAATTATGCCCTGTGAACGTAGTTTGGATGCAATGTCAGTAAAGCTGTCGCCTGGCTGAATTTCGAAAGTCAGCGGTTCTTCAATCTCGATCTCATAGTGCTTCCAGGCTTCATAGTGACAGAACACTACGACGCCCAAGACACATACTAAGACCACTAAAGTCGCTATCGTTCGAGAACGATTCAGTGGTCCCACGATTACACTTTGCGAAAAATCAGCGTGCCGTTGGTACCGCCAAAACCAAACGAATTACTAAGTGCGTACTCAACTGAAATATCTCGTGCTTCTGTTGGAACGAAATCTAAATCACATTCCTCATCAGGATCTTCTAGATTTATGGTTGGATGTGCCCGTTGTTCGCGGAGAGTCTGAATTGAAACAATGGCTTCAACGGCACCCGCAGCACCTAATAAGTGACCAAACATCGACTTCGATGAACTGATTGGAATAGCACAATTTTCACCAAATACTGCTTTGAGAGCTCTTGTTTCAGCGACGTCGCCCAAGGGCGTTGATGTGCCATGAGCGTTAATGTAGTGAATTTCTTCTGAATCGATACCCGCATCGTCCAGTGCTCGCTGCATCGAGGCGATCGCGCCTTTTCCGTCTTCCGGTGGACCTGTAATGTGATGTGCGTCCGCACTCATTCCAAAGCCTACAATTTCAGCAAGGATCTCTGCGCCACGCGCAACTGCGTGTTCATAAGACTCGATCACCAAACAACCAGCACCATCTCCTAAAACAAACCCGTCTCGAGCCTTGTCCCACGGACGGCTCGCGCGTTCCGGTTCGTCGTTCCGGGTCGATAATGCCTTCATTGAAGCGAAACCTGCAATCGCCAAGGGACACGTCGACCATTCCGCACCACCGACTATCATCCCTGTCGCATCACCGCATTGAATCATCCGAACCCCGAATCCAATGTTATGGCAACCTGTCGTGCACGCGGTAACAATAGAGATATTCGGACCACCGAAACCGTAGTCGATCGAGACTTGCCCAGCGATCATGTTGACGATGCTGGATGGTACGAAGAAGGGCGATACCCGACGGGGTCCGCGCTCAAGCAATACTTGGTGCTGGGCGCAGATCATGCGAATACCGCCAATACCGGAACCAAATGCGACACCGATATTGGACAAGTCGGGACTGAGATGAATCCCAGACTGTGCTATGGCTTGAACTGCCGAAGCATATCCTAATTGAATGAATTCGTCGTATCGCTTGGCGTTTTTAGAGGTAAAGTGTTCTTCAACGTTAAAGTCTCTGATCCGCGCGCCGATCGTAACGCGATGATCAGTAGTGTCAAACGCTTCAATTTGTGCTACGCCACTCACACCTGCAAGTGCGTTCTTCCAAGTCTCCTCAACCGTGTTCCCGATGGGAGTTAAAGCTCCCATACCGGTCACTACGACTCGTGACTTAGACATTACGGTCGTTTTCGGTGGTGGTTCGACTCACTGCGTGAAAAAGGGACGCGATAATACAACAACACCGAGAGCTCTAGTCGTTGTTGGAATCCGAGGTGTTTGCTATCTGGTCCTTGATGTAATCGATTACCTGTTTCACCGTCGCGATACGTTCGGCATCTTCATCGGGAATCTCTGTTTCAAACTCTTCCTCTAATGCCATAACCAACTCGACAGTGTCAAGCGAATCGGCACCGAGATCGTCCATAAGAGAAGCTTCATCAGTCACATCTTTCAGCTCACTCTTAAGTTGTTCGGCTATCAGTCTTTTTACGCGCTCTTCAATAGAACTCATTCGTGTATGGGTCTCCGTATCTCGGTGTTATAAAAACAAACATCCCTAGCGGGACAACGTATTTTACTTTTGCTGTACATAGAAACTGAACGCTGAACGACGGAACTCACAAAACACTTTGCCCGGTATCGCGACTTTTTCCAATCCCTACTCGCTGTCTTCCGGACTCGTAATTGACACGCCTCTCAAGGCGCGTACATACCACCATTAACGTGGATAGTTTGACCAGTGATGTAACTCGCTTCGGTACTCACTAGAAAAGCGACTGTGTTAGCAACATCTTCTGGAGTTCCAGCTCGACCTAAGGGCACAACGGTCAACAAAGCTGCCTCGCCGCTCTCGGAAATATCTGTGGTCATGTCGGTCGATATTAAACCTGGTGCAACACAGTTCACAGTGATGCCGCGAGATGCGACTTCCATTGCGAGAGCTCGGGTAAATCCTTCGATTCCTGCTTTCGTAGCGCAGTAGTGCGCTTGGCCACGATTTCCCGTTCGTGCAACGACTGACCCAAGATTCACAATGCGCCCCCAGCGCTGCTTAAACATGCCGCGTAACACGGGCTTGGTAATGCGGAAAAATCCGGTAAGGTTTGTGTCGAGCACTTCATCCCACAAAGGTTCTGACATTCGAAGCAACAACTTGTCCTTCGTGACTCCAGCATTATTTACCAATACCGAAATCGTTCTTTCAGAATCGGCAATGGTTTGTAAAGCGTTTTCGATCGATGGTGCATCGGTTAGTTGCAATTGGACTCCGCTACCGTTTGAATCAAGACTCTCCGATATGCGATCCGCTCCAGCTTGGGTTGTCGCAGTGCCGAATACGTAGAAGCCATCCGCGGCTAAGCGACTAGCGATAGCTTGTCCTATTCCGCGACTTGCACCAGTTACTAATGCCGATTTTTGTGTCATGTTCACTCTCTGATTAATTCTTCAAATGTTTCTCGGTTACTCAAGGCCGTTGCGGTAACCTCACGATCAATACGTCGCATGAGCCCAGTGAGGACTCTACCCGGACCACACTCTACGAACGTATTTATACCGTGATCTATCATTGCTCTGATACTCTGATGCCACAACACGCTGGAGCTGATCTGTCCGACGAGATTTTGCTTAAATTCCTCTGTGTCGTCTGTAACTGTCGCATTGATATTCTGATAGATCTGAAAGTTCGAGTGCTGAAATTCTAAATGTGACAGCACCTCTTCAAGGTGTCTTCTGGCACTGTGAAGAAGAGAGCAATGACTTGGTACGCTCATTGGAATCGGAAGAACTCGCCACGCGCCAGCATCCATACACGCCGCCGATGCTCGTTCGACGGCTGAAGTCAAACCCGCGATAACTACTTGTTCTGGGCAGTTGAAATTAGCTATCTCTACTGTTTCGTCAACTGAATCACAAATTTGTTGAACACTTTCATCGTTCAGTCCAAGCACCACTACTATAGCACCCGAGCCTTCCGGTACTGCGGCTTGCATGATCTTTCCACGTTCATGCACTAACTGTACTGCGGATTCGAAATTAAGCATACCGCTTGCTACTAAGGCACTGTATTCACCGAGACTATGCCCAGCCGCGGCACAGGGCATCTCTAAACCAAGTCGACGAGTCATGGAGAACAAGCCAATCGATGTCGCCAGAATAGCAGGTTGTGTAATTTCAGTCTTGTTTAACGTTTCCTCGGGGCCGTTCGTGACAATCGTCGTTAAGTCTACTTTGATTACTTCGGACGCACGCGCTAAGTGTTCCTGAATGTCCGTACCCAATTCGTAGAGATCTGCAAGCATACCTACTGATTGTGAACCTTGCCCTGGAAATAGATACGCGACTCTCGACATCAATTCAGCCTCTGTGATTGTTCGAAGTGAGCCTCTAAACGTTGCGGTACTTGCGCGACTATTTCGTGCTTAGCCAACGCTAAAGCCGATCGAATTCCGATGTGGTTCGTGTTCCCATGACATTTCACTATGACGCCCCGCAAACCAACGAGACTTGCGCCATTGTAAGTCTGAGCATTTAAGCTGGTATTAACTTGTTTGGAAACAGATTCACTCTTAGCGTCATCTGAACTTTCTAAAGCATCTTGAACATGTTGTCGCGCGATGCCCAATGCCCCTTCGATGGACTTCAATACAACGTTTCCCGTGAAGCCGTCAGTTACGACAACATCAGCGATACCGTCGAACAATGCATGAGCTTCAACGTATCCGACAAAGTTCACATGAGGGTCTCGAGCAAGTTCCATGGCTGTGTCGCGCAAGTATTGCGGTCCTTTGTGTGCTTCAGTTCCGATATTTAGCAAAGCGACCTTGGCATCTTTCAGGCCACCGATGGAACTAGCATAAGCACTTCCGATACGCGCGAATTCACTGAGCAAACCCTGACGACGAGCGAGGTTAGCCCCTAGGTCAAGCATCCAAAAAGATCCTTTCGACCGAGTGAACTGTTTGATCATCGCCGGTCGAGAAATCCCTGGTAATGTCGAGATGATTTGTCTTCCGAGTACCATCAGCGCTCCGCTGTTTCCAGTCGACACCAGAGCATGAACACTCCTATTGGCAAGTAGACTCAAGCCCGCCCGCAACGAGGAATCACTTTTTTTTCGTAGCACGTCGAGAAGTGTCGCGTGCTGTGGTACAGCAGTAGGACAATCTACAACTCGACAACGATTCGAGGGAAAGCCAGAAAAGTCACGACTTCGTCCGATGAGTGTTAAGACGCAATCTGAGTTGGCATTAATAAAGTCGCGCGCGCCAGCGACAATATGAGTAGTGGGTGATTCGGAGCCGAGAGTGTCGACAGCGATCTGAAATCGAGGGGCAACCATGGAAGCGTTCCATAGTAATAGCTATGGTGCTCTACTCTTCTAGTTGATCTTCCTCAGGTATCTCAATTTCTCGCACTTGCCTACCACGATATCGCCCATCTGCGGCGACATGATGACGTCGATGAATCTCACCGGTGTATTGGTCCTCAGTGAGTGTCGGAGTGGCTACTTGATCGTGTGCTCGCCGATGATCTCGCTTGGAACGCGTCTTCTTATTCTGTTGGACTGCCATAAACTAAATACCGAATTGAGTGAAACTAGTTACGACCGACTCGCTTTCATCAACCGCCCTATGTTGGCGAAAGGCCGATGTGTTGTCGGAGGGATTGCCTCTGTGTCCGTGTGTCTTCGCGGACAGGCTTGTTGGTCGTCGCAAACTCGAGAAGGAATGCTCATTAAAACATCGTCTTCTATGAGTTCTTGTAGGGTAATTTTATCATCACTGACGACAATCGCATCAAATTCGCCAAAAATCTCACGAGCTTCCCGCTCTGATCGTACCAACCGTACGTCAAGACTAACTGTAAATGGAACTTCTTTTTCCAGCGAACAAGCATAACAACGCAACTTAGCTTTGGTTGCTACTTGACCAAATACACGTACTCGATCGTTTTCATCAAGCGAAAATTCAATTTGCACGCACACAGCTTCGTTAACCTTACCTACCGCTTCATATAACCGTGGAAACGTAGGCATCGAGAGACTGCGTTGCCACTTGCGGTTTGCACGTGCGCAGTCGCTCGGACAAAATACAATCATGAATATCCAAGGCGCTTTCGCTATTTAAGATGATAGAGACAATGCAAGTTACTGTCAATGTCCACAGGTTGACCTTTAAATTGATACAAGAGCGGTAAGAGTCTGTGCAAGACCTTGTATTAGCTTCTTCGTCCCCATACCGTCGACAACAGCTCGCGTCTCTAGGATATCGATTTCGTACGGCGACGCCCGATGTCGACGAGCAGCCCCTTCCTTCAGAGACTCCCAGTGCTATAGCAGGACGAGTCGCTACTATGAAAGCGAAGGCCGTCGCACAAAAATTCCCTAAATGCGTTGTGATCGGTAGCGATCAAACTGGCGTGTGCAACGGACGACTACTAGTCAAACCAATTGTCTTTGAAAGCGCTCAAGAGATGCTGCTGACATTTAGAGGACAATCAGTCTGTTTTTTTACAGCCGTTTCAGTACTTGATCCGGGAGGTAAGAAGTTGTGCGATGTTGTTGAAACCGAAGTTCAATTCCGTGACTTTACCAAAAGTGAAGCGATCGCCTACTTAACTCTAGACCAACCGTTTGACTGTGCCGGAGCCTTAAAGTCAGAAGCGCATGGACCTCTCCTATTCAAATCGGTTCGTTCTGACGATCCCACCGCAATCGTTGGGCTTCCACTGATACGAACTGCAGAATTTCTTCGAGAGTGTGGGATCAACCCGCTGGAGTTTGTTGATGCCAAAACTCTTCAAAGTAAGGCGGAACCGGAGCCTGAATAGTCAGGCCATCGGAGAATTGAACACTTCGTGCATGGAGCAACATTTTTGGCGACTTGAAGTTCTGCGGGATTGCGTATTTGCGGTCTCCCACAATTGCGTGTCCTTGATACTGGCAATGTACGCGAATCTGGTGTGTTCGTCCAGTCGTGGGTTCAATGCGAAGCCAGCTCAAAGAATCCGTAGCGCGCAGGATCTTAAATTTTGTCGTTGCAGCTTTACCCGATTCATGTACTTCTACTCTACGTTCATCGTTAGCTAGTCGAAACTTCCTCAGTGGTACCTTGATTTCGCTGACGGCTTGAGGCCAGCACCCAGAGACGATGCCTTCATACTTCTTTAGAAACTGATGTTGCTGTAACGCGTAGTGTATTTCCAACAAAGCAACTCTTGTCTTTGCAAAGAGCACACAGCCAGAGGTGTCGCGATCTATGCGGTGTCCCAACTGAATGTCATCGTCGTCAAAGTACTCGCGAATAGCGTCAATAAGACCTACTGGCACTGACGTTCCCCCATGAACTGACACGCCACTAGGCTTGTTCACCCCAATCAAGCGATCGCTTTCGTAAATCACACTCTTGCTGACGAGATCAATGAGCCAACCGGGTACTTCTGCGGTCTTCTTTTCTTCTAACACGAGAGGTGGAACTCGAACACGGTCACCGTCACTGAGTTTCAAGTGAACTTTGGCGCGTTTACCGTTGACTCGAACCTCACCACTACGAATCATTCGCATTATCCTACTTCGTGGAATGGTCTTTAGCTCCCGTAATAGAAAGTTGTCCAAACGCTGCCCCGCGTGTCGGCTAATAGTGAAATGTTGTACAGGAGTCATGCTACTTCTCGCGTATTTGCTACTTTACAGATTGGGCTAATGTGTGTATCATATAGTCTTAAGGACACTCGAATGTGTATCTAACTGGTCGCGAAATCGCTTCAAGACACTTACTCAGAAGCTCCGATCGGGCCTTTGACGGAAAGCTAATTGTCCTAGGTCAAGAGATAACATTTTTGGTTTCACAAAAAAATCCAGAAACCCGAGTGATGTAATGTATTTACTGCAGTAACAATCAAGATTTCGATCCCGAAGTCAATCAGAACAGCTACATTAAACTCAAACAACTGAAGACTTTAACGAGCCAATTAAATCAAGCCGTGGTTTCTTTTCCACGACGATGATGGAATCAATCGATCTATAGCAAATTTCCATGACACCCACGAGAGCGACTATATCTTTGCCGTCCCGTTGTATCGGTCTATGGAGTAGAACATTTCGTGAACAAGTTTGCAGGCAGGACTATTTAGAGTCTTCGGAAGACAAACGATGTAAATGACTCTTTGACATTTCGGAGTCGAAACTCGAATAACAGGAAGTTTCGATATCATGAAAATGATGCTGATAAGCGTACTCAAATCACGAGAAGTGCGCGTAGCAATTGTCAATTCTAATGGTGCGCAGAATGCACCAGTTTTACATGACCTGCACATTGAGAAGTTCGCAAATCGAAGTTCGCAAGGCAATATCTACAAAGCCAAGGTTGTTTCAATCAATGATCAGCTGCAAGCGGCGTTCGTCGATTTCGGGGACCTTAAGCACGGGCTGCTGACCCTCGACAAACTTCACTACAAATACGGCCGTCGTGGAAGTAGTGAGGAAAACAACACACCTGAACGGATCGCAGACGTATTGAATGTCAATGACGACGTGCTGGTACAGGTTGAAAGAGATGCCCGAGTCGAAAAAGGTGCGGCATTAACCGGTCAAATTCAACTTCATGGACAGCATGTAGTACTGAATACGAACCGGCCGATCACTCGGATTTCCCGACAAATCAATCGAGAGCAGCGAGGCGAGATTGAAGCAATGATGCCCAAGCTCAAGGTTCCGAACGAGTGCGGCCTCGTAATCCGGACCTCAGCACGAGGTCGAAGCCAAAAAGAACTACAAACCGATGTACGAGAATGTGCTGACTTATTGAAGCTTATTCAACAAGCCTATTCCGATTCGCAAGCACCTCGCCTTTTGTACGAGGCTAACAACTTGGTCAATTCTGTATTACGGGACAATCTCCACAGCAACATTGAACGAGTGATTGTGGATGACAAAGGAATTTACGACGACATCCGCAGCTTTGTAAAGTCCTATATGGCAGATTTTTCTGGTGAGATTCAACTCTATAAAGACGAAATCCCGTTATATACGAAATATCGTATTGAAGCGCAAGTCAGCAAGGTTTTCGACCGCACGATTGAGCTACCATCGGGTGGTCAAATTGTGCTCGACCCAACCGAAGCACTTTTAACTATCGACGTGAATTCAGCGCAATTCCGATTCAACGATAACTTTCGCGACATGGTGTTAAACACTAATTTAGAGGCCGCGGAGGAGATTTTCAAGCAACTACGACTTCGGGACATCGGTGGTCTCATCGTGGTAGACTTCATCGATCTGTACGAAGTGCAAGACATAAGAAAACTTGAAGATCGAGTCGCTCGTTTGTGTGACCAAGATCGTGGCCGGACGAAATGGGAACCGATTTCGTCGTTTGGTTTGATGGAATTGCAGCGCCGACGACCGCGCTCTTCAATATACGACACCGATTTTCAGCGGTGCGACGGATGTGGTGGACACGGCTATAGACAGACTGTGGACTCGGTCGGTCATCGAATCTTTCGTGAAATTGAAGCTCGTAGTCATAGCAAACGTATTGCACGGATCCGAGCTAGAGTCACTCCAGCTGTAGCGCAATACTTGACTAACGAACTCCGGCCTCATCTAAGTATGGTTGAGATGCGATCCAGCGCGAAATTGGAAGTTGTTCCAGATCAAGACGGAGAAGATGCTTCTTTCGTTGTCGAATCGTTCTCAACGACCTATAGCAAGACACCTGTGAAGACGAAAAATTTCGAACACGGAATGCCCGAGAACGGTAAGGGTAAAAAAGGAAAAGTAAACAGAGAAACCCAAGCTGAGTCAATTCAAACTGCTGCAGTAAAACGTCCAGAAGTTGAGCGTAAACCACCTAAGAAGTCTGAAGCCAGATCCGGCAAAGACAAAACGGGGGTCTCCAACGTCCTTGAAGGCGCGACTCGATTTTTCCGTTTCGTACCTGCGGTACCCTCCTATCTCTATCAGCGACTATTCGTAGTTGAAAACGAGTCCAAGGGCACGACAAAAAGTAATCAAAAAACTTCCAACTCCCGAAAGCGTACGCAGGCGGGACGCACCGGCAGCGGTGCAAGAACTACACAACGCGTAAAACAAAAGATTACTCGACACTCTCCAAACAAGACGACGGCGAGAAGTTCGCAATCAAAACGCATTAAAGAGAGAACACTTCCCTCCTCCGTACCTACTACAAAGAGCACTAGCGCGCAGCAAGAAGGAGTAAAGAGTAACGCGAAACGAGATTCTGCCAAAAAAGCTACCAAGTCAGTTACGCCCAAAATCGGCGAGGTAAAGAAAAAAAGTGTAAAGAAATCAAGTGGAACTAAATCTGCTGGTACATCCACTTCAAAAGAAAAGGCGAAAAACAAAGCGCATGTGGCTAAAAAAGCCGCAGCGGCTGACTTAAAACAAAAAGCTATCCAAACTCCAGGTGTCGAAAAGAGACCTGTCGCTAAAACAGATTCAAAGGAAGAAAAGAGTACGCGTCAGAAGGCACTCAAATCACCAGTGGGAGATTCGCCCTCTCATACTGAACCGCAGACGAAGACAGACAATCAGCGTAGCCCTGAAAATCAGGTAGTTGACCGCGAGAATGTCGCGCTCACAGAAGGCTTTCTGAACGAGGAGGAGAATCGAACTACACAAACACCGATTGAGTCGACAGAAAAGAAAGCTACCACATCTGACATTGAAACTTCGATGACAGAACCGTTAGAGTCGGCTACCGCAGAGTCTGATCAGAAGAGCCAAAACAACGATCTAGATGGATCCACCAACGAAGCGACTGCTGATGTCGATGTTGCCAGAATGGATAACGACTCAACCGACGGAAAAGCTCGAGCTTCGAATGATCCTCGAATTCAACCTAAGGAGAACCGACCGATACCGGTAGTGTCTCAGTAGTTTGCTGTGCGTCAGCGCACTCAGTCAGGTTTTGTTTCCCATAAGTACTGGTTCGAGCAAAAGACGGATGTCGTAATGTTGCTCGACATCGTCCGCTACGCGCTGGGCAACATCTAAGAACTCTTCAGCGCTTGCTCCCCCACAGTTGACTAAGACAAGTGGTTGTCTATGCCAGACTAGGACACTACCAACTTGTCTGCCTTTCCACTTTTGTGCATCAATGAGCCTCGCCGCGGGGACACGAATCATTTCTCCTTGCGAGAATCCAACAATATCAACTTTGCCTAGTAAACGATCATATTCTCGCTTTGTTAGTATGGGATTCTTGAAAAAGCTGCCCACATTTGGAAATTTGTTCAGATCGGGGAGTTTGCTTTGTCGAATTCTTATCACTGTATCTGCGATGAGATTGTGATCGATTTCCTCCGGCGAACACCCACTTAAAGATTCACGAACATCTCGATACTCTGTCATCAATGGGAGTCTTCCGAGCAAAAAGTTCACATGTGTGATGATGACATCCGGTACGAAATTGGATCGAAACACGCTACCGCGGTAGGAAAACTTACATTCTTCGTTGGGCAGGACGCGCGTCTCTTTCGTTGTTAAATCAAACACTTCAACACTGTGCACTAGTTCTGATAGTTCGCGACCGTAAGCACCAATGTTTTGATAAGGCGCGCCACCTACGTTTCCTGGTATCAGAGCTAAATTCTCTAAACCTCCGATTCCCACATCTAGCATATGCATCACGAACTTGTGCCAATTCTCTCCAGCTCCGACGCGAACTAAATATCTACCGTCGTCGTCCAAGGTAACAGTAATCCCTTCGATACCAATGTGGAGCATGCGTCCTTCGATTCTTGATTGCAAGAGCAGATTTGATCCGCCTCCCAAAAAATTTAATGGTCCGGAAAAGTTCGATGCCTCGATGAGTTGCGCGAGAGAAGTAATTCGCACATATTCTTCGACATGACTCTCTAATTTGAGGCTATTGAGACTGAACAGCGAAAAGTCGCGTAATACAGAAAAGGGACGTGCCAGAGTGGAAATCACCCTATAACTTACTCAATTTTGTGTCGCGAAAAACTCTCGAACTCTTTCCAGGTCGGCCGGTGTATCGACACCAGCACATACTGGTTCGTTCACGTGATCCAACACGATCGAAATTCCGTTCGCAAGAAATCGAAGTTGCTCCAAGCTCTCTAGTTGCTCCAATCGCGATGGGCTCCAAGAAACGAACTGCTGTAGAGCCCACACTCGGTACGCATAGATTCCTACGTGCCGATACCAATGAGGATCGACTTCTGTAGGTTCCCCGTCTGCAAAGTTTCGGCGATCCCAAGGTATAGGAGCACGCGAAAAGTACAGAGCGTTCGAATCGGAGCTTAAGACGACCTTCACCACGTTCGGATCAAAGATCTCTTTAACATCTGAAATGGTCGAGTACAAGCTCGCTACACCGCTTATTGGCCGATCTATTAGTAGTTGAGCAACCTGATTTACAACATTAGGCGGAATCAAGGGTTCGTCACCTTGCACATTGACAACTATGTCAGTCGGTTCCAATCCGGTGTCTTGGATCGCCTCTACTATGCGATCCGTACCAGACACATGATCTACGGAAGTCATGACCGAGATTGCGTCCGTACCAACCAAGACATCGATGAGCTGTTGGTCGTCGGCTGCAACATAAACATGCTTTGCATCGGATAGCAGTGCTCGTTCAACAACGTGTCGTAGCATAGCTTGTCCCGCGATCGGTAAAAGAAGCTTGCCAGGAAGCCTCTTGGAACTTAGCCGCGCGGGAATGACTACAGAAAAGGAATCGTTCAAATTGGATCCATTAAGTTGATACCGTACTTGTGAAACAATGATGTGAGGAATTTATCCACGTCATCTTCAAATTGCACGGTCACTTTTAGGTACCAAATGTGACTTGTGTCTATGGGTAACTCACGAATTTTTTGTGCATCTTTTTCGGTTACGATGATAACACTACCGTTATTTTCGAGTTCATCTGAGCGAAAATGATGATGATCACGAAATGTCTTTACGATCACTTCAATTTGGATTTGTTCCAACGTGTCCTGAAAACTGCCCGGATTACCTATCGCAGCGATTGCTTGAAGTCGCCCAATATGTTGCGCCCGAAACTCTTGAATAGACAACACAGAATCGTTTGATACGTTTACAAATTCAACAGGTTCAAGGTGCATAACAGATGTTGGCAGGTCAATGCAGCTATGCCCGCCTTTCACGACCGTCCACTGCACTTCTCGCAACCTAGATTTGGGTTCGCGAAGGGGGCCAAATGGCAACTGTAAGCCGTTACCGATACCTCGCGCGCTGTCTAGTACCGCGATTTCAATGTCTCGACCTAGTTTGTAGTGTTGCAGACCGTCATCTGCAATAATGAGGTCGATGGTATGATTTTCTAGTAGGAATTGGGTCGCGCGTACTCTCTGTGGGTCGACTGCGATAGGAACTCTCGTTCTTCGGTACAGCAAGACATTCTCATCCCCGACATCGCGACACTGAGCTCGTTCGTCAACCAGTATTGGATACTTCGGTGCTTTACCGCTGTAACCACGACTCACTATTCCAACATTGACTCCTCTTCGAGTACACCATTCACACAACCAGATAACAAGTGGTGTCTTACCAGTGCCACCAACAGTGATGTTACCGACAACGCAAACCGGTACTGGAGCGTTCCAGACTCTGTTCGTACAAATTTTGTACCACGATCGACGACATTCGACTAACAAACGCAATATCCAAGAAAGGGGAGCAAAACCCCTTAGCCAGCTATGTTTGGAGTACCACAAACTAGTTACCCCAATACTAGGCGGTACCGAACGGCACAAGTAGACTCAATCTGCGTTGCGAAATTGCGATGCGTGTAACTTCGCATATCGACCATTTTTCGCCAATAATTCCTGATGAGATCCTAGTTCGACAACACTTCCTTGCTCGACAACAGCGATGGTATCAGCGTTTACAATGGTCGATAGTCGATGGGCTACCACCAAGGTAGTCCGGCCTGACATCATTTCGTCAAGAGCCGCTTGGATCAAACTCTCGGATTCAGCATCGAGCGACGAAGTTGCTTCATCAAGGATTAAAACAGGGGCATCTTTCAGTATCGCCCGTGCAATGAGAATGCGCTGTCTTTCGCCTTGTGACAAATTCGTACCGCGATCGCCCACGTTACTATCCAGACCCTTCTGCATCCTTTGTGTGAATACATCCACTCGAGCCCGCTGCACTGCACTTTCAATCTGAGCAGTTGTTGAGTTTCTAAGGTTCCCATAAGCAATATTGTTGCGAATTGTGTCATTGAAGAGAACCACTTCCTGACTCACAAAGGCGATGTGATTCCTCAGCGACTCTTTTGTGTAACTTGAGATAGGCACGCCGTTAAGCAATATTTGTCCCGATTTCGGTTCGTAAAAGCGCAATAACAGTTGAATAAGCGTAGTCTTACCTGCTCCCGTTGCACCAACAATAGCTAATGTTTGTCCGGGAGCTACTTCTAAGGAAACGTCTGTTAAAGTTTGTTTGTCTGCTTTCTGGTACGAAAAATCGACATGATTGAACTGAATCGCTGCTCGTGTTGCACAAAGTTCATCGCGTCCGTTATCAAGTTCGGTATCGCGGTCAATATGATCAAATATTTCACTTGCAGCAGCTAGTCCGATTTGAAGTCGAGCGTTCAAATCGGAAAGACGTTTGATAGGACTAGCCAACGCGCCTGCTAAGCCGATGTAAGTGATGATGCCAGCCGCATCCATCCCACCCTTGATTTGATCAATGAAAAGAACTCCAACAAGAGCAGCTATCGCAAACGCGACTAACAATTGAATGAACTGCGCACTTGTCGCCTTCGTTGCAACCATTTTCAAGTGCTGTTGTCGATTCTTTGTGCTTGCGTCCTGAAATGCTTGAGATTGTTGATCCTGCGCGCCGTAGGCTCTAATCGTCTTATGTAAAAGGACCGTTTCCTGTCCAAAGTGTGTTACTTCCCCCATAGAAGATTGGATTCTGATACTTAAGTCGCGAAATCTGCGCGAAGCATGGTGGACAATTACGGCAACAATTGGTGCCAGCACAAAAAACAGTAGAGTCAACCACAGATTGATAAGCAACATCGCGCCCAACATGAATACGAGCTTACCTCCGTCCTGCATCAATATTCGCAATACTTCTGTGGCTGTATCCCTAAGTTTGGACGTTGTGTCCGTAAGGCGATTAGAAATATCTCCTTGTCTACTTTCGTCAAAGTACGAACAAGGTAACAGTAGCAGTCGATCGTGCAACTCGCAACGAATTGTGTGTACCACGTAGAACGACACTCGTGACAACAGAAACTCGCCCACAACGTTGGATAGGGCGCGTACTAGAGCAGCAACTCCGATCATGCATGCGAACAATATTGGTATCGGCCAGGGAACGTAATGCAGAAAGTAATTCGGTATCCAAAACCAAGATTTTGTCGACACAGTGTCCTTAGCGATGTCGCCGGCGAACGAGTCAGAACCTGCCTCAAACGAACTCACGACTGAACCTAGAATTTGGGCAAAAAACACTTCCGCAATGGCTGCTAGAAAGAATGCCAAAAGAGCGATCACGAAGTACCAAGCTCGACTCCTTACATAGGACGTTAACCGGCCGTAAGTATGCCAGTCGGATCGTTCAGATTTTGTGATCACAGAAAATTCTCGATTCCATTACCTTCAAAGAGTAATGCCACTACCTTACATCAAAGAAGAGCGTAGCTAGTTTCTAGTTGCTTCGCGAACCAAGATCGAAACATTCGTGATACCGATCTCTGCCAACGCATCTAAAACCAGTACTATGGTTGCGTGTCTAACATCAGCGTCGCCTCCAAGAACTACCCGAGCATCCGGATAGTTTGGAAACGTAGCAGTGATATGTTTCGTCACAGTATCTCGTGAGAGAGTTTCTAGGCGCACATCGTTGACCATTACAACGCCGTCACTGGATACTAATATTTGAATGTCATCGTTGGTTTGCGTGGCTACTTCACCCTGTGCTTCTGGGAGCATGATTGAAAGAATGTTCTCTCGTACCGTGGTCGAGGTAACCATGAAAAAGATCAGTAGTAGAAAGACGACGTCGATTAACGGCGTAATTTCAATTGATACATCTCGTCTTTGCGGTCGTTGAAATTTCACTCTTGAGACTCTGTGTCGAAACCTACCACCAACACGTCCACAAGACGGCTAGCTTGCCACTCTAAGTGTACGATCAGATGGTCCACTCGACGAAGGAAGTACCTGTAGCCAATGAGTGCCAGAATGGCTACTCCCAATCCAAATGCCGTAGTTATCAATGCTTGCGAAATTCCACCCGAGAGTTGGGACGGATCACCACCACCTGTCGATACCAATTCTGTGAATACTTGGATCATACCGATGACAGTTCCCAACAAGCCAAGTAACGGTGAAATGGACGCGATCGTACCTAATACAGTGAGAAATCGCTGTAGGTCAAATATGACGGTGTTCGCAGTCTCTTCCATAACATTTTTTACAGCATCAATCCCAAAATCGGTCTTGCGTAAACCTGCGGCTAAAATTTTCCCCGAAGCTGATTGCTCGAGTTGCCCAAGAAACT
Source organism: Gammaproteobacteria bacterium (assembly GCA_009841615.1). Taxonomy (GTDB): domain Bacteria; phylum Pseudomonadota; class Gammaproteobacteria; order Pseudomonadales; family Azotimanducaceae; genus Bin55. The sequence continues at coordinate 66,934 of VXLL01000025.1, read as the reverse complement.
CGCTGTCGAAGTAGCCTACTTCTTTTACTCTTGCTTCAATTTGTGGTACCAACCACGTCGGTACAATCGCCGTTCTCCGTAAGACCCAGGCACGTTCGATGCACACCATGAGTGCGATTACGCTGCATGCGAGGATCGGCAGCATGAGCCAACCCCCAGCTTGTATTAAGTCAAACACAATCTTCGCTAGTCTTAAATCGAAGTTTCGGCCGCGGAGCGTTACTCTCCAGTGTCAACCTGAACCCATCGAATCGCATCGCCGAATAGCTTACCGTCGCTATTGCTTGGCTTTACATTGACAACAGCCGTTCCTTGGTCTAACTGAGTTTCAGTAACGAAAATCCAACCAAAATCACTCTCACTGACACTCACGTCAATCACCTTAGAAACGTCGCCCGCTTCAAGAGTAAACTGGTACTCGCCCGCTATGCTCTGCCAGAAAAAGTTGTTCAAATTAGTCGATCCAATTCTTCCCCGCGGTAGTAAGCCACGCGGATAATCACCAAATTGACCTCGAAAATCGGGAAGATGAAACTCTAACAACCACATCCCAGCATTTGGTAATTTAGTTTGAAATGCTATGCTCTTCGGATTCTTAGTCTCGCTGTACACCATGGTTCGGCGGGAACTTCCCCAAGCACTTGGGTAGTCGACCCGCCGCCAAGTTTTGACGTCTTCGACTCGCCGGCCGTTTTCAACTGAAACGGATGGGTCTAAGTCATCAACCACGATACCGATATTCGTTGGTGGGGGTGGTTTCCAATCGCTCGCTCGAAAACCGTGAAATTCTTCTAATAGGTGGGCGTCGATGTTTCGAGTGTCTTGAACTACTTTAGCCGGGACCGCAACCCGTCCCCCACCAATCTTCAAGTTTAAAGGGTCAACGATCACGCGAATAGGCTCGCGCTCGGTCACGATTCCTACTTCAACGCTTTCTCCGGGTTGTATGAAAACTACCGGTCCCTGACCGAAACCACCCATCCTCATATTCTGTGCATCGAAGCTTGCCTGTAAACCGATGTCAGCGGACAAGGCACCATATCCTCCAAACTCCGTGGTTACAGATGTTCGAAATACACCCGTTCCCTCACCCCGATTGAAAACATGAAACAAAATTTGATATTCTTCCTCAAGCTCATCCTCGGACACTTGCCTCTTGTAGGTATGTGCGGTTGAAACCTCCAATTGTGGTTGTACATTTCCAGAAAACCAGTCTCCAAGGACTTCCTTTACTGGCAAACCAAGGTCTGCACTTGTCGCGTATAAGTCTTCGAGATTGAAGTTTGAGTGTCTGTATCGAGCTAATAACTCGTCGAACAGCACCTTAGTGTCATCTCTTCCCAAAACAAGATACAGTTGATAGCTCAAATGAGCACAGCGCAAACGGAGAGTTTCGGCTAGGAACGGATCTAGATCTGAAGAAATTGTCTGCTGAATCGAAGACTCTAACGCTGCATGTTGAACCTCCTCTGTGGTAAGTCGCCTACCCACAATGTCCTCTACGAGGTCAACATGTCTTAGAAGAGGTTTTACTCTTCCAAAGATGCGAAGACCGGTCCGACCCACTCTGTTCCGACCTTGCCAACTCCAATAACCTTGATTCGTCTGACCTTGCGGAGGTCTCATCGCTTTGGGAAAGTATCCGCTTGCGGAAAAACCGTCCATGCTTGAGTACCAAAACAAATCATTTAGGTAGGACAGTACTAAACTCAACGCTTCAGCTTCTGGACCGACTATACCAACTTCATGGTCCCAATAGGTATTGAATAAGTCTAGATGGAAATTGAATCCTTGAATATTTAATCGAAAATACTGTCTCAGAATGTTTACAAAATAAGCTCCGCGAGTCATGTCCTCCCGTTCAAACCACGCGTTCATCCACTCGGGAATGGATTTCTGCCAGTCAACTAAGAGAATATCAAATTCGCGGAGTAAATAAGAGCATTTATTGGAAATCGACAAATTTAAAAAAGTGCCTCCTCCATACACCCGATAGTGTTGCGGTACTGATACGAACCGGTAATTGCTACATGGAAACTCATAGCCATTTGTTGAATTGGCTTCTAGTTGTTCGGCAAGTGCGTCGGCGAGTTCATCTATGGATTCGCCAATGAGACCTAGCCGATTCAGTTGATGCTCTGAAATTAAAATTTCAAAATTTGTACCACTGATTTCACGGCTTAGCGTTCTAAGGGGACCAGCATACAGTCCCACCGAAGAGACAGGTGTGTCTGTGGTGAATTCATAAGTTTTGCTGGTTCGACGAGGGTCATCATCTTCTAGCAAGATTTTCGTACCGGGAAGCGCGGGTTCCCAGTTTTTCGGTAGGGTCAATTCAATATTTGAAATAAAGAAATCCTTACGTTCTCGTAATTCGTGCAATGGTAAAAACGCAGAAGGGAGCCAAGCAATTTCCTGTGGTAACGCGACGAAATTTGAACTAAAAATTCCGTGAACACTCCCCATGTAAGACAACAGTTGATCCCAATATGGAATCAGTCTTATGTCGGTGGAACTATCGAAGTAACCATAAGCTAAGTCTGGTTTGCCATGATATGTGATCGACAAGTTTAGCTTCTGCCCTACTTTGAGTGGTTGTGTTAACTCCACGCGTAGAGCACCTTTTGCGTCAAATTCCGATTTGACTTGGACTTCGTCAAGCCGGACTTCCGATACGACAAAACCAGGATTTAACCAAAGAGTCAAGGAGTCTTTGACCGAATCTGTCAGCACGATAGCAGAGAGTTCGGTCGTAGCGGTAAGGCGGTGCTTCGGATTGAGATTCACTTGCGCACTGACTTCAACTATGTCAATCTGAGGAACTCTTGTTTCTGTACTTCCGCCGCGAAAGTCCGTCCATAATTGCACCTTCGATGCGTGTTGCATAGCAATCGCGGAAGAAGTTCCGAGACACACGACAAAGACTAGCCCACACACAGATCCAACAATTGAATCTCGTAGCTTGAAAACGTCCCGTCTCCGGTAGAACACAACAGCTAACATAAACAAAAACAAAACCGCGGCGAAGTATCCTGAGTAGCGAACGATATCAAGAATTCCTAGCTGTTCAGGGTCAAGGTCTGAACCGAAGGTCCCGACTAATGGTAATCCCTCGAAGAGCATGTGCTGCGACAAAGAGAGTTGAGTAATCAAGAAATAGCCTCCGATGACAGTTCCTAAGAGTGCGCTCATCGTCAGCAAATTGTTCCGTAACAACACGTTAAACAGTAATGAGAGAACCGCAACGAAACTAAGTGTCACGGGGCACGTTAACAGTAAAAACTTTAACAATGACACAGTGGAAAAACTCTCAACTATGTTGAAGTCAATGAAGTGTTGTAAGAACGCACACAATTGGATACTACCCAAAAAAGCTGCCATTGGTACCCAACCTACAATGACTAACGCAAGGATCTTTGAAGCTAATAACCTCACATTCGAGAGCGGTCGCGCATCGACAACCTCGTGTATTCTGAAGAATTTGTCGCGTGTCAGAAGGTTTCGACCCATGAAACATAGAAAACATGACATTAGCAACAGAGGATAACCTCCTAGGACAAGTAGCATATGTTTCGGTGGTAGAGATAGTACGTTGTGATATTGACCGCTGACGTAATCTTCATAATACATTAAATATAGTGTTATAGATAGCAGTAAAGTAAGAGCGAATATTAGCCAATAATAATACTGCTTTATATATAATTTAATGTTGTGAAACGTAAGTTTTATCAACTATATATCCATGTTTTATGTCAAGTAATCTATAAACGACATTCGTAACAGGGCGAGTAGGTCACGTGGTTATCCTGATAGCTTCTCATAACAGTAGTTTGTGGCCGCGACGAAGCCTTCAATAGATCCGCAATCAAATCGAATGCCTTGAAAGCGGCAAGCTACAACTTTATCTCGTCGAGCAATCGCGCCTAACGCGTCAGTCAGCTGAAGCTCTCCACCGTATCCAGGGGGAGTTCTCTTTAATTCGTCAAAAATTTCGGGTACCAGAATATACCGACCCACCACCCCTAAGTTGCTCGGAGCTTCACTCGTGGAAGGTTTTTCTACCAAGTTGTGTACTAGGTAAGTACCGTCCTCTTGCTCGGTACCGTCTATGATACCATAGCGTTCGCTCAACTCTGCAGGCACTTCCTCTACCGCTACGACACAGCATTGATGATTCTGGAAAACTTCCACCATTTGTTCGAGAACGCCTTTGGATGGATGCAAGCACAGATCATCCGACAGAACCACCGCAAAGGGCGAATTTCCAACAAGAATCTTCCCTGTCAGTATTGCGTCGCCGGTACCGCGCATTTCCTTCTGTCGGGTGTAGGCAATCCGACAAGAATCAGTCAGTCTCTTAAGAGCATGTACTTTGGTCTCTCGCGCCGATCCTTGAAGGTGGTGTTCCAACTCAAAATTGACGTCAAAGTGGTCTTCGATCGCGCGTTTTCCACGTCCGGTTACCACTCCAATTTCAGTCAATCCTGCTGCGACCGCTTCTTCAACACCGTACTGTATCAACGGTTTATCCAGAATCGGTAGCATTTCTTTGGGCATCGCCTTCGTCGCGGGTAGGAAACGCGTCCCGTATCCGCCAGCTAAAAACAGGCATGTGTTGAGCACTATTTCCTCACAACTGTGCCAAAAATCTGTCTAAAAGATTTTAGTAAAGCACGGTTACGATTAGATGTGCTTGAATAGGTCGCAGTTACAAACCTCGCCACAGCTAGCAAACTGGGTCCACTAACTGAACCGGTCGAATTTACACCATTCTGTTCAGGGACTCTACAGGATCTTTCTTGAAGACTAGACTCAGTGGGCGCAGAATTGCTAGCAGACCTACCAACAGCACTGCTAATATCGTCCAGATCAAGTCTTGTACGGAGACGACTGCGGTCTCAAAGTACAGAGTTAAGTTCCTTTCACCCCGTTGGAAGAATTGCATGATGTCGTGAGTATAGTGTGCCACAACACACCCAAGAATTGTTCCGACGACGATGCCACTCACAACGATAATAGCTCCTTGGCACATGAACACAATGGAGACCCATCTTAACTCCGCTCCCATAGTCTGCAATATCGCAATGTCGCTGCTCTTTCTATTGATGAACATTGCTTGACCGGAAATCACACTCATAATCACCAAGCCGATTACGAACATCAGCAAAACGAACATGATCGTTTTTTCCATCGCTAGGGCTTGAAAGTAACTTCCAAAACGTTCTGTCCAAACTACTACTTCAGGATATTCACCCAGAATAACGCCTGCTTGTCTCGGTTCCTCCAATGTGATTCGATGGTGTACTTGCTCGGCTGAGACGATACCATGAGCTAAGAGATCAGGAATCTGGACGTACATGATTCTGGAATAACTCCCTCGGTCTCCTAGTAGCATCGGACGGGAGTAACGAAACGCTACAGTCTTGGATTGGACACCTCGATTGGTTACCAACGGTACAGTTAATGATAAATTGTCTCCTCTAACGAGTCCGTACCTACTTGCCACGTGAATGTCTAATCCAGCAGGTGGAAGATCGCGCGGTTCCTTGATCACCGCATGCATTTGACGAAAAGTACGATTAGAACTATCTGGATCGAAACCGTACACCTCTATACCTGAATCAGCTTGCGGAGTACTCCCCTGCACACTGAGCAGGCCGTATAGATCCACGAACGGTTCTACAGAAGTCACACCCGGTAAAGACTGCAATTCATCTAATAACTGATGATCAGGACTTACACGTGCAATTGCATGCGGGTAAATTTCAAATATATACTTGTCAATTTGGTCTCGTGTTCCATTCAAAACCGAGAGCACAACGATAAGCAGAGTGAGACCGAGCACCAATCCAATAAACGATATTACGTTGATGAGTCGGCTATTGCCGCTACGTTTAGACAATAAGTACCGGCCACTGACCCGCAGAATAAAAAGAATTCGCGACTTATTGGTCATACGGTTGTAATTTACCTCGATCTAACCACAGGCGACGATCCATTTGACTCGCTACCGCGTGATCATGAGTCACTAGAACAAATGCCGTATTCAGTTCCTTTCGTACCGACTCTATGAGCTGTAATACTCTCTCTGCATTTTCTAAGTCCAAGTTTCCAGTAATTTCGTCGCCAAGTACTATAGCAGGACCACCTACGAGTGCACGCGCGACAGCTACACGTTGTTTTTCGCCACCGGAAAGTTGGTGGGGGTAGTGCTTCGTACGATCTACCAGATCCATCATCTCAAGAAGAGCTAGCGCTTTAGTTTTTGCGTTCTTTGCATCCTTTCCTCCACGAATCCATAGTGGCATAGCGACATTCTCTAACGCGGTAAATTCTGGTAGAAGGTGATGAAATTGGTATACGAACCCCATTGATTCATTTCTTATTCGACCCTGACTCCGAACACTAGCACTACTCATTTCCTTCCCGGCGATGTACACCTCACCTTCGTCCAAGCGAAGAAGTCCTCCCAAAATGTGCAAGAGAGTGCTCTTACCACTACCCGAGCGACCAAGAATTACGACTTGTTCTCCACTCGTTACCTCTAATTCCACTTGTTGGAGAATCTGCAGCGTCCGACTTCCGTCGTGGAAGGACTTACAAACTCTTCGAGCTGATACGACATTGGTGTTAGTCACGACGAAGAATCTCAGCTGGGTCTAATTTCATTGCGCGCCAAGCGGGATATAGCGCAGCTAAGACAGACAAACTTAAGCCGATGATTACGACAAGCAAGATGTCGGAGATGACAAATTCAACATTGAGTATTTTCACAAAATATTCCTGCAATAAATTGATTCGAAATAGATCAATGAATACGGGTAATCCGATTTCCAAGCCTAAGCCTAGTAACACTCCGAGAACTCCCCCGAACAGTAATCCTAAGGACGAAATCATAAATCCAGTAATTAGAAATGATGACCCAATGAACATTCGCCCACCACCTAAAGTTCGCAATACCGCAATATCTTGTTTTCGTTCGTTTACAAAAACTACGACCGTGGAAACTAGATTGAAGGCTGCAATAGCTACCATCAGTGAAAATATCAAAACTAGCACATTGCGCGAGGCAATAATGGTGTCCACAAGATCTATAAAACGTCGATCAGACGACCAAGCCGACGCGGCAAAAGGACTTCGACTTCGGACTAGCCTAGGTGCAAGTTCACCAACAAAATTCTGTGCCTCAAAGGGATCGTCTATTTGTAACTTGTAGGACGTGATTCCCGAGGCAATACGACTCAAGCGAGCGGCATCATTAAGGTGAATGTACGCAGTTTCTTGATCAAGAAAAGTTAGGGTGTTAACGATTCCGGCGACTCGAAAGCGTTTCTGACGGGGAATCGCTCCTACAAGGGTGAGCGTTCTTTCCATCATTACGACGGTAATGAAATCGTTTTTAGTTACCCCAAGTTCTCGAGCTTTATCTCGACCGAGCAAAATCTGAAATGAACCAGGAGTCAATCGCGACATTGCTTCATCATCTATGAATAGTCCTAGGGCTGAGGCGCGCGCGTGTTTATCAGGATCAATCCCAATCAACCGTGCTGCCTCAACGCGTGCCCGAGACTCTACCGAGTCAGTGTCAAATCCACTGTGTGGTTGTGCGACGAGCAACACGTCACTTTCAATGGCTGGGCTACCTCGATAGTCAAAGGACAGTCGATCAAGCTGTTCTTCGATTTCGTCCACCTGCATAGTGCCACTAGGACTGTGCACGGTAACGTGAGGAACCAAGCCTAAAACGCGGTTTTCTAATTCGGTCTCAAACCCAGAAAGAATCGCTTGCGTGACCACTAAGATTGCGATCGAGAATGCAAATCCTAGCATTGCAATAGATGCCACTGACCTAAGAAAGTCTCTGGACGAACAAAAGTATCGCCAACCGATGCGTTGTGCCAAAGGTAAATTCACGGGGACATCATCTTAGTTTTACCTGAATTATGGTCGAGACTCTACGAGACCGATTCGATGAATTAATCACACTCAAGAAAGATTCCACTTTTTCTTCATCACTCTTTCAATGTCGCGCGACAAAATATTGTTAGTGATTCTCCTTGGGTAGGGATACTGTCGTGGTAGGTACATGGAAATCTCTCCTCCTATTCCACCTTCCAAATCGCAATCTTGCGAATCATGTTGTTCCAAGCACCATGACCTACCATGACAATCCCTTGGATTCTCACTGAATTCCATTAATTCCTCTTCTTCAGCAAGATTTTCATCGCAGTTGAATAGCTAGCACGGCTTTCTTCTGAATCCACGTCCCAAGTCGACAAAGCCACTGCAATGTCGTGCGACTCAGCAAATTCTAAAGCATCATCAAAACCCATAACGAAGAGCGCAGTCGCTAACGCGTCGGCTTCAGTCGTTGTAGAACGATACACAGTAACTGCAGTTAAATTATGTGAGGTGGGGTATCCTGAACGTGGATCAATTACGTGCGGATGTGGCGTTTCGTCAAAAATTCGGAAGTTGCGATAACTTCCTGAAGTCGCAAGAGCTCCAGAGGATAGATTAAGAAACACTGTTGAAGGACCAGTTCCTTCCGGTTCTTCAATGCCTATTCTCCAAGAGTTACTCAAAGCGTTATGCCCTCGCACCCGAATTTCGCCACCGATGTCGATCAAAAAGTCGGAACAACGCTGTTTAGTTAAAAATTCTGCGATGTGATCGACCCCATAGCCTTTTCCGATGCCCGACAAATCCAGTTTAATGTTTGACAACTTACGCAGTGCATTGTTTTTCTCATCTATTTCAAGCAGTTTGTAATCTACGCGTTGCAATTCTCGAGAGATTGTCTCAGCTGAAGGAGCGCGAACTACCTCGTTGACACCAAATCCCCACAATTCGACCAGCGGTGCGACGGTAACATCAAACGCGCCGTTAGTCTGTTCGCTGATCTGCTGGGCTGAAGCAAGCACCTTTACCAACGTCTCGTGAACCGATATCCAATCTCCCACAATCTCCGAGCGGTTAAATAGGCTAATCTCAGACTCCGAATCATAGTTCGATAGAACAGAGTTTATTCTGAGAAGTTCGGTCTCCAAGAGCCGATAGTTGAGCTGATCCTTGCAATTTCCAACCACACGATAGTACGTGCCCATCGTATCACCTTGAAATGTTTTATAAACGGACACCTCGCACCCATACAGAGTTACCAATATCAGAAGCGAACCGAAACCTTGAATAATAGGTTTTGCAAAGCCTAGTCTTGAACGTTTTGACAGGGAACTAACACACACAATTGCTGTCCTTAAAATGACTATCCGATTTCTTAAATTACACAGGAAATTCATTGACTGATGAGAAGACATCGCTTTCTAATCCTATTCTTGTCGTTAGGGTTTATGGTTAATATGGCCGCACAGGAAAACGAAAACGACAACGAAGAATCCGAAGAGGAGTCCGAGAACCCTAAAGTCTTGTTTGACACCTCCTTAGGCACCTTTATGGTTGAACTTTATCCAGATAAAGCTCCACTGACAGTGCAGCATTTTCTGAAACTCATCGACGAAGATTACTACGATGGCTTGATATTTCACCGAGTAGTCAAAGACTTTGTGATACAAACAGGTAGTTTTAATCAAGAACTTGAGCATCAAGAAGTTGAGGACACTGTGGAAAACGAAGCAGATAACGGTCTCTCGAATGAAAAAGGGACTCTAGCGATGGCGCGCGGTTCAGATCCTGATTCTGCTTCGTCCGATTTTTACATCAACTTGACAGACAATAAGGGATTAGACCGAGAAGGCCGACCTGATAACCCACATGGCTACACAGTGTTCGGTAAGGTAATACGTGGTATGGATGTAATCGAAAAAATTGCGAAAGTAAAGACCGAAACCAGAGAAGTTCCAGTTTACGATGATCCCATGGAACATTTTCCAATCGATAACGTTGTAATTAAACAAGCGTCGACCTACGAGTAGAACGTCTCATCTAGTTTTTGAATTGTTCATTTTCTAGTCACCGATTAACCTAGGCTAATATATGGCTAAACGCGTCCTATTGCTTCTTGCAATTACAGGCTCAGCTCTGTTTTGGGCTGCTTTGATTTCAGAAATATCGTTTCGTTACGTCGACATGTCAGGATCAGGTGACATATATAGTGCTTTGGACTATCAAGAAGAATCAGAGGGGCTCCCACCAAGCGCAACTAGAAACAGCTTCTTAGTACTCTTCTTGCTGGTTGCTCTCGCTGTTGCTTCTTCTTCGTTCCTCACCTACCAAATCGCTAAACGCAATCTGCTGACACAACCACCCAATGACGGTGTAACGAACCGTCGACAAAATAAAAGACAGTCTCGAGGCGGTAAAACCTCTTTCAAAACATCTCAAGAACGAAATGTTCAGAAAAGGGTGTCCAAACTTCCTAAAAATAAAAATACAACACCTTCAAGTCAGACTACACGAACGGGCAATGATCCAAATAGTTCATCCCAAGGACCCACAGTCAGTGGAGAACGAGTCGAGGGTCGCGTTCGCGTGTACTACACTCGCAGATCCTATGGTTTCGTAGAAGACGAGAGCAAACAAACTATTTTCTTTCATAAATCGGCTGTTGGTCAAGACATAAATGAACGCGATCTGACTAAGAAACCCAGTGTGAGCTATATCGTTACTCCTAGCGATCGAGGACCTATCGCCACTGACATACAGTTAGAGCAGTGAGAGCTCCAAATTAATCTAAGGCAATTACTCACCGAATATCTCGATAAGAGTTTTACCAGTTTGGGCGTCGAGAACCCTCGCGCCCTCGTGTTCGCTACCACCAATGAAGAATTTGGAGACTATCAGGCCAATGGTGCCATGGCGATTGCTAAACAACTTGGTCGAAATCCTCGAACCATCGCTCAAGAAATTGTCGACCGTGCACCGCTAGCCGATCTAAACGCAGAACTAGATATCGGCGGACCGGGTTTCATAAATGTTCGCCTTAACGACCTCTTTCTAGCAACTACTTTGTCTGAGTCGACCTTGTCTCAGCGAGTAGAGCGCGCAGAAAGAATCGTCGTCGATTATTCTTCCCCAAACATTGCAAAAGAACTCCATGTAGGACATCTGCGTAGTACTGTCATCGGCGATGCATTAGTGCGTCTTTTCGAATTTGTCGGACACACAGTTATTCGACAAAACCATGTCGGCGATTGGGGTACTGCATTCGGCAAGCTTATCGCCTACTTCAATACGGATCAAGAATTTAGTGATCTTACCATCGGTGGGATTGAAAAGCTGTATGTCGCCGCTAGCCAGGAATTTGACACAAACGTCGACTTCGCCGAGAAGGCACGGAATGAAGTCATCAAACTTCAACGACAAGACCCCGATACACTAAGGACGTGGGAATACATAGTTCAGGCGTCGCTTGAAGATGTACAACGAATTTACTCAGAACTCGATATTTCACTCAAGCTATCCGACGTTCGTGGCGAAAGCTCATATAACCCAGTCTTACCTTCGGTCGTGAATGATCTTGATAATAAAGGATTGCTTGTGGAATCGGACGGTGCCAAGTGTGTATTCGTCAATGGTTTTCAACGTAAAGACGGCTCCCCGCTCCCAATGATTGTTCAAAAATCGGACGGTGGGTATCTCTACCACACGACCGATTTGGCAGCCCTAAAACACCGAACACAAGAGCTAGCTGCAGATCGAGTAATCTATCTCACGGACTCTAGACAGATCCACCACTTTCGAATGCTGTTCGCTGTTGGTAAACTTGTTGGCTACATTCCGCAAGAAGTTTCGACCGAGCATCTTGTGTTCGGTTCGGTTCTGAATAAAGACGGCGAACCATTCCGAACGCGCGGCGGCGAAAACGTATTGCTACGAGAACTTATAGATGAAGGCGTCGAACGTGCGTTGGATATCGTCCGGTCAAAGAGCGGTCACTTGACCAGTGGGGAGCAGCAACAAGTCGCTCGTCAAGTGGCGGTAGGTGCGATCAAGTATGCCGATTTATCAAAAAACCGTACGAATGACTACCGATTCGATTGGGATGTGATGCTCTCCCTTGATGGCAACACGGCACCTTACCTGCAATACGCGCATGCACGTATTTGTTCCATATTCACTCGTGCTAAAAAAGATATGAACGAGTTTCTTGAAGGCGAGATCGAGCTACAACACCCGAGCGAGCGCGCACTCGCGCTGAGATTGTTAAGATTCGCGGAAACTCTGGAACAGTGTCTCGACGAACGCAAACCTCATTATTTGTGCAACTACCTCTACGAAGTAACTGTGCACTTTATGCGTTTCTATGAAAACTGCCCAGTGCTCAAGGCATATACGCCAAGGTTATTGGATAGTAGGCTATGCCTATGTTCGAAAACCGCTCAGGTCCTGCGGATCGGACTGAAGAATTTAGGTATTTCGCTTCCGTTACGTATGTAACGGTTAGACACTTTTAGGAACTGTGTAGGTTCTCAAGTCGCGCACGAATAAGCCCAAGTGTTCTAAGCCGGTCTCTTCGGCTTCTCGACACCAAGTACGAAACTGCGCTAGCATCTCGTCTGCATTCCCGCTTCGCTTAGCCCAAATAGCGTTCAGCGATAGCCGTAATTCGTAAATTCGTTTAAGTGCAGGACTTCGTTTGGTAATTTGATTGATATGGTTCTTGTCTCGTTCATGCAGTACCACTTCATGTGCGTTCATTACTCGTCGTCCGCGGCGTAGTAATTTGCGAAAGTAAGTGTCAGCACCGCGACGTTCTTGCTTAATCGTCGGATGAATAACCTGTCTTGCATACGTTGACATCACCCTAAACCGGTCATTAATTACCGCCCAGAGCGTGTCCATGTCAATCGAGGACTTTCCGGTGACCGTCGTGGCTACAGGTTGAGTATGAACTGGTCTAGCAAGTTTGAAGAGACTGAGGACGCGAATGTAGAACCACCCTATGTCGAACTCCCAAGGCTTCACAGCAAACCTCGCTGAATTTGGGTAGGTATGGTGGTTGTTGTGCAGCTCTTCTCCGCAAATAAAGATACCTATGGGGCAAATATTGCGGGAATTGTCTGGAGACTCAAAGTTTCGATAGCCAATCGCATGACCAATACCGTTTATCACTCCAGCGCCCCAAAAAGGCGTCCAAATCATTTGCAACGCCCATACCACTACTCCAAGAACCCCAAATAGTGCAACGTCAATGAATATCAGAGCAGTCACGCCAAGCCAGGCATGTTTTGAATAGACGTTCCTTTCAATCCAATCATCAGGAGTCCCTTTGCCATATCTTTTCAACGTTTCTTCATCTATCGCATCGCGATAGTATTCAACACCTTGAAGCAAAATCGCACTCAATCCGTGTACCACGGGACTATGAGGATCTTCATCAGTCTCTGTTTTTGCATGATGCTTACGATGAATTGCTGTCCACTCCTTAGTGATCATGCCAGTACACATCCATAAGACAAAGCGAAAGAAATGACTTACAGCGGGGTGCAAATCAAGTGACCGGTGGGCGGAATGTCGGTGTAAATATAACGTGATCGCGATAAAAGTCACATGGGTGAAAATTAGAAAATATACCAACGCCCAAAGAGGCGAGAATCCGACAACGCCGAATGCCCAGTCAAAATAGTTCACTAAATATGAAGCCTGCTAAGTAATGAAAGAATGAAGGTGAAAGTTATCCCATAAATGGCAAACAAACGGATGCACAAGGGAACAACGAAATTGTATGGAAGAGCGACCACAGAGCGCGGCGGACGTTCCTAGAATAATTAGTAAAACGTCTTAGTACGCTTCCCGAAGTGAAGCGTTGGTGAAAATAGAAATCGCTGGTTAGGAGGAAAAATGACGAGTTCTCGAACTACAGTATCTGTTCCAATCGCCGTAGCACTCAAGATCCGTTTTCTTGTTCATGGCTCATGTGCCGCGGTATCCGGTATATTACCAATGTTAGTTTATGATTGGTTGTTCTATAAAAACTTTCACGAACTCTCTAAATACAACCTACCAACCGATTGTGTGTTTTCCGCCGCCGATGGTCCTTGGTGGACGATGATTCCGCCTGTAGGAATCATGTTCGCAGGCTTCGCATTGTATTGGATTTCTGTCTGGTTTTTTTCCAATCGAAAAAACAACAGCGGAATCGTAAGTCTAGTGCGGAAGAACATAAACAGCGATGAGTTGGTACAGCTCAAAATTTAGTGTCACGATTCGTTATTAATCTGCGATAGATTTGAGTATCGGACTACATTTGTGTGGGTCAACTTAGAAAGAAATCGATTTTATCAGCAATTTGTTAAGAACAATCAGAAGCTCTAATGGCAAGAAGATTCAATCGCATCGATTCTTACATTGTGTTTTCGTAAGTGATTTAAAGTGAGGTTTTTGCTCAACTGTCACTCACATCGTACCAGTTCATACGAGATTAGAATATGTGGATCTAAGGTACTTTGAGTATTTAGAGTACTCACAAGTAGGTAGGGAGAACAAAAGGTCATGCTAAATCGAAGAAAATTCACTATCGCCACCACTACTATTCCATTCTCACTCGTATTGACTCGATCTCTGGTTGGTCAAACAGAGGAAGAACTCGCTGAGGTCGATGTCGCTGAGTCGGAAGAAGAGACTTCAGAAACTGAAATACCCGAGGAACTCAAGACTGCAAAACTGATTTATCTCACCCCTATTAAAACGGATGGAGAAGAGAGTAAGTGTCAAGGCGAAGTCTGGTACGTGTATTTGGATTCAAAGATATATGTAACAACGGCAACTGATGCATGGCGTGCAGAAGCAATTCGTAAAGATCTGCCCGACGCGCGTATTTGGATCGGTGACTACGGAGTTTGGACTAGCGCAAAGGAAAAGTACAAAGAAGGGCCTGAGCTCATGATAGAAGGTGCGATCTTTGACGACGAAGACAAACTTCCTGAAATTCTTAAAGCGTTTACTGATAAATATGGTACTGGTCGATATCCACGAGTGTTCAAAGAAGAAATTGAAGAGGAGAAGCGAGTCGTGCTGGAATATGAGGTAAAGTGAATCTATGTGGAGACCCGAAGACAATTTGATCTCGGTTGACGAGTTAGTTGCCATCCAGGACGACCCAAAAACGGTAATTTTCGATTGCAGCTACGAACTAACAAACCCCGATGCTGGCCACAAACTGTACGTCGAAGGGCACATCCCGAACTCGATTTTCGCCTACATCACGGGTGATCTTGCGACCCCTCCAGGTGAACGAGGAAGACACCCCCTCCCAACGCGCGAGGAATTCCTTGAGACCGTACGTTCTTGGGGAGTTAGCAACGACTCTCACGTAATTTCATACGATCAAGGACTTGCGATTTTCGCATGTCGGTTGTGGTGGATGTTGCGTTGGCTTGGACACGAAAAAGTTTCTGTTCTCGACGGAGGCTTGAGTGCATGGAAGGCTGCTGGGCAACCGCTCAGCACTGATGTAAATGAACTCAGTCGTAGTACTTTTGAACCAAAACCGGCTCTGACGAGCCTTGTCGACGCCAACGATGTTTTGAATCACAACGGCGTTCTAATTGATGCACGTGCTGAAAACCGGTTTCGAGGAGAGGTTGAACCGATCGATCATACTGCCGGGCACATTCCCGGCGCTATCTGCAGACCGAGTAGCAAAAACTTACACGAATCGTTCAAATTTACGCGAGACGGTTCACAGTTTGACGTTCTGACGGACGAACAGGAGGTCATCTGTTATTGTGGTTCAGGTATTAGCGCTACTCACAATATCTTGTCAATAATTCTTGCTGGACACAAAGAGCCCTCGCTTTACTCAGGGTCATGGAGTGAATGGATCGAAGATCCCTCTCGACCCGTCGTTACCGGATGAAACCAGCCGTCGCACGTTTTGTCGACGGCAGACTCTATTCTCCTAGTTTCAACGACTACTACGCGGCGCAAGATCCTGTCGCGGAAGCGGTTCACGTTCACATTCAACCGGCTAATCTTGTCGAGCGAATGAGCTGTACAAGGACGTTCACGATTTTTGAGTTCGGTTTCGGCGCAGGCATAAATTTTCTCACAGTTGGTACAGAGTTTCTCAGACACGCGAACTCCAATACTCGGTTGCGTTTTATTAGTTGTGAAGCGAACCCGCTTCAAAGAGACATCATGTCCGAAGTGCACTCAAATGCTTCGGTCGATAAAACTCTGTCGCAACGGTTATTGGCTTTTTATCCACCGTTGGTTTCTGGCATCTATCGTCTGCTGTTCGCGAACGACAAAATTGAACTCACTCTCATATTTGCTGATGTCAAAACAGCTTTGAACGAATTTGTGAATCAGGACTGCGTGGGAGTTGACTCGTGGATTCTTGACGGATTTGCTCCCGACCGGAATCCCGATATGTGGAATGCCGACCTCGTCTCGAACCTTGCAGAGTGTACAAGACCAAGTGGAACAGTTACATCGTTTAGTTCTGCTAGTAGCGTTCGTAGAAGTTTAGAAAGAAACGGTTTTTTTGTTCGTCGGATTGAAGGAACTCCATTTAAGCGACATACGATACTCGGGAAGCTGAACAAGCCTAGTCTTCCAGCTACAGCACCCCCGGTACAGACGACCGTCGTTGGAGGAGGTTTTGCAGGTACTACGACTGCACGGGCCTTTGCGCGCCGTGGTGTTCAAGTTCGATTATTAACTCCAAACGGTAACGTCGGCGATGCTACGTCCGGTATACCGACGGCCATACTACATCCTCGAATGAGTGCTAGCATGGAAGTACCAGCGTATTTCAGAACGCAAACCTACTTCTTCTCTGCGACTATGCAGAGCTACTACCTTCAAGAAGCTGCGACTGGTGCCGTACAAATTACTGGTAAAAACATGCCAGCGAGTAGACTAAAAGACATTTCAAATGTGTTGGGTCCAAATTGGGCAAAGTGGCTCGACTCAGCTGAAATCAAAGAACTTACCGGTATAAAGTTCGATCACAAAGCAGCGTTCTTTCCTAAATCGATTGTTGTCAATGGTGTAGAAATGTGTCGTTCGGTAACCGCTCATCCAAACATTGATGTTGTCGCGCGAAAACTTTACGAGCCCATTCTTGATGAACCGACAATTTTTGCGACGGGCTCGGCATCTCTACTCGGCGATCTAGCTGACTCCTGGGAGACTCTAACTATTGAAGGACAACTGGATACTTTCACTCATGCAAGTGAATCCGCCGTACCACTACTGGTGCTTATCCAAGACGGTTACATCGTACCGAGTCAGTCTGGTTGTGTGGTGGGGTCCACATATGAATATACAACGTGGGAATCCGGATTGGCAACAACAACAAATCTAGGTAAGTTGCAAGCCGTGACTAAAAGAAAAAATTGGACTCACACTGGGTCGTTTCGCGGTCAACGTACTATCACGTCCGACAAGCTGCCAATCGTGGGACAAATCAGTCCCAATACATGGGTAAATCTTGCCCATGGTAGCGCCGGTACTGCGAGTACTCCCTATTGCGCGGAAATTCTCGCATGTCGATATTTAGGTGAACTTGCGCCACTTTCGTTGGAGTGTATTGACTCGTTACATCCCGATAGATTTCGCGAACGTCAAGTACGTCGACCAAATCCGCTACGACGCTACCGAAGGTAATTTCTTAAGAAATTCACGGCGCCGTGCAAAATTTAATATTTCGTTGCCATCTGAACACCCAACGGGGAGGGAATCCATGCGCCGCTTTAAAACAATCGTACTTCTCACCTTTGCCGTAGTATTTCTACACTCCTGCTCGTTAGACTTTTCATCAAAACATCTGAAGCTCCTCTACTGGCAAGCACCCTCAATGTTAAATCCTTTTTTGTCGAGCGGAACTAAGGACATGGAAGCAGCTTCGATCGTCATTGAACCGTTAGCTCGCTATGACGCCAACGCAAACAGAATCCCGATTCTTGCAACGAAAATACCAACAATAGAAAATGGAGGGATACCCGAAGACCGTCGAAGCATTACTTGGCATTTAAGGGAAGATGTAGTCTGGTCTGACGGAACACCACTCACAGCGCACGATGTCGTTTTCTCTTGGCAGTACTGTACGCACGAAGAGGCTGGCTGTACAGCTAAAGACTCTTTTCGCGATGTGGAGCAAGTAGTTGCAGTCAACGACCACACTGTACGTATAGACTTTGTCAAACCAAACCCGTTCCCCTTCGGTCCTTTTGTCGGATCCATTTGTCCGGTCCTTCAAGCCGAACAATTTAAGGACTGCCTTGGTCTGCGAGCTCAGGAATGTACCCGAGAGAACTTTTACCCAATAGGGACGGGACCCTACATTGTTGATCGATTTAGAGCCAACGACACAGTGGTGTACCGAGCTAATCCTAGGTACCGAGAAGAAGATAAACCCTTTTTCAGAAAGGTAGTTATTAAAGGTGGTGGAGATGCCCCTTCCGCAGCTCGAGCGGTATTACAAACTGGTGAGTTTGATTACGCCTGGAATTTGCAAATTGAACCGGAAGTGCTAAGCAGTATGAGAGAGTCCGGTAAGGGAGAAGTGGTCACTGCATTTGGCTCCCAAGTTGAACGCATCATGGTCAACCAGACCAACAACGATGCTTCGCTCGACTCAGACACTCGCTCGGTTTTCATGGATGGGAATAATCCACATCCATTTCTGTCGGATCTCAGTGTTAGACGAGCACTCTCGTTAGCAATTGATCGTCAAGTATTAGTGGATATAGGCTACGGTATTGCGGGTGAACCCACGTGTAACGTCATTTCGCTCCCAGAGCAATATGTTTCAAAGATAAATGATGACTGTAAGATCCAAGACATTGAAGAGGCAAATCGAATTCTCGATGAAGCTGGTTGGGTGAGAGGGACCGACGGGATTCGTGCAAAAGACGGAGTTAGATTAAGTTTGCTATATCAAACCTCAACCAATTCAGTTCGTCAGGGGACACAATCACTCATCAAGGACATGTGGCAACAAATCGGTGTTGAAACAGAGTTAAGAAACATTGATGCAGCGGTTTTCTTCGGCAGCGATGCAGGCAGTCCCGATACGCTTCAAAAATTCTATGCTGACGTGCAAATGTATACGAACAGCTTTGAAGGCAACGATCCATCTAACTACGTTGAGGGATGGCAATGCGAAAATGTACCCGGACCACACAATCAATGGGTTGGGGTAAATATTTCCCGAGGTTGTTCCGAAGAATATGACATGCTCCTCGAAACACTATCAGAGACGTTTGACCCGGCTCAACGTATAGTCATCATTAAACAGCTCAATGACATGGTCGTTCAAAACTATTGGGAAATTCCTCTAATACACCGCGCCCGCGTATCGGCAAAATCTAACTCATTGAAAGGGTTCGAGCTAAATGGGTGGGATTCAGAACTTTGGAACATCGCGGACTGGTACCGAGAAGAATGATCCTTTGCTTGGTCTGATCTATATGCAGACGGAGTAGCCACCAAGTGCTGAAATACCTCAGCAAGCGATTGCTATTTGCAATCCCTACGCTCATCGTAATCAGTTTTGTACTGTTCGCTTTACTGGACTTAGCGCCTAACGATCCAACCGGCAATCTTCCTCAAACCATACCGCCGGAAGTCAGAGAAGAAATAAGAGAGTCTTTAGGACTCAATAAACCCTTTCACATTAGATACTTCAAATGGATGCAACAGTTCTTTATCAATGAACCGTTGAACTTGATTGAAGAGGTTACGGGGCTAGAAATCGGAGACTCTGAGTCTCGATTGCGTGTACGTTCGTGGTTGACCCGAAGTCCTGTTGTAGATTTGATAATCGAACGGCTTCCTCAGACGCTGTGGGTTGTGGGTCTTTCCTACATTGTGGGAATCATGATCGCACTACCGATTGGAGTAATTTCGGCTTACAAGCAATACAGTTGGTTCGACCAAATTGGAACCTTTATTTCGATGGTGGGCTTTTCAGTACCGACTTTCTTCACCGGGTTGGTCATGATTCTCATATTTAGCGTAGGTTTGTCGTGGCTGCCTTCTATCTATGACACGACACATGTCGTGAGAGACTTACCTTCTCTTTGGTTCCAAATAAAACAAATGGCTATGCCGGTAACGGTGTTAGCTTTCTACAACGCCGCGCAACTCAGCCGATTCATGCGAGCATCGGTCCTTGAAAACCTTAACTTAGACTATGTCCGTACTGCGCGAGCCAAAGGACTACATGATCGAGCTATATTGCTCAAGCACATTTTGCGAAATAGCATGCTTCCGGTAGTGACGATGATAGCACTAGGCGTCCCTACGATTTTTACTGGTGCGATCATTACGGAGCAAGTGTTTCGAGTGAACGGAATCGGACAGTTGCTCATCACCGGTATTCAGAGCGCAGACATACCTCTAGTGCAGTCACTTTCCTTTCTCTTCGCCGTGTTAATCGTCCTGTTCAATCTTCTCGCTGACGTTATTTACGGTATCTTGGACCCAAGGATTAGGTACGAATAGTAATGGCACTCGAAAAGGCTGCTACAGCAGCTCAATCCATCCAAGATGCCCGGGAAAATCCTTCCCCATGGATGATCGTTTGGATTGCGCTAAAGAATCATAAAGGAGCACTCGTAGGTGCAGGAGTGTTTACTTTTATTGTTTTGGTAGTACTAATAGGTCCCTTCATATACACTGTTGATCCAATATTGACTGATTCGTCGGCTCTTAGTCAGGGAATTTCGTGGAATCATCCATTAGGTACCGACAATTTAGGTCGCGACATGCTTGCACGGATGCTCTCAGGTGGCAGAATTGCGCTCGCGGTCGGATTCGCCGCGATGTTGCTCTCTCTGTTTGTAGGTACCGCAATTGGAGTCATAGCTGGCTACTACAAGCGACTCGACGGACCGCTTATGCGCCTAACCGACCTATTCTTGGCGTTACCGCTGTTACCACTATTGCTCGTAATTATCATGCTTTTCCGGGAGACATTGAGGTCGGCATTCGGACCGGAAATGGGGATCTTCTTTCTCATTGTGTTTGTTATAGGAATCACGAGTTGGATGCAGACTGCGCGGATAGTGCGAGGGGAAACGCTCGCGTTGAAGGAACGCGAGTTCGTATTGGCTGCAACCAGTATGGGTACGTCAGGATGGCACATTATTACTTCACACATCCTTCCAAACATCTTGAGTCCGATCATGGTATCCGCAACCTTGGGAATAGCCAATGCGATCATAACCGAATCGACGTTGTCCTTTTTGGGGTTAGGTTTCCCACCAGACTTTCCCACGTGGGGGCGGCTACTCTTTGATGGAGCTTCTCAAATTGGGACCGAAGGCTCGACTGCGCGAGTGATCTGGCCTGGACTTGCGATTTCATTGACAGTATTGAGTGTTAACTACATTGGTGACGCTTTGCGGGACGCGATTGACCCAAGAGTCCGAAACAAGTAGACGTACGTCCGGTGTGCGAAATTTAACCCGGTTTCATCGGCACCCTATTTAACAATCCTGGTTGTTTAAGGGACGACTCAGCCGTACTTACCTTCCCAAAGATAGTCCAGAAATGTCATATAGGGTAGTATTTCGATACCATCGACGTACATCGGTAGAGAACCCATACACACACAAACGAAATTTTGAAAAATCTCTTCCTCCTTAAGTGCTCTTAAAGATCGGAGATCACGCACGCCGACGTGAGGCTTAGCTTTGACTTCGATGGCAGTATGATCGTGGATTAGGAAGTCGACCTCGTATCCCGATCGCGACCTCCAATAATGTAAAACATCGTCGCGTTCGTTGTAGTCGATCCAACTTCTTAACTCATGCAATATCCATGTTTCGAACGAGAACCCTTCCGATTGTGCAAAGCGAAAAGCACTACGACTTTGAATTGCCGTCGCGACACCGATGTCGAAAAAGTAGTACTTTGAACTTACTATGGGCTTACGTTTGTACGAGTTTCGCCAAGCAGGTAGCTCAAATGCTACTAGTGTGTCCTTAAGAATATCAAAGTAGTTGTAGACAGTGTTACGGGAGACTTGCGCGTCGTTTGCCAAATTTTCATAGTTTACGATAGTAGCATTGCAATGTGAAGCAACGTCGATGAAGCGCATAAATGCTGGGAGGTTTCGTACGAACCCTTCAGCCGCTATCTCCTGCCGAAGGTAATTACCAACGTAATCCTGAAGGACGCGACTAGGCTCATCAGAACAATACACTGCGGGCAGTGTTCCGTAGCGCAACGCGCGATTAAGCCTGAAGTCATCTCCCAGTTCCCGGGCTATAAATGGATGAAAGTGCACGGTTCCGGCCCGACCGCCCAAAAGGTTTACGCCTCCTCGTCGAAGTTTACGAGCACTGGACCCAGTGAGCAAAAAACGTATCCCCTTCAACTCTATCAGTCGATGTACTTCGTCAAGTAGTTGAGGAGCTTTTTGAACCTCGTCGATAACCACGATTTCGGTATTTGAAGGAATCACATTTTCGAGAGAGAATGAATTCTCTACAAGAGCGAAGTAGACATCGTTTTTTAGTAGATCAAAGACTAGAGCTTCTGGAATCGATTCACGAATCAGAGTGGACTTTCCTGTCAGACGTGGGCCTAGAAAGAAGCAGGATCTCGAAGCCAGAATAGACGAAAAGTCTAGTGCGCGTGGATAAATTTTTTGTGTCACTTAAATTATCATATAGCATGTTAAATGACAATTATAAAGCTGATTTGCACAAGAATGATTGATATTAGCAATATAAGCTCAGAAATATATCTATTCAATATGTATATATTTATAATTTGATATTTCCGAGGAACATCATTTGAATAAATCCACCATATACCGGCCTGGGCGATTCGCCAGTTTGCACAAGCAGTATCCACAGGTATGGGAAGCTCTCAATGAGCCCCACCTTGTTGCTATGATGAAGATCTTGTCTAGGAGAGGCGTTCCTGCAATCACTGCTCTCGATTTGGAAGCTGAAACAGTGTGGGAAAATTTGGAGATCGCCCGTTCGCGCGGGGACGAAAATCAGGTCAAGCAAATGATCGGACACCAAATTCGTCAAATTATGGCTTCTGAAGGTTTTCGAAAAGTTGATGGAAAGCCCATCCGGACTTCATGGCTTTTTTCGTGGGGAGGAGTGTATGTACGATCGGAATGGCACAGTCTCTATGTACATCGAAATCGAAATATAGGAGATCCCGATACCCATTGCATCTCGAACAAGAGGATATTGTTGTCCTTACCGAATCCGCCATCGAACTGCGCGAATTGGGTTCCATATAGGATGTGCCAAACACGACGAGAATTGAACTTCGTGCTAGAAGGCAATCTAGATGATGACTTCGGTTGGACTTGGAAGAATTTGTGCCACGCAATTGACAAAGACGGATATGTGATCTTGAATTCCTGATCTTCACCTACCAAACGAGTGTACTCTGTGCCCACAATCAAATCCAATGACTTTGAAGGTAGTTTGCAGCACTAGTCCAGTTTTCGCGCGCGCAACGCAGAGAATTGCAGCTTGATCGGTGGCAGGGAATACTGACGGAGCGTCGCCGTATTTATTGAAGAATAAAGATTGAATTGTTATATAGCATAAATTGTTTGTACATTCACGAGGTTGGAATATCTATGTTTCTTCGATCTCTGAGAACGAAGTGTCGAGGAAATGGTCAGTATGGACGAGTCTTTTCCAGCTTATTAGTGGTGTAGTGCTACAGTGAATTGCAGATATGAAACAAGATAGAATTACGTTCTAGGCTATCGTCTATCGAATTGAAGCACTGGGACGCGTATTTTGAAGTAGCCAGTGTTTCGGACGTTAAGAACCGTGTTTAAAAAAACACGTTATATTGCAATTTCATCCAGTAACATCATTGGAGATTCCGTCTAATCATCTAAATGGGGTTGTAAGTGAACAAAAGTCTGAAGTGTTTCCGGTTTCTCTTATTTACTTTTTCGCGAGTATGTTGATCGTACCCAATGGTTGGTTTCCAGAATCGACTGTTGGGAGTGATGTTTATGCACGTATTGTGATGAGTGCGTACCCATTAAAGATGTTAGAGACCGGTGCGAATGGAGATGTTCATTTCCAACTTGCGCTCAATCAAAGCGGCGAAGTCGAAAAATCTATAGTCACACATGCTACTCCTCCGGGTGCTTTCGAATTGTCTGCATTTCAAGCAGTCAAACTACTCTTGTGTGATCCGCAAGAACTCACTAGATGCTCTAGAAAGATTGTCTCAAACAATACCCTACGTGTGGAAGGGATCTAGTACTATTCCTTTGGGACTTCCGTAGATAATGTCGCAAATGTACAGAAAATTGAAATCTCTTCTATGTGCCGTGTTAATCGGACTGGCAACTGGATCTTTGTTTTTTCCAGTCGGTTGGGAACCGTTTAACACGATGGCACGAATCACGTATGCGCACCCAAAAGGAAGACCGTTCGCTGAGCCAATACATCAAGTACGACCCATATATACCAGAGCGATGCTAGAGAGTAACACAATTGGGGGAGTCGTCGTGAAGTTTGAAATAAACGAACGAGGTGAAGTAGAGAACCCGTGCGTCGTCTTTTCCACAGCTCCAGGGAAATATGAGCTCTCGGCATTGCACGCGATCAAACAGTTCAAATTTGAACCGAAACTACATGCAACTATCGAAGAAGGTAATCCAAGTGAGGTAGTGGTTATGAGGTCGGAAGCTGAGTGGTTGTTTAACTTTGGTTCGACAGCACTAAGTCCCTCACCAACATTTCCCAAAGCCGCAATAAATAATGGCATTGCGGAGGGCATGGTAATTATCGAGTTTGAGTTGGAACAAGTTGCAATAAAAGCACTTGAAGGAGAAGGCGATCCAGACGAAGTTTATTTTGCTGACGTTACTTGGGTGTATGCACCAACAGACCTCTCTATCGCGTATGCCGAACCGAAAAACGTGTTTGAAGAAGCTGCATTACACGCGCTAGATCAAGAACGATGGATCCATCATCCTTACTATAACTTTCAAGGGGTACATTATCCTTGGCTGGTCTCTGCAGATGAACGTCCGCCAACACCAGATTTCCCGACACTCAATCATCAATTGCTCCGTATTGAATTTTCGCTAGACAGTAAACCTAATAAATACTCAATCCCAAAGTACCCCGAAGAAGCCATACAAAAAGGCGTTGAGGGAAACGTGATCGTAAAGTTTGACATTGACACCGATGGAACAGTGAAGAGTCCGAATGTGATTCACTCTGATGCTCCGGGGGTCTTGGATACTGCAGCGATCGATCACGTATCAAAATTCACATTCGGTCGCCGTGAGAAAATCTCAACCGATGTGCTTCATCGGGTGGCTTTTGTACTCAACGAAGAACACCAACTACTTTCAAGCTCCCACACACAGCAAAAATTGCACAATGTTTTAAGCGAGAAAGCACTAGATCTGATTTTGGATTGGTATATAGAGATTAAATTTGACATCAATGAGAAAGGCACTGTAGAGAATGCAACAATTATTGATTCAAATGCACCAAATGACTTACGGTTTCGCGCGTTGAGGCACGCGCTATATGCAGTTTTTAGTCCAAAGATCGTAAACGGCCGGCCAGTTCGTGTGCCAAACGTGGAGCAACGATTCATCATTACTCCCGTCGAACTGAATTCGACCGACGACATTTCAACTTATATGGCACATGGAGGAGTGCTGGAAGATCCGTTATACCGTGTTCATGCAGACGCTGATGGTACAGTTTTGGTTGAATTTGACGTCGATGAACAGGGAAGAGTTCACGATCCGATTATTGTCGAAGCGAATCTAAAAGAGTATTACACAGACTTTTCGCTCGCTGTGGTAGAAGGATTTCGTTATGAACCGCTCCTAATCGATGGAAAGAGTATTGGAGAGTCGAAAGTACGACATCAGTTTCTCTTCTCGAAGGACATTCAAAATAGTTCCACTCTGTTGATTCACTTAGATGACGGCCACCGCCGTCTGGGAATGAAAGTAGAACCATAGGTTAGTGCAAAATAACAAAACATTTACCATATATTGAGTTCCATCAGTATGAAAGTGTTCGTAAAAACGTACGGCTGCCAAATGAACGACTACGACTCTTTGCGTATGTCCGAATTGCTTCAAGAGAGTCACGCCGCTGAAGAAATCAATACACCCGAAGATGCGGATCTTATATTGATCAACACCTGCTCAATTCGTGAAAAAGCCCAAGAAAAAGTATTTCATGAACTGGGCCGATACCGCAAACTGAAACTCAAAAAGCCGAATCTGTTAATCGGTGTCGGTGGTTGCGTAGCTTCACAAGAGGGTGAGGCAATCACGAAGCGCGCGCCTTTTGTTGATCTTGTGTTCGGGCCTCAAACTTTGCACCGATTACCTTCTATGATCGAGCAAACCCGACGACACAAACAACCAGTAATAGACATCAGCTTCCCCGAAATCGAAAAGTTTGACCACCTCCCTACTCCATCCACCAGCCAAATATCCGCCTACGTTTCAGTCATGGAAGGATGTAGTAAGTTCTGCACGTTTTGTGTAGTACCTTATACCCGTGGGCCAGAAGTTAGTCGGCCGGTTAGAGACGTCATGAGAGAAGTCGTCTCTTTAGTCGATCAAGGCGTAGTTGAAATTCACTTTTTGGGACAGAATGTAAACGCTTACCGAGGGGACTTTAAACGAGGTACTGCAGATCTAGCGGAGTTAATTTACTACACGTCGCTTGTCGACGGCGTGGAAAGAATTCGATTTACTACCTCACACCCCGTTGAATTCTCTGACACGCTCATCGAAGCCTATCGAACTGTTCCAAAACTAGTAAGTCATGTACACTTGCCAGTTCAGTCTGGATCTGATCGAATCCTAGCGATGATGAAGCGAGGGCATACGGTGTTGGAGTACAAGTCAAAAATTCGTCGGTTGCGAGACGCGCGACCTGGAATCGCTCTCTCTTCGGACTTTATAGTTGGATTTCCAGGTGAGACGGATGCAGATTTTGAAGGCACGATGAAGTTAGTACGAGAACTTGACTACGACATCTCCTTTAGCTTCATCTACAGTGCTCGCCCTGGAACCCCTGCTGCGTCAATGCCCGACCCCACTCCTCAGAGTGTTAAACAAGAGCGTCTTGAACGATTACAGGCACAGCTACGCATACAAGCGGATAGGCATGCGCGGAGGATGGTCGGTACAACTCAGCGGGTGTTGGTTACAGGCCCCTCGCGCAAAACAGAGGGTGCAGTGCAAGGACGTACCGAGAACAATCGAGTGGTGAATTTCTTCGCACCCACCGACTCTAAGAATTTTGTGGATGTTAGAATCACTGAAGCTCTACCCAACTCGCTACGTGGTGAACATGTACTAGAAATGGAGTGCGCTTAGAGTTCGCTCGCGTCCCTACGTCCTAAGGCGCGCACACGAACCACGTTTGGCACTGCAAGTAGCTCAGTTCTGAGCGAGTCCAAAACTTCACCATTAACTTCGAGGATGTTGTACGCGACGTTATCCCTACTCTTGTTAATCATGTCTGTAATGTTGAGTCCGCTATTGGAGCAAACTGCCAAGATTTCCCGCAATACGTCAGGCTGGTTCCAATTGGTTATCGTGAGTCGATAGTCTAAGGATCGCTCAAGTTTCACTGCTGGAAAGTTGACCGAGTTTTCGATATTTCCATTCACCAAGAAGTCTTGTACTTGTCGAACTGCCATAACGGCACAATTTTCTTCTGCTTCAGCGGTACTTGCACCGAGATGGGGAGTGGTAAAGACCTTGGGATGGTTAAGAAATTCCCGCCGTGGAAAGTCGATGAAATACTTAGACAATTGACCGTGATCTAAAGCTCGCAATATCGCGTCAGGGGCGACTACTTCAGAGCGTGCAAAATTCAATATACACGTACCCTCGTGACAGTAGTTCAGTAGTTCATCGTTGACGAATGCATTTGTTTTCGGACTCAGAGGTACGTGAAGAGATATAAACTGAGCTCTGGCAAACAAATCCTTGAGTTCATCTACTAGTTCAACGCGTGAGTCGACATTCTGTCTCGACGCTTCTGAGAGAAATGGGTCGTACCCGAGTACTTGCATGCCTAGAGTACAAGCAATGTTAGCCACAGGTGTTCCTATAGCACCCAGACCGACCACACCTAAAGTCCGTCCGGAAAGCTCTCGACCAGCAAAACGACGCTTGCCTTCCTCAACATGCTGTTTCAGGTCGCCCTCTGGAATGATGTTCGGCAAATTTTTTACGTATTCAATTCCTCCAATCACGTCTCGAGCACACAGTAGCAGTGCGGCGATTACGAGTTCTTTGACCGAATTTGCATTCGCACCGGGAGTGTTGAACACCAATATTCCTCGCTGAGTGCACTCTTGAACCGGAACGTTGTTTACTCCCGCGCCCGCTCGGGCGATTGCTAACAAATCAGATGACAAGTGGTCTGTAGTAAGTGGATAACTCCGGAGTATGATCGCATGTGGAGATTCCTGTTCTTTGCTCACGCTGTACTGACGAGTTTTGAGCAGTCTGAGCCCGCGTGGCGCGATCTGATTGAACGTTTGGATTCGAAACTCTGCAACACGCTCTTTAGGGTTTTCTAACAATTGTTTTCCTTGATACGTCTTGTGCTAGCTGTATTGGCGCGCCCGCGTCGGTTAGTAGTGTTTATCCAGTGTATTGATCAAAAGGACCGATGTGAGACACTAATTTTTGACCTGATCGATTTCTGCTACGATCAAACTCGTACTATCTTTCACATCAAAAGTTTGTAATTTTGCTTGCCATTGAGTCAAATTGTCCATGAGCGACGAAATTTCCGCAATGAGTGATTCACTATTACATTGATCTTGGGAGAGAACTAGACTCCAACCATTTTGTTCCGCGAGTTCCGCATTTTCTATCTGGTCTCCTCGACTCTGTGCCAACGGCAAAGGTATTAATATGTTGGGTTTCCGCAAAGACAGCAGTTCAAACAAAGCGTTTGCTCCAGATCGGGAAACAACAACATCTGCTAGTGCTAGTACATCTCCCCATTGCTCGTTGATATATTCAAACTGAAAGTAGTTTTCGAGAGTACGCAGACTCTCATTGACGTTCCCTTTACCGCATACGTGAATCACGACAAATTCTGTCGCGAGCTCATCAATGCTAGAGTGTACAACTTGATTGATTGCCTCCGCGCCAAGACTACCACCTACCACGACTAACACTTTCGATCTCGAGTCTAGATTGAGCCAAGTCTTTGCTCTTCTTGCATCACCGACTACGAGTTCGGCACGTATCGGCGTACCGGTAACTACTACTTGTTTCGCTTTAGTTTTTGTTTGCGCAAACGATACACATTGGGTCTTCACAAATCGTGTGCACATTCGGGTAGCTAGTCCCGGAGACAAGTCAGATTCGTGCGCAACAACAGGAATCCTTAACAACCATGCTGCAACGACCACCGGAAATGCAACATACCCACCCTTAGAGAAGACTGCGTTCGGTTTAATTCTCAACAATAGGAGCAGAGCTTGCAATACTCCAATCGGTACGCGAAACGCGTCAATGAAATTTTCAAACGAAAGATATCTGCGAAGTTTTCCGGCGGTTATGTCATTAAATTCAACATCCCAGTCTGCGACAAGCTGACGCTCTAATCCACTCTTCGATCCAATAAAGACAACACGGTCTCCTCGATCTAGAAACCTCTCTATGACAGGTTTTGTCGGAAGAACATGGCCGGCAGTGCCACCGCCAGTGAAGACTATTGAGCATGTAGCACTCACAACTTGAACACTTCCTTCACCAGTGGTATGGAAATTTTTCGATTTCGAAAGATTGATTCCTTATTTAGACGACTCACAGCTTGAACCAATTCGGACTGCGAACGCGTGAGATACCGAAGCAAATAGTGCGCGACTTCAGTGTGCAAAGTCGCGCCACTTTTCTTTACTAAATCTTGAAGAAGAGCCAGTTGCTCTGCATGCGGTAACGGTAACAAATGAAAACGGGTGAACATGCTACACCGTGACTTCAAGTCCGGCAATACAAAGTCGAGGTGTTCAGCCTTATACCTAGAAGTCAACACTAGCCGGCGTTCGGCTCGCACCAAGCGTTCATACAAACCGAATATCTCGCGTTCATTTGCCGCACTACCGATCCATTGGTCAACTCCATCGAGTACAACTGTGGAGAATGCTTCCGAGCCATTCAATTCATAATCGACATCAGTAATGAGAATAGCGTGATCAATCGCAGACACCAGGATATGCATTGCGTGAGTCTTACCTACCGCAGCATCACCGTGCAACCAAAGATGATCTGATGCAAATAGCGTCGAGAAAATATTTTGATTAACCCCGATTCGAAAACCTTCGCGCGTGTAGGACTCGCTAGGCTCTAGCGGAAGTACCTGACAATCAATCAAGGTGATTCATTGGTATCGGCCGAATTCAGTTTCTGGTGTTCCAAGAATGCGCGATGTCCCCACAGTCGCACATAGTCTATCCCAGAGGCGATTGAGAACAGAGCAACAAGTCCATATCCTCCCCACACATCTAGACTTTTAGCAACGATGTCCTGATACGTGAAATCAATTTGACCGATTACTTCGAGCACGATGACACTTACCAATATGATGGTGTTCGTTTTACTTAACAGCGTTGGTTCTATGTCCAAACGCTTAAACAGCAACTTATACGCCGTAGCTCCACCGAGGATCACACCTTCTCGGGCTAAGACGATAGTCAGCAGCCATATGGGCCAGAGTCCCTCTACGGTTAGCAACACACACGCGCCACCAAACATCACTTTATCCGCAATCGGATCGACGATCTCCCCAAATCTTGAGGTCCACTCAAAGCGGCGAGCCAAATAACCATCAATCAAATCGGTGATACCGCCAACTACAAGCATGATCAACACGAATTCCCAGTGTTCATACAGGATCCCATACGCCACGGGTACGATCAAAAAGAGTCTGAGTACCGAAATAATGTTTGGGATTTGATCAATCACCACGGGGTACCCAAGAGAATAGTTGCACGATTTTTTTGTTTGTTATATGCTCTTCAAGTTCTACACTTCTAAGTGAATCAGTCGCATCGACTAGTTCCACGAACAGCTCCGCAGATGAAGGCGTGTACACGTCAAAAATCAAAACCTCATTGTCGAGTGAAACAAGCACGAAGTCGTCAACAAAGTCTAACTCTTTCAAGAGTCTTAAAACTGCGGCATAAGACTCTACACTCGTAGCGTCTTTTACTCCAATACGATGTATTTCTTCATGTTCTCGAACGATCGCATGTCTGTCAACAAGAACATCTACGATGTGATCGACTACATCAACCGGTATATTCTCGCGTGTCTGAAAGACGCGGTGATCGTAATGCTCGATTCCTTGATACCAATATGTTATATCGGTTTGATAGCGACCGAACAAATCTCTTTGGGAAGAAACTGCGGCTACAAACTCCGCTTGATATCGTGCCGATGCGTTGGTGAGATCGGACCAAAATCGACCAACCAAAGATGAAGAAGTGATGGTAGTACCTTCTTGCAAATCCATGATGGGAATAACCAGCTCGATACCGCGTTCTAGAGCCCTCCTTCGAAGTTCTAAGGCCACCGGTGTCCCATCCCTGACTAATTCAGATTCAGAGGTTTCATGTATGGACAGCCAAAGTAGGACCGAAGGGCGGTCTGCAGGCCACACTGGAAACTTCGCTTCTTTGATGAGTTCTCGAATCAGAGAACTATTAAATCGTGCGACTAGTGCGTCACCGTTCCCTATCGGAGAATTCACCGGAAGCTTCGTAAATTCATACTGTTTCACAAAAGCGTTCAGGTTCGCAAACGCAGTTTGTACTTCTGGAATTCTTGGAACATCTGCAAGACCAGTTAAGCGCATTAACAGTACTTCGATGCAACGTGGAAGTACTTTTTCTGCCGCTGCTTGAGTTCGCTCGCTTACTGGTATCTTTACATCGTACAACCAATCTACTGGTTCAGCACGCAAACTATCTATCGTAAACACGAACGCGAGCAGCACTAGTGGTAGACGAAAGATGGGCATTCTATGCCAACAGAGAGACTATCAGAGAACGGAAATTCATGTATATATTGGTAAATATGGTACCCACGTGCTGTTTTTCCCGATAATTCGCGTTATGGGAATTACTTATCAACAGAGCGGCGTAGACATTGATGCAGCTAACCGCTTGATCAATCGCATCAAAGAACCGATCAAGCAGACCAACCGACCGGAAATCTTGACAGATCTAGGCGGATTTGCGGCACTAGCGACGCTTCCCACAAAATACCAGCAGCCCGTTTTGGTCTGTGGCACAGATGGTGTCGGAACGAAAGTGGAACTGGCGATCGAACATGATCGACATGAAGTGATCGGCCAGGACCTCGTAGCAATGTGCGTTAACGACATCTTAGTGTACGGAGCCGAACCACTTTTGTTTCTAGATTACTTTGCAACCGCAAAATTGGATATTGCGATCGCTGAAAGAGTTATCTCGGGTATTGCTGATGCATGTAAGCAAGTCGGTTGCGCACTGGCAGGCGGCGAGACGGCAGAACTACCGGGCTTATATGCTCCAAACATTTATGACCTCGCTGGATTCTGCGTAGGCATCGTCGAAAAAGAGATACTAGATATTCGCAAAACAGTGCAAGTTGGGGACATTCTGCTCGGACTTGCAAGCGACGGACCACATTCAAACGGCTATTCGCTCATCCGCAACTTGGTGCGTGAACACAAAGCACCCGACTCGATTCTTGAAGAATTGCTGACTCCTACTCGTCTTTACGGCCCCGCGGTACTAAATGTCGCGGATACGGCCACAGGTATGGCTCACATAACAGGTGGTGGTCTGATCGAAAACCCACCTCGCATGCTCACCGAAGACCTCGCGATCGAACTTAGTCCAAATGTCTGGGAACAACCCGAGAGCTTCAAGTGGATCAATGCCAAAGGACAGCTTGAACCCTTCGAAATGTTACGTACTTTTAACTGTGGTATTGGCTTTGTCATCGCAACTCGTGCCGAAAATTCAGCTCAGGTGAGATCTAAATTGGAGGGAGACGGAGAACGAGTCTACAACATTGGTCGAGTCGTCCCCCGGGACGCCAAACCGAATTCAGACTCGCTCCTTCTGATCAAAGAGTAAACCGCTTTCTCCCAGGTTTACAACTTGGGTAAAGTTACTCCTACCTGACCCTGATATTTGCCCTTTCGGTCCTTGTAGGACATTTCGCATGGCTCATCAGCCTGGAAAAAGAGCATTTGGGCGACACCTTCGTTCGCATAGATTTTTGCCGGGAGATTGGTCGTGTTTGAAAACTCGAGCGTGACATGCCCTTCCCATTCTGGTTCTAATGGCGTTACGTTAACTATGATCCCACAACGTGCATAGGTTGACTTGCCAACGCAGATTGTCAACACGTCACGAGGAATCCGAAAGTACTCGATGGTACTAGCGAGGACGAATGAGTTTGGAGGAATGACACACGTCTCGCCCTCGGTAGGTACAAAGCTCCTTTCATCAAACTCTTTGGGATCTACCGTTGCCGAAAAAATGTTGGTAAACACTTTGAATTGAGGTGCACAACGTACGTCATAACCGTACGACGAAGTTCCCCACGACACCACTCTGTTGTTCCCGACCGTACGGACTTGGTTCGGTTCATAGGGATCGATCATGCCATGCTCTTTAGCCATGCGTCGTATCCAACTGTCAGCTTTAATGGTCATTTCTAAGTCATCTTAATAGTTGGTGGGGGAGCAGCGTGCAACCCGTGTACCCAGAGTTGCGCTGCAACCACACGCGCGCAGTCGATGAACGACTCCGTAATCGCACTAGAGGGATCGGCAACAACCGGAGGTGCACCATTGTCCATGTATTCCCGTAACTGGGAGTCGAGTGGAAATTGACCGAGTAAATTCGTTCCATATTCCTCTGCGACTCGACTACCCCCTTCTGTCGCAAAAATTGCGTGGGATTTCCCACACTGGTCGCAAACAAAATAGCTCATATTTTCTATGACACCCAGAATGGGTACGTTCACCTTAGCAAACATTTCAATTCCTTTCCGTGCGTCAGAGAGTGCGATATCTTGTGGCGTAGTCACAATAACCGCCCCGGCCAAAGCGACCTGCTGCGAGAGCGTCA
Source organism: Gammaproteobacteria bacterium (assembly GCA_009841615.1). Taxonomy (GTDB): domain Bacteria; phylum Pseudomonadota; class Gammaproteobacteria; order Pseudomonadales; family Azotimanducaceae; genus Bin55. The sequence continues at coordinate 32,869 of VXLL01000025.1, read as the reverse complement.
GTTGAATGTCCCCAGTACCAGGCGGCATATCGACGATCAGATAGTCTAAGTCGTTCCACAGAGTTTGAGTCAGCATCTGTTGTAGTGCTCCTGATGCCATCGGTCCGCGCCAAACCATTGGTGTTTTGTTTGACACCAACATGCTCATCGACATTACTTCAATGCCAGAAATCTTGATTGGCTCGAAATACTTCTCATCCCGTACTTTGGGCCGACGATCCGGTTCAATTCCCAACATAACTCCTTGGCTAGGACCGTAGATGTCCGCATCGAGAAGCCCTACCTTACTGCCCGCTCGCTCTAATCCAAGTGCAAGGTTAACTGCAATGGTTGATTTGCCGACGCCGCCTTTACCGGACGCAACAGCGACAACGTTTCTGGTACCCGGTAATTTGCACGTTCTTGGGGAGCGAAATTCCAACTCTAAGTTCAGCTCAGATTGGTTAAGCCAGGTAGAAAGAGATTCGCGAAGTCTCTCTTCGATCCCCGCCACTGGATAACCTAGTTCAGCACGAATGTGCGTCTTGTTGTCAATTGACTTCGACTGAGTCGCCGTAGGCAACTCTCCCCAAGTCTTATCAAGAATGGGGTCTAGAAAGTTTGAAATCGTTTGGGTCATGCAAAATTTATAAATTGGACGCAGATTCTATTGTATGATTCAAGCTCTCGTCCAATTTGTACTTCCTCAATCCAAGGTTAAATCCTAAACGGCGACGCTCACTATGAGACGAATTCTCGTTACAGCAGCACTACCCTACTCGAACGGTTCGATCCACCTAGGACACTTACTGGAGCACATCCAAACGGACATTTGGGTGCGCTTTCAAAAGCTCAGTGGAAATGAGTGTTACTTCATCTGTGCCGAAGACACTCACGGAACCGCGACCATGATTGGTGCTGAAGAAGCGGGAGTCCCCCCAGAAATCTGGGTTGAAGAACTCCGCCAACAGCACATCGCAGACTTCGACGCATTCGCGATCGGCCACGACAACTACTACACTACTCACTCACCAGAAAATGAACATTTCGCACGCGAAATCTACACAAAACTGAAAGATAATGACGCGATTTACACTGCTAACGTAGAGCAACTGTATGACACAGAGAAGGAGTTGTTTTTGGCAGATAGGTATGTTCGAGGAACCTGTCCGCGATGTGGTGCTGAAGACCAACCAGGGGATAACTGTGATAATTGCGGGGCAACTTACGCGGCCACCGAACTGAAGAATCCACGCTCGGCGCACACAAATGCAACCCCCGTCTTGCGATCGTCAACTCACTACTTCTTCAACCTTCCCAAGTTTGAAGACTTCTTACGTTCGTGGACCGAAAGTGGTACCGTACGACCCGAAATCGCCAATAAACTCAAGGAATGGCTGGACGGAGGAATGAAAGCGTGGGACATCAGTCGCGATGCGCCCTACTTCGGATTTCGCATACCTGACACTGACGACAAATACTTTTACGTGTGGCTAGACGCGCCCATGGGATATATGGCTAGTTTCCAAAACTGGTGTGACCGAGCTGGTATAAATTTCGACGATTTTTGGAACAAAGACAGCCAAGCGGAAGTTCATCATTTCATTGGTAAAGACATCGTAAACTTTCACGCTCTGTTTTGGCCTGCCGTGCTCCATTGCGCTGGCTATCGTACTCCCACGTCAGTCCGAGTTCATGGTATGATTACTGTGAACGGGGAAAAGATGTCGAAGTCTCGCGGAACGTTCATTAATGCTTCGACTTTTCACGAAGTCTTAGATCCAGATACGCTACGCTACTACTATGGTGCTCGATTGAACGCTTCAATGGCGGACATAGACGTCAGCTTTGAGGACTTCGTGAGTCGAGTAAATTCAGATTTAATTGGGAAATTTGTCAATATCCCGTCTCGGTGTGCAAATTTCTTACAAAGACACTTCGATTCAATACTCTCGACCAAGCTAGTGTTACCAGAGCTGTATGAAGAGTTTGCCGCAAAACAGCAATTGATTGAAGACCTCTACGAAGAAGGCGAGACTAGTAAAGTAGTACGGGAAGTCATGACTCTAGCGGATCGTGCGAATCAATATATCGCAAATAACCCTCCATGGGAACTGGCAAAGACTTCCGGCCGAGAACAAGAAGTACAAGCGGTTTGTACCATGGCCATCAATCTATTTCGCACTTTATGCGTTTATTTGAAACCGATCGTACCTGGACTCGTATCTCGTAGCGAGCAGTATCTCAATGCGGGTGAACTCAAATGGAATGATGTAAATGAACCACTACTTGGGCATCAATTAGCTCCCTTTAAACGGTTGATGTCTCGGATTGACCTAAAGCAGATCAACAAGATTATTAACGCATCAAGAGACACAAGCACAGGCGACTCAGACAATCAACAAAGCAATTCTGAGAAAATCGAATTGGCGGAGTTTCAGAAAGTTGATCTGAGAGTAGCACAGATTGAAAATGCCAGTGTTGTAGAAGGGGCTGACAAACTGCTCAAGCTAGAGCTTAAGGTAGGGACGGAGAGTCGGACGGTGTTCGCAGGTATTCGTTCTGCATACGAGCCCGCTGATCTGATTGGTCGATTTGTCGTCGTCGTAGCGAATTTGAAGCCTCGCAAAATGCGTTTTGGCACTTCCGAAGGTATGGTGCTAGCCGCCGGCCCGGGCGATAAAGACATCTTCCTCTTGTCTCCAGACGAGGGTGCGGTCACTGGTATGGAAGTTAGTTAACAACGTAGCTTTTGTTTGATCTCGTAACAATCCTAGGGGGCGCTGCCCTCGTCAATAATTTCGTTCTTGTCCAACTTCTTGGCTTGTGTCCCTTCATGGGCGTCTCGAATCGACTCGCCACCGCACTACCGATGGGTATTGCGACGACGTTCGTAATAACAATCTCTACGCTCTTAACAAATATTCTTAACAATTACTTGTTAATACCTTATAACATTGAATTTCTTAGACTCGTTCTATTCATCACTGTTATTGCAAGCGTAGTCCAACTGACCGAACGATACATCAAATACACCAGTAAGCTACTGCATCAAATGCTGGGCATCTACCTACCTTTGATTACCAGTAATTGTGCGATTCTTGGTGTAGTGCTAACTGTCGCGGACCTGTCTCTAATTCAATCCCTAGCTATCGGGATCGGATCCGCTATTGGCTTCACGGTAGTGTTGGTTCTCTTTTCTGGATTACGTGCTCGATTGGACGAACAGAGTGTTCCGAAAGCGTTCCGAGGAGCTCCCATTGCGTTTATAACGGTTGGCATGTTAGCTCTAGCTTTTCTCGGATTCAAAGGTATGTTGTGATCGCGCCAATCCTCATACCGACACTAGTGCTCAGTTCTAGTGCGTTTGTACTCGCTTGCTTGGTAGTCTTAACTGAACGTGTATTACGAAGTAAACAAAGACCTGACAATCTAATTACCAGAATCAACGAGTTACTACCTCAAACACAGTGTGCGCAGTGCGGATATCCAGGTTGTTTACCCTATGCCGAAGCTGTTGCACAAGGTGAAAGCATCAGTCTGTGTAAACCCGGCGGCGTAACAACTCAAAGTACCCTCAGTACGCTCCTAAACCGTCCAGTTGAGGACGAGTTTCAAAGCGACCCACACCCTCCCCTCGCTCGTATTCGAGAATCCGATTGCATCGGTTGTGGACTGTGTGTTGCTGCTTGTCCCGTGGATGCAATAGTAGGTGCTCCTAACTATCTTCACACTGTACTGGAGCTGCACTGTACCGGATGTGAACTCTGTCTACCGCCGTGTCCAGTAGACTGTATCGATCTAATCCAATCAAACGATGTAAATCGGGTCCGAAACCATGTCGCTTCCGAACCCTAGCTTTGCCCCGATAGACTGGGAACGCGCGACCCCAGCCACCCTCCTGGAGCGCATCGCTGAAGCAAAAATTGTCGGCATGGGGGGCGCGGGATTTCCTACAGCCGAAAAAATCTCACTTACTCGAAAACACCCTCCTAACATCGTTATCGCGAATGGCATGGAAACCGATCCCGACGTAAACGCCGATAGAGTGCTGCTAGAACAACACTTAAACGAGGTGCTCACTGGCTTGAGGATTGTTGCAAGAATTCTTTCAGCCGTACACAGTTATGTCGTAACATCCCACAAAAAGACCATTCAGGTCGCACAGGGCTGTTTAAACGACAACGAAACTGTGCGATATCTGAAACCAACATTTCAAAACGGTGCCGAACGAGAACTCATTCAAATCCTTACGGGTCATGTAGTCAAAGACAACAGGTTTCCCGCATTTGATGGATATCTAGTCTTAAACGTGCATACTCTGTTTGCGGTCGCGGAAGCGATAGCAGGCAAGCCATTGACTAAACGCTTGGTAACAGTCCACGACGAAACTCGTTGGATTGACATTGCTACACCTGTTGAATCGATTTTAGAATCAAGTGATCCAATTCGTGTTGGCTGTTATGCGACTGGACACCGTCCCCGAGTAAACGAAGTATTAACCGCCACGGTTAACGCGATATCCACCGACAAATCTGTGCACGCACTGCCGTGTATCCATTGTGGTTGGTGCGACGAAGCGTGTCCTCGCGACGTACCAGTTGAGTCGCTGTTTGTGATGGCCGAACAACTAAAGCCGAATTTGGACGCGCAGGATGCGTTGAACCGTTGTAATGACTGCGGAGCTTGCGTTGTAGCTTGTCCAAGCAACATTCATCTCCTCGACCACGTACGAGCATTACGCCAGCGAAATGACATTGAATGGGAGCGAATATCGAGAGCAACTCAGGCTCGATTACGTGTCGATGCGCGTGAGCAACGCATGCGCTCTGATGTCATCAGGTCCGATACCAAACGCACCGAACGTATGCAACAACAACACAAGTGGCAGTAACCGACCGCCCTAAATTCCAAACTACAGGGATCATGGTCCACGTAGTGATTGCACTTCTGCCTGGTCTAGGAGTCGGCGCTTGGTTCCTAGGTCACAAAGTGTTTTTGGTGGTGCTAGTCTCGATTCTTGCGGCAGTAGCCACCGAAGCGATTGGTACCAGGTCAGTTCAGACACTCCGCGATGGAACTGCAGTGGTCACCGGTATGTTAATCGGGTTGTGTCTACCACCTAGTGTCGCAATCTGGGTGCCGTTTGTCGCATCCGTGAGTGCGATCGCGCTGGGCAAACTGGTATTCGGAGGACTTGGTAAAAACCTCTTTAACCCGGCGATGGTGGGCTATGCTCTCGTCCTAATCGCTTTTCCAATGCAGCTAGTTTATCTTGATGGATTGACCGGTGCTACGGCATTAGACGTACTTAAACACCAAGAAACGGAATCACTCCAACAACTCATTAATCATCCTGCTTTCGGTTTAGTCGGTGCGAAACACTTTGAGTGGATGAATTTGGCGTTTTTGGTCGGCGGTCTTTATCTCGTATTACTCCGAATCGTGCCATGGTTACTCCCACTGAGTGTGCTTCTTGGAATCGCGGTTCCAGCACTCGTTTTTCTCCCTCTTTACGATGCAACGTACAGTTTTGGTTCTCCCTGGTTTCATTTATTTGCCGGAGGAACAATGCTAACGGCTTTCTTTATAGCGACAGATCCAGTTACCTCACCTTCGGCAAAATTACCCCAAATAATCTACGGTTTTTTTGTTGGAAGCGTCGCATTTTTTATTCGATGTTTCGGTACATGGGCTGATGGATTCGTGTTTGCAATCCTGTTGGCGAATGCGTTTTTACCTCTGTTGGAACCAAAAAAAGTTGCCTTAGACAATTGAAGGCGATTGCCACACTCACACTACTAGCACTTGTCGCAGGCTGTTTGCTTGCCTTGTTGCAACTGTTCACTGCAGACCGAATCGAACAAAACCAACGCGATGCCGAGGAACAAATACTCGCAGGCTTAGTGGATTCAACAGATCCAGAGATTCTCCGCGAACAGGGTATTGAGTTAGTAAATGCTGAAATTAGAGGATACGGAGGAACCATGAAAATTTTGGTTGCGTTTCGCGCCGAGGAAATACTGGGGGTTCGCGTTCTCGGTCACGGAGAAACACCAGGATTTTCTGAGGTATTGAAACCTAATGACTGGATCGGTAATTTCGAAAAGCAATCAGTAGATGAAGTTGATGCAGTTAGTGGCGCGACGATTACCACCAATGCTGTAATTCGTGCAGTTAAAGACTCCGTGCGCGGACGCAAGGACAGTAATCCGTGACGCTCACTCAGAGATTTATCGATGGTCTATGGACTCGAAACGTCGCTACGACGCAACTGTTAGGTCTTTGCCCACTACTCGCAGTTAGCTATAACGTTCAGAATGCTGTGGGTTTAGCCGTCGCGAGCACTTTTGTTTTGGTGTTCTCTTCCTGTTTGATCTCTCTGTTCAGGAAGGGAATTCCAGAAAACATCAGGTTGCCCTGCTTTGTTCTTGTCATTGCGACATTCACAACAATCGCGCACATGATCATGCAAGCTTATGCGTGGGATGTGTATCAGCAAATCGCACTGTTCGTCCAAATCATCGTAACCAACTGTATGATTCTTGGTCATGTCGAGTCTGTAGCATCAAAGAAGGATGTGAAAACATCTGTGGTGACCGCAATGGGTACTGCGTTAGGATTTTCGCTTGTACTCTTTGTGCTAGGCGGCATACGGCAGTTGCTCGGGTTACTAACGCCGTTTGCGACTCAACCAGTCGGTTCTTTTTTCGTTATTGGAATTGCGCTAGCTATGATCAACTATCTAAAGGGAATTTCGCCTCAAGGGTGTACAGAGGAACCACAGGACGAACCAGACTATACACAACAGAATTATGAACGATTCGTTCAATAGATTGGACGTCCTTATTGACCTAGTTCGAAGCTACCGCATATTCGGAGCTCTGGGTTGGGGCGATCTGGGAGATGGGCACATTAGCGCAAGAGACCCAGAGCGCAAGGAGTGTTTCTGGTTACTTAGAAATGGAGTTCCTTTTACTCAAGCCAAAGTCGACGATTTGGTGTTGTTAGACCAATCCGGGGAAACAGTGCTTGGTAACGGGAGTGTGAATTCGCCGGCGTTTAACATCCACTGCCCAATCTTAGCCGCTCGAACTGACCTAAACGCTGCCGCACATACGCACACCCCTTGGGGCACCCCCTTCTCTGCAGAAGTTCGTCCTATCTTGCCTATCACACAAGAAGCTTGTATCTTCGTAGACGATTGCGCGCTCTTCAATGATGAAGAAGTTCAAATTCGCGAATTAGATGGCGGCACTCGAATCGCTCAATGTTTGGGGCATAAGCATGCTATCATTCTTCGCAATCATGGCCTACTGACAGGGGGAGCTTCTGTAGCAAGTGCTGTGGTACGATTCGTCACCTTAGAGCGCGTAGCCGAGGCACATTTAAAGGTACAGAACCCAGTACCGATATCCGACGAGTCTGCCAAGCAGGCACAAGGTGGATTATTTCGCGAGAGTCGCGTTCGTGCTAAGTTTGAGTACTTGGCAAAATTTCATGGGATCGAATAGTTCTAGGCCCGGTAGGAATGAACCACGACAAACGCAGACAAATATTCGAGCGTTTCCGCGAGAAAGATAGTGACCCTGACACCGAACTCCATTACCAATCTCCATTTCAATTACTAGTTGCGGTAATCCTCTCAGCACAAGCGACCGATGTAAGCGTCAACTTAGCAACAAAAGAGTTGTTTTCCGTCGCACCTACCCCAAGCAAAATGTTTGCACTTGGCGTTGATGGTCTGAAGGAGTACATTAAAACGATCGGACTCTACAACGCAAAAGCAGAGAACGTACACAGTACATGCAAGATCCTGCTATCAGAACATAATGGAGAAGTGCCTAGCACCCGAGAAGAACTAGAGCGACTTCCGGGTGTGGGTCGCAAGACAGCCAATGTCGTACTCAATACAGCATTCGACCATCCTGTGATAGCCGTCGACACGCACATTTTCCGTGTTGCAAATCGTACAAAAATTGCTCGAGGGAAAAATCCCAGAGAAGTGGAAGACCGATTAACCAAGTGGATCCCAGACGAATTCAAAAAGGGAGCACATCACTGGTTAATACTCCACGGTCGATACGTTTGTATCGCACGAAAACCTAAATGCTACTTGTGCGAGATCGAAGATCTCTGCGAATTCAAGGACAAGACTCCTTCACCTGACTAATATCTATTTGTCCAAATTAGCGAGAATGAGCCTAAATTGACAAGATGTTTCGTATAACGAAAAAGAAGCGTCGCGCGAATCTACCCATGAATCACAGACCGCACGCGAAACAAATCTTGTTAGAAAAGTTGCAGACCCATGGAGTTAAAAAATCGATTTCGCGGTTACTTGCCTGTTGTATTAGATCTCGAAACCGGCGGGGTTGATCCCTACAACCACGCAATCATAGAAATTGCCATCGTTTTTCTTGAATGGCGTGACGACATGTTGCACCCAAGCAAACACCATCGTTGGGCGGTTCTTCCGCATCCAGACACATGCATCGAAGACTCGTCGCTGGATTTGATCGGAATTGATCCGTTCGACCCAGCTCGTGGCGCGCAACTGGAAGAAACTTGCTTGCGAGAGTGCTTTCGAACTATTCGGAAGCGACTAAAAGCAAATTCCTGTACTCGAGCTTATTTAGTAGGACACAACGCGTATTTCGACCACAACTTCATAAGATCCGCCGCGCAACGTAACGATATAGGGCAAAATCCTTTTCATCTCTTCACGGTGATCGATACAGCCTCTTTAGCCGCAGTAAATTTCGGGCACTCGGTCCTATCAGTAGCGTGCGCCCGCGCCGGAATCGAATTCGACGATAAAAAAGCGCATTCCGCGTTATACGATGCGACAGTTACCGCTCAACTCTTCTGTACGATCGTAAATGATTGTGATTTCAATCCGGATTGGATCAATCTCAACTCAAACGATTAAATCTGGCTCTTCACTTCACAACTTATGGCGAATTTTGATCTTCGGTCGCGGATTCCAAGAGAGGTTTTAATTCACCTTGTGCGTGCATTTCGCTCACGATGTCGCATCCACCAACGAGCTCTCCATTGACATATAGTTGCGGAAAGGTAGGCCAATTAGCAATACCTGGCAGAGTTTGTCGAATCACTGGATTACTCAAGATATCTACGTACGAGAATCTCTGATTACACTCCATTAAACACTGCACCGTACGGGCAGAGAATCCACATTGGGGAGCATGTGGCGAACCTTTCATATAAAGTAAGATTGGGTTATTTGCTATTTGCTCTTTAATTACCTCGGTAACTTCTTCTGTCATTCTTGGATCTCCTTACTTCAATATAGTAAGCCTATTGTAACGTGTGATTGATGATCTAGGTGCACCGTATAAATTGTGAGCATTAGTACAAGGACTACGTTCGTTACAAAATCCATATTTAGTCTTGGGAGAAATCAATTTGAAATTTGATTTTGAAACAGAAATTGATCGTCGGGCATGGAATAGTGTCAAGTGGGATCGATATCGAGATCAGGATGTCCTACCGCTCTGGGTCGCGGATATGGACTTCCCGACGCCAGAGTTTGTGATGAAAGCAATCCGTACTCGACTACAACAGCATCCCATCTTGGGATATTCCACAGTTCCCGACGCTCTTGTAGAGAATTTCGTCGATTGGACGGATCGAATGTACAACTGGCAGATCAACGCAGACTGGTTAGTGTGGCTACCTTCGGTGATGACCGGTATCAATATTGCTGTACAGGTCATCGGTAATCGTAACGACCATTGTGTCATTCCAACACCTGTATACCCTCCTTTCTTATCGGTACCGGAACAAAACGTTAGAGAACCAGCGTTTTCCCCTCTGGTCCTGCAAAAAGATCGTTGGGAGATGGACTTCGACGACCTAGATCAGACGACAAAGCGAGCGTCAACGCTCTTGTTCTGCAACCCTCAAAACCCTACCGGTCGCGTGTATGCACAGAACGAATTGTGGGAACTCGCGAAAGTGTGCTTGAGGAACAACACTGTTTTGATTTCTGATGACATTCACTGGGGTTTGGTACTGGATGAAAACGTGACTTACAAACCCATAGCCAGCTTAGCACCAGAGGTCGCGGAACGAACAATTACTTTGTATTCACACACCAAAACCTATAACATCGCTGGAGAATCCGTAGCTGTCGCGATTATCCCCAATCCCGACATTCGAAGAGACTTCAAGGCGCATGCTCAAAGAATTCATCCAAGCTTATCCCCTCTAGCTCTTGCCGGGGCTACGGCAGCATTTGCAGACAACACATCATGGTTAATCGATTTAAATTCATACCTTCGTCAAAACCGAGATTTATTACAAGAAGCAATAACAGACTCTGAAGTGTTGCGAACAACACCAGTCGAAGGTACCCATCTCATGTGGATCGACGCGAAGTGTTTACCTGTTTCAAACCCACAGAAACATTTTGAGTCTTTTGGGCTAGGACTTTTTGACGGCGTGGCATTTCGAAGCCCAGGGTTTGTTCGCTTAAACTTTGCAATGCCAAGAACATTGCTTGAGAAGGGTATCGAGCGATTGATTAGTGCTACTAGTGCTTACCGGTGAATAAGCCGACAAAATACAATTTATTGGTAAGATTATATGAACATATGTATAATTTATATACGTTAAAAGAATTCAATTATCAAATTTAGAAATCGCAACAAACGTACGCCCTTATAGTGCCCTAGTTTCAGATCAAAAGATTAGATAAGGCAAACCATTTTGACTCCTGATCGACTCGTAGACGCAAAAAGTGATCACACACTAGCCAAATATCGTGTTACAAAAGAAATTTAGTAATTTCTTTGAAAATCAAAAATTTGTTCATTGATACCAGCAAATTCTCTCTAAACTAACGGTTTAAGGGAGCATTCTTGTATTCGGAAAACTCCTGCTTGTAGTGTCCTTTACAGAGTAGTTATAGTACCTCACCAACCCTGTCAGGATCGAGAAATATTGTCCTTTCGAAGCTAACTTCCTAGAACCACTCCCAAGAATAGATTATCGCGCCCTCCCTCACGCAGCTTTCGTCTTTTTAGTAGAATATCATTACGGAACACTAACAAGTACGTAGTCCCTATTTGGTTGTTCAAAATGTTGCTGTTTTACAAGGTATAAGTAATCCGCTCATTTATTCGATTATGACTTGTTAAAAGTCACTGCCTTTGGCATTAATCCGAACAAAACCAAGGTAAGAAACGAAACGTATCGCTCCGGTGTGGATTGACCGTTATCACCCCGAAACGGTTAGTCCAACAGATGATCATGGAAGAAATCGCAGGAGGACGGGAGAATTGAACGAAGCAGGAACTCATCGAGTCATCAAACGCGACGGTAGTGTCGTACCCTTTGACGAAGCAAAAATTCACAATGCTATATCAAAGGCTTTTGTCGAAGTCGAAGGACCGGCTTCGTCAAGTTCACAAAAAATACGAGACCAAATACACGAACTTGCCGAAAGTGTAACTTCTCGGATTCATCGAGGTAATCCGGAAAGGGCTGCCGTCGATATTGAAGATGTTCAAGATCAGGTTGAACTCGCCCTCATGCGGGCTGGTCTCCAACGCATCGCGCGCGCGTACGTAATTTACCGAGAGGAACGAGCCCAGGCACGGAAGCAAGAACAGGTAGATTCGTTTGAACTCACTGATACGACTATTAATTACCTACGTTCTGACGGTGTTGAAGTACCACTGGAGCAAAAGTCTTGGTCGATCGTGCTGGACCAAGTGTGTAGTGATCTGGAAGACGTAGACTCTGAACGACTGTTCTCACAGACTCTGAGTGATGCTTTCAACGGGATCACTGAAGAAGAAGTATTGCAATCGTTGACTCTAGCAGCAAAAACTCTCATTGAAAACGAACCCAATTATGGGTACGTAGCGGCGAGACTGCTCATGCTACGTCTCCGCAGAGAGGCTACGGCCTTCTTGTTCCCTGAGCTCGGAGAACAATCGATTATGTCTCTACCGGCTGACATGTCGAAACTCTATAAAGAGACATTTTCCGTCTATATCAATAGAGCTGTAGAGCTTGGATTTTTGTCCCCGGAACTCGCACAATTTGACCTCGTGAAGCTGGGCGACCATTTGGTTGCTGAACGTGACAAGCAATTTTCGTATTTAGGCATTCAAAATCTGTACGACCGTTACTTCCTACACTCCAATGGTGTCCGATTTGAATTACCGCAGATCTTTTTCATGCGGATTGCGATGGGATTAACAATCAATGAAACCAATCGAGAAACCAGAGCGATTGAGTTTTACAACCAATTGTCGTCTATGGACTTTATGAGTTCGACACCGACCCTGTTTAACTCTGGTACAGTGCGTCCCCAATTGTCGTCGTGTTACATCTCCACAGTACCCGATGATCTACACGGTATCTTTTCTTCGATGCGCGATAACGCGTTGCTCAGCAAGTGGGCCGGTGGTCTGGGGAACGATTGGACCCGAGTACGGGCAATGGGATCTTACATTCAAGGAACTAATGGTAAGTCGCAAGGAGTCGTACCTTTTCTCAAGATCGTAAACGACACTGCTGTAGCGGTCAATCAAGGTGGCAAGCGAAAAGGAGCAGTGTGTTCTTATTTAGAAACGTGGCACATGGATATTGAGGAATTCCTCGATCTGAGAAAAAACACTGGTGACGATCGTCGCCGAACGCATGACATGAACACGGCAAATTGGATTCCTGACCTCTTTATGGAACGCGTCATGCAAAAGGATCCATGGACACTCTTTTCGCCTTCGGACGTTCCAGAATTACACGATCTTTGCGGGAACGATTTCCGCAGTGCATACGAAGCAGCGGAGGCAAAAACACGTAGTGGTGAGATTACCAATTTCCGCGTCGTGAATGCGGAAACGCTTTGGCGCAAGATGCTGGAATCGCTGTACGAAACTGGGCATCCATGGATGACTTTCAAAGACCCGTGTAATGTACGTTCGCCACAACAACATGTTGGCGTCGTTCACTCATCCAATTTGTGCACCGAAATTACTCTAAATACATCCGACAATGAAATTGCCGTCTGTAATCTAGGTTCGATAAACCTATCAAACCACATCACAGAGAACGGAGAAATTGATCACGATAAATTAAGATCAACCGTACGTACCGCTATTCGCATGTTGGACAACGTTATTGACATTAATTACTACGCGGTTAGAGCGGCGCGAGACTCGAACATAAGACATCGACCAATTGGGCTAGGACTCATGGGGTTTCAGGATGCTTTGTATAAGAAACGCGTTCCTTATGGTAGTCTGTCTGCGATTCAATTTGCTGATGAAAGTATGGAAGCCATCTCTTACTATGCGATCGAAGCATCATCCGATCTTGTCGTTGAACGGGGTGTATATTCGACATATCAGGGTTCGTTGTGGAGTCGTGGAATCCTACCCATTGATTCACTCAAGGTGCTAGCGGAACAAAGGAGTTCGGAAGAGTTCGCGACATTTGACTTCAACACGACCTTGGACTGGGATGAATTACGCGAGAAAGTGAAACAACAGGGCATGCGCAATTCCAATGTCATGGCTATCGCTCCGACTGCAACGATTGCAAATATCGTTGGCATCACCCAGTCTATTGAACCAGCGTATCAAAATCTCTATTCAAAACAGAACATCTCTGGAGATTTTGTGGTGTTGAACCCCTATTTGATTGACGATTTGAAGAAACTTGGTGTATGGGATCAGTGGATGGCTGTCGATTTGAAGGCGAAAAACGGTAGCGTTCAAGAAATGGAACGAGTACCTGCAAACTTACAAGAGCTTTATAAGACAGCATTTGAAATTGAACCGCATTGGATCATTGCCGCAGCAGCGCGCCGACAAAAATGGATTGACCAATCACAATCTCTCAACCTTTACATGGCCGAAGCCAGCGGTCGCGTACTAGACCAAATGTATCGTGAAGCATGGAAGAGCGGTCTAAAGACGACCTACTATCTCAGGTCACTTGGAGCAACGGATTCTGAGAAATCCACAATTGAAGAAGATCACGCGCTGGCGGCAGTACCACGGCATCAATTACAAGCCGAGAGTACTCCGACGCCAACGGAAGCACCAACAAGTAAAGCACACGCGCCAGAAGAGTTTGCTTTAGGGACAGCTGCTCCCGTTCCGGATGCGTGCGACATCGATGATCCGGATTGCGAGGCATGCCAGTGAAGATTCGATTTTTCGCAAAATTTTTGACGATATGTTAGAAATTGTTGATAATAGGTTCCTTGAAAGGAACTCAACTTAACATACCTAGGGAGAGGTAAATTATGGGACTGCTTTGGGACGAAGACAAGGATGTGACGACCAAACCAACAGAGTCTGACTCAACCAGCGCGACCGCGCAAACAACAAACACAACTACACAACAAACACCACCGGGTTCAGATACGACCACGAAGTCGTGGGTAACCGAACTCAAACCTTACGACGAAGGTTTGCGTCTGAACAAGCAAACCGAACAACATAGAAACGTAACAGGAATCGCTCCTCCGCAAGGGGAAAGTTACGATCGTGTAACGGTTGATCAGAAGAAGATCATTAATTGTCGTGCTGACTTAAATCAGTTAGTACCTTTTAAATACATGTGGGCATGGCAAAAGTATCTAAACGGGTGCGCGAACCACTGGATGCCGCAAGAAGTGAGCATGAACGATGATGTGGAACTTTGGAAGAGTCCAAACGGCCTGACGGAAGACGAGCGACGCGTAGTGAAACGAAGTCTTGGATTTTTCTCAACCGCGGATTCTCTAGTCGCGAACAATCTGGTGCTAGCGATTTATCGTTTGATCACGAATCCGGAATGCCGGCAATACCTATTGCGACAAGCGTTTGAAGAAGCGATTCACACGCACGCCTATCAGTACTGCATTGAATCTCTCGGTATGGACGAAGGTGAGATTTTCAACATGTACCATGAGATACCATCAGTAGAAGCCAAAGCTACTTGGGCGTTGAATTACACCAAAGAATTGTGCGATCCGAATTTCACAACCGGAACTGTGGAAACCGACAAAATCTTGTTAAAGAATTTGATCGCGTTCTACTGCGTGTTGGAAGGAATTTTCTTTTATTGCGGCTTTTCTCAGATCCTGTCCATGGGCCGACGTAATAAGATGACTGGGACTACGAAGCAGTTTCAGTTCATCTTACGCGATGAATCCATGCATCTCAACTTTGGTATCGATGTAATCAATACGATTGTCGCCGAGAATCCTCATGTGTGGGACGACGAAATGCAGCAATTGGCAACCGATATGATTATCGAAGGAACGGAGTTAGAAATCGCCTACGCCGAAGACACGATGCCTCGTGGCATTCTCGGGATGAACGCGCGTGAAATGACTAAATTCCTTAAATACATTGCCAACCGCCGACTCAACAGTATTGGGTTGCCAAAGCACTACAGTGACGCTTCCAACCCATTCCCGTGGATGGCTGAAATGATGGACTTGAAGAAAGAAGAAAATTTCTTCGAAACCAGTGTCACGCAGTATCAAGATCGAAGCATGCTGAACTGGGACTAAGATCCGTCCCTTGTCGTCTGCAACGACTGCTAAATTAGACATTGATGCGTTGGCGCGCTCGTACGCGCTAAGTTGGATTTACTCCATGTAACACGCATATAGTCGACAGCGAAACTAGGAATATGACAGTATTCTGAGCGCATAGATGTTGACTCACGATATTTCGATATGGTTCGATTCCAAGAATCGTGGAATTTACATCACAATGCGAAAACTTCCCATATTAGTCTAGAAAAGAAACACTGATGGTGACCGTTTGGGAGTCGTGTCCGGCGGTCAAACGAAGGCTAGAAAGAGTCAGTGGTGCGTGGGTGTTTACTGGGACACACAATCCTTTGGTACCGTCGTGTGAAAATCTGGCTGGTGGTGCAACCGTCGACGAATTTGTCGAGTGGTTTCTAGGTGTCGACCCAAAACAAGTTCAACCCGTGCTCGAGTTTGAAGCTCAATCTTTGCGCTCGGCATTAGGATCGCTTTGAAAAGATAGAACTTCAATAGAAACTGAAAGTTTTTGAGGCCGGCGACGTCTGGTCTAGGGTTGTAGTAGGGACATCTCCAAGGTGCTCTGATTGACCAACAGTTTCTTTTATACTTGGAAACACCGAGCCCCTTAATGCCTCTAACACGACTCTGTTTCTCGAGTTTAATCTCCCGAAGAAGCTTCTCAAATTACCGTAGAGTGTAGTGAGTGGTTAGGCAGGGTTAAGCCATCATTCGTAAATGCCAAGTTCCTCTGCCTTTTGTTCAATTGTGTCCAAAATTTGTGCACGCCTATCGTTTTCTTGGCTCGAGATTCCGTAAGGTAAAAATTTGGAAATCGACTTCCGAACCTGTTCAACTGTTAGTGGACGGTCATCAATCAGATGTGGAGGTAAATAGCCAGTCGTTCTGAATTCGTTGATCGCAGAGCGACAACTACGAGGTGTTGCTGACTCTTCTGAATTTTTACTCACCGACACTACAGAAGAGCACAGGTGCTTAACCAACCAATTCCAATCAAATTCTATGTCGTTTTGTTCTAAAGCAACTACAACGTTTAGCGTGTGCCACAATCGCTCGGGACTCGGTTCTTTGTCCTGGCTGAGTTTACTCCAAGACATGGTCCCTAGAACGTTGTGAAAAATCCCAGAATACCGAGTTGCATTCTGTCCGGGTGAAGTAAGAGAGGCCACTTCATCTCCTAGCTGAGCACTCATCGACAACAATGAACTGCGGAGGGCACTTCTATCAAGCATTCTCCCTAACTCAGCGTTCATCTTGCGAAATTGCTTTCTTTCACGCCGTGCTTCAGGGGAAAGATTCTGCATGTGGCGATCAACAAGAAGCTTGAACTGAACTGGATAGTTTTTGTCATTGAATTCCAATGTTGAATCGAAAGTCTTGCACTTTTCCTCGACCCATCGAATTTCTAAATACGCTTTCCTTGTTTGATCGACGAGTTCTGATTGAGAATAATCGAGCGAAAAGTATTTGTGGCGATCGTGAAGAACGGATTCGGCTGATACTTCATAACAAGCTCTAAGAAAAGAAGCGTAATTGGTGAATGATTCTGCGTAGCAGGAATGTTTGAGTTGATTGTCGACAAGTTCCGGGCTTGGAGCACTCTGTGCGAAACCTTTAGAATCTGAATTTGCTACGTCATAAGTACTCACTGAATTCGCATTGGGCGAGTCCAACTGGCATTCCGGACGAGACAACGCTTCTAAGACTCGATTGAGATCACCGACGGGATCTAGAAAGATCCGTTGATAGGTCAGAGGCTGCTCCAAAACGACTAATTGAAATTCGTAACCGTTGCTGAGAGTTGACCAACTCCAAGGGTGCGATTTAAAGGGATTAATCGACAGTACATGGACTTCCATCGCAGCCATACACTCTTCGGTTAAAGAAAAATCCTTCACATAATTCAATGCGGATTCTAAGTCCGTAGGCAAACCTTCTAAACCACATACCTCCCAAACATCGGCAGAACCATGATTCTGAGAATCGATAGGAACTTTTTCCTCAACAAAATCCTCGTCGTGTATCAGTTGTGAGTGAAAAGCTATTTGAGTGCCAGATACTTGATCGTTTTTGATTACTGTATTTAAATCAGAGACGTTTGCTCTAACAATAAAAAACAAAGTTAGTAATATGAGCACCGACGCGATACCCAATCCGACCCAAGTGATAATCGTTATCCGTTTCATACTTACTCGCAACGATCGTAATGAGAGTACTTGTAAGGTGGTTTATTCACTGGTGGAGCTTCGTTTTCTCACTCTGAAAATTTTCTATAAGCTCTTTCATCTCATCCATTTCGGCAGAAGCAATAGTTCATCATCATTCAAAAATTTATTGTATAGTTCGGAATATCTCCGCTTATCTGTCTCCCAATTAGCCGGTAGCTCTAGGTAGCCAAGCGGGGGATCCCGATCATAGATCGCTATATACCTGTCGTATGCTCCATAACATGGAATTCACAATTCAATGCGAACTCTTGCTCTATTTACCATATTTAAATTAAAAAGGAATTGTTAGTGCGACCGATTGGGAGTCTAGTCCGGTGGTCGAACGAAGGCCAAAAAGTGTCACTGTTACGTGGGTATTTACAGGGACTCCGATCCCTTTGGTAGCTTTGTATGAAACGCTTGTAGATGGTGCTACTATTGATGACTTCGTTGAGTGGTTTCCTGGGGTTGATATCCAACAAGTTCGCGCTCTACTCGAATTTGAAGCACAAGAATTGTGTTCGACGGTGGAACGTTAAGAGGACAACTTGATCTAGTGAATCCTTGTACCTCAGATTACATTGTCCAAGCATTCGCACAGAATGTTTGACTAATGATTTTCTTTGTTCGGCAGTCTACCGTCCAACTACACCAGTGTTCCGAGGCAGCTATGCGAAATACTTTGTAATAATTTGACACATAAAACGAATTTTGAACGCGATTGTTTCTAAAAATCCTTCTGACGATGTGCAGAAAGATTAGAATTGTTTGTCCGATAATTAGCTACCCAAAATTAATAGGGGCTAAGCCCCAATATGCTCAAGAATCTGTTCAGACGCAAACCAAGCGTTGACGATCCAAATCCTGCTGTTCGTAAAGAGGTCGTCGAACGGTCGAAAGATCTTTCACGCGACAAATTCGCGGAAATCGCGCGTACCGACACCGATGTCGAAACACGAAAATCAGCACTCGCTCGCGTAAATTCCGTCGACTTGTACGCTGAGTTTTTGGATCATGACCAATTAGGAAATTTCTGCCGTACAAAGATAGCAGAAAAAGTTGATGAACAGCACCATCTAGCAAGCGATTTAAGAATTCTTCCACTTCGACTGTCCAAGCGTGCAGACCCCCAACAGGTGCTTGTGGATTTGAACAAAATCGAATCTTCTGCCGATCAAGCTAGAGTTCTCGTGGGTTTGCCACTTCGTGCGCTGCGATTGGATGTAACCAATTTAATTCATAGTGAGCGTACGCTTGTCGAGATTGAAAAATCTAGCCGCGCCAAAGACAAAAACTTAAACCGACTCGTTCGAGATAAATTACAGGATCTGAAGACTCTTGAAGGATCACGGGACGAATTACTGGAACGAGCAGAACGAGCTATTAATGCTGCTCAGAACATTAATGCTACAGATGCCCACTATGAAGCACAACGGACCGCGATTGAACAAGAGTGGGAAAGCTGTCTCCAAGACGTTCGTTCACTCAACCAACAGCTAACGACGTACCAACGTGAATTGATTGCGCTTGAACCGTTGGAACAACGCTTTCCAGCGCGACTTTCAACCGAACAAGCAGATTCTGCTCAGCGACCACAATTTGATGCAATTCTAAAACGCTTGAAAGAGAGTACTTTGAGCGAAAGTACTATCGAAGAATGTGAGAAATCTTGGCTAAATGCTCTAAAGATTGAGCCTGCGCCAAAAGCAATTGCAGACCAGTTTTATCAGTTAGCGAACGCGAAACGGCGAGAACTTAAAAAGATAAAAGATCAAGACAGTGAACGCGCCGAAATAGCAAAATTAGTCTCTCCGATGAAGTTTCAAGAACCCGATGCGCGAACTAGAAGTTGGCACTATGTCTGGAGACTTCAGTCTGATGCTAAGACACGATTGCGCGAAGTTCAGCAATGCCAGAGAAAACTACAAGCCCGATCGACCAATGACGAAACTGTGGAATTCTTGAAAAAACTAGAAGAGGCAGAAAACCATTTAACTAACAATATCCTCGATCGTATCAGTCAGTTGCGACAAGATATTGTCGTACAAATCGAGAGTAATTTCGTCTCTTTGCACAAATTCTTAGAAGGTGGTGAGCTACAGCGTGCGCAATCTGCCGAACGCAACATCGCGGCCATGATTCAACGTTTGCCGCGTCCAGCGCAGGGAAAGTACAAGGCTCAACTCGCGCCCATCTCCGCTGAGATTAAACAACTCTTTGGATGGCAACAATTCGCTGAATCACCGAAAAGACAAGTGCTCTGTGAAGAAGTCGAAGAACTAGTAGAAAACCCGCTAGCTCCACAAGAACAGTTTAACAGAATTCGCGATCTACGAGAGTCTTGGAATCAATTAGGGCCACCTAGATCCAGAGCAGACCGGGATTTTCAAACCCGCTACGAAGAGGCGGCCGCTGCAGCTTTTAAAGTTTGTGAGGCTTGGTTTCAAAAACTTGCCGAGGTGCGAGCCAAGAATCTTGAGGAACGAACGTCAATTTGCGAGTCTCTGGAATCCTTTTTGGACGAATACGATTGGGACCACGCGGACTGGAAAGCCGTTAATAAGACCCTTCGAACCGCGCAGAGTGAGTGGCGTAAACTGATACCGATCGACAAAAGATACGCCAAGAAAATCAACACTCGCTTCCGACAAGTGACCGGGGAGCTGGAGTCTCGCTTAGAAGCGAATTGGACGGAGCGCGCAGCAGAAAAACAAGCACTGATCGACGAAGTAAAAGCGGCTTTGGCCGATGAGAATTCCTCGGTTGGGGACCTCATCGACTCTGTAAAGGCAGCGCAAGAACGTTGGCGCAATATAGGTTCTGCGGGAAATCAGAGAGAACAACCACTTTGGGAAGAATTTCGAAATTGTTGCAACGAGGCTTTCGATCTGCGTACGACCCAACGCGAGCAGCGTCGATCGGAAATTAATGAAAACATTGAGCAAGGCGAAAAAATCGTTGCCGATTTGGAGTCAAAGGTGTTTACCGAAGATGCGACTTTAACTGAGCTCGACATGTCGCTCGTCAATCAGATTCGAAATCAACTCACACAGTTGGATTTGCCACAACGTGTTCAGGGACGCTTAAACGAGAAGCTCAAAGATGTTGCGGGAGAATTGAAGCGTAGAGTAGCCTTGCTGGAAACACAACAAACAACGACAACTCTCAGAGATCTTCTCGAGCTCGATGCTCAGATAGCACGTTTAGAACAAAAAGGCGAGCAAGTAAGCGATGACGTAACGAGTTCGATACCAGGAGCGACAAATTTGTTTCGGATTCGCAGTTCTGATGCCGCTAACAAGAGTGCTATCACAATACACGAACTTGTTCTCCGCGCGGAAGTACTCGCAGATGTCCCTTCGCCTGCCGAGGATAGCGGTAAACGGATGCAGGTTCAAGTAGCGCGACTCCAACACGGATTAACACGTGGTGGCGAGTCAGATGAACAGCGAGTTGAACATTTAATTCAAGAATGGTGCAAACTCGCGTTTGGCGAGCAGCCACTGCGCGAGCGATTTCAGACGGCTATCCGCAAACACTTAGACTCATTAATCGCTTGACTCTTTTGCCTGAGATACCGGCTACACGGATTAAGTTCTTTTTTGATCTCGTTTGGATAGTGAATACTGTGTGACGATCCCATAGTCTGGTAGGGATTCGAAGATTCGTTTTCCGTAGTTTCTCTTTACTACCCTAATGTCCAGGATCGTAATCTGACCAAAGTCAGCTTCATTGCGGATCAAACGTCCGCAAGCCTGCTTAAGTTTCAAAATCACCGGAGGTAGTTGTAATAACATGAACAATTCATTTCGTCCGACTCCGTCATCCTGAAGTAATTCGCGCTTAGATTCCATTATCGGGTCATCTGGAACGTCAAATGGAAGTTTTGCGATGACCACGTGTCGACAGTAGTCTCCAGGTAAATCTATCCCTTCGCGCAGACTCGCGACTCCAAACAGATAACTTCGATCTCCCCGATCAATTCTCATTCGATGTTCCTTTAACAACGCGGGAACTCCTGTTCCCTGTTGGATTAAACAGTGACTCTGAAATTCTTTGGGCAGTTGTTCGTAGACTTCTGTCATAGTCTTTCTTGCGGCAAATAGGACTAGACCACTCTTGTGCTGATTCAAAACGTGAGGCAACATATCAATAACTTCTCTAGTATGGGCTAGACGCGCTTGATCTTGCGACGACAACAACGTCTTCATATTGGGTATATGTAGCGATACTGCTCTAGCTAAATCAAATGGACTATCAATTCGAAGTGTTGCCGGGGTTTGTTCCCCTAGTCCGGCAGATTCGATGAAATGTTGAAATTCGTCTCCTGCATATAGAGTTGCTGACGTACATATAGCCGCATGGACATCATTCCAAATCAACGGATTGACAATTTTGTCGATCTCTATGGGTACGTTGTGAAGTACCCATTCTGGTTGGAGCTCATCTAAAGAACGAGTGACCCAGCGCGCGCAGACACTCTGATTCTCACTAATGGAGTATGTATCGAAGAGCAAGGTAGCTTCGTTCAAATGATTACTCGCACCGCCTAGTTCATTGAGAAATTCGATAATTCCCTGCGGCATATTGTTTGATTCTTGGGTATCGACGATTTTCTTTAGTTCAGCGGTTATGTTCGAGATTGTGGTTGCTAGACCACCATAAGAAATAGAAAGGTGAGTCGCCGCTTCACGAATATCGTTGTTAGGATTCCCGTTTGGAAATCGATATTCGGTCTCGTTCTCCTTGGAGTTTCGAAAACGATCCTTGAGATATTCTTTCAACTCTTCCAATTTTGCGAGAAGACCGATATAAGTCTCTTTGAACGTGCTGACTAGCTGAGCAATAGTATCGTGATCAGAGAGACCTCGCTGTAAGCGATCCAAAGAACTATGAAGCCTCATAATCAAGGCGCGCGAGTCGTTGACGGCTACCCTAGCACTGAACGCTGTCATTACCTTGCTGGATAAGTGATGTGCCTCATCACAAATCAGGACAACATCACACAGTGGAGGATAGATGTCCGTATCAGCTTGGAGACTTCGTAGTAAGTGGTCGTAATTAGTAACTACCACGTCGGCGGTACGAATGTTTTGACGAGAGAGAAAATAAGGACATCGACTAAACGAGGTACAACTCTTCCCCGTGCAGCCCTGAGAATCAGTGATGATAGGAAACCATTGTTCTTCTGTCAGTTTAATTGGTGTGTTGTCTCGATCACCGTCCCACTGCATATTGTTAAACGCGTCCAACAACAGTTCAAACTTTTTCATGGGGTGTTTACTCGAACCGGCATGTTCGTCTAACCGTTGAAGCAGAGTCGAAGAAATATCTGGCTGAACAATTCGTTCTAAACGCATCGGACAAACGTACCGTTGCCGGCCCTTCGCTAAAGAGAAGGTAAATCCAACATCACTTGCTTTTCTAAGAGACGGCAAATCTTGCTGGACGATTTGTTCTTGTAGAGTTACGGTTGCCGTAGCAACGACAACTTTCTTATTTTGTTCTCGCGCTAGCGGTATCGCTGTAGCGGTATAAGCTACCGTCTTCCCAGTACCCGTAGCTGCTTCCACTATTCCAATTTTTGCTCGACTTTGGTTAGTAATCGATTCGATAAACTTCATCATTTCGATTTGGCTCGGTCGAGATTGAAAGCCGTTCTGTTGCAACCACTCTCTGTAAAGATTTTGAACTAGTGGTGTCAATGTTCGAGGCATTATGAAAAATCGATCAGTGGGTGGTCAATGACGTTGCGTGCAATATTATCGTGCTTGCGTGATGTAACACGAGAATACTAGTGCAAATGATTTATCCTTTCCAGACTCTGCTAGACTCTACAATATTTGCGTATACAACCCTAGTTCTGAGCTTGCAAAACTATTGAGGAGATCACATGCGAATTACGACACTGCCTATCGGTTTACTATTACTTTTTTGTGCAAGTCTAGCACTAACAGAGACCGTATCGATAACCGTCGACGAAGGCGAAGCTGTTGAACTGTCGACGTACGCATTAATACCTAGTGCACGACAAATGGCGCTAACTGAGTCGGGGATATTGTTTGTTGGATCATTTCAGTCTAGGGTGTATGCTATCGACCCGGATAATCGTACTGAACCTATAGTCGTAGCGGCGGGGTTGCCTATGCCGACCGGTTTAGCGTTACTTGATGGCGACCTCTATGTAGCTGCCCACAATCGTATTCTCAAGTTTGAAGACATCGAAGATAGCTACAAAGACTCACCAAATCCGACGGTTGTTTCCGAAGATTTACCCACCGAGAGCCACCACGGATGGAAATATTTGTCAGTTGGACCAGAGAACAATCTCTACTTCAATGTCGGCGCGCCGTGCAACATTTGTCTCCGCGAAGAAGAAGTGTTTGCAACGATTGTAAAGATGGATCCAGAAAGTGGAGAGTGGGATGTATATGCACACGGCGTTCGCAACAGCGTTGGAAGTGCGTGGCATCCTATCACCGAAAAGTTGTGGTTTTCTGACAACGGCGGAGATTGGCTCGGTGACGATATCCCGCCTGAGGAGATAAACATTGTCGACGAACCCGGTAGTCACTACGGGTATCCTTTCATTCATGGAGATGACTATGAAGACCCCACTTACGGAGAGCAACAACCCGAAGATTTCGAATACGTTAAACCAGTAGTAAATATCCAAGCACACTCAGCTGCATTAGGCATTGCGTTTTATACTGGGAATCAGTTTCCTGATAAGTACAAGAACGCGCTCTTTATTGCAGAACACGGTTCTTGGAACCGTTCGTCTAAGGTCGGCTACCGCGTTAGCGTGGTGTTATTTGACAATGACGAGCCAAACTACAAACCTTTCATTGACATCTGGTTGGATGGGGAAGAAGTAACCGGCCGGCCGAACGATGTACTAGTGGCAAACGATGGTTCGTTGTTGATTTCCGATGATGGTGCGGGCAAAATTTATCAAGTGAAGTACCAAAGCGACAATTAGTTAACCGATGCGGTAGAGTCACCGACGACGTGCAGGGCCACGGTCGCAGTCTTCTAATTGTGTTTCGTAGACTTCTGAGGTGTCTTCGACCTTAGTAGCAGCCACCAACAGTTTCTTCTTATTTCTCCAATTCCCTTCTAGATATCCGGTTATTCCTTCGTGGTAGGTCAGGTATAGACTTTTTGGATCGTCCCGAGCGACGTTTGCAGTCGTTGCTGCCGTGTCTAAATACCAACCGACGAAATCAATCGCATCTCTAAAGTTCGTCCGATTTGCGTTAGGTCGTTCATTACGTTCTTTGTAGTCGCCCCAAGTAGTGTCAATAGCTTGTGCGTAACCATAAGCCGTCGTCGGTCTTTTCCACGGGATGAAACCGAGAATCCGCATTCGAGGTGGCCGCGCTGACCGAACAAAACTCGATTCCTGTTTTATGACTGCCATGAGTATTGTTTTATCAATATTCCACTGTTTTTCTGCATTGACTGCATGTCGATACCAATAACTCTTCTCTGCAAAAATCGTACAGAGATTAGCAGTGTTACTCGGCTGTCGTAACGACATGCAACTCGACACTAAACTTACCAACATTAATGAACAAACGATCGCTGTACCCACTAATGTGAATACTGTTCGACGGGGTGTTTTAGCTGTTTCTAGACTCATTCGAAATGCTTGATTGATGGATTTTTTTTTAAGACAAGGCACAATTCAAAAAACTGTGGTATCGACAAATAAAGATCGTTCAATCGATTCAGTATACTCTTTGAATTTTAAATGGATTTTAACTTGTTATGTCAGTAAACGAAGGACAAATCGCGCCAAATTTTTCACTTACCGATACGAAGGGAAAAACTGTCTCGCTTGACCATCTACGAGGCAAATACGTCGTGTTGTACTTTTACCCCCGCGATGACACGCCTGGTTGTACCAAGGAAGCATGTGGATTTCGAGATCTTTGGAATGAAATCAAAGCACGAAATACTGAAGTCATCGGTGTCTCTCCAGATAGTCCAGAATCGCATCAGAAGTTTGTCGAAAAATATAACCTGCCCTTCACCTTGCTGTGCGACACAGACCGTGCTGTCATGAAGATGTACGGTGCCTATGGCGAGAAAACGATGTACGGAAAGAAGACGATGGGAGTGATTCGTTCAACCGCGATTATTGATCCGAATGGTGTGATTGTCAAACATTGGAAGCGTGTTCCGAAAGCAGCTGACCATCCTGCAAAGGTGTTGGAATATATGGAACAACTCAACTGCTAGAAGGAAAGTAGATTTAACCCACAGAGACCGTATTCGTCAGCGTACCAATAGGTCGAACTGTAACGGATACGACATCTCCCTCGTCCATGAACACGGGCGGTTTCCGCCGTGCACCTACTCCACCCGGTGTGCCGGTGACAATGACGTCACCGGGTTCCAAATCAATGAATGTCGAACAGTAGCTCAAAATCGACGCAAAATCGAACACCATGTCAGACGACCAAGCATGTTGCACTAATTCGCCGTTAAGGTGTGTCAGTAATTCCATGTCCTCAAGATTGCCGATTTCCTCTGGCGTCATGATCCAAGGTCCGAAGCCACCAGTCTGAGCGAAATTCTTACCAGCAGTGAATTGACTAGTGTGGCGTTGAAACTCGCGGACGCTTCCATCGTTGTAGCAACTAAAACCAAAAACGTGGTTTACGCACTCCCCTTTTGGAATTCTGCGTCCTGATGAACCAATCACCAAAGCTATTTCGCCCTCGAAATCCAACGAATTCGACTCTTGCGGCCGGAGCATGGTGCCATTGTGCCCAACCTGAGCTTCACCGAATCGAACGAACAACGTAGGCTGATCTTCACCTCCATGACCAGTTTCTTCTTGATGGGCTACGTAATTTAATCCTATGCACAACACCTTTGAAGGATTCGGTATCGGTGGGAGGAACTCGATAGTTTGCAAAGGAATGCGAGGTGCTCGATCACAGAGTACCTGTTGTAGAAATTCGAGACAACCGGTTTGGAGCGTACTCTTTAAATCAGGTAAATTACATACCGCCCCAAGGTCGACTACGTTCTCCTCTTCAACATAGCCGAAGGAACTACGGCCCTCAAGAGTAAAAGACAACCAACGCATTGAGACGCTTTGCCCTTATCGTAGCAGAATGGAAAGCGCGATCACTTACCTAAATTTCCAGAAACGAGAGTGATTGCCGCATCAATTGCAGCGATCGTACTTCTATGATTGGCAATTCCGCGACCAGCAATGTCGAACGCGGTACCATGGTCAACTGATGTGCGGACGAATGGTAAACCGAGAGTAGCGGAGACGCTTTGATGAAGATCATGCACTTTGATCGCTATGTGTCCTTGGTCGTGATACATCGCTAAGACCACATCGAATTCTCCAGCTATCGCACGATTGAAGATTGAATCTGCCGGATACGGCCCCATGGCTTCGATGCCTTCTTGAACAGCCTGATCAACTGCAGGACGAATTTGTTCAATCTCTTCCCGACCCAATAGACCTCCTTCTCCGCCATGCGGGTTTAAAGCAGCAACACCGATTCGAACTGGTGAAAGCCCCCACAGTTCAAAGCATCTTCTAATGAGCCGTAATCTCTCTAAAACAACTTCTCTAGTAATTGAACGTGCCGCATCTGTGATCGACAAATGGGTAGACAGATGCACGACTCTTAATCCCGTCGTCATTAACATCGTCGCCGTGGACTTCGCATTCGACAGCCTACCGAAGATTTCCTGATGGCCAATGTCTTCGTAGCCAGCCAAGTGTATTGCTTCTTTGTTTAGCGGGCAAGTCATAAGCGCATCCAACTTCCCTGCTATCACGTCTTCCGCTGCGGATTCAACAGCTCGAACTGCTATTTCCCCGCATGTAGCCGAAACTCGGCCAAAAGTAAAGTCTGCTGGTTTGGGAATGTTCACGTCGATAAATGTTGAATCATTCACCACGTCTAAATTGACCCCGGCAACACTACTCCCATCTTTTATAGACCACTCAGAACCGTACAGAACTGGTGTACACCGCTGATGGACTTCAGGTAATGCTTTGACTAGGATTTCACTTCCAATCCCAGCTGGATCACCTAGGGTAATTCCAATTCTTGGTTTCTCAGGCATGAAATTTTTTGAGTTTATCGGGAGAGTTAGATCAATTTATTATGAGAGGATTTCAGTACCCTGTACTTGGAGTCCGAAACCCTCGAGACCAACATAGTCGATCTTTCGTCCGGCTAGTACCTTGATCTTTTTCAATCCAAGATCAGCTAAGATCTGCGCGCCCACGCCAATCTCCAACCATTCCTGAGTACGCTTGGTCTCTCGGCTAGCAGGAGTTGTATGGTGTAACCTTGCAAAAGGAACACCCTCAGAGCCAGCCCTAAGGTAGATAAACACTCCACCACCCGCAGCGACGAGACGTTCGAGTGCGAGATCTACTAATCGCTTGTCGTGTTCGAATTGTGGACCGAACACATCCTCGACCAAACGCTCTCGGTGGATACGAACGAGTACAGTTGCTTTCGGATCTACATCTCCGATTTTGAGAACCAAGTGTTCAGCTTCTTCAAAACTAGTTCGATAGGAGAATGCTTTAGCCTCACCATAGCTCGTGCTCACGGTGAATTCTTTGATTCTCTCTACTAACTGTTCACGACGTTGCCGCCAAGCAATCAATTCAGCAATCGAAGTAATTTTCAATGAGTGTTCCTGCGCGAATTCGATAAGCTCGGACAGCCTTTTGACGCTACCATCATCGTTAACAATTTCGGCTAGTAAACCCACCGGCGCGCAACCTGCTGCAGTAGCTAAGTCGATAGCTGCTTCGGTGTGGCCAGATCGTACAAGAACTCCACCGCGCATCGCAACAAGCGGAAAGACATGACCAGGACGCACAAAATCTGAAGCCTGTGTGTTGTTGCTGGCCAAGGCAAGGATTGTGTTCGCGCGTTCCTCTGCTGCAATACCTGTCGACAAACCATGTTTGTAATCGATACTTACCGTAAATGCTGTACTCAATGGCGCATCGTTCCGCGCCACCATAGGTTGTAGCTGTAATCGTTCCGCGTGTTCCAGCGTTATCGGCGTGCAAAGAATTCCGCTCGTGTGCCGAACCATGAATGCGACTCGTTCGGGCGTTGCTTTAGCTGCCGCCATAATGAGATCCCCTTCGTTTTCCCGATCATCGTCGTCTACGACAATAACTAATTCCCCTCGACCAACCGCTTCGATGGTTGCTTCGACACTATCAAAGTTCATACAAGTGCTCTAAGTAGCCTATTAAAGAGAAATATTTATTGGGAAGTTAGTCTATCGACCATGGTGTATTTTAAGAGGTTGAGGACAAAATTTTTTGAGGAACATTTAACCGAAGCCGAAACAGACTTACGCCATAGACTCGTCTCCTGTTGCTTCAAAAATCTGCGAGAAGTAAAAATTGCTACACCATCTCACGCACATATAATTTTTCGCTCACTTCAACTCAGCGCTCGTAGCTCAACTGGATAGAGCACCAGGCTTCGAACCTGGGGGTTCGGGGTTCGAGTCCCTGCGGGCGCGCCAGTGGACACTTCGCAACAGTTTCCAAAAATCTGGCACAATAATCGAGTCAGATTTTCTCTTTTCTTTAGTTTCAAACTATCTGAGCATTGTAATTTAAATGAGAATGATTATCATTATTAAATGACTTTATTGAACAAGCTCAAACAAGGAGAATCTGCCAAGATTCTCCGCTATCAAACACTACCCCCGCACGCTCAACACCTACAAAGTCTCGGACTGGTACCAGGAACTGTAGTGTCAATTCATCGGGTCGCGCCAATGGGCGATCCCGTCCACCTTAAATTACGTGACTATGACCTGTGTCTGCGGCGCGATGACCTAGCTTGTATACGCGTTGCGCCCATCACCCAGTGACAACCGTCGCACTGATCGGAAATCCAAATAGCGGTAAGACAACACTGTTTAACACTCTAACCGGTGGCGTACAGCGAACGGGGAACTGGTCAGGTGTAACTGTCGAACAGAAGATTGGTACGGTACGCTACGCGAAATCCTGTTTTGAAGTCGTTGACTTGCCTGGTTTGTACGACCTAACGCAAGCAGAAAACACAGACAAAATCGACGAAACGATAGCTCGAACCTATTTGCAACAACAGCGCGCTGAGGTCATCGTCAATGTAGTAGACTCGACGACACTAGCACGTGGGCTTTTTCTTACGACCCAATTACGTGAACTCGAAACGCCGATGGTAGTGGTGCTAACCATGTCAGATTTGGCAGCAAAACAGGCTCTAGAAGTCGATTGTTTAGCACTTAGTGAACAGCTAAGGTGTCCGGTAGTTCTCGTCGATGCAACTCGAACCAAATCTCGAAGAATTGTGCTGGATGTGATCGAAGACGCACTAACAGTAGTGCAGTCGAAAGAACAATTCAACGTTTCAGAACGGTACCAATTTGTTGACGAAATACTCGAAAAAGTGGCGAGAAGTTCCAGTAAGACACCACACATAACACACTACATAGATCGATGGGTGTTGAATCGCTTCCTAGCTATTCCGATTTTTCTAGTCGTGATGTATTTGATGTTCTTTTTTGCAATCAACGTTGGGTCAGTCTTTATAGATTTTTTTGACATATTGGGGAGCATGATCTTTGTAGAGACTCCGCGACTGCTTCTCGATTCAGTCGGCAGTCCGTCTTGGCTCACGGCAGTCGTCGCCGAAGGTGTTGGGAGTGGTGTACAGCTGGTTGGGACCTTTCTACCAGTAATAGGAGCACTGTTCCTATTCTTGTCATTACTCGAAGACTCTGGATATATGGGTCGCGTAGCATTCATCCTAGATAAACCTTTGCGTGCGGTGGGTTTACCCGGAAAAGCCTTAGTCCCTTTAATCATTGGGTTTGGCTGTAATGTACCGAGCGTCATGAGCACTCGGAGCTTAGATAGTAAACCTGATCGAATCTTGACAACGATTATGGCGCCATTTATGTCTTGTGGCGCGCGTTTAACAGTGTACGTGTTATTTGTTGCGGCGTTTTTTCCGAATCATGGTCAAAACCTGGTATTTCTGCTTTACCTCATTGGAATCGCCGTCGCTTTGGGAACAACATGGATGGTCAAAAGTCATCTCGTCAATCAGTCTTCGTACGTGTTTTCTCATGAACTACCCAAGTATCACACGCCCAAGTTACGAAACCTATTTCGACACACGTGGCACCGACTCAGTGACTTTGTGCTGCGTGCGGGACGCGCCATTGTGGTAGTTGTAGTCGTCCTGCAGTTTGTCAGTTCTATGAGCACCGATGGATCCTTCGGGAACGAGAACACTGAACAGTCATTACTTGCAGCAATAGGTCGAACGATTACTCCGATATTTGCGCCTATGGGTATAGACGAAGATAACTGGCCAGCAACGGTCGGGATATTTACCGGCTTTTTCGCTAAGGAAGTGGTCGTAGGATCGCTTGATGCCCTATATACCCCGGTTCCCGATGTTGATCAAAACTTTGACTATGGCGTGACGTGGAAAACCGCAGTAGTGTCGGTGCCGCAAAATTTTCTTGCACTTGGAGAGTCGATGCTGGACCCACTCGGTTTGAGAGTTGACAACATCGATACACTAGAAGGGAGAGCGATAGAGAACGATGTCGACATCAACACCGTGCTAGCAATGCAGACATTATTTGACGGCAAACTTGGGGCTTTCAGCTATCTAGTGTTTCTTTTGCTTTATGTTCCTTGCGTCGCGACAATTGGAGTAATCCTAAGAGAGCTAGGAGGGTATTGGGCGACGTTCAGCGTTGCTTGGAGCGTAACGATTGCATATACATTAGCTGTCTGTGTCTATCAAGTGGGACAAATCGGAACAAATCCGTGGGTAGCAACAACTTGGATTTCAGGCATGGTCGCACTCGCGGTAGCGTGCATGTCGTTGCTCATTTGGTGGGGACGTCGCCAAGAACACGCTTCCGAACGCTTATTAGAAGTAGTACAACTCGACTAGTCGCACAACCAGTGAGATAGGCGGGTGAAGATTGCCTTAGGTTGTCGTCGGCTATTGCGAAGTACTAATACTTCCTGTTACAAAGTAATCGCGAGCCTTCGACTACTCGTGCATTTGCTGTTCTAAATAGCTTTCTACACCTATGCGTTCGATGAGATCCAATTGAGTTTCGATCCAATCAACGTGTTCTTCCTCATTTTCCAAGATGCTCGCAAAAAGGTCTCGCGAAACGTAATCTCGAACTGACTCGCAGAATTCGATACCGTCGCGAAGATCCTGCAGTGCCTGCATTTCGAGTTCTAAGTCGCATCTTAGCATCTCCTCTGGTCGCTCTCCGATTCTCAAGTGCCCAAGTTCTTGCAAGTTCGGTATTCCCTCTAACAACAGGATACGTTGAACCAACATGTCGGCATGTTTCATCTCTTCGACGGACTCTTCGTATTCATGGTGCGCGAGTCGGTTCAGCCCGAAATCTTTCAGCATTCTCGAGTGAAGAAAGTACTGGTTAATCGCCGTAAGTTCATTTTTCAAGACCGTGTTCAAGTGAACAAAGATTTGTGAATCCTGTACTTGCATAGTTTTGTTCTCGATGTTCTATAGGTTGTATAGTTTACATATTTTGTATTTCAAAACAAAAAACAACAATACTGATTGAATTATCTTGGTCATACTTATTGAAATCGTAAATAATAATGATTATTATTTACAATAGTATTATGTATGTATGTCTTTGTAGCGCGGTAACTACGGATCAGATAATTAAATGCGTACGTTCAGGTTGCAAAGACCTAGATGCAGTCACGAAACAACTAGGGGTAGGATTGAATTGCGGTTCATGTATTTATATGATCGCAGACCTGATCGTGAAATTTGAATCGCATAATCACATTCAAACACTAGATCCCGACCGTCACGAACTCAAAGACGTTTAGAGTACTACTCGTGCTCTAGCTCGTGCTTAATGGATAAGTGCCGCGCAGCTTTGACTTCATTGCCTTGTTGATCGTAAATTCGCGCCAAATTGTGATGTGCCATAGCCATATTCGGTGCACGTTGATAATAACGGACTGCCAAATCAAACTCATCCAACATATCGAACAACGTTCCTAAGTTGTAATTTGCTAACTCATTCTCGGGTCGAA
>VXLL01000005.1 GCA_009841615.1 Gammaproteobacteria bacterium | reverse complement strand
GCATGTATGAGACCTGCCGCCAACGTTCAATCTGAGCCATGATCAGACTCTTCAATTAATAGTACTGTGTTGACATATCCCGTGGGTACGGGCTACGTCAGTGTTTTGTCTGTTCTTGGCTCTGCTTCATTATCGAGCGCCCACACGAATGGCTTGTTTATTTTTAAAGATCACGTCGCAACCGCACAAGGATGTACGCAACGGGCGCGCAAATCCCCGCCGATTGACGACAAAGGGAGGAGAATTATAAGGGATGGAATGAAAGAAAATTGATTAAATCGTAAACTTTTTTGAAATATTCGAAATTCTCTATTCTCTGAGCTCAAGAGAGATGTCTCGCGATGCCCCAAGACTTGCGTCCCCGCCGTAACAAGTGGAACTCTCCGAACAGCGCGTCGGCCCGATGCAGCTCAAAGTTAACGTCCTTAACCGGCGTGCCATTAACCGAAACACCGCCAGAATCAAGTAGCCTTCTTGCGGCGCTACGAGACTGTGCGAGCTTTGTATCACACAGTGCAACCGACAACGGAACGTTGTCAGAGAGCTCAGCTCGTGCTAAGCCATCTTGCCATAACTGTCCAAGATCGGTCATCGTAAGGTCAGCGATACTGCCACCAAACAACGCGTCGGTTATGCGTTGTGTAGCCTGCAAAGCCGATTCTCCATGTACCAGCCTGGTCAATTCCTGAGCAATAGCTTTCTGCGCCAGACGAGCTTCAGGTCGCTCCAATGATTGTGCGATCAGTTCGGTTCGTTCGGATGTGGTTTTAGCACTGAAGGTGTGTAAAGCATTACCAATCTCTGAATCGGCGATATTGAACCAATACTGATAAAAACTGTAAGGTGAGGTCAATTCGGCGTCGAGCCACACGGTGCCAGCAGCAGTTTTACCAAACTTGCTACCGTCATTCTTCGTTAATAACTTCAACGTTAGTGCGTAAGCCGGTCGTTGCAACGCGCGTCGCACTAAGTCGCTACCGCTCACAATGTTTCCCCACTGATCCGAGCCTCCGATCTGTATCGAACAATCGTGTCGACGTGCGAGCTCGAGATAGTCGTTGGCTTGCAACAACATGTAACTGAACTCGGTAAACGAAATTCCTGAGCCTTCTCGTTCCAAACGAGTTCGAACACTATCACGCTGCACCATCGCGTTCACGGAGAAATACTTACCAATGTCGCGCAAAAAATCGACGAGCTTGAAGTCCTCCGACCACTCGAGATTGTCAACCACTTTGAGTGCATTTGATCCAGAATCATCGAAATACTTAAAGACCTGTTCTTTGCATAACGCTACCCATTCCGATACTCTTTCGCGTGTATTTAAAGCTCGTTCGGCTTCTTTTCCCGACGGATCCCCAATCAGTCCGGTAGCACCTCCAATCAGAACAATAGGACGATGACCGTGTTCTTGAAATCTCTTCAATGCTAGCAGCGGCACTAAATTTCCAATGTGCAAACTTGGTGCCGTAGGATCAAATCCGGAATACACAACGCGTGGTGCGGTGGTTAGATGGTCGTCTAAAGCACTCAAATCTGAAACCTGCGCGATCTGTTCGCGCTCATGCAAGTCTGTCAGAACCGAACTAGCTGTCATAGGATTAAGGGCACTGTGTGTTTCGTGATCCGCGTTTTCAGTACAACATGCTAAACGAAGTGGAGTGAAAGTGTCTCCAGGTGTTTAAACGCTGCGCGAATTATAGGTTTGGTCGCCAAAGCCAACACCAACCAAAAATTGAACTGTACATGCACAAAAACCTTGTTCTGGTCGTGTTTTCTTGAAATTTCTTGTTAAAAACACGAAAGTTTTTCATTCTTGGACATAATTGTCGCCATACTTCTTATAATCGATTTCCTTTCGTTCCAACGGAGACCTGCGTTCCTTGCGTTATTGAGGATAGCGTAGTTTCATGATTGTGAATGACATGAGTATTCGGCGGTTCGACTGCTGGTTTGGTGATCTTCCACTATATGCTGGGGAGATTGACTCAAAAAATTACAGGAAGTAGTAAGCTGCAATTATTACGAGGTTGCGGCGACAGGAATCAGACTATGGGTAAATTTTCGTTTAGAAGTCTAGTGACTTGCTGCATCGGAATAGGGGCGTTTTTGTTCGTCCTCGTGGTTTTCTCGAACAAGCCTACTGTATTGAATACGTTGAATGCCGGTAACTTGGCCGCGTTGCCGATCAACGATTCAGATGAATCGTTTCTCACACTGAACGCGGGGGTCTCGTCGCTCGAGACCACGGCCACTGAGCTTTTTACCGAAGACGACCCGACAACTTCAACAGATCCGTTTTTCAACGTCAAAGTGAAACGGGGAGATTCGTTGAGTTCAATCTTTCAACGAGTCCGAGTCTCACAAGAAGACTTACTAGCTATCCAAAAAGTTTGCCCTGAGGAATGGGGGGACCAATATCTCGATGTAGGACAAACACTGAAATTTCAAAAAAACGTTGACGGTACTTTGGTTTTCTTCGAGTTTGTCAAGGATCGACTAACGAGCTATGTCTTCACACGCATCGACGATACGTTCACCGCAGAAGTAAAAGAAAAGAAAGTCATTTCCAAGAAGACTTTCCGTAGTGTTGAGATCGCGAAGGGGCAATCTGTTATTTCCGCTGGATTAGCAAGTGGGATCAAACAAGAACTGACCCTTTGGCAATTACCCAAGCTTTTGCAATGGGATATAGACTTCCATCACGATATTCATCCGGGTGACTCCTATGAAATACTGTATTTTGAAAACTATATTGAAGGCGAGTACATTGGAGATGGCGATATTGTGGCAATTACCTTTAATAGTGGCAAAACTACGCATCAGATCGTCCGTTATCGGCCCTCCGAAGATGCACTGATTAAATACTACACTCGCGACGGTACATCGACCGAAGGTCAGTTTTTGCGAGCACCATTGGAATACTCGCGCGTTTCATCGCCTTTCGATCCGAGACGGTTGCATCCGATCGAAAACAAGATCAAGCCACACAACGGTATCGACTATGCAGCACCCACTGGTACGCCGGTTCATGCTACCGCAGCAGGCGTGGTGACCGAAGCCGGAAAGAAAAGACTCAATGGCAATTATGTGGTGTTGAAACACGGTGTAAAGTTTCAGACAAAGTACCTACATCTTCATAAGATTGATCCAAAGATCAAAGTCGGTGCGAAAGTTGTTCAAGGACAACGTCTAGGTAGTGTCGGTATGACTGGTGCTGCCACGGGTCCACACCTGCACTACGAGTTTCTCGTCAATGGTGTACACAAAAATCCAAAGACGGTCGACCTCCCTCGGAACGAGAAGCTCAAGGGCGATGAATTGATCCCGTTTCAGCGACATGCGGATGAAGTATTTGGCTTGATGGCGTCGTTCGCATCGAGTCAACAGAGATTACAAGCGGCAGAAACCGCTCCCTAGAGACTTCGCATCCATTCACGCGAGTGGGCTATTTCGTTGGGGCTATATCTGGTACTAGTGTTGACGGTCTTGACCTAGCGATTGTTGAGATCAGTGCCGATACTGTAGAAATCAAACAAGCTATCACGGTACCCTTTTCACACGCACTTCGTACTCGTCTGCTAGATCTCACATCAAAACCAGACGAAAACATAGTTCAACTGGGTCGTTCTCACGCTGAACTCGGGCACTTCATTGGAGAACAGGTCGCCCAATTCATTTCAACGTCGGGATACTCTACTTCAGACATCGTAGCAGTAGGTTCTCATGGTCAAACGGTGAACCACGTGCCCGATGGTGAGTTCAGTTATTCGATCCAGATTGGTGATGCAAGTCGGATCGCTGCCATATCGGGTATTGACATTATCGCTGATTTCCGAGCCGCAGATATTGCCGCAGGTGGCCAAGGTGCACCTTTAGTACCGATATTGCATGATCGTGTCTTTCGCTCTGCGCAAGTTGATCGAGTCGTTGTTAACATTGGAGGTATCTCCAACGTCACCTATCTCCCACGAGCTAGCACAAGTTCAGTTATTGGATTCGACACAGGTCCCGGCAATGCGTTACTTGATTCTTGGATGCAATTTCACTTTGAACGTAGCTACGACCACTACGGAGAGTTAGCGAGTTCTGGTTCAATAATTAGAGAGCTACTCGTACAGTTCTTAACCGATCCATGGTTTGAGGTCGAGCCCCCAAAGAGTACCGGAAAAGAACACTTCAATCTCAAGTACATACAGGAACACATTCAATCATTCGGTGTGCAAACAAATCCTGTCGATACGCTCGCGACCCTCACTGAACTCACTGCGAAATCGCTTAGCACCGCGATCAGTAAGTGGTGCTGTGATTCAGGTGAGGTCATTGTTTGCGGTGGGGGTAGATTGAACAAATTTCTGATGGAGAGGATCGAACATCATTTACCTAACCATGATCTTCATACAAGCGACTGGCTTGGTATAAATGGAGACGCGGTCGAAGCCGCAACGTTCGCTTACTTAGCACATCTGTTTGTGCACGGAAAAGCAGGAAATATTCCTTCTGTTACAGGTGCAAACCGCAAAACAGTACTTGGCTGTTTATTTCCGGCGCAGACTAAACCGTAAACGAGTTACCGCATCCACATGTGTTCGTCGCGTTTGGATTGGTCACGACAAACTGCGAACCCTGAAGATCTTCTTTGTAGTCGACTCTGGAACCGACTAGATAAGGATAGCTCATTGAATCAATAATCATTTTGATTCCGTCTTGAACAACCACCGAGTCGTCCAGTTCGACACTTTCATCGAACGTAAAGCCGTAGGAAAAACCGCTACATCCACCACCAGTGACGAAAACACGAAGATTCAGTTCAGGAATTCCCTCCTCCTGAATTAATTCTGCTACCTTAGCGGCTGCGCGAGAGGAGAATTGAATGTCAGTAACTGTCATAAGAACCATTATATTTGGGGTTGGCATCGTAAAAGTGGAAGCAATCGTCCTCAGGAGTGTTGCCTCACAAAAAAAATTTCTATGCCATGAACGCGAGAGTGTTGTGGATTTACGCAATCTTCAACGGTAATGATCCTCTAATTGCAAAACGACAAGACCGACACATAGTCTCCTAGCACATAAGCACCGAGTCTCTTCGTTTCTTAATATGTACGCGTCAAATGTTTATCAAGTGGTTCAACATTGGGTAACTTGTACCTTTGGTTAAAGGTGATCCATCTCACGTTTATTGTCACGTGGTTTGCTGCTTTGTTTTACCTACCACGACTGTTCGTGTACCACGCCCAAACTTCCGATGCTACGAGTCTGTCTCGATTTGAAGTGATGGAACGCCGATTGTATTTTGGAATTCTGTTACCCTCTTCGCTACTCACACTCGTGTTAGGAGTTCTGTTGTCGTCCCTTGCCTGGGACGCATATGTAGTCGAGATCTGGTATTGGGTGAAAGTCGCTCTGGTGACATTGCTGTTTGGGTATCAAGGTCTGTGTTCGCGCTTTCGCAAACAGTTTGCGAACCATCAAAACTCGCGCTCCCATACGTTTTACCGCTGGTTTAATGAAGTACCCTTGTTATTTCTAATCTTAATCCTAGTCTCGGTCATCATTAAGCCTTTTTAACCAGAACCCCTCAGATATCCGTGCCAGGAACATTCAATGTATAAACGATCTGCTGAAGCATATCAGCGCGCCTTGCAACTGATCCCTGGTGGAGTAAATTCACCCGTTCGAGCATTTAAAGGTGTTGGTGGTACCCCAGTTTTCTTTGAATCAGGACAGGGTCCGTTTCTTTTTGATCTCGACGGAAACAAGTATGTCGATTACGTTGCTTCCTGGGGACCTATGCTCCAAGGTTACAGCTACGCTCCCGTAGTGCAGGCTGTGACCACACAAGCTCAAAAAGCAACCAGCTTTGGTGCACCGTGTTTGCTCGAGTTAGAGTTGGCAGACCTATTGGTTTCTTATGTTCCGTCATTAGAGAAGGTTCGAATGGTCAACTCGGGAACTGAAGCAACGATGTCTGTGATCCGATTAGCAAGAGGAATTACGAATCGCGATCGCATCGTAAAGTTTACTGGATGCTTCCACGGTCATGCAGACTCGTTACTCGTCCAAGCAGGTTCCGGCGTCTTAACTTTAGGACTACCCGATTCTCCGGGAGTACCCGCGGCACTCGCTCAACAAACGCTATCTCTGCCCTACAACGATGTCGAGGCTGTCCGTGACGCATTTACACGATTTGGAAGTGAGATCGCTGCGGTAATCGTGGAACCGATAGCTGGAAATATGGGGTGCATACCGCCCGTCACGGGTTTTCTCGAAGAACTGAGAACACAAACAAGCCAATACGGTAGTTTGCTAATTTTCGATGAAGTCATGACAGGCTTCAGAGTCGCTCGTGGTGGCGCGCAAGAAGTGTTTGGAGTTACTCCAGACCTGACGACGCTAGGCAAAGTCGTTGGTGGCGGGTTACCTGTTGGAGCTTTTGGTGGCTCAGCAGAATTCATGGATCAACTCGCACCCGTCGGACCAATCTATCAGTCTGGGACACTCTCGGGTAACCCGCTTGCGATGGCCGGAGGATTAGCATTGCTTAAGTCGCTAGAGACCAATTTTTTTGATCATCTTGAAACACGCACCAATTATTTCACGAAAGGGATTCGAGACTTAGCTAAAAAGCACGACATCCGTCTGAGTATCAATGCAGCATGCGGGATGTTCAGCTTTTACTTTACCAAGCAATCGAGTGTGTCAAACTACCACGACGTAGAACAATGTGATTCCGAGAGATACGCAAAGTTTTTTCACGAAATGCTTAGTCGAGGCATTTACTTTGCACCGTCAGCATATGAGTGCGCTTTCGTCA
The DNA here is from genome assembly GCA_009841615.1 of Gammaproteobacteria bacterium. Lineage (GTDB taxonomy): Bacteria > Pseudomonadota > Gammaproteobacteria > Pseudomonadales > Azotimanducaceae > Bin55. The sequence goes on along the minus strand of VXLL01000005.1, from coordinate 32,646 downwards.
GCGGGAGTCACACAACTAAGGAAATAGATCAAACATTGACCGCTTTCGATGAAGTGTTTGGTCAGTTGTGATAAAAGACTACAACCTCTTTGGTATCGGTAATGCATTACTTGATACCGAGTATCAAGTTTCAGAAGAATTTCTCACACGCAACAAAGTTCAGAAGGGTCGTATGACACTGATCGATTCTGCGCGAAGAAGCGAATTGATCGACTCTGTGAGTGGCACGCCCGATGATGTAAGTTCCGGCGGCTCTGTAGCAAATGCAATTTACGCAGCTCAAGGTTTTGGGTGTCGAAACTTTTTCGCTGGGGTGGTAGCGAACGACGATGTTGGGATGGCGTTCATTCAAGAATTGACCAATGTGGGTATTGACACATTACCTCCGCGATCGACTACAGACCGTGATTCTGGACAGTGTTTGATTTTTGTTACGCCGGACGGTGAACGCAGTATGAATACCAGCATAGGTATCGCGGATTCGTTCGAATTAAGCGAACTCCCCACTCCAAACATCCAAAGCGCAGAGCTCGTTTATGTAGAGGGATATCTTGCGAGTTCGTGCACCGGTAGGGGTGCTGCAAGAACTGTCATCAACAAAGCTCGGGAAGCCGGAGTACAGACTTGCTTGACGCTTGCAGATGTGTCGATAGTTCAAAACTTCAAGCTCGCCCTCGAGTATATCATCGAACCAGAGCTAGATCTCTTGTTCTGTAACGTCGAAGAAGCTCTTGCGTGGTGCAACGTCGATAGTGTTGAAGCGACGTATGGACCCATGCTGTCCATTGCGCGGCTCTGCGTTATCACTCTCTCAGAAGCAGGTTGTATCGTTGTCGAGCGAGGTGAAGCACCGATGTATGTAAAGGGATTTCCTCAATCAGCACTCGATTCAAATGGCGCCGGGGACATGTTCGCGGGCGCGTATCTGACCGGAGTAATTAACGATTGGGATAACCATCGTTGCGCGCACTTTGCGAATTTCGCGGCTGCAACAATTGTGACTCAGATAGGTGCTCGACTGAGTTCCGGCTCTGAGTACCGCAAGCTATGGCACGCATTTCACGACGTTTCTAGATAAAAAGGAATTTCCCGGTCTAGCGTCATTTCCTTAGGGGATAGGGTCCATCGATAGGCGAACACTTTGACGTTTTCATTAATGGCTTCCTTCATTGCACTTGCATAGTCGGAATCAATTTCGGCCGCGATCGTAACCTTTTCAATTCCTGTGTGCAACACAGCAAAAAAGAGATTCGCGTTATATCCTTGTTTTACTAAAGATCGGAGGGCTTGAACGTGTCGAGTGGCGCGCACGCTAGGGGCATCTGGAAATCGACCGATGCCTCGGTTACCCCAAGTTACACTCTTCACTTCGATCAGCGTGGTTTCATTTCCAAAGTCGAAACGGCCTTTTTCACCTGGAACTGTGATCTCGCGTAAAAATTGTTCACTGTCTGGAACCTGGTTAACGATCCTACGATCCAAGACTTCTGATACTAGTTGATTAGCCCGGGCAGTGTTTACACACACTAGGTGTCGTTCGTCTGTTTCGACGAGTTCAATTGAATGTTTCAATTTCCGTTTGGGATTCAGACTTGTTGAGTACCAAATTCGGTTCCCTGGCGTGCTACAACCCGTCATCGAGCCAGTATTTGCGCAATGTAGCGTTAACTCCAACCCCTCCGGTGTAGCGACATCGACAAAGAATCTCTTGTATCGCCGCAAAAAGATTCCTTCTTGGAGTTCGTGGTCAAATTTCATGGAAAATAAATTTGTAAAATTCCGTGCCTTATTTTTTGGTCAACCATCTCACCTAAGCCCTGGTCTTCGAATCCAAGCATGACAGCTAGTAAATCTTCTAAAAAGGATGAACAAATTTTGGGTTCCCAAGATGTGTCTGGTGTGTCCGACGTCGGTCAGAAGCTAAAAAACACTCTACCTAAGAAACGCAAGCCTTTGCGTAGAGCTCGAGTTGTACATCGTCGAACTCCAAACATAGATGCTGCCAACGAAGTGGTTTCGCAATCAGTAGCCGCCAGTATAGACAAACGAGAAAATTCGAAACCGCGAGCCGACGTTGAGGAATCCCAGATTGTAGCTGGCAGAGTCAGCAAGGAAGCGCGGTCTCCAACGACTTCTAAGCGCCAGACAGATACTTCCGATACGAAACGTCTGCGTTCAGACAGCACGGAAAAGAAACCTACTGCCAAACGTAGCATCAAACGCATCCAACGTTCGGTGAGTCAAATTGAAGGTCAGGCAACTCCCAAAAAAACAACTGGTCGGAAGGACCAAAAACGATCGCTCACGGTTGCGAAAGCTTCTGAGCCAACTCAATTAAAGCTTGACAGTGCCAAGGCGGACACGACTCCAAAGAAAACTGTAAGAAAAACAAGCAAAAAGACATCTCAGAAGAAGAGCCGAGCCAAGTCGAAAGATCGGGTAGAGAGCGCAGCAACAAAACCGACAAAGAGCACGCCTCGCGTTACGAGAAAACCGCGTAAGACACGTTCAAAAACCATAGCACCATCAGTCGCTCGTCAGCCCGTAGATATGGCTACCGATGATTATGTCATTGGTTTTCAAGGAATCTACTACAAGCCGTATCGACTAACTAATAGAGACCTGTTCATGTCCGGGGCACAACAAGACCACTTTATGGACATACTCACTCGAGCGAAAGAGAAGTTGTTAACCGAAGAAGCCGACCGAGCTAGTCAATTACAGGAGAATGACGCGAGCAATCTTCCAGATCCCTTAGATCAAGGAACTAACGAAGGAGTTTTTCACAATCAACTGCGGACTCGGGATCGAGAAAGCCAACTCGTGAGAAAGATCAATCGCGCCATCGACTGTCTGAAAACTGGGTCCTACGGATACTGCGAAGCATGCGGTTGCGAGATTCCAATTCGCCGATTGGAAGCAAGACCGATAGTCACCAAGTGTATCGACTGTAAAGAACGCGATGAATTACGCGAACGTCAGCTAGGTCAATAGCATCACAAAAAAGATTTGTAAACTTTACTTCAACAGTTGATCTGTATTGGTTTAACGCTGTTAAGCCTCAACTGTGCGGTATGTTTTCTGCACGAGATCAGTAGCCACGACACGCTTTCTTTTATCGATAGAATTGAGATAGGTAGTGCCGTTGACGAGCATCGTGTTTGATTGCTGATGATACTACGTCGATGCGAGTGTAACGATCTCGCTCCAATGATGCTCTAACACTAATGAGCTACCCAAACTTTTAGATTGCTTTTCAGTGGAGACTACTGTATGACAGACTCTTTTAGACTCTTCGGATTGTGCTTTGTCCTGACTGTACTGACAATTTGTAGTCATGGCGACTCAGTTCGACCCTCCAAGATTACCAGTGAAGTCATTCAACAAGATCTTTCCAACGCGACACTCACGATTTCATATGAAAAGACCAACACGGCTGGCAAAACAGAAACGATCGTTCTTTATGAAGGACCCTACCAGAGTGAATACAAACCTGAAGAACAAATAACAGAACCAATCGAAGTCACCATTTCTCTTCGACTCTCAAAGCACGGGAATCCTATGACGATTAACACGGTGATTGGTAATGGGTCGGACGTTCATTTCACGTACAACGAGAAATTGAATCCTCAACACCGGTTTTCGCTTGTCGGAACCGCTAATCGAGTAATAAACCCAGTGAACAAATTTTCCGTAATGGGAGATTTAAGTTTTCTAAATGTTGATCTAGATGGCTCGACGACTGTATTGTTATCAGCGATCATAGTTGATGACGATGGAAACCGAGATGGAAAATTGTGGGGACCGGTTCTAGTAAAAGATAACTCCTTCCTCATCGAAGGTGATGTTGTGCGAGCGACGTCAGCGACGTTACAGATTCGTGGCAACTACACCACGCGAGTACCATTGATTCTCGAACCACACGGTGCATACACCGTCAACAGGCTAGGTAGCCAAATTGAAGAAATTAGCATAACAGGTGGCTTGGGTTACCACGATACGTTAATTGAGAGCTGGCAACAAAATGTCAATTACATCGCACTTGTAGAAGCATACTCAACCGAGTACCGAAAATTCCTAAAGGAACAAAAATCAGGGCTGCGAGATCCCACTCCATCCTACGGGGAACGAAATGACGTTTCCAAAGAAGTTACTAGAACGGTTGCGCCTGCTGAAGGATGCGAAAGTGTGCAACTCCCGAAAGTTGAAGGTCCAATACCGACTCAGCGTACACCGAAATATGTGGAGTTGCAAGCAAAAACTCAGGAATTTCGCAATGAGATTTTGAAAGAAATTGCGGACGGGGACGGCGACCGCTGGGTTCGATTTCTCGCGTATGAAATGCATCCGTACAAAAGCAACGATTACGATTCGATGATTGCTGTACTAAGTTCGCTTGCGAAGGAGTTCAGCGACAAATTCGTTGAAGAGTATTTCGCGCCAAGAATCAAAAATTTGGAGCAGGCCTCGATCGTCGCAAAAAACGACGCGAAGCTTATTCCTGGACAAAAAGTGCCCAACTTTACACTAGCAAGCTTCGATGGGTACGAAGTAACTCTTTACGATCAACTAGTCCTTAACGATATGGTTTTGATAGACTTTTGGGCAGTCTGGTGCGGACCGTGTATTGCGGCTTTTCCGGAGCTCAAAACACTACGGGATAAATACACTGACGAGACCTTCGAAATTGTAGGTGTCTCGATTGATCACACGTTAGAAAAATGGAAGGAGGGAGTTGAGGAATATTCTTTGCCTTGGATTAATCTTGGTGAAGCACAAGGGTGGGAAGGCCCAGTGTCCACTATGTATGGATTAACCAACCTACCAAAGAACTTTCTTGTCGATTCGCAAGGATGCTTGCACAAGAAAGACATTCGTCCTGCAGAATTAAAAGAATTTCTCGAAGCCCGTTATATCCCGATCGATGCGTTAGCGGAGCCGAAGGACGAACCTGAAGGCACCGGTTAAATACGCGGGCTTAACGAATACCGATAGTACTTCTGTACCCTAGAGTAAGGGAGCCGTACCCGTCTATCGGCGCATCCCTCGATAAGCCGAATTACTCTACGTGTCATGCAAACAGGACATTTTTTAGGGACACGGTGAAAGCATCAATCGAATCCCCAACGCAACATTTAGACTTCAACCCCATAAATAAAATAGCTTAATCTGTTGGAGGTTGGAACGGAACTAGCAAGTTCCCTATTGAGGATAGAACCGCTCGATTCGTTGTCTCTCCATCCTCGTCTAAAAAAGCGAGCTACCCAGATCACTAATTCTTGAGAGGAAATTGATCCATGAAAAGTATTTTGAAAGTTCTTGGCCTGTCGTGCATTTTCGCATTCATCGTAGTGTGCAGCCATGCGAACGCACCCATGCCTTACAAAATTACAGGTGAATATATTACGATAGAACCGGAAGCTAAAGAAGGAGAAACCGCTCAGTCGGAGAACAACACCGAGGTTGAAACTGAAGTCACTCCTACAGAAGATCCAGTACTCGAACCTGTTGACCTGTCCGAAGCAACGCTGACCGTTTCATATGACACAACCAATGCAGAGGGAGAGACCGAAACAGTTATGCTGTACGAAGGTCCTTATCAAGAAAACTTTGCGAATGTAGTTCAAGTGTCTGAACCTACAGAAGTCAAAATTGTGCTACGTATTGCCGAAGATAGCGAACCCATGACAATAAACGCGGTAATAGGTACAGACTCAGATGTTCGCTTTGCGTATTTAGACAGACCAGGTCCGCGGGACGAATTTTTGCTGGTTGGGTCTACCAATCAAGTGATGAATCCGGAGAATCGGTTTACCTTGTCGGGAGACTTGGGCTTTCTCGGTTCCGATATTACGAGTATGGCAACCGTTTCAGTGCGCGCGAGTTACTTTGATGACGAAGGACAGCGACGATTGAAATCTTGGGGTCCTGTCCTATTAAAGAACGACTCATTTATGATTCAAGGAGATGTTGATGGTCCTCTGATGGCATATATGTATGTCAGCGACGGTAACAACTATTTCACTAGTGCCGGAGTCATTCTCGAACCACAAACAGATCTAATCGTATCACAGTTAGGAAAGCAAACTCAAGAGCTCAGCGTAACTAGTGGGAACGGATACCACAGCAAGCTAGTTGAGAGTTGGCAACATGACAGCAATTACATCTCTATGATTGAAGCTTACGCTGCCGAATTTGACCAGTATCTTATTCGATGGGAGGCTGGGGAACCTGAACCTGAAGTACCTGACGACAAAGATGCTGATGTAGCGGAGAGTGAGACCGATACCGAAGAATCCTCCGAATCGGAAGATGTTGTCGAGACGCTTATACCCGCAGAGGGTTGTGAAGATGCAGTCGCGCAAGAGAGTAATATCCCGGATTCGTCCTACACAACTCCACAGTACTATCTATTACAGCAAAAAGCCATCGCATTCAAAAATGAGAAGTTAGTTGAAATTGCTGAAGGCGATGACGATCCAATGGCGCGCTACTTAGCTCTCCAATTTAGTCCATATGGATATTTCAACCCCCGTACACAACTCGATGCTATGCAACAACTTGTTGATATGTTTGACGAGCAATTCGTTGAGTCCACTCTAAAGCCACAATTGGAACAACTAGAAATGAGTGTGATGCTCGCCGAGAACGATGCTGCGTTGATTCCAGGTCAAAAAGTACCGGAGTTTACATTAGCGGATTACGACGGCGAAGACCGTTCGCTATACAGTCTGTTGGGTGATAAAGACATCGTCTTAATCGACTTTTGGGCATCTTGGTGCGGACCCTGCATCGCAGACTTTCCCGAACTCAAGAAGCTTCATACTGCTTACACAGACGAAGACTTTGAAATCGTCGGCGTGTCCATCGACAGTACAGACGAAGATTGGCTCGGAGGTGTAGACGAACACGAACTGCCTTGGATCAATCTCGGTGAGATTAAAGGATGGGAAGGTCCAGTGTCTACGATGTATGGCGTGAACGCTATTCCGAAGGGATTTCTTGTAGACTCACAAGGTTGCATTTATAAAAAGAACATTCGACCAGCCGCACTGAAAGAATTCCTTGTCGATCGCTATGGCCTGGATGAGTCTTTGGAAGAACCGGAAGTTGAAACTGACGACGCACAAGAGGTTTCCAGCTGATATATTGAACGTACCGCTCTGCGGTGCGTCTTTATAAATTTAGGTGAGTGCGTAGCGCGCGTGGGTGGTTGAACATTCGCGCGTACTACGCACTCTTTTTTTCCGTCAATTTCAGCTAGCCATGTGTTATACGCTTTGAAGCCGAGCTCATTGGCGTGTTACAAACTTCGCGCAGCAATACCTACCTTTAAATTACTTTTCCGCGATGATGGAATGAAACTTCTGGCAAATGAGTTTCAAAGTACAAAACCCGTATAACGGTCTCCAGCTATCGCAAATCTGCTATTCGAAACCCTTATTTACTTCCGTGAGGTACTGTACGAATGAAAAACTCTATAAATTTCATCGGCCTGTTTTGCACGATCACTTTGTTGGGAATCAGTAGTCACGCCAATCCGTCTATACCCTACACAATTAAGGGTGTGTTAATTTCGATGCATCCCGATGTGTCACAGCTGGACGAGACACCTTCAGAAACTGCGGGCGAAAAATCGGAATCTTCAAGTGAAGAGCAGGCAATCGAGCCACTCAATCTCTCTGACGCAGTACTGACCACTTCTCGCGAAGTCACCAACGATGAGGGTGAAGTCGAGACTGTCGTACTTTTGGAAGAACACTTCGACGGCACCTTTGACTATTATGGCATGGACGAGTCTCTAGAAGAACCTGAAGTAGATACCGACGCGGACCCGGACGTCTCCAGCTAACGAGGATCTAACGAATCTCTTCAAGATTCCAACTTCTCACAGTCTACTTACTGAGTTGTACCATCGAACGGTATTCAATCTAGCATAGGTAAACGTATAGATTGGGTGGGAAAGACCACTCACGCGCTCATTACATTAATCTTAGGTCTTCCTGCAACGCTGACGCGCATGAAACGTGTTCTGGCATTGCTATTCTTCACGCGATCTAAGTTCTCGTGCGACAAATAACGCAATCAATTAAAATATTGTTACACCGTGGAGGTAGAAAACGTACGCCGGCATCATGTAAAAAACATGACATGCTATAGTGACTCCTCCGTCGTCCAAGCTCTTTTATTGTTGAGCTACCCAGATCACTAAACATTTTCGCGAGGAAATTGATCCATGAATAACTTTCAAAAAATCCTTAGCCTGTTTTGTGCCTTCGCACTAGTTGCAATAAGCAATGCAGGTCACCCGGATGCTTTTAGCATTGTTTCGGCCGAGTTCATCTCAATTGAACCAGATAGCAAGACTGAAGCTGCAGCAACAGAAGCACCGTCAATTGAACCTGTAGATTTTTCTGACGCAGTAATAACTATTTCGTACGAAACAACCAACTCAGATGGAGAGGCGGAAACCCAAACGCTCTTCGAGGGGGCGTATGAGGAACACTTCATACATCTCCTTCAAGTCGGCGATGAACCCTTCCTTTTCTCCGAACCAACTGAAGTTTCGATTTCGCTCAAGATAACCAAAGAAAGCGATCCGATGACTATAAACACGGTTATGGACTCCGGATCGGATGTTCGTCTCGTGTATGTCGACCATCCCGGTCCAAGAGATGAATTTCTTGTCTTTGGACAGAGTAATCAAGTCCTCAACTCAGAAAACAAGTTTTCCATAACTGGAGATCTCAGTTTTCTGGAAAACGATTCTCCGCATACTACATCTGCATTTGCCTGGGCATCTTTTGTCAATTCTGAAGGTGAACGACAGTCAAAACAATGGGGACCTGTTTTGGTCGAGGATGGTTCGTTCCTGATTGAAGGTGATGTTGATCGACCTATAACAGCTACCTTGTATTTTCGTAATCAAAGTAGTTATTTGAACGCTACCGCTCGAATCATTTTGGAACCCCAAGGCGAACTCCGAGTTGCACAGTTAGGAAACCAGACACAAGAAATTTCGGCTGTGAGTGGTAAAGGGTACCATGCGCAATTAATCGAAAGTTGGCAACAAAACGACGAGTACATTGCACTGGTAGAAGCGTGGACATCTGAGCAGGAGCGAGCCCGCAACGCACCAAGCGAACCTGTAGAGAGTTCTGACGAGGCGGAAGATGAAGCCACAACTGACTCCGAGGAAGAAGTGGCCGACAATGAAGAAGACACGGACGAAGTTGATGTTGTTGAACTCGTTGATGCTGTCGAACCAGTGGAAGGCTGTGAGGATGCAGTTGCACAAGAAGAAGAAGAAACTGAGACCGTCGCGCAAACTCCAGAGTACACCTATCCGAAGTGGTACACATTAAGAATGGAAGCGGTAGCTTACCAGAATGAAAAGATACAGGACATCGCAAAGAATCACAAAGATCCAAACGCACAGTTGATCGCTATGCAAATGGGTGTGTTCAGTCCGTACGAAAACGCGGAAGAAGCGATGGCGGTGTGGCGAGCTCTTGCTGAGAAGTTTGATGCAGACTTTGTAGCTACGTACATCACACCAGAGTTGGAGAGAATTGAACTTGTACATACTCGCACCTTAAACCACGAAGCACTGGTGCCGGGTCAAAAAGTTCCCGCATTTACACTAGCAAATCTTGACGGTGATGATGTCTCGCTTTACGACTTGGCCGGAACGAAGGACATGGTCCTGATTGACTTCTGGGCTTCATGGTGCGGTCCTTGTATCGCGACTTTCCCCGAGTTGAAGAAACTGCATGCTGCGTATACTGACGAAAACTTCGAAATCGTCGGTGTGTCTGTCGACGACGACTTCGAGGATTGGTCCGGTGGTGTTGAAGATCATCAACTACCTTGGGTACAGCTCGGAGAACTCAAGGATGCTGATAACGGTAGCCCTGTTTCAAAGAGCTATGGCATCAACTTCATCCCTTCGACTTTCTTGATTGACTCCCAAGGATGTATTTATCACAAAAACATCAAACCTAGTGATTTGAAAACTTTTCTGGTCGATCGTTACGGCTTAGATGAATCGTTAGTTGAACCGGAAGAAGAACCCGAAGAAACACCAGAGATTTCAAGCTAAGATACTTATTTTGAATTCTTAACCGCATACCGATGACTGATTGAGGATCCTGTCGACCGTCATCGGTATGCCTCAACGCACTTGCAAAATCGCCAGTCGCGTATCAACGATTGAATGATTCGCGCGAGCCTACAATGGCTCGCGCGAATGTTATTCTTACCTATATACCGCAAATCTCTTTCAATTCATTCTCAAATTTCAAGCTTGAGGAAATGCGAGCTTGGATTCATAGAGTGAGCCGTCTGTCTATTCCATTCGCACCAGATTCGAGCACGGACTCTGTGCTGCAGGGGCACAAACACGTGAGTCTCTGGTCGATAACTACCGGCTAGTCATTGAACTCATACTATAGTCCAGCCTGATTACAATTATCCATCTCCAAATGTCGCGAAAACGCGAAGATTTACTGGGCGACGCGTCCAAGCCGCAAGACCACAAAGACGGCTGGAATAAGTAGACAACCTTCTATATCCCCTTCAGTGAAGCATAGTTTCGCGACAAAGATATCTCAACTTTCAACAACACAGGAGATCAACAAATGAAATCCGCACTCAAAATATTCGGTTTGCTGTGCATCGTACCTCTATTCGTTGCCTGCGATCAGAATGACGAATCATCGTCTTACAAGATTACTGGTGAAGTCATTTCCATGATTCCCGACGTGTCTGAAGCAACAGACGCTGTCGAAGATGATTCAACTGAAGAAGCTGCTGAACCCACTGACTTATCCAACTCTATATTGACCATTTCCTACGAAACAGTCGGCGCAGACGGAAAGTCAGAAACCGTTACTTTGTTCGAAGAAAAGTTTACGGGTAGCTTCGAATACGAACCCGACACTTTGGAACCCACCGAGGTAAAGATCTCTCTGCAGGTTTCTGAGGACACCGATCCAATGGAGATTTCTACCTTGATCGGAACGGGGCACGATGTCAGTGTTGCTTTGATTGATTATCCAAGTCCCCGAGCTGATCAATTCGTGCTTGCTGGAACTCTAAATCAAGCCAAAGATGCAGAAAATAAGTTTGTAGTTTCCGGAAATCTCGATTTCCTCGAAGAGAATCTAGCGAATGACACCACAGTGTTGATTTATTCAAGTGTCTTCGACGATGATGGTAATGCACGTACGCAGAAATGGGGGCCACTTTTGGTTCACGAAAAATCCTTCCGTATAGAAGGCCTCGTGGAAGAACCGGTTGAGGCTATGGCGATTATCAGTGGAAGCGGTGGAAGCGACAATTTCGGTTTCTATAGCAGCACTAGTTTGATTCTTGAACCTCAAGGAGAGTTTGAAATCACTAAGTTAGGGAACCAAACTGAAGAATTAGCGGCTACCAGTGGTTCAGGGTATCATGCCATGCTCATTGAAAGTTGGCAACAGAACGAAGAATACATTGAACTAGTTGAGGCTTGGACTTCTGAGTTAGCGTTTTTGAGAAATCCTCCCGAGTCCCCTGACTCAGCAGAAGGTGAAGAGACGAAACAGAGTGAAGAAGGAGAAAGTGAAACTGTAAGTGAAGAAGTTGCAGATGTAGAAGAAGACGCTGAAGAAACCACTGAATCTGACAGTGATGCATCTCAAATTGTTGACGCAGTAGTACCCGCAGAAGGTTGCGAAGATGCAGTCTCAAGTGAATCACAACAGCCGACACCAATGTCGCCTACCCACCGCGACACACCGAAATACTTCGTTTTGCAGCAACAAGCTCGCGATGTTCGAGCTAAGACACTGAGAACGATCGTGGAAGAGAGTGATGATTCTCTAGCACAATACCTTGCTATGTCACTGAGACCCTATACCGACAACACAGAAGAACTCGCTGCATGGCAGTCGCTTGCAGAGAAATTCGACGAAGCATTCGTCGCTGCTCGAATCAAGCCACATATTGACATGCTCAATTGGGCACCCATCGCTAGAGCCAACAATGCGGCTCTTATTCCTGGTCAACGTGTGCCTGAATTTACTCTAGCAAACGCGAAGGGGGAAGATATAGCACTCTATGATCTACTTGCAACAAAGGACATGGTGCTAATTGATTTTTGGGCTTCATGGTGCGGACCTTGTATTGGTGATTTTCCTGAACTCAAGAAACTCCATGCAGCTTATGAAGATGAAGATTTTGAAATCGTGGGAGTCTCGATCGATAGCAAGAAAGAAGACTGGATCGAAGGTCTTGAGGAGCACAAGTTACCATGGACCAATCTCGGCGAACTCAAAGACTGGCTAGGTCCGGTAACAACTAGTTATGGTGTATTGGGAATCCCGATGGGCTATCTTGTCGATTCGCAAGGATGTATCTATAAGAAGCATGTTCGCCCTGCGGCGTTAAAGGAGTTTCTTGTCAATCGATATGGTATGGATGAATCCCTCGTGGAGCCAGATCCGGAAACGGAAGACACACAGGGAGTCTCTGGCTAACCACACTTCTAAGTAAATATATAACGCATCGATGGGTTCCTTCAGCATCCTTAGGATTCTTGTCGGTGCGTTCTACTCTGGTGGAGATTCAAGAGTTAACCATAGAAGTCCCGTCTGCGCGGACTCTTAATTTCCCAGCCTTCAAAATAATCTGACGATTAATCCTTTCCGCTTCTGGGAAGGTCCCCACCTTGCCAAAACTCAAACGACAAAAAAACCTTATCGATACGGCACAAATACCGAAATCGGTTAGACGCATTGTGCAAACGCTACGCGACAATGGATACGACGCAAAACTTGTTGGCGGTTGTGTTCGCGATCTCCTCCTTGACATAAAACCCAAAGACTTTGACGTGGTCACGAGTGCAACACCGTACCAAGTTAAACGAATATTTAAACAAGCTCGAATCATTGGCAGGAGATTTCGGATAGTGCATGTCACGAGTGAAATTGGCGTCGTTGAAATATCCACCTACCGAAAGTGGAATAAAGACCACTTAGATCCTACCCTTCCCACCCGTTCATTAGTACGTAGTCCGAAACAAGTCGGTACAATGAAACAAGATCATCGACTACGCGATTTCACCGTCAATGCACTGTACTTAGATATCGAAAAAAATGTAATCTTTGATTTCGTCGGTGGTCTGCGAGACTTGAAGTATGGACAGCTGAGGTGCATCGGTGATCCAGAGACTCGATTCTCGGAGGATTGTCATCGCATACTTAGAGCTGTACGATTTGTGTCGAAGCTAGATTTGAAGCTCACCGAAGACCTTGCACAATCGCTACGCTCACAAAGAAACTTGCTCGAGCATCTAGAGCCACACCGCTTAAGTTACGATCTCGAAAAAATGCTTCTGCACGGGTACGCTCAAGCACTCTGTAGGAACTTCATCAAGTACAAAGTTATGCCGTACATCTTTCCGGAAATTGACACCCGAGACGCGTTAAGTCAAGCAGCTCTAAAAAACACGGATCACCGCGTGAAGCAAGGTAAACCGGTACGCTTTGCATTTCTGCTGGCAGCTTTCTATTGGCAACACTACCGCGATCTAAATGTTCGCAACGACCGCGAAGCTGAAATCTTGGCAGCAAAACGAGTTTTGGAGCTTCCATCCCAAAGAATCGCGCTACGTGCTGATGTACGAGATTTTGTGATAGAGACTTGGCGTTTGCAAGCGAAACTGGAACAGCGTCCTCTACGAAACGGCAAACAGGTCCTCCATCGTAGGCGCTTTCGAGCGGGTTTTGATTTACTTTGTATGCGCGCCAAGCTTGGTGAAGCTAGTCAAGAAATCGTGAGTTGGTGGACTAAAATTCAAGAAGAGTCGGAGGCCGAACAAGAGCAGATGCTCAAAGAAGTAGCACCTACACGAAAGCGTCGATCAAAACGGCGTCGCAAACCTCGTAAGGCTAATGAACAAATCGTAGCCGCCACACAGTAAACAAGCAACAAAACATCGGGGATTTCCGCAATGAGTAACCAATCTGCCCACACTCCTGTGTCCATCACAACACTTGCTAAACGCAAAGAAAAAGGCCAAAAATTCGCGTGTTTAACCGCTTACGACGCACTGTTCGCAGAACTGATTAGTTCCAGCGGAATTGAGGTCCTTCTCGTGGGTGACTCTCTGGGAATGGTCCTTCAAGGGCACGATAGTACGTTACCGGTGACCATAGAAGAGATGGTTTATCACATGCAGTGCGTAAGACGCGGTAACCGTGGAAGTCTTATCATGGCAGACCTGCCATTCATGAGTTACGCATCAGCTAATCAGAGCTTAGAGAGTGCCGCTGCATTGATGCGTGCAGGGGCACACATCGTCAAGCTGGAGGGTGGTGCATGGCTCGCCGAGAGTACTCGTTTGCTCGCTGAACGTGGCATACCCGTTTGCACGCACATGGGTCTCACCCCTCAATCGATCAATAGACTCGGTGGGTTTCGAGTTCAGGGTAGAAACCCCGATCAAGCCTCGACCATGCTCGAAGAAGCGCAACTTCTAGAGGATTCGGGGGCTTCTTTGTTATTATTGGAATGCGTCCCAGTCGCATTAGCAAAAGCAATTACGGAGAAACTAGAAATCCCGGTTATTGGAATCGGAGCTGGACCCGATACAGATGGTCAAATAATGGTTTTGCACGATATGTTGGGAATTACACCTTCGACCATTCGCACGCCAAAGTTTGTAAAAAACTTTCTCCCTGATAGTAATGATGGAATTCGCGGAGCGTTTATAGCGTATGCCGCAGCTGTCCGGTCTGGCGCGTTTCCTAGTGCAGAGCACAGTTTTAGCTGAAACCACGTGAAAGTCGTTCGTACTCCCCACGAACTCCGGCAAACATTAAAGAGTTTCGGGTCAAGCGTTACGATCGGCATGGTTCCAACGATGGGGAACCTTCACGACGGCCACGTGGAACTAGTTCGTCGCGCCAAGACTGATTGCGATGTGGTGGTTACTACCCTCTTCGTCAATCCACTGCAGTTTGGTGAGAACGAAGATCTCGAGAGCTACCCTCGAACGTTTGAAGCTGACTGTCGAATCCTAGAAACATTAGGGGTAGAGACTTTGTTCTGCCCTACGACGGAAACCATGTATCCACGTGGACACACTCTTCAAACGGCAACGATTGTTCCTGAACTCGGAAATACTCTGTGTGGCGAAAATCGACCGGGGCACTTCGATGGCGTAACTACGGTCGTAACAAAACTGTTCAACTTAGTACAACCCGATAAAGCTTACTTCGGCGAAAAAGATTGGCAACAATTAGCAATCATTCGAAAGTTAGTGTTCGACCTCAATTTCCCCATCGATACGATTGGAGTAGCAACAGTTCGCACACATGACAACTTAGCGCTATCCAGTCGCAATCAGTATCTAAGCGAGAGTGAACGTCGATTAGCACCACAACTCTATCGACAGTTATGTTCCGTTCGGGACAGTATTCAAGCTGGGAACACAGATTATTCTTCCGAGGAAGAAAAGGCGATGAACGCACTCAGCGCACTTGGATTTCGACCCGATTACGTTGGAGTAAGAGATGCTGACACGCTCGACTATCCACGCGGCAACAGTGACAATCTTCGAATCTTCGGTGCCGCCTACCTTGGTCGTGCTAGACTAATCGATAACGTACCCGTTGGACTCGCGTGACTAAGCTGAGTAAACGAGATCAAGTTTGGCGAAAACTCGATGAGCATGCACATCGAATTTCAGACCTAGATCTAAATCAACTGCTCGCCGACAAAAAACGGTTTACCGATTCCCATCTTCAGCTTGAGCACTTACTCGTCGACTGGTCGCGACAAATTGTTGATCAACCCATAGTAGATCTACTCAATCAATTAGCGGTAGAGAGTCGGGTCTATCAGTTTCTTCTTCGTATGAGCCGTGGCGATCAAGTAAACGATACGGAAGCGAGAGCGGCGACTCATGTTCAGCAGAGATCTTTGCACACATCTGACCAATCACTTCAATCAATGCTCAACCTAGCAGGAGGGATTCGCAGAGGCTCGTTGTGTGGGCATTCAGGAAAATTGTTCACTGATGTTGTCAATGTCGGTATCGGTGGATCGCACCTTGGACCAGAGATGGTTTATCGCGCGCTGGTGCAAAGACGAGGCCCGCGCATTCACTTTTTATCGAACGCACACCCCTCTGCTCGTAGTGAAATCTTAAGTGCTCTTAATCCCGATTCAACGCTGTTCATCGTCGCATCAAAGTCGTACGGAACTTTCGAGACTCTCGACAACGCGCGTTTTATTCGGCAGTGGATGAACGAACGCGTTCCACCGGACGCAGATCTTGCGAATCACTTCATCCACGTGACCAGCAACCCAGACGAAATAACAAACAACGAAACGGTATTACGAGTGCCTAGTTCAATCGGCGGTCGTTTTTCGCTCTGGTCTGCCATGGGTCTCGTAATCGCTATTGCGTTTGGCGTAGACGTGTATCAAGATTTGCATGCTGGTGCGAGGTCCATGGACCACCACGTATTTGAAACGACAGACGTGGCGCACAATCTCGCCCTCAAATTGGCTATGCTAGCTGTTTGGAACACCAATGTACTCAATACGGAATCGCACTTGATCCTACCATACGACCCGCGGCTTCAATTGCTACCTGCCTACCTACAACAACTCGAAATGGAGAGTAACGGGAAAAGCATATCCAGAGATGGTGAACCAGTAAACTGGCATACTAGTCCTATCGTTTGGGGTGGAATCGAGACTGACGGACAACATGCATATCATCAACTGCTTCATCAGGGGACGCGGAAATATAGTGCCGACATCATTGTCACTCGCTCTAACGGCTCGCAGAAAGACAACACGAATATCGATGATTGGATTCTGGCAAACGCTGTAGCACAAAGTACCGTGATGTTTGCCGGCAATCAAGAGTCAAGCGACCCAGGATTTAAGAATATCGAGGGAAGACATGGCTCAACAATCTTCGTGTTGAACGAACTCAACGCTTTTAGTCTCGGCGCTTTGATCGCACTCTATGAACACAAAGTCGCTAGTCTAGGACATCTCTGGAACATAAACTCTTTCGACCAATGGGGTGTCGAAGCAGGAAAACGATTAGCGGATGATGTCTACGGGTTTTTACACCATGGCGAGGCACAAAATATACCCGCGACTACAGCTGACTTGCTTTATAAAATAAAAAAAATTTAGTTCCGTCGAATTACAACTTTTTTGGAGAACCTAAAAGTGTCAGAAACGTACCCAGTTCCAAAGGAATTGGCTGAATCCGCCCATATCAACAAAGCAGAATACGATTCACTCTATCGACGCTCCATCGAACAACCAGAAGAATTTTGGGCTGAACAAGCAGAAGCCAACATCGATTGGTTTCAAAGCTTTAACCAAGTCGCTGAAGCATCATTCACCGAAGGACGATTTCACTGGTTTCGCGACGGTATTCTCAATGTTTCTTACAACTGTATTGACCGACATCTTGACACACGCGCCGACCAAGTTGCAATAATTTGGGAAGGGGACGATAGCCAACAGAGCAAACGCATAACCTATCGAGAGCTGTATCAAGAAGTCTGTCGACTCTCGAATGCACTTCGAGAGCGCGGAGTGTCAAAGGGTGATCGAGTCTGTATTTATCTACCAATGATCCCCGAGGCGGCGTACGCTATGTTAGCCTGCGCGCGCATTGGCGCGCTTCATAGCGTTGTATTCGGTGGCTTTTCATCAAATTCACTTCGCGACCGAATCTTGGACTCTGACTGTCAGACGTTGATTACTGCAGACGAGAGCATACGTGGTGGAAAAATCATCCCGTTGAAGGCAAATGCTGACGCTGCTTTACAAGACTGTCCCAACGTCGACACCGTGTTAACAATACGACGTACTGGTAGTAGTGTCGAATGGAATGAAACTCGTGACGTTTGGTATCACGAATTAGTTGCTCGCCAAGATGTCGACTGTGAACCCGAACGAGTCGAATCTGAAGATCCTCTGTTCATCTTATATACATCAGGCAGTACGGGAAAACCCAAAGGTGTGCAACACGGTTCCGCGGGATATCTTTTGCATGCGACATTGAGCTTTCGGTACATTTTCGACTATCACGAGCATGACATCTACTGGTGTACCGCAGATGTTGGCTGGATTACCGGCCACTCCTACATCGTGTATGGACCTCTTGCCAATGGAGCGACAACCCTGATGTTTGAAGGTGTACCTACCTTTCCAGACGCATCGCGATTTTGGCAAGTTGTAGATAAGTACCAAGTCAACATCTTTTATACAGCCCCTACAGCAATTCGACAACTCATGGCACTAGGGGATGACTTTGTAGCTAAAACTTCACGGAAATCACTTCGTCTTTTGGGGACTGTTGGTGAGCCGATAAATCCTGAAGCATGGGAGTGGTATCATCGAGTAGTTGGGGACCGGAGGTGTCCTATTGTTGACACTTGGTGGCAGACAGAAACAGGCGGTATCATGATATCTCCTCTCCCCGGGGCTACTGTGCTTAAACCTGGTTCTGTTACTCGACCATTCTTCGGGATCAAACCTGCACTCGTAGATGATGAAGGAAACGTTCTTGAGGAGAATGAAGCGTACGGAAACCTAGTAATGTTGCAGCCCTGGCCTGGGCAAATTCGAACTGTCTATGGTGATCATCAACGAGTGGTTGACACCTATTACCGGAGATTTCCCGGCAGGTACTTTACCGGGGACGGAGCTCGGCGTGATCGCGATGGATATTACTGGATTACTGGACGGGTAGACGATGTGATCAACGTGTCTGGCCATCGACTTGGTACAGCGGAGATTGAAAGTGCATTGGTATTACACGATCAAATCGCGGAAGCCGCAGTGGTGGGTGCGCCACATTCGATCAAAGGCGAGTCAATCTACGCTTTCGTCACACCAATGGCTGGCGTGGAACCAGATCCTACTCTGAAAGAAGAATTGTGCCAAATGGTGCGCACAGAAATTGGACCGATTGCCCGGCCTGATGCAATTCAATGGGCTCCAGGGCTACCTAAAACGAGATCAGGAAAAATCATGCGGCGAATTCTTCGAAAAATCGCTGCAAATGACACAGAAGACTTCGGAGATACGACCACCCTAGCGGACCCTAGTGTGGTTGACGACCTCGTTCGAGATCGGCTAGTTCCTTAGCTACCTAAACATTCGGTGGTTTATCTCGATAACGGTCGACATCGACCATCGACAATTGCACTCGTCCGCGATCATCAATCTCGGTGATAACGACTTCAACGATTTGTCCAACCGAAAGTTCGTCGTTCACCTTCTCAACGCGACCACGCTTAATACGAGAAATGTGTAGTAAACCGTCCTGTTTCGGGAGTATGGTTATGAACGCGCCAAACTTCATAATGGACGCAACTTCGCCCGAATAGATCTTGCCAACAACAGGGGTTTCGGTGAGATCAAGAATTCGTTGTCGGATAGCCGCTTCTTTAGTGCGATTCTCAGAGTAGATCCTAATTTCCCCGTCGTCTTCGACATCGAACTCAGCGTTAAATTCGTCGCGCAGACCTCGAATCGTTGCTCCACCCTTACCTATTACCAAGCGGATCATTTCAGGATCAATGCGAATTGAAAACACCGCTGGCGCATACTCTGAAAGAGTTTCTCGAGGTTTCTCTATCGCTGCATCCATTTGTTTCAGAATGTGTTTTCTCGCATCGTGTGCTTGCGCTAACGCTTGACTCAGTATTTCCTCGGTGATTCCCTCAATTTTGATGTCCATCTGCAACGCGGTAACGCCTTTAGAAGTGCCAGCAACCTTAAAGTCCATGTCGCCAAGGTGATCTTCGTCACCAAGTATGTCTGTTAGCACGACAAACTTATCGTCTTCCTTAATCAGGCCCATTGCAATACCTGCCACAGAAGATGGAATTTGCACGCCTGCATCCATTAACGCGAGCGATGCACCACAAACAGAAGCCATCGAACTTGATCCGTTACTCTCTGTGATCTCCGAGACGACTCTAATCGTGTAAGGAAACTTGTCATTGTCGGGTATGAGATATTCCAGCGATCGTCGCGCTAAACGTCCGTGACCTACTTCTCTGCGGCGTGGACCCATCAGTCTACCAACTTCTCCTACGCAGTATGGGGGGAAGTTGTAATGCAACATGAACTGGTCAGTTGACTCCCCGCTGAGCGATTCGATCAATGCAGCATCTCGAGTTGTACCCAGGGTAACGGTCACAATCGCTTGAGTTTCACCCCGTTGGAATAATGCCGAACCATGAGTTCGCTTCAAAATTCCTACATCAATGTCGAGATCTCGAACTTCATCGTGTCGCCGCCCGTCGATCCGCGGTTGGCCGTCAAGAATGCGCTCACGAACCAGTTTCTTACCTAGTGATTGAATGATCGAACTCACCTCCGAAGGATCAATTGTCTCATCTTCTTCAGTAAGAGTTTCAACGGTACTCTGCTCTACCGACTTAAGCTGATCTCGACGTTCCGCCTTAGTCGTGATTTGATATGCTTCATGCAAGCCGTTTCCGATCTGTTTTGTGACTGCATCTACGAGATCTTTATTTTCGACCGGTGGAGCGTAAACCCACTGTTCGTTTCCTACTGCTTCAACTAACTGATTGATTGCTTGAATCTGTATCTGCATCTCTTGGTGCGCAAACAGCACAGCTCCCAGCATCTGATCCTCGGAGAGTTCATGTGCTTCGCTCTCGACCATGAGTACCGCATTCTCCGTCCCAGCGACGATCATGTTGAGTCTAGATTCTGCTTGCGCAGAAATACGAGGATTCAACACGTAGAGGTTGTCAATAAATCCAACTCGATTTGCACCGATAGGACCGCTAAATGGAACCCCGGAGAGCGTCAAGGCTGCGGAGGTTCCGATCATCGCGACTACATCTGGATCGACATCTCGGTCTACCGACATCACCGTTGCAATTACATGTACCTCGTTTTGGAAGCCATCGTGAAATAGTGGTCGTATCGGTCTGTCAATGAGCCTACTTGTCAGAGTCTCTTTTTCAGTTGGACGACCCTCGCGCCGAAAAAATCCTCCAGGAATTTTCCCTGCCGCGTACGTGCGTTCTTGGTAATCCACCGTTAGTGGAAAAAAGCTAACTCCTTCACGCGGTTCTGGAGCAGCCACAACTGTGCATAACACGGAATTGTCGTCCATATGTGCCATTACAGCTGCGGTCGCTTGTCGCGCGATCCGGCCGGTCTCAAGAGTTACTTTATGATTGCCGAGTTCAAACTCGACCTTTGAAGGTTTCAAATTGTGTTCCTTGTTTTGTGATTAACGGCGAATGCCAAGCTCGGATATGAGCGTTGCGTATCTGTCAAGATCTTTAGATCGTAAATAGTCCAATAACTTACGTCGTTGTGCTACCATGTTCTGCAGACCACGTCTGGAATGGTTATCGCCTTTGTGAACTTGCAGATGTTCCTGCACGCTTTGTATGTTCTTTGTTAAGAGAGCGATTTGAACCTCCGGTGATCCCGTGTCGTTTTCACCACGGCCAAATTTCTGCAGCGTCTCTTGTTTTGTCTCGGTTGTTAACGCCATAAATTCTCCTTCATCATTGTTGTTTTTTGTTTCAAAATTTGCTAGATAATTATCCGTCGAGGTGCTACGCGACCGTCATCCAATATCTCTCCCACACCTAAAAATTTGGTGCGCGCATTGTCAACGATCTCACACACTTTGACCCATCCTTCCGTTGGCGCGTTGTTCACACGTACCGCTTGGCCATGTCTTACGTTGTAAGCCATGCCTCCCCGGACAAAAATTGTTGGCCAACCTTCCACCGTACTAGCAGTAGGTAGTAACAATTCGTCGATTCGTTGTTCCTCACGAGCTTCTTGTAGTTGTTCCATCGTGATCGCGCCGCTATCGTCATAAGGCCCCGCTTGGGTTCGACGCAATGCGACGACATGTGCTCCGCTACCTAACTGCTCACCAATATCTGCAACCAAAGTTCGTATGTAGGTACCTTTACTGCAGTGAATGCGCAACCGAAAACGGTCCCCTTCAAAACTCACTAATTTGTTCTCGTAAATAGTTACCGGGCGAGGTTCACGGGGCACCTCTTTTCCTTGGTGAGCTAACTTATATAGTGGCTGGCCATTTTGCTTCACAGCGGAAAACATGGAAGGAATTTGTTGAATGTTCCCTTGGTAGTCCTCGAGGACGGTTTCGATATTCTCAGCGGATACGTGGGAATAAGAGCTCTCGCCTATAACGGTTCCGTCGGCATCCCCACTGTCCGTAGCAATGCCCAGCACCGCATCGACTACGTAGCGCTTGTCAGCCTGAAATAGAAACTGAGAGAACTTCGTAGCAGCGCCAAAGCACAGTGGTAAAACACCGGTCGCGAGCGGATCCAAGCTACCTGTATGACCAACTTTTTTGGCACCAAAGAGCTTTTTAGCTTGCTGAGTCGCTCGACTCGAAGTCAACCCCGGTGGTTTGTCGAGCACTAGAACGCCATCGACATTTCGACCGTGGGAACGTCGTTTACTCACAGTGCGTTTCTACGCTCGACGTCTCACGTGCCATTGCTTGATCGATCAGAGCGTCGATATGCGATCCCTCATCCTCGACGTCATCATAATAGAACTTTAGTGCGGGCGTCGTTCGCATCGAATGGCGCTTGGCCAATTCAGATCTTAAAAATCCCGCGGCCCGCTGCAACACTTGTACCAACTCTTCCCTATCAATGGTCTGGTCTAAATCAAGTGCTCGAATGTAAACGTTGGCGGTGGATAAATCACCTGTGACTCGTACATCGTTCACGATGACGTTTTGTACCTCAATGCGAGGATCTCGCATTTTTAACCTTATAAGTGTTGTGAGTTCCTTGCGGATGAGTTCAGCAACCCGCTCTTCTCGACCGAAAGAACGGTCTCGATTAACAATTCGAACTCTTCGCATTACAAAGCCCGCGCCACTTCTCGGGAATCAAACACTTCGATTCGATCACCTTCTCTCACGTCGTTATAGTTTCGGACACCAATACCACATTCAAGCCCATTTCTCACCTCGCTGACATCGTCTTTGAATCTACGCAGGGACTCCAGTTCTCCTTCGTAAATAACGGTACTGTCGCGTAAGACTCGAATTTTTTTGTGCCGGAACACGGTGCCTTCGACGACCCGACAACCGGCAATCTGTCCGAATCGGGGAGAATGAAAAACATCTCGCACTTCTGCGGTGCCGACGATTTCCTCTCGTATTTCTGGGATCATCATGTCTTCTAAGATCTTCTTGATGTCATCAAGTAGTTCGTAAATCACGCTGTAATAGCGAACTTCGAGTGAGTTCTGCTCCGCGACGATTTTGGCTGACTTATCCAAGCGGACATTGAAGCCGAAGACCATTGCGTCGTATGTGAGAGCCATATTGACATCCGATTCAGTGATACCGCCAACACCAGAGCCCAAAACTTGTACCCCGACTTCGTCATTACCGATATTAGAACACGCTTCGGAAATAGCTTCTAGGGATCCCCGTACATCCGTCTTCAAGATTAACTTTAAGATGCGTCTTTCACCTTTGCCCAAGTTTGCAAACATGTTCTCTAGTCGAGACGATTGGCGCATTGACGTGATCTTGTTCTGGTACTTAGTGGCTCGCGCACTTGCCAACTGTCTTGCTTGTCGTTCATCCACCGTGACGTTGAACAAATCGCCTGCGACTGGCGCACCATTGAGCCCCAATACTTCAACGGGAATAGAAGGTCCTGCTTCTGCGACCGTCGTACCTTGATCGGTGAGTAACGAACGTACGCGGCCGAAATACTCCCCAGCTAAAACAATGTCGCCCCGTGCCAAGGTACCTTGTTGAACTAGTACCGTCGCGACCGGACCACGTCCTCGATCCAACTTACTTTCGATCACGACGCCCTGCGCAGTCCCCTGTCGTACCGATGCGAACTCTTCAACCTCAGCAAGTAAACTAATAGCTGACAATAAGTCATCAATGCCTTCTCCCGTCGTCGCAGATACATCTACAAACTGCGTGTCTCCACCCCAGTCTTCTGGTGTTACTCCGATGCTGTTTAGTTCAGTTCGTACACGATCCGGATCTGCTCCGTCCAAGTCAGTCTTGTTTACCGCCACGATCATTGGGACTTTAGCTGCGTGGGCATGTTGAACGGCTTCTTGGGTTTGTGGCATTACGCCGTCGTCCGCCGCACACACGAGAATGACGATATCGGTCGCATTCGCACCCCTCGCTCGCATTGCAGAAAAAGCCGCGTGCCCAGGAGTATCTAAGAAAGTGATCGCACCATGTTTCGTTTCTACGTGATACGCGCCAATATGTTGAGTGATGCCCCCCTGTTCTTCGCTGACGACATGTGCATTCCGAATGTAATCTAAAAGCGAAGTCTTTCCATGATCGACATGCCCCATAACGGTGACCACTGGTGTTCTTGGCTCCGGATCGCCTTCCGCTTTTTGGGACAGCACAAGTTTTTCTTCCATACGATCGCTGGCGACAAGTTTCACCTTGTGTCCCATTTCTTCAATCACTAGCACTGCAGTATCCTGATCGATGGTTTGGTTGATCGTCACCATCTCGCCCAAACTCATCAGAGCTTTGATAACCTCACCAGCCTTCACAGACATCCTCCGTGCTAGTTCGCCGACGGCAATAGCATCAGACACTTCCACTTCGTGTACTATTTTTTGAACGGGCCGTGAAAACTCGCCACCTTGCTTTTCTACTTCGAGAGCTGCTTTTCTGCGTCTGCGTAGTCCCAAAGAACCCTGACTCTTCTCTTGGGAACGTCGCCGACCGAGTGCTTTCCCCTCCAGAGTTCGACCGCGTTGCTTAGCACCCTTCTCATCTCTAGAACGCTTAGCTCCGCTCTTCTCAGTTGCAATCGCCTCGGCTTCGGCGCGTGCTCGGACTTCTTCGGCTTCACGTCTAATTCGTTCTTGTTCTTCCTGTTCGGCTTTGCGAGCTGCTTCCGCCGCTAGGCGAGCTTGTTTATGCTTTTCTTCGCGTTGTTTTTCTTCTTCTTTCTTTAGCCGAGTTTCTTCTTGTCGCTGAGCCTTCTTCCGCCGAACTTCTCCTTCTGCTTTGCGTCGAGTTTCTTCCTCAGCTCGGATCTTTTCTTTTTCTAGAGTCAGTTGGGAAGGTACTACTTCTTCCTTAGGTAGATCTTCTTTTGAAGGTTCTGTCTTTTGATCTGAGACCCTCGGGGTCGCCGCCTTTCGACTCTTTTTGGGTTCGACCGTACTCGGTTGTTCCACCTCTTCTTTAGTCTTAACCTCAGCTGCCGCGGCGTCTGAGACTACTTGGTCCTCAGTTTGCTTGGCCAACGAAGGTTTAACAATCCTTCGTCTTTTTACTGTAGCGACTTTCACCTCTGGTGCGGATTTCCGCTGTACGCTGAGCGTACCGGTTCTACGAGTCAGAGGTGCTCCTAATCCTGATGTTGGAGAAGCGGAGCTTGAAATTTCCGAGCTCCGGTCGCCAGCTGCCGTCCGGCCAAGGCTTCGAGATATTACGTTCTCGGAAGTTTTAGTCTCCGCTTCCTTGAGCCCCTTCAGATACACCTGTAGTATTTGCATGTCCGAACTGGAAAATTCTTCGGACTCAAGTGTCTGCGGGAGACCAGCAGCGTGAATATTCTGTAATAGCAGTGCTACATCGATGTTCAATCGTCCTGCGACATCAGCGACCGTATTCATGCTCTGCGTTTCCATTAAACTTGCTTTCTGTCCGCTCGATTACTTACTCTTTGAGTCGGCAAACATAGGTTCTCGGGCCGTCATAATCAGTTGTCCGGCCAGTTCTTCTCCAATCCCAATTTCCAAGTCCAATACGTCTGGAATCGCCATATCAGCAAGATCCTCAATCGTATGAATACCCTCGGCCGCAAGCCGCCAAGCCAATGTGTCGGTCATCCCTTCCATGCTCAGAAGCTCGGGGCTGGGAGCGTTCGTAGGAGAGCCGTCAGACACGCCTGATTCCTTGTCCTCTTCGAGCGCGGCTTCTGCACGGGAGCGCAATATTGACACGATGTCTTCGGAAAACCCTTCAATCGCGAGCATTTCGTTGATGTCGCAATATGCGATTTCTTCAAGCGAATTGAAGTTCTCCTCAATCAATACCGAAGCTAAGTCCTCGTCTACAAGCAATCGTTCCATGTACAACTCAACCAATTGTTGTTCTCTTGCTTCTTGCTCTTGGATGACTTCGTCATAACTTCGAATGTTCAATTTCCAACCGCTTAATTCGCTAGCCAATCGGACGTTCTCACCATTCGTTCCAATCGCGGCCGCGTGATGTTCCGGCTGTACGAGGATATCCATGGAGTGAAGGTCTTCATCTTTAATGATTTGTTCGATCGTAGCAGGACTCAACGCACTGATGACGAGTTGAACTGGATCGTTGTGCCACAACAACACGTCAACTCGTTCGTGGCCTAGTTCCGTTGACACCGCTTGTACTCGCGAACCACGCATCCCGACGCACGCCCCGACGGCATCAATGCGACCGTCGTTTGTAGTGACTGCTATTTTTGCTCTTTGTCCTGGAATTCTGGCTGCCGCTCTGATTTCAATCACGTCCTCGGCAATCTCCGGTACTTCAAGTTTGAAGAGCTCAATCAACATTTCCGTGCAAGTACGAGACAAAATTAGCTGTGGTCCTTTGTTTTCGGGATCAATCTTCATTAGATAAGCCCGAATGCGATCATCTACGCGGTAGTGTTGGCGCGGAATCATGTGTTCCTTAAAGAGGATCGCTTCAACGTTGCCCGCGAGTTCCACAATCAGAAAGTCTCGGCCCATGCGTTTAACTGTACCGTGAACGAGCTTTCCTACTTGGGCGTGAAACTCATCGGCGACTCGATTTCGTTCTGCCTCACGTACTTTTTGAAAGATCACTTGACGAACGATTTGAGCCATGATGCGACCGTGATCCACTGTCTGCCACGGTTCTTCCCATTTATCGCCGAGTCCTAATTTCGGGTCTCTTTCTTGTGCTTGAGCTAAAGTGATATGGGCGTCGGGGTTGAAAACTTGGGTAGTCCAGTCGTCTGCGTCGTGTTGCTCCCAACGAAGGGGACGATCCACATTCTCATCGCACATTTGATCCGGATCGACGACTGTCCAAACTCGGAATGTGTCGCAAGTAGACTCCTTCCAATCAATGGAAACGCGAAAATCAGCGTCTTCTCGGGTACGACGCTTGGTCGCAGTCGCGAGAGCGGACTCGATCGCCGCAAAAACAATTTCTTTCGAGATTCCCTTTTCGTTTGACACGGACTCAACCGCGTTACTAATTTCTTTGAAGTTCATTTTGACTGATTCGCTAGCTAAACTCTGGAACCACCCGCGCTCGGCGCACCTGATCGAATCGTATTTCAAACTCTTCTTCGTCCATCGTTACCAGAAACGATTGCGCGTTGCAGCTATTTAAACGACCGCGTACGTGAACCCGACCTTCTACCGGCCAAGATAAACGTACGTCAATGAGAGCACCTACTCGGCTCTCAAAGTGTCGAGGTTTGAACAGTATTCGATCCAACCCAGGCGAAGACACCTGTAGAGTCATGTTTTGCGGAAATTGCGTCTCGACATCCAACACACCCTCAATTTGATGACTCACTTCCGCACAATCATCGACCGTGATTCCGTTTTTCGAATCGATATACACACACAGGTTCGCGCGGCTCTTGTATATGGTGTAATCCACGCCCCAAATCTCGTAGCCCATCGCTTCTATGGTTGTGGACAACAACTGTTCAATGTTGGTATTTCTCGTACTCATGATATGTGAACGTCTAATACAAAAATACTCTACTCGGCCTCAAACCGTACGACACCAAAAAGGTGCCGCAAAAACACATTAAAGGGTAGAACAGGCGACTGTAAGTTAAATCACTTACGAAGTGTGAACGTTTTTGAAGTGCGCGCTCTTCCCATCGTCCGATGCGAGTCGCAGACACTAGATGATCTAGTAGTTAAATTGAATCTCCACTACCGATATTTCTGTTGACCACCGTGGTAGCGGGGGAAGGATTCGAACCTCCGACCTATGGGTTATGAGCCCATCGAGCTACCAACTGCTCCACCCCGCATCAGAAACCTGCATATTATAAGAATGAGTGCTGTACTGGACAGAACGCGATAAACACCGCTTTCCTATATGCCTTCGACAGTTTTCGAACAATAACAATCGTTGTATGGTGCCGAAGAGAGGACTCGAACCTCCACGAGCGTGCGCTCACCACCCCCTCAAGGTGGCGTGTCTACCAATTTCACCACTTCGGCTAGGGACTGTTACATAGACGCGAATACTGTCAAACTAGTCTACTCTTGGCACTGACACAGTTCGAATCGGTGGGTTTACAGGTCCGGTAAAGTATCACCTTCTTCGGAGTCATCTTCAGGTGGCGGGCTTGTGTCGTTTTCAGAGTCTTCTTGGAGTAACTGTTCAAGTATATCACCTTGATTGTCCGAGTCGTCGGTGGGTAGTAAGTCGCCTTCTGGTGAAGAAGTTGAGTTGGATTCGTCCGGGAACAATAGATCTTCGTCTGATGGAATCAACAAGTCATCCTGCGACTCTTCGTTGGTTTGAGGAAGATCTCCCAGTTCGTAATTTTGCCGATCATCTGACTTTTGTTTCGCGGTATAGGCTAAACCAAAAGTTACGACAAAGAATCCAATCGCTAGCATCGCGGTGAACTTCACCAAAAAGGGAGTAGCGCCAGTGGAACCGAATATGGTGTTTGCCGCCCCACTACCAAATGCGGCACCGATGTCCGAACCCCGTCCCTGCTGTATCAAAACCAAAGCGCCGAGTGTAATACACACGACCACCAACAGAATTAACAGTACGAGTTCAAGTATGCCTTCCATATTATTCTCCACCCACTAGCTGACAAATGTCGTTAAATGAATTCACATCAAGCGAAGCCCCACCAACTAAAAAACCGTCAATGTTTGGTTGGTCAATGAGTTCTTTAGCATTGGTCGGGTTTACACTTCCTCCATACAAGATACGCAGTTTAGTACCCTCTTCACCCAAGTAAGAACGAATTTTACCGTGCATTTCATCGGCATCGTTCGGACTAGCTGAAATTCCAGTTCCGATCGCCCAGACGGGTTCATAAGCAACGACTAACTTGTCAGTTTGAATGATCTCAAGTTGACCCTTGAGTGCCCTAAGTTGATGTTGCACTACCTTCTCTGCGCTCCCGTTTTGGCGTTGTTCGATCGACTCTCCCACACAAAACACTGGAATTAAATTTGCATCCAAGCAGGAATTCAATTTCCTGTCAACAATTGTATCCTGTTCTAAGTAAATGGTTCGTCGTTCCGAATGGCCAATAATTGCAAATTTTGCTCCAGCCTCCGCGACCATAGCCGCAGATACCTCTCCTGTAAACGCTCCTCGAACTTCCTCGTGAACGTTTTGTGCTCCTACATTCGCGAATTTTTGAAGTCGTTCCTCTTTAATTAACTCAGGTAAATATATAAACGGCGGCGCGAGCCATATGTCAGTACCTGGAACGTCTCGAAGTTGCTCCGAAAACGTCTCGCACAAATTCTGCGATCCGTTCATTTTCCAATTTGCGACGACTAAGGGGGTACGCAAGATAAGGGTCGCGAATTCCTAGAGAGCCGAAAAATTATAGGCAAAGCATGATGCTCGGTCTATTGCTACTGAGGTATCGTAGAACTCGTTACGTTGCCAATTTTTGGATGAATGACGCACCGCGAAAAACAAGGTGTCATCATTGCAACCGATGCGGCAATTGGCTGGCGCTGAACTCAGGCTTGAACATGAGACAGTTGAAACTATACAGATCATACGCTTTGAATAAAAGTTGCTAGAGCCTCAGCTTCACGTGTGACCAAAGTAGCATCCGGTCCTTCAACCATAATCCGCACTACGGGTTCCGTTCCAGATGGTCGCACCAATACACGATAGGTATCGTCGTGCCCTCGATCGACTTCTTTAACCCGTTTCGCGACTTTTGGATGCGCCACGACTAATTCCGGATTGTTCGCTGGGACGTTCAACAGTACTTGTGGAAACTGTTCCATCTCAGCAACTAATTCAGCAAACGGTTGCTGACATTCCCAACTAGCTTGGACTACCTGCAACGCGGAAACAATACCGTCTCCTGTTGTCGTGCTTCGATGACACAGTACGTGCCCGGAAGTCTCACCACCTAGACTCCAACCAAGTTCAGCAAGTTTCATGCTCACGTGGCGGTCGCCCACCGCTGCACGAGAAAACGGGATTCCCAAAGCCTGTAAAGATCTTTCAAGTCCTAAATTTGACATATCCGTACCGACCACGCCTCCTCGCAGAGTACCTTTCTGTTGTTGAACTTTTGCTAGTCCAAACAGTATGCGATCACCATCAAGTACTTCCCCATCGGGAGCTATCGCGATTACGCGATCGCCGTCACCGTCAAACGCGAATCCAATGTCCGCTTTGCGTTTTCGTACCTCTTCCTGCATCGCTTTCAATGAAGTCGAACCGCACCTGTCGTTAATGTTAAAACCATTCGGACGAGTACCAATCGAAAAAACTTCAGCTCCAAATTCGCGAAAAACTGTTGGCGCGAGACTATAACAAGCTCCATTCGCACAATCCAATACGATCTTGGTGTTCGTTAAATCCAAGTCAGAGCTAACAGTTGACTTACAAAAATCGATGTATTGCTCCCGAGTGTTTGCTGGTCGCTTTGCGCGCCCAAGTTCTTCCGCGGACACCGTGGAGATGGGGAGGTTCATCGAATCCGCAATCTTCGACTCATGAGCGTCCGAGAGCTTGCGACCATTCTGATCAAAGAACTTGAAACCATTGTCTTCGTAGGAGTTGTGCGATGCACTGATTACTACACCAAGATCTGCGTTTGAATTCCGAGTAAGAATCGCGACCGCGGGCGTTGGAAAGGGTCCGAGCAAGCCGACATCAACGCCAGCTGCGATGAGACCGGCTTCAAAGAGTGATTCGAGCAAATATCCCGAGATCCTGGTATCTTTGCCTACTAGGACGTACTGACCGTTCCGTTGTTTCACCTCGCGGCCGATTACCCATCCCAATTTCAAGCACAAATCGGGTGTAATTGGGGGCACTCCGACGCGACCGCGAATTCCGTCGGTACCAAACAATTGGAAGTCTACAGGACGGTCGCCCATCAGGGTCGCAGACCTAGGAAGAACTAGGTATCTTCAGCGGGTTTGGTAAATGGAGGCGACTTGGACTTTGAGCTACCGTCTTCGGAGGTGTCCTGTAGCTCTTTTGGCGGCGGTGGTGTATCTGTAGGCTCTACCGGCGCGCGAGGCTTGCCTCCGGCCATGATGTCGCCTACTTGTTCTGGGCTGAGCGTTTCGTATTCCATTAACGCTTCAGCCATAATGTGCAACTTATCCATGTTCTCTTCGAGAATTTCCTTCGCGCGCTGGTACAAGCGAGTTACGATTGATTGCACCTCGGAATCAATTTTTTCTGCAGTGGCTTCAGACACGGACAACGGTTTATTACCGGCAGACATACCGAGAAACACCTCGCCGTCATTTTCATCATAAGTCAAGACACCTAGCGATTCTGAGAATCCCCATTTGGTGACCATGTTTCGTGCGAGCTGCGTGATACGTTCGATGTCATTGGAAGCTCCAGTCGTTACCTTATCTAAACCGTTTATCAGTTCCTCAGCAATTCGACCACCATAAAGCGAACAGATTTGAGACTCGACAGCTGTCTTGCTCATACTGTATTTATCTTCTTCCGGTAAAAACATCGTTACCCCAAGTGCTCGACCCCTCGGTACCACGGTTACTTTGTAAACCAAATCGTGTTCGGGAACTAAATATCCCACAATCGCGTGTCCAGCTTCGTGATAGGCAGTGACTAGTTTTTCTTTTTCGGACATAACCATCGATTTGCGCTCAGAGCCCATCATAATCTTATCTTTAGCTTGTTCAAATTCCTCCATGCCGACCAGCCGTCGTGCAGCACGAGCGCCGAACAAAGCTGCTTCGTTTACAACGTTTTCTAGGTCCGCTCCTGAAAATCCGGGCGTCCCACGAGCAATTGTGAGCGGATTCACGTCATCCGCTAGCGGAACGCGACGCATGTGCACTTTCAAAATCTGCTCGCGACCACGAATGTCTGGAAGCGGAACAACGACTTGTCGGTCAAAACGCCCTGGTCGTGTTAAAGCTGGGTCTAATACGTCGGGTCTATTCGTCGCCGCGATCACAAGAACACCGTCGTTTGCTTCAAACCCGTCCATCTCTACCAACAGTTGGTTCAGCGTTTGTTCGCGCTCATCATGACCATTTCCTAAGCCAGCTCCACGATGTCTTCCGACAGCATCAATTTCATCAATAAACACGATGCAAGGTGCTTGCTTCTTAGCCTGCTCAAACATATCGCGTACTCGAGACGCGCCGACTCCGACAAACATCTCCACGAAGTCAGATCCCGAGATGGAAAAGAATGGAACTTTAGCTTCCCCAGCTATGGCTTTGGCGAGAAGTGTCTTCCCCGTTCCTGGTGCTCCGACCATAAGCGTCCCACGTGGGATACGGCCACCAAGCGCTTGGAAACGAGACGGATCTTTTAAAAATTCTACTAGTTCTTGAACATCTTCT
>VXLL01000029.1 GCA_009841615.1 Gammaproteobacteria bacterium | reverse complement strand
TGAATAATGACCGAAGGACCTTTTTCGACCCGACGACGAAGACATGGAAAATGAATGAAAGTACCGTACAAACCTACGGTTTGATAGCGGCGCTCATTGAAGAGTTCGATCAACAATCTCTCCCATCAGTGATCACACCTCAGGACAGTAATTCGTACAGTGATGAAGAAATGGAAGAGATCATCTCAACGGGCACGTACATGCCAGTGTCAGACCCAGACGCTCTGGTTAAAACCGAACGTGAATCAGATCCAAACATGCGCAAAATTGATCGGTTCGTTGCGTATTGGAATCCTTCAGTAGTATCCAACAACGGTCGTTTGAAGCTTGACTTCGTCTTGCCAGACAATCTCACAAGTTGGAGAGTCTTGGTTATGGCCGTTTCAGCTGAGGATCGATTTGGATATGCCGAGACCGCGTTCGCGTCATTGAAGGACACAGAAGTTCGCCCAGTTGTGCCTAATGTGGTTACCGAAGGCGACACCTTTCAAATTGGTGCGTCGATTCTCAACCGAGCCGACCGACGTCGTAGATTGATGGTCAAATTTCAAGCACTAGGTAATCTCCTTAGAGACTCGGAGACGACTTTCAAACAGCAAATGAGCTTTGAGCCTTTTGAACGCAAGCTCGTAACTTGGGATGTAGAGGCTGGTAGCTTGCCACCTTCTCTTGATCTTCGGCATCCGCTCAAGACTTCCGAGATCCAAGTTATCGCTAGCGCAGGCGATCGGAGAGAAAAAGATGCACTAGATGTTCGTATTCCCGTTCGTAGTAACAAGGTTCGTGTATCGAGTGTAGTTTACGGCGCGCTAGCCGGCGACAAAACAACGATTCCCATTGGAATTCCGTCAAAAGTAGCTGCGGACAACGGGCAGCTAGATTTCACCTTATCCACTAATGAATCCATAGATTTCGATGGAGTGTTTCGTTATGCAATCGAATATCCATATTCATGCTGGGAGCAACAATTAACGCAAGCCGTGCTTGCTATGCAGTACGTGCAACTCGAACAAAGAGGCGCGAAGCACGGTATCCAATGGTCTGACCCAGAAGGTTTGATTCAAAGAGTTTTGGAATCTGCAATGGATTACCAAGCCTACAGCGGCGGCATGGATTATTTCGTTTCAGCCGATCAATCTGCAGATCCTTATCTATCCGTGTATACAGCAATAGCTTTCTCATGGTTAGATAACGCTGGATACGACGTTCCCCAAGAGGTAAAACAGAAGTTGCTAGCTTACTTACGAGGTTATGTAGAAGATGTCGGAGAACTCATCTTGGATAGAAAGGACCTAGCGGATAAGGTGCAAATTGATCATTTGGAAGCTACAGTGAGCGCGGCTGTATTACATGCGTTAGCTGTTTTAGGAGAACTCAAGGATTCCGATCTCGCTCTTTTCTCCGAGCAAATGGGTCAGATGGACTTATTTGGTTTGTCTCAGTATCTCATGGCGTCGATCACTTTAGATCCATCCCATTCGTTGATACCGAGAATTTTTGAAAAAGTCATGAACCACCGTTCTCTAGTGGATGGAGTGGTCGAATTTGTAGAGTCCGTGCCGCGTAGGTTCTCGGAAATACTCCACTCTGACACACGTTCACTCTGTACAGTACTGGAAGCCCTTACAAAATTGTCCAACACCACAGGCATGGTCATAGACATCAGCGAGTTGAAAGAACTATCTAATTCTGTTCGTTACGCTCGCGAAAGTCAACCTTATTGGCGGAATACACAGGACAACGTATATTGCACCAATGCGATGATTACGTTTTTTGACTATGTAGATTCTGATATCGAAGATTTGATTGCTTCAGTCGCCATACGCAGTGATGACACAGGCATATCAACCCGTCTCGCGGAAGGTTGGAGATTCAATTCGAAAGTCACAAAACGACACGCGCAACATACACTGAGATCTCAACTATTCGGTACTCGAGGCGCGATCGATATTAATCGACAAGGTAGCGGAACCGTGTTTTTCAATGTCGAATTGTCCTATTTAACTACGGTAGACGAACGAATCAATCGCTTTTCTGGTTTTGAAGTCCATCGAGAGTATGTAGCGTACCGCAATAAACAGTGGCAAATACTAGAACCGGGAGATGAGATTAACAAGGGGGAATACGTACTGGTCAATATATATCTGAACAACCGATTTGTTCGCCACCAAGTTGTCCTCGACGACTCGGTACCTGGTGGCTTAGAACCAGTAAATTTGAATCTCAAGACAGAATTTTTTGTACCTTATAGTGAGGACGAATTGGAGGAGATCTTATCGCAAAGCAAGCTATTTCAAGAGTTTGAAGACGCCTGGTTTTGGGATTTTCGTTACCGCGAACTTGGGCTACAAAACGTACGCTATTTTGCGAAACGATTGAATCGGGGAAAACACCATTTACTCTGGTTGGGACAAGCGATCAGCGCGGGTGAATTTACGGTATTGCCAACTCATGTCGAAGAAATGTATCGACCGGTAATGTTTGGAAAGTCCAAGCCTTGGACATTCAAGGTCAATGCAGAACCACGTTAGAACATAATCCGCAAGTATGGAACACGCTCTAATGGCAATGACGCGCATCAAATTGAAGTGGGATACCAACTCGCATAGTTGTTCTGATATCCCCAAACGTCGCGCCTTAGATTGTAGTAGGTAAGCGATTTGTAGAACATTTATAAATCACGGGAAGTCAATGGAATAGGAACATGAACACAAGATTGATCATCGTATTGTTGTTGATTTGCTTCTACTGCACGGGGTCTCTAGCTCAAGGACACGCGCCAGCAAAACCGTTGAAAATTCGAGCAATATATCCAGCTGGTGAAGAAGTGGCTGCTAGCGATCGCATTACGATCGAATTTAATCAAAACATCGTGTCACTAGGTGCTTCAATGTTCGTCGACGACGTTGTACCAATTGACATCGAACCGGCAGTGGATTGTGAATGGAATTGGGTTAAGTTAAACACGTTACAGTGCGATCTACCGGTCGATACTGACCTCGATAACGCTACCAGATATAAGGTAACCGTACGACCCGGTATCAAGGCTCCGAACGGTCAAGTGTTGAGCGACGAATATGTTCACATGTTTGAGACGATCCTACCTGCGATCCAATCCACCTGGCTCGTATCTTGGAAATCCCCTACTCAACCGATACTAAACGTTTCGTTCAACCAAGACCTCACACTAGACTCCCTACAAGAAAGACTGCTCATGTTCGACTCAGTCTCTGGTAAGGAAATTCCTACCGAGATTTGTCCTTACTTCTTGGGGCTTAATTCTGAATTTAGAAATGATTACTTTGGTCAACATCAGACTTACAAAATTTTCGATCAAACTGAGTGCGACACTGATGGAAGAATCGGAGATGACGTCTTAGTACTACCAATAGAACTACTGTCACCTAACGCTAGAGTATCGTTAATTCTGTTACCCGGCGTGGAGAGTGCGACTGGTAGCATGACTTCTCAAAAACGAGCAATAGTAGATGCTGAAACTTCGACGTTTAATGAATTTCGTTTATTGGGACTACTGTGTCAAGATGTGCAAGGCAACGATTTATTTCTAGCAGTGGACCAGACACATGAGCAAACGTGTAAGGTACACTCGAGATTTAGATTAGTTTTTTCTTCGCGCTTTAACCAACACGAGACCGGCATGTTCGTCCAAATTCATACGCCGAGCACGGGAGAGAATGAACGAGCTTCAGTTTACTACCCCGGCTCACGACATCCCAAAGGTTATCGATATCACATCAGAGGAGACTTTCGATCTAGTTTGACATACAAAATATTGGTCGTTCCTCGTGAAGAAACTGGCGATAGTTCCGAGAACATCGTACACGTTCAAGATGGCTTCGGACGGCCTCTCGTAGGAACCAATGAGATTACCTTTAGTACTGATCGGCCTTTACCCCACCTTAGTGTGTTAAATAGAAGCGCGGTTGTTGATTCTAGTGGTACGGTCGAGCCTCAAGTTTCTTTCGGAAACGTTGATGACGTGCTCATTATTTACGATACTCTCGACGAACAAGGCATTCGAAGTAATCAAAAACAAAACAGGCAGAACCCAAAGCAAGACGATGTCTTAACGACGGAGTTTCTGGGCCTTAGAGACGTCCTGCGCTCCCCGTCTGGAGTGATGTCGGGTACACTAGTTAGTGACCCAAGATTTGACCATCCAGAAGACAGTATCGAGAGTCGTTTTTTTGTACAAGCGACACCATATTCTGTTTTTCTCAAATTTGGTATAGTTGAATCACTAGCGTGGGTGGTCGACTTACACACAGGCGAGCCCATCGATAATGCAGAGGTTGAATTTTTTCTTGGCGATCCCCGTCAGCTCGCTGCAAACCATGAATCCATTTTTTCCGGAAAAACTAATATCGATGGTCTGATCAATTTCCCTGGTTACGATTCGTTTGACCATCACTGGGATCGAGCCTCCGACAGTATGTTTTGGGAGTGTCGTGACCAAGAAGAGTGCCTCATGTACTTTCTTCGTGTCGAGGGTGAGTCAGGCATCGCGTTGCTACCCTTGGACGATAACTATAGACTCGATTGGTCCTATTGGTTGTATCCTGTTTATCGAGATCTCGATCATTTCGCAACAACTTCTCAAAATATTTACAACCCAGGTGATACGGTTCAAATCAAGGGCTATGTCCGTACGCGCCACAACGAAGTACGTGTCATTCCCCAAAAAGGAAATTTCGCACTGTGTGTCCGTGGTCCGAGGGGTCGCGAATACGAAATTTCACCCATCTCTCTCAATGAATTCGGCGCTTATCACACCTCAGTGAAGTTGATTGAACGAACTGAATTAGGCAACTACCGCATATCCATAGCATTCGATGCCGACAGCCCTATAACGAATCCTTGCTTCGGAGGCAACCATCGACAAGAAGGTGGAAACTTCAAGGTATTGGAATTTAAAACAAACCCCATTCAAGTGAATCAATTTCTCAACGCGAACGTCTACGAGCGAGGCGATGTTTTGACGATCGAGACCCACGCAAATTTCCATGCCGGGGGGCCTTACGCGCACGCGAATGGTCAAGTGATTGTTAGCGTTGAAGCTAAAGATCCAGCTTTTGAAACCGTCTCGGAATACGACTACTCAATCAGTAAGAATCCAAGCCAGAACTGGCGTGCTCGAGTCCACGGTTCCTACATTGTGCTGGATGAACAAGGGCGCTACAAGACTACCGTTGAATCACTCGATAGTGAAGCGTATTACGGAGAGCTTCAAATCGAGAGTTCGGTGATCAGTGATCGTGGCAAAGCCGTCGCTTCACGAACCATAGCACCGTACTTTGGCGTCGATCACTTCGTTGCGATCCATCACCCGGCCTCGTACGACAGATGGACTAAATCCGGCCACATTTGGGTTGACGAATCGTGGCCGATTCAAGTGTTAGTATTGTCCAAGGATGACAAGGTCGTCTCTGGCAAAGAGGTCACCATAACGGTTTTCGCAGCTATTAAAGACGCAAACGGTGAAGTGCCTGATCGTTATGCCAAAAAAGAGTGGGAGAAAATACTAAATTGTGAGGTCCAATCCTCCGAGGAACCTGTTTCTTGTGACTTCACGCCGGTTGAAGTGAACTTCTATCGGATCGAAGCACAAATATTGGATACAAAAGGAAATGCACAGATATCGAGTATCCAAGTCGACGCACGAGTTGATTACCGTCCGAAAGAAGAAATCGTCAAACCTACCGAAAGAGTTTATCTAGAACTAATCTGCGACTCTTATGAAGTTGAAATTGGGGACAAGATTCGATGTGAGGTAAAAAATTCTCTAGGAGACTCCCCGATGTTGGTAACGATTGAACGAGCAAGCGTTATCGATGAGTGGTTGGTTCGACTTGACCCCAAAAACCCCATCTTTGAGTTTCAGGTACAAGAGCACTATGAGCCGCATTTTGAATTGTCAGTTCTCTCTCAAAAGCCGCTTTCAGAAGCCACTAATTCTGATGACTATCGCTACCGGATCGCTACACAACGGTTTACATTGGACAATCCTCGATTGAAACCACTTGAAATCAGAGTTTCGTCTAACCGTGACTCCTTTACTCCAAGGGACACGGTCAAACTTTCTATTTCAGCCGGTCGAAACCGAGATCGTACCAAACCAATAGAGTTCGCTGTGGTCGTAGTCGATCAGGCAATTCTAGATTTGAGCGACGAGAAAGGAGGGTTCTTTGACCCAACTAAAAAAGTATGGGACGTTTTTGAACGAGTAGTACGAACATACGGATTGGTTGCTTCATTGATGGAGTCTTCAGATTTACGAAGTTCAATGCCTACACCAATGGAAGACTATACCGTAAAACCATCAACTCACGATGATTTAGTCGAGTCTAGGGGTGGCCTGTACTATAACTTCAACGCGGGTGAACGCACTTCGAATCCAAATATTCGCAAAGTCGACCACTTTGTTGCTTACTGGAATCCCTCGGTCGTTTCCACTGATGGTCGAGCAAGACTCGAACTTGAGCTACCGGACAACCTTACACGGTGGGTAGCGTTGGTAATGGCCGTGTCAGCAAACGATAGATTCGGGTTTGCTAGTACAAACTTCGCTTCTTTGAAGGAAACTGAAGTTCGTGCTGTCGCACCCAATGTAGTTACCGAAGGTGACAAATTTCAAATTGGAGCATCGATACTCAACCGGGCGGACCGACGACGAAGACTCACGATCGAACTACACGCTTCGGGCAATATCGCTGAACTTTCTGGTGCTGCAACGACATTCAAACAGGAGCTGAATTTCCAACCATTTGAACGCAGATTGGTGAGCTGGGATGTACAGGCTGATGAAGTGCTTCAGTCTCTTGATCTGAAGCGACCCATTAATTCGTCGGAAATTCGATTCATCGCGAGCGCAGGCGACAGAAGAGACTCGGACGCACTTGACATTCGAATACCGGTAAGAAGTAATAAAGTACGAGTTTCTAGTGTCGCCTACGGTGCTCTAGATGGGGATAGAACCGAGATTCCTGTTGGAATTCCAACAAGTTTACTGAATGAAGACGGGCAGTTAGACTTTACTTTGAGTACCACGGACAAGATAAATTTTGATGGAGTATTTCGATATGCAATCGAATATCCGTACGCTTGTTGGGAACAAGAACTGACGAAAGCGGTACTTGCGATGCAATATTTGCTATTAGAAAAACGAGGTACTCAGCATGGAATCCCATGGCCTGACGCGGAGGAAAAGATAGCACAAGTCCTTGCTGCTGCGAAAGACTTTCAAACACCTAATGGTGGGATGGCCTATTTCGATCCTAGGGACGGTAATAGCGTTCCGTATCTATCGGCGTACACCGCGATTGCATTCTCTTGGCTAGAAAACGCCGGGTACGATGTTCCTCACGAGGTACAACGAAATTTATTGCAATACTTGCACAAGTTCTTAGCACGGGAAGAAGACGAAATGGGCAACGCTTATCGGATTGGTGATGAAATGCTGTTCAACCACATCCAAGCGACGGTGGGAGCAGTCGTCGCACACGCGTTAGCACTATCTGGTGAACTTTCCGATACCGAACTTTCAACATACTCGAATCAGATCAACCAAATGGACTTATTCGGCCTGTCTCAGTTCCTTCTAGCAGCAGTTAAACTGGACCCCGTTCATCCGCTTACGGCTACCGTCGTCGAACGGATTATGAATCATCGTTCACTAGTGGACGGAGCCGTTGAATTCGTCGAAGTAGTTCCTCGCGAGTTTACACGAATCCTCCACTCAGACACACGCTCACTCTGTTCAGTCTTGGAAGCACTCACTATGTTGAAACAGAACACATCAGGTGGTATTGAAATTGGGGAGTTGCAAGAGTTGGCTAACTCCGTTCGGTATGCGCGAGACAACCTACCCTGCTGGCGTAACACTCAGGACAATGTGTTCTGTACTAACGCGATGATTACGTTTTTCGACTATGTCAATTCTGAGGGAGGAGATCTTGTAGCTACTATCGACCTACAGAGTGACGACACTGGAGTTTCTGCTCGTCTTGCTGACGGATGGGAATTCAATACTCACATAACTAAACATCATGCACGACATCAGTTGCATGCTCACCGATTTGGTTCTCACGGTGCAATCGAAATCAATCGCCAAGGAAATGGAAACGCGTTTTATAACGTCGAACTGTCGTATTTAACGACAGTCGATGAGAGAATTAATCGTTATTCAGGGTTTGAAATCCATCGGGAATATGTCGCGCTCAGAGACAACCATTGGCACATTCTAAAACCTGGGGATTACATCAACAAAGGCGAATACATACTTGTAAATATATACCTGAACAACCGATTCGAGAGATTCCACGTGGTCGTCGATGATTCGGTTCCAGGTGGCTTAGAACCAGTAAATTTGAGCCTTAAAACAGAATTTATTCCACCCTTCAATCCTTCGGAGTTGGTCGAAATCTTGTCGAACAGCAAGTTGTACAAAGAATTTGAAGAGGCATCAGGTCGGTATTTTCGCTATCGTGACCTGGGATTACAGAACGTCCGCTATTTTGCGAACCGATTGAAGCGGGGAAAACATCACCTACTGTGGTTAGGACAAGCAATTAGTGCCGGTGAATTTACAGTACTTCCGACTCATGTCGAAGAAATGTATCGACCCATTATGTTTGGAAAATCTGAGCCTTGGACTTTGATAGTAAAGCCTTAGGAAGGCTGCATCAATTCCCATCATCGAAGCTTTTTTTGTGTTTGTAATCCCTACAGCCAGTTCTTGTAGCTGGACCCTGCCCATGAAGCTGGTACAGCATCAGAGACACAAGTGGTTTCTTGTTGAATGACGAGTAAGTGGTTCCATCCGCATATCCAATACCAATCGGACTAGGAAGTTGAATACCCGTTTGATAGTTCCAGTGTTGGTGTCTCTTTGCGTCTGCCTCGGTATTCGGGGTTTTGGAGACTCGACAGAGGTTCCACTGCAAATCAAAGCGATTTATCCTACAGGCGAAGAAGTGGACTCTGATGCTCGAATTAGTATTGAGTTCAATCAAAGTATGGTTGACTTGAGTCCGTCGGTGTATGCGGAAGAAGTAGTTCCAGTTGAAATTGAACCCGCCATAGACTGTGATTGGATTTGGGTCAAGTCTAACCTGTTGAAGTGCGAACTTCAGAACGATAAACACCTTCATGAAGCGACTGAGTTTAGGGTTACGGTATTGCCTGGGATTTCATCGCTATTGGGCCAAGAATTGGAAGAGAGATACGTGCATAGCTTTAAAACCGTTCTTCCTGCGATTACGGACACGGATCTAGTTTCTTGGATGTCTCCTACTCAACCAATCTTTGAAATTTCATTCAACCAAGCGGTAAATATTGATTCATTACGAGGAAGAATTTTCTTACACGACCGCATTTCTGGTTCAAGGGTGTCAGCTCGAATTTGGCCTAGTGATGAGAGTTTAACCTATGAGCTTTGGTTAGATTTCTTCGGTCGTGCCCAAACACACAAAAATTACGACTATCTTGACACAAGTTCTGCAAATGACTCGCCAACAAAAAATTTCATCGTACTACCAATTGAGCCACTACCGCCAGAGGTCAACGTATCGTTGATATTACAACCTGGCATAGAGGGAGCACATGGTAATTTAGGTACAGTAAAAAGAACCTTTGTTACCACGGACGTTAGGACCGTCGGTGAATTTCATATGCTCGGTCTTATCTGTCAAGACCTTCAAGGAGAAGACGTTTTTCTTACAAATGACATGTCTCTCGAAAGAGCGTGCGACAAGAGTTCGAATTTTGCGCTGGTCTTTTCCTCGATGATGGATGGATTAGCAGTAGAGTCATTCCGTACGGATCCACCTTCTTCACACGCGGATGATGCCAGTTGGTCGAGAACATTCGGGCGCGAATACGTCAACGACGTACCCGAAATTGAGGGTTTTAAATACTGGTTTCAAAGGGATCTCAAACCAAATAGGACATATCGACTTTACATTGCGCCGACAACTGATTCAAGTGACACCTCGGACAGCAGACTTTCCGTCCGAGACGGTTTTGGACAACCTCTAATGAGTTCCGCAGAAATCAGCTTTCGAACCACTCATGATCCGCCGGAACTCTTTGTAGAACAACGTTACATAGTTGTCGATGCAAACGGATCTAATGATCCGCTCCTACACGCACACAATGTGGACGATGTGACGATCACATATACCATTCTCGATGAAATAGGGGAACTAAAAAATCAAACACGTTCTCTGTCTAGTCCTACTTCAGATGATTCGTTTCTGTC
Organism: Gammaproteobacteria bacterium; assembly: GCA_009841615.1. Classification (GTDB taxonomy): domain Bacteria; phylum Pseudomonadota; class Gammaproteobacteria; order Pseudomonadales; family Azotimanducaceae; genus Bin55. The sequence continues at coordinate 153,076 of VXLL01000029.1, read as the reverse complement.
ACAGGTGTTGGGTCTGAGGAGTGCGCTCCGGTCTCCCTCTGGAGTAATGACCGGGACTGTCTCTGGTCATTCTCGATTTGATCTTGAAGATGATCCCATTAGAGAGTCTTTCGTCGCTCAAGCCACACCTTATTCCGTTTTTGTGAAAGTAAGAGATTTCAGAGTACTGGTATGGGTAGTTGATCTACAAACCGGGGAACCCATATCCAATGCCGAAGTTAGACTGTTTTCGGGGGTACCGATCGACTACTCTGAAACTCTTGAATCAATATTTTCAAGTGCGACGGACAAAGACGGTTTAGTGACATTTCAAGTCCAAGAACGGATTGATCCAACAACTTGGTACGAAAAGCAATATTTTGTGCATGTGAAAGGCGACGAGGGAATCGCGATGTTGCCTCTTCTCGATCGTTTCCAATTTCAAGATCTTTACTTTCCAGATCCGACAGATGTAGAGAGAGAACATTGGATCGCACCCCTTCAACTGTTGTATAAACCAGGAGACACCGTCCACATTAAGGGGTACATCCGCGACGTTTCAACAATGAAACGAGAAATTCCCGATGGAGAAAAATTCGCAATCTGTATCGAGAACAGCCGTATTCGTGCTCACAAAGAAATCACACTAAACCAGTTTGGCGCGTTTCATGTCTCGTATGAGTTGAACGGATCTGACCAGTTCGGTATTTATCGCCTTTGGCTAGTGTCTTCAGAAACTCATCTGGTGGAGGATTCATGCTCGTACCTCTCCCGTGAGAAAAATTATGGGACTCCCGAAGTTAATGTGTCCTACGCCGGTTTTTTTGAAGTCTACGAATTCGAAACTAGTCCGATTCAAGTCTCGTTGGAACTCAATTCAGAAACGTTTCATCGTGGTGATCAAGTGTCAATTTTCACAACATCCAAATTTTTTGACGGGAAACCCAACGCCAACGGGATTGGGAACATGGAAGTTCTACTAATTGGTGGGCCTCCTCCGATTCAAACCGTGGACATCAAAGAGTTTGAATTTAGCGGGATTCAGTTCGCGCCGATGGATACCGAATGGTACGACATACAAACAGATTTCGATATCCACTTAGACGACGAAGGAGAGCATACCCAGACCCTAGATATATCTTATCCGGACGTGTATTACGGCACGTTTAGGATCGAAAGCTGGGTGGGGAGTAACCTAGGCAGTACTGTTACTTCGCGTATTATGGCGGAATACTACGGTGTGGATCAGTTTGTAGGGATTCGGCACCCGGTGGCGACTCCCAAAATTAGATATTTTGACTGGAGTAGTGGAAAAGTTAGTGTTGACAGACCGTGGCCTGTTGAAGTTCTCGTTGTATCCAAGGAAGACGAAATAGTAACTGGTAAGGATGTTCAAATTACTGTTTATACACGTGGTCAAAATTTAGCTTTCTCACAGTATGAGTGGAAACAAGTATTCAATTGTGAAGTAGTTTCTGGATTAGATCCAGTGTCTTGCGACTTCACTCCGACTGAAATTGGGATCTACAGAATCGATGCGCAGATAGTTGACACCAAAGGGCACACTCACCAATCGAGCGTGTTAGTGGAAGCGGTCCCTTTGGCGGAATGGGTCTCTGCTGGCAGTGAGCAATCGAGATTGGGAGAATTAGATTTGAGCTGTGACATACGAGCTGTTAAAGTTGGCGACACCGTTCGATGTTTTGTACGAAATAGCTTAACTAGCGCCGTGACACTTGTAACGATTGAACAAACCGGAGTGGTGGATCAATGGGTGGTTCGACTAGATTCCAAAGACCCGTATATTGAATTCAACATTCGAGAGGAATATGCGCCAAACTTTACATTGTCTGTTCTCAGCCAATCTTCCTCAGTTACCAAAAACGACAATCAAGCAACATTGGCTCGAAACGGTACGACGAAATTTACAGTGGAGGATCCCATATACCCTCCACTCGAGATTGCGGTCGCTACAGATCGTGAACTCTACGATGCTGGAGATCGAGTGACGTTGTCAATATCGACTAAACAAGCAAGAGGTGTTAGGGTACCAATAGAGTACGCCGTAGTTGTTATCGACGAGACTCTCCTGAATTTCGTACAAGTGCTTGAAAATGAAAACAAATTTGTCGACTATCCTACCCTGCACGCGTTGCTTCCTGCTGAAAGAGAAGCAAATAATCAGTTATTCGACCCTACTTCGAAGCGATGGCATTCAGTTAGGAGCGGAGTACACACTTATGGTTTGATTACCGCTCTGAAGACTCAATCGGTCACACTCGACGGTGTTACTGCGAGTAGAAACCGCCCAAGTATCAGGATTTCAGGAAACACTATCAGCAACAAATATCTTCAAATTCGTTGGTCGCCTGCCGACATGCTCGACCCGAGAGTACACGAAATCAAGAATTGGGTTGCGTATTGGAATCCTTCCGCTATCACGTCGAACGGTAGGAAGAAATTGAGCTTTGAGTTACCAGACTATCGGCCCCGTTGGAAAGTCATGGTCGCTGCTGTTTCTGCAGATCATCGATTTGGTTTCGGAACTACTTCATTCGAAACTCAGAAAGACATTGATGTTCGAGCATTCTATCCCAACGTGGTCACTGCGGGTGATGTGTTTCAAGTAGGGGTAGTCATACAAAATCGTACAAAACATGAACGTAGTCTACCCGTTGATTTGAGAGCTTCAGGAGTACTAGCCGCAGATTCCGAGACGAGATTCCGTCAGAGAACTAATCTCGCAGCCTTCGAAACCAAGACTCTAACGCTGAATGTGAAGACAGACTCAGGTTCCGCTAGATTCAAACGAACAAACGATACTAATGAAATTCGAGTAGTCGCCCGCGTTGGAGATCGCAAAAATAGAAGCATACAAGAAAAGCGTATTCCCGTGCGAAATGATGGGGACCAAACGATCAATCGCTACTCGGGTTTTGAAATTCATCGGGAATACCTTGTATTACGTGAGAATCGATGGATTATTCTCGAATCTGGAGACCACATTAACAAAGGCGAGACAGTACTCGTCAACCTATTTCTGAACAATAAACTTGATCGCCATCACGTCTTGCTCGAAGACTCGGTTCCTGGTGGCTTAATACCAGTGAGCTTTGAAGAGTTTGGCTGGCATAGAGAATCCCTTTTTCAATCCACTTCGGCATTTGAAGATATCCTACCCTCAAGTCAATGGTACGAAGAGTTCAAAGACGATGTTGAACGCGGATGGGTGGGAGAAATAGGACTTCAAAAAGTTCGATTCTTAGATGACTCGTTGCCACGAGACAAATACCATGCTGCTTGGATTGGTCGCGCGATAACATCTGGTAAATTTTCGGTGCCACCCGCTCAAGTGAAAGAGGTCTATCGACCGGTGATGCTCAGCAAGTCTAAGCCGTGGATTTTGAAGGTTGAGCCGTAAATTTCTTCAAGAAGTCTAGGTTAAAAGCGGAAGCTTCAAGGAGTGAGGAAAAACATGCAACGAATAAGGTACGGACCATGAAGAAGAGAACAGTCTTTGTTGGTTATTTGATTCTCTGTAGTTGCTTAGGGACTCACGGTACCGACGACTCAGTAGATGTTCCATTACGAGTCTCCGAATTTTATCCCGTGGGAACCGATGTTCCCGTCGATGAACTGATTGAGATCGACTTCAATCGAGATGTCGTCGCTTCTCTTACTTCCCGTTTTAACGATGACGAAATACCCATCGACATAGAACCAACTCTTCCGTGTAAATGGGAATGGGTCAGAACGGACAGGCTTCGTTGTTCGTTACCAGAAGCGACAACATTAGATTCTTCAACTAGATATGTGATAAAGATCAAGTCCGGACTAGTAACGCCAAACGGGCTCACTCTAAACGACGACTACGTCCATGTCTTCGATACAGTCGTACCAACAATTAAAAGAGCTCGTTTACACTCATGGATCTCTCGTGATAAACCCATCGTAGATGTTTCCTTCGATCAAAACATTGAGCTCAAATCGCTCAAGGATCGAGTTTTCTTGTGGGACGCTGTTACTGAGCGAGAGATACCGACAACCTTACTACCTTACACTTGGGATTTACGCCAAGCTCTCTTAACAGACTATTTCGGAAGACAGCAAAGACATAAAAATTTCGGTAGTCGTGCCAGTCTACAAGACGATGACAACATTGAGGGAGATCGCGTGTTTGTATTACCACGCGAACCACTCTCGCCTAATGTAGAAATTTCGGTAGTTCTCTTGCCCGGGGTGAAAGGAGCACAAGGAGAATTAAAGACTATCGAACGAAGACTAACCGACACCTTCATTGAATTTTCCGATGTTTTCAGGTTTTTAGGTCTTCTTTGCTACGATTCAAATGAAGTGTCTCAATTCTTGGAGGCTGGTCAATCACATGATGAAACTTGCGATGTAGATTTAGAAATCTCGCTAGTGTTCTCGTCCAGCCTCGAGAATCACGCGATCAATGAAATTGTTCATACTCTTCCACAGACAGTGAGGGAAGACAGGTTCGTATTGGTCGACAACGAGTACCATCGATCTGGCATGAGAGGTGTCAAGTATCGCATTCGTACGAAGTTTGAACCAGGCACAACTTATAAGCTCTTTATAGCCGCCACCGACGATCCCCAAAATACAACTCCGGTGAAAGACGGTTTCGGGCAATCGATAGTTGGTCCTACGGACGTCACTTTTCGAACTGCAGATTCGCCAGCCTTGATTCTGCTTGCACAACCCACCACCACCGTCAATTCTTACGGACAGTTTGACCCACAGGTTTATCTTCAGAACGTTGATGAACTATCACTCAATTACAGTATCCTTGACGAACAAGGAACATTGTTAAATCAGACGCGCCCACTATCTGGACCAGAGCAAGATAACGTTTTGAAACCGCGGACTATTGATCTTCGCGCTACGCTCAGAACTCTGTCTGGATTAATGTTCGGCGAAGTAATAGGCCAATCAAGAGTTGATCCATCGGAGGAACAACTAAAACAACACTTCTTCGCACAGGTAACACCTTATTCTGTATTTTTTAAATTAGGTGCGGTTAGTTCTTTAGCGTGGGTCGTGAACATACAAACAGGCAGACCTGTTGCTAACGCCGATGTAGACCTTTACGTCGGAACGCTGAAAGACTTTTCTGAAACAAGCGAAACTATTTTCTCTGGTAGGACCGATAGTGACGGCCTAATTAGTTTACCGGGGTACGAAACTTTTGATCCAAATGGGGATCGATTCGAAAATGTCACCATCCGAGACTGTATCGAGAACAGAGACTGTAGCGGATATTTTCTGAAAGTTCGAGGCGAATCCGGACTAGCATTGTTGCCACTATACAAAGACTATATTTTGAGCGGCCGGGGACGAATTGATTCCGTCTACGATAACGTTGAAAGTTGGATCGCTACGTCTCAACAGTTGTATAGACCCGGCGATACCGTACACATTAAAGGGTACGTTCGAAGCGAACGTGGAGAAGTACAGTTCATACCTTCCGATTATCACTTCGCGTTATGTATAAAACATTCGCTCGTCAAAGCATTTGAGATTGCACCGATCTACGTAAACGAATTCGGAGCATATCACACTTCTTTCAGATTGAGTGAACGTGTGAAGTCGGGCGACTACGAAGTGGAGTTGATCTATGACCTTGAAAAACCAATCACCAGTCCTTGTTCGCACAAGAAATCGCCTATTTACGGAAAAAAGGTTACTTCTACTCCAGGAGTGTATGTCACGACTGCCGGATCGTTTGAAGTAACTGAATTTCGTACGAGTCCAATTCAAGTTTCTGTAGATTTCGATGCACAAACATACCAACGCGGCGCCAATATGACGATCACAACATCTTCAAAGTTGCGTTCCGGGGAACCGCAAACTAAAGCTCTCGGTCAGCTGATGATTGATTTGTACGTCAACAGGCCTCCTTTTGTTCTTGACATAGATGGAGCTCGGTTGTATGAATTTAGTGGTCGAGACTTTGTATCTGACTTTGTATCTGATAGATCTTGGAATTTCCTTGATTCTCGTATCGAGCACAAATATGAACTCGACGATCAGGGTGAGAATTCATTGACCATCGACGCTTTAGACATCGAAATCTATTACGGAAAATTTGTGCTTGAAAGTTCGGTGTTCAGTGACCATGACAACTCTGTTAAGAATTATGCGATCGCCTCCTACTACGGAGTAGATCAGTTTGTAGGAATTCAAAAACCAGAAAGGTCGCAGCTCGACTTACGAGAAGGACAGATTAGGGTTGGGGAAACTTGGTCGATTCAAACACTCGTTGTGTCGAAAGACAGTGAAGTAGTTTCTGGAAAGGAGATTCAAGTATCGATTCGTCAGTATGATCCGGTTGACCGTTTTTGGATCGAGATTCAGCGATGTGAGCTAGTGTCCAAGAATGAACCTGTATCTTGTGACCTAACTCCAACCGATGAAACGACTTACAGAATTGATGCATTTATAGTCGATTCGAACGGGAATCCACATCGATCTAGCATCAAAGTGGAAGCAATTGTCCCTGTGCGAAAACCTCCCGAAGAACTAAAGATTGTCCAGCGCAGCCAATTGATACTAGTCTGCGAAGAGCAACCTGTAGAAGTAGGTAGCACTATTCGGTGTAAAGTCGAAAACTATTTAGAGTCTTCACAAGCCCTGGTGACAATTGAACGTGCGGGGATTGTTGATCAATGGTCGACTTTGATCGATCCGTCAAATCCCGTAATAGAATTTACTGTTCGTGAGGAATACGCACCTCACTTTGAGTTGTCGGTTCTCACGGCATCTCCACGACCACCCGAAGGTAATCCAAATAAAGCTATATTTGGTATCGGTACAAAAACGTTTTCGTTGCAAAATCCACGAAATGTTCCACTCAAAGTAAGTATTTCATCGACTTCCAAATCTTATCAACCCGGGGATAGAGTGTCATTGACACTTACGGCAGGAGAGCTAACCAACAGCGCGGCACCGATCGAATACGCGGTAGTAGTAGTCGACGATCGACTGACAAACTTTATAAGTACGGAAGAAAGCGAAAGGCGAGAAACGATTGCCCAGTTCTATGGCTATGAATTCAGAGTGATCGAAAGACCAAAGGGGGAGACCATTTTCGACCCAACGATAGTGTCATTCAATCCTGGTATTAACAACGGCGTTCGAACCTTTGGTTTAGTAGATGGATTGATTGAGACGTCTGTGGTTCCTGTTCCAAACGAACCGTGGTCTGTTGAAGACGACTTTGAGTCTGTCACAAGCTCTTACAATTTACGCTACCCTCCGTTTATTGGCCCCTCCTTTTCCTCAATTACAGTTGCTGATCCGGAAATTCGCTTGGTAGATTCCTTGGTTGCGTACTGGAATCCATCAATCATTACTAGTGACGGAAATACGCAATTACATTTCGTCTTACCTGATAGCAACGCCAATTGGAACGTCATGGTTCTAGCCGTCTCTGGTGATGATCGTTTCGGATTTGCGACTACATCGATTAACGCGCGCACACGCTCAGGTCGACGTTGATGCATCCCTGAATAAATAGGTGCATGAGGAATCTGGATTGGGAGCGACAAAATATCCGAGCCGATTACCATGCGTTCTAATGAGCATACCAATTTAAGTGGTCATCCCGACTGATGAAGAGCCATCATTCCCTTGTGTTACGTCATTGGTTCATTGAGACGATTGTCTAGGGACCTGCGCGCGAAATTGTTGCATAATGTAAATATGACTCGAAGAAATGACTCAGCTGTTGAGAAGGGAATCGAAAATTATGGGTCAACTACTAATTTGATTGAAAAACTTGGATACGATCCACGTCCGGATGTCAATGCTTGGCGAGGCACTCCTATACCACCGTGTGATAATCCCCTACCTGCGAGCGATAAATTGGTCGCAATCGCGAAGAAGATGTGGTGGAACGGAGATCCCTGGACGATACTTCGCAATCGAAATGCCTTTCTAGCTCACTCGATGGACTGGGCTACGCCCGAAGATTACCTCTACCTTTGGAATCACATTGATCGAAAAGACTGGATTAATATGTTGCAGCAACTCCGACCCGGTCAAGTTTCGACAAGGTCGTATCGACTATGCATGCGACTCGCGGGTCTAATACCTTTAGGTGCACCAATAAGCAAAGAGTGGCGAGCAAATAGGCACGTCAACGATTTGATGTTCATGAATCAACGTTCTGCGTGGGAGATTAGAGGTATTAAACGTTGAGATTCGGGTAAATGCCCAAATGGACTCCAAAACACACTTCGTTCATGGATCCCGATATGCTACGGCTGTTCGAGAGGATGAACGCTTTGGACTTGAAAAATTACAGGATGTTTGGTGGTACGGCACTCGCGTTGTACATCAATCACCGTCATTCCATAGACTTCGATTTTTTTTCAGAGACAGTTGTCCGAAGAAGTGACTTACAACGCTTCGACTGGCTATCTGACGCCGAATTTCACGGAGATGAGGGTATGGTTGATGTTATCGTTACCGGAACATCACGAAGCATAACTTTAAACTTCATAGATTTAAAGTTATTCTCCAACGTCGAACCTAAATTTCCTCCAGCTTACACTCGAAATGGAATTCCAGTTGCCAATCCAGTAGACTTACTCGCGAGCAAGTTAGCTGCACTTTCGAATAGGAAGGAGGTGAAAGACTACTTAGATATCGCTACTGCTGTTGACTCCCTTCCTCAGTGTTTAGAGGAAGCGATATCCATATATCTCGAGAGCCCACTAACCCGCGAGACTTCGCCTTTGGATTTGGCTCGAACACTTCAGAACTTTTCGTTGGAAGTAGAGTACGGCTTAACGAAGACACACTTGTCAGCGCTCGAGAAATTGATTAATGAACTACACGACGATCTACGTGAAGAATGACTGAGGCACAGAAACCGTTCGAGCTCAAAGATGGCATCCAATATTTTTCTTCAGCGCATGCTATGTTCTCACAACGACCGGGTACTAGCAAGTGGAACGAGATCGTAGAATTAGACAGGGATGAAATTCTCGCGGTAAACTTTTAGCACGAACAATTTCTTTCCAGTAAATTTGAAACTGCGGGGTCAGAAAGAATGACATTCTGAACAAACTTGTAAGTACATGTTCTAGCACACTCACTCAACTCTATATTGCCATGAATGCTTCAAATCACCCAGTCAAAAAATTCCCAGATGTTTTGTCTTTAGTTGTGGGGGCTACCCTTGCCGCTGTAATACTCCTAACAGTTTATTTTGTTATGCCGGGAAAGAAATCGGAAAATCCCTTAGACCCTAACGCGAGCAGTCCACTACCTTCATCAGAATCATCCAGTGATTCCGATCTAAACAGTAAGTCGGCAAAGAGCACACCAGACTCAACGACCATCCGAACATTTTCGGATTTGTTGGACAAACACCCGAGCAGATTTTTGCGTCTTTCTACTCTATATGAACTAGCGAATCGACTAGATGAAGATCGTCTCGTGTTCCTCATTGACGAAATCGTTGACTTTGAATTCGACGCTACGACTCAAAATTGGAGAACCGACGCACTTTTGATTCTAATGTCTAAGCTTGTTCATTTCAATGAGGAAAACGTACACTCAATTTTTTGGGGCTTGAGTGAAGACACACAAAGGAAACTTGCGTATGGTATCGCCAGTGAATGGGCTTCAGTGAATTTAGAAGGAGCTACTAACTTTGTAAATGGTTTTTCAGACTCCGACTTGCGGATGACTGCCACTGATGGAGTATTGGACGCACAAAGCTCAGTGCTCCCCATAGATGAACTGAAAACACTCGCTGAACAATTTAAAAACGAACAATATATTGCTGACCTTGCAGAAAAAAATCTATTTATTGAAGACGCGAGACATCCTGAACAATCTTGGAATGAACTCGCTAGGGATCCAACCCGGTTGACGTACGAAAATTTAAGGCGTATTACGAATATTGCTGAGGCTTGGATCAATCAAATTGGGGTAAATGCCATCCCGAGAATAACCGAGGTGATCGAGGATCAAGGATTGCGAGATCAAATAACGTATCTATTATTGCGTGTTGCTGAGCTAAAGGATGCTAAATCAACGTTCGAATATGCGATGACTCTACCGAATGTTGGATTCTCGAATCCGGCTTCTTCAGTCTTATACTCGTGGGCTGAGAGAGATCCAGTCGCCGCTTGGGAACGTATATCAACTTTGGAGCCCCCTAGTGAACGAGAAGAACTGATGCAAACGCTCTTTAGTGCTTGGGTCAGCAATGATGCCCAACATCTGATGGACTCGTTGGGTACATTTCCAAACGACGTGCAAGATGTCGCGCGTGCAACACTCATTTTTGATTTAATTAAAGAGTCGCCAGAAGCAGCGCGTGCAATGTATGACGAAATCGAGAACAGCAGTTCAAAAAAAATTGCCGCGCGCACGATAGCGAACTACTGGGGACGGACGGACGGAGTTGCTGCACTAAACTGGGTCCTATCTGACCCTTCTACAGAATCCCAGAGACCAACATTGGTAGACATCATCATATCAGAAATGACCAACAAGGATTTTCAGACTGCCTTTGAACTGGCCCGTGATCAACCCTTAGGTGTCGATGGCAATGAAGAAATCGGGCTAGAAGCGACCGTGATCGACATGCTTACGTTCCGAGACCTCGAAGAAGCTCTTAAACTACTTCCATTAGTTCGAGAGGGACCGACCAAACTAGCTGCGTATAAAGATGTTGGAAATTCGCTGATACGAATTGACCGGCTAGAGGAGGCGATCGCGAACGGAGAAGAGTTTTCCGGGGAAGATCAAATACGCTACTATACCAGCATAGGTTCTAACGTAAACGTTATGGATGAGCCTGAGTCAATATTTGTGAGACTCGACAAATTACCCTCAGAGATGGCACGCTCAAGAATTGCCACCTCGCAAATCGCTAATAATCGAAGATCCAAAGTATTTGATGACGACCAGATTGATCGTCTCAAAAAATACCTGACTGATGAAGACCGTGATTTGTTATTAAAAGTCGAAGAGGAAGGAATTAACGTTCCGGACTCTTACCTGGGTTACTAACATTCACGGATTGACCGTCATCACCTTGTTCTTCAAATAAACCCTGGCAGTCGTGGGTTTAAGAGCCCTTTAGGGCATTCGGTCTTTAGTCATAAATTTGCAGTTCGATCTGACCGATGTCTGCAATAGTACGCCGAGTCACTTACCGAATCTGCTTTTCTGCCGACCTTACAAGTATTTTTTAAACTTTGCGATTGCGAGGGTCAGCGCACCTCCCCAACATATTCCCATTAGACTATTTATCCATACAAAAGAAAAGCTCCACGGCCATAGTGCATATATTGCTAAGAATAACCCTAGCGTAGGGAATAAAGACTTGCTCGCAACGGTATAAATCCAAGCACATTCACGACCCCCTCCCCATCGGCGTATTTCTCTCCTTACCAAACCATCGACGAACCCCACAAGCAACAGTGGTGACATCGATACGACCCCAAACATAAAAGTAAGCAAACGAAACAACCATGCACGAAAGACTTCAATGGCTACCATGAGATGTCGGTTGATTGATTGTCGGACCTGTGAAGTAGCGTTAACAACTGCGGACGTAGATCGTGGAGTCGCTATTAATTGTTGCTGTTGAGCTTCAAGATGTTGTTCGATAGGTGCGAGGAGACGATCGCTCAACGTTGAGAAGTACGCAGAAGCACGTCGAAACCAGTGTCCGTCGAAACTTGTACCGACAGAGCTTTCAATTTGTTGGATTTCAAGTTGAGTGCGTTCAGACAAATGAGTTTCACTTGCGTTCTTCCACCAAGAATGCATTCCACACCATTCCAAGATAGTTGCGAGAATGAACGTACCAATTACAAAGGAAATCGTTCTTAAGACATTTCCCAAAGCGCTCAGAAACGGATTGACTTTGCGATTGCTGTCTTGCACGGTCTTACGGCGAGATTACGGATCAGTTTTTGTTGATTTTTTCTCAATCGGTTGTGTTTGTGCGACCGGATTTTGGTGTCTATGTTTGTAGCTTGCGTGCATCACTTCGAACACTCCTTCAATGGTACTTGGCGCGAATGAATCGTTCTTCTCGGGCATGGGAAAACGAATCTTCCACAGGTTATTACCGTCGAGAATGGCAAAAGCATGACCTCTCGGCAACCCCATTAAATTTGCAGCAGTTAAAAGAGGAGTATCTGACACCGTGAGTTGATCATCGGTTCGAGATCTAAATCCTATGCTAAGCCCATTGGTATCTGTGTCCGAAGCGCTCGATGTCGTTTTCAGACCTCGAATTTGGATTTGAGGGAGTTGTTTTGTGAGAAATTCAGCAGTCGCAAGTTCTTTAACTCGGAGCATGACCAGACTGTTGAAATTTCCCAAGATTTGGCCAGTCTTTGCCTTACTCCCTACTCTAGCCTCTAAATCCGAAATCGTTTGGGTGTAGGCAGTCACCTGATACCCTGCACCACCTGCTTTGTTGAGCAATGGAATAAATTCATCACCGATGAGTTCATTGAACTCATCAGCATGAATGCAGACTCTTGGTGGTTCGACATAGGTCTCTTTCTCCCCATTAATGCCATACTTGTAAAGGTATCCGGCTATCGATACAAGATCTGCGAACATTGAATTGCCGACGGCAGCTGCTACAGTGGTATCAGACAACGCATCCAAACCGACATAAACGATACCTTTATTGCGAATTACTTCCAACCAACTGAAAATCGGACGAGGATCACCTGAATTCGTAGGGGCTATGAGATCAGCAACCGTACCCGTAGTGAGTTTTTCCATCAAAGGTCCTACCGAACTCACAATCTTGTCAAAATAGGTTCGATCGTATTTAAAGGCCGAAACCAATCCTTCAAGGACTGGGTCGTCGATGTTTTTCTTTTGCACGTATTTGTAAAGTGCAACAGCAGTTGGATCCCTACCCTTCAAAGCACTCGTTAAATCGCGATCTTTCAATGAACGAGCAATATTTTTGATTTCAACTGCCCAACCAGCAGGTTGAGTTCGACTCAGCAGACTTTGTGTGTATTCGACAAACAAAGGTTCAATGTCATTGATGTACTGCCGAATCTTGCGATAGTCGGGCACTTGTCGTAGTTCGTGCAATGCTCGTGCGATGATATTCACAAAACGCCATGCAAATTCCTTGAACGCTGAGGAGCTACCGCCGCCCGGCAACTGATTGGCAATACGAGTTGCAACTTCAGTGATACGAGAGAATCTTCCTATAGCGTTATATCGACACGATACCTCGGGATATCCAAGATGAAAGACATGTAACTGATCTTGTCGTCCAGCACGAAGTGCCTCGGTACAAACTCTCTGGAAGAGTTCGATATCTCCCTTCGGGTCAAAGACAAAAACCACCTCTCCCATCTGAATGTCTTGCGCGATTAACAGTTCAGCTAAGCGAGTTTTACCAACCCTGGTCGTACCGACTACAAGCGTATGCCCAACTCGATCTTGAGAGTTTAACCATACCTTTTGTTTTCGAAGTTCGACTCCGTGTAGTTTTAGGTTCCCACTCATAGAAAGAGTTCGTTCTGGGTTTGTCAAGCCCTGTTTTTCGGAAACTCTATGCAGATTTCCTAGCAATCTTGTCCACTTCGTTTCGATATACCTTTGTGCCTCTGGGAGCTCGGTATCTTTTAGACGTTGTGTATGTCTATAAGTCCAGCGAAAACCTCTACCCAAATAAAGAAACCCCTTTTGCTTTGGGATTTGCGCGAACGGTAGCGACCAAGGTTTGGAATTGGATAGACAAGTCTGATAGATAATCACGTACAGAGCACCAACGAGTCGATAGCACCCAAGACTCGCAATCGCGACCGCAGCGATATAAGAGATAGATCTCGGTAGAAGCAATTCGCCACCCAAAAACAAAAGCGCGAAACTCATTGTCAAGCAAACTAACGCTGACCAGAGTTCTACAGGAGCACGTAAGAGTGCTTCTACTGGAAATTTCATCTATTTAAGCACAATGCATAAATTTAATCCGCTTCAATAAAACAAATTGATCTTAAATATGTCAAGACCATTCTGAGCCACGTTGCTCAAGGTAGTTGATCAAGCCTTAGAGGTTTAATCTCATCATCGTGCCGCAGCTTTAGAGTCGGCACAGACTGTACATCTGGGTCGATTGATTCCAAAAGACCATTGTCATAGTTAATCGTAACTTGTCCAGATTGAACGTGTTGAATGTCAATGGCTCGTGATTTAGCCCAATCTTGAATTCGTTCACTGTCTTTGGTGTCCGTGTCGACGAAATAAAGATCAATGCCATTGAATTTGGAGATCCGGCTATAGACTTCGTCAAACACAATGTCGCACAATATGCAGTCGAAGCTTAAAAACACCAATACTCTATCAGATTCGGTCAGTATCGTTTCTTTTCCCTTTGTAGGTTCCGGAAGAAGACTGATATCAATCAATGGTTCATCTTGGTTTAATGCCCTTGTTTCGATATCGTATGCTCGCTGAAACTGTAATACTCTTATCGCGTCCTCACGCATCATGCGCGCCCAGATTCGCGCATAGTGTGTGCGCTCAGTCTCCGAACGGGCATGAATCCCCAATACTTCGATAGGAGAAATGTTTGATTGACTCAATCGCCCTCGAATACCTTGCATGAGTTCCTCGTACCTACTCCATTCTTGTTCGGAAAGTTGCCATTGGTCCAGAAGAGATACGTTTGTATTGGATACTTCTAACAATTGACTTGAAATATCGATCGTAGTTGTCGACTCTCGTTCAACCGCGACAGTATTCAAACATAACAAGCAAACAGAGAAGATGAAAGCCTTTTGCACTACTCTTTCTCTTCTCCATGTGGTTCAGCTCTTTCTGGTTCATTGTGAACATCTTCAAATTGCTCGGAGTCCGGTTGTTCAGTTGCATCGGATTGTGCAACATCCATTTCTTCGTTCATATTGACTGAGATTTCCTCAACAATCACATAATCGCTTAGGTCTCTGTGGGGGATTGACTCATCCTTATATCGACAATCTTCTTCAGATTGCTCATCCTGTGACGCTTCGAGTTCAACAGGTTCTGGGGAGAGATTCGATTCAACAACCAAATCATTCTCTACTTCATTACTCGGAGCGAACATAAAAATCAAAAGTATGCCGAGTATCGGTTCAATCACTCGTCAGTTCCCTCCTCCGCTTCTTCGATACACAGTTCAAAACTCACCATGCGATGAATTGGATCTTGCACCAAAAGCCACACTGGGCCAGCTAGCGTTTCCAACGCGTGTCGAAGACTGATCGGTCCAAGTTGCCGATGAATTTGAGGCAAAGGCAACGCAATCAAGATATGTACTTGATTCTCACGGGATCTCGGTACTGCCAATCGGATGCCCTGATCTTCTAATAAGTACCGCATGGCTTGCCCGACTGTTGTAATGGATGAATCGAAATTGACGTTTGTCACGGTCGCAAAAATGTTCTGTTGTGCCTCGGTCGGTAACGTTTTCATCGTGGAGTAGCGACCGACCTGAACCTCGTCGACGGCCGACACGGCTAGGATGCCTGTTGCGACTAACACAACCGCGAGCAAATATTTAATAAACTTCATTAGGGGGCTGTTTCAATTAATTAGGAATTGCGAAGTATCCTGAACAAAACAGCCGTATTGAAGTGATTTTCCAACCGACGAGTGAAGTGATTGACGTGAGAGGTGCTCGATGCCCCGCATTGGAACATCGAGCGTGGGGGTGTTTTACTACTGAATTTGAGAATTCAAAATGGAATTAAAAGGTTAGTGTTGTTGACCAGTTTAGGACTTCAATCAAACCTAAACAGTGCTATGCAATCTCGTCCCGAGTCCATGAACTCGCAGAATTCTCCATCATAAAGACACGCTTTGAAATTGGAAATCTCGCCGCGTACATTCAGTTTGCTTACTTGCTTTGGATTACAAATCGAAGGATTTGAACATGATGTGGTGGAAAAAGTTTGATCCGTCAATTGAGACTTCGTTTTCAAGGATCTGTACGATCGGTCCGCGGTTACCGTGCGGTACGGTTTAGTTAATGCAGGATTGTGTTGATTAGGAGTTCCCTGTGCAACGTGTTTTCCCAACACGCCATGAATGGAAAGTCCTGTTGAAACGTCTTACTAACCTCTTCTCACATTTCAAATGGTGCATTCGCTAAGCTGCGTTGTGAAAATAGTAGCCGACCATCACAAACAAAAGCGAGTTTTTCCCAATCGGTGTTGTTCAGTTTTTGCGCTGCTCGATTCGGTTCAACTCCCAACTTGGGAAACAAGGCTAATACCGAACCGTCGTACGCCTCGATCTCACTGACGAAGAACGGTTTGTTGTTCCGAGTCTTCGAATTGACATAGATTCGTACCCCTTGTCTTGAGCAATATTTCCTTCCCCACTCCCACCAATTCCGCTCGTCGAATCGTCGTATTTTTCTTCTCAACAGTCGATCTTTGTGCGGTTCTAACACCCTGTCGTAGCGATCGTAGATCATGCTACGTAGTTTGCCATCTCTTACTGTCGTGGAACAAACCATATCAGTACAACCGAATTTTTTGTCGCTAAACACGTCATCCGCACCACTTACCGCACCGACCTTGACATCGAAGAAGTCTTTGACCGTCGTGCGAGCTGACTCGCCGAAGTAAATTTGACCATTAACGCATTGGAATTCGCCACCAGTATCCATCCGTCTTTTAAAGTTATTCTTCTCCCATCGCCAAATGGCACAATTAGGAGTCGCATCCTCAAAAACGGCAGTATCTCCTAGTTCGAAATAGTGAGTCATAGTCCCTCCGCGATAGAGAACTTCGTTCAATTTCTTAGCAGAGGTGGCTTTTAGAAAGTCGCGCGGCGTAATAAAGATCAGTTCGCCATTTGGTCTAAGATGTTCGATGCTCTTCGCAATGAAGAAGAGATAGAGATTACTTCGGCAATCGAAGAGTTCCATTGGTAACTTCGACTTCGTCTT
Source organism: Gammaproteobacteria bacterium (assembly GCA_009841615.1). Lineage (GTDB taxonomy): Bacteria > Pseudomonadota > Gammaproteobacteria > Pseudomonadales > Azotimanducaceae > Bin55. Next base: position 136,119 of record VXLL01000029.1, on the reverse strand, counting down.
AGACTTGATTTCTTGATACCGAACATAAGGTGGATTTCCCACTATGGAGTCAAATTTATGTTCGGTCGAATAGTCAAAGTAGTCAATGAAAAGCGTTCGAGGATCATCGGTGAGGGACGAGTCGCATTCAATCGCAACCGCACTATGCTCTAACGATTCTAAAAATGCACCGTTACCCGAGGCAGGTTCTAGGATCGTACCGAAATTTCGACGTAAGCCTAGCATTCTTGCTACGATGTGGGACGGAGTAAAAAACTGTCCTAGTTTAGGATCGGAATTCTTCATCTCTTAACTTACATTAACTCAAGCAAATACAGAATGTTGAAAGTGTTCCTTAAGTACGATGAAATTCGGTGTTGACTTGCTTAACATAACGATTATACATAATATCATAACTTAAACTTACTTGCTGTAAGAACCAGCTAGAGCATAGTGATTGGTCCAAGCAATTAGCGATATCAATGAAATTACAAAAGTCAAATTTTGTTATCTGACCAAATAAATTTAACTGCTTCTCTTCTCCCTTTAATTCATCGGTGCAGACATAAATAAACGAATGTGTTTTTTCGAATGTGTGACCGTTACCATCTTTCCAGTCATCTCTGAATTACTAGGGTGATTTCAAAAACATTGATCAACGAGTTGACTGCACTTCCTCTCAAACCATGAAAACTAATCTCTTCGTTGTTGCGTGTTGCATCGGAATGGTGTTAGGTGGAGTAGCTTATTTAGCAGTGCATTGGTCAATTGGATTGTTTGCTTCAGATCCTATAGATACGGAAATTCCTGTATCTTCTGCGCGTCAAGACTCGAAGCAACTTCGAGATAGGCCCGTAAATTTACATGAACTCACTTCTGAAGACAACTTGTTGGTTCGCAATATTGAGCTTAGAAAACAACTAGTTGGACTGGACACTTCAAAGCTGTTGGAGCTTCTTGAACGGACCTTCGAACTGGAACAAGACCAGGACGTAACTGATGTTCAGAATCAACTCATCGAATGCATCGCACGCATTGATCCCGCAGTAGCTTTAGAGAACGTATGGGCGTTCAAATTCGATCGTTGGAACGGTCTAGTGAGTTCAATATTCACAGAGTGGACACCAGTGAATCTAGACCAAGCACTACAGACTGCTGCGACATTAACGGGAATTCCGCGAAGAACGGCTCTTAAGACCATTCTTCATTCAGTTTCCGATACGGCCAAGGTACTAGAGATTGCAGAGTCAATTGGCATTGTAAGAGATGTCGAATTCGCGCTTAGCGAATTGAAAGTCATACAGTCTTTACACGATCCGCTACGAGCATTTGACATCGTATTTTCGGACTCCTTAAACGACATCGAACAAGAGAAACTCTTGATTACAGTCGCAGAATCTTGGGCTAACATAGAGGGATCTAGTATGTTTTATCCCTTGCTAGACGTGATCATAAAGCGGTTCGAGGCTACACGAGAGAACGACCGTGAAACCCTACGCATGTTGTCTAATGTTGTTGCCGAAATTACACAATACCACCCAGAATCCATGTGGAAACTCGTTCTGAGCAAATCGGCTGAAGTTCGAAATCAATTTGCTTCTTCCGTATTAGTAGCATGGGGACGACAAGATTTTGAAAAAGCACTAACCGCTCTCGAGAGACTCGATGACGTTGAACTACAGAGACAGATTTATCGGTCATTGTTCCGAGCTGAGGCGATTCGAGCACCACTGTCTGCGCTGAACAACATCGATGAGGTGTCGATCGAACATCGTCGATCCACAATTGCGTGGGCTATTCGGCAACTATTTCGAAATCAGGGTGCACAAAACGCAATTGTCCATCTGACTAACTTAAAAGAACAAGGAGAGAATGTTGAATTGGCAACCCAATTCTTAATCGAAGAGTGGGCAAAACAAGATGTTGAAGCCGCAGTCTCTTGGATTCTTTCAACAACAGCAGAAGATGACCCTGTAAGGGCTACCTTGCTGGATGAGACGCTGTCCGAACTCTCCCTTATCGATCCGCACCGGGCATTAGCGCTTGCACAAGCGAACTCTAGATTAACCGCTGTACCACTTGAAGCTTCAGTTCTCTATTACGTCTCGTTGCAAGGTGATATCGAAACCGTAAAGGGTCTGTTGAAGAACGTAAGTAAGTCGGAAAGACGAGTGGTATACCAACATGTAGGTGAAAATTTGATCTATTTCAATCAGCTCGATGAGGCCGCAAAGCTGGTTGACGATTTATCTAGTAAATTTCAGAGCGAATACTTCGAAGAACTAGCTTTGGCTTGGTTTCGTGAACGATCGGAAACTCTCGTTGCTACTGCGTCGAAACTTTCAAGCGAAAATGCCAAAGCACTCGCGAATGGCGCGTTGCGTTTCAATGCATATTACCCTAGGTTGACGGACCAAGAAGTAGCGAAACTCAAGAGTTACATTAATGACGAGTAGTGGATTAAATTGTTGTCAACGACAAATAGCAAATATAGAATGAACTCTAGCTGGTTCATGGAGAAGATAAATCTATGAAGTCCATTCTAGCTTTGAGCCCCGCGAAAAAAACTGCCATATGTGGGCTCGCATTAGGAGCTTGCATCGGATTATTCGCCGTTTTCCTTATCACTCAGTTTGTTTTTTCAGAACAACCCCGTGAAACAGATGAGCATCGTCAGTTCGATACTGCTGTAAAGCAAATTGAGAGAGGCAGCAACCGACAAGAGGTTGAAACTGCGCGCGAACTACTACAAATCTTGAAATTAAATGACGACAGTCTGCCAGTTTTCGAACGATTCAGTGAAGAAAGTTTGGTTGGTATCGCCGACTTTATCAGCGAAACGAAACAACTGGATTATCCAGTGTCCTCTCAATCTCTAACTAGTTTGTTGATCAGAGAGTTAACTCGAATAAATCCGGACGCAACGTTGGACTTAGTACCACATTGGACTCTATCCGATGGGCAAGATTTCGTTCGAATGGTCTTTGAAGAGTGGTCAGACACAGATCTAAGTGCGGCTTTACAAGCTACTGAGCAGCTGCGCGCTTCGCAGTGGCAAACTGCGATCCGTGCGATCCTTAGAACTCAACCGAATCAAAGCCACCGAGTGGAAGAGTATGCGAAAGCTCAAGGAATGGAGAATAAACTCGTCAGCTTGATCGAAGAAAATGAGATTCTAGAACTGCTAAATCAACGACCAGAGGAAGCCTGGTATGCTGTTTTGGATGATGACGTATCAAATGGATTGCAAAAAGACCTAATTACTGAAGTCCTCAACACGTGGATATCTCAAGATGGCTATCAAGTATTGGATCGAATCTATGAATTTCGACACAAAATCGATCGCTTTCGTTTGAGAGAAATTTTGTCCGAAGTGGTTCAACATCATCCCGAGGAAGCTTTTCGTCATATTGTTACGCTACAAAAAGAGAAACGCGACTGGCTATTGCCAATCGTATTGGAAACTTGGGCAAAGAGAGATCCAGAAGCAGCCTACTATGCTCTTGAATCGGTCGAGAAATTTAGCGGACGCTTTTTGAGTTCAACAATTGTTAGTGATTGGGCACGTAGCGACCCAGTAAGCGTACTACAAAAGCTCGAATCTCTACCGAGAAGTCTGCGGGAAGACGCTGCTACTGCTGCAATGTCGGAACTCACTTCTCAAGACCCACAAACGGCAATGGAGTTTTTATCGAACTGGAAAGAAATTCTAGGAGTAGACGGTCGTAACCTTGAAAAAGTATTTGTTAAAGATTGGGCGCGCCAAAATCCTGAAGAGGCCCTTACTTGGGTTCAAGAGAACGTCGACGAAGCTCACCCAATTTTAGCAGACATGGTAAAGGATGTCGTATTAAATATAGCACCAGATGATCCAGAACGAGCGTTAGAAATCGCCCTTTCCCAACCAAGTCGCTCCATCTTCACTCAGGTCTATTTTGAAAGTCTTGTTCGAACGTTGGGTACGCTCGGACACATTGACCTCGTAATGTCGATTCTCGACCAAATACCTAAGGCCGCGGAACTTGGAACTTTCTCGGCGATTGCTTGGCACTTTGTCGGTGATGAAAGATGGGAAGATGCTGTTCAGTTGACAGCCAGCGTTCCAGAGGATTTACAAACTTGGTACTTTAAACGACTAGCATTCCATGGAATCCAAAATAATGTGCACACTTTGATAGAAAAGCTTGACACCTTTCCATCAAGTGAAATGCGCACCACCATGGCGAGAGAAATTTTACGATGGCATGAGGATGTACAGAGTATAGTTTCGGATGACCAAGTCAAACACCTTCGGTCAATTGTTGCCGATAGCAACTTAATCCAAGCGGACGACTAATTACTAGGCTCGCTTACTTCGTCGGCATAATCCTCTTCGAACCAAACTAATCGTTCTTGCAATTCTTCCTTAAGTTTTCGATCTGCTGCGTCATCGGTTGGTACCGAGTCCAAAGTCTGTCGCATCAAAGCAATATGTGGAACCCCATCCTCCTCGTACCTCATAATTGAGTCAACGATAGTCATCTTTGTTGGTACGTAGCCGTGAGTATCGGTTTGAAGTACTGATACCAGTGCTTCCAGACCGTCGTCCGTACGAAACACTCCTAGACTCTTCGCGGCTAGCGTGGCAGTTACCTCTTCTGTTTCGGGGTTTGTAAGAATATCGATTCGATGCTGTTGCCCCTTCGGAGTGTCAAATTGTCCTTCGCGCAATTCACGAATCAGACCATCTGGATTCATTTGAGGCATCTGTTTCCAGAGGATCTCATGAACTTTCTCGTCTCTAGGAAACATATACACCAATGGATGCAACAGTGATACCCACACTGGATCTCCATCGGACACTATACAATCAGTTTTGTTCATGACTCTGTCCCAAAACGTGTCTGCAGAAGGTTCTGAGTCCGGCACTATGCCTCCCGATTCCGTCCAACCTTCATCCCAAAGCTCAATAAACAGATCATAGATTCCAGGAATTTCTGCCAATTTTCGATCTATCGGACGAGGTTTTCGAATTACCTCCAATGTATCTGAAATTCTGACGTACCAGAAGATTGCACTAATAGAACACGCGACAATCTTAGGGTCTCTGTGATAGAGCCCTTCGTTCAGAAGAGCGTGCACTTCACTGTTTGGTACTTCTGGATCGAAAATGCCATCTCTTTCAAGCCAGATTAATTTCTTAACATTGACTGAAGAGCGATCAAACATTGAACTGCAGGCAACTAGAGATATTGCTACCAACAGTATCGCGAAAATTTTTAATAGAGTCTTCATGTAGAAACTTTTGCTTGTACCGACGTTCTCTACGCCCTACTTCACACTATTGTAAATGGATGTGGTGATTGTGACTGAGCTAAAGACTCACGCAATGGTGAACTAGTGCATATCCCATTGAAGAAATTGAACCGGCGGATTACATGGCAGTTGTTTCGAATTCAGTTCCTGGACGGTTCACTGTTGTCTGAGTCGAATACTCACCAGAATTGTTTGATCTTCCGATCAGATCATACCGACTGAAGGTGAAACGTGTTTGGCACTTGATCAACCGGAGACTTGAACTAGAAAATCGGAAGTGATTGCTTTCTCGATGCTAGCGGGCTCAGGGGGAGCTGACATCGTCTAACGGATCTGTACTTGCAGGAATGTCGAAGTAGGAGTTCAAAAAGTCGTGCAAGTCTGCAAGACGAAGACTCCTTTGAACTATGCAACCATTGGAGTCGATAAAGTAGTTCACATTTCGGTGTACTATCGCGTAAGACTTCGCTAAGTCCGAATCTAGAGGAACGTGTGGATCGAGTAATTGAATCCATGCGTTGTTCTGGTTCGCTACGAGTTCCTGCTCTTGGTCAGAATCGAACTGAAATAGAACTGTGACGATCTCCAATCCCGCTTCGCTATACTCGTCGTGGAGTGATGAAGATAGAGTCGGACCGTCATCGACGTAGTGTTCAGGACTTCTTATGAACTCCAAGAATACGAGATCATTCTCTTTAAAGATTTCACTAAGGTTCTGAGAGGTTCCGTGGAGATCGGAAAGTTCAAAGTCTGGTGCTTTTTGACCAGGTACTCTAAGGGGTTCATTTATTTCCGATTGCATAATCGCTGACAAAAATCTGCGCATCGGTGCGATTCTCTCTTCAGCGACGATTGGCGGTACATTTAGAGCCAAGCGATCGAGAATATTGATAACTTCGGGACGATCTTTTAGCGAATACCAAGCTCCGAATTCTAATGCAAGCAAAGAGTCGAAAGGGTCTCGTGCTCTTCGTGCTATGTCATTCAGGTTCGTGAACTCAATGTTGAAAATTTCATCATACAACGCGCTCGATTGAGAACCACTAGTATCGCCTAGTTCAAGCCACATATCCGGACGGACTTGCGATAAGTCAACGTGCTCACATCCCTCGGAGGGATTGGTCTTCACCCAGGAGGTTTCTGTATGACTCTCCTTATTGTCTTCACTTTGAGATTCGCTAGCTTCCTCGACATGTGGTCTCATTGTCATCTGCTCATTGAAACGGATCGATTCCTCCCTCAGGGCCTCGTCTAACAGTTTTTGCTTTAATCTGTAGGTAAAGCTCCTTTGCCAACTCTCCACAATCCTCTTGTGTCGTCCGGTATCGGCGACGGCGACTAACACTTGGCGCTGTGAACGTTCCACTGTGTTTTCTCTATCCTGAAACCATCCTGTTGTCAAATATTCTGCGGTATACGCAGTACGTTTCGAAGGTTCTAGACGAATCGTCGTACCAGGTTCAGCAATCAAACGAGTACTGAAATAATATGAGCGCAAATCCGCAATTTCTACTGAGAGGACAATAGGATCGTTCACCTCCATTTCAACTTTAAACCTTCCTTCTTGAACAACTATCGATGAGATCGGTCTCCATTGTCGCATCCCCCTCTCATTCCAAAACGCGATGTTTATCTCTGCGATTACGTTTTGAGTGTCGAAATTTGATAAATTGAAATCCGCCAATAATGTAAATTTCTTTTTTTGGTCCTGCACGTTAGACAATGTCCCAACATGCGCAATCGTGTCGTCGTAGAAAGGGATCTTGAAATCTACAACCGCAATAGGGACATTCTCACCAGGTTCGACAAACGCTCTAAGTTTCAATGGTGTCTCAGCGGTTTCAGATTCGACGTGCACCTCCACCCACATTGGATGCTCAATCTGTCCTCGTAGGTCTACCCTGCCGCTTCGGAACGGAGACACTATGAGTTCACTTTCGGATTCCTCATCTGAATCGGTCATATCGACGCGTGTGATGGAAACAGTTGCAGTTGAATAGTCAGTGGAGTCTTCTACACCTTGTGCATTAAGTTCAATTGGAAGGTATTCCACAGAAATTGTGTATTGCTTGGAAGGATCTACACTACAAGCAGAGACAACAAACGATAAGAGCAACACTACGCACAAGCTAACCGAAAGGCTTGGTTCGTAATGTTTCAGTCCAATAGTTCGTTCCACGTGCATAAGAGAATTTTATTATTCCAATTCTGTGTGGATGATGTATAGGTACATCCTATTTGACAATGCACAATATTCGATCGATTTGGGAGTACATGGAGAATTGATCCAATCGATGTACAAATTGCTAGCCTCCAGAAGATTCGATAGTTTTGATCGCTACTTCAATTTCATGGCAATGAATTTCTCCGAAGTTAGGGTATCCATTCCCTTTAATAACACCGGTCGTTCCTTTGATCTACTGACTCGGCTAGTTTGAAAGCGAGCCAGATTAAGATTCCGTTAGTTGTTGTAAGTCGGGAATCGCTCTGTCAAGAATGATCTCTCTAATTTCTTCATTTAGGTCGTGTATTTCCTTGATGTGCGTTGGATACCAAATATAGTCGTCAAGAATGTTGCCATGTATGTCATAACAACAATCTTCATCGGATGTCTGCGCCTCGAGAAGCGAAACTAAAAGATTATTAAAGTTGTGGACTTTTTGATTGAGAGACTCTATTACTGGAGTGAGCAGCACGACATTGTTAATCGTAGGAGTTTTAAGGGACTCGAAGTTGCGACTGTCAAAGGCTGCGGTCAATAATGAAGCAGGGATTGCGTAGTTAAGGGGTTGAGCGGGAATTTTGGGACGATTTCCTTTTCTAATTTCTTCCCGAGTACTAGTGTGCCAAAGCAAATGTTCCTCTTCTTCCAAAAGATGCTGAACTACCCCACTCAATTCTACAATGAGGCTTTCGTAGAACTTTATGCGAATTTCCCCTTTTTCAAGTTCCTCTTGATAGTCGGTTAAGAGAAACGCGAGATAGACCCCTACAAACACCACGGCAAGTTCAGCGAATAACCTTACGATAGTTGAAGAAGCGGTCTTTATCTTTGTCATGATCCGATCAAACATCTTGCCAGATTTGGCGTGTTCTATGTCATTCATATCCTGATCTCACTAAATGGGGTGTCCGAGCTCATCCCTTCAACAGACTGTACTACTGTTTAATTCGGTTGTTAATTCCGATGGGAGTTTAATTGAAGCGTGAGTCTCGTCAATTTTAACACGTTCGAGAATGCCTTTGAAACGGGTTTCCATGTTCTTGCTCTGAAATTGAGACGTTAATTGGAGTGCCGATCAGATCAATGATGAGTAGGGGTTGAGAATCTTTATGGCCCATATATGTCTGGGATCGAGGATATAGGAGCAAAAGATGAGGTGAACTGCAAGTAAACAGAATCACGTTAGTTTGAGTAACTAACTACTCAAACTAACATGCTCTGATCCTGAGACACAGTTAAGAAACTGTGTCGTTCCTACGCGGGAATGCGGATGGTTAACACCGGTTCTCCATCATCGCCCGGATGAGCGACGACTTGTAGGAGACGTTGTTGCGCACCACGTGATACTCCATCGCGTGGAATGCGGTTTATGCGAAAACGCATTCGGTCCGCTTTTGGTCCGCGGGTTCTGACATAGTCAGCACACGCACCTACGACAGAAAACAAACGAGATTTCTGGTTCTGAGGAACCTGTTGCTCACTGTCGTCATCGCTCCAAGATACGGAATCTTCCCAAACAGCTTTGGTCATTGCGACCGGCCATTTGAAACCGACTTGGCGACCGAGATCACTGACATCAATGATGGTGCCCTCGGCAATTGCTTCAGCTCTCGAACCAGTGTATGCTGGATCAACAGCCAATTGTTCAGGATTGTTGTCGAAGAAGTCTGACATAGCTATTCTCCTAAAAGAAAAACGGCCGAGTCGACCTCTCGCCCGACGGGGAGTGGTTCTCCCCGGCCGGGTGGTAAAAATTTGAGGTGGAATCCGAGTTAAATACTTGGTAACTGAATCAGTTAGAGTACCTAAGCTGTTTCTTCCAGCTCGGCATATGCAACACCATTGACTCGTGCCCATTCGATGCCGATGAGTTTGGCTTTCACAGTTACTCCGACTTTGCCCTGTTTCGGGCCTTGTCGGTAGGTAAACGTTTCCGCGAACATATCGTGCGTTCGAAAGCGAATCAGGACTTTGTCGCCTGCTTCCACATACGGTGCTAAACTTGTCACGTACGCGTGGCAGGAACGGCCCGAGACACGGCAGTCCATGTACGTATACCGAACTTCCTCGTCCCAGCCTCTGAGGGCGGAAATAGTTACTACAAGGAAGGGTAAACCTTCGTTGGGTTCGATCTCTCGAACTCGACTCAGGTAGCCAATCCCAGTAGTAAGCAGTGCGAACTGCTTCGCATTTGCTATTACTGACATAACGCTGCCTCCAGGTTGGTCGGTTAAAACTCTTCCAAGCGAGCTTGAAAAAGCATGATTGCATCAATCTTGAATCCTTCAAGACTGACGATGACATTAGGATCGCATACAAACCCCGTAAAGTTTGTACGTGTGCGTCGATTTCACGATCCGCCGACGCTTCTACCACTGAATCGCAGTGGTGCCGAGTAGCTATGGAAAGACTGGTCAATCTCCAAGTCCTTCGTAGGTTTCATTGTTTTCGGTGACGGGAGGAACATAAGGAGGTATTCCCTTGATAATTGCCGGCGCAAGTCGAGCGCGTCTAGTACCTGCTCTTACGTCCGCTGGTAGTTCGCCCATGTATCGTTGCGCGGTCTTGCCGTCAGCTTCAAATGACAAGGGGTTATTTCGATCGATTCCAAGATGACGGTACCTAGTTGCGAGTGCAAACAAACCTCGGATGAGTCGGGCAACCTGATAAATAGTGTTTTTGGCCGTCTTAGCATCAGTTACACCTAAGTGCTTGCAACCTAGAACACATCGCACAAGTGAATCGAACTTACTCAACAGATCTGCGGCTTGATATGCGTACGGAGTCGCAAAACTCAAACGAATACGAAACGGATCTTTGTCTTCAGGTGGAGCGATTTGAAAAGTCTCTCGAGCAGGAAGTTTGGCAAGAAACTTTTTTGAGAGGTTTTCGATTCGATTACCGATAACGTGGTAAGTGTCTTGCAGTTTTATGAGCCACCAATCGGCGTAGGGATCATTCGCTTCGGCGGCATGCCAGATAACCCTAAGAGAATCAGCAAATCGGAGCAAACCGACGATTGGTGGTTTACCCTTAACCTGTCGTCCGCGAACTAACAGCTGTGCATATCTAGTGTGTAAGGAAAGCCAAACGTCAGTTTGAATGCTGTGCGCTCTGTCGCGGGGTGGAGTTTTTCCATTAACTGAATCGACCAGTTTTAAATCTTGATTTATTAACATGTCTATATGTCCATATATTATACTAACATTTTTATTGACTCAGTGATGAGACTTCAAGACACATTCAGCTCGGTATTCGATCTGATTTTCCAGTCTAAATCCGCTGTAATTTACCCATTCGCGAACATAAACTAATTGGTATATATGAGTTTGTTGCTGGCTAGTGTGTGATCACTGTTTCCGATTGCGGTGAATTCGTGATATTTAAGCCGCGATGCGAAACCCTTCATCGAATCCAATCGGCGGTTCTGCATCTCCCAAATCGGGTCTAAATTCTGTATGTTCGAACACTAATCGCCAGAGTTGGAGTAATAGTTCGAAAGCTTCAGAATCTACACGCCACATCGCCGACAAATCTATTTCTTTGGCGGTCTGTAGAGAAAGCGAAGTTTCCTGACTTTGAAATTCCTTGTAAAGCTTTGATTGAGAATTGAGGTGCGGAATTAGTTCATCCTTCGACATTTCACAGGTTCCGGAGAAATTTACTAAGTATTCCCAAACCAAACGAGTAGTCAGTGAAGATTCTTCGGGCGGAAGGTCTACGACATAGAATCCAAACTCTCCCAGTTCTCCCAGTGCAATACACTCTTGAAAATCGAAACGACGAGCTATTTCCATCGCTAAATTACGGATCTGTTCGCAGGGTTCCTGATCGATGCACTTGTTCAAAAACTCGCTAGCACTACAAGTATCGTCCTTAGTGCTTACATATGTAGACGTGGTGTCGGATTCAGGTATGGTGTCTTTTTCTCGAGGGACGTTTTTAGTGGTTGAGTTTTCTTTTATCGGAGTTTCTTTTGACACTGTATTCACTGAACTATCTTCTATGTCCTGCAGTTCAGCTATGACCTGCTCCGTCAGTAAATCTCGAAAAGTCTCGTAATTTAGATCCTCGTGATCGCAACTCTGCGCGACCTCGATGAACAGTTGATTGAATTCGGTTTCTGTTTTTCCTTCTGCGACCCAGTCAGTTTTGAGTCGGTTCTCAAGTCTTTGAATATGTTTGACATCAAGAGTACAAAACGAACAGGCCAACGACAACGGTAAATGACTATTGAGAAAGTCCACCGCGTACCTCATTGCGGCATAGGTACTGCGATACAGTGGGAAACCGTGTTCCGTGAAAAACTTGGAAACTTCCCGATCACTGGTGGTATGGTCTATTGGAAGATCTGAGTTTCCATCAATGAATTTCAAGATTGCTTCGGCACGTTCAAAAAATCGTGCTTCATTTACAAGATCGTTAGTAACGAGGTGACTAATCTTCGCGATACAAATCCCAGGCCAGGATACGACAACACAATGGATTTCGTGAAATCGTGATCCCCTACTCTCCTCGTGTATCCTTTGAATGATTTCAAGACGTGTATTGCCACCAGCAATCAACGTATAGTGTTCAGAATCTGGTGGTTGCGCTACAACGAAAGGTTGTTGCAGCCCCTCCTCTTTGATGGATAGGTAGAGTCTTTCGTAGTCTTCTTGCTTGCTCTCTCGAATCGCATACGGAAGTGATTGAATTTGATCTAACCGGATCAGTTCTTCGGCGATGTCTGTTTGGTGTGGAATCTGTGATTTGCTAAACAGAGAACAGGATGTATCGGACACGTAAAGCTATTAAGAGGATTGGTTTAATACTGTTAATATGAACATATATTAAGGAAGAACTTCATGGTTTCAAGAAAAATACTTACATCGAGTGATTTAAAAGTTCGAGATTATTCCTTTACAGGGATCTTTTAGACGAGTAAGTGCGGCACTATTTTCTACCGAGGTATGCGGTGGGCAGTGTTACGTACTTGACGAATTCTGCTAGATAACGAGTTTTAGAAGTAACTATGAAGTGAAGAAAGCTTCACTCAATCTCTCAACTTAACTGAGTTGATTACTTTCGTACGCTACTTGTTAGTCTTAAGATCAACCCACGGTTTCAATAGTTGAGCGTCCTGTATTGGATTTTCCTTCAAAGACAACACCGTATCGCTGTTGGGTGGTATTTCGTGCCTCGAAATGTATTCATCAAAATCAAGATCATCGAGCTCAAGCGTTTCAAGGTTGTATGCTTTCAAAGCATGCATAACTATTTCTTTTTCAGATAGACCGTTAGCTGAGCCTACGACAGTGATCCATCGATGAAAGAGTAAGGGATCGATTTTGTAGAGTGATTTCCAATATTCTTTGTCCAACCTCAATTCTTTGACATAGAAGGCTTGAATAGCCCATACATCTCCAGACCTCGCGGACACCGACATCGCTAAATCGTGTTTGTGTTGGAGTGGCTTTGCCATTGTGGAAACATCCTCGACCTCCGGATTCCATCCCGTTGAACGAAACGCACCGTCAAAGCCGTCGAGAGGCATGTGAACACATGCATTGCGCATCCACAGCGCGTGCATGACCGTCTCCCCCAATTTAGCTAGTGCTACTTTGTTTTCCTCAGTTGACAGTTTTTCGTTCCATACGCTGATGGTATCTTCGTACCAGGTTGTACCATCATCGCGGGGAACGAGGAGAAAGTCTATACGATCCATTCCCGTCAAACAGGCATCGAGGTATATCGCATACTTAACCAAATCCCTGGCCTTACACTTATTCAATAAGTCCATATCAGAGTCTGTATTTATGGCTCCACGACTACTAAGTAGACCACAAGCTTCGTCTTGCAGAACCTGCTCAACTACTCGCGCCCTTTCCTTTACGCCGTTGTCAAATATGTCTTGCCATGTCGGAACGTCACCCATCATCTCGGATTGAGTGAAGGACAAACTATAAGATCGTGAGTTGAGAATGGGGCCTAACAGGTGAAATCGATCCAACGAAGGAATATAGATCACTGCCTGTTCCCAAACCGGTTGATCAGAAAAGTAATCGGCTAATCTGTCTACACATGAGTCGCTAAGTGGTGCTTCATACGCGGTTTTTAAACTACATTCATCCATCAAGTCGTTGATGACCACAATTTTTTCGGTATCAAACTCTCTACCGATGATTGCTTTCCGATAACTACCTGTGTAATGGGAAAGAACTGGTAGCACACTGAGTGTCAAGATTCCTAACCAAGTAAGCCTTACGTAGTTCACGAAGTACCCCTTTGAATTGTGATTGGTCTGCGCCTTGACTTTAAATGATACAGCTGCTATTTTGTTTTGGTTAAATCCAGATTGGAAGAGTTATTCGACCACAATACCTGATGCAATGCTACCGAATGTCTGCAGTTTCACTAACGTCGGCCGTCTAGTCATACAACATCGTAATCTCATGTTCATGACAAATCGAATACTTTGTAGCTAACTAACGTAAACAAGACATAATGGCAATCAATAGTCTCATACAAGTAGATTTATGACAACTACAAGCGAGAATTCTCCAACAAATCTAAAACGCACACTTTATATTGGACTGACATTCACAGTCGGGTTGGCTCTAGGAGTGTTCGTCGTACTTGCAATCCAAAAACTCGGTCCTCAAAATGAACACACAGTTGAAGATGTTGCTCAGAATGGTGTAAACGAATCGACGACTTCTAGGCTTGAAAGTGATCCCACAATTGGCTCGGGCGAAATCGGGCAAATTCAGGACATCTTAAATCAACCGAGTGTATTTGACCAACAAAAGTCACTTTACTCTACTCTATCGTCGGCAACGACGGAAGATTTAAAAGACTTGTGGATTCAATCTCAAAAAATTGTCAGAGAGAGTCATCGTGAAATAGTACAACATGGAATACTCAGCAAGCTTGCTACTGTAAGTCCAGCGAAGGCACTCGGGTACATTGACGAAGTGTCGATTTTTCAAACTGACGCGTTGTTGAAGAGTCTTTTCAGCGAGTGGTCTTTCTTAAATTTAGAAGAAGCAATCGAAGCCGCAATTGCTCTTTCTCGTCCTCGAAGGAATATCGCGTTAATGGCTATCCTTAACACCCGAGACGACTTGACGGAAAGCAAACACCGTGAGATTGCGATACAACTCGAACACGAAGAGACATTTCTAAAGATGGTCAGCGACACAAAAGCGCTATTGAGCCTCGAGGAACCTCATAGTTCGTGGGACACTTTACTCACCGACGAGGTAGCAGACTACCTACAGGCAGAGTCTCTCTTAAAAGTAGCCGAGGCCTGGCGCGAACAAATTGGTTTTAAAGTACTCTCAAACATTTATAGCGCGGACATAGACGACGATCAACTAAGACAACAATTAATTCGTAAGATTGCCGAAGAGGACCCACTAGGTGCGTTGAACCATACCCGCGAACTAACTGACGAGAGTGAAAAGTCAAGTTTGTCGAGGACCATTGTTCGCGTATGGGCTAGATCGGATGCGCTAGCCGCCCTTTTAGCTGTCTCAACCTTTGAACCCACTTCTATCGCATCCGCTCTTGAGGTTCAAATCACTATGGTTTGGGCAAGTATCCGACCTAATGAAGTGATAGAGAACATTGATGCGGTAACGGATGAACATCGGCTGGATACTCTTGAATCAGCATTTGCACAACTTGCATCTCAAGACCCTAAGAGTGCTCTCGCTAAAGTTAGTTCTGTCGAGAATCTTGTTGCGAATACTTCGTCGATAGTACACAGCATCGTGCGCGAATGGTCTTATACAGAACCTCGAGAAGCGACTAATTGGGTGCTAGAAAACTACGAGCGAGAAGACCCACATCGCCTAACGATGTTGGATAGTGTTTTGAGTTACCTGGCTCCCGTAGAGCCCGAAGCCGCGTTTGAAATTGCGTTAGAACACTCAACTGGGGGACGATGGGGCGGATTAGAATTGGACGTGTTTCACCGGATCACATATGCTGGTAATCTTGAACTAGCGAAGAAGCTAATTCCACGAGTACACGAAGATTCGAAACCTTTTGCGTACATACATTATGGTGAGGCGTTGGTCAAACACGCACAAACGGAAGAAGCGTTGGAACTAGGAAAAAATTTGAACGAAGAACAGCAATCTAGCTACTACCGTCAAGTCATGAGTGTGTGGGCACGGGAAAGTGCTAAGAACCTATACGAGCAACTTGACGACTTACCCACAGACGAACTCAAGTCGCTTGCTGCGGAGGAGTTGATAAGACGCAACATTCGCACCCCCATATTTAACGATGAGCAAATCAAACATGCTCAAACTTTTGTAGAGTCCGATGACTAGACAGGCTATAAACGTTACTGAAGAGCTTACGATGTCTTCCGAGACAGCGATATATTGAGATTCGGTGCCATTGTCCGTCGCTGCACTGTAGACATGTATACATTAGGAACCCAATTTGAGTCGAGATATGACAAATCCAAGTAAGAAAGCTAAAACAGGACTGCAACGCATTGTTGTTTTGGGACTAACTTTCACAATAGGTCTAACTTTGGGGATAGTCGGCGTTATTTCATTGCAGAATTTTGGATCTCAGAGTGAGTTTCCGACGCAAGGTAATGTAGAAAGTGATCGTCGTCAAATTTCTTCAGAGACTGCTTCCGACAGTTCAGCAGCAAGCCCACATGATCCCATACAAATTCCAGAAATCTTTAGTCAACCGAGTATTTTTGATCAACAAACAGCGATCTTCGATTCGCTTTCGTCAGCATCGGCGCAAGAGTTGAAAGACCTGTGGATGCAATCTCAAGAAGTAGAGAGACAGAGTCATCGTAAAAAACTACAGCATGCGATACTCCGAAAATTTGCGACGATAAATCCACATGACGCGCTCCACCTAATCGACGATGTTTCGATTTTTGAAACGGACTTGATGGTCAAGAGTTTGTTTAGTGAGTGGTCAATCTCACAACTAGACAAAGCAATTGAGACCGCCAAAACTCTATCACGAGACCAACGGCAAGTTGCTCTTGAAGCTATCCTGAATACCCGTGACGACCTGACAGATGCTAGAAGACACGAAATCGCCATTCGACTCGAACATGAAGAGGTATTTCTTAAGTTAGCTAGTGATTCGAAGGCATCTCAAAACATCGCAGACCCTCAAGAATCATGGGAAACATTGCTCAATGACGAGGTAGAAGACTACCTGCAAACAGAGTCTCTTGTAAAAGTAGCTGAGGCGTGGTTCGAACAAATTGGCTTTGAAGTACTCTCGAAAATCTACAGCACGAACACTGACGACTACCAACTTAAACAACAATTGTTGCGCACAGTTGCCGAAATGGATCTACCGCTTGCTTTGAACTATACGCGAGCACTAACAGACGAAAGAGAGAAATCAGACTTATCCAGAATCATCGTTCGTGCCTGGGCTAGATCGGATGCACAAGCAGCTCTGTTAGCAGTCTCGACTTTTAAACCAGCTTCTTTGGCTTCAAATCTCGAACGTCAATTATCGGAGATTTGGGCGAGCACCAAACCGAACGAAGTGATTAAAAATATTGAAGTAATATCAGAAGAGCTTCGACTACGTACTTTAGAGTCAGCGTTTGCCCGGATCTCAACGCAAGATCCGTTGGATGCTCTTGCTAGCTTGAGTCTAGTCGAGAAATTCGTTGGTACCACTGATTCGATCGTTCACTCGATTGTGCGAGAATGGTCTGATAAAGAACCTAGAGCTGCAACTAACTGGGTTTTAGAACACTACACCCAAGAGGACCCGCAACATCGGGTCTTGTTGCTAAGTGCTTTACCGCGCTTAGCTCGCGAAGAGCCCGTCAACGCATTTGAACTCGCGATAGAACATACTACTGGCGAGGGTTTAATAAGATTAGATACAGAGGTCGTTGGAGAAATATTAGATTCAGGCAACCTCGAACTCATGAAAGAACTTATTCCTCGCGTCCCCGAAGCTTCCAAGTCTCGAATTTACTCGACAATATCTTGGGAAATGATCAGACAGGGACAAACAGAAGAAGCCTTAGCACTAGGAAGAGATTTAGACGGAGAACCACAGAGTGGCTACTATTTCGGAATGATGGCTAATTGGGCTACAGTTGATCCCAAAGGTCTATACGGGTACCTCGACGATTTACCGACGAGTGAACTGAAGTCTCTCGCTGCTACGTTTTTGATCAGCCGTAACAAGCGCTCACCCGAATTGACCGATGATCAGATTGAACGTGCAGAAACATTCGTGATAACCGATGAGTAGGTGGTCTGAATCTTAATCTCACATCGTCTTTAAAAGCCATGTCGGTTCGTTATATAATCGAAGAGAATTCTTTGGGAATAGCAGCATGGCAACGACGAGTGGGCAATCTTCAAGTATTTTCACGCGAAATGTTTTAATTGGAGTGTCCTTTGCGGTAGGATTGACACTGGGAGTACTTGGTGTTTTTTTAATCCAGCACCTAAAGCCTCAAAACGAACAGTCTTCACAAGACGTTGCTCGAAGCGAAAGCCAACAAACTTCAACGAAAAGCACTGAAAGTTCTGAATCTACGGTAACAGAACGATTGGTGGAAGTCTTTCACCATCGTAATGTCATTGAACAAAACAAAGCTCTATACTCCATCTTATCTTCTGCTTCAGAAGAAGAGTTGGGAGACTGGTGGATTCAGTCGCAAAAAATCGAGCGCGATAGCCATCGCGAGATCGCCCAAGATGGCATACTGAGGCATTTGACCGCGATAAACCCCCAAATAGCCCTTACATACATTGAAGAAATATCAGTATTCCAATCAGAAGAGCCAATACGGAGTGTCTTTAGTGAGTGGTCGCTTCAAAAACTCGATGAAGCAATCAAGGCTGCTAATACTTTATCGAGCTCGCAGCGTCGTGTCGCTCTTGAAGCAATCCTTGAAACTCGAGACGACCTACCAGACAGTAGGCTTCGCACAATTGCTATACAACTTGAAGGGGAAGAAACTTTTCTTAAGCTAGTTAGCGACGCGTCCGTGTTCATGAGCACGGCTGAGCCGAAAGAAAGCTGGGAGATTTTGCTCAATGACGACGTAACCGACTATCTACAACTTGATTCTCTAACCAAGGTCGCAGAAGCTTGGCACGAACAAATTGG
Organism: Gammaproteobacteria bacterium; assembly: GCA_009841615.1. Taxonomy (GTDB): domain Bacteria; phylum Pseudomonadota; class Gammaproteobacteria; order Pseudomonadales; family Azotimanducaceae; genus Bin55. The sequence continues at coordinate 117,497 of VXLL01000029.1, read as the reverse complement.
TCTTGAAGTACTTTCGAAGATTTATCACTCTGAAATCGACGATTTGGGGGCTAAATATCGATTAGTGAGTACGATTGCCCAATTGGATTTTCATGGTGCTTTAGACTACACTCGTGGATTAGATGTCGAAAACGAAAGAAGCTTTTTAGCTTCTACAATTGCTCGAGCATGGGCCAGAACGGATGCGCAAACGGCACTGGCCGCTGTCTCTACGTTTGAGTCTCTATCTTCAAACCTTGAACTTCAGATCGCGAGAATTTGGGCACAAACGAAACCCTACGAAGTAATCGAAAGTATCGAAACACTATCAGAGGAGGTTCGTATAGAAACGTTGGAGAAAGCATTTTCTGAAATTGCCGATCAAGACCCCTTGGAAGCAATTGAAAAACTAAATGTAGTAGAGAAATTTGTCGCAAATGCTTCTTCAATCGTACAGCGCATTGTGAATTCTTGGGCTCGTCAGCAACCTGATACTGCAATGGACTGGGTTTTAAGTAACTACTCGCCCGACGACCAGCACCGACACCTACTGTTGGCTACGGTATTACACTTTTTGGCTCCTAAGGATCCAGATCGTTCCTTTGAAATTGCATCCGCGAACCCGTCTACGAGTATGGGGATTAAGTTAGAGTCGTTGGTGATTAGAAGAATAGCTCATGAAGGTGATTTTGACGTAGCGAAGAAGTTTCTAACGAGAGTAAAGGTACTTCAAACTCACGAAGCCTACGCGGTGGTCGGACAGGAAATGGTAGCCCAAGGACAATATAGTGTCGCCTTGGAACTCGGTGAAGAATTGCCGGAAACGAACCAATTGCATTACTACTACGAAATTTTGAACCATTGGGCGCAGTATGAACCTAGAGTTTTATATGATTCTCTTGACGATTTGTCTACAAACCATCTCAAATCATGGGCGGCGCTTCAGTTAATAATGAAGAATAGATACGAACCATCACTCACCGAAGAACAAATTTCACACGCCAGAACGCTGTTAATTTCTAGCCACCAGTCTTCATTAGAAAAATATGAAAACAGATAATTCAATCGCCTAGGGTCTATTCCGAATCTGAAGCGAATCTCCCTTGGAGTTGCTTCTATAGTCTCGTTTCGTGACAACCCGATCAAATCCATTAACGCTCAATTTGAAAAGATGAGCACGTAAATGCAATAAAGCGAGTGATTCTCCCAAGAACCTATACGAGTCGCTTGAAGATTTTCCAACGAGCGGACTCAAGTCGACCGCGGCAAGACAATTCATAACGCAGAACCAGTACGAACCGGTATTGAACGACGAACAGATTGAACGTGCGAAAACGTTTTTGAATTCAGACGACGAGGCTTTCGTAAAAAGCGTTGAGAGCAGATAGATCTATACTGAGGAAGAGACACATGCCCTTCGTTCATCTAATAGAATAGTTCTGCGAGATCGAACAAAGGACCGCACCAACTGTAGTCGACCAGAATCCTCGGCTTCTAGTATCTCAAACTACCGAAAAATTGCTCCGATTCGTGGATGGAATAACACTAATACACGATTGTCTTCGTTACCGTTGTTGATGTTAGAGTTCGTTTATTCGCGATAGCAGGGCCATATTTCCCAATTAATCAGACTAAAGTCCAAACACATGTAGTCTCAGGTCGATCTGTGTATCGACTAACAACCGTCAAGTAGGCGCAACATGCAGACCATATAATCAAAGAAGAATTTAGAGGAGTAGCCACTGAGTAACAATGAGCACACAACCTTCGACAAAGTTCAAACAAATTTCTTTGGTTGGAATCTCATTAGGGAGTGGGCTGGTATTGGGAATGTTGGTAGTTGTTGCGATCCAAAATTTCAATCCTCTAAATAGTCGTGCAGACTATGATTTCGCGCAAAGCGATCTCCAACAAGACTCGATCAAAAACGGCGACTACAATTCATCCGAGAGTCCAGTTGTAGTTGAAAAATTTGAAGGAATCTTCAACCAACATAGCACTGCCGAACAATACAAAGTACTATACAACACCCTCTCCCAAAGCAATGAGCAAGAACTGAAGGAGTGGTGGAAGCAATCTAAAAATATTGAAAGAGCGAGTCATCGCAACATTGCACAGCACGTCATTCTTCATAATCTGACAGCGATAAATCCGCAACAAGCTCTACGGTACGTCGATGAAGTATCAATCTTTCAATCGAATGCACTTTTGACGACCGTTTTCAGCGAGTGGGCAGTTTCACAATTAGAGGATGCTGTAAAAGCTGCTGCCAGTCTTGTGGACTCGCGACGCATCGTCGCACTGCAAGCCATTCTTGAATCCCGCGACGACCTGCCCGACAGTGAACTTCGTTCGATTGCGAGGGAACTTGAGGGCGAAGAAATTCTCCTCAAGTTAACCAGTGATCAACTGGCGGCCCAAAGTATCGAGGAACCCGCGAAATCTTGGAACATTATGCTCGATGACGACGTAGACAATTCGCTCCAAAAAGAGTCGTTTGCCAAAATTGCTGAGGCGTGGCGTGAGAAGGATGGATTTGCAGTGCTTTCGCGCATTTACACTGACCTACCGAATATGAGATTTGAGTTAGTGCGCGCAATCGCCCGATTTGATCTTGCTGGTGCTTTAGCCTTCACTCGTAGCATACTCGACGAAAACGAACAAAAGTACATAGCAATGGTCATTGTGAACGAATGGACGAGAACAGATGCTCAAGCTGCTTTGGCAGCTGCATTGACATATACGCCTGCCTCTATGGCGTCATATCTTGAAAATTCAGTCGCCTCAACATGGTCGTATACGAACCCGATTGAATTGATCGAAAATATCGGAACGATTTCGGAGGAGTTACGATTAGGTAAGTTGGAGTCCGCGTTTTGGCAAATTGCCCGCAAAAATCCAATGGAAGCAATTGCAAAAATGAACTCTGTAGAAAGCTATGTTGGTAACACTTCTTCAATACTAGACACTATAGTATTTCAATGGTCTTATCAAGAGCCCGCGGTTGCAGCTGAATGGGTTATCAAAAACTTTGCTGAAGATGACCCACAACGACATGACCTATTGGAGAGCATTATGCCCCGTTGGGCACGACAGGATCCAGTACAAGCCTTCGAAGTAGCGATAGCTCAACCCACTCGTAGTGAGGGTATTGAGTTGGATTACTGGGTTATTGATGAAATATCCGCAGATGGTGATGTTGAATTAGCGAAGAAGCTTTTACCTCGAGTAAAAGAAAAAACTAGACTACGTGCTTATACCATAGTCGGATCAGCGATGATAGCCGAGTCGCAGACAGAAGAGGCTTTGGAACTTGGCAAAGACTTCGAAGACGATCAAAGACGTCAATATTATCAACGAGTTCTGAACGACTGGGCTAGTAATAACCCTAAAAACCTGTTTGAGACTCTGGAAAGTCTTCCGTCAAGTAGTATCCAGTCCCTTGCTGCAATACAGCTAGTGAGAGTTAATAGATACCGACCTCTGTTGACTGACGAGCAAATTGAACAAGTCAGAACTTATATAAACCCCGACGACGAGGCTTCAGACGCAAGCTCAGGAATTCTCTTTGGAAACTAACAGAGAATTTGTCATATGTCTTTAATCAAAGATTGTCGAATGGGAACAATAGAGCCAACAGCACAACTATGACACAGAAGAAGATATCTGTAGAGTATAAAAGCGGTCTTGTGATTGCTGGTATATTCGCTACTGGTCTTGCAGTAGGAATACTTGCTGTTGTCTCAATCCAAAACGTTAGTAAACGAAACGAACATCTGACCCAAGACGTTGCTCGAGTCGATGTCTTGCAAACTTCGACGGAGCGTGCCGACAATCTATCTTCAAAAAGCACACACATTGCTGGACAATTCGAAGAAATCTTCAAACAACGTAGCACTGCTGAACAGTACCAAGCCCTATACAACAGCCTCTCGCAGAACACTGAACAGGAATTGGAGCAGTGGTGGATTCAATCTCAAAGTATTGAACGTACTAGTCATCGGGAAATCGCGCAACAGGTCATTCTCCAAAATCTGACCAAGATAGATCCTCAAAAAGCGCTTCACTTCCTACTGGAAATCTTGCCACTGCCCAATGATGCACTATCAAGAACTATTTTTAGCGAATGGGCGGTTTTAAATTTAGACGAGGCCATCGAAGCTGCCGCCGCACTTGCGGGTGCGCGTCGAAGCGTAGCGCTCGAAGCAATCCTTGAAACCCGAGATGACCTATCTGAAGATAGACGTCTCGCGATCGCGGTGCAACTCGATCGAGCAGGAACTTACCATAAATTGACTAGTGAAACGGAAGCACTCCACAACATAGCAAATCCTAGTGAGTCATGGGACATTCTGCTCAACGACAATGTAGATGACTCTCTACAAATAGGAGCGTTTGTACTAGTCGCCGAGGCGTGGCGAGGACAAATTGGTGTTGAAGTACTCTCAAAAATCTACCATTCTAGAATTGAAGACCACGAAATCAAACGTCTGCTAATAGCCGAAATCGCGCAAGTGAACCCAGCTCTCGTGTTGGAATATGCTCAAGAGGTGTCCGAGGAGAACGAACGATCTTATATCTCTCACATCATCGTTGAAGAATGGGCTTCAAAAGACCCACTAGCCACACTCGCTGCCGTCTCATCCTTTAAACCGTCGTCTCTATATTTTGATCTTGAAGAAGAAATCGCGTTGGTTTGGGCTAAGAACAAACCTAATGAATTGATCCAGAGTATAGAACTTATGTCAGAGAGAGCCCGGGTGTGGCCGCTGGAGGTAGCTTTTGCTTACATAGCACGTGAAGACCCATTAGGAGCAATCGATTCACTTAGTTCAATTGAAGACTATGTTGGAAGTACGACATCGATTCTCCATCGAATTGTTGAACAATGGAGCATTCTACAGCCTGACGCTGCGGTAGATTGGATATTGAACGACTTTGACCAAGAGGACCCTATACTTCTTCATTCTTTACTGGAGGATACACTGCCCTCTCTGGCCCGCCATAATCCAACAAAAGCCTTTGACATCGCGTTAGCACATCCTACTCCATCGCACGGACTAGCATCACCGTTAGATCGTACGATCATCTGGCACTTAACCACACACGGTGATATCGAACAAGCGATTAGTCTTCTACCTCGAGTGAGGATAAGTTCTAAAGCTTCAGCTTACGGCATTGTTGGATCGTCGTTGGTGAGGAAAGGACAAACTCTTAAAGCATTGGAACTAGGAAGTGATCTAGAACCTCAACATCAGCAATCATACTTTAGTCAAGTCATTCAGGTATGGGCAAGGACCGATCCCATTGACCTTTACGAGTCACTTGAAGACATGCAGTCGAGTGATGGTCAGTCGTTGCAGTCGATGGCCGCATTAAAGTTGCTGACCAGGCGCTTCTCTTACCAACAACGGTTAACTGATGATCAGCTCAAACGAGCAAGATCCTTCTTGAACGACGACGATAGAGATCAGTTACAATTGATTGAAAAGTTTCAAAATCGATAGGAGAGTCACGAGAGACCTATGCCTAGCTCTACGAGAAGGTGAATGAAATCTTTGATCAGATAGGAATTGGGTAGAGGTTAACGAAAACCCGTCTATTTATATGAGCTCATATTTGAGACTAGAGTTGACACTGCAAAACTGAGGTTGATTTGATAACGACTGAGACGAGTACAACAATTCTAAAACGCAAACTCCTGCTTGGCATCACATTTGTGGCTGGTCTAACACTGGGGGTACTTGCTGTCCTCGCGGTGCAACACTTCGTTCCTCAACAAGACCATGCGACACAAGGTATTGCGCAAGGTGAAGTCGCGCGAACTGAGACAGCGAGTTCTCACAGTCTGTCCTCAGCAAACACTACCGATGTTGGGAGATTCGAACAAATATTCGATGACCCTAGTCCTGCTGAACAGTCAAAAGCACTATACAACGCCTTCTCCCAAAATTCTGAAAAGGAACTCAAGCAGTGGTGGATTCAATCTCAGAAAATTGAGCGCGCAAGTCATCGAAACATTGCACAACACGTCATTCTCCAAAGTTTGACCGCAATAGATCCTCAAGAAGCTCTTCGGTCCCTAGATGATGCCTCGATGCTTCAAAGGGATGCTTTTTCAAGGACAATATTTGCAGAGTGGGCGGAATTACATTTAGACGATGCAATTAAGGCGGCCGCCAAGCTTGCAGGAGCGCAACGAAGCGTCGCGCTCGAAGCAATCCTTGAATCTCGAGATGATCTGGCTGAAGATAAACATCGAGCGATCGCGGTGCGGCTCGAACGGGAAGAAACTTACCACAAATTTTTTAGTGATGCGAAAGCACTTCAAAGTACCGCAGATCCTAGGGAGTCATGGGACATTCTGCTCACTGACAATGTAGATGATTTACTACAGATGGAAACTCTAGCAATAGTCGCTGACACGTGGCAGGGGAAAATTGGTTTTGAAATACTCTCGAAAATTTACCGGTCAGAATTTAAAGACCCCTGGATTAAACGGCAGCTAACAGCAACGATCGTACAAGGGGATCCTGCTATTGCGTTGGAGTATGCCCAAGGGGTGCCTGAGGAGCACGAACAATCGTATTTGAGTCACGTAATTGTTGAGGAATGGGCTCGAACAGACCCACTAGCCGCGCTTGCTGCTACCTCGGCCTTTGAACCGTCCTCCCTCGTTGCGGATCTTCAAGAAGAAATCGCTGATGTTTGGGCTAGGACCAATCCCTATGAATTGATCGAAAATATAGAACTCATTTCCCAGTCGTCCCGGTTGTCGCCATTGGAACGAGCGTTTTCGTACATCGCACGTGAAGACCCATTAGGGGCGATTGAATCGCTCAATGCTTTAGAAACCCCCGTTGGAAATACATCTCCAATCCTCCTCAAAATTGTAGATGAATGGAGTACGCTACAACCTGAAGCTGCTACAGATTGGGTGTTAAAAAATGTTGACCCTGAAAACAAACAACTTCGTCAGTCACTCCTGAAGGAAGTTCTGACCTCTCTGACGCGCCAAGATCCAAGAAAAGCCTTTGAAATCGCGTTAGCACAACCTACTATCGCCTTCAGTTTTGGATTAGAAGCTCAGGTTATATTTCAATTGTCCCTAGACGGTAATATCGATCTAGCGATTAGCCTTCTACCTCGAGTGCGTCACAGATCTCAAGCGCACGCCTATGGCCATATCGCGCGGGCGATGGTAAAAAAAGGACGAACATTCGAAGCTCTGGAACTGGGAAGTGGTCTTGAAGGATGGGAACAACAATCTTACTATGAAGACGTCGTTCAGGCGTGGGCAGGTGCCGATCCCACAGGTCTTTACGCTTCACTCAAAGACCTCCCGACCAGTGCTGCCCAAACACGAGCCGTATCTGCGCTCTATTTCAACAACGACATCAATCCAGTTTTCACCAACGATCAACTCGAACAAGCAAAATCTCTCTTAAACCCTGAAGACGCAGCCCAGATACGAACTGGTTCGATTAAAGTTAAACGAAGTGTTCCCAAATGATAATACTCGTTGCAAACGAATTTATCCATGTCCACCAACGTGATGAAACCTTTTGTTTAGCCAACGTATCATGATTTAAAAGATCGCGACACAATGGCGATTTATATTACACTACCACTGTTTCCGTCCTTATTTTCTGTCCTCACACAGTCAATTAACAGTATCTAAGGTCCAGTATCGCAACTATGGCAAAAAAAAAATGTTTGGTTTGTCAAAACGCGGTATTGTGATTGCTGGTACGTTCGCGATAGGTCTAGTGATAGGAGCACTGACCGTTATTGCAATTCAAAATACCGTTCCTCAAAAGGAGCATCCGCCGAACGGTGTTGTTCAAGATGAAGTCGAGCAAGGTGCGACAAAGAGTGATGTCAGACTGACGTCTGTAAGCCCAGTTGATGTTGGACAATTCGAAGAAATCTTCAAACATCAAAGTATCACTGAACAACACACTACGCTAAATATTAGCCTATTCGGAGCTACAGAAGAGAAGTTGAAAGATTGGTGGATTCAATCTAAACAAGTCGAGCGCACCAGCCATCGAGAAATCGCACAACAGTTCATTGTCAGAAATCTGACCGCGCTCAATCCACAACGAGCTGTTCAATATTTAGATGACGTCTCGCCGCTTCAAACGGATACGTTGTTAACGACAATTTTTACCGAGTGGGCAGTTTTAAACTTATACGACGCGATCGAGGCTGCTGCTAATCTTGCGGGTGCGCGCCGAAACATAGCACTCGAAGCTATCCTTGTAACCCGTGATGACCTATCTGAAGAAGAGAGACGAGCGATCGCTATACAGCTCGAAAGAATAGAAACTTACCAAAAATTGATCAGCGAAGCGAAAGCAATTGAAAGCATATCAAATCCTCAGGAGGCGTGGCGTATTCTGCTCGATGACAATGTTGATGATTTTTTGCAGATGGGAACTTTAGCAACAATCGCAGAGACGTGGCGCGAACAAATTGGTTTTGAGGTACTCTCGAGAATTTACCGTTCAAGAACTGAAGACTACTGGATCAAGTGGCAAATCATGGAATCGATTGTGCAAGTAGACCCAGCTCTAGCGTTGGACTACGTCCAAGGATTGACAGAGGAAAATGAACAGTCTTATTTGTCTAACATAATTGTTCGTGAATGGGCTAGAACAGACGCACTCGCTGCTCTCGCCGCCGTCTCAACTTTTGAGCCATCCTCCCTCATTCCTGGTCTTGAAGAAGAAATCGCGGAGGTGTGGGCTAGAACCAAACCTTATGAATTGATTGAAAATATCGAGATTGTGTCTGAGGAATCGCGAGTATCCCCTTTGGAAACGGCGTTTTCGTACATCGCTCGCGAAGACCCATTACGTGCGATCGACATGCTTAGTTCCGTAGCAAACTCCGTTGGCAATACCTCTACGATTCTCAATCGTATTGTCGATCGATGGGCAATGCGACAACCGGAAGCAGCAGCAGATTGGGTGCTAAACAATTTTGACCAAGAGGACGCACAACTTCGGACACTGTTGGAGGCCGTACTGCCCTCTTTGGCTCGTCAAGATCCAATAAAAGCCTTTGAACTGGCGATAGAACAACCTGCCCCAAACCAAAGGTCTGGATTAGAGTCCTTGGTCATTCGGCAACTAACCCGAGATGGCGATGTCGATCTTGCAATTAGCTTACTGCCTCGAGTGCGAGAAAATGCTCGGGCATATGCATATGGCGACATCGCATACGCGATGGTAAACGATGGACAAACTATCGAAGCCTTAGAACTGGGGAGTGATCTAGAACCACGGCAACAAGAATCTTACTATCAACTGGTCGTGCAGATTTGGGCGAGAACCGATCCCACAGACCTTTACGAGACACTTGAAGACTTACCATCTAGTCGTGTCCAATCGCTAGCGGCGGCAGAGCTTATGTGGCAAAACCAAACAGATCCAATTTTCACAGATGATCAACTCGAACAAGCAAGATCTCTCTTGAACTCCGAAGACGCGGCTCGCGTCGAACGTTTTGAAAATTGATAGAGAATTTCTTTGAACGAAATATTTAGATCAAGAGAATCTATCCATATCTACCAAAATGTTTCAAACTCTTACTCATCCAGAGTGTCATGATATGAATGGTCGCTAGAAGGAACTCACTTCACGTTGATTGCTAATATTTCCAACAACATTTTCGGTCCGCATAACGTCAATCAACGGTAGCATAGCACCAACAGCGCATATACGGCAAAGAGAAATAGTCTGAAGTGATGAAACGGGGTCTTATTATCGCAGGTACGTTCGCAACGGGTCTTGCAATCGGTATTCTTGCTGTTATCGCAATCCAAAGCATGAGTCGTAAAAACGAGCATGCGCCTCAAAACGTTACTCAAGGTGAAGTTGAACAATCTTCGACAGAGATTTCCAACAATCTGTCATCGACAAGTACAGTCGGAGTTGGGAAATTCGAAGACATCTTCAAACATCGAAGTATCACTGAACAACACACTGCACTATACACTAGCCTATTCGGTGCCACCGAACCGCAACTGAGAGATTGGTGGAATCAATCTAAAAATATTGAGCGAGCAAGTCATCGAGAAATCGCACAGAATGTCATACTCCGGAAACTCACAGCGATCAATGCAGAACAAGCTCTTAGATATCTCGACGACGTATCGATATTTCGTATTGACACACTGTTTACGACTGTCTTTAGCGAATGGGCGGTATCAAACTTAGAGGGAGCCATCGAAGCTGCTTCTACTCTTGAAGGTTTGCGACGTATCGTCGCTCTTCAAGCAATCCTTCAATCTCGCGACGACCTATCGGAGGATAAGCGACGATTGATCGCGGTACAGCTCAACGATGAGGATACCTTCCTTAGGATGGCTAGCGATACCAAAGCAGCACATAGCATAGCAGAGCCTAAAGAAGCATGGAATACCTTGCTCAATGACGAGATCGACGATTCTCAACAGACGCAGTCATTAGCAATAGTTGCTCAGGCTTGGTTTGCGGAGATTGGTTTCGATGTGCTATCAATTATCTACTCCGAAATTGAGAACTCTCGAATAAGAGCTGATTTAGTGAGAGTAATCACACAGGTAGATCCGATTGGTACTTTGGATTACACCCGTGGATTGTCGGACTCTAGAGTACAGTCAGCATTGTCTTACATAATCGTTCGAGAATGGGCTAGGACAGAACCACAAGCTGCACTAGCTGCTGTGTCTACTTATGAACCACCATCAATGGCGTCAAGCCTTGCATCTACCATCACTTACGTCTGGGTTAGTGCTAAACCCTATGACTTAATTAAGAATATCGAAGTGCTTTCCAAGGATGCTCGTATCGCACCGCTGGAAGTAGCGTTTTCGAATCTCGCTCGTAAAGATCCGATGAACGCAATCGCAATGCTCAGCTCTATCGAAAACTACGTTGGGAATACTTCGACCATTCTTAACGGAATAGTTGGAGCATGGGCTGTACAACAACCTGACGCAGCGGTAGATTGGGTCTTGGAGAACTTCTCCAGAGAAGATCCGCAACGGCGCATGCTATTACAGGACGCACTGCAAAACATGGCAGTCCAAAATCCGAACAAAGCGTTTGAACTCGCGATAGATCAACCTGCTCCAAATCGGGGATCAGGTTTAGAGTACTACGTGGTGCGGAAACTAGTTCGAGAAGGTAATATCGAACAAGCCGCCAACCTACTTCCTCGAGTTCGTGAAAATTCGCAACTTGAAACATATAGTCTCGTCGCAGACGAGTTAGTAGAGATGGATAAAACTAACGAAGCTTTCGCACTTGGAGAAGACCTCGACGCAGAGAAACGGAAATATTTCTATCAAACAGTTGTACAGAATTGGACGTGGCACGATGCCAAAGACCTCTATGAATCACTCGAAGAGTTACCGACGAAAGATCTCAAGTCGTACGCTGCGGGCCGATTAATATGGATGAATCGATCAGCGCCATTATTAACCGATGACCAGATCGAACATGTGAAAACCTTCTTGATTTCCGAAGACGAAGCGTGAGTAACACTAACTCAGTGAGCACTGACAGATTTGTCTGTGGAGAACAACACCGGGAGCAACGTTCCATCATCTTACTATCAGCCGAGCCTATCACTAGTTCAGAACTATGCCTACCCTAAGAAAGCAATCTTCAACAACTTCGATACTGATTCTAAAAACTGGGATTATTTTCGCGCTGGGCTTAGCAATCGGTGTGCTTTCTGTTGTTGTAATCCAAAATTTTTATCCTAAGGAAGAAGAGCATGCGACACAAAATACTGCACAGCAACGTGTCCAGAAGTCTCCGACGGGATCTAGTCTTTCTAGTCCCCTAGAGATCACTGGTAATGTTGGGGAATTTCAAAATATTTTCAAACATCGAAGTACCGCCGAACAGTACACATCACTTTACGTTCTCTTGTCTCGAGCCAATGAAACGGAGTTGAAAGAATGGTGGATACACACTCAGAACATTGAGCGAGAGAGTCATCGTGAAATCGCGCAACAGGTCATTATTGGGAATTTGTCGGCGATTAATCCTAAAGAAGCACTTCAATGCTTAAATGATGTTTCAGTCTTTCAAATGGACCGTTTGTTGAGAACACTATTTAGTGAGTGGTCGGTTTTTCGATTAGAAGAAGCGGTCGAGATTGCTACCACTCTTCCAGGACCGAGACGTATCGTTGCGTTGCAAACCATTCTTGAAACTCGCGACGATCTGTCTGAAGAACAACAAAGAATGATTGCGAGGCAACTCAAAGGAGAAGATACTTACCTTATGTTGGTCAGTGAAGCGAAGGCATCCCAAAGCTTAGCTGAACCCCAAGATTCGTGGAACACATTACTCAACGATGATGTCGCCAACTATCTGCAGACGGAGACATTCTTGACAGTTCTTGAAGCGTGGCGTGAACAAATCGGGTTTGCCGTGCTCTCGAAAATTTACGAAATGCCTCTATTTGGAATTAAATACGATCTGATGAAAGCGGTTGCACGAGTGAATCCAGAGGGTGCTTTGGACTACACTCGTGGCTTACAAGATCAAAAAGAAAAAGAGAGTTTGTCAAGAGAAATTGTTCTTGTATGGGCGCGTAAGGATCCAAGGGCTGCTTTAGCTGCCTCATTGACCTTTGAACCATCTTCTATAGCTACAACGCTGGAAAGTGTGGTGGCTCTAACGTGGGCGAGAACCAACCCGATTGAATTCATCGAGAATATCGAGTCCATATCCGAGAGACCTCGGTTGTTGTCATTGGAAACCGCGTTTTCATCAATCGCTCGCCAGGATCCCAAGAATGCAATCGAAATGCTGAGTTCTGTGGAACGTTATGTAGGAAATACTTCCTCGCTTCTTACCCGCATTGTCAATCAATGGGCGAATCGACAACCTGATTCTGCAACCGATTGGGTTCTGAACAACTTTGCCCGAGAAGATCCTCAGCGTCAAATGCTATTGAGGGGAGTATTGCAGCGTTTGGCTAGCCAAGACCCCGATAAGGCATTTGAGCTGGCGTTGGCACAACCTGCTCCTAGCGAGGGGTATGAAATAGAGTTCCAAGTCATGCAAGAAATTATCTTATACGGCGACATCGAAGTCGCGAAGAAGTTTCTACCTCGAGTACGCACAAAGGCCAAACAGTCTATATACAGTAGCGTAGCCACGGAGTTAGTGAATGCGGGACAGAATAACGAAGCTTTGGAACTTGGATATGATTTAGCAGAATCGAATCAGCAGATGTACTTTTGGCACGTAATGCTTTTGTGGGCCAGCAATGATCCCACGGACCTATATGAATCGCTTGAAAACTTACAGTCCAGTGACCTTGCGTCACTCGCAGCAAGACAACTAATATCGCAGAACCGATTCGATCCCGTACTCACGGACGATCAGATCGAACAAGCAAGAACTCTCTTAACCGCCGAAGACGAAGCTTTGGTAGAACAATTTGAAAACCGATAACACCTCATCTGGGAGAGTTATTCAAAGTTCATCGGATTGAGATAATCACCTTGGTATGATCAAAGCTGGAACGTAAGAGGCTCGTTTCAGCTAAAGTTGCAATAGTATGTTGAATGAACAACGTTCGAACATACTCCATGATTCGGTAGTTTTGAGTCAACACTAGTACCGTCCTGACCGAAGTTTCTTAATCTTCTTTAAAACCTCAAAATCTCGATTTATAATTGAGAATGCGCTATTTGGAGTAGCAACATGGCAACAAACGGTAAGCAATCTTCGACAGTATTCAATCGAATTGCCCTAGTTGGAGTCTCTTTCGCGATAGGTCTGGTTTTTGGAATACTAGCAATCGTTGCTATTCAAAATTTCGTTCCGCGAGACGAACATTCCACTCAAGAAGTTGCACAGGGAGAATTCGAGCAAACTACAACAACTAGCACTGACAGAATTTCAACCACTGACAAGATTGACGTCGGGCAGTTTCAAGAAGTCTTCAAGCATGATAGTATTTCCGACCAATACCGTGCACTGCACGCTACCCTTTCTCACGCGACCGAACAGGAATTGAAAGATTGGTGGATTCAATCAAAAAATATTGAGCGCTCTAGTCATCGTGAGATTGCACAACAGATCATTCTCAGAAATCTGACCGCGATAAATCCACAACAAGCAGTTCAATATCTAAATGAAGTCTCACCGCTCCTAGCGGATGCACTATTAAGGACAATTTTTAACGAGTGGGCGGTATTAGACTTAGATGGAGCGATCCAGGCTGCCGCAAAACTTCTAAGGACACGAAGAACCTTAGCACTCGAATCAATCCTTAAAACCCGTGATGATCTTTCTGAAGATGAGCTTCGCGCGATCGCAGTGCAACTCGATAGAGCAGAAACCTATGACAGATTGAGCAGCGAAGTGAAGGCACTTCAAAGCATTGCAAACCCTAGAGAGTCGTGGAGTATTTTGCTCAAAGACAATGTCGACGATTCACTGCAAACAGAGTCCTTGGTAACCGTGGCTGAAGCTTGGCACGAACAGATTGGATTCGAGGTGCTTTCGAAAATCTATGCAGAAATTGACGACTATGGGAGTAAAGTTTATCTTTTGGAAGCAATTGCTAGAGTAGATCCTGCTGGTGCCTTGGAATATACGTACGGGTTAAACGCCAATTACGACAAGCTGAATCTATCCACGATTATTGTTCGTGATTGGGCTAAGAGGGATGCGCCAGCAGCATTGAATGCAGTTTCATCTTTAGAACCATCTTCATTCTCTTCAAAACTTGAAGACACGGTGGCAACAACATGGGCTCGGACAGCTCCGGTCAATGTGATCGAAAATGTAGGAGCAATACCAGATCAGTTTCGATTGTCAGCATTGGAATCCGCGTTTGCCACTATCGCGCGTCGGGATCCGATGGAGGCACTGGACAGGATCACTTCCGTGGACGCTTATGTTGGAAATACTTCTAGTCTCCTAAATAAGATTGTCACCGAATGGTCCTATCAACAACCTGATGTGGTTGCTGACTGGGTAGTAAAAAACTTTATTCAAGACGATTCTCAACGCCGTTCATTGCTGATGCAGGTATTACCGCGTTTAGCTCGTCAGGATCCTGATCATGCGTTTGAACTCGCGAAAACTTACACATCGACCACTCACCAGGGAGTCGGTTTAGATTATTTAGTGATTCGAGAACTCGCATCGGTAGGTAATCTCGAAGCAGCAAAGCAATTTCTACCTCAAGTGAAGGAGAGTTCCAAATCAGCAGTTTACAGTACCGTCGGTGAATTAATGATTCGTGAGTCCGAGGAACTGGAAGCTTTGGAACTTGGGAAGAACTTGAGCGAAAAACAGCAAGATTTTTACTATGTCCGAGTTATGAGTCTTTGGGCTGCCACTAAGCCCAAGAAACTCTATGAATCACTTAAAGATCTTCCAACAGATAGTCTAATGTCTAAAGCCGCACTACACCTCATATTGACTAACCGACGACAACCCGTGTTGTCTAAAGAGCAGATCGACCACGCAACAAGCCTTTTGAGTTTTGATGACGAATTGCACTTGAATCGAATCATTAACCTCAACTTGTAATCGAAAGACAAGGGTAGACGTGTTGAGTAAATTTTGGTTCTAGATAGAGTGCGTTCAATGCCTGCCGAAGGGACCGGTTCGGTTCATCAACTCGCAAAACGAGGTTTGCACAACCAGGGGGATAGACGATATTACCTGCTGTCCGTGAAACCAAGTGATGAAGAACAAACGTGAGTCCGAAATTTCAACCTGATCTCGGCACAAGACAGAGAAAATGCTAGTTTAGTTCGAATTGTTCATTGACAGGACCGAGCAACAGTCACTCGACTCATACAGCATATAATCAATTTAGAAGTCCAATGGGGTATAAACGTTTCAACAATGAACGAACAGACTTCAACCAGAAGTAACAGAATTTCGATAGTCGGCTTCTCGCTAGCAATAGGCCTGATAATTGGGGTACTAGCAGTTCTTGCGATTCAAAGGATTGGTCCTCAGAACGAACAATCCACTCAAGACGTTGCACACAATAAAGTCGAGCAGACTTTAACAACTAGCACGAACAGAATTTCAACCGACGACAGGATTGAGATCGGGCGGTTTAACGAAATCTTCAAAAACCATAGCATCTCTGAGCAATCTAGTGCCCTTCACGCTACCTTTTCTCAAGCGACTGAGCAGGAATTGAAAGAATGGTGGAATCAGTCTAAGTCCATCGAGCGCACTAGTCAGCGTGAGATCGCGCAGGAAGTCATACTGCGGAGTCTTGCAGCGATCAATCCACAAGAAGCATTTCGACGTATTGACGAAGTTTCAATACTTCAATCTAATGCAGCTTTAAAGATTGTGTTTAGCGAATGGGCAGTCTTACACTTGGAAGATGCAATTAACGCTGCCGCCACACTCGTAAGTTCGCGACGTATTGTTGCTACTCAAGCTATTCTCGAAACCCGCGACGATCTACCTGAGAACGAACGTCTTTCAATAGCGAGACAACTCGAGAGCGAAAAGACTTTTCTTAGATTACTTAGTGATTCGAAGGTGTCTGAGAACATTGGAGAACCTGAACGATCTTGGGACCTTTTGCTCAATGACAACGTCGACGACATCCTGCAGACTGAAACTTTAGCAAAGGTCGCAGAGGCATGGAGGGAACAAATCGGTTTAGAGGTGCTCTCGAAGATCTATCAAATAGGAGTCGATGATTATCGGATCAGACCTCCTTTAGTAGAAGCGATCGCGCAAGAAGATCCTGAGAGCGCATTAGAGTATGCTCGCAACTTAACAGATGAGCAAGAACAGTCTTATCTATCTGAAAAAATTGTTCGTGTGTGGGCTCGAACAGACGCACCAGCCGCACTCTCTGTTGTCTCGACGTTTGAACCAGCTTCCCTGGTTTCAGCCCTTGAAGAAAACATCGCTTACACTTGGGCACGGAGTAATCCTTCTGAAATGATCGAGAATGTTGAATCTATTTCGTTAGAGAATCGAGCATATCCGTTGTCAACAGCGTTATCAAATGTCGCTCGTGAAGACCCTTTGGGCGCAATTGACATGCTCAGTTCTGTAGAACACACCGTTGGAAACACCTCGATGATTCTGCGTAGTGTTGTTTACCAGTGGGCAGTTCAACGCCCCGAAGCTGCGACGGACTGGGTGCTAGAAAATTTTGAATCAGAGGACCCGCAACGACGAAATCTACTAGAGAGAACTCTGCCCCGTTTAGCTCACAATGATCCTAATAAAGCTTTTGAACTTGCAATCGAGCATCCCGCTTCTGGATCGGGATTAGGACTCGATTACCACGTTCTAGGAGAAATTGTTCGAGAAGGGGATATTGAAATCGCCAAGAAATTGCTGCCTCGAGTGAACGAAAGGTACAAATACATACTGTACGGTAGGGTAGCATCGGAGATGGTAGTTGAGGGTCAAATTGAACAGGCTTTGGTGCTTGGAGAAGAACTAGAAGAATCTAATCGACGATATTACTATCTAACTGTGTTTTCTTCCTGGGCAAGAACTAATCCAAAGAATTTAATGGACTCTCTCGATGGCTTGTCGACGAAGACGATTAAGTCCATAGCAGCATATGAACTAATTTCGCAGAACCGGTACAACCCAGTTTTCACAGACGACCAGCTGGCACGGGTACGAACGTTTTTGACTCCTGAAGACGAGGCAAGTCTCAAACGATTGGAAGACTGATCAACAACATTACTGGAATTACACTCACTTGTTATCATTTCGAGCAAGTCATTGGCACTTATTCGCGAAGGGCAACTGATAGAAAGAACTTCTCATCGGAAGCTAGTGGTTCATTGAACTACTGTTACTTGACCACTCAAGTCCACGTTTTCTGAATAATTTAACCCGGTTCGTCGCGCTGCTCTTATCGATGTGGCGACTCTGTGATTTGGAAAACAGTGCAGACCAGAATCTTAGGAAGCGCGCACATTACTGAACTGGCATGGCTATGTGCATCTTTCACTCAGAATACACTACGGTTCTAATGTTGCGTGTTTTTCCTCCAATTCTTGAAGTTTTAGTAATGCTGTCTGTATCCGAAATTCTCTACCAATGAGGTGAGTAGCATTGAAATATGCTGGACGTTCCAACTGTTCATTTTGGATCAGATCGTAATCTTGAGCAGTTCGACGCAAGAGGTCTGAGTATGGAATTGCTTTAGATTCGTGAGCGACAATTGCCTCAACTATGTGTGCAATTGCAGTGGTTCTTCTATCAGTGTCTCGAACTCGTATCAACAAAGCTTCCAATCCATCGTCGGATCGATAGAGACCAAGACCTCGGGCCGCCATAGCAACAACAAAATGTGGCGATTTCTCATCTAGAAGCATTTGTATTCGATAATCGGTGGTTCGTTTCGAATCGAAACCGCCGTCTTCGAGTCGAGTAAGCATTTGCAGGTCCTGCTTAGGGTTGTACGCTTGCCAAATAATTTCGTGCACCTCTACATCCTTCGGGTAGAGTACTGAGAGTATGCCGGGGATGATTGTCCAAGCGTCGTTCACATGACGCAAGACTCGATAATTGCCGGACTCGACGCTGTTTAACTGATCGGTGTCTGATGCTTCAGAGATGAAATTTGGATTCTCTTTGAATTCTCGGTTCCACGTATCCACAAGAAATTTTCGAAGGCCTGCTATTGAAAGTACGTCGCGTTCGACTAAAGGATCATCTTCTGATGGTTGCCAACGTTCTATTCTGACCCTAGCTGCATACCACGCAATAGTTTCGAGAGTAGCGTTGACGATACGCTGGTTGTCGTTAAACAACCCCTCTTCTAACAATTGCAGGATAGTTTTATTGTCTATCGATGGGTCGTAAAGACCCTCGAACGACAACCAATCGTATAGCTCTACACCTTCAAGGTCTGCTGGTATCTGGTTCGAGCACGAACCAAGGCTAGTACAGAGTATTGCCAGAAACACCAATCGAATTTTCAACATATCGCCTCTGCTAGTCAGGATCTTCGAAATCTACGAGTCCAGTGTCGTCGCTCTCCTCATCTGGTAACGGCGTATCTGAGACACGCTTCGCGTGAATTTTTTCTGTGGACCACAACGCGTAGGGTGCTACGTAGTCCGAGTACGTGCCGTTGAGTTCTCCGTTTTTGATTACGAATTCGTAGTACTCCCTAGCCACGATTTCATCTTTCGTAGTATCTATGTACGATTGTTTGTCTTCTGAGAACGGAACAAAAATTGATATTCTGTTCCCATCGACTTTTACGTCCGTAGTAGTTTCGACCTGTCTTTTATCTTTCTCATAACTTTGATCGTCGATGTTGAGCACCAATAGAGAGTCCAAAAATCCTTCTGGTTTAATCGGTTCAGCGCCGCTCGTTGGTGCACCATGTTGCTCAGCTCTATTCTCTAGTTCGCGGAGGCCTTCCTTAGAAATATTTCTCAGTGAGACTTGACTCTTTAACCATTGTTCTTTACTAACTTCCCGAGTGATCACCGCCGTATAAGATCCATCATCTTCCTTAGCAATAGAAATTGTCTTACTTAGTCCTTCCTCCATTTCTGAAATCTCTCCAGTCTCCTGATCCACGTCATACAAGCGATATGTCCCGAGGAAGTCGTCGCCTACCAATTGGGCCGCAAATAAACCCAACACAAAAACGTAGGATTGTCGGAGGGCACGGTACAGATTAGATGTCGCATGATAGAACATTTGACGAAAGTCTCGATGAAGTAGTTTTTGACTCAATGTATTTTCTTCATTGATTGTGTGTTTCGGAGTAGTTCATTAGGTGAACTGGTAATATATATGATAGCCTAGGATCTAAAGGGAACTACTTCTGGGTAACTAACGTATTAGACAAGAGTAATGCGAACTCAATCGGGTAGTAATTCTGCGCGCAGTTCTTCGGCGTCTCTATCGGTCAATAACTCTAGCGTAATTTCTTCGTCTGACCCGGTCGCAATCTTTACCTTCCTTACCTTAAAGATACGATCCAAAATCGTAGCGGAGATACCGACATTTTGAATCCGGGTTAGAGGTACAAAATGGTACTTACGATACAACCAACCTGCTTTATATCGCAACGCGTCTTTGGCTACTGCATAGCCCTTACGCGGAATCTCA
Source organism: Gammaproteobacteria bacterium (assembly GCA_009841615.1). Lineage (GTDB taxonomy): Bacteria > Pseudomonadota > Gammaproteobacteria > Pseudomonadales > Azotimanducaceae > Bin55. The sequence continues at coordinate 97,404 of VXLL01000029.1, read as the reverse complement.
ATAAAAGGACCAAATCCCGTCCACAAGCTAACAATACACCAGATACCAACATAAGGGGGCCAACTAAATACAAAACCAAAAAAGTTTTCCCCAAACTCGCGTATCCAAAAATCTTTGTTTGAGTAGAAAACAAGGGCTGCTAGTGTCAGCAACATCAAAGGTAGTGCAAACAGTATGAATCCCAAACGGGTTACGATCTGTTGCGTCCAACCACCAAATTTTTTCCAACGAATCTCAGAGCTCTCGTATGTTGAAGCTCCTAGCTCTGTTGTCTCATCCTGAGTGGTATGCGTAGGTTCAGAATCAACTAATGTTGAATCTTCTTCGGTCATCGACAAGGCATCGGATCCGGTACTTGATATCTCAAGCATTCGCGTCGCGATGTGTTCTCGAAGTCTAGAGGCTTCTCGCTGGTCTAAACCACGGATGGTAACTTCATCCTCGGCTGTGTAGAGTGTCAAACTACACAATCCAAAAAATCCTTCAGTAAGATTGTTGTGAGTCGACACCGATTGCAATCGACTATATCTCACCGTCTCAGCCTTTGTCCCCAAGAATGACTCTTTGACGACGATGTCATCATTGCCACACATATAACGGTACTTAGGGACCTTTAGACAAACGACGACGACTCTCCACACCACCAATGCACCCCACACAAACGGAACGATCCATGCTAGTAGTTCAAAAGAAACGGAAAACCAAGAATAAATTCCCCAAGCGATCAGTAACAACAACGGCGCTAACACTAAAACGGATGTGAGTGATTTTCCTATCACGCGGCTCACGATGTACTTATTGGGCAAAGACCTCCATGTTTTACCTGCTTCGTCTTCGCCATGTAGTACGTTGCTATCACCACGAATCCTACCTTCCACCGTGCGTTGCATCGCTTCTGCTACTGAAAGCGATAAAAAAGGAATGGGTTGCGTGCCTGACGCGAAATTAAAGATGATCGTAGCGCGATTGCGTAAACGTTGAATCCAACTCTGTGTAATCGACATACTCTGTACCTTGTTCAAAGGTGCGACTTTTACCGACCACCAACTGAATCCACCCTCTTTTTTTAACAAGAAGTCCTTGTTTATGACGTAACCTTCCTGCCGCCAACGTACGTAAATTCTTAGGATAGCGTACCCGATCAACAAGAGTGAATAAGGCCAAATCAGTCCTCTGGTGGCAGGGAAAAACGTAGCAATAAGCACCAAGGGTATCGGAAGGAAGAGTACGACCTGAATGACTAACGATTGGATAAAACTCAAAACGTGAATGGATGTGAATTGTTGACTGAATGGTGACACCGTAACAGGTGTACGCTCGTCATCAGTCACAATACGCAGTATGCGATCAGCACACTCAGTTGTCACAAAGGGAATACTACTGTTGAATTTGCTCGCGCTATCCAACAGAATATCTCCACGATTAATCGACCGTTCTACGAAATTGGTACGAAAGAGAGTCGTCTGAACACGATCGCGACGAATCGTCAATCTCCTTTTGCTCAATAACCCGTTCTCTGCTTGTAAGTGTATCCCGCGCCGGGTTAACTCAAAGCCATAGTTCCAGGTGATGTACCGAATTCGGTTAATCACGTAAAACAGTACTGACAAGATCAGCGCTAGAGAAATGAAAAACAGTATTTTGCCCTGCGTAGATTGGGCTATATCAACACCTGTAAATTGCTGGAATGTTTCAATCAGCGAGGTAGTATCTGTGCCAACACTCGTTGGAAGATCGCGAATCGTCGAGGAAACCTGACTTCGCAGAAGTTGAACTGGACCGGGGTCTTCGAATTCAAAGATACTAGGGGCTAGGAAAAGAATTTGATAGATAAACCTATAGAGGAAATAACCGACACCAACCACGAAAAAACCGTAAAGTGCATCGATGAGAATATTGCCACCGGCGATACTCGCCTGCACTAGCTTGCGAGGAGTCAGTTTGTGTATGCGTTCCCTAGTTTGTTCTTCGTCAGAGACTTCGTTGTATATAGAAGCTCTATCAGTCGGTGAGGCTTGCTGTGCTCGATTGTCTGTCTGTACTGCGTGGTCTTTGACACGTTTCTCCCAATCAATCGCTATTGAGTACGGAATATAGGGTATTTCAATGGTATTCTCCGAACTACCCGCGGTCACTAAAGAAACACTGGCTAAATCTAACCCTCGTTGGAGCACCGATCTGGTTACCACGATCGAACGTACGCTAAACCAATCGAAATCTAGTATTGCTTGAGTACCAAATCCTTTCTTTGCAGATATTTTGTTTTCATCGTATCGAAACTGCAGCGTGAAATATTTGAAAACCGAAATAGCCAGTTGCACGGCTAGCACACAGACACCCAAAACAAGCACCCGAAGAAACCAATGTATGTCAATCGATTGAAGACCGCTAAAGACATATAGTGCCAAGACTGCTCCGCCACTACTCTTCAGCAACACTCCTATCAAGTTCGCAGGGTTAGCAATGGCAAAACCACGGCTTAAGTAACTTATGATTGCAAGAGGTGAAGATCGCTGATAAGATTCAGGGCTTGCGTCAGCGTGTTTTGATGTAGCCATTGTGATTGTCCCTAATTGAATCCAGGCGAAGAAACTATCAGATTCATGAGATTTGGCAACATGTATTCACTTTCAGGTAATGAAGAAATAGATTCAATGCGAAAATCCATTCTATAAGACTCTTTGATACATACCATTAGTCTTTGACCTCCTTCACTTGTAGAACTACGATTCGAATTCTAGAACGAATCATTTGCTAACCACGTCGAGTAAGACAACACGGTTGGGTACGTTTAAAGCAAAAACCAGTCCACCGACTCCTTTGCTCGCACTGGTTTCAAAATGAAAAATCGTTTTCTCGTACCGTTCGGCTCCTCATGGATGAGCCGCTGGACTAATTTTTCTGGGAAACTAAATGGCTCAATTTGCTGCACAATCTCAGAAACAGGGTTGTTTTTTATACTGTTCTAAAAACGATCTCTATGCCCACGCAGAAAACCAGAACGAAAAAACCAGGTTGATAGGCACGATTTAGTGCCAGTTTAAAATAGACTGAAAGAGAGCTCGCACGATTAAACATGTCAACCAAGCAAGAGATTTATTCGGTTAATTCAACAAGAAACAGATTGATTGGGACCACAATTATGGTTGGGTTGGCGTTAATGGCTCTATGTGGAATTGCGTTTCCATATGTTGGTCCGCCGAGTCAGGATTTGGCACAAGTGATCGCTCAGAGCGATACCCAACCATTCTCCGCACCCAACAACGAAGACGATACATCGACTGGACCAATTGAAGTCGAACATCTCCAGGAGATATTCAATCATCCTAGTATCGCGGAACAACAGATCGCTTTATACACTACCCTTTCTCGCGCTTCTGATCAGGAGTTAAAAGACTGGTGGCTCGAATCGCGCAAGCTAGATCGTGCAAGTCAACGCAAGATCGCTCAACAGGCAATACTGAAGAAATTGAGTGAGTCAAATCCACAAGAAGCCCTGCGTCTCGTTGATGCAGTTTCGGAATTGCAAGTTGCCCCACTCTTGAAAGCCGTGTTTAGCCAATGGTCGGTTTCGCAATTGGAAGACGCGATTGGTACTGCCGCCGATCTTTCGCGACGAAGGCGCGAGATTGCACTACAGGCAATCCTCGAAACCCGAGATGATTTGTCAGAAAGTATCCGTCTCTCCATTGCGAAGAAACTCGACGGAGAAGATTACTTTCATATGTTGGTCAGTGAAGCCAAAGCTTCTCTAGCAATGGATAAGCCTAGTGAAGCTTGGGAGGCGATCATCTATGACCGCGTAGATGATTCTCTCCAGATTGAGTATTTAACGATCATCGCTCAAGCTTGGTATGAACAGATTGGTTTTGAGTGTCTTTCGCGCATTTACAACACAGAAATTGAAGACGCGCGAATAAAATCCCAGTTGTTGCGATCAGTGGCTCAAGAAGACCTCCCGGGTGCATTGGAATTCGTAAGTGAAATTCCGCACGAAAACGAGAAGCAAGTCCTGTCCTTAATAGTTACTCGAGCATGGGCAAGTACGGACGCACCAGCCGCTTTGGCTGCGGTCTCCTCTCTTGAACCTGCTTTCTGGGTTTCGAGTCTAGAAAGTTCTATCGCTACGTCGTGGGCGCTTACTAGACCTTTAGAAGTAATTGATAACATCGAACTTTTATCTGTTGAAATTCGCTTAGAAACGTTGGAATCCGCTTTTTCAAAGCTTGCTTCTGAGGATCCATTGAAAGCGATCGCAGAGGTTAGTTCTGTTGAGAGTTATATTGGTAACACGTCCTCGATCAAACGGTCGATAGTACGTCGTTGGGCACGCCAAGAACCTGAAGCAGCGACTGATTGGGTTTTGACCAACGTCGACCCTGAGGATTCTCATCGACAAAAGATGTTAGAGTACGCATTAGAAAATGTAGCTCTTCAAAATCCTGATCGCGCCTACGATCTCGCGTTGGAGCACACAACTGATACGCGAGGGTATGGGTTAGAGTATCAAGTATTCTCAGCACTAACTCGAGCCGGAAAAATAGAAGAAGCTAAGTCTTTGCTCTCTAGAGCTCCAGACGAATCCAGAGAGACGGTTTACGCAGTAGTAGGATCCGCGATGGTCAAAAAGAAGCAGACAGATGAAGCTATAGAACTTGGTAGAGAAATGCCAGAATCAGAACAGTGGCTTTACTATGATCGTGTGCTAATGGAATGGTGTAGATCAAATCCGACAGATCTCTTTGGAAGACTGAAAGAACTACCATCGGAGACAATTCAATCGCGTGCTGCATTTAGGTTGATAAGAGACAATTTAAGCGACCCCGTCTTGACTGACGATCAAATCAAAGACGCTAAAGCGTATCTAAACACCAAGGACGAAGCGAATTTGAAACTTCTTGAAGAGGATTGAAGCAGACATCTAAGCTTGATACCCGTCAACGATGAGTCGAGTGAGTCACCTCGGTAAAAATTTTTAACTCTTACGAGGAACGCTCTGATCCAAGAGCACTCACAGGTTAAACGGACTAAGAGTCGTTCAACTGTGAATTTTGATCACCGTCTGGTAATAGAGACTGAACAACTTCTAATTGTCGTTCCGTCAACACGTCGCCCCGCCAATCTTGCTGACGTACAAGTTCTTCCGCCATGTATCTTCGAGTTTCGTCCTCCGGCATTTCCTTGAGTTGGTCAATCAGACCTTGGACGTTTCCATAGGATGCAGTCGTGGTAATCGAACGAAGGTAATACTCCAGAGCATCAGTTTCTAGCTTGTTTGCAAGCTCTAAAGCATCGGACCACCGTCCTACTTCAACTAATCCATCACCGACTGCTGAAAATCCACGAAAAATTGCTGCCTCTGGTAGATCATCAAGCGAGTTGATTGCTTTGTCGAGATAACCCTCGTCCACAAGCTCTGAAAACAGGCTTCCTATCTGACCCTCTCGGACGAAATAAGAATCTATTGGCTGCTTTAGTGCTATTTCCCATGCCTTGTCCGCGTCAACCGAAACTAAATCTCCTAATACCCGGCTAAGCATTCGACTCTGTAGCCGACTGCCCGAAACAGTGTTCCCTTGGATCCAATTTACAGTCTTCAAAGGATCAAATTCAGACCAATTTGTCACCAATTTCCATTCAAGGTCGTCGGCAGACACACCCGGAATTTTCTTAAGTTCCACGAGTCGCTGTATTATTTCGTCCGGATTAGTCTTAGCTAATTCAGCAAACGCTGTCGAAACCGCAGAATTTCGGTCAGATCGCTTAATTTCGGTCAAACTGTCTAAAACGTCAAGTGGATCTAGTTTAGACCAAGCTCGCAATGTTCTAATGTCGCCCGATAGTTGTTGGTAATCTGCGATCTCTGTTAGTGCGAAATAGGCTCTCTTAGGATCCTGAGCGGCCCAAGCTTCCATGAGTATGGGCAGAACATACTTTCTACTTTCGTAAGGCATGCCTTTAATAGATTCGAGAGTCGCACTTGGTTCGATTGCCACTACATCTCTCATGATGTAATCGAGTACGACTCTATCGTTCAGATACAGGTTCTCATAGAATTGACTCAGGACATCAACGCCTTCTACTTCGATTCGTGCGACCGCAATCTGTAACAGCAATTCTTTCTGTTCATCATTTTCGACATCATCTTGTAAAAGTTGATCCCATGCCTCAGAGGGACGATCGAGTTGTGCGATTGCTTCAGTTCCTCGATGCAGTTTCGCGATTAGCTTCGACACGTTAACGTCTTCAGTTATTTCCTTCCAATCACTCTCAGACAGTTCAGGTCGACTCGCAAGTATCGTTTTCAGTGCCCCTTCTCGGTACGATCCCGGTACACTCCCGACGATCTCTAAAGTTTTGTCTAAGTCGACCATGGATAGCGTTGCAACCACGATGTTGATGAGTTCTTGCTGACGATTCCATGGAAATTTCCATACCAGTTCTAAAGCAGTTCGAGGACTCTTGTGAGTCATCGTTGCGATCATTGAAGCCTGCATGAGTTGAGTGCGTTTATCTTGTTCGAAATCGAAGGACTCAATCACTAGTCTTGTTAGATCCTCGATTTTCTCTTTTTCAAGTAATTCAATGAATTCAGCTGTGGTTAGTGATTCTTCTTCTGTTTGTAATAAAGTTTGCCAAGCTTCATCGAATTCGCAAGCTATGATGTCGGGGTGAGCTCTTTCCCTTTCGCCGCGAAGCTTGTCGACGGGTAATACTTGCCAAACAACTAGGACTAGGCTGCATCCGACCACTGCGCCAACGAGCGTACCGAAGACAAAATTCTTTCTGAAGTGTTGCTTCAACGTTAGTTAGCTCTGTTCAGCGACAAATTTTGACCGGCATAAATGTTCCAATAAAGTGCATTCATAGAATTATGGAGTCTCGAGATCGGACACGAGAAATTCCAAATAGGAGATCTCATCCTCGGACATCTCATCTTGGTACCCGAACCGTTCGTCCAAGAGAATAAGGGCTATTGCTTGTTGTGATTCCAGCGTAGGAAGACTCCCTATATATTCAAATAATTCATCTGGTCTCCACTGAATCCATCGAATCGTTAAACTTTCAAAATATTCTGTTTGGTCAGCACCTGAGAGCTGCTCGCCTAAGGCGAGTACCTCATTAATCTTTCCGTACATAATAAGAGAGACACCAATAGTGCTGTAGGCAGCAACGATCAAAGATCCGTCGACTGTCTGCAGCAATTCTTTTGCTCCTTCGAAATCGCCTCTTTTTGCAATTGAATCCAAGACTCTCATTTCCAAGGTGAAACGAGGGTCAAACATCCGTTCCAACATATCCGAATCGCCGTATTTGACGGCAAGTTGATATGCTCTCTGTGGGTCAGTGTTCGCAAGAACGGGTATTAAGCCGTCCAGAATGTCTTTGCGCAGAGTGTCATTTATGGTATCCGTGGTCACCAACCAATCCGTCGTTGCAGCCGCGTCGCGCTCTACCCATGCGTTGACCAGAAACCGAACAGCCCTTGCGACATTTTCGCCTTGGTCATGCATTTGATCTATTGAAGAAAGCGCTTGATCTACATTGTCTTGTCTGACCAGATTCATGACTGCGGTAGCAATTAAATCAGCACGCAATTCTGGTTGAACCTGTTGAAGATTTTGTAACACATAGATAGGTTCGACTGCTGCCCACTCTCTCCATACCCTCTGATAAGATTCTTCGTAATATTCTGAGCCTTCAATTTCTGCTATCGCTTGCAATGCTGCTTGAGGGTCTAAACGACCCCAAACCATCGATATATAAAAATTTAGACGACTCTGCAAATCAGACTCGGTACTTAGGTTGAGCTGCCATATTCTGTGTGGGTCAACTTGAACAATTTGATCTAGCAAGTTGAAAAACATGAGCTTAGCTCGAGAATTGGTACCGTCCATTTGGGCGTACTCGTCGCGAAAACTATTGAACAGTATTGAGAAATCCTCGTCATCAGGATCTAACATCCATTTTTCGATGACTTCTGAAAGTAAGGATTCTTGCCGTACATCGTCGACGTTGTCGGAAAATACTAAGTCAAACGCTGCCTTCGGGCTGGTCTGCATTAGGTCTTTAGTAGCGACTTCGGCAATTATTTCGTTCACAAGTCCATCGACTGCTAGGGACTCTGACAATTCCAAAAAGTCCGATGAAACGGGGGCTTGTATCGATGAAACGATCGCTCTAATCGCCAGCCGTCGCATGTGGATCGACTGTTGTGCAGCACTCTTCAGCGCTTCTTCTGGGTCTTGTGAGGCCCATTCGGAATAAGTGATAGGAACTAGTTCAAGCCGTAGTGAATAACTCAAAAACCAAACAGCATTGAGTGTGGCGATTGGGTCAATACTAGCTAATATTTCGATTAACGCACGCTGTGTGTATTGGTGGTAATAACTGCTGGGTTGGGAGAGCGTTTGGTTAAAGAGTTCGAGGATTTGGTCAAACGAAGCCGTTCGCAAGGAGTAAATCAGTGCTTGTTTGAACAAAGGTAGACTTGTTTTGGCTAAATCTTCCGGAAATTTCGACACATCCAGCGGCAATGGGTCAGCTGACGTAGTCTCGGAGGTGTCTGTTTCATCAAGACTAGGAGAATCGTCAGATGCGATAAACGCGAAGAGGAAAAGTCCTATTAGACCAAGTGCAGCACCGCCACCAACGCCACAAATACTGCCCCAGAAAAACGGGCGTGATTTCATACTACTACTCATTATAGAATGCACTATCTTGGCACAAGTCTCCGGCCGGTCCGATCATCGTACTATAGGCTTTCAAATTGCACGGTCGAAACTATCTAGGTAGTACCCTATGCGATTATCTTCCTTCTACTCGATAACAAAGTTATTTGGTAGACTCTTCACTCCATCGAGATGCAAGCGTGGATTTAAGCTCTTCTGTTGATAGATCGCGTTGAACAATACATCCCTCACTATCAATTAAAAAACCATTCGGTTCTGCACGAAAGGCAGTGTCATGAATAATGCCCCTACTAGGTGCTGCGTAAGAAGTTGCAATGGGTGCACGCCAACCGTTAAGATCACCTTGAAATTTATCGGAATCAATAACATCAATCCACGGGAATTCGTTTTCTTCGAAGCTTTCTATCGAACTGTCCGTGTTTCTGTTCAATTGGACTGTGATTATTTCAAAACCTTTATCGTTGTAAGACGAGTACAGCTCTTTGAGAACGGGGATGCTAGCGTCACAAGGTCTACACCATTGAGGCCAAAAATTTACCAGCACTAGTTCGTTTTCTTGCAGAACACTATGTAACGACACTGAATCGGCATCCTTAGTCCAGAGAGTGAATGGAGGTGCCGGTTGCCCCGGAATTACTTTCTGATTCTCCTCATACATTGAGATTCGCTGACGAGCAGATTCAATTCTTGGTGTTATGTGAACAGTGACGAATGCCGGACTGAATTTTGTAGCCAACTCCTCAAGGACGGTAAGTTTCTGTTTATCTAGTTCATACGTAGAAGCATCGTACAAAGATATTCCATCGACATGGATCATCATCGAAAAGAGCGGGGAAAGCCGACTCCATTCCAAAGGAGAGAGTAAGTATGCAAACCACGCTAAATGAAGATCGTCGCTTTTCATGAAAGGGAGTATCAACTCGATGCGTCTTTCCGAAATTTTGTTACTAAGTTCTTGCCAGGTGGTAAAGGGAAGCCCCGTACCAGTGTCGTCCGGCACGGACGATAAGTCTACGTGATTACACTGGTCGGCCGGTGGATTAGTGTCCGCAAACGTGGAAGTGGGCGTTTCTTCAGTCGGTTCTTCGTCTTCTTCTATTTCTGACTCTATTTCTTGGTTGGTTCCATTTTCAGAGTCCAGTGATGTTTCAAATTGTTCACGAACGAAGGTTTGTTGTTTTAGCAGTTTCAGATGCTGTGGATCCGACTCCCAATCTGAAATGAGTTTCGAGTGAAAGCCCTCTCGATCTGCTAATACTACCAACCCTTCGGAGTGTTCTAGTGTTCCGATCTCGTAGTTCACACCAGGTTCAAAAATGGCTGTTAGGCTAGCATCACGCTGGTCAGAAAGAATGCGACTCTCCAAAAGTATATAAACACCCATCGGCCCGTTAATGTCGCCCTCGATTGAAAATTTACCTTTGTCTAGCAAAACAGGCCCGTAGCTTGTATGCAATTCGGAACCATCTAGATCGTATGTTGTACCTTCAACCCACACAGACGTCAATTCAGGGTGATAATCAAAAGACTTACTGAGGTCCCCGGTGAAAGTAAATTTACGTTCCGAATCCGTCGATGAATGATCGTATTCTTTCAGATAGACGTAGGTATGGTCGGTACCTATTTTCTTCGGCCAATTGTCAAAGCGACTGGTATAGCCGGTGGTATAAACAGTGTCTACTATCACTTCCACTCTGGTCATGGTGTTCGGACAGAGCTTAAATTGTGTAACGCCGTATAAGTCATCGTCGTTCGAGACACTAAGAAGTACGTCTTTTGGTACTTCTAGGGTACCACGTAGCTCAAACTTTCCATTTCTTAGCTTTCCAGAAACTAATTCCTCGATGCCTGTTTCTTCGGTGCCGTAAGTAACCTTCACGTTGAGATCCCGATCGTGAGACGGCGAATCACTTAAATCGACAAGTTTACCCGTGATTAAAAATTCGTCCGGTTTCAAACCGGTATCCGCCATCATCTGAAGTCCAACAAAGTTGAAAGGGATTACCAGTAAACCGAAAAAAGATAGTAGCATTTTCATGTGGGTTTATGTCTCGCTTTGATAGTTGGTGGGAATTGTGTGTTAGTTTCCAAGGCTGGATTGATCGGTATTCTGATGGTTGGCAAATTGCACGGTCGAAACAATCTAGATCACAGTCTTTACGGTGATATTCCTCGGTATTGGAACTACAAGTTATTCAGCTTACTCTTCGCTCCAACGAGAGGCGAGTACGGTATCCAATTCTTCCGTCGACAGATTGCGTCGAACGATACATCCCTCCTTATCGATTAAGAATCCGTGGGGTTTTGTTCCATAATATGCAGTTTCATAGGCAATGCCCCCCATCATATCAAAGCTTTTGTAAGATGTTTCTATGGGTGCTTCCCAATGTTGCAGACCATCATTGGTTGAATCGATAACGTCAATCCATGGAAATTCGTTCTCTTCCAATTCGTTCTCTTCTAATATTCTTAGCGCACGCGTTGAGTTTCTGTGCAAATGTATAGTGATAATTTCAAAGCCTTCATGGTGGTAAGCCGAGTACATTTCTTTGAGAGTTGGGATACTTGCTTTACACGGTTCACACCATGTGTTCCAAAAGTTGACTAGTACTAGTTCGTTTTCCTGCAGAACACTATGTAAGGATATAGAGTCACCATCTTTCGCAATAAGAGTGAAAGGGGGTGCAAGTTGTCCTGGAATCACCTTCTTATTGTTCTGATACAACGAGACTCTCCGACGAATCGATTCAATGCTTCGCGTTATGTGATCCTTGACAAATTTCTGAGGGAATTTTGTAGCGAATTCCTCAAAAACCGTAAGCTTTTGTCTATCTAATTCGAACAAAAAAGAATCGTACACAAAAAAACCATCTAAATGCCAAGGAGCAAAAACAGGACCCATCTTACTCCAATGCAGAGGAGATAGTAAATATGCGAACCATGCTAAATGAAGATCGTCATCGTTTTGCATGAAGGGTAAAAGCAATTCGATATGTCTATCCTGAACTCTATACCTTAGTTCGTCCATTGCGGTTTTTGGCAGGCCTTCTCCGGGGTCGTCCGGTACGGAAGATAAGTCAACGTGTTTACACTCGTCGGCCGGTGGATTACGGTCTGCAAGTGTGGAAGTGGTCGTTTCTTCGTCGTCTTCTACACCTGGCTCAACTTCTGGACTCGCTCCATCTTCAGAGTTCAGTGTGGACTGAAGTTCTGCAGCAGCGAGGGATTGTTGTTCTAAAAGTTTCAGGTACTCGGGATCGGACTTCCAGTTTGTTATGAGTTTCGAGTGAATTCCTTCTCGATCTGCTGTGACAACTAACTCATCTGTGTTTTCTAGTTTGCCAATCTCGTAGTTTACACCAGGTTCGAGAATTGCAATTAAACCACGAGAAAGATAAAACGGGCCGGAACGAGAGAGATCCGTAAAGCTTACATAGATACCCATCGGTTCTTCAATGTCGCCCGAGATCGAAAATTTGCCGTTGTCTAACAGTACAGGAGCATAGAAGCTATTGGATATAGACCCATTCAATGTGTAGGCTGTTCTGTCAATACATACGTACGTCAATTCAGGGTGATAATCACCAATCTCACTTAGGTCCCCCTTAATCGTGAATTGACGTTTCGGGTCTGACGATGCATGAAAATCACCTTTCAGACAGACTCCCGTATCTTCTCTATCGACTAACACTTCGACTGTGGTCTTGGAGCCAGGAAGAAGCTTGAATTCTAGACCAAGGGTTGCTGGATTGCCGTCCTTCAGGACACTTAGAGTTACGTCTTTTGGAATGTCTAAGGTACCACGTAACTCAAACTGCCCATTACTGAGTTTTCCAGAAACTAATTCCTCGATGCCTGTTTCTTCGCTACTGTAGGTAACCTTTACATCAAAGTCTTGTACTTGAGATGGTGTATCTCTTAAATCGACGAGTTCGCCAGTTATCAAAAATTCGTTCTGTTTTAGCCCGGTACCAGTCGTCATCTGACATCCAACAAAACTGAGAGTGATTACCAGTAAACCGAAAAAAGATAGGTGCATTTTCATATCACTTTTTGTCTCGGTTCGAGAATCGCTACATTGAATATTCTAAATGGACAGTTGTCGTTGCTTGTGGTCTTCCTGCTAAAAGCTATCCATTGGTTCGTTGCTCTGCTTTTCCCTAATATTTTTGAATTTTTGTCATTTGTTATTCTCTCAGAATGTAAACAACTTCGCTCCGTATCGGTCAATTGGGGACGCTCAAGCCAATTAAAAGCCACAGCACCACCGATGTCTCACACATCGTTTGAGCCCCTTGCTCTTGTTCATTGTGCGCACCTCAATGTGATTCTGAAGTTCCTTTAGTTTCCAAACTGAGAGAGTACGACCACGAGGGTAAAAATTTACTAATTCTGCGAGTTCATTGAATTATTGGAATGTAATCCGATGCTCGGAATGAATGAGTGCCACAATCAAAAGAAAGTTCGTGCGCGAAATTAGGTGAATGTCGAGTATCATTGAAACTACACTTGACTTTTAGTTCAAATACGTCGGACTAAAAACTGTGGGCCAAAGTACTACTCAATTAGTAGACGGGAGGAACGAGTGCAGTGGTTACAAGAATAGGCATCCTAATTTGGATGATTGTCTTTGCTGTCCCAAGTTCGTTATATGCTCTCTCGCTCATCTCGCTATGGCAAAACAAAAGTGATTACGGAAATTGTGAGGTCTCGGAAATTATCAAAGGAGAAATCACTTCCAAAGTATCCCTTTTCTGTATATCAGAACCAAACGAGAAAAAGCTAACGGCCTGGATGCGCATCACCGTATCGAAAGACGAGACTAATTTTACCTATAGTCCTACTATGCCAAGATCTTATGGTGAAGATCCCGCAGTCGTTCCAGACCTTGGTGGCGAAACCATAGATGGAAAATATGTCTTTAAATTGCCAGAGCCACCTACAGATTCAGTAAACGTACGCTACCGTATCGATGAAAAAGAATTTAGAGAAGACGCGTTCAAACCTCACCAGCATTTTTTTTACTCCTATGTGACTAAAAGTATTGAGCGGGACGAATTGAGTGAATTGATTACCGAGATTGAATCAGCGGAAAGTATCGAATTTGATATTGATGGTGAAGAGTCCCCTGCGGCCACGATAACACTTGAAGAGTCTATGGAAGCTGTGAAGGACTTCAGGGAACGGCTCAGTTTGTTAGATCAGCAACAAGATTCAGATCAGCACACCGAGGAATAGTGCCACTCTGGTGTATTCCGCAGAATCAACGCCCAGGGACGAGCGACGGCTGTCGTACCTATCCTCAAAGATTTTTTTAAAGGCTTGACTTTTCGTTCAACTGCTTGAACCAAATACTAAGTGTTAATGCTTCTCGGTTAGCAAACAGGGAGAATCGCAGTCATGGCTAAAAGCGTTGGTGTCCTACTTTTGATGATACTACTTGCTACGACAATTTCGACATTTGCGCTGAGTACATCCTTCGACCGTTGGGAAAACTTGAAAGAGTACGGAAACTGTGAGGTTTGGGAACAGAGATCAGAAGCAGCACTTTGGAATGTATCACTTATGTGTGAGTTAGCACCAAACGAGAAAGAAAACCAAGCTTGGTTTAGGATAACGGTGTACAAAGACATAACCGTCTTGAGGTATTTGCCTCCTATATTACGTCCTGAAAAACCGACAAACACTCCCGATAGTACAGGACTTGATGATGAACTTGATGGCAAACAGCTTTCAGAAACACCCGACGAGTCCATAAAAATTCGCTACCGTTTCGATGAAGAAAAATTTAAAGTGGATAAGTTCGAATTATTTACAGACCTTGAAAGCTCCGGTAAAACCGTCGCAAAAAAAGAAATCGATCGGGACGAATTAAGTGATTGGTTTACAGAGCTCGAGACAGCGGAAAGTTTCGAATATGATTTGGTTGGTGAAGAATTCCCGTCTGTGAAGATAACACTTGAGGAGTCCGAGGAAGCCGTAAAGGACTTCAGAGAAAGGATCAACTTGTTAGATCAGCAACGAGATACAGATCAGGAAGCTGAGGAATAGTGCCTCTTTGAAGTCTTCCACTGGATCAACGTCCAAGGAAGCAGGATTGTTGTCGGACCACTCTTCAATGAACTCTTTCAGCACGCTTGATTCTTTTATTAAACGACCTGAACCAAATACTTAGTGACAAAATACTTCTCAATTAGTAGACTCGGAGACTCAGAATAATGGCTAAAAGAATCGGCATTCTACTACTGTTGACAACAGCCTTGGCTGCGACTAGTTCGCTGTTTGCTCACATAATAGATCGTCGGGACAACTTGAAAGACTACGGAAATTGCCAGATTTGGGAAGAACGCGAAGAAGAACAGCTTTCACTTGTATCTCTTCTTTGTTATTCAGCACCCAACGAGGAAGAGCGGCAAGCTTGGGTCCGAATATCAGTATCGAAAGACGAAGCCACTTTGGTGTTTAGGCCTAGTAAGCCAATAATAGTAGCTGAAGACTCCTCAACTATTCACTACGGTATCGTACAAGAACTTGGAAATATGGTCTTAGAACTACCCAAGCCACCTGAAGACTCCATTCAAGTTCGCTACCGTTTCGATGAAGAAGAATTTGAAGAAGATACCTTCACTTTCAACGATTATGAGCTCTTCCCATTTGCGAATAAAAAAATCAACCGTGACGAATTGAATGATTGGTTTACGGAGATTGAGACAGCCAACAGTATCGAATTTGATTTTGATGGTAAGGACACCCCAGCTGCTACGATAGTGCTTGAGGAATCTGAGGAAGCCGTCAAGGACTTCAGGGAAAGAGTCAGTTTGTTAGATCAACAAGAAAACACAGAGCTGGAGTACGAGGAATAGGCTTTGCACTATAAATTCGTGCACAATTCCATTCTAATACACTCCTACATTCCAAACGCTAAGTACGTCATTGGAGCTCTTGGAATAGTGTCTCTTTGATTTCTTCCACAAGTTCATCGCTCAAAGACTTAGCTGCGTTGTCTGCCCACTCCTCAAAATATTTTTCCAGTTCGCTATCGGACTTGGGTAGAAATCGGAACGCGTTAAATAGCTTCGGATTCTTTTTGAATGCTGGATACAACTTATAGGCAATCATCGCATTTAGCTTCCTTGCGTACCCATTACTTCGTAAAAGTTCTTCCGTTGCAAGTATAAACGGTTCCCAGTCTCGGATCTCTTCAGCTAGTTGTATAGAACGCGCTCTAATTGCGTCAATGATTGGGCCATCTCCTTCTTCCTTTAAGAGCCAGATTGCTAACAATTCACACAATGATTCATGCAACCAATTATTTTTAGATTCGGTGGAGCGTAACCTGTTGTATTCTTGAATTACATGACCGAACTCATGCCCAAATTGAAATATGAGCTGTGGTTTGTAGAGGGAAACCGATAGATCTGGATTTAAGAGCATCTCCACAGTGTCATCAGGTAGAGAACTGAATTCTCTATATAGAACCATGGGTCCTGCACTGTCATACCGTACGACGATTTTGTAGTTTGGTTTAGGATCCAGATGTTCCCATATCTTTTCCGCCGTTTCCTCGAGGATAGTTTCAACTTCCTGCCGGATTTCGGCGGGCCAGGAGTCGTCTACTTCGATAGATAGATTCTGTGCTTCAACACAGAAAGCGATTAAAGACACTAGCCCGATTCCCCACTTCATCTGCTCTTCTCGATCTCTCGGCTTTGAATGTCAATCCGCATCTGCTTGTTGAGCGTGCGCTTGTTATTCTGCGTTTGCGCACTCCAGAGTTCTTATTTTAACACGAGGTTGAGGCCAAAGTACGTGTACCAATGAAATGTCTCCAAATACCGCGCGAAAATGTAGCGGTGTCGTTGGAAGTCACAGTCGAATCGCTTTGAACGTAGTTGTATTGCTCCTCTACCCAAATTTTGGGTCGATAATCAAGACTAGACTTAGAGAAGATTCAACCCGAAAACAGACCCAATAGCATAGACAGCAAACTTTAACAAATTCGGGAAAATCTCAAGAGCCTCAGGAGTGTACATCATCATGACTGCGAGAACTCCACAATGCCAGAACTTCACGTCCATCGATTTATTCAAAATATATGCGAGTGCTAGAATCGTCCAAACTAGGGACACCATATATGTCAATGACACGAACAGCAAAGTCGCCCTGTTTGTAAGCAAGGAGCTCTCTTGCGCGGCAAACAGTTCACCCAGCTCTTGACGAGAACCTATCAATACGACCCCAACAATGAGCGCCAAAGAAACCAATGTAATCATGACGCTCACACCTAAGTAGGACGAAAACGTTTGTTGGAAATTTTGGGGTACGCGCCGGACGTGGAGTACAACATAGATACACAGCGCGATAAAGAGTTGCGTGCAAATTGTGTCCAACACCTGAACTACTACATCGCGGCTCGTCTGAGCACCAGATGACGAATCACTCGCCAACAGCGACACCAATACCCACGCTAGGCTCGAGAATAAAACGACAAGAATAAGAAAAAGGAAGACTAGGGTAGGAGTACTGCCGTTGATGTCAGCAGGGTTCCCCCTAAAAACGCAAAGTTTTGCAAAGTGGTTAAAAGAACTGAACATTTAAATTTGAACCAGTAATGGAACTTAGGAAGATCTCTTGTTCGTTCTCCAAAACCTACGGATATGTTTCTACTCTGAGTTTTTGAGTATGTTGTTATTGAGACCCAGTCTTTGAGTTAAAACTCGTGGAGGTGTGGTGTTAGTTTCCAAGAGCGGACTATACAAGCTGCTTGTGGTCCGCGATATCACGGACGAATCTATCTAGTTAGTCGCCTATGCGGTTACATTCCTGGGTATTAGCTTACACCGCTATTCGACAGACTCTTCACTCCAGTGAGATGCAAGTACATTCTCTAGTTCTGCTGGCGACAGGTCGCGCTGAACGATACAGCCCTCTCTATCAAGTAAGAACCCATTAGATACTACTTTGGTGATACCATAGTCGTCAGGTACGACTCCGGGCAGAGTGTATATATTGGAGTAAATGTCTCCAACACCGTAAGCTGTTTGTATGGGGCCTGTTTCTGCCCATACTGTGCCTTCCGAATCGATGACATCGATCCACGGAAATTCACTGTCGTCAAATCCTGTTTGCCAATGATTTAGTTCTCCAGTATAGACTGTGATAATTTCAAAACCCTGATCACGGTAAGTCGAGTACACTTCTTCCAGTAGGGGAAAACTAGACAAACACGGATCACACGATGAGTCCCAAAAGTTGACCAGCACTAGTTCGTTTTCCTGCAGAACACTACCTAACGACACAGAATCGTCATCCTGAGTTGAGAGAGTGAACAGAGGTGCCGGCCGTCCTGGAATCACTCTGTGGTTGTTTAAAAAAAAGAGACTCTCAAAGGTTCCTCCAATCCTTGGTGTTATTTGTCGATCTACAAATTCCGGACTAAACTTCGAAGCCATCTCCTCAAGGACCGTGAGCTGCTGCGGTTCTCGTTCGTATCCATAAAACGCATCTTCGTAAAAAACAACATCAAAGTGTGGGTAAGAATAGGACACATGAATCGTGAAAGGATCATAGTGGGGATATCCGTGGGGTTCAAAATCAGAGACTAAATATGCAAGCCACGCTAGTTGAAGATCGTCATCGTGTTGCATAAACGACGATATCAATTCGATGTGTTTATCCAGAATTTTTAA
This sequence comes from Gammaproteobacteria bacterium, assembly GCA_009841615.1. Lineage (GTDB taxonomy): Bacteria > Pseudomonadota > Gammaproteobacteria > Pseudomonadales > Azotimanducaceae > Bin55. Next base: position 79,022 of record VXLL01000029.1, on the reverse strand, counting down.
TCTTTGTTTGTACCCCGCAGGCGGTTCGGGTAAGTCTCCAACCGTGTCGTCCGGTACGATGGATAAGTCAACGTGCTTACACTCATCGTCCGGTGGATTATTGACCGCAAACATGGAAGCGGAAGTTTCTTCAGTAAGCTCCACGTTTTCTTCCCTGTCTGACTGTATTTCCTGACTGGTTTTATCTTCAGAGTTTAGTGCTGTCTGAAGTTGTTCTAAAAGTTCTAAGTACTCTGGATCGGTCTTCCAATCCGTTATGAGCTTCGAGTGCCCACCCTCTCGATCTGCAACGATCACTATGTCTTTTGTGTCCCCTATTGTTCCGATCTCGTAGTTCACGCCGGGTTCAATAATTGCATGTAAGCGAAGAAAAACCTTGGTAGAATGCGGAGAGTGTTCCGAAATACTTACCCAACAAAAGATCGGACTGTCGATGTCATATTCGATTGAAAGTTTACCTTCGTCTAGCAGGACAGGACCATAGGAAATGTTCTTTCTGGTTCCATCGAGATCGTAGCGGACACAGTCTATGTCTGCATAAGGCAATTCAAGGTCAAAGGAATCAAACTGATTTAGGTTCCCCGACAGCTCAAATTTGCGTTGCGAATTCTTGGGTAGACGATCATAATCAGTCAGATAGATCGCCGAGTGGCCTTTCGCTCTTAACAATTCGACCCTTGTCTTGGAATTAGGCTGAAGCCTAAACTCAAAGAACCCTACTTCGGTTTCACCTCTCAGCACACTGAGAGTTACATCCATCGGAAATTCAATGGTGCCACGAAGTTTGAATTTACCATTCTTGAGTTTTCCGGATACTAATTCCTCAAAGCCTGTTTCTTCGCTACCGTAGATAACCTTCACATCAAGATCTTGTTCTTGATACTGTGTTTCACTGAAATATACAAGTTCACCGGTTATCACGAATTCGTTTGGTTTCAGACCTGTTCCAGGCATCAGCTGACATCCAACAAAACTGAGTGCTATTGCCTGTAAAGCTAAAACGGATAGTGGTTTTTTCATGAAGAATCTTCGTTCTGAGACCTATTCAAACTATTGTACAGCACCCTAATGCAGTAGCTAGTAAAAATTTTCCAAATGGTGAGTGCGCGTATCTTGAGGACAAGCCGCTGGCCATTTTTGTAGGTATCAATCGTTTTGGTAGCTGTCAAGAGAACCCGCCAAATTTGTGCGAGTTGCGTAGATGACGAGACAAACTCGGTCAATCGAATATGGTTAGCAAGGTAGATAACTCGCTAGTCCTTAATCTCTACTATCTTACTTCGACCTTTTCGGCTTACATCCATCCTAAACCTACGATCCTTGTCTTTCTTAGGTGCGGTATCAGGTCGTTTATAGCCCTCAGGCAAAGCTCCCAGATTGAGCATTCCCTTAACTGCATTGTCTAGTTCGGCCTGTTGTTTATCGGTCATTTACGCCTATCCTTAATTTGTAAATCGGGGTTGCGTTCAGACAATTTGACCGCTATGTGATCAAAGAAGTCGTCCACGTTAGGCATATGGAGAATTTGAGCACGAGGTTGGGTATGAAAGTCCACCGAAATGATCGCCGAAGCTTCGACTGTACCGGCCGCCCATGACGGAGCATCGCGCCCAGTAAGTTGCTTTATCGCATCATGGAATCTATCGAAGTAACGAGCCGCGTCTTTGAGCACTTCTCCTTTTTTCTCATTGACACCGATAATCATGATATATCCCATTACTATTTCTGGATATCGGAGTTGAACGTTAGCCATCTCACCCATGAAATCATCAATTCGATTTGGGACAGTACCACTAATGTTTGAGAGAAGTGATTTAAGACTGATACCAAGTCGAATCTTTCCCGCAACGGACCAGGATACATCCCACTCTTTCTCTCGACCAAAACCAGGTATACTCGTTTCTGTTTCAACATTGTCTATGCCCCGAAGTGCTAACTGTTCCTCACACATTCGCGCCAGTAGATCGAGTCGTTTCTTCGATGTTTTCTTACCTTCCCGTATTACTATTCGGTAAAGATCGTTAACTACGTCCTGTAAAGAGATCACTCTCCAATCTTGTTGTTGCAATTGCGTGATAACTTGGTTCAATTTCTATTCCGATACTATTGCGCCCGCATTGTTTCGCCGCGACTTGGGTTGAAGCCGTACCGGTGAAAGGGTCTAACACTATATCATCAACAAAACTGAACATACGAATTAATCGTTTAGCGATCTCCACGGGAAATGGCGCGGGATGTTCTTTGGTAGAGGCACCTTGAATATCATTCCAAATCTGTCGAAACCAAGCGTTATGCTCGACGTGCGAGATAACACTCATTAACCTAGCTGCTCGACTCGGAGACCTATAACCGCCAGGTTTACGAAACATCAAAATGTATTCAATCTCGTTTTTTAGCACTCCATTAGGTTCAAAGGGTTTACCTAAATAAGAAGAGTTGCCAGTAGACTCTGTTTGTAAGTTCGTGATTTTGTGCCAAATGATAGGTGACAGATTGTCGAAGCCGATTGTTACGCATTGATTAATAATGTCTGCGTGTAGTGGAATGACTGTATGTCGACCGCGATTCTGTCGGCGCGATAAACATACATCTCCAACAACGCAAATGAGTCGACCGCCTGGCACTAGCGCCTTAAAACACTTACGCCACACTTGATTTAATCCAGCTAGAAAGTATTTGTAATCATCTAATCGACCAATTTGACCTTCACAGTTAGGGTAATCTTTAAGCGTCCAGTATGGTGGAGATGTGACGACTAAATGAATCGGTTTTGAGCTTATTTTGACATTTCGAGCGTCGCCTAAAACTACTTCGTGAGTCGTATCTAAATCTAATATCGAATTCCGAATGTTTTTTATTAAATCTAAATCTTTGGCGATTAACGGGATGGAACGTTGATCATTGTTTGGATCAACGTTTTGTAGCCTAGTCGGAATTTGAGCTTCGAGTAAATCGCTCACGCAGTAAGCTCTCTGTAGGTGATTTCGTTTCCGTTCATGCTAAACAGATCACCCGATCGATCTCTATTGAGTTGGTGTGCGCCATACCATCGACATACCACTTAGCTGAGTGATTGACGGGCTTCTGCTTGTAGAACACTCCGTCTAATCCATAGTAGCCCTTGTGCTCGTCCGTATAGAGCGCTGAATCGTGTTCTACATTCTCGTAGATTGTACGATGGTTAACTGCTTGACTGGGCGTGTCAATAACAGTGACTTTGACAGCTCCGCCACGTAGCTTCATTCCGAGGTCCGCTTGTTTGCCAACCTTACCGCGTCCTTGATTGAGCTTTTTGCTCTCTTGTTTGTTGGCATCCTTGCCACCGATAAAGGTCTCTTCCACTTCGACCTCACCTCGTAGAACTTCCATGTTAGGACCTCATACTACTCTCAATCTGTGTAGCATATACCACGCTGTATTGTAATTGACGTTAAGCTCAGTCTTTAGCTGTAAAGCACTAATTCCCTTGCGTGCAGTTACTAAGAGATAGCATGCATAAATCCACTTACGAGGATCATCGACTTTTTGTCGATACAACGGAGTATCTGTAAAGCAATTGAAATATTCACGACATTCTTTACACCAGAATTTGCCATAAGGTTTAATCTGTGGAGTAATCCCTTCATAGTTTCCACACCTTACACAATGAACTGTATCGCCCCATCGCATACGACCGAGATAGTCAATTGCGGACTCCTTCGTAGGGTACAATTCCATCAAATCGAACAGACCTAATTTCATCGCTCTACGCTTTGTCACATCTACCTCACCAACAGTCCTATTTCTAAGTGTTAGTATAACAGATATGGGAGTAAATTGTCAGTTATCGTGTCGGGTTTTTGTGATTTTGTCTCGTATTCATGATCAAAACATACACCAGGTTAGTTCGCAAAAAATCTGTTTCAAATTCTCAGAAATTAGAGATTGAAAATTTCTCATTCTGTTTCGTGTTGTATTGCCCAGCGTTGAGGCAACAAAGACAAGAGGACATGAGCGACCAATCTACAGAAACCCTTAGAGACACCTACGCGGATAGTGGTGATGCTACCAACGAGTTTTACTGGCTGTCTAACTTCGTTTGGTCTGCTTCCGTGAGGTAGTGTCGTAGAGTATCTAGCTGTTTTTCGTTGAAGTTCCCTTTAGCACTGCCGCTTGATGCAGCCAATGCTAATGCTGAACGAATTTCTGTTGAAGGCAACCCTTCAATCGACTCGATTAGACTTGTAGGGTTAACTACCGCCCAAGACGTTGCAATGCTTGTGAAGAACGGTACTTGATCCGATTCCGGTAACTGAAGACCTAAATTCAATGCTTTATTTGTGTCGCCGTTATCGATCAATGTTGTAGCTACGACTGTGGATGCTTTTAATTTAGTGAGTCCCTCTCGTACCCGTGATAAGAGGGATACAGCTGTATCGATGTCATCATAAGCTATACTCTCAATCACCTGTGCTTCGAGACCGACTGATTCTTTGCCGTGCACTTCTTCGGCAAGAGGTTGTTGGACCGCAATTTCAAATGCCCGAATAGGATGTGACCAAGCCAAATAGTTGGTCAGCACTTCAATCCAACCACCCCGTGAGTCTTCGCTATCCGGCAAATTGAGAATCCATTCAATGGATGCTTCAGCATCTTGTCTAACCCACTCTAAAACGACAGTGCTTTGCAAACCGAATCTCGTTGAATCATCGGAATTTTGCAACGTGAGTTCTGCTGCCTCCATTGGCGATGTTCTCGCAATCTTTCTAATGGCGTTACTGGTTGCAATCGAAACAAGTTCGGATGGTACTTCCTCAAGATTTCCGAGAACGTAGTGCGGTTCGTTCCAAGCCCAAGTAGCCGCGACGGTTCGTCTAAGTTCGTCGCGTTGACTGCTTTTCTCCACAACTTCGACGCCTTGCAATGCAGCGAGAGGATCGAGGGTCGCCCATGCACTAGCGACAGTTCTAGCGGGATAGAAGATATTTCTTCTGTCCAGCGCGTGGCTTGGTATTTCGAGTGCGTGACTGAGCGCTTGATCAGGTGAATCATCTACAGCTCTCTTTAATACCCGATATAACGCAATACCCTTCAGGTACTTATCGGTTGTTGACGCTTGAATTTTCTCAATCACGCTCAATCCTTCCTGTTCGTACCACTGCAATGCGATATCGGATAGTATCCAGGCGTGGGTTGCACGTAAATCAGTAATTAGAGCCACTAGTTCGTTCCAATGGGTCTCCGAATTTTCTAGTTTTTCGGTGTTAAATAGTTTCAAATAAGAGCCCATTACAAACTCTTCAAGATCCAGATCCTTGACGAGTTCCAGTAGCTTCGTCAACGATTGATCTGATTGTGCTTCTACAATTCCTTCCAGCGCGGCTTTTTTGAATTCGAGTCGTAAGTCTTGTGCGTTTACGACCGCGTTCTCAACGTCGTAAAGCGCCCACTCGCGGAATACGATTTGGATGAAGGACGGACGATTTAGTTGGGTGGGTACACGTGTGAATGGGTACTCTCCCAATGGAATACGAGCAGTAGACAACTCTTCAAACTCTACAGGATCGGTGTGGGCTAAAGCAAAATTCATTGCGATTTCCGGATTAGTTAAGGTCAGCTTCTCAAGAAGAGCGATTTGTAATTCCTCTCGAACATGGAGGGACAAATTCCATGAGGATTGAGTTGTGCGTTCAAGTACCTGCTCGGTTTCTTGTTCAGAAAGTCCTGCTACATAAGAATATAGGGTGCGCTCTCGTTTGAACAAATCTTTGCGAAGTGAAATGTCTTCTAAATCGGTGCTTAACTTGGAAACGTTGTTTCGCGCCTGCGCTGTCCTTTCCCCATACTGTGTGTCTTGATTCACGGGTTTGCGTATGTCTGTCTCAGATGTATCCGAGTCACCAGGTGTCAGTTGATGTTCTCCGTTAGTGAAAACCGAATTGACAATCAGCACACCTCCAACACCCAGTACGAAACCGATGATTATTAATACTAAATAGGTTTGAAACGTTGATTTCATTGGTCTCTTTACGGAACGGTTGTCAGGGGTTGGATCCCAACTTAGCCAAGCACTTATTACAGTATGACTTAAGGCAAAACCGTTTGATTGAGAGTTGCTTCATCTTCGGGTTGTAGATACTCTTTTAAACTGTTGATTTCGTCTTCGGAGTATGCGGTGATCAAACGATTTCTCGTGATAAGTGCTAAAGCACTCTTCGACTTAATTGTTGCTGTTGGAAATTTCTCAAATTCCCGTAGGAGCGCTTGAGGATCTTTTCTTGTCCAATGAATTGCTACGCTCTCGAAGTAAGCCACTTTTTTCTCCATGGACAGTTGTAGGCCAAGAGTAAACACGTCGTGGGTATCTCCAAGATTGATCAATTGATTCGCGACTACTTGGTACGCTTGAACTTGATTACTTTCCTGCACGGAAGAAAGTAGTTCGATTGCAACTTTTGTGTCTTCACCAGCGATGAGATGTAATATTTGAGCCTCGTTGCTGAGCGATGTACCATCGATCAGCGTCTCGGGGAGTTCTTGAGCGATTTGAAACGCGCGTCTCGGATCAGCTGACAAGACTGAATATGCAATTGTGCGACGCAAATCTGTCCGTAACGGTTCTCGCTCGGACAACCTAGAAACCCAATCCAAAGCATCCTCAACATCGTGCCGAGACCATTTTTGGACTAAGGCTTCCGCCAACATAGACTGCAGCTCTTCTTTGTCAAACTGTAAGATGAGCTCTGCAGCCTTGGGAAAATCCGTTTCTACGAGAGATGGAATTGCACCCCAACGCGCGGATTCCTGATATCCTGCAGGTATTTCGTCAAGTCTTTCGAGGAATTCAATGGGGCTTTCTTCGCCCCATGCTCGATATGCACGGGATAACATTTCGTTTTTAACGCCACTCGGTGCTAACGTCTCAGCCTTTGCTAATACTGCTTCATAATCTTGTTGAGCCCATCTGCTGACTACGCTGTTCAGGTACACTGCTGGGATGTCAGTAAGCGAATTTGCATAGTCAAACGTAGCTTCTGGATGTGTTTTTACGTGTTCTAGAAATACGTGAAAGGACACCGAATCTCGACTGGAGTCGTCAGTAATCGTAGCCCTCATCACATCTAACGCATCCAAACCTTTCTCGCTCACCCATGCTGAAGCAACTGTCTTCAATGCCGCTAGTTGCTGACTATTTCCAGGTTCGACTAAGTCGACTATTTCATACCACGTTTCTTTGGGGTTTTCGATCGTTAGTTTTGTGAGAGATTGCAGGTAAAAGGTGAGAGCGTAATTCTCATTTCCTAGCTCGTTTGCGACCTCCTGTTGTTGCTCGCGCGACAGGTCATCTCGTGCATGGAGGATGGAATGAAGCAACCGAGTTCTTTCTTTTTCAGGAAACTCCTTTGCTCGCTCAATCGCTTCATCGATGTCGTTCTGAGACCACTGTTGGAACACGATAGAGATTAATGCGGTTCTTTGAGGTTCATTCCTCGCTAAAGCGAAGGTTAGAGCTTTATTAGGGGAATTTAAACTTAACATCTTGATTAAGGAACTTTGCACTTCTTTTCGTATGTGTAACGACACGTTCCAAGTTGACTGAATCGAATAGTCGAGGTTCTCTAAGATTTGTTCATCCGTGAGGGTGGAAATCCAATTCGCGACAGTTAATTTGCGTGCGAATGTTTCAGCAGGGAGAACGAGTTCGTTTATACGGGTGCTTGAGTCAACTACATAAACCGGATGTGAATCGGACTGAACATCATCCGATCGGGTGATTTGTTCGGTTGATACGGAGCTTGCTGTGGTAGTATTTGTGTGACGGATTCCGTTTTCAACTCCTTCATTTGGCCACAGCGATAGAAACAAAAAAAATGTCCCTACCCCAAGAAAGACACCCAATAGAAGTGAGAGCAACTTGAACGAGAATTTTGGCACAGTTAAATGTATCTGTTGTCGCTGAGTGTCAATCGATTATGCAAACTCATACCCCGTTCTTCTTAAGACTCCTGAAAAGCGGAATGATTCATAGACATAAGCTACTTTTTAAGAAAATAGTACTTTCAATTTTGCCTTCAATCGTATGCGAACTCCAGACTGGCAATTTATAATAGTGTATAGCATGTAGGGAGAAAGAAAATCCGGTAAACGCGCACGCTTATGGTTGCCCGCTTTCTTTGGATAACTACTACGTTTCAGTTAACAAGATTATTGATGATGGTGGTTCTTGTACGCGTGATTTTCCAACATTAAACTCTCACCCAATGTGTATGAATATGGAGAAATCTTGATGACTAATCAACGGGCACAGAAAATTCCGCTAATTACCGTTCTTCTCTTACTCGCGTGCGGGTGCACGTTCGCTGATGATGATCCGAAGCTTCGTTCAAGTGAATACTACGTAATCTACGGGGAAATTACATGGGATGGAACTGATACGATTTGCTTTGTGGAGACAGAAGTTAACCGAAATTCAGGCGAAGAATTTATAGACTACGGCTTTGTTCATTTAAATGAAGATCTGAATATGAGCCTAACCATCCGGTATAACAAAACCAAAAATGCCGCGAAGATGATTCTGTCCAGCGGAAAAGAATACTCCGAATTTCCAAACGACACGGTGAACGTCGTCTATCAATTCGACGATAACACCTTAGTGGAAACCCAAGGAAAAATCAAGAATGGCAAGTCTAGAGACATCGAGTTTCTCTTATCAGACAAGCGACTTGATTCTATGATCAGTCTAATGGAAAATTCGGATCAGTTCGTGTTTTGGATTGTCGGGGAAGAGTTCAAGCTTGACATTGCTGGGCTTAATCAAGGTCAAACTTCAATTTTGGGTGGAAGAGCGTCTGATGACTTCAAATATCTCATTGGCAAAATCGACGCTGACACGCTGCAAGAAAATCGCAGGGTGAACACAGATATGTCAAAAGACGAGTGGAAAGAGTTCCAGTTGGCGATACAAGAGGATGACACTGTGATTCAGTTTGGTGGGAAGAGACGTCTCAATGTTTATGGGAACCTCAAGATTTTCGAATCAAAGCCAAGAGTGAATTAGAAAAGTCCCACAAGGGACCCCTCACTATTGATTCATCCCTCCTAGCGACCCAAAAGTACTTTTAAGGAAAAACGAGCGAGTCGGACTGTCACAGACACTTTGAAGTTTGTCATCTGAAAATAAGCGACCGACCACCCTCTTCCCAAACGACTCTCTTATATCTCAAAAAAGTCCCCCGAAAGGCGTTCGGAAGCAACAGCTCTCTCAATCGATTTGTACGGTTTAATGCGTCTAATCGTCAGAGTTTAAATATGTGTGAACGAGGTCGACTTGTTCTTCGGTGAAAACCGGTTCAAATTCGTGCTGCCGGATTAACTCACTTGCCGCTTCTGTTCGGAGATCACTTGATGGTAAGCTTTCAAGTGATTCAAGTAGATTCTTGGGATGAGTGCTAGCCCAAGAATTCAATACCCGAGAATAGTAAAAACGACGTTCGGATTCTTCTAGTTCTTTTCCAAGTTCCAAAGCTTCGTCTGTTTGTAAATTGGCAGCCATAGCTCGTCCTACCCAAGCAAACGAAGATTGCTTTGTACGTGCTTCTTTCACTCGAGGTAGTAGCTTCTTCGCGAGTTCTATCTCACCCCCGTGTGTGATAGCGTAGATAACACGCGATTCTAATCCTAGTTCCCCGTCTGGAGTAGGTTGTGCTAGAGCGAGTTCAAACGCTCGTTCGGGATCTTGGCGGGCAAGATGAAGTAATGAATACTCTAACAACCGTCGTCGTTGTGGATCGTCTGCTGAATACTTTCGTATCACCCAATCAGTAGTCGCAACCGGATTTTTGTCAGACCCAAACATCACAATAAACTTTTCAATGTTGGACGTACTAACTACCAAATTCTCTACAGAATTCAGTTTGGCCAATGCTTCCAATGGGTCTCGACGAGAAATGGCCGAAAAAGCTGACTCTAGTGTTCGCAGACGAAGATCGTCTGATATCTGTTCAATATTTTCTATCAATTCGTTAGGTTTGGTTTGCGCCCATACGGAAGCGATGACGCTCTCAAGGTTAACATTCGCTAAACTCTGCTCCATAGAGTTGACCGCAGCCAAAGCAGCTAGTGCATCGATGCGAGCCCATGCTGCCACGACCTGTGATGACAAATCTGACAGTTCGCGCTGAGACAATCCTTGGGCGTATTCCAACGCGCCGGCTGGATCCTCTTGCACGATCAAGTCAATCAATCGCCGCTGATCCCAAAAGTCCTCGATGTCTGAGGCAATGGATAAAAGCACTTCGAATCCAACTTCTGCTCGCCATGCCATAGCGACTACCGCGAGAGCCTCCGTTTGTAGGGAATCGTCGACATCGTCATTTAGCAACAAGTTCCAAGATTCCATAGGATTTGCGATGCTATCGGATGCCTTCGCTTCACTCACTAGCTGAAGAAGAGTGTGTTCTCCATCAAGTCGCGCAGCAATCGAGTGGAGTTCACTTTCAGACAAGTCGTCGCGAGTTTCAAGTATGGATTGAAGCGCGACATTGCGTTCATAAACTGACAGTGTGCCCGCTGCTTCGACAGCAGCATCAAGTTGTAAAGCCGACCACTCAGCAAACACGCTTCTCAACAGATCTTCTGATTGAAATTTTGTTACTTCTTTAATGTACTGAAGAGCATGTTGCGGATTAATCGTTGCCAGTTTTCGCGCGATTACATCCTGTAAGGATTCTCGATGACTCTTTCTCTCGATTTCTTGGGATTGAATCCACCACTCCTTCAACTCTTCCTCGGTAGCGAACGAGAGGCTAATGCGAAGTGCTGTGATTTGGTCAAAGACGCTACGATGTTGGAGAATTTCTTCAAATTTTCCCACTTCAACTGAATTTTCAAGCAGACCACTGTCCACACTTTTTGTCAAGTACTGATGGGAATCAAGTTGCGTATCATCATCGGATGTTTGATCATTCGAAGATCCCAATTTTTGGATAACCATGACCGCAAGGATCCCTAAGGTTATTCCAACTACTAAAGTGATTCCAATTACGAAATTTCGTTGAGAGCCCATCGATAAATTTCCTCGTGTATTCATCACATCTCCAACGAATTGTTACTATCGCACGGTTTTACCACGAAGTATTGTTCGACTTCCACTGAAGTCTCTGAAGTTGCCTCCGTTTGACAAACAGTTTGTTTTGGGATTTGCTGTAAAACCAAGCTCCATCACATATCTCCTTTCACAAGCTATTGAAAACTAGTGTCCAGAGCTGAACATGCTCAGCGCGACCGATTTCTGGTGAGTGTTGGGAGACTCTTGCTAAGGTACTGTTCATTCCTAGTCCGTCAGAAACGACTCAAGATGTTCGATCTGTTCGTCGGTGTAGGGGTTGTTTGAAGACTCTTTGGCTCGCTGAATAAGTCCGAAAGCAGCTTTAGCTTGCGCTTCAGGAGTTGGGAGTTTGTCAATTTGTTCGTAGGCTACTCGTGGAGACAATCTCGGTACAAATTGGCCGAAAAACTTAGCTTGATCTTCTTCGGGAAGCTCTTCTGTAAGTTCGATTACAGAGTTCATACTCTGATCTTGGTTAAAAATCACGTGTCCGATCATCACATACGCATTTAATCGTCCCGGTCCTTCTCGTATTTGCGGAAGCATATCTTTAGCTTTCGCCATGTCGGTCCGTGCTAGGGCACCGATAACTCTTCCTTCCCAACCAGATTCTGATTCATCTGTAGGATACTCGAGAGCAAGTTCAAACAAGGCAGGAGCGTTTTCTGAGGTAACGCGAAATAAAAGGGACGAAACTAAAGTTTCCCGAGAACGTCCCGCCGGAAAATCAAGATCCGGGTTGTCCAAAAACCACTTGAATCCTTCCTCGATGTCTCGAGCCGCCCAGTTTTGAAGCATATTCCACATGACATTCCATTTGGTTTCTGGATCAGATATTTTGTCGAGATATTCCGAGGTTTCTTTCGGGTGGAGAGCACTCATCGACCATATTCCCGCGCTAAAAACGACCTCTCTATATTCGACTGGGAGCATATCCAACTGTGCTAGCACTTCCATGGGTCTTCGGTCAACCCAATATTTAATCACACGTTCTTCCAAACGTTTTCTAAGTCGATCCTCGGGGACGTTCGTCATCGCGTTCAAAGCTGCGAGTGGATCCGTGAAACACCATCTTCCAGCGAGTTCAAACAGAACGGGACGTGCAGATTCTTGGAACAGTTGCAGTGCGTGTTCAAAGACGACACCAATTTCATCAGTATCCAATCGATTGCCTAGAACTCGGCCAATTAGGTCAGTGCGAGTACGACGATCTTGAATAGAGTTCGCCAGTTCTGCAAACTTGGAGTATCCGTCCTTTTCAATCACAGCCATCCCGATTTGCTGGAGCTGAAATCGTTCGTCGTCGCCAAAATTCTCAATGCTCAGCACTTCCTTCCATGCTTCGATCGGGTTATCGAGAGGTTTGTCCCTCTCAATCTTCTCTAGCAAGAAAGTCGAGGTGTAGGGATTCACTTGCAACCGTTCCGCTATTTGCAACTTCGCGTCGTCAGAAAGCTCCCACGCGGCTCGAAATATCTGTTCAATAACCGTTGACTTTCCCTCCCTACTGAGACTAGGAACGTGTTGTTCAGCAAAATTCAGCGCGTCATCAAGGTCAATAACGGACCATTCACGATAAATCAGAGAAGCGAAATGTTCATACTGGTTTTTGGGAAATGATTCAGCGTAAGAGAGAGCTTGGATTGGATCAAGTGTGGCAAATTTGCGAAAAATCTGAGTTCGTGTCGACTGCAGCCGTTCAACGCCTTGAACATCTCGCGACTCGTCAAGTAGAGTTTTTAAACTCTGTAAGTTTGCATTTTTCAAAATGTCGTCGAGCGCTAGAGAACTTTCAAAAAAGGTTGGCATCTCGACAATCGATGCTAGATTCAAAGACCTCCGCGGTCCTTGATTAGATTCATCGTTCTCAGGGACTGCTATGGGTGCGACATGGTGGGGTGTATCTGACGCACTCTCTTCAGCGGTCGAAGTCGTTCGTACTCCTTCATTGTCGAAGGGATTGAAGAGAATTAGAGCCCCAACGCAGAGCACGAAGGACAATCCTGTTCCGATCAGATAGGGAACAAGTTGAAAACGTAACGCAGAGTTTCTACGGTCTTGATTAGTCATGGAACGTACTTTTTGTCAGGACACAGAAACGTATGCGAACACTTAGCACGCGATCTCTAAAGCGCGCTCCCTGAGGATCGTAGTCTGAGTTGAATAGCATCGTATTTATTGGAAGTTTCGAATTTTTTCTAGTTGTTCATCGGTGAAGTATCGATGAGCATCTGCACCCAAGCCTGTCTCCCAGATCAGATATCTGGCAGCTTCTTGTTGATACTTGGATTTAGGAAGTAGATCTAGAATTTCATACAGTTCTACTCGATCTGTGTTATAGATTGCGTTGATTATTTCTCGGAAGTAGTCATCCTGAAAAGACTCTGGTAGTTCTGAGCCTAGTTCAATTGCTGCCGTTGATTCGTACTTATTGGCCAAAGCACGGCCTAGTTCAGAGTATGCTCTTTTTTTGGTGTCTTCGTGATCTCGGACTTGAGGCAACATTTCGGTTGCTCGATGAACATCGGTCCGCGCTAGAATCCGAATGACTTCGTACTCCAATCCCAATTGGCCTTCGGCAATCGATTGATTCAATGCGGTGCTCAATGCTAAATCCGGATCCTTTTCCACAAGCGCAGGCATGACACTCTGCAATAAAGCTGGGCGTAGCGCTTCTTCCTGTAAACCTATCCAATTGAGTGCGGAACGAGCATCTGAAGAAGCCCACTCCTCAACAAGAGCCCCACCCAGTTCTGCCACACCATTCGGGACATTGTTCAGAAGGTTCACTGCATCTTCAGGGGACTCCCGAACAATTTGTTGCAAAGCGTTGCCCTGTATCCATTGAAGAGTATAACCTGACAAATATTTGGGTAGGATTGAAAACGCCTCGTACGGAGCATTCTCAGCCCAGGCATAGCCGATGTTTTGCATTAAATTCTCTTTCACATACGTCGGACGAACGTCAAATTCGGATACGGCGTCAAAAGCTGCCGCTGGATCGGTTTCTGCCCACTCGCCCACGACTAGGAAAGCCGCCACTCTGCGAGCATTTTCTTTAAACTCATTGACTAATTCGAAAGCTCGGCGTGGATCATCTTGAGCGATCGGTGTAAGAATTGGATCGAGAATGCCCATTGGGGAGTCCATCTCGGGTATCGATTCCATTGCTTCAAAAACGACATCGAAACCTTCGCGGGCTACCCAAAGTTCGAGGATGGTGGCGAGGGAAGGAATTTGAAAATTATCAGGTCGGGCATCTTCCAGAAGAGCGTTCCAAGCAGATTGTGGATCATTGAATGCACGATCGATTTGAATCTGCACCAGAACGTCGCTACCGACGGATTCGTGTCCGAACTCAAGCGCGAGTTCCTGAATACGATCTTCTGAAAAATCGTCGCGTATTCTTAGAATCGCAACCAAAGCAGTGCGTTGATCCGCACTACCAAGAGTTTTCGCGTGTGCGATAGCAGCATTTAAGTCCGCGGTTCCCCACTCAAGAAAGATCGCATTAACAAGAGGCTCGCGTCGGTTCCATGCAATATCGAAAGTGTGTTTCATCGCCTCCACAGGATTAATAACCGCGAAGCGACGGAAAATTTGGATTTGTGTCGCTGTTCTTCGTTCATCGGGACGAATCGCCTTAGCTTGCTCGAGTAACGAGATCACGCGTTGCTGATCCGAGGAAGATAGTAGTGTTCGAAGAGCTACCTCTCTCGAATAGTCATCGGTAAAGGTAGCGAGGTCCTTGAGATCGGTCGGGTAAAACGTCTTATGCTCGAAAGTACCTTTTGATTGAGACTGGCGTCCTGCAGGAGTAACGTTGTCTGGCGAATCTGCGACGACTTGCTCGTTGTTAGTCCAGAACAATCCGTATGCCCACAGTCCGATTCCGCACAACATCGCAGGACCCACCATCCCCAGGCAAAACCAAGTTAGGACTCGACGGGGACGACTCAGCATATTTGGGTTCGGTTAATTCGGATACAACAATTTTTTTTATTATAAAACAACATTGAAACACTTAAGCTAGCAGTCGCTTACAATTAAATTTGCAGCGGCGGCGAACCATTGAAGTAAACATGATTCCAACCCGATTACTCAAAAACACCATCTTTATACTGGTGGGTTTTGTATTTGGCCTAGGCGCAGTATTAGGTTTCGTGTTCTTAGTCTTTAATGACTCAAACGCGAAAGTATCTTCCTTAGGCGAGTCTAATGTCGATGGTCGTGGTCTTCCAGTGACGCTACCAAATTCGACCTCTTCAGATGGTTCTCCAATAGACGTTTCACGCATTGAACAGGAACTAAAGTCCAAAGGACCATTTCATCGAACATTGACGCTACACGACTTTCTGCATTCGGCTAGTGTCGACGAACACGGCGACTTCTTTAAGCTAGCTGAGAACTTCAGACCCACAACACTGAGAGACGAGATTCAAGACTCAGTTATTCGCAGACTTTCGTTGTTGAATCCGATTGCGGCTATTTCTTCAATAGAACAAATCCCAGAAACTCGACGCCAGACACTGATCGAATCAGCATTTATGGAACTTGCTATCGCAGACTTGGATCAAGCGATTGCACTAGCTCACACCATAGATACACTTCAAAGCGAGAGCGCGTTGCGAGGAATATTGCGGGGCAGTGAGAATATCCCCAAAGATCGACTCCTTGAAATCGCGGCTCAGTTTGGTGATGAAGACTCTGCTATAGACAGTATTGCGCTAGCCAAAATCGGATCAGACATCGATGACCCCCAAGCCACGTGGACGGAACTATTGAGCGAGTATGGCAACAAATTTGAATCGTTGAGTCAAGCACAAATCCAATTGCTAGCACACGTTGCGACAGTTTGGACCGAAGAATCAGGTGTAAGTGCTATTGAATCGGTCTACTCATCGCTGAAAAGCGACGGCAGTCGTATCGCAATTATGAGCGGCCTATTGCAGGAACTGAACCAATCCAACCCGCAGCTGGTTCTTGAGGCCGCGGGGTGGATTAAGGAAACGGACCTTCAAGTGCTCGCTGAAGCATTCGCGGACTGGGCAAAAACGAATCCTCAAATAGCTCTCGAAGTTGCAAAAGTGGTTGAATCGAGCGACCAGCGCTTTCGGATGCAACGATCCGTCATAAGCGGTTGGTTTCGTAGCGACCCTATCTCACTTTTAGAAGCACTGAGTCAAATACCCGACAGTTTGCAAAGCTGGAGTAAGCACGAAGCGTTGTTGAACATGAGAAGTACAACACCCGAATTGGTGCCTGACTGGCTTCACTTACTCGAAGATAAGATCTCCAAAGAGGTCGTCGTTGGAAATCTCATACGCAATTGGGTTGAACATGATCCCGTTGCTACATGGCAATGGATTCAAACCGATGAACTAGCCACACAGCTGCTCCCGCAATTTATTGGCGATATACTGGGAAATATAGCCCATGTAGACTCCTCGTTCGCGCTCGAGCTCGCCCTAAAACAACCAAATCATGGTTGGGGATTTGGAGTAGAAGCATTTGTAATTGCGGAAACTACTCGAGTGGATGTAGAGCGAGGCCTCGCCATGTTGGAGAGCGCGCGTAATCAAAAAACTTTAGAAGAAGCACAGATCAGGGTCGGTGTCATTTTGGTGGAGCAAGGAGAGATTGATCGTGTGATGGAGTTATCCGCAACCATGTCTGACGAATTTCAACAAACATTTTTCGATGGACTGGCTAGTACTTGGGCGATTAGAGATCCAAAGTCTTTGTTAGAGCACTTGGGGAGTCTACCGTCAGAACAAATAAGGTCGAATATGATACGAGAGCTTTTGATGATTAACAGCTTCACTAATACGCTCTCGACAGAGCAACTTAACACGTTAAAGAGTTCTTTGAGTGAATAGGTACCCCAGACCACCACGGTGATTTAAGAAATAACACACACGCTATGAACACACACGTTCGAAAAAGGCACCTCATGCTTCCAACACTTCTAATAGGTGTAGGAGTGCTCGTAGGTGTCACTACTGGAACAGTTTCCGTACTGTTGATTGACCGCGATGACTCGGGGCTACGCAACGATGAAACATATGTAACACAATCCACCAACGGAAACACCGAACAAGAACTAGCCAACCAATTCACAGCTATAGCAGGCTCGATCAACAACGTTCAGGAACTCGTGGCATTGCTCAAATCTGCAAAAAACGTTGAACGTTTGAGGGTCCTCTACAACTTTACCAACGTTGCGAGTGTCAAAAATCTAGAGACTTTTCTCGAGCAATCAGCAGATTTAGAGCCAAAGCACCTCCGAGTCGATATACAAAGAGCACTCGTACAAGGTCTAGCAACACACAATCCAAAGCAAGCCTTAGGATTGTTTGGGAACATGTCAGGCAGTCTGTCACCATCGTTGATTGGGTTAGTCTTTCAAGAATGGGCGGTGGCTGATCTAGATCGAGCGGTTGCAGAGGCGGCCGATCTCATCAACCCGAACAAACGACACGCGGTGGAAGGTATTTTGACCGCTCGCTACGATCTGTCGGAAAGGGATCGGCGTGAACTTGCTCGCCGATTAGGAGACGAGCAAATAGCGATCGATCAAATTGCTCTGGGAATGGTTGCCGAAGAAATTCTAGATCCTAAAACGGCTTGGAAGCGATTCATTGATACATTCGGTAAGACGAGCCCATATAGTACTGTGCAGCAACGGGCTATTGTCGAAATCGCCCAAGCATGGATTGCGAAGGAAGGAAATGAAACTCTAAATGCAATCAACGAAGTAATGAGAAAAAGAGAAGACCATGTCTTGTTGATTGGACAGATCCTTGAGAATATTGCTAAAGACAATCCGCATAGTGCCCTTGAAATGGCGAACACCATTGATCTTCGAAATCTAAACGTACTCTCACGATTAGTATCAAGTGCTGCTGACATTAATCCACGAACTGCGTTCGATGCTGCATCGGCGGTTACCAAACCACAAACGCGCGAACATTTACAGAAACTTGCAATCTCTGCATGGGTGGAGGCCACGCCGCTCGAAGTGCTCGACGCGATTGATCAAATACCCTCGGGTCTTCGCGAATGGAGCCGAGGGGAAGCGCTAACAGCACTAGCGCGTGAATCTCCAGAGACTGCCGCGTCGTTGTTTTCAACAATTGACAACATTGTGATGAGGAATAATCTGGCGACAGCGATTGTGCGAGAATGGGCCAAACAGGATCATGAAGGCGCACTGCGATGGGTGAACTCCAATCCGGATTTCAGTAATTCGAAACAGAATTTGCACATCCAGATATTGCGTAGCCTTGCCCAAGAAGATATCCAATTGGCCATAACTGTGGCACTAGATCAACCACTTCATTCCGCTTCCAAAATAGGACTAGAAGCCGCTGTGATCACAGAAGTAGCGAGCTTCAATGTAGATGAAGCGATTTCTTTGTTGAATTACTCACGCACCAAAGAAACACGACATCAAGCAAATAAAGCGATTGGCAGTGCGTTGGTGGTTAAGGGAAGATCCGAATTGGCACTCGAACTTGAAGCAGACTCATCACCCGAGGTTCAGTATGAGTACTTTGCCCATTTCGCTGATACTTGGGCTTACAACGATCCGGAAGATTTGTACGAAAAATTGGAACACTTACCCTCGGAGAAGATTTCCGAGAATTTGGGAGTTGCATTAGCGAGAATGCATTCAATTTTTCGATTTCTCTCCCCCGAGCAAAAGGAGGGAATAAAAAAGTATGTACCGGCCTTTGTTCACGGGTGGCTCGAATAATTAGTCCGATCGGGGGTGTCAGCTTTTAGTAGCTGCATCAACTGACTAAACTAGTGAATCGTCGATTGTAGCGCTGTCGAAGTTAGGGAGCTAGACCCGAGCACAACGACAACTTGTAACCGTTGAGTGAAGGACCAGTCTTCTATCGGTTTTCCAGTGCTTGTCTGTCGGAATCTGAGAGGTGAAGTTTTAAAACATTAAGTTGGGATTCAGTGAAATATCCGCTCATGTGCTCGATCACGTGTCGTGCTACGCTAGACCGCAATTCCTCGGTTGGTATAGTCTTGATAGATGCTACAAACTCTTCTGTGTTCCTTGACGCCCATGTCGCGCAAACATTCTGAAAATATTCTTCTTGTTGCTCTTTGGCTAGTTGTGCTCCGAGATCAAAGGCTTTCTTGTGATTTCCTTGGACAATGTATCGATCTCCTACATCATTGAATGCGCTTAGCTTTGTATTGCCTTCTCGAACTTTCGGTAGCAATTCAGTTGCGAGTTCGAGATTTCGATAGACCAAATTCGAAATTACACTTGCTTCCAATCCTATATACCCCGCGAAAAATTTTTCTCCTGGTAGCTCCTGTTCCACAGCCAATTCAAAGGCTCGACGCGGGTCTGAATCGTCTAAGAATGTGATCAACGCTCGAACCCATTCGTACCGGCGTTCATCGCTTACTGGACCGTTGTAGACCCAATTAATAGCTGCTTCGACATCAGTCTCGACCCAAGTTCTCATAATCTTAGCAGGAAGGGTAAGTCTTAAATGTGCGTTTGTTTGTCGCAACGCAATCTCAGCTGCTTCCTTGGGGGACTGAATCAAAATCTCTATCAATGCGTTATTGACTGCGTTGACGTGATATACGTTTGGAAAACTATCCAGATTGTCAACGACATACCGCGGCTCTGCATGTGCCCACTCGATTACTGCAGCAGTTTGAAGATTTTGCCGTAACGCACTTCGCTCAATGCTACTTGCAGCCTGATAGGCTGATCGTGGATCGGAAAAAGCCCATCCACGAACGACGTAGCTCAAGATCCCCGAGTATTGGCGGGTTTCAGGTAATTTCCTCGCAGCTTCGAACGCTTGTTCATGGTCATCGTTGGTTTCTCGCCAGAATATCTGTTGTATTGCGTTAAATTTGATATCTTCGTTTATAGTGCTTTTTTGAATTTCGTCGATCACGCTGAATCCCACTTGTTTATACCACAGTCTAGCGAAAGTATTAAATGTCTGTTTCTCGACAAATATATCACTATTAGATAAAGACACGAGTTCTTCCCAAACCACCTTAGGATTCTCGTCTAACGACATAGTCAATACGGAGATGTAAGTGTCTATTCCTAGTTGTTCGTCCCCTAACTCTTTAGCAATATCGCGATACGTTGTTAAAGGTTCCCCTACTTGTGCGGACAAAATCCCAGTCAACGCATTACTTTTAACTACCGTATCCAACGAACTAGCTTTATCCATCGCACCTTTTAGATCGTTCAATGCCCACTCTGTGAACATGTACTGGACTAGGGGCATGTGCGCAATCTCTGTGTCAGGTATGGAATCTCGCAAGGCTTGTTTTTGGTTGGACACGCTTGCGGCTAACTCGTCCAGGACAACAGCAAAGTTCAACGCAGCACCCCGATCGTTCATCGCTAATCGTTCCAATAACGCTAGTTGAAGTTCGTCGCGAATTCGGTACGACAGATCGGCCCTAGCTTGAGAACTTTCTTGTAGCTCGTGTGTTAAAGCCTGCTCGGTTAAACCTGACACATAGGAATATATTGCGAATCTGCGTAGAAAGGAGTTCCTGTGTAAGCTCGGGTCTTCAATCGATAAAGTGCTGTGTCTGTCAGTCGGCTTGACGTGTTCGGATTCAGCTATTTCGTTATTTTTAATTATTGGTTGAGCCGAGGGTGTATCGGAAAACTCGTGAGATACGTAATTCTCTGTCTTACCCTTTGACGAGGTTGCGAGATATATCAAGCACATGCTCCCAACACCAACCACGATACCAGAAGTTAGAAGAAGTAGAAGGAAACCGACAGATCGTTTCAAGGCAACAGTCCTTCCTTATATGTGAGACAGTACAAATTCAAGTTCAATCGATTTGACAGGTTCATTGGCTGAAAATCGTGGTACGGACAAAAAAGGACTTCGCAAGAAACACTACCAACCGAAGAGTTCTCGTAGTTTTTCTGCACGTAAATTGTCTTTAGCTTCTGGAGACAGGTTTGTCTTGAAGATTTCTTTGAGTTCATCGAATAACACGGTTTCTTCGGCGGTAATGTGGCTCTCCAGCCAAGCTAACTCTTCTTCGGCAAGCATTCTAGAAGCTCGAGTCGTTACCCTAATAGTTAACGCAATTTTTGACTTTAACTCGATTGGAAAATCATCAAATACTTCAAGCAATCCACTTGGATCTCGCATTGCCCGTCCTAGAGCGACTCGGTGAAAATATTTAGCTTGCAGTTCTGGGGACAATTCATTTGCGAGGCTCATGGCTCGCGCTGCCTCACCCTTTTCAAACAACTCTTTTCCTATGGTAGCGTACGCTAAGACTTTGCTGTAACCAGCGTCTCGGACCTGAGGTAACAACTCGATGGCCAAATCCAAATCGTACCGAGTAATGCTATTTAAAAGCCTTGACTCCAAACTTCTAGTAGTAATTGGAAAGTACCGATCCTCGCTGATCGGTTGTTCGAGTGCGAGTTGAAACGCGAGTTCAAGGTCTGTGTAAAGAAGTCTGCTCGCTAGGGATTCAATGAGTTCGAAACGCATTGGATCCTCTTCTGATATGTTAAGTACCCATCCCACTGCGCCCTCGACATCTTGATCCGACCACTGTCGGACTAAGGCTTCAGCGGACCATAGACGAGATTCAGTACCCGGTATGTTCAATACATACTCGGCAGCTTCAGCGGGTGAAGTTCTCGCAATTACCCGAATCGCAGTTCTGCTGGCTTCTAATCGATACGCTCGCGGAATTTGCTCCATATGTTCCAGGCAGTGACGAGGATTGCTTTCCGCCCATTCGGAAACCGCTTGGCTGAATAGTTGATCCGGAAAACCTGGTCCTGGTACATTCGGAACGGCTGCTATCATAGCAAGTGGATCGCTACGAGCCCATTTTGCCAAAAGGTTACTGTCTTGAATCAATTCTCTTGCTTGATCTGCAAAGTTGTTGATTACGTAATCAAAAGTCTCCTGAGGCGCATTTTCGGCAAGAGAACTGAAAATCATTGAGAATATCAAAGTAGAATTGAAATCGGCTGGAAGCGACGTTCTAATCTCGTCGAGTGCAGCCATTCCCTCTTTGTTTACCCACGCAACACCCAGGCGACTCAGTCTATATTGGGATATAACTTGAAGACCCTCCTGTCTAGCTATGTCGACTATTTCGGACCAAGTGTCCTTCGGATTTTTAATCGGTGATCTAGTGAGATGCTCAAAGTAATTTATAAACGCGACATTCTCCTTGCCGAGTTCCTTCGCGATTTCACGATGTCGATCAAGTGGTAAATCGTCGCGAGTACTCAAGATCGCAGAAAGTGCCGTTCGTACCAAATGATCGTCCAATTTTTTCGCTCGCACGATCGCGTCGTCGAGGTGTGTACTAGCCCAAATTCCAAATATCACCTTGACCATCCAAGCGTGTTCCTGTTCATCGCGTGCCAACGCGAATTTGAGCGCTCTTTCCGGTGCTGAGAGCGAAAGCTTTTGTAATAGCGTGGTTTGCACATCAATACGAACAGCTGATGAGACTTGCCATGATGGTGAGGTGGACTGATCAAGCCTAGTCAGCGCTTGGTCTTCAGAGAGCGATTCGGCCCGAAATGTTATCGTCGCTCTACGAGCAAAAGCGTGTTTTGAAAAGACTATATCGGCGACATTGGAAGGAGTCGATGCGTTTTCACGTGATACACTAGAGTTAGTTGTACTAGCCGTGTTTGAATATGAAACTGGTTCCGTTTTCGCTGTTCTGTTGGAGGGATTTTCTAGCGAAAAGTTTGAATTATCTAGGAGTAGATATAAGACACAGGCAGTTCCGCCAAGACCCATCAACAGTCCGACTCCAAATACAAAAATCTTCGTACGAAGGGATCGGATTCTGAGCACGGTTATTGCAAGGGTGTTTCGATTACTCAAAGAAAAATTATATGACGACTTATTTTTGAACGAGGCAAGCTCATTAATGCCGCATGGCGAAGATATAATCGAAGAGCAGTATCCCTTTTACTTTCTAGATCGGATTTTGATTAGCGAAGTGACGTGCAAGTGTTTTTGAAAAGATTAGGAATATTCGGTATATCGGTAGTGTTAGCTTTGTTTCTACAACTACCTCTGTTCGCCGAATCGGAAGAACAAGAGGACGGATGGGGACCTGAAATTGGTTCAGACGCACCTACTATTGACTTAGAGGATACGGCTCGAAAGAACCGAACAATCGCTGATCTTCGCGGTGACAAAGAGGGGCTACTAGTGTTTTTCTGCGATCATCGAAGTGTTTTTCGTGATCAATTACTGTCTGACGTGCAAGAGCATTTGGAACAGTTTGCCGATGATGGATTCACAATTGTTGCCATAACGAAAGACGAAATCAAAGCGAACAAGAAAAATAAACGGTCACTTAAATTGAAATACCCCCTACTCTCAGATCGTCATCTAGAAAGTGCGCGAGAATTTGGTGTTGTGGTATTGGACAAACAGGAAGAGGAGAAAATTATTCCTGGCGTGGTTTTAATCGATTCCCACAACAAAGTAATATTTACAAAAAAGTTCTCGACACTCCAAATTCACTATGATCACGTAGGCGGCACATATTCGAATGAGTACATCCATGAGCCGCCGGTCGAAGAAATCTTACAGTCGTTGCTGAAATCATCGGTCGAGTCGAAGCCCGACAAAGACTCGGCTAACGAAGAATAGTACATTAAACCATTATTTTTCTGTAGACTGAACAAAGCGTAGGGCATCAAAAAACAATTGTTCTGTACCCGATTTGGGGACAATAGAGATCGCCGTCGGACCAGAATCTAACTCAGCAACGCCAATCCGCACCCAGCCGTAGTCACTGTCCGCTATTTCAAATTCAAGATTCACTTCATTCCCACCGCTTGATATTATTGCTTCGTACTCACCTTCAAACTTTCCCTTGAAGTACGTTCGACCTGCTACCATCATGCGTCTTTGTCGGTGACCGATGTTATAAGCACCTCGAATGTCTGGGACGTGGATCTCGATTTGCCATGAATCACGAGTCGGTAATTCAGCCTCAACATTTACTCGAGCAGATTTCAAATGCTCCGTGTATATGAAAGACTTTCGCGCACTTCCATACGCTCCTCCAAAGTCAAAGCGTTCCACGTTTTTATCGTAGGTTATGACACCATCATCCTCAGGTTGTGAAATTAAGTCCGTGTCATCGATGATGACACCTAGCATTGGATCCGGTGCCCAAGTGCTGGGACCGGTACCTACAAAAGGAGCTTGCTCTGTAGACTCTATGACCGAAGGGTCTGGGCGAACAATCAAACTTACTGCATTTACATAAGACACATCCGATGATGTAAGATTGATCCGATACGGTAGCGTCGTTGATGTTATCCCAACTTCGCGTGTACTACCGGTCGGTATAACGAAACTAGGTCCGGATCCGAAACCGGCATTGCTCAAATTTGAAAGTCCAAGCCTGCGTTGTTCCTCGGGATTAGAGGCGGAGAGATATTCTGTTGCGTCCGGAGCAACCCGCAGACTCGAGCGAAACACTCCCGCTGTTTTTCCCTCATTCACGACCGCAAATCTTACTTGATAGTAGTTCTCTTGGGTATCAGGATTTACGTGCTTCGAAACGGTTGCGGAAGAAAAAGAAAAGTTAAACTGATCCGTCTGATCAAACCAGCCTGCAACAATCTCTTTCACAGGCAGTTCGAGCGATTCGGCTATGTCGAATACATCCGAAACTGACACATTTTGGTGTCGAAAATTGTTCGATATTTCTTGCAAAAATACACGTGAGTTTGCTCGACCAAGCCCTCGATAGAGTTTTTCTGCGAGAGCCATACAACGTAATCGAATAGCTTCTTGAACTATCGCACTGGGTTCAAGACTAGCTAACTCTTGCAAGCTGTACCGAATGGCGATGTTTAACACAGCATCACTTTCCAAGAAATGTTGAAAGACGTAATCGGTTTGGTCGATATGTCGAATGTACCGTTTGACATAGTAGGTCAAGCCCTCTCTGAGACTTACTTCGCTATTGACAATGGACGTACGCATTTCTTCATCCATGGGCATGCTGTGTATTCTTGCACGGTATTCAGCCTTTGGGGATAACTGTTTAATGTTCATCGCACTTGGAAAGAAAATACTGGAGCTGTAAGCCGACGGATTCGGTGCGATTCGAGACCACGCGTGATTGTGAAGGTATGACAGTACTTTTTTGAACAGACTACCTTCTAAACCTAAGAAGCCCGTTTGAAATTCAAAGTAATGGTTGGGTAGGTCTTGAACTAGATTTTCGCCATTGTGACGAGTTCCAAAATAACCTTCGAGTTGCGAACGATACGCCCACGTACTGTCCCCTCCACCGATTACCCGATAGTTGGTTGTGGCAAACAGACCGTGCTCTCGTAACAAATACGTACACGGTTGGGTGATTAAAGAGTCCAAGAAAATACCGCCGTTATATACTCGTAGATCACTTGGAACGGCCACTAAACGAAATGTGTCACAGGGAAATGACTGTCCTAAGTCTTGCGCCGTTGTGAGTGATTCAACAAACCAAGTTTCGAAAATCTGTAAATATGTCTCGTAATCTGCTTTCTCCCGCAACATACTAATATGGCGATCAGACGCATACAGCTCCAAAGTTACATCGACATCGACGGAATCTAATTCTGTCGAATACTTAGTTAAATCGCTGGCGTATAAACTGAGCCCAGCTAGGGGGTGCTGAGTCGCGACTCGTACGGTGCGTTTATTTATATCCGTGGGTTGCACTTCTTCTAAGGTACTACCGGAAAGGAAAACAAGCCAATCCGCTGGAATAGTGATGCTTAAATCTGCTTCAACAAAATCAGCACTACTCGCGCCGTTCTTTGTCCGTAGAGACGAGGTTGGTAACCAATGCGTCGCATACGGAAGCGCAACGTATTTTCGATCAAAAATTCCCGGACTCATCCCAAAGTAGGAAATCAATTGATCCCAATAGGGAGTGTTGGCAATATCGAGAGAAGTATCTTGATATCCATATCGCGTGTTTGGCCTTCCTCGATATTTAATGGTCATCTCTACGAGTTCATCCTTGGTCTTCTCGTTGCTTAAATTCACAAGTAGTTTGCTCGCGTCGACATCAAACTGAACTTCTCTATCGTCCAATTGAACACCGTGAACTTTAAAGCCTGGATTGAGCCAAAAGAGCAGTTGATCATCTACACCAATGTTGTCGTCCAACGTTCCGGTGATAGTAATGTTGGCCTCAATGTTCTTTCCCGGTTCTATCACAACGCTACCAGACACCATTTGTACGTCCAGTGTGATGCCGTCTTTTGCTTCAATGGCATGTTGCTGCCACTTCTGGATGTTTGAGTTTTGATTGAACCAACTCAAGAATAGGATGGCAAATCCAATACAAGTGATTGCACCAAGAAATCCACTCAGCAAGATACGCGACGTTTCCCGTTGATCCCAGCGCGACAAAATCCAAGTTGCTCCAACCACCAAAGTTGCACAAAGGCAAATAAAGGCGAAAAATCTAGAGTAATCGAGTATGTCAAAATTGTCCGCGACCATGTCGGAGGCTACGTCGCCCACAAGAGGCAAAAACTTGTAAAGAACGAACTGATTAAATGTGACTCGTGTCAGTAAGTAGATGATGCCGACTGTGATCGCCGTACTAGCGAGAACACTCAATATCGGGATTCTGATCGCATAGTAGACGTAATAAGACAACAAACTGACAAAATAGAGCGATACAAACGTAGTGAACACCAAGAACATACACGTGCTCGCCAATTCAAAGGGCTCAAACACATCGGCATTGAACCAATTCTGCGCGAAGGAACCCACATATACACATGCAATAAACCCTACGATTGGAAGTGTGCAGAAGAGAGTTGTCGCTAGAGTCGAACTCAAAGCATGCACTAGATTTCCGAAAGGTTTCGTAAACAGTACCTCTTGAATCTTGACGTGAGATTCTTTCGAGTATGTGCGAGTGCTTATAAAGCAGGAAACCAACATCATGAGTACAAGTGGTATTCCACCCAAATAGATGATCATGTAACGAGCGGGAGGAGATGTCTCGCCGTCCCAAAAGGTTGTCGCTTGATCGACAAAGTACAAGTTGTAAAGCGCGAGGGCAAGTAAGATCAAAACTAACGCTGTTCCCCAATAGAGGGATTGCTGTGCGATGAGTTTGACTTGATTCCTGAACAGAACGTTGAACAAGATTTGAACCTCTGTTGTCGTACAAGTCTTCTATGATAGAGATCGACTGAGATTTCATTAGTCCTGTGCAGTACTGGACGATCGAAAATACGGGTACTAAAGAATGAGTATGACTAAAGATACAAGATTCGACAACTGCGACACCGCACGCAGGCTAATTTCGTGGTGTGTCAATGAGCTTGACACTTCGAGGAGGAGAAGCGATGGACTGTGTAGAAACAATATGACACGGTTTTACTGTTAACCAGTACGTGTACTGAAAACAATCCGTCGTGAACTTACACTAATTAGGAAAAAACGTGGGGCGATTCAATTAGCCACAAACCTGGAATCTCACATTACTCTAGCACAGCCCAAGATCCAAAACGACGAAGTAGTATTTCCGCAATGGGGACTCGGTGCATGTGGTCGCATGGAAACAATACTCGATTACCTAAGATAACCGCATGCATCGTTCGAAGAGACAAACTATAGCTCATCCTAGGTCCTTAGCTGTCGGTGTTTGTGGTGGAATCATAGCACTCGTGTTGCTCTATTCTCCATTTGTCAATCCGCAAAAGTCCACAACAACTAACACGAACGTGCTCAACTCAACACATCGGGAACTCGAACAACAATCAACTGACTCTTCTTCGCTCACCGCATCCAGAGTCAATTCCATTGAAGATATCTTTCGCAATTACTCGGACGATCTCAGTCGTTTGAGCGCTGCTTACGATCTGATCAGTATAGCCGATGAAGCGAAACTCATAGACTTGTTCGATCAAGCGACAAACAGAAGCTATACCAATGAAAATAGCCATTGGAAATCTGAACTCATTTCGTTAATTGGTGATCGTTTAGCACCGATAAACCTCGACAAAGCAGTCTCTTTCTATGAATCACTTCCGTTAGACGACGCAAAGAACATGCTTTATGGAATGATGCATGCATGGGCGAGCTTAGATTTTGATGAAGCAGTCGAATTTGCAAGTACACAAGTAGATTCCGTGCACCCAATAGCACTTAGAGGGATCGTCGATGCTAGTCTAAGCTTGCCAGCGCCAACCCTAGCGGACGTGGGCGTGAAACTTGGGGATGAAGCTTATGTGCAAAGAGCATTAGCTACCCGTCAGCTGGAACTAGATTTGGCTGATCCAGAGCAAGCGTGGAGGAGTTTAATCGAAGATCCGACGATTCATCAAGAGGATAATTTTGAGCGAATCCAAGCAATAGCAAGGGCAATGCTCGACTTACACGGCGCGAATGAGGTTCATGATTTGCTTGATTCAATCACCAGTCCAACATTGAAATACGCGCTTAAAAAGAACCTTTTGACAGAGATAGCGTTGAACGATCCTGAAACGGCATACAACTTTGCGCTAGATACTCCGAATGATGTTTTTGGGACGATGCTAGCAGTGGTCGTCGACACCTGGGCAATCACTGACCCTGAGACCGCCCTATCTCGCGTGAGTCTATTAGTACCTTCTGCTGTTCGCGACGATTTGCAAGAGAGAGTTGTCTCTGCATGGGTTCAGCAAGACCCATATGACTTTGAGACCACGATATCAGATTTCCCTATCGAACTCAGAAACACCGCGAGACAGAGTGTTGTCGAAATATTGTCTGAGACGTCAATCGAAGATGCGTTACTAGTCTTGCCAAAAATTACTGATTTAGCGAAACAGGAACAGGCAGCTCAGGCGATTGCAGACTCATGGATGAAATCTGATATCGAAGCGACCTTTCAATGGCTTGCATCGAGTGCAGAAATTGAAGATTACCGAATTCTCTTGCTTCGTTCATTTTTAGAAAAGATGACCGTTAAAGATGCTGATAGAGCTTTTGATTTAGCTTTGAGCTTACCGATTCGGGAAGACGAGGACGTAGGTTTAGAAGCTATCGTAATTGAGCAACTGTCAAACTTTGAAATTGATCATGCTATTCTCTTGTTATCAAGAGTTCGACCTGGAAACACCCAACTCACTACCTATGAATCTGTCGCAGGAATACTTGTTACGAGGCACAAGACCGATAAGGCCATTGAACTAGGGAAGCAACTTCCCGAGAAACTCCAAGCGCGCTACTATGACAAAATTGCTGTTTCCATTGCTACTGAATTGTCTCCTACAAGAATACTAAAAGTGCTTCCTGACATACCCACTAAAAAAGCTCGTTCTAAGGTAGCCGAGTTCGTGCTCTTGTTTCATTCAGCTGCAGATGAAGAGAATAGACTTTCCGATGAAACTGTCGAAGCTATGCTCGAGCATGTGGTTCCAGCCAACCTAGAACGCGTACGTTTCTTACTCCAGCCGTAGTTTGATTATGAGCGAATCTAGGAAACTAATATTCGTAACCACTCTAACTGGTGGGTTGATTTTGTGTGCTGGTGTACTAGGGACTATTCTCTTACTGCAACAGGAAAATACTTCGCAAGAAATAGAACAAAACACAGCTGAGTTCCTAGATAACCATGGGGATCAAGATGGGTTCGTTTCAATCAACCCTGAGCTACAACCTCGATTTGGTACGAGTGCAACTAAAGCCTCCCGTTCAAAATTGCAGCGCGAAAGCGACGAAATCTTTGGCTCCAAGCGTGATTTACTGCGCGTTGTTAATGAAGCAACTGAGGACGATTTAGTAGTAATGTTTCTCGACAGTCTGGACAACCCAATAGTCTTCAACTCAATAACCTCGACGCGTTGGATGCAGAGTGTCGTACTCACGAAACTAGTCAGCGTTAACGTACATCGAGCGACAACAATGCTTAATCAGCTCGATGTAAATACTGCAAAAACGCTTCTATTTGGTGTTATGTGTGAGGGGAATCGAGTTCATATTCAGGAAGCTGTCAAACTCTTAGCAGGACTTGAAGATAGTTTAAAAAAACGAGGCTTTCAAGGACTCATTGACAGCAGAAATTTCTTTTCTCGTACCAAGCTTCTTGAGATCGGGACCGAGATTGGTTTCGACGAGAAATATCTCTCGAATCTGCTCACCCAGTCACAAACAGCAGAGACTGCATTGTCTTGGAAAGAATTGGAAAAAGAGTTCGAAAATGTCGATGTAAGTGACGATTCAGTTTTGTTGCCATTGAGGCACAAGGCCGCGAACTACGTTTTGGCAGAAGGCTTAGATTCATTACCTGCGGCTTTGGAGCTATTTGACAAGTTGTCGCAGAGTGCCGAGTCACTCGCAGACCGACTCGATCTGAACATAAGTCGCAAAAGAGTTGTAGAAATTATTTCAAATGACGACCCCGAGCGTGTTTTTGAGTTTGTGGTGCAACTAAACGACAACATTCAAGTAGATTTGCTTTCTGCCGCTGCGGAAGTTTGGTTCGAGGTAGATCCCGATGCTCTTTGGACCAGATTGAGTGAGCCGGATCTCAAGGGCGTGAAACACGAAGTGACTCAAAACATCATCCGTCATTTGTCGTTCGGCAAACCTGAGGTTGTACTACATTCGTTGGAGGTTATTCCGTCTGAGTACCATGATCAAGCGTATTTAAACATCGCGCAGGGTATGTGGTATGACGCTCCATTTGAGGCACTCAGGTTTCTACCTTATGTAAGTGATTGGAGCGATCAAGACTTCTCTACGGGATATTCGGTGAAAGCCTATACCATTCAGGAAATAATTTCCTATGCTGCTGAAACAGATCCAATGGCAACGCTTGAATGGATCAATTCAGATGAGTCACAACTACAAGATTCGTTAAAACAAAGTTACTTTCTCGAGGTGTTCATCAGTTGGGCTAAATCTGAACCAGAAAAAGCTTTTGAAGTTGCCGTTCAGACCCCGATAAAAGATGGTGAGATTGGGTTAGAAGCAACCGTGGTGAAATGGCTTACGTTCAGCGATGTAGATCAAGCCATGACTCTACTACCCAGAGTTCGCGAGGGTGAGTCAAGAAAAGACGCTTATCAAAGCGTGGCGTGGGAGTTGGAAAAAGAAGACAGAATCGCTGACGCCATTCACTTAGGAAATCAATTATCGGAACTCGAACGAGAAGAGTATCTTGAGACTCTCGCATTTAGTGTCGGCAGACGTACTCCTTTTAGTCGTTTGGAAGCCGGAATTCAGGAACTTCCAACTCAAGAGTTGAAGTCAGAGGCGGCAAGTACGGCGATTCACATGAAAGGTTTACCCATGGCGAATGATCTAACCGACCAACAGATCGATCAGCTCAAAGAATTCCTAACTGAAGATGATCGAATGAGGGTCGACATCATTCTGAATCGAGACGAAGAAGAACGTTAGAACTTCTATGTCTATTCGGTTTTGGCAAGTGTTTTGTGCCTCTATGGAACTAGAACTCATTCCTATGCACTGCAGTACTTTACTGAATCAGGTCCACTACGGAATTAGCTGATGTCTTGAGCACATTACAACCTCATCGACGATACGCCTGAAGATCATCGGCTTCCAAAGTAGCGATGCCGCTAGACGCTTCCCAAAAGTTGTATATGTAGAGACGTTCCGTAGTTTCTGAATCAGTAAATTCTAACTTCTCTGTTATTGGTCGTCTTGCCGTAAATTCTTCAATATACGACTTGGTACGATCTAATTCTCTACGAGAAATAGTATTTTCACTGTCGGTAACGAACACAAACGCGACGCGAAACTCTTTCTGTGAGTGCTCATAATCGGGCTTACGCGGACCTAGTTTTTCAACTACTTGTTCAATGTTCCAAATTGAAATCTCACTAGCCGTGAATATCTTGTTACCGGTCGAGTCAGTTTGAACGAGGCAGTCGTGATCCAACTCACCTGCAAAGGGGCCATCTTTAATCTCACACTCAGCCCTCACCTCCGGAGTAAGTTCTCTGTACATCCACGCACCATCCTCCGCCACCCATATATCTGGTACTTCGGTCGGTGGTATCCAACCCGCCAAATACATTTCCAATTTACTATAAGGTATCGTTCCGTCGGCTTTCTGGGGTTCGAAATCTCCTGCCGAGTACTTTCCATCCCCTAAATCCAACAATTTGTCAGGTTGGAAGCCTCCTAGTTGTCCGGCAACGCTACTAAAGCCCCAATGACCTCTATACATCGTTGGAATTACTTCTCTGTTCGACGAAACCCATAAATGCATCAGTTCATGTAATAGAGCTCCATCAAATATCTGGTTGGCACTCGATAACTGGACAACCCCCCGGAGTCTGCTTTCTGATCCAACAGTTCTTCCATGGTCAAATACTCTTTCGCCCGTACCCCTCTCGGCATTTCTTACCGTGAGCATTCGCCCTACAACATTCGTACCCCAATGCTCTAGGTTTCCGTCGTGATTGAAATACACGAATATGAGGACATCGAATGCATCCTCGTAATGTCGGTAAAACTCTCGACAAATCTTGATCATACCCCATCGACTGGTGAGATCAGAATGCTTTTGTGTCGCAATCAAAACGTGATTGTCAGCATGATCCGTGACTGTGGGACTTGGTAACAAGACTACACAACCACTGACGCAAGTCACGCAGGCTACAACAATTAAGCCACATGAGAATTTATTCATGAATACCATTCTTAGGCACTCTTCAACCCGCAACAATTCTAAGCCATTTCAATCGTTCTGTGAATCTTTGTGTCTCATCGGGACGATGGAACTCGTAGGGTCGGAGTACGTTTCTAGGGACATACTCTTCGACACGTTTTTTACATCATGCTTCACCTTTTTTATGCTTCGAATGTAGCGAGGAGTCTGTGATTACTAAAACTTCTCAATGCACGGGCACTGATCCGAAGTTTAAGCAACCACAACGTTGCCGAACTAATCGCACCACGAAGCTACGAATAGATACTCGCAAGTCGGAAACTTTTCGTTAGAATATGAGTCAATCAACTGCGCGGGATAGCCCGAAATCGGGTTGCCTGTGAATACAACAGCCCTTAGAAGGACAAGAGTAATTAACTTGTCCGGGCGAATCAGCAGGACTTCATTCCTCGTGCAGTTGATAAGGCCCGACACCACGTCGGATTAACAACAAACTTGCACGAGGAGTCTACAATGCGCCCCACTTTTATTTCCACCTTTTTTCTTAAGTTTCTACTTAGTGTATTGTCGCTTGGTATATCAATGTCCGTTCTTTCTCAGGAAGATGTGAATTGGTACACGTTTGGGGGATTGTCGCTTTATAGTGAAGATGTGGATACACTCGTTGGAGATGGCATTGGATACCGACTAGGAGTTGGTTTTGAATTCAATGAAACCTTTGGTCTTGAATTCGGTTTTGACGGAGCTGCCACTCTCGATCCGTCTTCTTTCAAATCTGCAATTGAAGAGGAGGAGAATGTAACACTGTTAGACTACGACATAGAAACCCAGCGCAATTTTTACACGTCAATCATGGGGACTTTGAGTTTTCCTTTAGAGGAGAAGTTTACTCTGATCGGAAAAATTGGATATGCTCGATATAGCGTGGAATCCAAAATTGAAATCGACTTAGCGAAAGACGACTTGTTTTACTACTACGATTATGACCTAAGCCTCAAAGAACAAGGAAACGATCCCATTGTTTCCGTAGGCATGCTATTTCCATTGCGAGGTAAAAATAGTTTCGAGTTTTCGATAGCAAAGATTTTCGGCGACGCGGAAGCTTTATCAGTTAATGGAATATGGAGATACCAGTTCTGAATAGTTGATATGTTCAGCCCTTCTCATCTCCTATTCAGTGGAAAATTTTCGATAATCCAATGAGCGGGGCTGAACCGCTATCACTTCAACATTCGAGCTCAAGTCTTACACGTTCCTAAATAGGACATCGAACTACGTAAATTTCGTCAACACTGATTGAACGGAATAGACACGACAATCGAATTCTGCGTGGTTCAACGTAAAAGAACAAACTCTTTAGTTGTTCATGGACAACGTTTGACTCAAACTGCCATTGATAGTATTCTCCATGGCAAGACGGTTTAATACAACACCAGTCACAACGACCAGTACTATCCGTACCATGAGCCTAGTTCAGTGCGGTTTCATGCGCATTTGCGTTTGTTTGTCATTTAAAATGAATCCAAGCTTGCAGTTGTTGCGAAAATCTTGAAGAATAAATCAACATTCGTCCTATCGGTTTTTACAACACTGTACTTGTTGAATGGTTGTATGAACTTCCATACTTCCATTCAAATCACCCATGAATTTGATGAATTTGTGGTGATGAAGACTCCACACTCCCTCGTGGACAACGTTGACATCGGTTATCGCCACATAGCTAGGACACTCTATCGGCACTACGAGGACGAGTTTGATTGGATTGTCGTGATTTTCAACATCTCGGCGGAACAGCAACAGTGGAGGAAATCGGATGTGAAAGCTCGATGTGTTTTAGTTCGAAATTCGATTGCAGGTGATGGAGCTGAAGATGTCGACGTAGGAAAACTTTACGGGTCCCCTTCTCGATTGAAGAGTGTCATCGTTTTACCCACCAAAGAACCTTTAATCGAAGGGTTCATACTTCATGAATTAATGCATACTTGGGTAGATGAATCTTCGGGAACCGTTCTACCGACAGATTATCCAGGTCATTGGGGATTTAGCAGTGTGAATGGTAAGCTCGGAGGGTTCAAGAAAGAAACACTTGAATTAGTCAGAGACAGAGTCTACGCTGTAGGTTCTTTTTCGCCGACTGGAGCAAGATTACATGATGGCGGATATGGAGCGCTCGAGTTGTATCTTGCGGGATGGATCCCAAAACAAGAAGTACCGAATATTCTCGTGGCGGAGAATGTTAAGTGGCCTGTAAAGATACGGGACGAGTGGATATGGACGATTCAGGCTGTAGAAGGCTTTGAAGCAGAGAGGATCACGACTTGGACAATTGATCAAATAGTCGATCGCATCGGTGAGCGTGTCCCAAACGCATCAGAATCCCAAAAACACTTTCGAATGGCTACTGTTGTCGTCGAAAATGAAGACTTCCCATTTAAGCTTGACGATATTGCGTACTTTCAACAGCAAATCGACCTCTTTTCACGCCCAGAGAGCATTCTTCACTTAAACGAAATTGTTAGAAAGTTTCACAACTTTTGGGATGCTACTGGAGGAAGAGCGACTATAAGTGCTGATATGGCAAGCGCAAAGATCCCGGACAATAGTGTTGTTAGCGTTAAGGATGATTAAATCTGAGTCTCCCTGTAACTTTTAGCCGAACGAAAGAAGCACAAACTACTGTGCTAGTCTAATCGGCGTTTCGAACTGAAATCTCGTCCCGAACCTAGCTGGAAACCTCTTGTGAGTCTTCTGTTTCTACGTCCGGCTCTTCTAACGACTCATCGATTCCATAACGGTCAACAAGAAATTCTTTAAGTGCTGCGGGGCGGACGTTCTTCTTATATATACAACCTTCCGAATCGACAAGAAATCCTGCTGGAATCGCACTAACACCATAACTTACTGCCACAGGTCCATTCCAATCTTTAAGTTCACCGAGGTTCACCCACGGTAGTTCATGTTCTTCCACGCCCTCTTTCCAGTCTTCCATATTGTCATCAATTGAAACGCCAACAATTTCAAATCCCTCATCGCTGTATGCTGAGTAAAGTTTTTTGAGTTCGGGAAAATCTGCTATGCATGGTCCGCACCAGGATGCCCAAAAGTCGATTAGCACCATATCTCTTTCACCAAGGAGATCAAATAGTGCTACATCTTCATCATCATAGTTTGCTAAGCTGAACTCCGGTACCCTCTGGCCAACAATAAGTCTTGTGTCGTTGCTCGCTTTTATCGCTGCTTGCTCCATTCTTCCAATCAATGGCGAAACGTGGATTGATACAAAGTCCTCTTCCATGACGGTCTCGAGTTCACGAAGAATGGCAATTCGAGGGGCGTATTCGCGGCGTTCCCAAGGGTTAAGCCGAACAGCTAAATAACGAGCCATTGGGTCTTTATGACTTTGCGCGATTGCTTTAATAGCCTGAGATCGTCGATTGTCTAAGTCCTGTTTCATAGCCGATATCTTCGATGTCAATGCTTGGTGCTTCACGACTGCTTTAGTCTGTGTAACTTCTTCTTCTGTTTCGGCGACAGCGTCTTCACAACCTTCCGCCGGCTCTGGAGTCGAAGAAACTGCAACTACTTCAGCTTTGTCATCAGCAGTATCCGTGGGAGTTTCATAATCAGCTATTTCACTGTCAGAGTCCTCTGCACTAGTTCTAATTAGTTCCTGCAACCACTCGTTATCTAGCTCCATTTTTTTGTGTAGCGCGAGGTAATCTTCGTGTTGTTGCCAACTATCGATGAGTAGCGCGTGATATCCCGATTCACTGGAAACACCGATCTCCTCGGAGAGATCGCCTAATTGCGAAACTGTGTACTCTCCTCGAGGTTCCAACACGATGTCGAATGTAAGAAAAAATCCAGGAATATTCGATCCAATTAAATATAAGTCCGCAACTTGAGGTATAGACGTATCACCTTCGATCACGAAGGAACTGTTGCGGGTCAAAAGTTCACTTGTCTTACGTCGGGATTCACCATCAGCACCCATCTTGTCCCAAGTGAACATAATCATCGTTCTGTCAAGATCGACATCCAGAAAGCTCAAATCACCGGTAATTGTGAATTTATTCTCTTGGTTTAATACAGTGCTCGAAGTCCCAAGGAGTGAAAAACCATCTCCCGGGCCGGGATTGTCAAGTAGGGCAAAATGAATGTCTCGACCCGTACCGATGACGGTATCAATTTCCATAGGCTCCAAATCTTCGGAGACCCTCAGTGTGATCTTAACCTCTGTCGGTTCATCAATCACGCCTTCGTAGTCAAACGTACCGTCAAAGTGTTCTTCCACAAGTATGGCCGTTTCAACTTCACCTTCATCGTTGGTTTCTTCGTGAGATATAGTCAGAACAGCGTCAGAGAGATCCACCGGCTC
Source organism: Gammaproteobacteria bacterium (assembly GCA_009841615.1). Lineage (GTDB taxonomy): Bacteria > Pseudomonadota > Gammaproteobacteria > Pseudomonadales > Azotimanducaceae > Bin55. The sequence continues at coordinate 41,871 of VXLL01000029.1, read as the reverse complement.
AAGTGCTCGATCTTCAGTTGAAGTCTCCGATTCCTCCGCAACCACATCGGACTCATCTCCGTCTGTTTCAGCGTCTGTCTCGTCTTGCTCCGTTACTTCGGGCAATTCGGAGATCACTTCACCCGTAATCTTGTAGGGTATAGACGCATCGGCATGACTACTGACTACCAACAATGTTAAAGCGCAAAACGCGCTGATGTAACTAACAAAGTATTTCATTCGTACGTTTCCTCTCGAAAGTAATTTTGATTAATCAATGGAAGATGGGTTGCCCGTATCGAGGTCTGCCATCGAATCGCATGAAACCACATCTCAACATTGTGGAAAAGCATTTTAATGTAAGGAATTCCGCGTGCACCTTGTGATTAGCTCAATGGAATCGGATTCAATGCGCGCAGCAATTGGTGAATAGATGTTCGAAGAATTAATAAGAGTGGGTCGTTCTCGCCAGTGTTACACTATTCACGAGCACTACTCACTCACCCAATTCAGAGAGGCAACTTCAGGGTGAGTATAGAGGTTATAATCAAAGACAGTCTCTAGTTAGCAACATAGCAATATGAGTAAGCAACTTTCGACAAGTTTTCAGCGAATTTCTTTAGTTGGACTCACATTCGGCATTGGGATCGCATTTGGAATACTAGGAGTGCTCGTTTTTCAACACTTTGCTCCTCAAAACGAACATACGCAGGAGAGTGTTGCTGAAAGTGACATCGGACCAAATTCGACACACAGATCAAATAGTTCGTATTCAGAAATTACTGCAGATGTTGCGCGATTTCGAGAAATTTTCAAACAGGATACTATCGCTGAGCAGTACAGTGCTCTTCACTTTACTCTTTCTCAAGCTACCGAGCAGGAGTTAGGAGAATGGTGGATCGAGTCTAAGAAAATCGAGCGAGCTAGTCACCGCGAGATTGCACAACGGGTCATACTACGGAACCTTTCAGCGAAAAATCCTCAAGAGGCGTTTCGGCGTATTGATGACGTATCAATTCTTCAAATTGATGCTGCTTTGAGGATCGTGTTTAGCGAGTGGGCGGTATTGCACTTAGAAAACGCAATCCAGGCTGCGAGCACGTTGGATCGTTCGCGAAGAACTGTCGCTCTTCGTACTATACTTGAATTCCGAGACGATCTTTCCGATGTCGAACAGCATTCAATTGCGTCTCAACTCGAAAGTGAAGAAACCTTTCTCAAGCTCCTTAGTGATTCGAAGATTTCGAAGAACATAGAAGCACCAGAGGAGTCATGGAAAATGTTGCTCGATGATGCTGTTGACGACATCCTGCAAACGGAATCTCTCACCAAAGTCGCCGAGGCTTGGCGGGCACAAAAAGGTTTTGAAGTGCTGAGGAACATATATTTAGAAGTCGAAGACTACTCGACCAAAGTTCAATTACTTCGATCAATCACCCAAGCGGACCCAGAAGGTGCTTTAGACTTTGTCCGTGGTTTACCTGCAGGGGAAGACCAGTCGGTTCTGTCTAGTCTAGTTGTTCAAGTTTGGGCTAGAGCGGATCCACAAGCCGCGTTGGCTACAGTGTCAACATATGCACCGTCCAGCTTGACTTCGGACCTGGAACGAGAAATCGCGAGAACTTGGGCTCGCACGAATCCGAAAGAAATGATCGAAAATGTTGAAGCGATTTCACCAGAATATCGGGCAATGCCGTTGGCGACAGCATTTCAATATATCGCTCGTGAAGACCCACTACAAGCGATCGCAACACTGGGCTCAGTGGAACACTTTGTTGGAAACACTTCGACATTAGTGGAGAGTATTGTGCGTGAATGGGCTGATCAGGAACCTGAAATTGCTACTGATTGGGTTTTAGAAAACTTCACGCGTGAAGCCCCCGAACGACGTGCGTTACTGGAATGGGTACTACGGTCTTTGGCTCGAGAAAATCCCAAGCGAGCATTTGAGCTAGCGATAGAACAACCGAGTCCTAGTACGGGATTTGGCTTGGATTACTACGTTATGAGAGAGATTACCCAGGAAGGTGAGATCGAACTCGCGAAGCAACTTCTACCTCGAGTGAGCGAACCGTCCAAGTCGGTTGTCTTTCGGGATATGGCTGCAGCAATGGTAGATGAAGGTCAGACTAGTGAAGCTGTGGAACTCGGACAAGACTTAGAGGAATCCAAACAGCGTTCTTACTATCAGAGTGTTTTTGCTTCTTGGGCAAGATCTAATCCAAAGAACCTCATGGAGTCGTTAGAAGGCTTGCCGTCGAGCACAATCAAATCGATCGCGGCAATGCAACTAATAACAAGAAATCAACGAAACCCAGTTTTCACCGACGACCAACTCGACCTTGCGAGAACATTCTTAAACGCAGAAGACCAAACAAGCGTAAAACGCTACGAAGACCGATAGACACCACTGTTGAGAGTTAAGCTCTCTTTAGATTAGTTGAACAAACGTATCGACTGAAAATGATTAGAGTTGTCGATCGATTGGACTAATCTATGTAGCATTTGGACTGAAATCTATTCCCGAGTCTAGCTGGATACCTCTTGTGTGTCGTCCGTTTCTACTTCCGGCTCTTCCAACGACTCATCCATGCCATAACGATCCACGAGGAATTCTTTCAGCGCCGCGGGACGAATGTTCTTCTTGTAAATACATCCTTGCGAATCGACAAGAAAGCCTTTCGGTATACCGTTAACGCCGTATATGGTAGCCACTGGACCTTCCCACCCTTTCAGCTCGCCAAGATTGATCCACGGTAATTCGTGATCGTCTACTCCACCTTTCCACTCTTCCTCTGTGTCGTCGATGGAGACACCCACGATTTCAAAATCCTCGTCCGTGTAAGCGGCGTGGAGTTTCTTGAGTTCAGGAAAATCTGCTATGCAAGGACCGCACCAAGACGCCCAAAAGTCTATTAAGACCATGTCATTATCTGCTAACAGAGTGTATAGCGAGCGGTCGACACCTTCGTAATTTACTAGAGTAAACTCTGGTACTTTTTGTCCTGGAATAAGCTTTGCATCGTTTTCCGAAGTGACTAGTATGTTCTGTAACAGTTCGATAGTTGGGTTGAGATTTGTAGCGACAAAATCGTCATCGAGTACTTCCGCTATCGATCGATATGCCGCGAGTTGTGAGGCGTAGTCGCGCACAGGGTACGGATGCATTTCGACTGCGAGGTAGCGTGTCCATGGGTCGCCATCACCTTCAACGATTTCTTGCAACATCCCGTTTCGGAAATCTCTAGTTTTGTTCCTTAAAGAAACGTACCTTGGAGCAGTATAGGACGAATCGGCGATTTCACTTGCTTGGGCTACTGCGTCTTCACACCCCTCGGCAGGAACAACCGCGTCGTCGCTGTTTTCTGTATCCTCGGAGTCTGAATCGTTTTCCGCTACTTCCGCTCCCTCATCATCGGTAACTTCAGGTTCAGGTTCACCGGCATCTCTGCGCTTGCGATATGCGTCGTATTCGTTGACGTAAGCTTCGGTCAGCTCAATGTACTCTTCACTTTGTTGCCAGCTCTCCACTAGTGCAGCGTGATATCCGCTGCCGCTCGTTACACTAACTTCTTGGGTTTGGTCGCCTAGTTTCCCAACTACAAGTTCGCTTTTAGGTTCTAATACTATTGTCGTGTACGTGTTGTGGCCACCGTGAATGTACAACTGCGCTGTTAAAGGACGATCGACATCACCTTCAATCAGAAAAGTCTTATCTCTCACCAGTACAGGACCCCATTGCCTCGCTTGGAGCTTTCCTTCGTCATCAAACACTCTTGCGTACACCTCGACTGAGGTTGTATTCGTCAAATCAATGTCAAGAAAGCTCAAGTCTCCGGAAACGGAAAACTTGTTTTCTTGATCCATGACCTGATCGGTCGCACCAACAAGCCAAAGTACATCGTACGAACCTTCGCGATCTATAAAAGCGAAATGAACGTCCGAACCCGTACCGATCACAGAGTTTAACGTCATAGGAAGACTATCTTCAGAAACTTGAAGAGAAATATTGATGTCGGTAGGTTCAGCTATCTCTCCAACCTTCTCGAAATCTTCTTCGAATGGTCCTTCGTAGAGAGTAACGGTTTCAGCTTCTCCTTCCTCATTGGTTGTGTCGTAGGATATGGTCAGCACTGCATCAGATAGATCTACCGGTTCACGCGGCGGTGATTCGGGTGCATCTGCTTCGGCTTCACTGGGTTCCTCATCGACGGTTGGTTCCATGTAAATAAATTCGCCCTTGATTTTGTAGGCTTGAGTTGCATTGGCTTGACTACCGAAAACCACTAATGTGGAAATGCAAATCAAACCAAGGATTTTCAAGAAATTCTTCATGGATCAGTTTCCTCCAGAAAGTAAATAATTGGTTTGGGTCGTTCAAAATGTGAGACACGTCTTCAAAAGCGACGATTTGAGTTTGTCGAGCTTCGACAATAAGAACTATGGCGCGCGTTCCAAACATCCAGAGTGTATGGCTATTTTAGTTCAACACTGGGCTTCTTTGCAGCTTGGAGTTGTTTTGAGTGTCTCCAGGTAATGGACGTGATGACGTATGTCGTCCAACATGCTTAAGAAGTGGTTCCAAAAAACGTGCTCAGTCCCTTTCCCACCGTGGTGGCATTATTCAATACAACTATGGAACGTTAACACTCCAATCATACTCTGTTTCAAACTCAGTAAATTGGTTTAGTTTTTCTGCCAACTTTGGCTTCGCATAAGTCAATAAATGTCCCCAAACATCCTTGCCATCAACTTCAAAATCCTCTTTATACCAGAAATAAATACTGGAAACTTTAAGCTGCTCATCAAGGATCTTTACTCCGCGGGCATGGTTCACGTACGCTTTTGCTCCTTCTTCCAACAACTCTTCCACGTTATCCGCAGTAAATGCTCTCTTGGACAAGTTGGGGCAGCTAACGCTGGCAGAATTTAGGGCATAATGGATTCGGCTGTCTTGCCAAATAGGTCTCAGAATTCCATTCCTGATGTCGTTTAAGCTTAATTGGTGTTCCTTTATGTTTGTGAGTTTGATGTCCAATGGATTCAAGTCCGTTGCAGCGAGTTTAATGTCTCGAACAGACTCTACGGGAAACCGCGCCGCGACTAAGTAAACCGTAAGTGAGTTGTATAGATTGATCCAATACGCAAGTTGTTCAGACTTGGAATAGGTTCTTGGATCCAAGTCAGAGAGTTGAAGTACGTATTCGATCAACAAATGATATCTAATCTCGTCTTCTCTGAGTGCTTTGTAGTCGAATCGATTTATTCCAGATTCGTGCTCGACAAGAAACTCATCCAGTATGTTTTGCCACACTGAGTGATCGATCGATTTCTCGTTTGACTCGTTGTTTGCGTTCCAAAAAGGAATGAGAGCCGCTGGTTGAGGAGTATCGAAACCAGTGCTAATTCTCTGCTCAACGGTTGAATCAGAACTAGTTTTTTCTTGCCTGGTCCCACTACCGAGCCTTTCATCAAGAAAGTTCTCAAGTTCTACCAAAGTAAGACCCCGATCAAGAATTACTCCCTCAGAATCAATCAGAAATTCTGTTGGAATCCATACCACACCATAGTCCACTGGAGTCTTTGCTAGGAATCCGTGTAGATCTCCGACGTTTACTCCAGGTACTTCGTGTTTCTCTGTTCCCTCTTTCCAATCCTCGTACGTATCGTCAATAGAAACGAACACGATCTCGAAGCCTTGGTCTTTGTATGCTGTACGTAACTCCTTTAACTTAGGCAGCTTTTCAACGCAAGGTCCGCACCAGGAAGCCCAGAAGTCTAACAATACCAATTCATGCTTGGCGAGCACATCGTACAACGCGACGTCCTCACCATCTAGATTCGCGAGAGTAAACTCGGGGGCTTTATGACCCGCGACGACAATCGTCACGTTATCGATCACTCTAACTTCTCTTTCCATTCTTTCTCGCTGCGGTACGATCCTGCGAGCAACCAAATCGTCGTCAAGCACGCTTGCAAGTTTGTCCCAATTTTCCAACTTTCGGCTCACGGGGATACCATGAAGTGCTCCATATTCCATAGCAAGCAACGCGGTCAAGGGTTCTTCCAAGTCTTGAGCGATTGGTGTCAACACGGAACTTTTAATTAAAGACATATCCATGTGTATTTTGTGAGCACTTTCATCAAACTCCGAGTCCGTTTTAGAGCTTTGTGTAGCTCTTCGTATTGCTTTAGCGTACTTGTCCATCTTCTCCAGATATTCCTCACTACGCTGCCAACTCTCGATGACCTCGTGATGAATGCTTCCTGTCGAGTCTGACTTCGCCATCAATTCGGACGCAAAGCCGGGATTAACTGAGCTTGACGTCTTACTCGGTGAAATCCTAATTTGTGAGGCTGGTTCAACGACGGCACTGATGCTTCCCATATACGCGTCGTCGAAACTACGAACGCGAACGGTGACAAGTGTCGGCTCACTAACGATTCCTTCGAACGAAAAACGACCATCGCGAAGTAGTACCGGGTCGGATGACGGCAGGATACTATCACTTTTCGGATTTTTCGACGTAACGACGACATGAGCAAGCGCGATGGACAGATCTTTGTCGTCGATCAAACTTAGGTCACCACTAATCGTAAACTTCGCTTTCGACTCCTCAACTATCCTCGCCTGTTCGACTACCAACAACAGATCCTCCATATCAAGAGACTCGTCGCTCAACAGTGCAAACCTTGTGTCCTCTCCAGGAGCTACCACGGTATTTGTTGTCAGCGACTCTTCCTCGCCTATTGAAACCGAGATGATGACTTCGGTTCGTTCTTCAATTTCTCCTTCAAGAACCACCTCGCCGTCGGCAAACGAACCAGTCGCGATCACGAGTTCCTCTGGTGAATACTCGTCGGCGAAATGAATACGCGACACTACGACTGATGTTGGCTGTGCGTTCAATACCTTTTGTGTTTCTGCTGGTGTTCCCGATCCGACAATAATCCATTCACCTGACAGCGTGAAAGTGTTGGTTTCGACGGCATAGATGTTCGTAATTAGGATCGCAGCAGGTAGAACAATCGCTAGTCCAACAAGTCTTTTCATCGTTATTCCTTGTTTCTCAATCAATCCTATGAATTCTTCGTACGACGGGGAGGGTAAGCATTTTATTAACCGTTGCAGCAACGGTCTGTAGCGTGGCTCGACAGTCAATTTCCGCCACTCGTGCAGAATTCTTGTACGGACTAATGTATTCCGTAATTCCTCGGGATAATTCAGCCAGAACTTGCGTAGTTAGGATGCTGTCCCAAACACTGTGCTCACACCCAGTAACTTAAACAGTTCTGTCTGAGTCTATAAATTTGACCGAGCGCGATTAGTATTCAAGCTTTATTACTTCGCGACCCTCCCGAATTAAATGATCGCGATGAGGAGTGAGTTGATGAGATCTGGGTGGTTTTTTAGAGCTTCGATTTTCCTGACATCGACTGCAATGATCACTACTACCAGCATTGCCGACGATGATGACACTGTTAGCCCAAATATTGCAGACAAAGTAGTCTATGTTACGACAGAGAATTTCGAGACTGAAGTCTTAGAAGCACAAGTACCGGTACTCGTTGACTTTACCGCAACGTGGTGTGCTCCTTGCAAAGAACTCGATCCTATCATCGAGAGTCTGATGCCTGAAATGTCAGGACGCGCTAAGGTGTTCAAACTTGACATTGATGATTCTCGCGAGATTTTTACCCAATTTGGTCTGATTGGTGTGCCAACTGTTCTTTTCTTCAACAATGGCAAAGAAGAAGATCGAATAAGCTCTCCACAATCGAGGGAGGTCTATGTCAAATACCTCGAGGGTATGATTGATGGTACATCTGCGTTGGAGGTGAAAGTCGCTCTACTCGACATAGATTCTTTTCGCAGAGACTTCATTCTTGGACAAAGGCCTGATGTACTTGACGTAACGGTTAAACACCGTCCAAACTTGCTCACAGAAAATTTTGAAAATGGTCAATCGCCGATTTCATTAATTCTAAATTCTCGAATCAGTGACCTCGAAGGACTTCTTGATATGGTTGTCCCCGATGAAGCGGGACTTGAAGCCAATCCAAGCTACCTTCTTGGATTGGGTCACTGCGACAAGTTTAGACAGTTGTTGGAGGAAGATCCTGAAATAATTAATCGTCCAGATCCAGACGGTAACACTCCATTACTCACCGCCCTATTACACGCCAATCGACTGAAAGATAAGAGTTGCTTGCGTGCTGTCCTGGATGCCGGAGCTGACCCAGGGATTGAAGATGGGTCGGATTTCACACTCAGCCATGCCGCAGTACTAAGTTTCGATGCAAAACTACTAAAGGAATTGTTAACAAAGGGACTAAATCCCGTACATACTGACCGAGACGGACGAAATTCATTACACTGGGCGGCGTTCTACGGATATCCGGAAACGGTGAAAGTGCTGTTGGACCACGGTGTTGATCCGACTATTCAGGCTTTAAATGGAGAGACGGCGGCTGACATCGTAAGGAAAGCCCGCGATCCATGGTTGGCGTTGCTTAACGATTCCGATTCACCGTCTGAAGCTCAGGTAGCTGTGGTGGACATGAAAAACGCGATTCTTAGTCTTTTAGAACTCACTAACACAGAAGACGAATAACAGTCTTAATCCATAGCACTCGAGAACAAAAATGAGGAACGGCAATCATCGCAACTTGATGATCGTTACTCGTAAACCACTGATTCCACGACAACGGATCGTCAGTTTCATTGTCGCCTCACAAGAAGTAGTGATTGATTTTTTCGGTTGCTTCTTGCCGAGTCCGAAACTGGCATCGCCGTACTAGTTCTCGTTTGAGCTGTCCATACACGCTTTCTGCCGATGCATTGTCGGCACAGGTCCGGACTCTGCCCATGCTGATCTGCAAACCATGGCGTTGCAAACACTGGTGGTACGCGTTGCTCGTGTATTGACTACCGTGGTCCAAATGCAAGATCGTATCTCGACTCCCAGGTCGCTTCACCAGTGCCATTTCCACCGTTAAAGTGACCCAATTGGCCGTAGGCCGAGTACCCGTTTTCCACGTCGCCATCACACCATCGTAAAGATGCTTGATCACGCACAGGTACAACTTACCTTCCCCTGTCGCGAGTTCCGTGATGTCGGATACCCAACCCAATTCGGTTCTCTGGCCGATAAATCGCGCTGCAGCAGGTCGGGGATGTACTGGTCGACTCGTCCCGGTCGCCGTTGCTGCCGACGTTTCTTGGGAATACTCATGAGCCCCGCCAAACACATCAACCGACCCTCAAGGTGCTTGCCGATGCATTCCCCATATTGCACCTGTAAACAGGCGTGCATGCGCCGATAACCTAAGATGCCTCCCCACTCCTGGTGCAAACTTCGCACGAGTACTAATAAACGACGATCCGAAACGGCATAGTTCTTCGACTCCCGACCACGCTCGATCCAAGCGTAGTGTTTGCTCCGAAACACGCCGAGCACGGAACACATTAAGGTTACTGGAAAATACCCGCGCCATCGGTTTATGATCGCATACCGTTGGGCTGCTGTGAGGCGAAGTAACTGGATGCTTTTCTTAAAAAATCCAACTCCCTACGCCGACTTTGGATTTGTGTTTTTATCTACCAAAGTGGCTGATTGAGATACGTACTAAGAATTTTCAACTCGCAAATCAAAGCTACAAGAGATGGAGTGGCGAGAACGCTCTTCAATAAGCGTGGTAGATTGGTTTCTCGGGACATTATTGGGCATCCGGTGCCTCGCTCTCACTTGTACTAGCGTTTTCGTTCTTACTTTCTTTTGCAACTCTAAAACCGTCGAACTGTTGGAAAGCAAAGGACTGCTTTGTTGCCGAAGTTCTACGCTCGCCTAGCTTCGTAACATCAAAAGTAATACAAAGGGATACTGGCTGTACACGTACTCTTTGTGACTTTACTCCTTCTAAAGCAGCGGGGCGATTATGGAGGATGCCGTTTTTGTTAACGACCAATTCTATCTTTTCAATCGCATTAGCCATTTCGATTTCTTGGTGTCGCTTAAGAAATTTGAATGGATTATGAGCTTGTCTCTGGTATATAGGAATTGCTAACCCTAATCGTGCATAACGAGTTTGCGTTGAATAGGTCATTTCTCGGGTTGCCCGTATTTCTTCAACCCTTTCTTCAAAGGCGACCGTACCTTCATATACCACCAGTATTTTCTGTTGATTCGAAGCAACCAGCCTTTTACTAAGGGGTATATCAAAGTCTTCTTCCTCGGTCTGAGCCTGTTCATCCGCCTGCCCCTGTTCTTCCTGCTGTCCCTGTTCGTCCTGCTGTCCTTGTTCGTCCTGCTGTTCCTGTTCTTCCTGCTGTCCCTGTTCATTCTGAGACCTTTGGTCATTTTGGGACCTTTGTTCATGCACGATATTGCCTTCAATCCGACTATTCTTGAACTGAGGATCCACCCATTTCGTTGAAGTTTTAAAGGTGTCTATTTTCACAGTGTACGGTTCAAGCAGCTCATGTGTGTGGAAACCTTTACAATCCGATTTGGAGTACCCGCCCTTGGGTAGTAATTCTATCGCACCTATCGGGACGGTGACAACCATCAGTACTATGGTGAGTATGGTTGTGAGTAGTTTCATTTTAGCCTCCATTAGCTCTGGTGCGAAGAATTTCGAAGCTTTCTTAAACGACGGAAATATCGGGATTTTCATATTACCCTATTAAACGGTGCGTGATGAATATTGGTATAAAGAAAAAAATCGCGCCACTATTGCAGAGCACTCTTGACTTTTCGGGCTCGAGTCCGACAGTCTTATTAATTATTGGTTTGCAGATAAAGGTTCCGAATAACTACCTATTATAAAAGAGATATTTTCTTGCGGGGGCTGTGGTATATGGCTTTGTCTGTTAACCTGTTGATTGAGCTACGCGCTACGCTTTACCTTCTAACGAATCGAAATTAAAACAGTACACGCGATGCCGTACCAACGAATGAGTTAAAACGATGCGATCCATTGACCTTTCAAGATGGACATTCCTTTGCTTGATGGTTTCTACAATCAGAAAAGTTTCATGAGTCCAAATTATGGCAGGAGCGCGCGACTCTTTGGAGAATCAAGAACCGGTCGAAGAGTTGGTGAACAGGAGCAGACATTCTGCATGTCTAAATTGAGCGAGGGAGTTTTGGGGGTAATCCGCCGATTGCTTGCAGAGTTTTCTGCGAAATTGTTGGGAATGTAGGAGCAACAGGGGTAGTCCGGCACCACGAAACGAGTGTTTTGGTGCGGACAGAGTCGTACGGGACGCTCAGATGATGCTTTTGCGGTGCTCTGAGCCAGAGGAATTCGGGACCGTGGTGCGACGGGTTTTCGGTTTGGGGATATCGGGTTTGCGGAAACACGTTCACACGTCCGTTTCGGGTGGGGAAGGACCAGAAATGGTGGTAATTAACAGCGGGATACTTCAGACGGGCTGTCTGACGGTCGACGATTATCGAGACGAAGAATTAACTGTGCTCGAAGTGAGCGTCGTGAAATTTGCGATAAGCAATTATGAAGTGACCTTTGCGGCGTTCGATCAGTTTGTGAACGCGACCTACCATCGACACCCAGACGACTTTGGATGGGGTCTTGGATGACTACACTCGCCCTTCTTTTCCAAATTCTAATCTACTCTTTGTATTTGGGTTCCCAAAGCTCGATCGGATTGCCCTCGGGATCGTGAATACGGCAGAATCGACCTAGGCCCTTCATTTCAACTTCGTGTGAAATCTCGATGTTCGCAGATCTCAGTTGTTCGATCATCGCATCTAGGTCGGCTACGCGAAAATTCAACAAGAAGGTCCGATCTTCAGCGAAATATTCCGTGTCGGCATGGAACGGTGCGAAAACAGTGACTCCTGCTTCGGTCCTCCATGGGGACATTTGCATGTTCTTTGGGGCGGGGTTTATTCCAAGGTGACGCTCGTACCATTTGGAAAGTTTTCAGGGTCCTTCGCCCTAAACAGGAACCCGCCGAATCCCTGAGCTTTCTGCATGAAATACCCTCATATAAGCAAAAAAATGTCTTGCAACGGTAAATAGTTGAAATATTCTAAATAGAGAGCTTTCGTAGCGTCTCGTCATGGTGTGAGACGTTCTCCGTAGGTTCGATACAGTTGTTCCTCGAATTTCGTTTTGACGGCTTTCGCCTATCCCCGCTATTGCGGAATAATGATCGTGCGATCTTGACCGTAGTTTTCCCCTCGATGTTCCGACAACAAATAATGTGGTATTTATTCCCATGTTTAATGAGCAAGACAAAAACTTCTACGAATACAAAGACCTCAATTCCCCCTCGGGGTCTCTTTTTAAAAGAATGTCAAACGATATAGGTTGCCCTACGCCACCCAGAGACTACACATTTGGTTATGGTACTAGTTAAAACGACCGGCCAAATTGAAGCGAAAATCGAAATCCGTCTGCTTCACTATCTAGAAGTACATTAAATTCAGCACCCACAACAAATTTGTTTTCCATTTGATATAGTACAGCTCCAGAAACGCCCCTAGTGTCACTGTCGTCCAATCCAGTTAAGAATCCTCGGACCTTGAAGGAATCGAGTTCTAGCCATAACCCGATTTTGAGATAAAACGGATCTGCTGATCGTTCTACCACAATATGGGGGTAATGACCCAAATTATTTTCACTGTCCCACAATAGAACCTCGGTGTTTTCACCTCCAGCCTGGGTCCACGTCGGACCGACAAATGGAATCCATTTACCTAGATTCCAACCGATTTCACAAGAGAAAGTGGTAAATTTCGTGTCGACCGATGCGCAGTTTGACTGCACACAAACATCTGAATCCCCGACCATATGACCAAGACCTATTGCGGAGTAAAACCCGTCGTTTTGAGACAAATAAAGAGTTCCACTAATTCCATTCAAGGTTGATTCCACACTAACGTTATCTCCCAAAAAGGGAGCGTCGGACGTTTCTGTTAGTCGTTCAAAAGAACCGAGAATGAATCGATTGTCGGCGATGACATTGTTGGCAACCATACCGGAGGCTAGTAATATCAACAGAAATGGTAGAAGAAGTTTTTTCATGGTTTTAATCCTCTTAATTTTGGTCCCAATGGACGGAGACCTGTTGATTCACAGAATTGTATTACAAAATGTAGCGTATGCGTCCGCAGCTAGATCCTGATCAGCTGCATCTGCCTCTGCCTCACTCTCTTCATCAATCTGAACCGCCTGACCGAACTCGAAGGTTGGACAGGAGAAGTAGCTACTGGCTACGGTGTAAATTTCATTCAGAAAGGATATTTATTGGACAAGCAAGGGAAGACCCTGAAAAGGATGTTTCCCTAGAAAAACTGTTTTTTTTGATCGAAGAGTACGGTGAAAAAGAGTGTTTGGAAGAGCCTAAGGAATCGCTCTGAGCAACCATTTCGTAGCCCTTGAATCAACCACCGCTACCTAGTTGCTCAGTTTAAATCAGCAACTGACAAGCTCAAGGACAGTTGGAATGTGGAGCAACTGTCCTTCAACTCTTCTTGATGGTTAAACTCGTTGTAAACGAGTAAGAGTCTCGGATTAAAATGCACGGACTCACAATACACATGCTTTGAGAAAATGCGAGTCAAGCACTGATTGGCGTGTTGAAATATTTCAGATAAGAAATTGATATACAAGGACAAGACATGAGAGGAACGCTTGGTATAGCTACTGTAGTTTTGAGTTCATTGATGGTAGGATGTGGCTCAAACGCGGAACTTAAGACTTTCACAATTACAGGCGAAAGGATTATTGTGAAGATGGAAACACAGGATCGCAGTTCTGGCGTTGCGGAGAATTCATCTGAGGATCAGCTTGTTGCGAACATCAACGCCGCTGATGAACAGGAAATATCTGTCGTCATTACACGCAATGAGGGATCGACAGAAGAAGTCACCATAGCTTCTGGTACTTTCACAGATGATAAGATCGTCTTAGAAGGAAGTGTGAAACAGTGGCCAACTCCAATTGACATCTATGTGTCCCGCGGAAACGAAGAACCAATGAAACTGCATACCGCACTTCTAGACTCGGAGACGAATCCGAATTTTGTGCTGCTGGATTTTGAGTCTTCCGATTCTGAAGACCGATTAATTTTGTCTGGGGTGTCGAGAATGCTTGGTGATGACAGTGATAAGTTTACGATTAGCGGTGATCTTAGTTCGATTCATGACCAGAATTTGTCGCTAGCAGTTGCGGAAGTTCGGATTACGTCGGAGAATCCGAAATCCATCAGTGGTTTGTCTGTGACGGAACTGCTACTCGATGATAGTAAATTCTTGATCGAAGGAATAGCTGGCGAACCGTTTCTAGTCGCTATTGGAGTAAGTACTTTTGACTATGCGTACTGGGGACACGTGATCGTTATCGTGGAGCCAGGTGCTCAAATAGAGATTTCACCCAGCGCGACTTCAAGCTCGTTTGTGCCCGGAAGTTTTGCGTCCCCGTTACTCGCCAAATCGCAAATTGACGAGAGTTTACATCGTAAAGTTATTGAGAGTTGGCAAAACAGCAAGAAATATCTTGCCAAAATGGACGAGTACGCCCGTGCGATAGAGAAAGCTGCACAACCGATTACTTTAAACTCAGATGTCTTAGCGGTTTGGGATCCCTACTATGTATTCAAAGAACTGCAAGCGATCGAATTTGCTAGCCTAACATCAATAGCGCAAAGTTTAGAAGATCCTATGGCGTCTCTTCTCGCGATGGAAATTGGTGCCCTTAATTGGATGGAATACAGTCGTAAATTGGAAAACTGGTATACGCTCGCTAGCGTATTTGAAGAAGATATCGTTTCGCGGCGAGTGATACCTCAGCAAGAAGCTTTAGAGAAACAGCTCGATGTCGTAACAAATGCCAAGACAATTGTCAAAGGTCATTCGGCACCCGATTTCACCCTCGCGAACTTGGCGGGCGATGAAATTGCCCTGTATGATGTTCTTGCTAATAATGAATTAGTACTGCTAAACTTTTGGGCATCGTGGTGTGTCCCTTGTATTGATAAATTACCGAAATTAAGAGAATTGCACTCCGAATATCGAAATGAAGGATTCGAAATCGTGTTTGTATCCATTGACGATGCATATGAAGATTGGAAGAAAGGATCCGAAAAACACGAGGTACCTGGGGTGAACGTTGGTGATTTACACGGGTTTTTAGCAGAAACCCCTGTAGCGTACGGGGTACAGTCGATTCCCACTGAATTTCTGCTAAATCCCAGCGGAACAATTCTCGATCGGGATGTTACACCGGAGGAGCTAGAGAGTTTGCTGGTGGATCGCTTTGGAGACATCCCCGGTTCAGAGTAAGGAGATTACTCTGCTGCTCCTTTCAACGCTAAAAAGATTTGGGGATTGTCCAGCTGATTAACCAAAATGTTCAAAATTAAGGGCTTGCCCGAGTGATTAGGGAAATATCAATCAGTTGGGTCGATGGAAAAATTCACTTGTTCGGATTACCCTTCCTCTTCGTGGCAATTTTGGATGAAATCATACTACTTGTTGGATAACTGGTGCAAAGTTTTACCTAAGACTATTGAACCTCCACTCAGTGCGAGTAATGCTACGATCAAAAAAACGAGCATAAGGTTAGAGACACTGCCATACACGATGAGTAAGCCACCTAGAGTCAGAGCTACCGTTAGATAACCAATAGCAACCACGCCTAGCATTATTCTCATTTGTCGCCGATCTAATTTGACTCTATTCTTGTTTGTCACAAAAATTCACGTGTTTGAAACTTCTTTTTTCCATTTTAGAGCCCCCTCCGTTGCTGGTTAATCAACTCATTTTCTAACGACGCGAAGAAACTCTCGACCATAGCATTGGAACTGCTTCCTTTGGATGGACACGTACATATAAAAGGTCGTGAGGAGTCCTGTTTATGGCAAGCAAACACCGCTATTTGCAAGTTCCAGAAGCTCGAGACCTCTTCTCTAAAGAACACTAGAAATTGATCACTTGCGAGCATTCCATGACGCTTGCTGTTACGACCTCACTGATCAGTGTTGGTAGTGGTGGTGTCGAAGAAAAAACTCGTACATAAGGAGTCGATGGAAACGCAAAGTACTGGTAGTGTATCTATATTCCCTGTAAGAGCGGAAGTTCTCATTGATCCGCCAAGCCAAAACGTCATCACTGTCTATTGATTAGAGTGGAATTGTTTTTTGACGAACAGCATTTCAAAGTCTGACACAGAGAGCTTGCGGTGGGGCGACTCGCAGAATCAGTTCAAGTGGATTCGACTAATCTAGCAATCATCGCCTCTTTATTGTGTTAGAATCCAAGTACACTCATTATTCGGCTTCGAAATGAAAAAACTCCGGAAGTTCCATTGGATCATCGTAGGTTGTTGCGCAATGGTCGCAGTAGTCGTTTCGGTCTATGTTTACCTACAGTTCAGCCCCAATGCGAATGACCGAGTCAACGATGCTAGCGCACAAAAGTCTGAAGCTTCAAAAACGCAAAGACTAGAGCAGAGTAGCCAAGCAAATTTAATCCATCGAACTCCCCAAGAGGCGCTGGATGAATTAGTCCAGATCGACAGCAATTTTCGGCGAACTGCATCCCTCTACACATATCTCAAAAAAGTAGACGAACGCGACCTAATCGACTTGTTGCGTCGTACCGAAAACATTGAGCGTGCGAGTGTTCGTTCTGACATTCAAACAGTATTAGTTCGAAAGATCGCGTCGGTTGACCCTAAACAAGCTCTAGATTGGATCATTGACGTCCCAAAAATCCGACGGGCACCCCTACTAACGAGATTATTCAGCGACTGGTCCATAGTCAAACTCGATGCAGCCATCGAAGGAGCAAAATCTTTAAGCAGAACTGACCGACATATTGCTCAGGAAGCCATTCTTTCTACGCGGGAGGATCTATCAAGCCCAACTCTTCTCGATATTGCCCAGCAGTTGGGACTTGAGGAATTCGCGTTGCGCCAGATCAGTGCGACGCAAACTCACAAACTTCTCGAAACACCTAGTGCTGCTTGGGACGCGCTTGTTAACGACAATGTCGAGAATGCAAAGCAGTTCGACTTGTTCCAGCTTGTTGCATCTGCTTGGATGGAGCACGAAAGACTTGATGTCCTCTTGCGGGCTGCCACCGCATTTCCGCACGAGGACGATCGCGTTGCATTAAGCAAAGTCATAGAAGCAGTTGTGGGTGATGAACTGGGGAAGGCGTTTGACTATGTACAAAAACTCTCAAAGGAAGATCGAGGTGAACTTCCTGCAGCGCTCGTTCTGGCTGCGGCGCGCGCAAATCCCGAAGTCACACTCATGGAAATCGAAAGATGGTCCACCGATCCAATTCATACCCAGTTACAGAGAATCGCAGCCACCTCTTGGGCGCAGACTGATCCGCGAGGAATGCTAAATAAGCTTGAACGAGTACCTCAGTTTACACGAGCGAACGCGTTGAAAATCGCGTTTACGCACCTTGCCTATGTCTCCCCAACGGAGGCTATTCAGAATCTCGTGCGTGCCAATCAGTTTCTCAGCGCGAAAGCGATGTTACCAGCAATCATCGCAAAGCAGTGGTCCCGTAGAGATCCGGAAGCTGCTCTCGAATGGTCGATTTCTTATGCCGGGTCGAATAAAGCCTTACGAGAACGACTCGTAATGAACGTCTTTAGACAACTCATAGTCAGTGACATTGATAGAGCACAAGAAATTTCTAAGGATATTCGAAGTACTTATCTCCTAGGACTCCCGGATGCCACTTACGACGTGGTAGAGACACTCGGTCGAATGGGAAAGATAGAAGAGGCGATCGCACTTCTGCCCACGTTGGACAATAACGCAGGACACTTCGCAATATTGGATCTTGGATGGCGGCTTGTAGAAGCAGGCGAACCTTACGCGGCAATTGAATTAGGAGCAAACATTCCAACACCAGATCCTAGCATCATCATTTCTGGTCCTGCAACTTATTTCAACGGCGTATTTGGCCTCTGGGCATCGCGCGACCCACCGCAACTGTTCAATTCTCTTCAATCTTTCACATCGCCCCTTCTCCGATCCATGGCCGCGCGGGCACTTGTCGAGAATCAAGACTCCAGACCAGCATTATCGAAGGAGTCTGTCGCGCATGCGAAAGCGTTACTCGACGAGTACCCATTGACCAAGAATTTGCATCTCTTGGAACTACAGTTGCACGATGAGAAGGGCCTGATCGACCTAGACAAGCTCGTTTTACCTCCTGATTTCAAGGAGTAGTACCAAATGAGACTGATGTTAATATCCGGAACCTCAAACTTTGAATCGAGAAGTGATTGATGAGTCTTAAACCACGCCAACTTTTGTTAAGGCATGGAGATTTGCGTCTCTTAGCACTCGTAGTTGCACTCGTTCTTCTTCCATTGAATGCGTTCATAGCTGACGACACCCCTCAAACTTCCAAATCCTTTTCACTTGATGGTGGTCCTGATGAGGGTTCTAATACGGCTAATTCATTACTGGGTGGTCATGCGAATGTTTTCGATCAGAGCTTAGGACTCTACGAGACTCTCGCCCGAGCAAATACTGACGAGTTGTTGAAATTGTTAGAAGACACTCAAGAAATTGCGTTAAGGAGCGTAAGGGATGAGTCGTCGTTTGCTATTGGAAGTCGTTTTGCTGAAATCGATCCACAAGCCGCAATTGCACAAGCAAACGATCTTGCACAACATGATCGAGACCCCTATTTGAAGGGAATATTCTCCGAGTGGTGTGTTTCGAACTTAGATGAAGCAGTTGCTGCCGCGAGTAAATTGAATCGAAATGAACGCTTGGTCGCACTCAAAGCGGTCCTGAAGGTCAGAGATGATCTAACCACCACGCAACTTAATGAGATTGCACGTGAACTAGGTCATCCTGACTATGCGTCACATTTCGAGAGTCATTCAACGACAATAGAGTTTGCCGACGATCCAATCACCGCTTGGAAAGTACTGGTCGATGATGGACTGGACAACTTCTCGCAAATTGACTCCCTAGTTCTCGTAGCTGAAGCACTTGTCGAAAAGGGAGGTTATGACGCGCTATTCTATTTTTATGAACCATTTGATATTCAGATTCGAGTCTTGGGTGTGAATCACTTCTTCGAAACGGTATTGCATGCACTTGTAAAGAACGACCCAGATAACACGTGGAAATACCTTCAAAATGGTTCCTCACAAACAGTCGATCAATCGAATGCGAAAAATCAAGCACAAGACCAGACTACAGTTTCTGAGCGAGAAAAGGCATACATGACCGACAAAGTGCAACACCTACTAATGTATTCTTGGGCTGAGTTTGATCCCGAAACGGTACTTGCTTCAATCGACCAGATCCCGCCCCAATTGCGACCATTGGCCTGCGAGCGAGCGTTAACAGCACTTGTATCCACAGATTCAGACCGAACGATCGAGTTGATACAGACATTGGCACCATACGGTGCAAGCGGCGAAAAAGCTCTACGGGAAATCTTTAGCCGATGGTCTGCTACCGACCCTTCGACGGCACTAGATTGGGTCCTGTCGGCTGCGGAGACGGACAACATTTCTTCGAGCGAAGCCGACATGATTGCGTATATCAAAGGGTTCGTAATGAGAACAGTATTAGTATCGTTCGGGCTAGTGGATCCTGAACGTGCACTTAAGGTCGCGTCCCTCCAAGAGGACTCAGAGAGCTTTCAGAGATCGATCATGCACGAGCTCGCGAGTGTTGATATCGATTCTGCTCTTAAACTTCTACCCTCTCTCAGTCGATCCGTCAAAAAAGATGCTACCGAAGATGTAGCTGAAGCATTGGTACTAGTTGGCGAAATTGAACGAGCGATGGAGCTATTACATCAACACGAGGAAATTTCTGCAGAAGAAGTGAGTTGGTATTGGTTTTTTAGAGCTTGGGCGGACGACTATAACGCCGTTGATCTATTTGAACGGTTGGATAAGTTTGAACCTAGATTGAGAACTGCAGCTGCTCGTGCTTTAGGCTACATTGACCTACCAGGGTTTACTCAGGAACAACTAGACTACATAAACTCTATATATGACTGGGACAATCCTCCAGAGTAAGTATGAGACGGTCTTCTCGAAGTAAAGCAAAATCAAACATACCTTCGCATAGCTAAAGAGGTCTGAACACGGATTGAGAGACAATCAATACACAAGCAGAACGTCCCAAAGGTGCTTGTAGTTCTATGGTTTGTGGAAAAGTATGGCACGGTTTCGGACCTGTACGGACAATGCTACCGCCGACAGTGTGTTTACACTATTGCAACTAGCATTAGTGCTCAGCTACCAGGTGCGAACTCGGAAGGAAGTAATCAATAGCGTCAACTAGTGCTTCTTAAACTCCATCAATCCTCAGCGATAGATGCCAGTTCGACTCCAAAATACGATCGCGATAGGAGCACTCACTGAAAGGAAAAACAGCAGTATTTTGATCGATACGAGACCAAAAAAGTGTCCCTTTATGCGCTCAGACCCGTACTATTGTTTGGAAGCGTCAAAGTACTTATTCTTGGCTTTCTAACCAAGAGTCATAAACTTCACTCAGGGGAGTCGAAATATCGCAGTCAATCGAAACGTTGTTCAGTATCGTTTGAGCATTAAAAGTACTACTTAAATACCCTGCGAAATAGAGTATCCTGTCATTTTCGCCGTCCGGTGTCTCTTGTAGATATTTTTTGGTTTCTTCTTTCAATATAGAGACAGTTGTTTCTTTACAGAACAAGGTAGCGGCTGCCTTGTACTGATCACCTGCATTACTCAGACCGACGACGAGACCAATCTGATAACCTACCTTGTATGTGAAATCTGGAATATTACCTACTCCTTCCCAATCCTGTCTGATGGGCTCAGAAGCTGGTTCAGGTTCTACAATTCGGTTTTCTTGTAATGCATTTACAAGCGCTTGGTTTGTTTCTTTAAGCTCTTCCTTAGCTTGGGTCAGTTCTTGCTTGGCTTGAATAAGTTCTCGGTCGCTTTGATTGAGATCTTGTTTTGTTTTTGACAATTCTGCTTTCACTTCATCCATTTCGTTTAATAGTTCTAGCTCATCAGAAGCAATGATTGAAATTATCGTAAGGATGAAGAGAAGGCTACAGATGATCAATAGAGTTTTACCCACCCATTTTCTTCTCGGTTTAGTAGCTTCGTTCATATTTTCAATTCTTCCTCGAAACGCCGCTACTCGCGGTCTTAACTATCTTGATACCTCAAGAATAGTGATGGGTGAACCATCAAGAGCGAATTTCTAAAGACCAAACGAACAGTTCAGTCTTTACGTCAATAATCAACGGAAAGAAGATTTATTTCTCTACCGCCAACTGCGGAAGTGTGGGCTTTCACGCCTAGGATCAAATTCTAACAATCTGGATTCTCGCAGCAAATTCAGCATGTCTTAGCCTTTTTCCTACCAACTGTCCGTACAGATTCGATAATGGGAGTTGTTCAAGGTCTAGTCATTGCCACGGTGAATATTTTGATGCCAAGAGAGTTGATTGAGGTCGTGAAAGCTCAGTCGCTTCAGGGTCCCGCTTTAATTGGCTAGACTGCTGAATCAATTGACTTTTAACAAACCGTATATTAGTATAGGGCACTGTCTTGCTACGGTAAATAGTTGGAATATTCTAAATAGAGAGTTTTCGTAGCTTTTGATCATGCTGCGAGACGCTCTCCGTTGGTTCGATCCGGTTGTTCTTCGAGTTTCTTTTGGGCGGCTTTCGCCCATCCCAGCCACTGCGGAATACTGATGGCGTGATCCCGATCATAGTTTTTCCCTCGATATTCAGACAGCAAATATGGTTTAATTATTCCCATACTTAGCGTGCAAGACATCGTGAACAACTAGAGCGATTACTTAGAGCGCAACATTCGACTACCTCGGAAAACATCTAATATTAGGCTCGCGGTGATCTTTATGATCTTAAACTTCCTAATCGCTGAGTGAGGCACCGCCTTCAGACAAAAATTCTCGAGCTGCATTAATCTGATCGTCAGTCAATTTTTTTCGATATTGTTCAAATGCAATCATTCTTGCAGCAGCTTGTGCCTTTAAGTCTTCATTAGGTAATTTGTCGATTCGATCCAACAGATGGACAGGCTGAGTTAAAGCCCACGTGTCTATGATTGTTTCTAAGTAGCGAAATTGTTCCTCATCGGATAAGTCGTCTACGAGTGTAAGAGCTTGATCGACGTCGCCATTACGGATCAACTGAGATCCCACTAAAGAGTAAGCCCTCTCTTTTGTTGGACCTTCCCGCACTCTTGACAACATCTGAGTTGCTCTCTGAGGGTCACTCAATGCTAACGAACCTAAAACTGAGGCTTCCATACCCCATTGATCATTCTCGATAGGTTGCGTTAGTGCAATTTCAATTGCTTTATTTGGATCACTAGTTACCAGTTCTCCTAATGCGATGGGTAACAACTCTTTCTGCAACCCAGCTACAAGAGGAGTCGACAACACCCAATCGAGCGCAGTTTGAGCATCTTGATCAGACCAATTTCTTACTAATGACTGAGCGATCGTCAATTTATTGCTCCCTTCGTACTGTTCAACAAAAATTTTAGATGCACTTGTGGGATCCGTGCGAGACATTGCGACTACCGCATGTCCAGTTCCTGACAATCGCATGCTGGCTGGTAACAAGTTCAATGAAGCTAGTAACCCATTAGGGTTCTTACTCGCCCATGTTCGAACTATCAAATCTTGTAGCTGAGTACGAAGTGCCTCCGATTCTACGGACTCGACAGCACCTAGTGCTCCGGAAGGATCAACGTTCGCCCAAGACTGGGCCACAGACGAAACTAGAAAATCACCCTGGTCGAAGTCCAACTGTAATACGTGTTCAAAAGTCGTTTGAGGATCTCTCAATGTGGTCTTATGGAGCGCTGTCGACAGAACAGGCATGCGAATTTGCCAATCAGTTATCGACGCGTAAATGGTTTCGAGGGCATCTAGTCCATCTCTTTCAATCCAGTTTTCCGCGATTCGAGTTAACCTTTCGATTTGTGAAAGATCCATCTGCGCGTCGTTAGCCAGTTCTAGCCACTTCAAATCGGGTGATTCGATAATTTCGTCGTCATCGGATCGAGAAAGTAGATCATGCGTCAAGTGTTTGACACCTAGTTGCGCAGCGATGCTACGATGTTGAGAATCAGCAAGATCATCTCTCGATCTCAGGATACCACGAAGTGCAAGGAACTTTTTACGGGTTTCAAGAGTTTTGGCATGATTAACAGCATCGTCCAGATCTTTAATCGCCCATTCCCCAAAAATTAGAGCAACTAAAGTGCCTTGATTCCCCATCTGCAAATTCTCAATCTGTCTTAATGTCTCTTTAGGGTTCAACGTAGCCAAGCGGTGTACGATTAAATGCTGCACATCGTCTCGAATGCTTTGTCGAGAAATGTTTGAAGTATTCGTGAGTATTTCGAACAATTCGTTCTCAGTAGACTGCATCAATCGCCGATGAAGAGCTGCGTTTCGAACAAAACGATTTGGGAATCTATCTAGTTCACGAAAGTCTCCAGTGAGCAACAAGTCCTCACCCAAACCATTTGTACCGGCGAAGTCTTGGGTTCGAACCGCGTTTGTCTCTTCATTCTCAACTTGTCCTTCCTCAATTTCCTCCACACTCGAGTTTCCGCGCTCACAACTACACAGTAACAAACATAGAAGGATACCTGCAAAGAAAAAGATGAAATGCGATAGAGACTCCTTACATGGTAAAACTCGACAACTACTTGAGCAATTGACAAAATCAGGAGTCAGTGTTTTGTGTTCCAAGAGGTACCTCCACGAACCTGTAGGTCGAATACAAGATAGTAGATGACGCAATAATTCAAAGCGTTTCAAGACACAGAATTCGTTTAATCGTCAGTCTGGGTCGAAGTTCAGGATCTTCTTTAACTTCCACTTCAAGTATTCTTTCGAATACATTTGAACTGAGATGTGACTAGTTTGAGGTCTTATTTGACTTGACGATTTTCTGGGATTCGGAGCCATCCGCATAGTCGAGAAAACAGGTCAGAACCTTTCCCGAACTCAACATCCTCAATGAATTTGACTAGAGTCAGCTCATTCAGTGTTGCGTTTGCTCACTACACAAATTTGACTGGTCCAAGATACGAGCTCGAAAGCCTACACAACTCAAGGTGAAAATGATGTAGGTAACAACAGTTAGGTTGACTCGATCACACTTCTCCCCAGACAGGTGCTGGTAACTAAATTGGTATGGCACGAAACTATATCCGTGCGAGTATCAGGTACTAGTTCCATAAACTATATTCGATTAAAAGTGCTGCCTAGAAATGAGGGAGCGCACACTTCTACTAGATCCGACGAGCAAGAGTATCACACCTATTTGGATATGTATTGGCTTAATTTGCCTAACAACAAACGTGATTGGGGAAACTCCTAATCCAGAGAATACTTTAGCAATTGTTGGTACATACAGTGTAGTTGAATCTGAAGTCGAAGAGGACATGGATTCAACTCGGGGTGAATCAGAGCAGATGAAGCTTTTGAACGCTACTATTGACGTTTCATACGAGACCACTAATGACGCAGGTGATTTTGAGACTGTAGTTTTGGCATCTGGTAGTTTTGACAATCGAAGTGTTATCTTAACGGGTACTATCGAAGCACCGGCACAGGAAATTCCGTCAGAATGACTGAACACCTCGTCGAACTGGAACATTCAATGCTCTTGAACCTGGGTAGTATACTTCACTCCAAATTTCTGAGCAGCACGTAGAAACATGTTTACTATGAAACACTTTTTGGGATTCGTTGGAGTGGCCAGTTGCGCGTTCTTGCTAAACGCAGTCGAGGAAGATTCAACAAGTTCATTTAGAATCACAGGACAATATCTAACGCCCTCGGACTTTGGATCCTCATCTGACGTTTCCCCTGTTACAGATGACTCAGTATCAACGGCAGAGGACCAAACAGGTTGGCCAGTAGCTTCCGTAGTAGTAACTCACGAGGTGATTGATGAAGCAGGACAATCACATGCAATTGAACTAGCAACTGGATCATTTCTAAATGGCAGTTTGGATCTATCGGGTGAAATTGAAGAAGCTACTACCGTGACAATCACAGTCACACGCGATGGAGGTGAATCATCTTTAACAATGCGAACGCTAGTTGTTCCAGGTGGAGACGAAATCGCGATTGCAATCGTTGATCGACAAGTTGATTATCGCCCGCCGAGACTGGTCTTGGTTGGTACTTCAAACAGAGTAAGAGACAATGCGAAGAAATTCACGATAAGAGGCGATTTTCATTCGCTGGATGATGAGTTGTCGCTGGGAATCGTAACCGTAAGCGGTCCCGGTTTGAATGACCAAGGAAATCCATCCCGTATCAATCATGGAACGGTTTTGGTCAAAGATGGCGTGTTTATCATCGAATCAGAAATCCATGAACCTTCAGTTCTCTATGTCGCTGTTAGTGGAGGCCATAACGCTTTCAATGAATACTTTGGCAGTGTATATGTCGTGGCCGAGGCGGCTGGCGAGATTGTCATCTCACCTCAAGGATGGTCGCGAGAACTCGTCGCGGCTGCCGACAGAGGCAGACACCAAAGACTTGTGAGTAGTTGGCAACTGAGCGAACAATATCAGGCACTTTTGGAACGATATGCTACGTCCTACAAAGACTTTCGCGATGATTGGGAAGCTTCATGGCGAGCGCGCCAGGCCGCAACGCAAGAGATTGAAACCGATCGAGATGCGACTACAGAAGAGTCTGCAACTAGCTCACGGAACGATGACGATGACTCAACTTACGAAACTACTAATCAAGAAGACAAACTGATCGACATTGAACCAGTACTGGCCTTCTCGAACGGGATTCCACCCGTCGATGAATGCGAGCATGTAATACTTGCAGATGCAGATGTTGAACCTGAACTCGCAAGCACACAAACGGCTTCAGAAAATCCTGAATATCACAGACTGTTCTTGGAATTGGTAGACATGCGGTCGGAAGCATTGGAGAAGATAGCGTCAAGTACCCAAGATCCAATGGACCTCCTTCTCACTATGGAACTGGGTGCGTTCGGATTTAACTCTAAAAACATCAAACACTCCGTAC
Organism: Gammaproteobacteria bacterium; assembly: GCA_009841615.1. Classification (GTDB taxonomy): domain Bacteria; phylum Pseudomonadota; class Gammaproteobacteria; order Pseudomonadales; family Azotimanducaceae; genus Bin55. The sequence goes on along the minus strand of VXLL01000029.1, from coordinate 15,806 downwards.
CAACGTACGAAAAGATAGCAACTATGCTTGATGAAGACATAGTCGCTAGACGGGTTACCCCTGCGAAGGAAGAAATAGCAGACTTTATCAAAGCAGACGAGATCGATAAGAGTGTCGTACCGGGACAGCTAGCACCGGAATTCACGCTTCCCACGTTAGCTGGCGCTCAGGTCGCACTTCAAGACGTCGTTGCAGAAAATGAAGTTGTACTGGTAGACTTTTGGGCATCTTGGTGCGGACCATGTATAGCAGCATTTCCACACTTAAAAGAGATGTACGCTGAATACGCTCAAAACGGATTTGAGATCATTTCAGTGTCTCTGGATAGCACTCAAGAAGAATGGGTGGAGGCAAGCGAAGAGCACAGTTTACCTTGGATTGACGTAGGAAATATAGATGAACCCGGTGAAGGAGTTGTGGGTAAGGCTTATGGGGTAATAACAATACCAAAGAGTTTCCTTCTGGATAAATCAGGCTGTATCAATCATAGAAACTTGTCGACTAACGAACTTGAAAGAGTTCTAAAACTAGAGTTCGACCTTTAAACCACATTAGACAAAAAGAATAGATACTCTACACCAAAGGGTCCCAGAGAATTCCGAATAGTGTGTAGCCAGTTTCCGAATGTTGACATCCAGAACGGTTTCAGAGCTACTTTTACTCTCGATTTCTCCGCACTCAATGTACCATTCTTTCATCTTTGTTTCGGTAGCCGAAGAAAGAGTAGAGTGAAGTACTGTAAGTTGATCAAAGACATTTGGATGTTTGAAGATCGCTCAAAGTTCACCGTCTACACCTCATGCTGTCGGAATTGTTCGTACTCAATTCCCACGATATGAGGACGGACCCGTGGTTGCTAAAGTTTTAGCCGCCAAACAATTACAACTACTACTTGAAAAACGGATTTCGTCAGCACTCTAAGCGCAAATAGACTATAGTTTAGTCTTCGTGGACGCTATTATTCTTGGTGGGGCAAACCGTTACCTGAAGCAGCGATTCACCGTGCGAGACATATTGTGCCCTCTGTCTCGAAGATGTTCACTTAGCTCGCGGTATTAAGCCTTTTTTACTTCCGTGATATTCGAGCACCACGCGTTCTTTTGCCTGTACTTTATCGTTCACGCAGTCTTCAAGCTCTAAGTGAGTGTCGTAGGTGATTCTATCAAGTGCTTCAATGGATTTTCCAGTTACTTCTTGGAGGCAATGAGAGATTGCCGTATCAACATCCCAATTGATCTGAGTATCAATCGGATCTGTAGCGCGCACCGCGGCACATCCGGTAAGCAACAAAACTAGCACAAGAACGCAAGACAACGCGAGCTTAGGCAAAATCAATTTTCTTGGTGGATACTGAGTCATAGCGATCTTTTGCAAATTTCTTTCGATGAACAGAGGTCAAGATTATATCGTGCCATTGATATTGTTGAATCCCTACTCTGGCGTAGAGGTTAACCTCCGAAACAGTTACCGTTTGATAATTTTCTATCAACGTTCGTCAAACATCTGCTCTCTAGTTAATCACTAAGTAGTAGATTCACTTCAAATTTTTGCACCACCGAGCGCGGAAGAGTCGTGTCTGAAACTTTCTCGTACTCGACATCATCTACTCGTTTGACGAACTCAGGCGTATTCGGTATTGCATTTGCTGGCAACTTAAGCTGTATTAATTCAAGATACGAACAAAAAGCCTACTCAACAAGCGAGGTGTCAGCCCCAAGGAGAAAGAAATTGAGAAAGACGTACGTGATATTTGGGTTAATCGTTCTCGTAGTGTCTATAAGTGCGTCAGAGATGGATTCTGTCAACTCATTTTTGATCGTCGGAGAGATTCGAACGTCCGTGGATAACGGAGTCGCTGATTCAAAAAGCGATATCACGGAACCCACCGAATTTGACTGGGCAGATGCCTCGGTGATCGTTACCCACGAAGTAACAAACTCCCAAGGGGACAAAACAGTCGATGAATTATCTTCGGGAAACTTCGTAGACGGACACGTTTCTCTAGTTGGTGAAATCGATCATCCGACGTATGCAAAAATTTCGATAAGCAATAGTCAGGACATCACACGGTCGTTGAATGTCTTGCTTGTTCCAGGAAATTTAGTCGTTCACCACTTTGCGCTTTTGGACCATCTTGGCTCGCACCCGAACGAAGTAGTTCTCGTTGGTGCATCGAGAAGTACAACGAATCAGAACTCCATGTTTTCGATCTCTGGGACTTATGAACCTCAACAAGCAAACACTGACCACAAATTCCTTTCAGCACACCTAACTGCTGAAGAGTACTACGAGGATGGAACTCTCAATGTAATCGACTATGGTAAAGTTCTTCTCGATCAAAACTACAACTTCTTAGTCGAAGCAGATGTAGATGAACCAAGAGTTGCCCAATTGGAGATCGCAGTGGGGACGAGCGTGCTGGTTCGTAAATATGTAGTTATAGAACCCAAAGTAGAGATCAAGGTTCAGCAATATCACAAAGTTGAGAGTCAATTTGTCGTTGCAACGAGCGAGACGGGACGACACGCTAAACTACTCGACAGCTGGCAACTTCAAGACGAGTTTGTTACTGCATGGGACGCCACCATTGTGGCAAGCAAGAGCGGCTCATCTAGCAAAAAAGACGGATCACCTACGGATGATTTCACGCGATTATTTAACAGAGTATTCGATATCCAGCTTAAGAATTTGAAGCGATTCGCGTTGGAGGAAGAAGATCCGTTAAATCGACTATTGGCATTGGAACTAGCGCGAAAAATATTGCCACCTGGCACCATCAAATACCAAGAAATCATCGAGTTGTACGACCAATTTGCAAAGCTACTTGATTCGGATGTAGTAGCAAGAAGAGTAACGCCTGCTCGAAACAGAATCGCTGCTTTTTTGACGAGAACAGAGAACAATGCTAATCTCGTCGTTGGAAATCACGTACCTGAATTTTCACTTGCGAACCATGAGGGTGAACTAATCTCTCTTAAGCAAGTCGTCGAAGACAACAGTCTCATTTTGATTGACTTCTGGGCTATATGGTGCGGTCCTTGCATCGCAGCGTTTGAGCCATTGAAGGAACTTCATGAAGCCTACAAGAACCGAGGATTTGAGGTAGTGTCAATTGCTGTGGACACATCGATCGCAGACTGGAAAGAAATCTCAAAAGAGTACGAACTTCCTTGGATTGATCTACGGGCATCTGGAGATCTGTTGGGATCTACAGCAGTAGCGTATGGCATCCAGGGGCTGCCTACAACCTACTTGATCGACAGCGAAAATCGCATTATTCATAAGAATATAAAACCCGATGAACTCTCCAACTTTCTCAAAAAGCACTACGACTAAATCTCCACAAGGATCCTGAGACTAGATTTCAAGTTTCTGTATCTACTGATACGTAGATAGACCATGTATTCGGAGTGCATTATGAAACGTTTGTTAGGACTGATATTGTTGGTTGCTTCCACTCTTTCTTTTGGAAATGACACCGAAACCACAAAGACGCTTACGATCACGGGAAAACTGATGCCCAGTTCTGGTCTGCCCCTCCCTATGGATATGGAGTCGTTTTCAATGCGGGCAGTAAGGGATGTGGATTTAGCTTCGGCGGAAGTAACCATCTACAAAGCAATTGAGGACGTAACAGGGAAATCCAGCTTTGAACTGTTGGCTAAGGGAAATTTTGTGGACGGCGAAATCACTCTGAATGAATCTATCGAAAACACGTTAGATTTAAAGATTTCAGTAGATATCGGTTTTGAAGAACCGATTACTCTAGAGCTTCCTGCTGGACCAAGTTCTACAGTATCCTTTGCTCTAGTCGACGCAAGTCCTTACCGCTCGCAATTACATCTACTTGGTGCTTCTAGGAGAGTTAAAGATTCGAAAAACAAGTTTTCAATTTCTGGGGACATGAACTTTTTGGACATAGATGTGGAGAAAGCACTTGTCACCATCGAGACTTCAGAGTATGACAAGTTGGGACACCAGGTTTCTATAAAGTTTGGTAGTGTTTTACTCGAAGATGGCAAATTCTTAATAGAAGCAGAGGTAACTGAACCACGACCGGTTTCGATTCTGTTTGGTACTGAGGGAGAATGGGCGGCTATTAAAGCAATTGTCCAACCCCGAGCTAGCCTCACGCTCACTTTTCGCAGCTCGTGGATTAAGGATCTTGTTGTAGTTTCCGGAACGGGTAAGCATTCAGAACTGTTTGAGAGCTGGCAACAGAGTGAAGAATATTTGTCCACCGCCCGTGAATACCGAATTGCTTACCAAGAATTTCATGACAACAAGAACACGGATGGTGATACCAACAATTCTAGATCCGAAGATGGAGAAAACTTAGAGAGTGAGACTCCAAAATATCAAGAACTCTTGAGTGAGTTAAAGAGAATTCGCATTGGCTTTTGGAATGATGTTGCCTTGCATGCTGAGGATCCGATGGATGCGTTACTCGCAGTGGAACTAGGCGCTCTCAGCAGAAGCGAGAAACGATTGGCCGTGTACGATAGGTTGTCCAATTCTCTTGACACAGACCTTGTTGCGAGACGAGTAACTCACGCCCGCAACATGCATGCAAAAACTCTTGCAAGAGAGGGAAACGACAAGAGTCTCACTGTCGGCAAAACGGTTTCAGACTTCACTCTCCCCAATCTAGACGGGGACAAGTTTTCGTTATTCGAGCTACTCGAAGAGAACGACTTCGTGCTATTGGACTTTTGGGCTTCTTGGTGCGGTCCGTGTATCGAATCTTTTCCAGCGTTAAAGGATTTGTACTCATCGTATAAAGAACATGGATTTGAAATCGTTTCCGTTTCTATAGACGAGACTCACGAATTATGGTCTGAAGGATCAAAAGATCATGATCTTCCTTGGATTAACCTAGGCGAAGCCAAGGGATGGACAGGAGAAATAGCCACTGCCTACGGTGTAAACTTTATTCCAAAAGGCTATTTAGTCGACAAGGAAAGGAAGATCGTGCAAAAGGACGTTTCCCCGGAAAAACTGAAAACGTTTTTGATTGAAGAGTACGGTGAAAAAGAGAGTTTGGAAGAACCTAAAGACTCGCTCTAAGCAACCATTTTGTTCCTCGTTGAACGACACTATATAACTTTATGAAGTTACTTAGTTCAAATTAGAAATTTGCATACTTGACCGAGGGCGAAGAAAAACCGTCCCTTCCTTCCTCAAACTAAGACATTTATCGAGCTCTGTGTGGAATGTCGCACTCGATGACGCTTCTGCGAGAGTGTTTTTTGACGAACTCACTAGCTGAATCTTGGACGACTAGAAACAATACTAGTCTGTTCAAGGTGATTCGGTTGGAACGGCTCTTGTTTGCGTGCTGATAACAGGTGTACGCCGTCTTTAGATTGAATACTTACATCAATATAATTGTAATAATGATCCCGGAATTAGTCGAAGTGACGGACGCACCATGGAAAGTACTTCCCGAAGGAATTCACTTAGCGACACTCGAAGAAACACGAGACAGATTCGCAATCAACGATGTGAAACGGACTTTGTTCGGCGGGTTTCTCGAGGCCGTTACGCAGCTTGCCGACGCGAGATGCGCACTTGTTTTCTTGAATGGTAGCTACGTGACAGAAAAGCCCTACCCTAATGACTACGATGCCTGTTGGAATCCAGATGGTATCGACGAAAATCGTCTGGAACCCATCTTCAGAGATCCAAGACTACGCGGTCAACAAAAGATCCGGTTCTTCGGTGAATTTTTTCCAAGTACCACTATCGTCAATGAGACCGAACAAACATTCGTTGACTTCTTTCAAAATGAGAAATCAACAGGGAGAAAGAAAGGTATAGTAGAGATAAATCTCGAAACTGACCCGATGCTCTTAGGAAATTAAGATGATCTACAGCGAAAAACAGTACACAAGAAGCAAGAGGCTTCTTCAAGAACTCAACGCAGCGAGAGTTCTAATTGCAGAAAATAGCACAACGAGCGATTGGCTGAAACAAGCGGAACTGAGTGGATTGGACTCCCAAATAACAAAAACTAAAAACGAAATTAAACACTTTGAGAAACTCAGAGACGGTCGAATTTCTCTATCCAAATCCTATTCCTTACAAGAACTACCAACTCTATTGGTGGACGCGAGAATTGCAAAAAACTTAAGCCAAACAGACCTTGCACACCTACTAAATTTGAGTCCACAACAAATTCAAAGATACGAGGCTACAAGCTATATGGGTGCTAGCCTAGCGAAATTGATTGAAGTGGCTAGTGTCCTGGGAGTTCAAATATCCGGAATGATTAACCCGAATACAAGAACAGAGAACAGAATTTTTATCTCGTGGAAGTCAAGCAATGAACACGATTGGAGTAAATTGCCTAGTCGTCATATGGCCAAGCGCGGTTGGATACCAAAGGGATCAGAAAAGGACTTGATCGTTCAAGCGAGGGACTATGTGAGAGAAATGTTAGGACGGAACCTATCGCGAGCTCATCATCGAAAGAAATTGCGAGCTGACTCTAAACTAAACGAATACCACCTGATGGCTTGGCAGGCAAGAATTATTGAGCTTTCGCTCAACATCATAGCTCAAAGGGAGGTGGTGAGCTATAAGTTTGACGAACACAACATGAAACGCTTAAGAAACATGACTACAAGAAGAACCGGACCCGCGGAAGCACGCGAGTTTCTTTTGTCTAAGGGAGTCGTTTTGGTTATGGAACCACATTTACCTAGGACGTATTTGGATGGTATGGCAATGCTTCTTAATAACGGTACTCCGATTATTGGATTGACCCTCCGACACAATCGAGTGGATAATTTTTGGTTTACATTGTTTCATGAAATTGGACATGTTTTGCTGCACTTAAAACAGGGGTTGGTTTTTGATTTCTTTGACCAAGAAGATGCCGGTTGTAATGACAATCTCGAAAAACAAGCCGATCACTTTGCTGTTGAAAAGCTAATCCCAGAAAGTGTATGGAGAAACTGTTTAGCACCATATGTGGCTAATGAAGAAACGGTTACGGTTGACGCGGAAAAACTCGATGTACATCCTGCAATTGTTGCAGGGAGAGTACGTAAAGAAAGGGGAGATTATCAGTTGTTATCCGCATTAGTTCGTCGAGATAAAATTGATGTCAATTTGGAAGTAGAGAGTGTTGTTTAGGTATGACAATATCTACGCTCCGACGCTCGTTGGGCGACTCGCTGAATTTACGGCACTTGGCGATCTGAGGCACGACTTAAAGACCTATATCAAACCCGTCATTGGGTCTGAGCGCCTGTTGGGAGCTAGACCTCGAGCGTTATTCGCTGTTGCGAACGTTGAATGACTGAACCTTCCCTGTCCTATCTAAAGCGAACCACACTCTGATGATTTCAAGTACTTGGTGGTTTGAGATTGATAAACGATTGTTTTGGTTGCCCTACGCCATTCCGCGACTACATATTTGGCTGTAGTACCAATTAAAACGATCGGCCAAATTGAAGCGAAAATCGAAATCCTTCTGCTTCACTGTCTAGTTGTATTTCGATTTCAGCACCCACAGCAAACTTGTTGTCCATTTGAAGTAGAACACCTCCAGAAACGCCCATAGGTTTCTTTCCGTCCAAGTTATTCAAGGATCCTCTGACCTTGATGGTATCGAGTTCTAGCCAATACCCGATGTTGAAATTTGAAGTATCTGCTGTTGATTCTATTACATATCCGGGGCTGACAATGAATCTATTTTCGCTGTCCCAGAATCTAGTTTCGGTTTCTTCGGCTTCAGTCTGGGTCCAGGTCAGACTGACAAATGGAATCCATTGACCTAGATCTCGACCGAATTCCACAGAGACCATGGTAACTGTCGTATCGACTGATGGGCAGTTTGACTGTAAACAAAAATCTACATCCCCAGTCATAGCAACATAACTTAGTCCGTGGTAATACCTAGAGTCCCGAAACCCATAGAGTTTTGCACTAAATCCATTCAAGGTTGATTCCCTATTAATACTAGATTCGAAAAGTGGAGCGTCGTACTCTTCTGTAAGTCGCTCAACAGAACCGAGAATGACCCACTCATCGGCGATGACATTGTTGGCAAACATACCGAAGGTTAGTAATACCAATGGTAGTGGAAGAAGAAGTTTTTTCATGTGTGAATTCCTATTCAGTTACGCTCGTTAGGACAGAGAACCATTAATTCACAGAATTGTAATAAGAAATGCAGCGTAAGCGACCGCAACCTGAGATTGACTTGCGGCATGCATTTCTGCCTCACTTTCTTCTTTAATATGAACACCCTTGGCTAATTGGTAGTCGACACTGATAAGCTCCGTCGGTCGCAGCTGATCCTCGCAATAAAAACGTGAACAAACTGTGTCGACGGAAACGCATAGTACCCTTAATGTATCTATATTTTTTATAGGAGTTGGACACTCTCATTGATCTTCCAAATCAAAATATCATCGCTGTTTATCGAATAGAGTGGAATTGTTTTTTGACGAATAGAATTTCAAAGTCTGGCGTTGAGGATTTGTGTTGGAGCGCCTTGCAGATCCAGATCGAGCATATTCGACCAAACTTGCAATCAAGGCAGTGAAAATGTGTGAAACTCCTAGACCGTACATCATTCGACTGCGAAAATGAAAAAACTTAGGAAATTCCAATGGATCATCGTTGGCTGTACGTCAATAGGCTTGGTAACCGCTTCAGTCTTTCTCTACTTACACCTCAGTTCCAAAGCGAATGACCAAGACAACAAGTCTAGTACACTAAGTACAAATGCATCGAATGCTCTAACAATAGAGCAAACTAGCCAAACAAGTCTAGTTCATCGGACCCCCGCAGAGGCACTAGTTGAGTTAGTCAAGATCGAAAGCAACTTTCAGCGTACCGCGTCCTTATATGCATATCTCGCCGAAGTGAAAGAAAGCGAACTCGTCAATTTGTTGCACCATACCGAAAGCATTAAACGTGCGAGTATTCGTTCAAACATTCAAACAATAATCCTCAGAAAGGTCGCAACAGTTGACCCGGTCCAAGCGTTAGATTGGATCACCGATGTTCCAAAAGTCCGACGAGTACCATTGCTAAAAGGACTGTTCCATGACTGGTCCATAACAAATCTCACACAAGCCATCGAAGGAGCAAAGTCCCTGATCGGCACCGACCGACGCGTAGCTCTCGAAGCAATGCTTGCTACACGGGAGGATCTATCAAGTTCGACTCTTCTCGATATTGCCCAGGAGTTGGGGCTTGAGGAATTCGCGTTGCTCCAGATCAGTGCGAACCAAGCTCACAAGCTTCTCGACAACCCGAGTGCCGCCTGGGATGTAATCGTCAACGACAACGTCGAGGATACCAAGCAACTCGACTTGTTTCAGCTTGTTGCATCTGCTTGGAAGGAAGACGAAGGACTTGATGTCCTCTTGCGGGCGGCTGCGGCATTTCCACACGAGAACGACCACCTTGCTTTAAGTAAAGTCATTGAAGACGTAGTAGGCGGTGAACTGAAGGAAGCGTTTGACTATGTTCGAAACCTATCGAAAGAAGATCGAGGTCAACTCCCAGCAGCACTTGCTATGGTTGCGGCACGAGTCAATCCCGAAGTCGCGCTCAGTGAAATAGCAAGTTGGTCTGATGATCCAATTCATACTCATTTAGAGAGAATAGCATCCACCACGTGGGCTGAGTCTGATCCTCGCGGAATGCTGAATAAGCTTGAACTAGTACCTCAGTTTACACGAGCGGAAGCACTGGAAATCGCGTTTACGCACCTTGCCTATGTCTCACCACAGGAGGCCATTCAGAATCTCGAAAGAGCCAATAAGTTTCTTAGCACTAAAACACTGTTACCCTCAATCATCGCAGAACAATGGTCCCAGGCAGATCCAGAAGCCGCGCTCGAATGGTCGATTTCCTATGCCGGCTCAAACACAGAATTACGAAAGAGCTTGATCAGGAGTCTTTTCAGGAGTGTCGTAGCAAATGACATTGAAAAAGCACTAGAACTCTCAAGTGAAATTCGTAGTACGTACATCAGGTTCTTTTCAGAAGCAAAGTACGACATAGTAGAAAAACTCGCGCAAATGGGAAGACTTGAAGATGCGATCAGCCGTCTTCCTATGTTGGACAAAAACGAGTCACATTTCGCGATAAAGGATCTTGGATGGAGGCTCGTAGAGGCAGGAGAACCTTATGCGGCAATAGAGTTAGGAGCGAACATTCCAACGCCAGATCCTAGCATGATAATTACCGGCCCCGCGAGTTATTTCAACGGCGTATTTAATCTATGGGCCACTCGCGATCCACAGCAACTGTTCGATTCTCTGCAAACGCTAACTTCGCCCTTGCTCCGATCTATGGCCGCGCGGACACTTATCAATCGACAAAAGTCCAGACCCACATTGGCCGAAGAATCTATCGAGGAAGCAGAAAAGTTGCTGAGCGAGTACCCAATAACCGAGAATATGCATCTGCTAGAGCTACAGCTACAAGACGAAAAAGGTTTGATCGACCTAGATCAAATGGTTCTACCTTCTGATTGGGTGGAATAGCAAATATCGAGGTCAGCGTTGAAAATGACGACACCAGAGAATGCATAGCGAAGTACCCGATGAAATTTGAGATACACAGAATTGCAGCTAGGTATGGAAAGTTGCGCCTCAAAACCATCATAGGTGTCCTCACACTTCTTCCCTGGGTCGCTCTTGCAGAAGAAGATACCGCTCAAACCACCAATTCCACTTTATCCGACCGTGATCCTCAAGCTAGTTCGAACAAAGCGAATTCATTGTTGGGTGCTCATGCGGACATTTTCGTTCATAACGCCGCACTCTTCGAAGCACTGACCCAAGCGAATGAAGAAGAGTTATTGGCGTTGTTGGAAGAGTCTCGAATTAGTGAACTGGGTAGCGTTAGAGACGAAACTATATTTGCGATAGCTGGTCGGTTTGCTGTAATCGATCCACAAGCAGCACTCGCAAAATTCGAAGAACTTGGCGATCAAGAACGAGATCCGTTCTTGCGAGGGATATTCTCCGAGTGGTGTGTTTCGAACTTGGATGAAGCAATCACTGCAGCTACGAAACTGAACCGTCGCGAGCGTTTATCCGCACTCTTGATCATCTTGAACGTGAGGGACGATCTATCCAAAGCACAACATAACGAAATTTCTCGTAAACTGGGTCATTCTGACTTTGCTTCATACTTTGAAAGTGATTCAAAAGCGATCGAGTTTGCTGATGATCCGATGATTGCATGGAATGTGCTAATCAATGACGGATTGGACGACTTCGCACAGTTTGACACGTTGGTTCTGGTCGCCGAAACACTCATTGAAGAGCAAGGTTTAGACGCTCTTTTTCATATTAATGAGCCTTTCGACTTCCCATTTCGCATCATCGGCCATACATACATCTTCGATGAGGTTTTACGTGAGCTTGTCAAAAATGATCCACAAAACACTTGGCAGTACATTCAAAGTGGTTCCACACAGATACGCGATCAATTGGAGGGGACGGATCGATCACGAGACCAGAACGCGGTCTCGCCGCGAGAACAGGCATACATGGCCGACAGAGTGCAACACCTGCTAATTCGTTCTTGGGCTGAAGTCTATCCCGAAACGGTACTCGCTGAAATTGCACAGATTCCACACAAATTACAGCCTGAAGCGTGTGAGCACGCATTAACAGCACTGGTTGCCACAAATCCGGTGCGAACGATTGAATTAATTCAATCTTTGGCTCCATATGGGTCACGCAACGATGCAACACTACAGAAAGTCATAAGACGGTGGTCAGCGTTGGATCCTTCGGCGGCCCTCGATTGGGTCTTGTCTGCTTCAGAAATGGACAATGTTGCGACCTATAACCCGGGCCGGTCCCCGTCTAACAAAATGTACATAATGAGAACGGCCTTTGGTGCAATGGGTCGAGAAGATCCAAAACGCGCACTTCGGCTCGCGAAACTTCAGGAAGACCCGGAGCGCGTTGAAGGTTGGATCATGGGTGCGCTAGCGGAAAGTAACGTTGAATCTGCTATTGAAGTTTTACCTTTAGTAAGTCTATCTGTCAAAACACGGGCTACCAACTACATAGCACAAGAGTTAGCGGAAAGTGGCGAAGTTGAACGAGGAATGGAGATCTTACATCAATACGAAGATAGCTCTGGAGAGGAAGTGAGTTGGTATTGGTTTTTCCGCAGTTGGAGGGACTATAACGCTGTTGATCTATATGACCGTATGGATAGTTTCGAACCAAAATTGAGAACAGCAGCAGCACGCGCATTACGCTACAGACCTATAGACGGGTTCACTCAGGAACAACTAGACTACATTCGCTCTATATATGATTTTGGGGACGATTGGTAAGAGTACGTAAAAGACGGGCTTCTCGACCGTAGTCAGATCGAACAAACCTTTTCCGAAAACAAGTCGGAAACAGTAATACCTAGAAATTTGACAGCCTCAATGGTTAAATTCGTTACTTTTGGAGACCAAGAAGCATCTCCAACGTAATTTCAAACTGCGATGTGCTCCCCACCTGTAGGGGGATGAACATTTACAACACTCTATACACGAAATTTCTGACAGTCCCCCAAATCTAGCCCAGCGTCGCCGCTCATATAATCATTAGACCATTCAAGCCCGTCCGTCGGAGACTCATTGCCATGACCGAGTTTGCTTCCCGCGCTTTCCCTATCACATGCCTGTTGTGCGCGCTTGCCCTAACGCTCGGCCAACTCGGACTTGCTCAAGACCTCGACGAAGACGTTGCTCCGCAATCCGGAGATTTCAGTCTCGACTGCGACCTGTCAAGCTTCACTCTGAAACCCCGCAGCGAACGCAACGATCTCAACCACATGGCAACTCTAGTCGCAAACCTGCTCAATTCCGTGACAAACGATCAGAAGAGGTCGCTCAACTACTGCGTGGGCGACAAGGAAATGCACTCGTGGACTAACGTCCCCGGACGTCGCCCCGGCGGGGTTCGACTAGGAAGTCTCGGCGAAGAGGCCCAACAACACGTTTGGACGGCCCTTCGCTCCTTGCTCAGCGACGAAGGGTTCGCGACAGTGGAACTTCTCGCAACAGACATCGAACGCGCATCCGGAGTCGGAACTGTAGAGGACTACACCGTTGCTGTGTTCGGCAACCCGATGATCGACTCCGCCTGGGGTCTTCAGTTCGACGGCCATCACCTTGCGCTCAATTTTCTCGTCCACGGCGACGATCTGCTGCTAGCACCCATGTTCTTGGGTTCCGAGCCCCTGACCGTCAATGGTAGCACCCCGTTGGAGGATGAAATCCAATGGGGCCGAGAGCTGTTCGAGTCGCTGTCCGAGGAAGAACAGGCCCAAGCAACCGTGGAAGGTCTGGTTCGCGGAGACGTCAGAGCCGGGTCTGGAAACGGCCACCTAGACCGAGGTAAGGACTTCCCCTTCGAAGAGTTCGAAAACGTCGGCATTCCGTTGTCCAATTTTTCAGATGAGCAATTGGAAGTCGCCGGGGACTTGATCGATGTGTATCTCTTCTATCTCCCATCGCCCCACGCCGAGAATATCCGCGACGCGATTAAACCCAAATTGACCACTGGATTCTTCACCTTCAGTCAGCGCGGGGAGCGGGTGTACTACCGAATCTATGTTCCCGATGCGATCTTGATCGAGTACAACGAAGAAGCCCGGGACCACTTGCACACCGTCATGCGCCTACTTGACCCGGAGAATCTCAACGACTACGGACCGTTCGCATGGAATGCGTCTCGCGCAGTTCATACTGTTCACGATCACCTACTGAAGCGAACTCGCTGACCTACAGCCTCGATGCACGTCTCGTATGCAGTGCCGCAATCAATGGCATGATTGGTTCCGGTACCCAACAACAGTCGCTAACGCCGCGGAACGTTTTTTCAGTTCAATGTTCTTTGGTTCTCTCCAGGTGTTCGGCATAGCACACTTGCGAATCGGTGGGCACATTTCCAAGAACAACTCTGTACGCTTCTAATTGATGTTTTAGGTGTCGATACCAGATGTCCTCCCTAGTTTAGGATAACAGAGATATCCGAGTCTCCACATCGAGTGTTCCATCGATGTCATCCAAATTGGCAAGTTCTCTAACCGACTTCGAGTTCAGGGTATTTTTTTAGTAGCACTAAGTAAGATAGTCGCCACGAATCGTACTAATTCAGCCCGTTATCTGGTCTGAAACAAATTACGAGAACAGTGGGTCGTGTAACTTCAATGTACACTACCTTACTCTAACTTCATGATCTATCGAACTCATTGGAGCAATTTTGAAATGAGAAATTCTTTAAGATTCACGATACTTGCTGTTGTCTTAACGTTCCTAGTTGCATGCAGCAGTGGTCCGTCAAGCACATTCACTATAACCGGTCACTACATTGAAGTTGAATCGGAAACAGAAATTGATTCTTCTGTGGAAGAATCTACCGACTATCAAGAAGTGGATTTGTCTACCGCTACCGTTGTAGTTACCCATGAAGTCTCTGATGCAAATGGCAATACGGTTCTGGTCGAATTAACTTCTGGGAAATTTGCCGACGGACAAGTTACTCTTGAAGGTGAAATCGACGAACCAATCGAAGTGGAGATTTCCGTTCAAATCGGGGACGGAGTAAGACTTTCGACTTCTGCACTTCTCGTGCCTGACGGTGAAGTGGTTGAATTCGCGTTGGTGGACTACCAAGATGTGTATCCTGAAGATCAGTTGATCTTATATGGCGCATCGCGGCAAGCTAAAGACCCAGAAACCAAGTTTACGGTGTACGGAGACGTTAGTGGAGTGAAGATGAAAGATCTTTCTTTGGCTATCGCCAGTGTGGACACTTTGGAGTACGACGAAAACGGAAATCTGCAGCGAGTACCGTACGGGTCAGTTCTGATACGTGATAACAAATTTGTCATTGAGTCAGATATTATCGAGGTCTCTAGCTTATCGATCAGTGTCGAAGCGGGTTGGGCGTTTCGTTCTTACACTCCCGCTATTATTGGACCCAAATCCGTGGTCACAGTTGTATCTGAGGGTGCTCCTAACACATTAATGGCTAGCTCTGAAAATGCTAGACATGTCAAACTCATCGAGAGTTGGCAACAGAGCGACGAATACTTAGAGAATCTGAAGAAGTACGTTTCAGCTTGGGAAGTAAAAGAAAGAGCAGCGCAGACACCACCCTCAGATATAGAGGTAGTTCAGAACGATTTAGGTGACGAGCAAGACGCATCTTCTGATGATGGTGAGAAAACTCAAGAGTCAGCGGACACAGAGCAAACAGAGGACGACACAGCATCTGTAGAGCCAAACGATTCCGAGGCGAGCGATGGTGAATCGGACGATGTCGCAGAAATCTCCACGCCCCGCACAGCCGAAGGATGCGAGCATGTACCGTTAGAGGACGTAATCCCTGGCTTGAGCCCATTCATGAGTGCTTCTGGTGGGTTTCAATACCCGGATTGGGTCGTCGCACGCCAAGTGTTAGAAAAGATACGCTCCGACGCGATTGATGAGTTGGCTACAAATTCCACTGATCCATTGAATACGTTGTTAGCGTTGGAATTAGGTGCCTTTGCCGGTATCAATCGGGAAGATACACACTTAGCGTTGCCTTTATACGACAAGATTGCAACGACTCTCGAAGATGAAGACTTGGTCGAACGACGTGTGATACGGCCCCGAAACGAACTTGCTCGACGGCTAGCTGTAAAGCGGAATGACGAACTCCTCCAGCCCGGACAAAAAGCTCCTGAGTTCACGCTGCCGGACTTAAACGGTACTGATGTTACTCTAGACGATGTCTTGAAACGCAATGAATTAGTCTACGTTGACC